>AOLX01000016.1 GCA_000336895.1 Haloarcula argentinensis DSM 12282 | reverse complement strand
CAGCCCGCTCAGAGATGTGTATAAGAGACAGGCACCGACCAGTGCGAGTGCGACAATGGCCCACTCCGTTGGTGTCATAGCACACCCCCGTGCTCGACGTTGAACTTCGAGAACGCTATCGAGAGCAGGAAGTTCAGCAGGGCGTACACGAGCGCGATGTCCAGGAACAGCGGCTTATCGAGCGCGCCGGAGACGAGTGCGATAGCGATGACAGTGTTCGTCCCCATCACGTTGACCGCGATGACTCTGTCGTGGTCTGTCGGTCCGGCGAACACGCGGTACAGCGACACGATAGCGAACAGGACGAACGCACTAGCGATGGCCAGCAGCGCCGCTTCGAACTCAATCATCGTCAGCCACCTCCGGATCGCCGATGTCGCTCTCGATTGTGCCGTCGTCGTCTCCCTGCCCCCGTTCGCGCGGCGAAGGGATCGCCGCGGCCTCCCGGCCGTAGAAGACGAACCGGACGGCCCGTTCGAGGCCACCGTCGAACAGGTCCTCGCGCGCACTACCAGTGAGCGAGTGGATGTCAAATGCCTGCTGGGAGACGCTGACGGTGAGCGTCCCGGGCGTCAGCGTGATGCTGTTTGCCAGCGTCGTCACTGCTCCGTCACCCCAGATGGCGGCCTCCAGTTCGACCATCTTCGGGTCGATCGGCAGCGACGGGTGCAACACGACGTAGGCGATTTCGAGGTTGGCGACGGCAATCTCCTTGAGCAGGTACGGGACGTAAACTGCCAGTCGCGCGAGCTGTCTCGGAATCCGGGTCAGCGACGGCTGGCGACTGAACGCGATCGGTGCAAGCAACGCCGTGACGATCGTCGCGGTTATCGCGCCAGTGAGGAAATCAAGTGGTTTGTACGAGCTCAACAGCAAATAAAACAGATACGACGCTCCGAAAATGGCGAGATACTTCGGAAGCGTCGCGGCGCGAGCGAGCGCGGTCGACCGTGCCGGTCGCTCGACGGGCGCAGTCTCGACCTCGATATCGCCCCGGACGAGTTCGACTTCGAGCGGCCGAAGCATCGGCGTCGTGCCGCCCGGGTTGAACTCCGGATCGAGGACGACCCGTTCGATGCTGTGTTCGTCGGCGTAGGCCAGAATCGCGTCGGCGTAATCACCGGGGCTGAACAGGTAGCGGTCGGCACCGATGACACCCAACTCGATGTCGAGGTTCGACGGCGGGTCAGCACCCAGATCTTCGTCGAGCCAGACTTCGATACGGTCGAGCAGGTCCTTGGCCTGGCCGAGCTCCGTCTGCGCGTCGGGGTCGACGGCGCGCGTGCTTGCGACGGCGACGAGGTGCAACGACACCTGTTGCTGTCCCTCTCTGGCCGCCGATTCGGCCTGTTCAATGGCGTAGGCAACGGTGTTACGGACCGTCACCGAATCGGCTACTGGCACGAGCAGGCGACGGGGTGGTAGTACAGTCACAGTCTCTGTTTAGAAACTCCAAATAGCGGTTCGTCGGGCAGTACTATCGTTATCGGACCGGAGCAACGGAACACGCAAAACTATTTCGTAATCGGTTACGCGGTCAGCCACGACTGGACAGATGGTCACCGAGTTCGTCGGCGACACGAGCGCCCAGCCCTTCCTTTTCGCCGACGTACTCCGTGACCGTGTCCGCGTCGACGAGCAGGGCGCGCGTCTCGTCGGCCCCCATCACGCTCGCGTCGTTGGCGACCACGAAAGCCAGCCCGGCCCGCTCGCGGATCTCGCGGGCACGTTCGACTAACGTCTCGTCGTCGCCCGCTGTTTCGACCTTGAACCCGACGATAGGGAGGTGGGGGTGGTCCGACCGAACGGTGTCGATGAGCTTCGGCGTCGGCTGTAGCGCCAGTGTCAATTCCGCCTGCCCGCTCTTGATCTTCTCAGGTGCTTGCTCGACGGTGTAATCCGAGATGGCGGCTGCCGAGACCAGCGCATCGGCCGAGTCGGCGATCTGACGGACGGCTTCGGTCATTTCCCCGGCGGATTCAACTTGCTCGACGGACGCGTAGGGAACGTCCGGCCCGTCGTGAACCAGTGTCACGTCGGCCCCGCGGGCGTAGCAGGCCCGCGCGACTGCCCGGCCGGTCCGTCCCGAGGAGCGATTCGAGAGCGTCCGCACGGGGTCGACCGATTCCGTCGTCGCACCTGCAGTCACGACGACGTGCTCGCCCGCCAGCTGTCGGTCGCCCGCGGCCCGTGCGGTCGCTGTGACGATAGCCTCCTCGGTCGCGATCTTGGCTTTCCCCTCCTCGACTCGCGGGTCCACGAACTCGACGCCCCAGGACTCGACGCGGTCGATAGCGTCCAGCACGCCGGGATGGTCGTACATCGGTTCGTGCATCGCCGGCGCGACGACGACCGGGACGTCAGCACCGAGGGCGGTCGTCACACACGTCGTTACGGGCGTATCATCGATTGCCGCGGCGACCTTCCCCACAGTGTTTGCCGTCGCGGGCGCGAGCAAGAGGACATCGCCCCAGCCCGAGCGCCCGCAGAGGTCGACGTGTTCGACACTGCCAGTGATTTCAGTAATCACCTGATTGTCTGTCGCGAACTCAAGCGCCCACGGGTGGATGATACCTGTCGCGCTATCGGTCATCACGGCTCGGACGGACGCCCCCTGCCGTCGGAGTTCGTGTGCGAGCTCCACCGTCTTGACGGCCGCGATAGACCCAGACACCCCCAGAACGACGTTGACTCCGGTCAGCATACCTGCCGGTTCGCGGCGCGGGGGTAAAAGCCCCTGTCTCCCCGGCGGAACTAGTCGCTGTCGTCGGCAGTCCGCTCGCTCCGTCTGTCGCTGCTGGTACGTGGCCCACCGTCGTGTGCGTTCAGTGCGAGGGTGAACGCGGCTATCGCCAGCAGAACCAGCCCGAGCGCGACCACTGAACTGAGCGAGAGCCCGGTCGCCGTGGCCGGAACTGCGACCGGGATGAGCGCGTACCGAACGAGTAACACGAGGAGGATCGCTCCGATGAGGACGGCCGCAGTTCCGGTGACGTGGACGAACTCGCTGTCGGTCGTCTCGGCGTCCCGGCCCAGTTGCTGCCCGATGCTGCTGGCGTGCGCGCCGGCGTCCCAGATCAGTAGTGCCGCCGCGCTCCCGACAAGGACGAGTATCGGTGCGAGTCCGCGCTCAGCCCCGAGCAACGTCATGACGAACAGGAGCCCGCTTCCGGCCGCGAACCCTGCCACCTGTCGGGACAGCAACTCCGCACCGACCAGTTCGGACAGCAGCGTGATGAGTCCGCGGAGGACGACGACCGAAATGAGGACGCCCAGTAGCAACACGGTCGCCGAGCCATAGTGACCGGCCCCGGTATACGTGGGCGCTACTCGCCGGGTCACGCCAGCGACTGTGAGGATTAGCGCGCCCAGCAGCAGTCCGACAGGGACAACGATACTGCCGGTCTGCCGCGCCAGCGACTGTCCGGGGTCGTCCCCCAGCCACTGCAACAGCCACTGCCGGAACCGTTCGACGATGAGGATACTCAGTACCGGCAAGAGTCCGGCCGCAAGAACGAGATGGAGCGGGCCACTGAGGGCAACCCGTAGCGCCGACCCGAGCACTGGGAGGGAGCCGAGGAAGCTGTCGAACAGACCCTGTGCTGTCGGGACAAACGCCACGAGCGACTGCAGGCCAACGGCGGCTTTGACGTAGCGGTCGATGTCCCACCAGCCTGTCCCCAGCCAATCCAGCCGCCCGAGCGCCCGGTCGGTCGTCGCTGTGGGTTCCGGAATCCACGACTCCAGCGTCTTCGTGGTTTTGTCCAGCAACAACAGGGCGAGAAGGACTCCGGCCTGTAGCGTCACGAAGCCCACCAGCGGATGGACCGAGAGGCCGGCGACGACACGGACGAGTACCCAGGGCAGCCTGACGGCAGCGGCGACGGCACAGACGATTGTGACGCAGATACCGACCACCAGTACCACGAAGCTCTCGTCAAGCATTGCCGTGAGTTCGTCCGTCACATCGGTCGGCGGCACCAACCCGCTACTCGCGTCGATGACGACGAGTGTGGCGGCCAGCGGGAACCCGAGCGCCATGACGAGCGACCAGTAGTCAGTCGCCAGCAGCGCGGTTCCACAGAACACGCCCGCACCGATGACGATGGCGACGCTACCGCCGGCGATGCGGTCGTGGGCATCGCTGCGGAGCGCCC
Organism: Haloarcula argentinensis DSM 12282; assembly: GCA_000336895.1. Lineage (GTDB taxonomy): Archaea > Halobacteriota > Halobacteria > Halobacteriales > Haloarculaceae > Haloarcula > Haloarcula argentinensis. The sequence continues at coordinate 5,793 of AOLX01000016.1, read as the reverse complement.
AGACCCCAGCTGCGATACAGAGCCCGCCGACGAAGCCGGCCAGCACTGGTATCGGGTCCACGACAGCGAGGCCGAGAACGAGGGAGACGAGCACCGCCACCGTTCCGGCCAGCGCCGCGCTCGCTGTCGCCGGCCGACTGTCGAGGTCCGTCATGCCCACCGCTCCGTGGCGCGAATGAGGGCTTTCGCGAGCGGTTCCGCGGGCGTCCAGTCGACGACTCGGACCGTCCCTCGAAGGCTGTCGAGGCGGGCTGTTCGGTCAATTCGCTCGACGGTACTGCCCGGACTATCACCGGTTGTCATATCCGGACTGACGACTGTGACCGCGTGTCCGTACGCGGCGAGCCGTTTCGCCGCATCTACCGCCCGGTCGTCGAGCAAGGGCGTGCAGAACACGACCTGTGACTCGCTCGGTATCGAGCGGTCGAGCGTCGCCACCGCGTCGCCGCCGTCGGCGATGCCGTAGCGGTCTGCCATCTCGGTCGGTGACTGCATTCGCCGAGTTCGGGTGCCGGTGTTGAGCAGCGATGAACCACGATTCCCCGACGATCCACTCACAACCCCTTCCAGAAACGCCTCCAACCGCTGTTCCTGTGCTCGATTGGCCGACGGCTGCAGCGTCTCGCAACTGTCGTAGACTGCAGCACCCACGCGGTTGTCCATGTCCAGTAGCGCCGAGCCGACCTGCTGGGCCGCGTAGGTACAGAACTGGACCGCTGTGGGCGCGTTTGCCTCGCACGCAACGGAATGTCTTGAATCCACCAGCGTGGTGACGGTGGCCGCTCGCGTCTCCTTGAACTCGACGGTCGCTAGCTCGTTCGTCTTCGCGAGGCGGTTCCAGTCGACGCGACTCATCGGGTCCGAAGACTGGTGTTCACGGATGGCGTAGAAGGCAAGCCCGTTCCCGCCGGCGTCTGTCGGGATACGCCCGGACTGGGAGAGCGTCTGGCCCGAGAGCGGGGCCGTGTCCACACTGGCACTGCACGACAGCGTCGTCTCGACGGTGACCTGCTCGGCGAACTCAACGGTCCCGGTCAGGTTTCGGCAGACCACTGCCACGTCGGTGAACGCGTGGTCACCGCGCCGGGCTTCGACGGTGTAGGTGACCGAATCCGACATTCCGGCTTCGAGGTGGGTACCAAAGCGTGGGGAGCCCTCGACCACTTCCAGCCGTTCCGGGACGCCGTCGAGGACGCGAACGTCGGGCAGGGTCGCGTCCCCGTCGTTCGTGAGCGTCAGCGTCACTGTCACCTCCGAGCCGGGGAGCGGGTCGGCCGGTTCGACGTGGCGCTCGACCGTGAGCGTCGGTTCGGGGTCGCCGATAGCCGCCTGATAGGCTGCATACACCAGCGCCACCGCCGCGACCATGAAAACCGTCGGGTTTCCGGTGACGATGCCGGCCCCGCCAGCCACCAGTGCGGCCGAGACGCCGACGTTGCGCTGGGTCGTCTCGCGCGTGCTCACGCGCGGTCACCCCGTTGAAGCCGTCGTATCTCGGCCGTCGCCGCCTCGACCTTCCGGTCGAACCCCTCACCGCTGGCCCAGTCCCGGAGCTGCATCTCGATTGGCGGGTCGGGCGCGTCCGGGCCACCGAGGAAGGCAATCGCTCGGCGGTCGTCCGTCCACGACCCAGTGCGGACTTCTCGGGCTGCTGCCTCTGTCGACATATCCGCCGTTTCGACAAGCATCTGTCGCGCGCCCTCACGGAGTCTGTTCCTGATTTCCGACGCATAGCTCGCTTCGAGGCCGTTGTAGAGGTCGACCTGCCCATCGATTTTTGCGAGCAACTCGTCGATGTCGTCGCCAACCAGCTCGCCGGATTCCGACGGTATCGCTTCCGGTTCCAGTAGCTCATCGAGCAGTTCCGACGACTTGTCGTCCCTGTCGTCGCGATACGAGTTACGCGGCTGTCTCCCTTTTATCGGCGGCAGCGTCGAATCGTCTGTCCGGACAACGGTGTACAGGCCGAAAAGGCCGATTACGACAGCACCGATGCTTGCCCCGAGTTGGAGCCGTCTGGCCGTTCCGCTACCAACGTCCGGAAGCACCGAGGGGAAGGTGACGACGAACACCGCCCCAGCAAGCGCGACGAGTCCCAACAGGGTGTACCGGACGAATCTGCGACCCGGTGTCGGCCGTTCGACACTGACGTCGATGGTCGCCCGAGCAGTTTCCCCCTGCCCATTCCGAGACTCCGCGTCGCTCATCAATCCTCACCCCTTCCAAGCAGCTTTCTGAGGGCGGTCCGAGCCGATTCCGTCCGGTCGCCAGTCGCCGACTGCCCGCCGTATTCGACCTCCCGAAAGAGGGTTGTTAGCCGGCGGACGGGCTCGGCTGGCAGCCCGCTGTCGATAGCCCGGCGAGCGTACTCTCCGGGCGTCGCTGTCTCGGGATCTGATACAGACACACGGTCAGCCAGCAGCGCCCAGGCCTCCTGCACCGACAGTGAATCGATGTCCGGCCCGTCGTCCGCCTCTGCCGTCGATTCGGCGGCCGCTGGCTGGCTGGACTCTGCGTCCGACGAGCCAAACAGCGATGGACTGTCGACGCCACTCCGAACTGAGGCGAGGAAGCCACCGGCCCCACCGAAGCCGCTGAGGGCTTTGAACGGCGCGACTGAGAGCGACCCGAGCGCACTCGGCAGGCCGGCGGCTCCCCGGAGAGACATCGTGCCGACCGACCCGAGCCCTGTTGCTAATCCAGTCAGGATACCGCCGGAGACGGCACTGATACCGGCTCCGACCCGTGACAGGGCCGCCGAAGCCGAGAGCAACGCGGTGGTCGTTACCTCCGGAATCCGACCGACAGTCCGCCCCACTGCACCGTTCGAAACCGCCGAGACGATTGTTCCCGCCAGTGCCTCCAGAATCGGATGCAAGTGGAGCCCAGCGTCTGCCGATCCATCACTCTCCGCGTTCGATGCGGCCCGGATAACGCCGACTGCGACGATGCCGAACCCGCCGATCAGCGCCAGTCCGACCAGTTTCACCAGTACTGGGGACACACTGTCTTCGCTCCCGCCGGCTGCCGGCGTTTCTGTCGCCGTCTCCGTCGGTGTTGGCGTCGCTGTCGCCGCGGCCTCGTCGCTCGTCGACCGTGGCGTCGTCTCTGCTCCATCACTCGTCGCCACTGGTGTTGGCCCACTGTTGACATCGTCGGGCACTGTTCCGTCGGGTGTGGTCGGCTCGCTCGCTTGGCTGTCGAGGGGGCCGCTCGACTCGAACTCGACGCCGAGTGCGCCGGGAAACAGCGCCGTGCCGAACAGGACAGCGACCGCACAGAGGAGGGCGAGGGCGGCACGCACCAGCTTTGTTGACACTACGGCACCGTTTCCGGCGGCAAAATAAATACTTTCCCTCACTGCTGGACTGTCTGAGCAGAAAACCTTTCATCCGCTGTGGGTATAGCAGAACTAACCCTATGCGGACACTGACCCGCCGTATGCTGTGGACCCTCCTGTTGCTCCTCGCCGTCGACATCGCTGTGGTCGCGACCGCGGCGGTGCTTCTGACGCCCTGGCTTTCGCCGGTGCGGGATGCCGTTGCCGCCTCCCTCCCGTTCGGTGGGGCGTCGGCACGTATCGCCTGGTGGGTAGCCGTTCTCACTCCTGCCCTCGTGGCGTTCGTCTGGGCACAGCTCCGATACACCAGCGCGCAGACGATGGCCGAGGTCGACGCTCGCATCGTCGGCCCCGACGAGTACCCCGACCTCCACGAGCGAGTGCAGCGGCTTGCGCAACTGGCCGACCTCACGCCGCCACGGATTGCCGTCGCAGACGCCGACGTACCGAACAGTTTCGCCATCGGGACGCTTGGCGGCGCGACGGTGGTCGTCAGCGAGGGGCTGCTGTCGACCCTCGACGGCGACGAACTCGACGCCGTACTGGCCCACGAACTCATGCACGTCGCCAACCGCGACGCGACCGTCATGACGCTGGCCAGCTTCCTTCCATCGCTGACCAACGGCGAGTACGACCCGATTGCAGACCTGCTCCCGGGCGGGAGCCGCCACGCGCTCGGGCTTGTCGCACTTGGTCTCGCATACGTATTCAGCGCCCGGGTGCTTGAGGCCCCCTTCGGAAGCCTCTCGTTCACGCTGGGGTTCCTGTTTCTGTTCGCGGTGACGGTCCTGTTCGGCGGCGTCGCGCTGGGCGTGTTCACCGCTCCCGTCGTTGTTCTGGGGCGGTCGCTGTCGCGCGCTCGGGAGTTCGCCGCCGACCGGAGCGCGGCCCAGCTGACTGGCGACCCCGCCGCGCTCGTCGGGGCGTTAAAAACACTCGATGGAGATGATGACCGGCCGGGGACAGACAAGCGCTTCGCGTACGCGGGCGTCCGCGGACTGTGCTTCCTGCCACACGGGTTCGATACGGCGGCGTCGAGCGATTCGTCGTCCATCGAAACACGGTCCCACCCACCGACAGCCGAGCGGATCGAACGGCTGCAGTCAGTCGCACGCTCGCTCGAAACAGGGCCATAGCGACTGCTGTAAGCCGTTTCGGCACCAGCCGCCGTACCGTCGGGAAACTGCTACAGCAGTCCCTATCAGTCCGACTCCTGATCGACGCTCGGATGCATCGTCGGCTCGCCCGGCATCGGCTCCTCAAAGTACCGTCGCATAACCTCTAGAGACTCCTGTTCGCGTTTCTTACGCTCCGCCTCGTCGATCTCCTCACAGCCCGGCGGAACCGGTCGGTCGCGGCCGGTGAAATACCCCTCCGGTGCGGTCCAGTCGTGATAGAAGTCGATGTCGGCGTCCTCTAACAGCGTGAGGCCGACCTGTGCGCCGTGGCCCGCAGCGACGATAGTCTGGTGGTGCTGCTCGGCCAGTCGGCCGGCCGCGTACAGCCCCTCGACATCGGTCCGGCCCTGCTCGTCGGTCGAGATGAACTGTTTCGACCCGCGGTCGATGAGTGAGAGAGCCAGCCCGTCCAGATACGACGGGTCCGACCAGGACGCGGCGATGAGGTACGTCGCGTCGTATGACTCGCCGTCGGCACAGGTCACCTCGAAGCCTTCCTCAGTTTCCGCCACCTGTTCGACTTCGCCGTCGATGAACCAGACGCCGGCGCGCCGCGCCTGTGCTCGCATGAGTTCGAGCAGGAGGCGGGGGTTGATCCCTGCCGGAAATCCGGGGTAGTTTTCGAGGTGTGCGTTGCGGTTCAGTATCGATTCACCGGTCGAGATGATGCGTGTCGACAGGTCGGCGCGAGCGGTGTAGATCGCCGCCGACAGTCCGGCGACGCCGCCGCCCACGATGATGACTTCTTCGCGGTCGGTTGGCATGGACGGATGTTTCCAGCGGGGGCCAAGAAACGTGCCGGTTTGATACCTATAGACGGAGAGCGGCCAGTAACCCCCTCCACAGGGCACATACCGGGTGATACAGTTTCTGAGACTACCCGAAGCCTCATAACGATACACCTACTAAAGGCGTCGTAATGACCGACACCGTCGACGAGGTCGATATGCCGTACGACGATGACGCGTCTCAGCAACAGAAGATCGAGGCGCTGCAGGAGCGGCTGGAGGTGCTCGAATCCCAGAACGAGGAGATGCGCGACAAGCTGCTGGACGCGAACGCGGAGAACAACAAGTACCAGCAGAAGCTTGAACGACTCACCCACGAGAACAAGAAGCTCAAGCAGTCACCGCTGTTTGTCGCGACCGTTCAGGAACTCTCCAGCGATGGCGTGATTATCAAGCAGCACGGCAACAACCAGGAGGCCCTGACAGAGGTCACTGACGAGATGCGCGAGGAACTCGAGCCTGACGACCTGTCTCTTATACACATCTC
>AOLX01000015.1 GCA_000336895.1 Haloarcula argentinensis DSM 12282 | reverse complement strand
GAGATGCCCCTGAAGAGCCCCGAGATGTTCGAGGACGTGGGCATCGACCCGCCGAGCGGCGTCCTGTTGCACGGTCCGCCCGGCACCGGGAAGACAATGCTTGCGAAAGCCGTCGCCAACGAAACCGACGCGACCTTCATTAAGATGGCCGGCTCCGAACTGGTCCACAAGTTCATCGGCGAGGGTGCGAAGCTCGTCCGCGACCTGTTCGAACTGGCCCGTCAGGAAGAGCCTGCCGTCGTCTTCATCGACGAGATCGACGCTATCGCGGCCAAGCGAACGGAGTCGAAAACCTCCGGTGACGCCGAGGTCCAGCGGACGATGATGCAGCTGCTCTCGGAGATGGACGGCTTCGACGACCGCGGTGACATCCGAATCATCGCCGCGACGAACCGCTTTGACATGCTCGATCGGGCCATTCTCCGCCCCGGCCGCTTCGACCGCCTCATCGAGGTTCCGAACCCCGATGTCGAGGGTCGCAAGCAGATCTTCCAGATCCACACCCGCAGCATGAACGTCTCCGACGACGTGGAGTTCGAGGCCCTGGCCGAGGAGATAACGGATGCCTCCGGTGCTGACGTGAAGGCAATCTGTACCGAGGCCGGGATGTTCGCCATCCGCGACGACCGCACCGAGGTCACGATGGCAGACTTCCACAACGCTTGGGAGAAGATCCAGCAGGAAGAGACCGACGACGAGGACGTCTCCCGGACGTTCGCCTGATTTCGGTTAGCGCTTCTCTCCGATTCTCCGCGCTTTTGCAGGTCAGTAGTCACTGCTTCGACCCGCAGTTGCGCTGCTGTCCCCGCCCATTTCAGAACACAGTTACCACTCCGGTCCCGAATTACTAGTATGGCCGTCGCAGACACACTCCAGTCGCGTGCCCGCGCTCGTCCGCGGCTTGTCACCGCTGTTGTCTCGGTCGTTGGCTACGCGCTCGTGTTCGGCGCGTTCGGCGGCGTGTTACCGCTGCCGGAGTTCTCGAAGGACATCGTTATTCTGCTGGGTGATGCAATCGCTGTCGTCAACAGTATCGCCCTGCTCGCAATCATCGCTGGCGTCTACTTCATCAAGAACAACCAGGTGCGGAAACACCGCGCGGCGATGTTGACCGCGTTCACGCTCATCATGGTGTTCCTGACGCTGTACATCCTCAAGGTCGGCGGCGGCTTCGAGAAGGAAATCGTCGCCGAAGGGTTCGTCTGGACGGCGTACATCGCGATGCTCGCCATCCACATCCTGCTGTCCGCGGTTTCCGTGCCCGTCGTCGTTCACGCCGTCGTCCTCGGGCTGACTCACTCTCCCGCCGAGCTCAGAGAGACGATCCACGCCCGTGTTGGTCGCATCGCCGTTTCCGCCTGGGGGTTGAGCCTGTTCCTCGGGCTCGTCACCTACGTCATGCTGAACCACATCTACGGCTGGGTCCCCCGGTAGGCGACCGCTGTTGTGGCGCGTTCGGTGGCGAACGATTTTGCCGGCCGCCGCCGTAGGCCACGGCAATGACCACAATCAAGGACAGCGTCCACGACCACATCGAGGTCCAGGGCGTCGCGGCGGCGTTGCTCGACACGCCGCCGGTCCAGCGGCTCCGGCACATCTCACAGCTCGGCACGGTGACGCTCGTCTACCCCTCGGCGAACCACACCCGGTTCGAACACTCGCTTGGCGTCTATCACCTCGCGGACCGGGCTCTGTCCCACCTCGGCATCGAAGGCCAGCAGGCCGAACGGGTCCGAGCCGCGGCGTTGCTCCACGACGTGGGGCATTCGCCCTACAGCCACAACGTCGAGGCACTCATCCATCGCCGGACGGGTAAGTACCACGACGATGTGGACGAACTACTCGGCGACGGCCCCGTCGCGCGCGTGCTCGCCGACCACGGCCTCAATCCGGACCGCGTGGCCGGCCTCGTCGCCGGCGAGGGCGAACTGGGCCAACTCGTCTCCGGCGAACTGGATGTCGACCGGATGGACTATCTCGTCCGCGACGCCCACCACACGGGCGTTCCGTACGGGACGATTGACCACGAGCGGCTGGTCCGGGAGCTGTGTTTCGTCGACGGCGAACTCGTCTTAGACGAAGGGAACGTCCAGACGGCCGAGTCGCTCCTGCTCGCGCGGGCGCTGATGAACCCGACCGTCTACCAGCACCACGTCGCCCGCATCGCTAAATCGATGCTGCGGCGCGGGACCGAGGAACTGCTCGCAGCGACTGATACGACCGCCGAGACACTTCGCCGGTGGGACGACAACGACCTGCTCGTGGCGTTGCGGCAGTGCGAAGCGACGGCGGCGTACGCGCGGCGGCTGACCCAGCGGGACCTGTACAAGCGCGCCGTCTGGGCGGAGTGGCAGTCCGTGCCCGACGAGGTGCTGGCGGCCGACCACGACACGGTCGGCGCGATGGAACAAGCTATCGCCGAGGAAGCGAACGTCGACAGCGACGCCGTTGTACTCGACATTCCGCCCGAACCGTCGATGACCGAATCCAGCAGCCGCGTCCTCGTCAACGGTGAGGTCCGCCGGCTCGGCGAGCAGTCGACGCTGGTCAACGCCATCCGCGCCGCCCAGCGCGACCAGTGGCGGCTCGGCGTCTATGCGCCGGAAGACGAGAGCGAGCGGGTCGGTGCGGCGGCGATCCGCGAACTCGGACTCGACCTCGACGGGGCCAGAGTCCGGGACGTGCGGACGGGTATCCATGCGACCCTCGATGAGTTTAACTGAGCGAGCGGGCGAACAGGGAACATGATTCTTGAAGGGACGATTCTGACGGGACGGTCGTTCGAGGCTATCGAGGGCCGCGTCGTGGTCGAAGACGGAGACATAGTCGCCATCGAGGAAGCTGCGGTCGACAGCGACGACATCGTAGCGCCGGCGTTCGTCAACGCCCACACGCATATCGGCGATTCCATCGCCAAGGAGGCCGGCGAGGGGCTCTCGCTGGAGGAACTGGTCGCGCCCCCGGACGGTCTGAAACACCAGTTGCTCCGCGATGCGAGCCGGGACGAACTGGTGGCCGCGATGGAGCGGACGCTGTCGTTCATGGAACAGTCGGGAACCGGCGCGTTCATCGAGTTCCGGGAAGGCGGCGTGGAGGGCGTCCGCGCGATACGGGACGCGCTAACCGGCGCGGACCTCGAAAGCGTAATTCTCGGGCGCGAGACGACCGACGCGATGGAGCTGGCCGACGGGTTCGGCGCGAGCGGGGCCAACGACAGTGAGTTCGGGGCGGAGCGACGCGCGACGCGACAGGCTGGGAAGCTGTTCGGCATCCACGCGGGCGAGGTCGATAGCTCCGATATCAATCCCGCCCTCGACCTAGACCCGGACTTCCTCGTCCACATGGTTCACGCCGAGTCGCTGCATCTCGAACGGGTCGCCGACAGTGAGATCCCCGTCGTCGTCTGTCCCCGGTCGAACATCGTCACCGACGTGGGCCGCCCGCCGGTCGAAGAACTGGCGGACCGGACGACGGTCGCGCTCGGGACGGACAACGTCATGCTCAACAGCCCGTCGATGTTCCGCGAGATGGAGTTCACCGCGAAGCTGTACGACCTTTCGGCTCGCGAGGTGTTGCGGATGGCGACGGTCAACGGGGCCGAGATCGCGGGGCTTGGCGGCGGGCTCATAAAGACTGGACAGCCAGCGCGCCTGCTGGTGCTCGATGGAGACTCTGACAATCTCTCAGGAGCACGGAACCCCGTTCGGGCTGTCGTTCGCCGGGCGGACACGGCTGATGTCCGGCACGTCGTCCACTCCGGGGCGGAATAATTCTTATCACTGCGGGAATAGTATTCTCGGGTAATGCCCTCCACCACTGACCGCGCCCTGAGTACACCACTGAAAATACTCCTGTATGGCCTGCTAGGGCTCGTCTCGTTCCTTGTTCTTATCGCGGCTGTGAGACTTGCGTTCGGACTGTTCTTCGGCCTCATCGGCATCATACTGGGGCTTCTCTCTCTGGCCGCCACCATCGGGTTTCTGGCGGCTGTCGGCTACGCCGTGTACTGGGTCGTGTCGAACGTCTTCGGTCAGGACGAGACGACGGCATCGACTACTGATGTGTCACGAACGCAGGTCACCCGCGCGACAGATGCGGCCAGTGACAGCGAGACAGACCCCGTCGAACGGCTCTCAGAGCGCTACGCCAACGGGGAGATAACCGAAGCTGAACTCGAACAACGGCTCGAACAGGCCCTCGATGGGACCTCTCTGGACGGCTCCGAGGCACCAGAGTCAGAACGGAACCGGGAGCTGAACTGAGCCGCCCCTCGATTGGTTGTTGTATGTTATCTGTTACCAAACTATATCCTTACAGCCAGTCAATAGTACAGTATGTACGACAGGATACTGGTGCCGACGGACGGATCGCCGGGGTCGCGTGCAGTACTCACACACGCTGAAACGCTCGCAAAGACGCACGACAGCGAGATTCACGCGCTGTACGTCATCGATACCGGCCGGTTCTCCACGCTCCCGAACGAACCGACATGGGAGGGCGTTACCGACTCGCTCCACCGCGAGGGCGAGATGGCGCTGGACATGGTCGAGCGTCTCGTTGCCGACGCTGTGACTGTCACGCGAGCTACGGCTGAGGGAAGCCCGAGCCAGGAAATCGTCGACTACGCGAGCCAGCACGGCTGTGACCTCATCGTGATGGGGACCCACGGACGTGGCGGCATCGACCGACTGCTCCTGGGAAGCGTCGCCGAGCGGGTCGTCCGGTCGGCCCACGTCCCAGTCGTCACCGTTCCGGTGGAGACGACGATACAAGACATCTTGGAGGACGAGCAGCCCGCCGGCGTCCCACGGTAACGTATCCCTCGTCGTAGCGCTCACTCCGCAATCGGGCGGAGGTGCTCACAGTCCCCCGCCGAGACGACTTCTCTCCCTGATTCTGTCTCGATGACGAGCGCGCCCGGGAACTGGATATCCACGGCTTCGCCCTCGATGGAGCCGCCCGGCGTCTCGACCCGGACCTGTTTGCCCAGCGTCGTCGCGTACTCCCGCCATGCTTCGACGACGTTCGCTGAGTCCTGACGGAGTGCGTCGAACTCCTCCAGTAGCCGCTGTGCGAACAGCCGCCTGTCGACCGGCTCGTCCCGTTCGGCCGAGAGGCTGGTCGGATTCGCGTCGTCGGGCAAGTCCGCGGGGTCGACGTTCGCGTTGACACCGATGCCGACGACGACCCAGGAGACGCGGTCGGCCTCACCCTCCATCTCGGTGAGGATGCCGACCAGTTTGCGCTCCTCGTCGCTGTGGCGGACGAGCACGTCGTTGGGCCACTTGATGCCGGCCTCGACGCCGGCCTCGCGGGCCGCCCGCGTTACCGCGACAGCGGCCGCGAGCGTGAACACCGGCGCGTGGGCCATCGGCACGTCCGGCCGGAACAGCACAGAGAGCCAGATTCCGCCGCTCGGCGAGTGCCACTCGCGGTCGAGTCGCCCCCGGCCGCCGGTCTGTTCGTCGGCAAGCACCACGGTATCTGACGCCCCATCTGCCGCAAGGTCTCGGGCGCGGGCGTTCGTACTCGGGATGCTGTCGTGGTACTCGACCGAGAAGGGTGCGTCAAGGCCGTATTCGACCGCGCTCGCCCCGAACTCCGGGACCGAGTCGAGGCCGTAGCCTGCGTCGTCGCTACGGATCTCAAACCCCTCGTCGCGAAGGGCTTCGACGTGCTTCCAAACTCCGGAGCGAGAGATGTCCAGTTCGTCGGCGAGGGTCGGCCCCGAGACAGGGCCGTCAGCCAGTGCGTCGAGTACCCGGTGACGTGTTTCGTTCATAGACGGGGCTTCGACCGGCCGGAATAAAAGGCGTCTGTCGCGCGGCGGTCAGTCCGCTCGCTCACCCGATCACGAAGAGCAAGTCGCCCATGTCGACAGACTCGCCCTCGCTGACGGCCACATCGTTGATCGTGCCGCCGCGCTCGGCGACGATGTCGTTCTCCATCTTCATCGCTTCGAGCACACAGAGGACGTCGCCGGCCTCGACCTCGTCGCCTTCCTCAACGTTGACCTCCAGAATCGTCCCCTGCATCTCCGCAGCGACTTCCTGCCCTTCTGCAGTGCTGGCACTGCCGCCGCCGCTGTCAGAACTACTGCCGCCCCGTGGCCGCTGTGGCTGGTTCCCGCCGTCGGCGTCCACGTCGCCGACGTTGATCGGGGGTGCGCCGCGCTCTTCGAGATCGACCTGGAAGCGCTTGCCGTTGACCTCCACGGTAAACTCACGTTCGACGACCTCCTCGTCTTCGTCGCCGTCGGATTCGGTGACAGTACCCCACTTCTCCTGTGCCTCTTCGATACGCGTCCTGTCGAGTTGTTCGTCGAGGTACTTCGTCGTGTGTGTGCCACCGACGAACTTCTCGTCGGTGAGCATCAGGCGGTGGAACGGAATGACGGTCGGGATGCCCTCGATGTCGAAATCTTTGAGCGCCCGTTTCCCGCGCTCGATACACTCCTCGCGGTCCTCGCCGTAGGTGATGAGTTTCGCGATCATCGAGTCGTAATCGGTGACGAGGTCGTCGCCCTGCCGGAGCGCATCGTCGAGGCGGACGCCGATACCGCCCGGCGGGTCGTATGTGTCGAGGCTGCCGCCGGTTGCGGGCGCGAAGTCGTCAGCGGCGTTCTCGGCGTTGATGCGGAACTCCATCGCGTGACCCTCGATTTCCACGTCGTCCTGATCGAAGGTGATCTCCTCGTCCATCGCCACCCGCAGTTGCCACTTGACGATATCGATGTCGGTGATCTCCTCGGTGACGCAGTGCTCGACCTGAATGCGGGTGTTGACTTCGAGGAAGTAGAAGTTCGCCTCCTCGCCGAGCAGTTCACCCTGCTCCCGGTCGGTGTCCTCTTCGACGAGGAACTCGACAGTGCCGGCGTTGTAGTAGTCTGATTCGCGGACGCCACGGCGGGCGGCGTCGCCGATCTTCTCGCGGAGCGCGTCGTTCAGGGCCGGCGACGGCCCCTCCTCGATGACCTTCTGATGGCGGCGCTGGAGCGAACAGTCACGCTCGCCCAGGTGCCTGACGTTACCGTGGTGGTCGGCGATGATCTGAACCTCGATGTGCCGGGGGTTCTCCAGATAGCGTTCGAGATAGACGGAGTCGTTCGAGAAGTACGCTTCTCCCTCCCGCTTTGCGCTTTCGAGTTGCTCTTCGGCTTCCTCGGGGTCGTGGACGATCTTCATCCCGCGGCCACCGCCACCGCCCTCGGCCTTGATGGCGACCGGGAAGCCGTTCTCCTCGCCGAACTCGATGACTTCCTCGGGGTCCTCGACGGGGTCGGTTGTCCCCGGGACGATGGGCACGTCGGCCGACTGCATGATCTTGCGAGCCTTTGTTTTCTCGCCCAGTGCTTCCATCGACTCGCTTTCGGGGCCGACCCAGGTGACGCCCTCCGTCTCTTGGACGCGTTCGGCGAAGTCGGCGTTCTCCGCGAGGAAGCCGTATCCGGGGTGGATGGCGTCGGCGTCGGCCTGCTTGGCCGCGTCGATAATCGCTTCTTGATCGAGATAGGAGTCTGCGGCACGGGCCGGGCCGACGTTGTACGCCTCGTCCGCATACCGGACGTGCCCGGCGTGCTTGTCGGCGTCAGAGTAGACGGCCACTGTGCCGATGCCCAACTCCTCGCATGCGCGCATCACGCGCACCGCTATCTCCCCGCGATTAGCGACGAGCACCTTATCGAACATACGCCCTCATACTGAGAGTCGGCCCATAAAACTATGCGCAGATAGTGGTAATCTTACATATATAATTATGTTAGTATGGAACATGACCACAAATTCAGTCAGAGCGCCGCCGATCAACTGACAGAAGAACTGTCCGCAGTTAGAACCGTTCGGTGCGCCCGGCGGCACTCCAGGGATCGGTTGGCGCATCCGAGCGAACCCGAACAGACCGCTTCTGCGTGGCTTCCACGCGCCCGGAGAACGACCACTGCTTGCCATCCCAAGAGTCACCGTCGTCTGCCGCCGCAGCCGCCGCGGCCGCTGCCGCCGCGCGCTGGCGGTCTGTGAGGTGTGCCCCGATAGCGACGGCGATCGCAGCCGCCTCATCCGTCGACGCATCGTCGAGTTGGGCGGCGATCTCCGCGATCAGGTCCGTATCGACAGCCGAGTCAGTGTCAGCCGCCATCGTCACAGTGGGATGTTGCCGTGCTTGCGGTCGGGCTGGTCCTTTCGTTTCCCCCGGAGGAGGTCCAGATCGTCGATGAGCCGCGGGCGGGTCTCCTGGGGTTCGATGACGTCGTCGACGAAGCCCCGTTTGGCCGCGGTGTAGGGGTTCGCGAAGGCGTCGCGGTACTCGTCGATGAGTTGCTGCCGGCGGGCCTCCACGTCGTCTGCGTCCTCCAGTTCGTCGTCGTAGAGGACGTTGACCGCGCCCTTCGGCCCCATTACGGCGATTTCGGCGGTCGGCCAGGCGTAGTTCATGTCCGCGCCGATGTGCTTCGACGCCATCACGTCGTAGGCACCGCCGTACGCCTTCCGCGTGATGACGGTCACCAGCGGCACGGTGGCCTCGGAGTAGGCGTACAGGAGCTTCGCGCCGTGGTTGATGATGGCGTTGGTCTCTTGATCTTTGCCGGGCATGAACCCGGGTACGTCGACGAACGTGAGAATCGGGATGTTGAACGCGTCACAGAACCGGACGAAGCGCGCGCCCTTCCGCGAGGCATTGATGTCGAGCGTGCCGGCGTTGACCCGCGGCTGGTTGCCGACGACGCCGACGCTGTGGCCGTCCATGCGGGCGAACCCGATGACGATGTTGCGCGCGAAGTCCTCGGCGACCTCGAAGAACGAGTCCTCGTCGACGATGCGCCCGACGACGTCCGTCATGTCGTAGGGTTTCTGTGGCGCGTCGGGCACAGCCGTCTTCAGCGCTTCGTCCCGCCGTTTGGGGTCGTCCCAGGGTTCGACCCGCGGCGGGTCCTCGACGTTGTTCTGGGGGAGATACGAGAGGAGATAGCGAATGTCGTCCATCGCGTCCTTCTCGTCGGCGGCCGTGAAATGGGCCACCCCGGACTCGGAGGCGTGGGTCTTCGCCCCGCCGAGTTCGTCGAAGCCGACCTCCTCGCCGGTCACCGTCTCGATGACGTCCGGCCCAGTGATGAACATGTGGCTGGTCTCCTCGACCATGTAGACGAAGTCCGTGATGGACGGGGAGTACACCGCGCCGCCGGCACACGGCCCCATGATGGCCGAGATCTGTGGGACGACACCGCTGGCCTGCTGATTGCGGTGGAAGATGTCGGCGTAGCCCGCCAGCGAGTCGATGCCCTCCTGAATCCGTGCGCCGGCGGAGTCGTTCAGCCCGATGATGGGCGCGCCCGTCTCGATGGCCTTGTCCATCACCTTACAGACCTTCTGTGCGAACGCCTCGCCCAGCGACCCGCCGAAGACGGTGAAGTCGTGGGCAAAGACGTACACCCGGCGGCCGTCGACTTTGCCATAGCCGACGACGACGCCGTCTCCCGGTACTTTCTTGTCGGCCATGTCGAAGTTCGTCGAGCGATGTTCACGGAGCGAGTCGATCTCGACGAAGGTGCCGTCGTCGAGGAAGTAGTCGATGCGCTCACGCGCGGTGAGTTTCCCGCGGTCGTGTTGCGCCTCGATTCGTTCCTCGCCACCGCCTCGTTCGGCCTCGGCTTTTCGTTCCCGAAGGTCCTCGACACGGTCATCGTGGCTCACGCGATATCACTTCTCCCGGACCGGAGCATATCCGACTCCTTGCGGGCATCCGAGAAAAGCGTTATCAAACTTAACCATTATTTCTCGTATTCGATAACCGAAACCGGCGGAGTTTTGAGCGATGGCCTATTGAATCCGCGCGTGAAGAACGTCACGGCCCGCCAGCACAACCCCTTCGGCTTCGACGCCCCGTGTGAGCCGTTTGTGCCGGGGTACGGCGACGCCAATGCCCACTTCCACGTCATCGGGGACCACCCCGGCGTCCACGGTGGCGCGACGTCCGGCATTCCCTTTACCGACAACCCCGCGGGCGAACGTCTCCAGCGGGCGCTTGTCGAGGCCGGACTGCTCGCCGAGGTCGGCACTCCGCCGACCGTCGAAAAGACGTATCTGTCGTACCTGTACATGTGCGGCGGCGACCCGCCGACAGAGGCGGACTACGACGACCTGGAGCCGCTGTTCGACACGGAACTCCGGGCCATCACTGCTCACGTCCTCCTACCCGTCGGCGAGCGCGCCACGCGACACGTGTTCGCGAACACGACATCGGAGCCGACCGAGTCGGTCGACATGGACGCGCGGCACGCCACGGAGGTCGTCGGCAGCGGCTGGCTCGTCTATCCAATCAAGGAGCCCGCGGAGTGGAGCGCTGAGGACGAGGACGCCCTCGTCGACGCGCTGACTGCGCTGCTGAAGACCGACTATCGCCGCGAGGCGGACCTCGGGCGGTTCCTGCCGAACGACGATCCGTATCTGGTCCGGTAGCTGCGTCGCAGCTGATTTTTACAGCGGTAACGGCTTCGGCGGTTCGAAACAGGGGTGTTACAGCGACCACTCGTCCGACAGCGGCTCCGCGGACGCCCAGTACGCGTCGAACGTCTCGATAGCCCACTCGCGGACGGCCGGCGCGGTCGTATCGATCGACGCCTGCAGGACACCGTTGTTGTCCCGCAACAGCAGATGCACCACGTCGTCGGCGATCATCACGGCGAGTGGCACACCGTCGTTTCGGACTTGGACTGACGCATCCGGTTCGGCACGCAGCGATTCGAGCCGATTCCGGAGCCGGTCGTCTGCTGCTAGTGCGTCTATCGCGCCGGGTGAGAACACGCCCGAGAACCGCTGCTCGCCGGCGGTGACCCGCTCCTGCACGACTCGAATCGCCTGGTCGTTGAACGCATGGGAGAACGTTCGCACTTCCTCGGCGTCCCGAAGCAGGTCGAGCAGTCGCTGGACCGGCGCGTTCGGGCGCGTCTGGCTCGGGACGGTTATCCTCGCGTCGGCCAGGTGTTGCAGGTCGAAGTCCATCGCATCGGTAGGCAGATACTGGACGATGTCGCGCAGCCGCCGCTCGGTTTCGAGGCTGCCGAGCAGGTCGGTGAACCCGTCAGCGACGATGCGACCCGTCGCCGTGGCGACGTATTCGCCCCCTGTTCGGCGAATCCACGACCGCTCTTCGAAGTCGGCGATGATACGCCCGAGCGTCGCCTGTGACGCGCCGGTTTCGGCCGCCAGTTCCCCGCGTGAGTGCGGTTCCGATGCCAGAAGTCGTAACACCTCGACCCGGTTCGAGGAGAGCGCGAGGAACTCGATCTCTTCGAGCGCCGATTCCATACCGCCGTGTTGGGAGTTCCATCCTAAAGCGCTTTCGCACTATGAAACAATTTCATACCGTGCATATCCGCCATGGGTGTTCGTCCGTTTCGCGTTATGTAAGATTTTCTAAACGGGCCTATAAGTCCCGATATCATACTGTAGAGTACGATGACTCAGGTTTCTCAACGTGCTTTCTCTGTCGGCTGTGAAGTTGTTTCAGAAAAAATATACGAGGTGGTGGTATGATTTCGCGCCGGACGTTCGCCCTCGCTGCCGTTGCCAGTGTTCTGCTTGGCGGGACCTTCGTCGGCGCGAAGGCCGGACTGTCGTACCTCCCGCCGCTTCTGTTCGTCTCCCTCCGGTTCGACATCGCCGCCGTCGTGCTCCTCGGCTACGTCGTCGTGACGCGGTCCCGGGACGAACTACTCCCACGGACCCGCGGCGATGTGCTGGGGATTCTCTCGACGGGCCTGTTCGCGCTCGGTCTCGCGAACGCACTGATATTCGTGGGCCAGCAGTCTGCCACCAGCGCGGTTGCCGCTATCATCTTCAGCCTCAATCCGATACTGACGCCGGTGTTCGCCGCTCTCCTGCTCTCCGACGAACGACTTTCGGCCCGCGGCGGTCTCGGGATGGTCATCGGCCTGCTCGGCGTCGGTCTCGTCGTCAGTCCCGACCCGGCGATGCTCCTGAGCGGGGGCATCGGCAAGCTCATCCTGTTCGCTGGCGCGACCAGCGCGGCGCTGGGTAGCGTCCTCATCCGGTGGTCCGGCGGTGGCCTGTCGAGTACGGTCCGGACCGCGTGGGCGCTCCCCGTCGCCGCTGCGCTCTGTCACTCGCTGAGCATCGGCATGGGCGAATCAGCGGCCACGGCGGTATGGTCCCCGACTGCGATTGCGGCTCTGCTGTACGTCGGAATATTTGCCGGAGCAATCGCTTACATCGCCTACTTCGGCCTGCTCGATGTCACCGGCGCAATTCAGGCCAACCTCATCTTCTACGTGGTTCCCGTCGTGTCGACGCTCGGCGGGTGGGCCTTGCTTGGCGAGGCGATCACCCCGACTGCAGTGGCAGGCTTCCTGATTATCTTCACCGGGTTCGTGGTACTCGGCAGCGAATCGGTCGACATCCGCGCACTGCTCCCGGGTACTACCGACGAGGCTGACACTGTGTCCGAGAGTCTCGGGATGGCGGACGAACCGCGCGGGTTCGAGTCCGACTGAGATGGACGTAGGGCTTCATATACTTGCTATCACCCTCGTTTAGACTGGACAGTACACTGTGCCCGCCGGCCACAGAGATTCGGTAAAGTATTCACCACGCCGTCATGTATACCCAAGAACATGAGTGTCGGGGAAAATACACGCATTCGGCGACTATTGATACCGATAGGCGGATTGGTGCTCGTGTTTCAGTCGATAGCGTTTGAAGGGACCTTCGGACTTGTGGAGAGTCCCGGTGTTTCCGGGATCCTCAGGGACGTGTTGAGCGGTGGTCTATTGCTGGTGGCAACGGTCTGTCTTTTCGGTGGCGTGTATCTACGCCTACGCGATCTGTGAGAGACATGCAGCCCTACTCCACGTCCGCGCAGTCTGCCACGGCTGAAAAATCCCACGACGACCACACATATCGAGCGGTCATCGCGAACTGCCGAGAAGTAGGTCCGCGGGAAACCAACTCCGTTCGTCGTTTATATCGGCGGGATGATCGCGGGGTCCTCAGCGAGGAACAGTGTCTGCAGGCCGAGGGCCAGCGTCAGGATGACGCCGAGGATGACCACCGTTCGGACCATCCAGAGCCAGGTCGGACCGAACGCCCGGAGCCCGCCCGTCCCCTGCCGGAGTTCTGCAACTGCGTCGGAGGAGAGCACCCAGCCGACGAACACCAGAATGAGCAGCACTGACAGCGGGAGGAACAGCTTGTACGCGAGCGTGTCGAACCAGCCGAACCACGCCAGGTCCCAGGCCGACGGCAGCCCCAGAACGAACAGTCCAATCCCGAGCATTGCCGACAGTGACACCCGTGAGTACGACGTGTTGTCGACACCGTAGGAGACTGCGACCTCAAGGAGGCTGATGGCAGAGGATATCGCGGCGATGAGGACAACGCCGAAGAACACGACGCCGAGGAGTCGCCCTCCGGGAAGCTGTGGGAACGCCGACGCCATCGCAACGAAGATAGCCGACGGACCGCTGGTGTCGGGGCTGACGTTGATGGCGAAGAGAATCGGGAACACGACCAGCCCGGCCAGCACACCGACCATCGTGTTCGTCACGACGATGATGCCGCCGTCGACCGGGAGGCTCTCGTCGTCACCGATGTACGAGGAGTAGGTAATCATGGCCGCCATCCCCAGCGAGAGGGTGAAAAACGCCTGTCCAACTGCGAACGGGATCAGGTCGCCGGCGTTCGCCGCCAGCGTGGAGAAGTCCGGTGAGAGGAAGTAGCTGTAGCCAGCCCCTGCACCCTCAAGCGTGGTGACCCAGGCCGCCATCCCGAGCATGAGGAGGACGATGCTGGGGACCATCACCTTTGTCGCCTTCTCGATACCGTCCTCGACACCCACTGCGACGATGCCGACACAGATCAGCAGGAACAGCGCCTGTCCGGCGACAGCTTCGGGGCCACTGGAAATAGCGCCGAAGTACTCCGCGGAGTTCCCGAAGTATGCGCCCGTCGCGCTTCCGAGAATATACCGCATGACCCACCCACCGACGACGTTGTAATACGAGAGAATCCAGAAGCCTGTAAAGACCCCGAGGCCACCGACGACCCGCCACTGCTTGAATCCGAGTTCAGCGAACGCGTCGACGGCGTTACGGTTCGTTCGCCGTCCGATGATGAACTCTGCCAGCATTGCCGGGAAGCCGATGAGCAACACGGCGACGAGGTAAAAGACGAGGAACACTGCCCCGCCGTTTGTCGCCGTCTTGAACGGGAACTGCCAGATGTTTCCGAGACCGACTGCGCTACCGATCGCTGCGAGAAGGAACCCGAGCCGTGAGGCCCACGTTTCTCTGTCACTCATTGTGATGCGGCATATTCTTTTGGGGTATAAAAACCACCATGATTCAGGTTCGCAATACCACCCTGTGATATCAGTATAAAGACACTATCTGTGAAGCCAAACAGCAGCAGTCGGGAGATTCGCGCTGATCCCGCTCTGTTCGCCGTTTCTCGACAATACGGATACGTAATTACGAGAAACGCGTGATTGTGGCCGAACAGTAGGCAGACCAGATACAGCCAACAATATCAGACCTCGCCGTACACCGGCACCACCGCACCGCTGGTCACGGTTGCGGCGTCAGAACAGAGGAACAACAGCACGCCGGCGATATCTTTCGGATCGACCCACGTCTCGAAGTCAGCATCGGGCATTATCTCGCGGTTCATCGGGGTGTCGATGACGCTGGGCATGACGGCGTTGGCTCGCACGGACCCGAGGTTCTCCGCCGCGATGGTCTCCGTTAACAGTCGGACGCCGGCTTTCGACGCTCGGTAGATCCCGTCACCTTCACCACCCTCTAGCGACGACCGCGCGGAGACGGAGACGATAGCGCCCTCGCTAGCCCGCAAGTGTGGAATCGCGTGTTTCGACGCCAGAAACATCGTCTTCAGGTTCACGTCGAACAGGAAATCGAACGTGTCCGCATCCGTCTCGTGGATCGGTGTGCCGCCGCGCCACGTTCCGGCGATGTTCAGCAAGTAGTCCAGTTGCCCGTGTTCGTCGACGACCGCGTCGATGGTGTCAACGACGTCGTCTTCGTCGCTGAAGTCCGCTTGGTAGAAATCCACACTTTCGGGGTCGGAAAGCAGGAAATCCTCGGTGTTCGGTTCGATAATATCACCGCCACAGACGGTCGTTCCGGCTTCGACGAAGGCGTTTGCGACCGCACTGCCCAGCGCTCCGCCGACGCCCGTAATCAGTGCTACCTTACCGTCGAAATTAAATTCTACTGACATGCCTGTGTCGACGGATGGCAGGGAAATAAAAGCTCATCCCCAGAAACCCGAAATCTGAGTCCGTGACCCGATGACGAGCGTTAGCGCCGGCCGGACGACGGCGTGACAATGAGTTTGCCGAGGAAACTGTCGTTGAGTACGTCGTCGTGAGCGGCTGAGACCTCCGCAAGGTCGTAGCGGCGGGCGATGACCGGCGTCAGCTCGTCGTCGGCCATGAGCGTCGCTAGCCGGTCCAGCACCGCGCCGAACTTGGGCGTGTTGAACATCGAGACGTGGTGGACGCTGAGTGCTTTCGCCCGGCAGCGAGGGACGTCCTCGAACGTCGCCGCGAGGTCGGTGTTTCCGATGGCGGCGATTCGCGCGCCCTGGGCGGCCACCTCGGCGTCGAACGCGAGGTAGTCGTCGAGGCGGTGGTCGAGAATCACGTCCGGCGCGCCGGCATCGACCACGGCGTCGGCGAGGTCGTCCCGGCTGTAGTCGAACACGTCGTCCGCGCCGAGGTCGGCCAGCCGGTTGTGGTAGGCCGGTGATGCTGTCGTCGTCACCTGTGCCCCGTTCGCCGCAGCCAACTGGACCGCAACGTGGCCGACACCGCCGCTCCCGCCGTGAATCAGCGCCCGCTCAGCCGGCTCCAGCGCGCAGGCGTCGACGAGCGTCTGCCAGCCGGTGACGCCGATGAGCGCGACGGCCGCGCCTGCCTCGGCGGACACTCCTTCGGGGAGCTGTGCCAGATGCGATTCGGGAACAGTGACGTACTCCGCACAGGTCCCTTGGAGCCAGTTGCCCAGTCCGGTCGCGAACGCCCGGTCGCCCTCGGTGACGGTAGCCACGCGTTCGCCGGTCGCGGTGACGGTCCCGGCACAGTCAGAGCCCGGTATCCAGGGCAGTTCAGCTGGTTCGTAGTCACCGGTCCGGAAGTACGTATCGACCGGATTGACCGCCGCTGCCTCGACTTCGAGCAGGACCTCCTCCGGACCTGGTGTAGGCCGTTCGATGTCGTCGACGCGAAGCACACCCGGTCCGCCGTATTCGTGGAATCGTACAGCACGCATTGGGACAGGAGTCAGGTGGCATCGGCAAAACCTTTCCCCACAGACCGGACGGCCCCGAATATGGGACTCAACATATCACGGTACGTTGAGTGACATCGCCGACAGCGAACAAGCTCGGTCACTGTTCACTTCGGCGACTATAGGTGTGTTATCAGAGCAACAGAAAGCCCCCATGGTAGCTGTTCAGAGGCGATAGATGTCCACAGTTGGGTGCAGTGCTTATCATCGGTGAGAATTGCGTAACAACCCTTTATTAGCATGTTTGTGTAAAATTGGATGATGGAATCAGATAGGGACTCGCCACTCCCAAGTTTTATTGCTGGCAGTTACGCTGCTAGGCTCGGGTTGGCGCTTTCATTCGCGATAATTGTCATTATCGCCGCCGGAGTCCTGACAAGCGCACAGGCGTCCGCCACTCTCGAGGAAGACGTTGCGGACGACATCACGGCGCTGTCAGAGACGCAGGCCGCACAGTTAGATGATTGGCTGACGACATCGCGCCGGGATGCCCGGTCGGTGTCGCGACTCCCAGTGTTCACTGATGGGACGAACACGGAGAAACAGCAACGACTGGAGGAGTTACGGTCCAACGAGGAACTACCGCCCGGTGTCGTCGCAGTGCACTACTTCGACACCGAGACAAACGAGATTCGCGCCAGTTCGAATCAGGACTTCATCGGGGTCAACGCTGCTGAGCAGGGCGCACCGTTTGCTACGGACCCGCCGCAGTTCGACGGTCCCGACGACACGCACGTGACGGAACCGTTCTCTGTCTCGGTCGTGGACCATCCGATAGTTGCCGTCGTTTCGCCGGTCCCCGGAGACGACGACAGAGCGCTCGTGTATATGATCGACCTCCGCGAAAAGGCTGATCAGATATCGAACCAGCGCGATGGGTCGTTTACTACGGTCGTCAACACTGACGGCAAGTTCGTTTCCCATCCCAACACCTCGACGATCGGGTCGACAGCTCCGATCTCGGAGATGGAGTCCAACCCGTTGGGTACGCTCGAACCCGGCGAGAGCGCCTTTCACGAAACAGACAGTATGCTGATGGGACTGAGCCGACTCAAATCACAGGACTGGGTCGTTATGGTTCACGCTGATCGCCAGAACGCGTACGCCCTGAGCGAGCAAATCAACTCCGACCTCATCGGGCTCATTTTGCTTGCCGTCGTCAATCTCGGACTCATCGGAGTCACAATCGGTGGGAACACGATCGCCTCGCTGCGGCGGCTTTCGGTGAAGGCCGAAGCGATGGCAGAAGGTGACCTCGATGTCGACCTCGATACGTCGCGTGAAGACGAGTTCGGAACGCTGTACGCGGCCTTCGATAATATGCGGGCGAACCTCCGGACACAGATATCCGAAGCCGAAACTGCCAAGCAGGAAGCCGAGGAGGCCAAAGAGCAGGCACAGGCCGCCCGTGAGGATGTCGAATCCGAACGCAACGAGATGGAGGCGCTGACCGGCCACCTCGAACTCAAGGCACAGCAGTACAGCGACGCGCTTGAGGCCGCCGCAAACGGCGATCTCACAGCACGGGTGGACACGGACAGTATGAACGATGCGATGGCGGAGGTCGGCGAGGACATCAACACGACGCTGGATGCGCTCGAAGACACTATTGCCGACATGAAGACGTTCGCGACCAACGTCATCCAGTCCAGCGACCGCGTCAACTCGAACGCGGAACGAGTTGACCGGGCCAGCAAGCAGGTGTCGAAGTCGATCAACGAGATTTTCGAGGGCACGACCGAACAGAACGAAGGCCTCGAATCGGCGGCCGCCGAGATGCAGAACCTCTCTGCGACCGCACAGCAAGTCGCGTCCTCCGCCCAGCAGGTCGCCGACACGTCCCAGTCGGCCGCAGAGGTTGGTGAGGACGGCCGCGAAGCCGCACAGGAAGCTATCGCGGAGATGAGCGCCATCGAAGATGAGACCGGCGAGACCGTCGAGGAGATCAACGCGCTTGACGACGAACTCGATGAAATCGGCGAGATCGTCGGCGTCATCACGAGCATCGTCGAGCAGACGAACATGCTCGCGCTGAACGCGTCTATCGAGGCCGCCCACGCCGACGGGGATGGGGAAGGCTTCGCCGTCGTCGCTGACGAGATCAAGGGCCTCGCAGAGGAGACCAAAGAGGCTGCTGCCGACATCGAACAGCGAATCGAAGGCATCCAGGAGCAGGCCGGCGACACCGTCGAGACGATGGAGTCGACCAGTAACCGGATTACTGAAGGCGTCTCGACGGTCGAGGAGACTGTCGACGCGCTGGAGACCATTGTCGAGTACACGGAAGAGGTCGACACCGGCATTCAAGAGATCGACCGGGCGACCGAGGAGCAGGCCCGGACTGCACAGGACGTGATGGGGACCATCGACGATCTGACGACGATCAGTCAGCAGACGGCGACGGAGGCCGACACCGTGGCCGGTGCGGCACAGGACCAGTCCGCGTCCATCGACGAAGTGTCGGACTCCGCGACGGAGCTCCGTCAGCGTGCTGACGACCTCGACTCGCTACTGGACCGCTTCACCGTCGAAAACACCGCCGGGACGGGTACTGATAGCACGGCTGCGCTGGGGGACGACTAACAATGGCAACGATAACGACCTGGTTCACGCTGGGACTACTGGGTGAACTGCTCGGGACGGCGGTGCTGGCGTACGGCTACACGCTCGTCCCCGAAAAGGTACGGAAGCGGTATCTGCTGCTGATCGCGATTCCGGGTATCGCCATTGTCGCCTACGCGTTGATGGCCCTTGGCTTCGGGTCGATACAGAGTGAGGGCCACGCTGTGTACGTAATCCGTTACGTTGACTGGCTGTTGACGACGCCGCTCAACGTCTGGTTCCTGGCGCTACTCGCTGGCGCGAGTCGGCAGGATACGGTGAAGCTCGTTGTATTGCAGGCATTGACCATCGTCTTCGGATTCGCCGGTGCAGTCACTTCGTCGCCGGTTAGCTACGCGTTGTTTGCAGTCGGTGGAGCGCTGTTCGGCGGCGTCATCTATCTCCTCTACCGGAACATCGCAGCGGCTGCGAAGTCGACCCTGTCCGACATAGAAATCAGCCTGTACCGCACCCTCCGAAACTTCGTCGTCGTCCTCTGGCTCGTGTATCCGGTCGTGTGGCTGCTCGGTGCGGCAGGACTGGGGCTCATGGACGTCGAGACTGCGACACTCGTGATCGTGTACCTCGATGTGGTCACGAAGGTCGGCTTCGGCGTCATTGCCTTGCTGGCGATGATGGACCTCGGCTCAGTCGGCGAGACTGCTGAGGAGCCGACGGCGGTTGCGGGAGACTAGCGAGGGGTGCGACCGCAGGGAGCGGCCCTCGTTGGTGTGAACGACCTTCTTGCTGTGAAGTCCAGTTTTGTATGAGGCGCTACACGCGTATACGACGACACCAGTGGCCTGTCAGGACTGTTCTTCACTGCCGGTCCCAGTAGTCTCTGCCTCGTCAGTCGCGCCGGCCGCCTCGGCCGCATCGACGGTATCGAGTGTGTCTGGAAGCCGGTCTTTGATCAGCCAGAACGTCAGCCGGTAGACGCCGTACCCGAGCAGGACGAACAGCACGAGGTCGATAAGATACAACTCGACGATTTCGAGGAGCGAGACCTCGCTGAGCGCGAGGTTCCCGGTCAGGATGAGAAACTCAAGCGTGGCGAGGATGAATAACGCGGGTGCAAAGAGGATCACCAGTCCGATGACGAGCAGTGCAATCCGTTTCTGCGAGGGGGAAGCAGGCATATCTACAGTTCGCTGCCCAGACAGATAGCTCTACACGTTACTTGCTACCAGTCCTGTACTGACTTCCTATGTTATAGCTGGCAGTACCGTGGAGTGAACGGCGGACAGCGAGGCTATCGAGTGAAAAGAAGCGCGCCGGTCAGTGAATGCCCATCGCTTCGATCTGCTCCTGATACCGGTTCCGGATGGTGACTTCCGTTACCTGCGCCACGTCAGCGACCTCGCGCTGGGTCTTCTTTTCGTTACACAGCAGCGAAGCGGCGTAGATGGCCGCGGCGGCGTAGCCGGTGGGTGATTTCCCCGAGAGCAGGCCCTGCTCGGCGGTCGTATCGATGATTTCGTTGGCCTTCGACTGGACCTCCTCGGAGAGTTCCAGTTCGGAGGCAAAGCGCGGGACGTACTGCTTGGGGTCGACCGGTTCCATCTTCAGCTCGAGTTCCTGGGCGACGTACCGATACGTCCGCCCGATTTCTTTCTGCTCGACCCGGGAAACGTCCGAAACCTCCTCTAAGCTGCGTGGGATGCCTTCCTGTCGACAGGCCGCGTACAGGCAGGCTGTGGCGACGCCCTCGATGGAGCGACCGCGGATGAGGTCCTCGTTGAGCGCACGCCGGTAGATGACCGAGGCCACCTCCCGAACCGACCGAGGGACGCCGAGCGCGCTGGCCATGCGGTCGATCTCTGAGAGCGCGAACTGCAGGTTCCGTTCGCCGGCGTCTTTGGTTCGGATGCGCTCCTGCCACTTCCGGAGGCGGTGCATCTGGCTTCGTTTCTCAGAGGAGAGCGACCGACCGTAGGCGTCCTTGTCCTTCCAGTCGATCTGTGTGGTCAGCCCCTTGTCGTGCATCGTCTGGGTCGTGGGGGCTCCGACGCGTGACTTGGACTGGCGTTCGGAGTGATTGAACGCCCGCCACTCCGGCCCGCGGTCGATGTTCTCGTCCTCGATGACCAGACCACAGTCCTCGCAGACGAGTTCACCACCGCCGTCGCTAGATATGGACTCCGACTCACACTCGGGGCAGGTCTGCTGGCCCGTGCTCTCGGACTCCTCCTCGCGTTCCTCCTGTTCAGAATCCCGCTGGCGCGTCGGCCGTTCCATGTGTTCTTTTACGGAGAAAAGCCAATCACTTATAAATGTTTGGGCGAGCATGATACTTTTGCCTGATTTGGACACCGACTGCGAATGCTAGGTGGAATAATTATGTTAAATTTACCTAGAACTGTCTACGTTTCGAGTCACTGCAGAGTGTAACGGGATAGGGAACCCGCCTCGCTCTTGAGACAACGATGGAGCGCAGACGGCCGGCGCTGTTCGCCCGGCACATCGCGCTCTTTTAGTCCGGGACTCTCCCATCGTGAGATATGAGCAAAGTCAATATCGGGCTTCGGGGCTGGCGTTTCGACGAGGGCGTACTCGGGCCGGACGGGCGAGTTCGCCCGCTCAAGACGATGGAGCCGGAGACCCGACAGCGGTTGCTGGTGCTTGCAGAACGAGTGGTCGACCCCTGTGACGCCTGCTGGCTGATTCACGGGGACGAAGACATCGAGCAGTGCAACGTCGCGGACGCTATTTACGGGGAGCCGATGGGCGAGGTTGTCGTCTGCTCGGCCCACGAGACGGACTTCATCTACTGGTTCCGCGAGGAAGGTGGCGAGGCCTACGCCGGTGATACTGACCTGGCCTCGGCCTTCCACGAGTGGTTCCTCGACGGGAACCGCGCCCCTGAGGGGTACGTGGGCCTCGAACACGTCGATGAGGACCCGACGGCGCTGCCGGAGGCCCCCGACAGGGACGAAGCGATCCCGGGGCTCGAAGAGGAGGTCGAGCAGATGGACGAGGACGACCTCGACACGATCGATATGGATCTCAGCGATCTGGACGTATGATTTCAGTCGCCGTCGTCGATGCGGAGACACCGGGCAACGTCGGCACTATCGCCAGGTCGATGAAGAACTTCGGCCTGTCGGAGTTGCTACTTGTCGACCCGCCGGAACTGGACCCCGATGGCGAGGCGTACGGTTTTGCCGGACAGGCCCGCGACGACATCCTCCCGAACGCCCGGACGGTGACGTTCGACGACATCGTCGAGAACTACCACACCGTCGCGTGCACGGCGACAACGAACGAGGACCCGGCAAACCACGTCCGGTATCCGGCGACGACGCCGGCTGACCTGGCTGACTCGCTCCGGGACGTCGAGGGCGATATCTGCGTCGTTTTCGGCCGCGAACGGGTCGGGCTCTCCAACGACGAACTCGCACGGCTGGACGTCATCTGCTCTATCCCGGCCAGCGCGTCGTATCCGGTGTTGAATCTTGGCCAGGCAGCTACCATCGTTCTCTACGAACTCCGCGAGCTGACTGTCGCGGAGACCCAGCACCCCGAGGAACTGCATACGCTCGCCGAGACGCCGGCCGTCGAGGGACTACACGAGGAGTTCGACCGGTTCCTCGGCGCTATCGGTCACCCCGAAGAGAAACAACACAAGGCCCGGCGGCTGTTCCGTCGGGTGCTCGGGCGTGCGCAACCGACCGGTCGAGAGACGAAGACGCTTCGCGGCCTGTTCCGGCAGGCCCGACAGCGAATCGAGCGTGCCGAAGACGACTAGCGTTCAGTCGAGTTTCTCGGGGCCAGTTCCGGAGTCAAACAGCGCGCCGATGACGGCGTCGTGGGCCTTCCGCAATCGGTAGTGCAAGGTCGGCGCGGAGATGTCGAGTGTCTCAGCCAGTTCCTCCGCAGCGCTCCCCCGTGGCCAGTCGTAGTAGCCGCGTGCGTAGGCGGTCTTGAGCGCGGCGGCCTGTTTCGGTGTCAGCCGGTCGCGTATCCGTGTCCGAAAGTCAGTCACGGTCGAGACCGGCTGGTCGACGTACTGCTTGCTCCGGAGTTCTGTCCCGGGCGTCCCCTCCTGAATCGCCTCAACGACGGCACGGACGTTGATATCCGGGGCCATCTCCGCTGTGAACCGCAGATCGCCGTCCGCTGCGACGGCCCGCCGCACGGCCCCGCCGTAGTCGACGAGCGTGTCAAGCGGCGATGCGGATATCTCGTCGAGCGCGACTTCGAGCAGGGGCGCTCGGTTCTCCGCCACCGTCTCGACAACAGCACAGGACTCGACCGATGGCGTTTCAGTGAGCGCCTGACACACCCGCTCAGTGTCTACGCCACTGACCCGAACGTAGTGGAGGCTGCTTCCGGAACTGGTCGGGACGCGCCGTTCGAGTGTG
Organism: Haloarcula argentinensis DSM 12282; assembly: GCA_000336895.1. Lineage (GTDB taxonomy): Archaea > Halobacteriota > Halobacteria > Halobacteriales > Haloarculaceae > Haloarcula > Haloarcula argentinensis. The sequence goes on along the minus strand of AOLX01000015.1, from coordinate 394,189 downwards.
AACGAACAATCGAGCATTGCGGAGAGTCCGGCGAAAACGTCGTCGGAATCCGGCGTCAGGAACTCTAGCTTGACGGTCGTCGCCGCCTGTAGTGACTGCTGACTGTGGACGCGCTGGATAGAAAGCGCGATAAGTCGCCCCAGATCGGCCAGGATGTCCGATTCACGACAGCCAATCGTGGCGTCGGTCGATGCGTACACCATCAGTACGCCGTACGTGGTCCCGCCAGTTGCTAGGGGAACTGCCGCGACGGAGCTGTGGTCTGCGATCAGTGGGCGGTCTGTCCCGGTGTCCGACTGGGTCGACACGTCGGCGATGTCCTCGACGACCTGGACCTCGCCGGTGTCGATAGCGTCTATGGCGAGTCTGTGCTCGCCGGGCGAAATCTGCTCCGGCGTCGCCGTGTCAATCCCAGCAGCGGCACCCAGTGTTACCTGCGCGGCATTCCTACGGCTCCCGGCCCACACGGCCTGATATAGATCCGATTCAGTGAGGTGTGCACACACTGCTGATTCGATTTCCTCGCGGGTCTGTGTGTCCTGTAGCGCCTTCGCTATCTCTCGGCCCAGGACGTTGAGCCGCTGTGCCTGTCTGAGTTCGTCTCGCTGGCGTTCGAGTTCGGCCTGGCGGTCCTTGTGCGCAGTGATGTCTCGCGCGACGAAGATGACGGTATCGAGGTCGTACGCACGACTTTCCAGCGGTGCGACCCGCGCTTCGAACCACCGCGTACCACCGGGAGCCTGCAGTTCGTACTCCACGGACTGGAACGACGCGGTCCGCAGGGCTTCACGGACGGTCGACAGTAGCGAATCAGCAGTGTTGCGGGGAAGAAACTCGTGCAGCGTCTGCCCGACAAGCGTGTCTGTATCGTCTACCTTCATCATCGTCTCGGGATCGGTCAGACAGTCGAGAAACCGCCCTTCCGCGTCGATGATGAAACTGGGGTCCGGAAGAGCGGTGTTCAACGCATCACGCTGTTCCGTGTGGCGCTGTCGTTCGAGTTCATAGCCCGCCCAGTCGGAGAGCAACCGGACGAACGTCAGGTCCCACTGCGTGAACTCCGCTGTGCGCGGCTCCAGTCCGTAGAAGCAGAGTGTTCCGTACACTGCCCCATCGACGACGACGGGCGCACCGATGTAGTTCGCAATGCCCCACTCAGGATCAGCGAGGTCCGGGGCATCCGCCTCGATGTCCTTGATCGCGAGCGGCTCGCGGTGTTCGACGACGTGCCTGCAGTTCGGGAGGTCATTGATGCTAGTCGTTCTGCCGGCTTCGAGGTCGGCAGCCGCCGGTGCACTGACTGCCTCGAACACATACTCGTCGCCGTGGACTCGGGAGAACGTCCCAAACGGCGAGCCGAGTGTCTCACAGCCGAGCTCTAACAGCGCGTTGAGTTGTTCCGTGAACGTCCGGCTCGAATCGGTACAGATGCCGTAGGCCGCTTCGAGCACCCACTCCCGTTGCTTCCGGGCCGTGATATCGATATGTGCGATGGACGCGAACGTCGACCCATCGATGGTGAACGGGGCAGCGTACAACCGGAACCACCGTTTCGACGATGGGGCGTGACACGGATATTCGAGTTCGAACGAGGATTGCTCGCCAGCGAGGACGGCCCTGATCCCGTCGGCTGCTTGTTCCCCGGTCGTGTCATCAGCCATGTCCGCAATGTCGAGATAGTTCACGCCGAGCGTATTCGGTGTCACCTCTGTGCCGTTTGCCCGGCCGAACTCACTCCATGTCTCGTTCGTCGAGAGAATCACCCCGGACGCATCTACGATCGCAAACATGAGGGGCAGTGTATCCATGGCTGGCCCGTACAGGGCTGGGATATCATGGCAATCCATGACACTTGTGACCATGAGACAAGTGTGGCGGCAAGCTACTTAACGCCCGGTGTCGAGTTAGAATAGTAATATTTGGTCGGGGAACACGTCTACGATGAATACTATGAAGAGACCGACTTCCAGTGCTGTATTCGGGCTGATTTGAACACAGGCTTGGTAAACCAACTACCAGCTGTCCACATACTAACCAATTATCGATTGCCCCGGATATATCATCCATGAATCCGATTCGCCCCGATTTATTCTAGGGACCTAGAGAGAGTGCTTAGGACAGTTACCGCTGTAGCGGCGCACAGGATACTCAACATTTCACTATGGATTCCACTGCCAATCCAGTTCGCGTCGAACTGTTCGTCCGGTCCCTCTGTCCGAAAGACGCAACGCAACAACAACACTACGTGCTTGACCGGTTACAGGCGCTCGAGGACGCAGGTCGTATCGAGGACCTGTCGATACTGATCTGGGGACGCCGGATCGAACCGCGACTCGCACAGCGGACTGCGGAGGGACGACACCTGCTGGAACGGCTTTCCATGTTCGAACAGTGGGAGCGCGACTCCGATGCCTCGCTTGACGCCTTCGACTGGGAGCACCCGCTGACGAACATGGTTTCTGACGACTCGGTCAGCGTCATCACGCTGCCGACGCTTGCCCTCGCTGAATACGTTGACGGTGACCTCCAGCACGTCGCCCCTTGTACGCGGGATGGAACGGTTCACCGCGTCGCCGACCGTGTCAACCGTCTTGCGGATACCGCAGACCTAGCCGATACGCTTGAACATGAGCATACCGTGGTACAATAGCGTTCGAACTGCTCCCACACCAGACACACTACTCGTCCCCCTCCCAACTAAAATGAATACGAAGCAAACCGAGATTCCGGACTCGCTTCCACTGGACGACCGACTGTCGCTCCTGTCGTCGCACTACCGGCGGTACCTCTTGTACGGGCTTTCACAGTATACGACACCAGTTTCACTGGCTGTGCTTACGGACACGGTGACCGAATTCGAACACGGGACACCGGCCGAACAGTACCGCGACGAGCGGCTCAAAATTTACACGTCCCTCTATCACAACCACCTTCCGCGGCTGGTCGATGCTGGTGTCGTCCAGTACAACCAGTCGGAAGATCTGGTCGATATCGGGCCGAACGCGCCGGCCCTCGTCCCGCTGCTCGAATCGACAATCGACCATGACCTGTCGGCGAGCGGTAACGGGCTGACACCGAACGCCGTCGATGTCGACGCCTTACAGCGCGAGCAAAGCCATTAAGCCCGCTTCTGTATCTCCGAGCGCAGCACGTCGCTCACCGTATCGCCGTCAGCTTTGCCACGGAGTGCGCCCATGCACTCGCCCATCAGCGCCGAGAACGCGCCCATGCCTTCCTCGGCGACTTGGTCCTCGTGGCGCTTGACGACCTCGGCAACGGCGTCACGGACCTCTGACTCGTCGACACCGCCCAGTCCTTCCTGCTCGACTGCCGCCTCCGCCGTCAGAGACGGGTTCTCGGCGAGTGCCGTCAGGAGGTCTTCTATCCCCTCACGGGGCACATCTCCGTCGTCGACCAGCAGGATAGCCCCTTTGAGGTGTTCGTCAGTGAGGTTTCCGACGGGCACGTCGTCGCGGCGGAGTTCGGTCAGCGTCGACTCAAGCGTGCCGGCGGCCAGCGTCGGGTCGACACCTTCGCCCGCCACCAGTGCCTCGAACAGCGGCCACCGCTGGCCGTAGGCGACCTGTTCTGCGAGGCCGGAGCCGAGGTCGAACTCGTGCTCGTACCGGTCGACCTTCTCGGTGAGCAGCTCCGGGGTCTCGACTTCGGTTACGTCGGGCTCCACCGGCGGCACGTCCGTCTCGGGATACATCCGTGCCGCCCCGGGGAGCGGGCGGAGGTACCGCGACGTGGCGTCCTCGTTCGCGTCTCGCGTTTCCTCCGGGACGCCTGCAAGCGCCGTCTCAGCGCGCTCCGCAACGGCGTCGATGGCCAGCTCGGCGGTCTCCGGGTCATCAGCGACGATAGCGACAGCGTCCTCGGGGCCGGCCCCAACAGCGTCCCGTAGCGCCTCGACTTCCGCCTCGGTGACGCCGTAGGCCGGGAGTTCGTCGGTGTGGAAGATGCCGCCAGCGCCGTGGCGCTTGGCGTGGTCGGACAGTTCGGTCCCGAGCCGGCGGTCGGGCTGGATCTCTCGGCCGACGAGCCCGTCGAAGCCGGACAACAGGAGGCCCTGTACTTTGCCGCCCGAGGAGAGTGCGCCTTCGATGACGCCCGAATCCGTGTCTTCGAACACCTCGGTCACGTCCTGTGACTCGCCGACGGTAGCGTTGCGCTCGGCGAGTTCCTCGGCGATGTCAAGCAGTTCGACCTGCCGGCGAACCTCGTTGCGGACGAGGTCGTCGATGTCGTCGAGACTCTGGACGCCTTTCAGCTCGATCCGTGCGCCGTCCTCGATGGAGACGTTCACGTCCTGTCGGATGGTCCCGAGGCCGCGCTTGACTTTCCCAGTCGAACGCAGCAACATCCCGATCCGCTCGGCGGCCTCGCGGGCCTGCTCGGGCGACCTGATGTCCGGCTTCGTGCCGATTTCGACTAGGGGGATGCCCAGTCGGTCGAGCGAGAAGCGGACGCCGTCGTCGGTTTCCTCGATGCGCTGGCAGGACTCCTCCTCCAGTAGCATATCCTCGATGCCGACCGGGCCGGCGCTCGTCTCGATGGCTCCATCGTTGGCGACCAGCATCGAGCGCTGGAACCCTGTGGTGTTCGATCCGTCGACCACAATCTTTCGCATAACGTTCACCTGGTCGACGACGGACATATCGAGTAGCTGGGCGATTTCGAGCGTCGTCTCCATCGCCTCGCGGTCGACGCGGTGGGGTGGCTCGTCGTCCTCCTCAACGAGACAGGTCGTGTCGTAGGCCAGGTACTCGAACTCCCGGTCGACCATGCTCTCCTCCAGCGCCGCCTCGTCGATCTCCCCGAGTTCGCTCTTGGTCGGGTGCAGATAGCGGGTAAAGGAGCGCTCGCTCTCCTCCGGTTCGCGGATCGTCGTCGGACAGTCACAGAACAGTTTCGTCGCGGTATCGAGTTGCTGGTGGATCTCCAGACCGGCGACGAGCCCCAGCTCCTCGTAGTCGTATTCGGTCATTGTCGAGGTGTCCGGGACCGGGGGCCAAAAAACGCACCCTTCCCGCGCTCGCCGCCGCGCTTTTGGCTGTCTCGCCCTCACCGCCTGTATGCGCTGGCTGTCGACAGCCGCGGTGGCCGTCCTTCTCCTGACAGCCGGCTGTAACGCCTTCGTCGGCGCTGACACCGCCGATCAGGGCACTGTCACGCCGGCCCCGGTCCCGACAGCAGCGGAGTCGGGTACGGCGACGACGCTGACCCCGCCGCCCGGCGTCACGACAGAGCGCCTCGAAAACGTCGCGCTCCTGTCGGCCGCCCACCGGCAGGCGCTCAACGGCACCACCTACACCCTGCACGAACGCTACAGCGAGTTCACAATCGGGAACGACAGCAGTTCTGTCCGGCGCGAAGAGACTGTCGCCGTCGAATCACCGACGCGGTACCGCGACGAGATGGTAAGAATGACGACTGACTCGAACGGGGCCGTCGAGCGGTACGAACAGTCGACCTACGCCGACGGCACCAACTGGTACGAGCGCCGTGACAACGGCACCGTCGAGCGCCAGCGCGGCGAGGTCCGGTTCAGCCGCGATAAGTACGCCTACAGGACCGCGTTCTACCTGAATCGCTACGCCGTGGTTAACCGGAGTGCTACGGCCGTCGTCACACGGGACGGCAGCCGAGCCTATCGGATTCGTGGTTCCGGCGGCGAGATTCCGACGACGGAACGGCTAGAGGAGTTCCACATCGAACTAGTAGTCGAACCCGATGGCCTCGTGAGTCGATTCGATGTCCGGTATCGTACAGCGGACCGCCTCGTCGAATACACCTTCTGGTACGAGGATGTCGGCGAGACGACGGTGAAGCGGCCGGCGTGGCTCAACGAATCTACCCCGGCAGGCTGAATGGGGTCGGCACGCGACAGTGCACGCCAGCGGCTACAGGCGGTCCGTCTCGGTTCGAACTTCGTCGGCCCCGGACGTGCTCCCGGCCCGGTCGTCGTAGTACTTCCGACCGATGAAATCGTCGTCGAGGTTCCCGACGAGGGAGTTGTATAGCCCCTCTGAGGACTGATACGTGGCTTCGCTGGTCCGAGCCAACACCTCACTCATCTCTACGGAATCGCCGTTCTGGGCGACCAACTCGACATCGCCGAGCTGCTGGACGATAGTGGCGTGGTCCGCCGGGAACTCACAGGCCTGGTCAAACAACTGCAACGTTTCGGAGTAACGCATCTGTGTGATAAACAGCGTATTCATAATTAAAAAAGATTATGAATATGCACTGTCCAGTCGCGCCTTTGGCGACCAAACGGGGTTCACAGGGTGGGACATGACGTTTCAACCCACTTGAGCGGGGAAAGCATATCCGAATCTATGACATATGTTTTCACATGTTAGTCAGGACGGCAACGCCGAACGACGTGACGGCCATCAGTCGGATCGCCACGGCGGCATGGGAGACGGATTACCCGGACATCCTTTCGCGCGAAACGGCCGAAGACGGCGTTCGTGACTGGTACGGCCCCGAACAGCTCGAATCGGAACTGGTCGAATCGCAAACTATCCTGCTCGTCGCCGAGCGCGACGGGAGCGTCGTCGGATTCGCGCACGCGACGTGGCACGAGACCGACCGTGAAGGGTACATCCTCCGGCTGTACGTCCATCCCGACCACCGTCGGAAGGGTATCGGCCAGACCCTCTTGGAGCGGACCTGCGACGAACTGTTCGAGCACGACATCGACCGGATCAACGCGATGGTTCTCTCGGCGAACGAGCCGGGAGCCGAGTTCTACGAGGGGTTCGGGTTCGAGTTCGCCGACGAGAGCGAAACCGAAATCGGCGGCGATCACTACCCCGAAAGCCGCTACGTCCTCGACGACGAGTCGCGGGTCTAGACGTATCGGTCGCGGCGGCCGGGTGCTGTTTCCCCGCGATGACGGTTGTCCGTCAGTACAGAACCGATCAGAAAACAGAGACGCAGCGGACCACGCTATTGTTCGCTGCTCGCGTTACCGAGGGTCTCGCCCTTCGCTACTGCTTCATGGTGTCGTTCCGGGACGAGATCCCGCACTCCGTTCGGTCTTTCGCTGCTCACAGGTCACTCCGTTCCTTGCTCCACTAACGAGGGCCGCGCTTCGCGCGCCCCTCGCTACTCCTCCACGGCACCTCACGGTGCCGTTCCGGTACGAGAGCCCTCACTCTGTTCGGCCTCTCGCTACTCGTCGCCCAGGATGCCACGCTTCGTCATCTTCTCGGGGTCAAGCACGTCGTCGACCTCGTCCTCGTCGAGATAGCCCTCTTCGAGGACGACTTCGCGGATGGTCTTCTCCTCGGCGAGCGCCTTTTTCGCTACCTTGCTCGCCTTGTCGTAGCCGATGGCGGGGTTGAGCGCCGTCGCCAGCGCCATGCTCTGTTCGACGCGCTCTGCGCAGTGGTCGGCGTCGGCTTCGAGCTTGGCGACGAACTTCTCGCCGAACACCGCGCTGCTGTTGGCGATGAGCTTGGCCGACTGCAGGAAGTTCGAAGCCAGCACGGGCTTGTAGAGGTTCAGGTCGATCTGTCCCTCTGCGGCACCAGCCGAGATGGCGGCGTCGTTACCGACGACCTGCTTGTGGACCTGATTGACCGCTTCGGCGACGACAGGATTGATCTTCCCGGGCATGATCGAGGAGCCGGGCTGGTTCTCCGGCTGGTCGATCTCGCCGAGGCCGTTGCGGGGCCCGGACGCGAGCAAGCGGAGGTCGTTGGCGATCTTATTCAGTGAGCCGGCGACCGTCCGGAGCGCGCCGTGGGCTTCCGACATCGCGTCGTGGGCGGCCTGCGCCTCGAAGTGGTTGTCCGCCTCGCGGAAGTTGAGGTCGGTCTCCTCGCTGATGTACTCTGCCGCTTTCGCCGGGAACTCGGGATGAGTGTTCAGGCCAGTCCCGACCGCAGTTCCGCCAAGTGCGAGTTCGGCGAGGCGACCGTGAACGTCCTGAACGCGGGAGATGCCCTTCTCGACCTGCGTTCGGTAGCCGGAGAACTCCTGGCCCAGCGTCACCGGCGTCGCGTCCTGCAGGTGGGTTCGTCCGGTCTTGACGACGTTGTCGAACTCGTCTTCTTTCGCTTCGAGCTCGTCACGCAGCGTCTTCAGGCCCGGAATCACGTCTTTCTCGACCGCTTCGAGAGAGGCGACGTGCATCGCCGTCGGAATCACGTCGTTGCTGGACTGGCCGAAGTTGACGTGGTCGTTCGGGTGGATCTCGCGGGTCCCGATTTCCCCGCCGTACAGCTCCGTAGCGCGGTTGGAAATGACCTCGTTGGCGTTCATGTTCGACGACGTGCCTGACCCGGTCTGGAACACGTCGACGGGGAACTGGTCGTCGTGTTCGCCAGCGATGACCTCGTCGGCGGCCTCGACGATACAGTCCGCCTTGTCCGCCGGGATCGTTCCGAGGTCGCGGTTCGCCTGCGCGGCCGCTTTCTTGACGACGCCGAGCGCTCGGACGAACCGTCGCCCGAAGGTCACGTCGCTGATCGGGAAGTTCTCGACGGCGCGCTGTGTCTGTGCGCCCCAGTACGCGTCGGCTGGCACCTGCATCTCACCGAGGCTGTCCTGCTCTGTCCGGTACTCGTCGGTCATACGTCCGGGGGGTGGACCGCCCGGTCGTAAAACCCACCGGTACGAGTCGGGACACCACTCGGCACAGCCCTGTAACCGCCGGGACAGTCACTCACGGGGCACCACGAGTCCTCAATCGGATGGCGGAGACCGTGGGGCTCAGAACTCAGGACTTGGATAAACGTGTATTATCATTCGGAAATATTAAGTAGAATCTCTCTCCACTTACCATGAGTTCGACGCCACAGCGACGTTCATGACCAATGCCCCCACAATACCCGGTGACGGTGGTGTGTTGCTGCCGTCGTCGGCTGTCGGGGCCCGATGGGACACCGACGGACGTGACACCTCGCAATCGATCGCAGCCGGTGTACCCGCCGCGTTGCAACCGCTCGCCCGCTCGGCACGACGACGGGATGGCACACCCGTCACCTGGCGTTCCCACGCCGTCTGCCAGCCTGTGTTGGTGCGACAGGCTGGAGAAGTCGCGTGGTCTCCACGCGTGCTGGCTGGCGAGCCTATGTGACTGACGACACATCCGTCGGGACGATGGACGGCGAACTCACGTCGGCGAACACTGACCAACCATGCGCGAGATACTCAGTAGACTCCTCGCCACCGGGGGTAGGCTCCGGTCGGCGGTATCGAGAGACGAATCGGACGGCGACCAACTGGCAACAGACGGCGGGGCGACGGTGAAGACGACCCGGCGGGACTCGCTCCGGAACTCACTGCCGGTCGAGTGGGAACTCATCGAATCCGCCCCGTTCTGGCTGCCGCCAGTCCTGTTTGCGGGCTTTTTTGTCTACGGCGCTATCGCCTGGAACTTCCTCCTGTCGCTGACCGACTACAGCGGCCTGGGTGGTGCGCAGTACGAGAACCTCGATTTCAGCATGTACACTCGCATGCTGAACGATGGGGCGTTCTGGCAGGCGGCACAGAACACGGTGGTGTTACTCGTCGTGTTCACCGTTCTCTGCCTGGCGCTTGGCCTGTTCGTGGCCATCCTCATCGATCAGCAGATACGCTTCGAGAACACGTTCCGGACCATCTACCTGCTCCCGATGAGCCTCTCGTTTGTCGTCACGGCGACGATGTGGGCGTGGGTGTACAACGCCCGCAACGGCGTACTCAACCAATTCTTCCGACTGTTCAACCTCGAAGGGGCCATCGTGGGACTGCTCCGGCCGGCCGGGGTCAACGCCGAGGTCATTCAGTGGCTCTCCTGGAACACGACCGCACTGGCAGCGGTCATTTTCGCACTCATCTGGCAGTTCAGCGGCTACGCGATGGTGGTCTTCCTCGCCGGCCTCCGAGCGATTCCAACCGAGCACTACGAGGCTGCGCGGGTCGACGGCGCTTCGACGGTTCGCATGTACGCGCGGGTCATCATCCCACAACTCCGCGCCTCTGCGGTGTCGGCGTCGGTGGTGCTGATGGTGTTCGCGCTGAAGGCGTTCGACTTCATCTACGCGCTTCGTGGCTCACAGCCGGGGTCGAACATGGACATCTTGGCGACGATGATGTATCGGGTCGCGTTCGACAGCACCCAGTGGGCGTACGGGTCAGCCGTCGCTATCGTGCTGTTTGCCCTCGCACTGCTGGTCATCGGGCCGTACCTTTACAGCGAATACCGACGGGGTGAACTATGAGTATCAGCGACGGGAATTTCATCGACAAACTCCGCAGTACAGAGAACAGCCGTATCGGCCTGTATGCCCTCCTGCTGGCGGGCATCGTCTTCTATCTCTTCCCGGTGGAGACCGCCGTGATGACGATGTTCAAGACCGAGAGCGCGTTCGCTAGGACGCTCCCGTTCGCGCCGCCGGGCGCTGACGGCTTCACGCTCGACGCACTTGCCACCGCTTGGAACACACTCCGACCGGGACTGGTGAACTCGCTACTGATGGCGATTCCGGCGACGATCATGTCGGCGCTGCTCGGGAGCCTGACCGCGTACGGACTGACGACAATTAGCTGGCGCGGCCAGGTCGGCGTGGTCGTCCTCATTATCGCGGGCATCTTCATCCCCTATCAGGCCGTGCTGGTCCCGCTGTCACAGTTCTGGTTCCGGGTGCTTCCGGGGCTGCTTGAAGGGTTCATCAACACTGTCTTCGGTCTCATCACGGGCGGCAACTGGCAGTATCCGAGCCGTAACGGGTACGTACAGTTGCTGCAGCTCTCGGTCACCCACGCCGCGTACGGGATTCCGATCTGTACGCTGCTGTTCCGGTCGTACTATCAGAGCATCTCCGACGAGATGATCGAGGCTGCTCGCCTCGACGGCGCGAGCGCGTTCAGCATCTACCGCAACATCATCCTTCCGCTGTCGCTGCCGATGTTCGCGGTGACGCTCATCTACCAGTTCACGCAGGTGTACAACGACCTGCTGTTCGCGCTCGTACTCGTCAACGAACCGGGTTCGCAGGTGGCGACCCAGCGCCTCGCGGCGCTCACTGGTGGGGTCGTCCAGTCGTTTAACACCACGATGGCAGGGGCCATCGTCGCAGCACTTCCGACGCTGCTCGTCTACATCGTGTTCGGCGAACAGTTCGCGAAAGGCGTCGCTGGAGAGTAATCACGGAGGTATTCACAATGGCACAACTCACACTGGACGAGGTAACGAAGACGTTCCAAGACGACGACGGCGAAATCATCGCGGTCGACGAGGTATCGGTCGACATCGAGGACGGCGAGTTCCTCTGTGTCGTCGGCCCATCGGGCTGTGGGAAATCGACGACGCTGCGGATGATTGCCGGGCTCGAAGATATCACGCGCGGGGAAATCAGGCTGGACGGCCAGATCATCAACGACCAGCCGCCGGCCCGCCGAAACGTGGCCATGGTGTTCCAGTCCTACGCCCTGTATCCACACATGACTGTGCGGGAGAACATGGCGTTCGGGCTGGAGGAGTCGACGGACATGCCCGACGACGAGATCAACGAGCGTGTCGAGAAGGCCTGCAAGGACATGGGCATTTTCGAGCTCATCGACCGCAAACCCGGCGAACTCTCCGGCGGCCAGCAACAGCGCGTGGCGCTCGGTCGTGCTATCGTTCGAGACCCCGAAGTGTTCCTGATGGACGAGCCGCTGGCGAACCTGGACGCGAAGCTCAAAGCCGAGATGCGGACCGAACTCCAGGAACTCCAGCAGGATCTCGATGTGACGACGGTGTACGTCACCCACGACCAGACGGAGGCGATGACGATGTCCGACCGCATCGCAATCCTCAACGACGGCGTCCTCCAGCAATGTGCGACGCCGCTCGAGTGTTACCACGAGCCGAACAACCTCTTCGTCGCCGGCTTCATCGGCGAGCCGTCGATGAACTTCTTCCCGACGACGCTGGAGGGGTCGACGCTCAAGGGCGAGTGGTTCGAGTACGAACTCAGCGACGAGACGGTCGCCGCTGTCGAGGGGACGACCGACATTACCCTCGGCATCAGACCCGAAGACATCGAGTTCGTCCAGAGCGATACGGGTTCGAACGTGTTCGATTCGACTGTCCACGTTGTCGAGCCACGCGGGAACGAGAACACGGCCCACCTGCAGTTCGACGAGTCGATGGATGATCAGTTCATCGCGACGGTCGGCGGGATGAAACAGCTCAAATCCGGCCAGCGCGTCAAGGTTCGATTCCCCGAAAACGCCATCCACCTCTTCGATACGGCCAGCGGAGAGGCCATCCGGAACCGCACGCTCGACGAGATCGAAACGGTCGAATCAGTCGTCTGAACTGAAACCGTCGTGGCCGTCCTTATTCTGCTGTTGGTCGCTCGTGAGCGTCTGCTGTCACGCCCAGCGGTCGAGTCCGGTCTGGACAACCGAGTCATCAATACGTTCGAACCCGCGAGCGACCTCGTCAGCGTCGACCTCCCACTGCTCGGTGACGAACGCTCGGGCGGCATCGATATCCGGCTCGATGCTGTCCGGAATCTCGTAGTCGTCAGTCACTGCGGGGTCGAGAAACAGGTCCCGGATGCGGTCGGCGTGGTCGATGTGCTCCCCACGGGCCTCAAGCACCGCGTAGAGGTCGCCATGCTCGTGGAGATCTTTGACGGCTGTTTTGGGGCCGATACCGGAGATACCCTCGTTGAAGTCCGTCCCCATCAGAATCGCCGCGTCGACCAGTTGCTCCCAGGAGAGGTCGTGTCGTTCAAGCGTGGCCGCAAAGTCCATCAGCTCGGGGTCACCCTTCGACGTGATCTGCCGGAGCGTCATCGGCGCACCGAACAGGAGCGCGTCGTAGTCTTCAGTTCCGACGTAGTCTACGTCGCCCCGCCGGGCCATCACCGACGCCTGCCCCTCGCCTTCTGCCGGGGCGTCGACGATAGGGACGTCGAGCAGTTCCAGCAGGTCCCGCGTCGTGTCGACGATAGTGTCGGTCAGCCGCTGCGTGCGTGAGTCAAGCTTGGCGACGCGGGTGCTGTCGCCCGCTTCCCGGGCCGCCTCCAGCTCGGATTCGTATTTCTCGCGTTGCTCCCGCCGCTTCTCGACCTCGTCGTCTTTGAGGTCCGTGACCGCGCCGTCGAAGACGAACACCGGCGTGAGGTCGTGCTCGAAGAACTTCGGCAAGCCCTGCACGACGCCGATGAGGTTCGCCACCTCCTCGCCGTCGCTGGTGGTGTATTTCGACTCACTGGTGAACTTCACCGTCGTCGTCAGATAGCGATAGAGCCAGTTGTGGGCGTCAACGGCAACGACACTCCCGCCGAGGTCGTCGAACGACACGTCCGACAGGGCCGCGAGCGACCGTAAATCAGCGTTTCCCATTGGCAGGCCTTTGGCCGACAGCGGTTTGAATCTCTCGGAGACGACGTATTACTCCGTGATGGCGCAGTCGGTGCCGGTCGGGCGACTCAGTCGGTCCGTGGGGACGGCTGTTCGGCCCAGTCGTCGAGGACTGATGGCGGGTCGGCGTCGGCCTTCGTCGCGAGAAACGACTCCTCTTCGGGCGAGAGGTCGCGCTCTCGAAACAGGTCCAGCCCGTCCTGATACCGCTCGGTGCTACGGTCGCCCGGCCAGACGAGATCGAGTTCGGCCATCCCCGACTCCGCGCCGCTGAAACAGAACCCGGCCCGATAGGCGGCCTGATACGAAAACGGATTGTTGACGCCGATGGACACGCGCTCGAAGCCCCGATCCGTGGCCCGTTCCCGGACGAACCGGAGAAGACGGGCACCGAGCCGGTCGCCCTGCCGGTCCTGCCGAACGGTGATGTACCGGACACAGAGGGTATCTGCATCTGTCCGGTCGGCATCGAACGCGGCCGCGGCTACGACCCCATCGTCCCCGACGACAGCCTTTCCGGTCGAGGTCATCACGAACTTGCCCGCATACGCGAACTGCTCGTGGTCCAGCCGGAGCCGATGCCCGTTCTCGGGCCAGCCGAGCAGCGTGAACTCCATAGTCCAACTGGACGGGCCGCCCACTGTAATCAGTACTGGTCCCTGTTTTATCACACCAACCGCCGTCGTCGTTGAATCCGGGAGAGCGAAGTGCCCGGAGCCGAAACTGCCTGTATGAGCGTCTCGACGGTGGGGAACGGTCGTATCGAACTGTCCACTCGGACGGCACTGCTCGCTGTCGGCGACCTGCTGGCGATTGCCGTGTTCGTTGGCGTTGGCGAGCTGACCCACGGTATCAATCCGATACTCAATCCGGGTCGGTTCGCCGGGACGCTGACGCCCTTTTACGTCGGCTGGCTCCTCGTCGCGGGACTTGGGGGACTGTACACCGCCGGCGCGACCGCGACGATTCGAGCGGCTCTCGGCCGCACTATCGTGGGGTGGGTACTAGCGGTCGGGATCGCGCAGGGGCTCCGGTCAACGGCGGTGTTCCCTGGTAGTGCGGCGCTGACGTTCGCACTCGTCTCGGTGTTCGTTGGTGGGACGCTGTTGTTGCTCTGGCGCAGTGCAGTTACAATCGTAAAATAGGCGGCCCGTAGTAGAACTGGGGTGTCGATGACGGACTATCGCAGGTCGGCGACTTCGAGCGACTCTGTCGACTGAATCCATGCCTGATGGTTCTCCCGGTCGTAAATTACGAACTCTTCGTCTCCGATGTTCAGCTCGGCGTATCGTCGTTCTTGATCGTCGGTCGCGGCGTCCGTCGTGTTGTCCGTTGCGTTCGTGCTCATTGTCTCGTTTGGAATCGGTGTTCCGTTTTTCTCCGGTTCAACGTATTCTGGCGTACGTAATAAGGACATGGACCCAGTTATCACCGGAGAAAATAGCCCCCCTTACGACACCACGTATCCTCTAATCTAGTTCTCAAATTCTGAAAACGACTGTTTTGGTGGGTCCTATCCCGAGGAGCGGAGAGTGGTTGCAGTGGTTCCGATATGCCGATTTATAGCCACTTGATTTCATCTTTATGGGGAGATAGTACAGTCTGCCTGTGACCGCGGGCCAGCGATAGCAGGCCGTCCCCGTCCTTATATTGTGAGATGGTCACAAGGACAAGAGTATATTAATCTTTTCCCCGTATCCAACTCATAACTTATGAAGTTGTTACTCAGCGGCTACCAAATAAATTTGCAGGGGCCATTACGTGTATTATGCCGTATTTTAGGGAAACATTCATATACCCCTCCACCGTAGAATAATTCATACTTATGACGGGTTATTACGACATCATTCTCGGACTCATTCCGCTCGCCATGGCCGGCATCACCGCAACTCTGTTCGTTGCCGGCTTCGAACTGACGACGGCGATTCCGATGGCTTCTGTCGTAACAGTCGGTCTCATCGGCCATGCGATGTTCGTCCGTGCCCCCGTCGACCCGGTTCCGAACGACGCGTCGACTCAGCAGGGCGCGCAGTCGGACCCGCTACAGACTGCGGACTGAGCGCTGTCCCACCCGTCTACTTTCGTATTTTCGATAGATATCCAGTGACCGGTCCCGGGTCGAACAGATTGGCACTGCCGGGCAGTATAAGAGTCGCTCGCCCAAACGACGGAGTATGACGACAGATGCGACAGCGCTGTTCTTGCAGAGTGACGAGGTCGCCGACCTCGCTGAACCCACCGAGTACGTCGACGCCGTCAGAGAGGGGTATCGCCAGCGTGGCGAGGGTGCCCCGGCGACGCCCAGAA
Organism: Haloarcula argentinensis DSM 12282; assembly: GCA_000336895.1. Taxonomy (GTDB): domain Archaea; phylum Halobacteriota; class Halobacteria; order Halobacteriales; family Haloarculaceae; genus Haloarcula; species Haloarcula argentinensis. The sequence continues at coordinate 378,520 of AOLX01000015.1, read as the reverse complement.
CAACGCTGTTCTCGGACGAGCCCGCCGGCATGTTGACGGGCTATCTCGCGATTCTTCCCGACACCGGTGCGATGGGCGGGTACACCTACGCGGCCGGTTTCAGCGGGCAAGACGCACACTTCACGCTCCCGATATTCGACTCCGACAGCGGCGACCCGCTCGCTGTCCTCGACGGTGCGAGCATGAACCCGCACAAGACCGGCGCGGCCGGGGCGGTCGGTGTCGACGCACTGGCCCGCCGTGACGCCAGCGACCTCGCAGTGATCGGCAGCGGTGCACAGGCTCGCGGCCAGGTCCGTGCGACGGCGACAGTCCGTGATTTCGATCGCATCGAAGTGTACTCCCCGACGGCCGGTAGCCGGGAGTCCTTTGCCGCGGAGATGAACGATGCACTGGACCCGACAGTGGCTGCCGTCGCGTCCCCGTCCGCAGCAATCGAAGGCTCCGATGTCGTTATCACGGCTACCAGTGCGAGCGAACCGGTGTTCGACGGCGACCTACTCGAACCGGGAACCCACGTGACTGCGATGGGCCAGTACCACCCCGAGAAGAACGAACTGGACGCAACGACAATCGAACGCGCAACGTACGTTCCGGACCTGCGCGAGCGGGTGACACAGGACGCCGGGTCGTTCATCAACGCCCTCGATGCGGGCGTCATCGACGAGGACCACGTCCACGCCGAGCTAGGTGATATCGTCGCCGGCAACGCACCCGGGCGGCAGTCTCCCGAAGAGGTCACCGTGTTTGATTCGGGCGGCACGGCCATCGAAACCGTCGCTGCGGGCCACATGCTGTATGAGCGGGCGAAGGCCGAGGGCCGCGGTGAGGAGATCGATTTCGCGCCCGCGAGCAAAGCCCTGACTGGGCGGTAACGGTCGCTGGAACGCCGATTAGAGGTACGGTCCGAGACCGAGGGCGTCGATCAGACTGATACCGGCGGCGAGCGCGCCGACGATGTAGCCGGCGATAGTTCCACCGTTCAATAGCGGGAGTCCCGCGTGTGCGCGCCCTTTCAGCACCATCCACAGTAGTACTGTCAGACCGACGTAGGACCCGATCATCGCGGTCAGCGCCGGCAACGGGACGCCGAATACCGACAGTACGTCCGACGAGGCGAAGAACGCAGCGCTGGCGACGAGTATCGACGGGATGATGGCGTCACCGAGACCGATAAACAGCGCATCGCGCTCTAGCGGGTCGGCGTGAACGTCAGCACTTTCGTCTGCTTTGCCAGTCTCTGTCGCTTCGTCGGGACGTTCCGCCGGCTGGCTCCCATCCGCAACTGTCGGACCGTCCGCGTCGGTTCCGGATTCTGTGGTCACCGGCTCCTCGGTCGCGTCGTCCGCTGCTGGGGGACCGTCGCTCGTCTCGTCTTCCGCCGTCGGGTCCGGCGCCGTTGCGTCGAGATAGGAGTACGACAGCGTCATCGGGATCACGAGGACGACAGGGACCTTGAGGTCCATGACGCCCGAAGCCAGCGTGAGCATGTGCTCAGTCCCGTAGACGCTGATCGCATCGTACACGGCGAGGACTGTCAACAGGACGAGCGCTGGCAACACCCCGAAACTGATACCGAACAGGCCGGCGGCGGCAGCCCCCATCACGGCACCGGCGCTGTCGATAACGTACCACTCCGGATAGATCAGCAGCGCCGTTCCCAGACCCAGCGCTAACAGGACGGCGACGACGTTGAGGCCGGCGAACGTGAACACCGGCGGCACCAGCACCTGAAACACGTACAGAGAGAGCCAGGCCGCTGAGAAGACGATGAGCCCGCGAATGAGCTGATCCACGTCGTAGCGGAAGGCAAGCAACATAACCGCCGTCGCGACCAGAATCGCCCCGATGTACATGAGGCTGTTCGTGGGGTCAGACGGGTCCTCGACGGCCTGGTAGCCAGCCGATTCGAAGGGCTGGACTAGCGCCAGCGCGCCGAGCTGGACGAACAGGAAGATACCAGCGATGAGGCCACACCCGCCGAGGATTCGCCACCGTCGCTCCATGCACACACGTGCTGCAGGAACCGGTTTGAGCGTTACGAAGCAGAGGTGGATAGGCGCCAGCGGTTCGGAGGACTGTTACCGCGCGTACAGGACCGTGCCGACCAGCACCGGGAGATGCACGCTGTCGTTCGGCGAGACTGCGAGGTACGGGCGCTCGACCGGACCGAACACGTCGACGACGGAGCCAACCGTCTGGAGTTCCTCGTCGACCACGTCGGTCCCCACAGCCGCGTACTCGTCGTCGGGCGCCCGAACGACGGCCAGTCCCTGTGCGACCCGCGAGACAGTGCCGATGCGTTTCATTCACGGAGCGCCTGCATATAGGCCGCCACGGCCCCGAGCAGGTCGCTTTTGGTCGCATCGTCCGCGTCCTTGACGACGACCCGCCCGCGGGCCTCGTACTCGCGTGGATACGTCTTGTCCCGTTCGATGACTGCGTCGTAACCGACCTGCTGGACGGCCTTGGCGATCTCGTCGACAGTCGGCTCTTCGACGGCCAGGTTAAGTGACACGCGACGCCCGTCGCTGCGCGAGTGGTTGGCGTCGAGTGCCACCGGCCAGATAACGTTCTCGACCATACCGGGAGTGGCCGCCCGTGGCATATATGGGTTATCGTCACCGTCGATAGGAGATGAAATGATAATTAGACTAAATATATGAAGAATCAAGCTTACATACCTCTGTAATCTATCCGTGGCATATGGTAAAGAAAGGGTTACTCGCTATCGCCGCCGTGGTGCTCCTCGTAGTTTTAGGGACGGGAGTCCTTATCGGAGCACAGTTCGCGGGCGGGACAGCGGATACGTCGACACAGACAGCTGATTCACAGAGCGACGACGGCGGCGGCGGTAATGGCGGTAGTTCAACGGCGACGGCAACAGCCGGTAACAGTACGACGCCAACACCAGCGGCGGAACCAAATGGAACAGTGACCGAGACAGCAACTCCACGGCAGGAGTCGATCCCGGCACGGGAGTTCAACGAACAGAACGTCTCGAAATACGTCCGGCAGTTCCTCAATGAGGAACGCGAGGCCGCAGATGTCCCGCCGTTCGAATCGGGACTTCGGACAGAAGAAGACCTCAACGAGATGGCAAAGAACCACAGCGAGCAGATGGCCATCGAAGGGAATGCGATCCACAAGATCGACGGCGTCTCCAGTAAAGACCGGTACGAAGACACCGGCCTCTACGACCGGTGTACGTTCGACTCTGCAGAGGGCGAGTACATCGAGCAGCCGGGCCGAAATCGATTCGAAGCGGTTGGGAAGACAGTCGCCGGACAAACATATGAGGAGGGCGGCGAGGAGCGATTCCACGCCACCGACAAGGAAGTCGCCAGAAAGATTGTGGATGACTGGATGACGTGGCCGGACTACCGCGAACGACTTACGCTCCGCAACGCCAATCTCGTCGGCATCGGCGTGGAGATAACCGATACCGGCAACGTGTACGCGACTGCCAACATCTGCGGCTAACGGCTGGACGGGCGTACCGAGACACTGACAGCCGGGTCGTTTGTGAGCGCTGTGTGCTGCCACTGACACCTCTGTCTAAGTTCTACATTTCCCCAAGCGAACAGTGCCGTCGGTACCTCGCTACTCTCTGTGGCGACCCGTTTGGAAACCACTGGTGGCAGAACTCGATCAATCAACGGAACTCCACTAATACTATCTCCTGTGGCTAAGCCGGGTACAGCCGTCATACCGCTCACAAAACACTTAGATATACCATTTCACCACTTATTATGAATCGCCGACAACTCCTCTCACTCTCAGCACTTTCCATACCTCTCTCCGGTTGCGCCGAGTGGGATGGTAATGGCACAACCGAAAGTAACTCCCCAGCACCGGAGGCGACAGAAACGCCGGGCAAAACCGCCACTGAAACCGGGACGTCGCCTTCCACGGTATCGACACCGGAGTGTTGGCCATCGATGTGTGATGGGTCAAAGCTCGTAGAAGTCCAAGTCGTTGGTGCGTTCTCGGGTACTGTTGTCCTACTAGCCACATGCCAGGACAAAGAAGTTTCAATTCCACCGGGGGGATCAGTCCAGATTAACCGCGATACGGGCACTCAGACCTGTCGAATTGTGCTCTCTGTCGACGGCAAGCAGGAATTCAGTGATACGGTTACGGCCACCAGAGCGTGGATCTGACAGTCGGTTCAGACGGCGAAGTAACTGACAGATAGATTGTTCAGTAACGGACTGGCGGGCCGCTTTGGCTCTCTTACTCGACTTGGTCTGACTCCCAGTCACCGCACCGAAATACATGGTCTGCTGGACGGGTGGAATGGTCCGCAGTTCGGTCAGTTCTCGGACGGAAAAAGCCGCTCAGTTACGCGTTACTCGCCGCTGCTTTCGGAGTCGCCACCGCTCTTCTGCTCTGCCAGCCAATCCTCGTATTCGTCCTGCGGGACGACCTCAACGGTCCCGAGCATCTGTGAGTGTCCAGAGCCACAGTATTCAGCACAGTAGAGCTGATAGGTGCCAGTGTTATCTGCGTTGGTCCGGAGGCGGTTGTACTGGCCGGGGAACGCGTCTGATTTCAGTCCAAGTCCAGGCACGTGGAACGCGTGTAGCCAGTCCTTCGACGTAACCCGCAAGGATACGTCCTGATTGGCCGGTATCTTCAGGTCCGTCGTGGTGGTCACTTCCGCTTCACCGTCCCAGCTCGACTCGTTGTAGTAGAACGTCCAGCCGTACCGCTGGGCTTCGACGGTGATGAGTTCAGTGTCCTGTTCCTGCAGTGCGGCTTGGTCACCGGCCTCGGCGGTGACGTACGGGCTCGCCATCACCTGGTAGGAGGTGACGCCGACGAACAGAAGAATGATCGCCGTCGCGATGGTCCAAGTGACTTCGAGTCGGCGGTTCTCCTGCGTCGGAAGCGCCTCTTCCTGATTACGGAATCGCCAGACGGTGTAGATCAGAATCCCTTCGACGAGGACCGTAATCGGGATCGCCACGTACAGGAGGTTCATGTTCAGCCCCCAGATGAGGCTATCCGTCGTCGAGTCCTGAATCTGTGCGGCGGCGGCCGGCTCGGCGGCGAGCGCGAGCAACGCAGCACCGAACAGAGCGACCAGACCGGCGCGTTTCCGGGTCATGGATGCGGCTTAGGATTTCGGGGATAAATAACTGCTGTCTTCGCCGCAGGCCCCCGATTTGCAGCGATAGGGCAGCGGAGCGGCTCCGGACAGAGACAGCGGAATCGCGAGGTCTAAGTGGCCAGCATCGAAGGATACAATAATGGCAGAGAGCCGGACCTTCACCGGGCTGCTCGCCGCGACCGCCGTCGGCGTGTACTTGCTAGTTCTCGCCGGCGCGACAACGACGCTTACGGATGCGGCGGCAGCCTGTACTACATGGCCGCTGTGTGACGGACCGGTCGACGTAACGAACACGGCCCTATTAGTCGCCTGGGGACATCGACTCGTCGCAGCCGCCGTCGGACTCCTCGTTGTGGCTGTGGCCCTTATCGGGCTCCGATCCGGCTGCCGCGGCCGTGTCAAGGCAGCTATCCTCCTTGGCACCGCGCTGTACCCGGTCCAGATAGCGCTCGGCGCCGTCGTCGCGACGAGCACCGAGACGGCACTCCCCGGTGCCCACCTCGCTCTAGGAATGGGCATCTTCGGCTCGTTCGTGCTGGCTCTCGCGTGGCACCTCGAAGCTGAGACGGGCAGTGATGACGAGACTCCAGTGAAGAACCCGACGCCCGCGCCGGAACCGACCGGAGACGAAATCGGTGGCCGGACCACCACACTCTCTCTCCGCGAACGGCTCATCGGGACCGCATCCGCGTACTTCCGCCTGATGAAGCCCCGGCTGATGTGGCTCTTGTGTCTGGTCGCTGCGGCCGGAATGGCACTCGCCGCCGGGCAGACGCTCACTGTTCGGACGGTGTTGCTCACGCTCGGGGGCGGCGTCCTCTCTATCGGCGCGTCGGGGACGTTCAACCACGTCCTCGAACGCGACATCGACAAGCGCATGGACCGGACCTCGGACCGTCCCATCGCAACCCACCAGATCCCGGTCCGGAACGCGCTGGCTTTCGGCCTGCTCCTGTCGCTTGCGTCACTGTGGCTGTTCTGGCAGGTGAACGCGCTCGTAGCGGTCCTCGGGCTGACTGCGATTGTGTTCTACAGCGTCATCTACACGCTCGTGTTGAAGCCCAACACCGTCCAGAACACTGTCATCGGCGGAGCCGCCGGCGCACTGCCGGCGCTTATCGGCTGGGTCGCCGCTGACGGGTCGGTCGGTCTTCCGGGCGTCGTCCTCGCCGTGGTCATCTTCCTTTGGACGCCAGCGCACTTCTACAACCTCGCGCTCGCGTACAAGGACGACTACGAGGCGGGCGGCTTCCCGATGATGCCGGTTGTCCGCGGCGAGACGGAGACGCGCAAGCACATCGTCTACTATCTCGGGGCGACGCTCATCTCAGCAGGTGTTCTGGGTGTGCTCACGCCGCTTGGCTGGCTGTACGCCGTCACGTCGGTGTTGCTGGGTGCGGTGTTCCTCTGGGCCGTCATCCTGCTCCACCGCGAGCAGACCGAAGCGGCGGCGTTCCGGGCGTTCCACGCGTCGAACGCCTACCTCGGGGCGGTCCTGATCGCCATCGTCGTCGACGCACTGGCACTATGAGCACCACGACAGCGACTCTCAGAGATGCAGTCCCGGACACGCGCTCGCTGGTGACCTGGGCAGCCGTGTTGAACGCGGAGTTCATCCTCGTTCTGGGCTACGTCCTCAACACGGCCCAACCCGCGACGGACCCATTCCTGCTGGTGTTCCCGTTCATCTGGCTCAACATCGCCGGTCTCGTGTTTCTGCGAGTGCGGCCGGAACTGACCGACCGTCGTCGGACAATCGGCAGTGCGGTTATCGCTCTCGGCTATCTGCTCGTACTGGGGTACGTTGGCGGTGTGTACGGCACGGGTGGCCAGGGAACTGGTCTCCGATTGGTCACGCAGGCCCCGCCCGGGTTCTCGCCGACGGTCGTGTTCAGCGGTGCGACCCTCAGCGTAGTGCTCATCCCCTGGAAGATCGCCGGCTATCTGGCGCTCTCGTATCTGGTGTTCGTGACTGCCGTCGACGCGAGCGGCGGCGCGGTAGGCGGTATCGTCGGCCTCTTTTCGTGTGTCTCCTGTGTCCTCCCGATCATTGCGTCGATACTGGGTGGGTTCGTGGGCGTCGGGGCAACGCTGTCGCAGGCGGCCCTGTCCCAGTCGTATGGGCTCTCGACGATGGTGTTCGTCACCTCGGTCGGACTGCTGTACGGCGTCCACCGTTTCGACGTGACACTCGTTGGTCGGCTCCGAACACTGATCGACCGATCATAGAGCTTTCAGGCCAACGGACCTGAAGACCGGTATGAGCACCGTCGAAATCGAATACTGTGTTCCATGTGGATTCCGCGAGCGAGCAGTAAACGTCCAGCAAGCGATTTTATCCGGACTTGAGCGTGAACTCGACAGCGTCCGACTGGTCATGGGCGACCACGGCGTGTTCAGAATTAGTGTCGACGACGAGACCGTCTACGACAAAGCCGAGGCTGGCGACGAGTTCGACGTGGACGCCATCGTGCGTGAGATCAGATCACACGTTATGTAGCAAGTCACAGTGTACTGTCAGCGGACCCCTGCGGTGAAGCTGCCATTCGTGTGTGACGCTACACCTCACAACAAACTATTTATTGTTTTGCTGTGACATCTTCGGCAAATGGCGACGAAAACCGAGTTCTGTGACCACTGTGAAGAGACGAACCCAGTCGTCACGGACAAGCCGTGGCTCCCCGCTGTCTGTCTTGAGTGTGGCCGCAACGTGTAGCCGATAGTCGCGCGAGAACGGAACTGCTTTCGGCCACCCGACCGGACGAGGGCGCATGGACGAGGTACTGGTCGCGTCGGATGTCGGGCGGCGCTACGGCGAGACGGTCGCACTTGACGGCGTGTCGCTGACGGCGACCGCTGGAGAAGTGCTCGCGCTGGTCGGTCCCAACGGGGCTGGCAAGACCACGCTGGTACGAGCGTTGACCGGAACGACGGACGCGACTGGCGAGGTACAGCTGTTCGGCCAGTCGCCCAGAACGGTCGCCCGCGACCGAATCGGGCTGTTGCCACAGTCGTTTTCGCCCCACGAGCGACTGACGGCGCGGGAACTGCTCGAATACTACGCCGGCCTGTACGACGATACCCGCGATGTCGAGGCCGTCCTCGACGATGTCGGTCTGGCCGACACCGCGAGCACCACATACGAGAATCTCTCGGGCGGGCAGCAGCGACGGACCTGCGTCGCGACGGCGCTCATCAACGACCCGGATCTGCTCGTACTGGACGAGCCGACGACCGGTATCGATCCGGCCGGTCGGCGTGACCTCTGGCGACTGTTGGAGGGACTCGCCGACCGCGGCGTGACGATACTCGTCACGACCCACTACATGGAGGAGGCCCAGCGGCTCGCGGACCGCGTTGGCCTCCTCGCAGACGGGACGCTCATCGCACTCGACTCGCCGGAGCAGCTCGTGGCCGAGCACGGTGGCGACAGCCAGCTCATCGTCGATGGCTCCTTCGGCGACGCTGCCGTCTCAGCCATCGACTACCCGGCGGAGACAGCGATCCGGAACGGCCGGCTGGTCGTCTACGGCATCCGCCCGGAGTCTATCGGCAACATCACTGAGCAACTGGGGCAGGCGGGCATCGAGTACGACAGTCTGACCTGGAAACAGCCGGACTTGGAGGACGTGTACCTCGAACTCACCGGGACGGCCGTCGGCCAGCGCGGTGAACCGCAGCAGACGGAGCCGGTCGCAGGTGGTGCACAATGAGCCGGTTGGGGCGACTCACGGCAGAGACGCGCGCGGCGTCGCTGGCCTTCCTCCGGCGACGGACGGCCGTCTTCTTCACGTTCTTCTTCCCGGTCATCATCGTCGTTATCTTCGGCGTGCTGGTCCAGACCCAGCCGGGCGGCGGCGGGCTGTTCACCGAGCCGCCGAGCTTCTACGCGCCGGGGTATCTGGCCGTCGTCGTCCTGTTTACCCCGCTTTCGCGCGTCGGGAGCGAGGTGGCGCGACATCGGGACGGCAACCGCTTCGAGAAGCTGGCGACGACGCCACTGACCCGGACCGAGTGGCTGCTGGCACAGACGCTCGTCAACGTCGTCATCATCGGTATCGCCGGTCTCCTGATTCTAGGCCTGATGGTGTGGCTCACCGGCGCGACCATCCGACCGTCCGGCCTGTTACTCCCCTTTGTCGGCCTCGGCGTCGCGCTGTTCTGTGCCGTCGGGGCGATGTTGGGGAGCCTCGCGGACTCACAGGACGGCGTCATCGCAGCGAGCAACGGCCTTGCACTTCCGCTGCTCTTCCTCTCGGAGACGTTCGTCCCACAGACTCTCCTGCCTGCGTGGCTGCCGACGTGGCTCTCGCCGCTGACATACTTCTCGCGTGGCGTCCGTGCGGCGACGACCGGCACTGGTGATGCGCTCGGCCCGCTTGCCGTTCTCACCGCCTGCGCTGTCGTCGGCTTTGTGATCGGTGCGCGGTTGCTCCCACGGACAGACTGAGCGCCGACCGAACTTTTCTATAGGCGCGCGACCGACGACAGCAGGTCGGACAGTTCCGCCGCAGTCGCGTTCCCCGCTTCGATAGCGTCTCTGGGGTCACGACCCATCTCCTGCACGGTCTCGATGGCGCGGTCGGGGCCGTAGTCGTAATGATACACCAGCCATGCGGCGAGCACCTGTCCGGTCCGGCCGATGCCGGCCAGACAGTGAACGACGACTCGCTCCTCTGACTCGCAGGCGTCAACCAGAAACGGCAGGATCTCGTCGTGAAGGCGGTCTCGGGGGATAAGTCGGTGGTCGGGAACCGGTACGTGGCGGACTGATGACGCTCCGAAGGCCTCCCGATAGCGCCGGAGGTTAGCCCCAGCGTCGTCGAGCTGTTGGCCGGGAAGCAGACAGCAAATCCGCTCGATGTCGTGTGCCTGCATGTGTTCGATCCAATCATCGATAGCGTCCTGCTGCGTGGCGGCCGTATGCCAGCCGGGCGCACAGGAGCCGTAGACGTACTCTTCGTTGGAGGTTGCAGGCGCGAAGCGGTGTGGATTCACGATGGGCATAGCACCCGTTATCCTGCCTATCCTACCGACCCCCTTCACTCTACCCTCCCAGTTCTCAGCTGTGATTCTCCGAATAGAAGTCGGTCTCTGCGAGATCACATTTCGGCCCTATCCGGTTTCAGTGACCACGTTTATACTGTCAGTTCCCCCTACGTCGAGACATGGTGACGTTTCTTGCCGGCGGGACGGGAACGCCGAAGCTCCTCGCCGGTGCCGACGACGTGTTTTCGCCGACGGCGACGACTGTCGTCGCCAACACCGGTGACGATATCGAACTGGGGGGGCACCTCGTCTGTCCGGACCTCGATACCGTCCTGTTTCTTGACGGTGAGGTCCTCGACCGAAAGACGTGGTGGGGGATCGCCGACGACACCGCCGAGACACACACTGAACTGACGCGGCTGGCCGACGCCGCCGGGCTCGACGGTGGCCCACGATACCTCCCTGATGACGCACAGACTGCGGGCCGAGACATCGCCCGCTGGCGACGGTTCTCCGGTGTCGCAGAGTTCATGCACATCGGCGATCGGGACCGCGCAGTCCACGTCACGCGCACCTCGCTGCTTGACGAAGGGTGCTCACTGACAGACGCGACGCGGACGCTTGCGGACGCGTTCGAGCTGGAGCGGACGCTGTTACCGATGAGCGACGACCCTGTCGCGTCTATCATTCACACCCCGAACGGCCCAATGCACTTTCAGGAGTGGTGGGTAGGACACAACGGAGAACCCTTGGTCGAAGACGTGGAGTTCCGAGGCTCTGAGACGGCCAGCGCAACCGACGCAGTCCTGACTGCACTCGACGATACTGTGGTCATTGGTCCGTCGAACCCTGTGACTTCGCTCGGGCCAATGCTCGCTATCGACGACATCGAACAGGCACTGCACGAGACAACGGTGGTCGCCGTCTCGCCGTTCATCGAAGACACAGTGTTCTCGGGGCCGGCGGCTGACCTGATGGCCGGCGTTGGACTTGAGCCAAGCACCGCCGGTGTGGCCGAGGCCTACCCCTTCGCTGACGCGTTCGTACTTGACGACGACGATTCGACGCCGCTTGACGTACCGGCCGTCCGAACTGACACGACCCTCAACGACGCGGCCGACGCCGAGCGGGTGAACCGCACGGTCGAGACTGCTCTTTCGGAGGTGGCCTGATGTTCGAGCCGCGCGTCGCCCTCGCAAGTCTGAGCGGGGAGGCCGACGCTTCGTGGGCCCGCGCGGTCGAATCCCACGTCGGGTGTGCGGTCCTCGGCGGTATCGCGCTCGATGACCGGACCCGCGAGGCCGCCCGAGCGATGACGGACCGCGACCGCTCCGAGTTCCTGCCGGACGAGCCGATCGCGTTCGTCGACGACCAGTTGGCTGCGCTCGCAGACGCACCGCTGCGTCCGGCGTTCAACGTCCGGAGCGCGACACTTGATCCTGTGTCGCGTGCCGCTGCCGTCTGTCAGCGCCACGGGGCAATCGTCGAAATCAATGCCCACTGCCGGCAAGACGAGATGTGCGCCGCCGGTGCCGGCGAGTCGCTGCTCCGGGAACCGGACCGACTGGCGGCGTTCGTGGAAGCAGCAGCGTCGACAGGGGCGACAGTCTCGGTGAAGGGGCGTGCCGAACTCGATGGCGTTTCGCTCCCAGGCGTTGCACAGACTATCGAAGATGCCGGCGGTGACATGTTCCACGTCGATGCAATGGACACGGAACCGGTCATCGCCGACGTGGCCGACGCCACCGACCTGTTCGTCGTGGCGAACAACGGCGTTCGCGGGACGGCGACCACACGAGAGTACCTCTCGTATGGTGCTGACGCCGTCAGCGTCGGTCGTGCGAGCGACAGGCCGGAGCTACTCGGCGAAGTCCAACAAACGACAGCGGAGTGGTTCACGTCGGAGGTGTCACCGTGACCGGGCGGTCTGTTGCACAGAACGCCCAGCTGGCACTGTTACTGGAGGTCTCCGGCACGCCGAAACCGGGTAACGTCGACCGCGAGCGAGAGTACGACGACCTCCGGTTCGAGCACTTCATGGCCGGCGCTGTGGGGGCGCGTTCGGGACTAGACCAGGCCGCCGCGGGCGACTCCATCGGCCCCGCGTTCGAGACAGCCGTCGAAGGAATGGCAGGCCAATCGGGTGGGAATACACAATTCGGGGCGCTGCTGGTGCTCACACCGTTAGTGGCCACGGCCGCTGACGGGCGACTGTCACCGTCCGGCGCGGACGCTGTGGTCCGTGAGACGACCGTCGAGGATGCGGCGGCGTTCTACCGCGCGTTCGAGCACGTCGATGTGGCTGTCGACGACCCGCCAGACGGGCTGGAACCGCTCGACGTTCGCCGTGGAAGCGATGCGGTTCCCGAACTCCGGGCGCGCGATATGGCGCTGTTCGACGTGATGGAGTCCAGTGCCGATATCGACGGCGTGGCCGCGGAGTGGGTCTCCGGCTTCGAGCGCGTCTTCGAGGCTAGCGAGTGGCTACTGGACAGGTCTGGTCCGGTCGCCAACCGCGCGTCCGAGGTCTTCCTCGAACTGCTCGCGGCGGAACCGGACACGTTCGTCGTCACGCGTCAGGACCGCGAAACCGCCGAGGAGGTCCAAGAGCGGGCACAGGCTGTTCTCGACGGCGACGGAGACGCAACCGATCTCGCCGAGGAGTTCGTCAGGCGTGACATCAATCCCGGAACGACTGCCGACCTCGTTGCGGGTTCGCTGTTCGTCGCGCTGGAACGGGGGCTCGACGTGTGACGGGGGACTCCACTGAGGATGGTAGCATGGACACCGGTGGCTCTGGGACGGAGTGGCCCGTCACGCTCGCTGGCGTCTCCGAGACAGTCGTCACAACACTGGGCCCGAACGAGCGCTGGAACGTGGCTGCGCTGGGCGTTCATGCACCAGATGGCGATGGGCCAGCCACGGCGACGACGTGGGGCCGAACCCGGACTTGGCGGAACTTCCGGGAGCGAGAGTGTGGCTACGTTCAGTTCACACGCGATCCGGTTGACTTCGCCGAGGCGGCGCTGTCGGTCCGCGAGGAGGACGACCCCGTCCTCGACAGCGCGGACGCCTGGGTACAGGTTAATATCGAACAGCGTGACTTCGGGACGGAGGGCGACACACAGTGGGTCGAGTGGGCGTTGCACCCCGTCGACAGCGCTGTTGAGCGCCGTGTCGTCCCGACGACGAACCGCGGCCACGCCGCCGTCGTCGAGGCGACCGTCGCGGCCTCACGGCTGGATGTACCGAGCTACGACCGAGAGACGCTGCTGGATCGTCTCGCGTACTTCGAGTCCGTGGTCGAAACAGCCGGTGGTGAGCGCGAGCGCGCGGCCTTCGAGCGCGTCCGCGACCTAGTCGACGCTGACTGGTAGGGGACTCCGAACGGAATTTGGGGCATGCAGGCGACACACAACGGTCCGAGACAGGCTGTGTCGCACTCTTGCGGGACCTGCCACGGCGACGATCAGCGCACGGTTGCGGGTCGTCGCCCCCCTACTGATAAACATTCGCGTGCGTGGTCCGTTCCGAACCCTTTTTGAGTGCGACCAAGCAAGTAGCGCGCATGGCAATCAAACCCGCCTACGTCAAGAAGACCGGGACGCTCCTCATGGAGCGATACCCTGACGCCTTCGGTGCAGACTTCGAACACAACAAAGACGTCGTCGAGGAACTGACCAACATCGAGTCCAAGGGTGTCCGCAACCGCATCGCAGGCTACGTGACCCGGAAGATGAACAACCCGGTCGAAGCGTAACTCGGTTCTTTCTCTCTGTCTCCCGCGGCATCTGAGCTGCTGCTCCCTCCAGCCACTGCCCGCTACTGTTCGGGCTGGGCGCGCTGGCTGTCGCTCTGGCGCTTCCGGTGGATGATGCCCTGCATGTTCGCGGTGCGGGCAGCGATGTCGCGGAACGACTCGCCGACGTCGCTGTCCTCGTCGAGCACGAGCGGCTCGCCGGTGGCTCCGCCCTCCCTGACTTCGGGGTCAAGCGGGATCTCGCCAAGGAACGGCATCTCCGTTTCGTCGGCGAACTCGCGGCCGCCACCGCTGCCGAAGATGTCGTGCGTGCCACCACAGTCCGGACAGACGAACGACGACATGTTCTCGACGATGCCCAGCACGGGGGTTTCGTGGCGACCGAACATCCGGAGTCCCTTCCGGGCGTCGTCGAGGGCGACTTCCTCCGGCGTGGTGACGATGACAGCCCCGGAGACGGGCACCTGCTGGAGCATCGTCAGCTGCGTGTCGCCGGTCCCCGGCGGCAGGTCCACGACCATGTAGTCGAGTTCGCCCCAGAGCACGTCGTCCCACAGTTGCGTGAGGACGTTGTCGACCATCGGGCCGCGGAAGATGACCGGGTCGTCCTTGCCCACGAGGAAGTCCATGCTCATCAGCCGCATCCCGTGTTTCTCGACGGGAATTATCTCTTCGTCCTCTGTCGCTTGCGGCTGTTCGTCAGCATCGAGCATCCGTGGGACGTTCGGCCCGTACACGTCGGCGTCGAACAGTCCCACACGGGCACCGAGCCGTGAGAGGCCGGCAGCGAGGTTCACCGCGACGGTGGACTTGCCGACGCCGCCCTTGCCCGAGGCGACCGCGATGACGTTTTTGACCTTCGGGAGCGGGTCCTCCGCTTCCGGGACGCCGCGGTCGACACTCGCCGAGAGGTCGATCTCGCGGTCCATGTCACCCAGCGCCTCGCGGACCTCGTTCGCGATGCTCGTCTCCGTCGGCGAATACGGCGCACCGAGCGCCAGGTCGATGCTGACCTCGTCGTCAGTCACGTCGATGCTGTTGATCAGCCCGAGCGAGACGATATCGTCGCCAAGATCCGGGTCCTCGACCGCTTGCAGGCGCTCGCGTACGTCATCTGTATTCATGCACAGGGTTAGGCTCTGGAGGTGCGATAAGGATTGTGACACCGCCGGACACGGCAGTAACCGAATTGGCGGCATCGAGATGTGCTGGCTCCAGTTATCGTAGCTCTCGCGTGCGCAAGCGCATGAGATCAAATACAAAAATCGGTACAGCAGCCGTCTCGGACTCAAGGCCGTCGAAACACGTAGATGCTGCCGTCGTCAAGTTCGGCGCGTAGCTCACCGCTGTCGTGGTCGAACACGAGCCGCTCCGGCGTCCCGGCAAAGGAGTGTAGCGGCATGCCGGTGTCTATCGCGCCGTCGGGGGCCACTGTGACGTGTGTGCGGCCGCCGAAGTCGGCCCGGAGCGTCCCGTCGTCCGCCTCGGTCACGGCGTTCGGTCCCGCGAACCGTTCCAGCTGGCCGCGAACCGCCGTTCGGTCGGTCGGGTCGATGCCACCGCCACCGTCGGTGATATGCCGGCGCATACGTTGACATGTGGTCCCAGTGACGAGTGTATTGTGCCGGCCCCACCAACGACCTGAGGCCTGTTACTCCATGCCTCAGTGGGTATGCCTTACAATGACGCGCCCGGCCCCCTTCGTTGCGTTTAAATACAACCCCGGAATAGAATCGAATAGACTCGTGTAGGGGGACCGGCCCCCGAGTCCGCGTGCTGCGGGCGCGAGTGTCATAGAACGCGTGTCGTGGTAGCCAAGCCTGGCCCAAGGCGCAGGGTTGCTAACTCTGTGGCGTACAGCCTCCGGGGTTCGAATCCCCGCCACGACGCTCACCCATCAGTACCTACATATGAGTGCAGAAGACCCCAACGCGGGCGAGGACGCGGATGCCGAAGAGGAGGAGGACATCCGCTATTTCGTCCGTATCGGACAGACAGACCTCGACGGGACGAAATCCGTCGAGCGAGCACTGACAGAACTGAACGGTATCGGCCACCGGGCCGCCCGAATTATCGCCCAGAAGGCGGACGTCGACCGGCGCGCTGTCTTCGGCAAGCTCGACGACGACGTCATCGAGCGCGTCGTCGACCGTGTCGAGAACTTCGCCGACGATGTGCCCGAGTGGATGACCAACCACCAGAAGGACTACTTCACCGGTGAGACCACCCACGAGACCGGCAACGACCTCCAGCTTACCCGCCGGCAGGACATCAACCGCATGAAGATGATCGACTCCTACCGCGGTGTCCGCCACAAGCGCGGCCAGAAGGTCCGTGGACAGCGTACCAAGTCCACCGGCCGAACGGAGGGGACCATCGGCGTCAACGTCGAGGCGATCAAGGAAGAGCAGGCTGAGGAAGCCGCTGCGGAGGATGACGAATAATGGCGCTTGGTTCAAACACGAAGTTCTACGAGACGCCGAATCATCCCTTCCAGGGCGAACGCATCGCCGACGAGGCCAACCTCATCGGCCGCTACGGCCTGAAGAACAAAGAAGAGCTCTGGCGCGCACAGTCCGAGCTTCGTGGCTACCGCCGTGAGGCCCGGAAGCTGCTGGGCAGCGCCGGCGAGCACGAGACTGAGTCTGCGGAGTTCCTCGCTCGGCTCAAGCGCTACGGCATCCTCAACGAGCAGGACCAGCTCGACGACGTGCTGTCGCTCGACGTGACCGACGTGCTGGAACGTCGCCTGCAGACGGTCGTTTACCGCAAGGGCTACGCGAACACGCCCGAACAGGCCCGTCAGTTCATCGTCCACGGACACATCGTGCTGGACGACGCTCGCGTCACCCGACCCGGCATGACGGTCGAAACCGCCGTCGAGAGCTCGGTCGGCTTCGACGAGCACAGCTCGCTGTCGGACGAACTCCATCCTGAGCGCGCGGAGGCCCAAGAATGAGCGAAGACACCGAAGACATCTGGGGCATCGCCCACGTGCACGCATCGTTCAACAACACGATCATCACCATCACCGACCAGACCGGCGCGGAGACGCTCGCGAAGAGCTCCGGCGGGACGGTCGTCAAGCAGAACCGCGACGAAGCGTCGCCGTACGCGGCGATGCAGATGGCCGAGGTCGTTGCGGAGAAGGCCCTCGACCGTGGCGTCGAAGGCGTCGATGTTCGGGTCCGCGGTCCCGGCGGCAACCTCCAGACTTCGCCCGGTCCGGGTGCGCAGGCGACGATCCGCGCACTCGCCCGAGCAGGCCTGGAGATTGGTCGCATCGAGGACGTTACGCCGACCCCGCACGACGGCACTCGTGCACCCAAGAACTCCGGATTCTAACCAATGACACAGGACTACGAGGTTGAGTTCGTCGAACGCGGCGAGCGCGAGGCCCGCATCCTCGTGCGCGGCATCACGCCCGCCTTCGCCAACGGCATCCGGCGAGCGATGGTCGCGGACGTACCGACGTTCAGTATCGATACCGTCCGCGTCATCGAGAACACCAGCGTGATGTTCAACGAGCAGATCGGTCTCCGACTGGGACTGGTCCCGCTGACGACCGACCTCGACGACTTCGAGATCGGCGACGAGGTGACGCTGTCGCTGTCCGTCGACGGGCCGAGCACGGCCTACTCCAGTGACCTCGTCTCCTCGGACCCGATGGTCGAGGCGGCCGACGACAACATCCCGATCATCGATCTCAAGGAGGGCCAACGTCTCGAAGTCGAGGCCGACGCCGTCCTCGATACTGGTCGGGAACACGCCAAACACCAAGGCGGCGTGGCCGTCGGCTACCGACACCTCCAGCAGGTGGAGGTCGTCGGCGACCTCGGCGAGTTCGAGGACGACGATCCGAACATCCTGCGTGGCGTCATCGAAGAGCAGGCGGCCGAACACGCCGCCGGCGACGCCACCAACGGCGAACTTGTCGCGACAGACGAGTTCGACAACGACCTCCGGAACCGATACCCCGGCAAAGACGTCGAGGTTTCGGACGTGCCGAACGCGTTCGTGTTCCACGTCGAGACGGACGGGTCGTTCACCACCGAGGAACTGGTCCTGCGCGCGGTCGAGACGCTGCGTGACCGCGCGACCGAACTGAAAGACGCAGTCCAGCTGTAACGATACAATGCCCCGACACACCCCACCACTACCGATGACCGCCCGCTCCCCGAGCGCGAGGACCGAAAGGGGTTTTACGGGGCACGCAAAACGAACAATCGCGCGCAGGGATAGCCAAGTTTGGCCAACGGCGCAGCGTTCAGGGCGCTGTCCCGTAGGGGTCCGCAGGTTCAAATCCTGCTCCCTGCACTTTTCCCACAACGGAGGAATCATATGAGTAAGACGAACCCGAGACTCAGTAGTCTCATCGCCGACCTGAAGTCAGCCGCCCGCAGTTCGGGCGGTGCTGTCTGGGGCGACGTCGCCGAGCGCTTAGAAAAGCCACGGCGCACACACGCGGAAGTCAACCTCGGCCGTATCGAACGATACGCCCAGGAAGACGAAACCGTTGTTGTGCCCGGCAAGGTGCTTGGCTCCGGTGTCCTGCAGAAGGACGTCACCGTCGCCGCTGTCGACTTCTCCGGAACCGCCGAGACGAAGATCGACCAGGTTGGAGAGGCTGTATCACTCGAACAGGCAATTGAAAACAACCCAGAAGGCTCCCACGTCCGGGTGATCCGATGAGCGTCGCAGAGTTCGACGCGGATGTCATCGTTGACGCCCGCGACTGTATCATGGGACGCGTCGCATCACAGGTCGCCGAACAGGCACTTGACGGCGAGACGGTCGCCGTCGTCAACGCCGAACGCGCCGTGATCACCGGCCGAGAGGAGCAGATCGTCGAAAAGTACGAGAAACGTGTCGACATCGGTAACGACAACGGGTACTTCTACCCCAAGCGACCGGACGGCATCTTCAAGCGCACCATCCGTGGCATGCTGCCCCACAAGAAGCAGCGTGGCCGCGAGGCGTTCGAGAGCGTCCGTGTCTACCTCGGCAACCCGTACGACGAGGACGGCGAGGTTCTGGACGGCACGTCGCTTGACCGACTGTCGAACATCAAGTTCGTCACGCTGGGCGAGATCAGCGAAACGCTTGGAGCGAACAAGACATGGTAACGAACACGTCTGGCAAGAAGAAGACTGCCGTCGCCCGCGCGACCGTTCGCGAGGGTGAGGGCCGCGTGCGTATCGACTCGCAGCCGGTCGAACTCGTCGACCCCGAGCTGGCGCAGCTCAAGATGCTGGAACCGTTCCGCATCGCTGAGGACGACCTCCGCGGCGAGGTCGACGTCGAAGTGTCCGTCGAAGGTGGCGGCGTCATGGGGCAGGCAGACGCTGCCCGAACCGCCATCGCTCGCGGACTTGTCGACCACACCAACGACGCCGAACTCCGTGACGCGTTCATGGAGTTCGACCGCTCGCTGCTGGTCAACGATGTTCGCCAGTCCGAACCCAAGAAGTGGGGCGGCCCCGGTGCGCGGGCCCGCTACCAGAAATCGTACCGCTAAGGTGATACAGGTATGATGGTACCGGTTCGGTGTTTCACGTGCGGTAACGTCGTCGGCGAGCACTGGGAGGAGTTCAAGGCCCGCACCCGCGAGGCCGAGGAGCCTGAGGACCCGGAGAAGGTTCTCGACGAACTCGGCGTCGAGCGGCACTGCTGTCGCCGGATGCTCGTCTCGCACAAAGACCTCGTCGACATCGTCTCACCCTACCAATGAACGCACAGGAAAGCCGCTACGAGAAGGCCCGAAAACTCGGCGCGCGAGCGCTGCAGTTGGCCCACGGTGCTCCCGTGCTCATCGAGACGGAACACACCCAGCCGATACTCATCGCCGCCGAGGAGTACGACGCTGGCGTCCTACCGTTTACGGTCAACAGGAGTGATTAACGATGACGCTCATCACTGACATCCGACTCNCCCAGCCGATACTCATCGCCGCCGAGGAGTACGACGCTGGCGTCCTACCGTTTACGGTCAACAGGAGTGATTAACGATGACGCTCATCACTGACATCCGACTCCGCCGCGTCCTCGACTCCCGCGGGAACGCGACCGTCGAGGCCGACGTTCTCACCGAAAGTGGGGGCTTCGGTCGTGGCAAGGCACCGAGCGGCGCAAGCACGGGCGAGTACGAGGCCATCGAGCTCCCCGCCAACGAGGCCATCGCCAAGGCTCGCGAGGAGGCACTCCCGCGACTCATCGGTGAGGTCCACGCCGGGAACCAGCGCGATGTCGACGCGGCGCTCCACGCCGCCGACGGCACCGACGACTTCTCCGGCATCGGAGCCAACAGCGCCGTCGCCATCTCGATGGCGGCTGCAAAGGCCGGGGCCGACGTGCTGGGCGCACCGCTGTACCAGCACCTCGGCGGCACGTTCCGGGGCAACGAGTACCCGACGCCGCTGGGCAACATCATCGGTGGCGGCGAGCACGCCGCGGATGCCACGAACATTCAGGAGTTCCTCGCGGCCCCCGTCGGCGCGCCGAGCGTCGAAGAGGCCGTCTTCGCCAACGCCGCGGTCCACCAGGAGGTCCACGACATCCTGGCCGACCGCGACCTGCCAGCGGGCAAGGGCGACGAAGGAGCCTGGGCACCGTCGGTTTCGGACGACGAAGCGTTCGAGATCATGGACGAGGCCGTCGAGACCGTCGCCGACGACTTCGGCTTCGCAATCTCGTTCGGCCTCGACGTTGCCGGCGCGGAACTCTACGACGACGATGAGGACGGCTACGTCTACGACGACGGCGTCAAGTCCACCGAAGAGCAGATAGAGTACATCGCCGAGAAGGTCGAGGAGTACGATCTCGTCTACGTCGAGGACCCACTCGACGAGAACGATTACGAGGCCTTCGCGGATCTGACCGCACAGGTCGGTGACCAGACGCTCGTCTGTGGCGACGATCTGTTCGTCACCAACGTCGAGCGCCTGCAGGCCGGTATCAACGCCGACGCCGGGAACTCCATCCTGATCAAGCCGAACCAGATCGGGACACTTACCGACGCTGTCGACGCCATCGAACTGGCGACGGCAAGCGGCTACGAGTCCGTCGTCTCCCACCGCAGCGGCGAGACGGAAGACACGACGATCGCACACCTCGCTGTCGCCACTGACGCACCGTTCATCAAGACCGGCGCGGTCGGCGGCGAGCGCACAGCCAAGCTGAACGAACTAATCCGTATCGAGGACAACGCAGTATGAGCGGCAACGAAAAAGAAGGTCTCGACGCGTCCGATTCCGACTTCGACCCGTCCGACGAGGACGACGAAGCGGTCGACGCGGAGACCGAAACGGAAGCTGAACAGCCCGCCGACGACGCCGAAGAGGCGACAGAGGCCGAACCAACCGACGACACGGACGCCGACGAAGCGGCCGACGCCGACGAGGCCGCCGGCCCACAGCTGGACGAGGATGTCATGCCCGACGAGCAGTCGGAAGCTGACCTCCTCATCCCTGTCGAGGACTACCTCGGTGCCGGTGTCCACATCGGAACCCAGCAGAAGACCCAGGACATGGAGCGGTTCATCCACCGCGTCCGGACCGACGGGCTCTACGTGCTGGACGTTTCGATGACTGACGAGCGCATCCGCACCGCCGCGGACTTCCTGGCCAACTACGAGCCGGAGCAGATTCTGGCCGCGTCGTCGCGCCAGTACGGCCGGTTCCCGGCCGAGAAGTTCGCCGAAGCGATCGGCGCACGCGTCCGCACTGGCCGGTTCATCCCCGGCACGCTGACCAACCCCGACTACGACGGCTACATCGAGCCAGACATCGTGGTCGTCACCGACCCGATCGGTGACGCCCAGGCTGTCAAGGAAGCCATCACGGTCGGCATCCCGGTCATCGCGATGTGTGACTCCAACAACACCACGTCGAACGTCGATCTGGTGGTCCCGACGAACAACAAGGGGCGCAAGGCGCTGTCGGTCGTCTACTGGCTGCTGGCCAACGAGACGCTCGACCGCCGCGGTGCCGAGCCGACGTACGGACTCGACGACTTCGAGTCCGACCTCTAACGTCGCTGAACTGTTTCGTTTTCTCAATACTGGGGCGCGAGTCGCAACGCCGGAGACACCAACACAAAACCTACCACGAGCCCCGGAGTAGCTCCGGGCAATGGGAGAGGGAGACACCTTTGTCAACGCCGTTATCGGAGCTGTCGCGACTGCGCTGCTGAGTGGGTTCGTCCCGCTCGCGCCGTTGCTCGGTGGTGGCCTCGCCGGCTATCTCGAAGGTGGTGAGCGAGCTGACGGGGTTCGCGTCGGGTTCCTATCCGGCGTCATCGGACTGGCGATATCGCTGGTCTTCTTCGTGCTCGTGTTCGTCTTTCTGGCCGCGGTTCTGGCGATCGCTCCCGAAGCACTGGGCGTGTTCGGCGCGATGGGGCTGCTCGTACTCGTTCTGGGAACACTTACGACGGCCGCGTACTTCCTCGGTCTGAGCGCCCTCGGCGGCTGGCTGGGTAACTACGTTAAGTACGACACGACCATCGGCGACTGACTGGCCAGCGGCGCTGTCGGTAACTACATCACTGCGGCCGCCACTACTGCGAACGCATATGCGTGAGTCGGTGACCAACGCCGGTCTCGGGGCGCTCGTCACGATTGCTCTGTCGTTCGTTCCGTTCTCGTCGGTGGCTGGCGGTGCTGTGGCCGCGGCGAACAACGGCGGCGGCTACTGGACGGGGCTCTGGCTGGGAACGCTGGCCGGCGTCTGCGCGATAGTCCCCCTGCTTGCCCTCTTCATTCCGGCGCTGTACATCGCCGGCCTCCTCGGGTTCGGGATTCCGCCTGGAGCACCCGGATACGACCTGTTTCTGGCGCTTGTGTTCGCGTTCTTTCTGCTGTACACTGTCGGCCTCAGCGCCCTCGGTGGTCTCGGCGGCGTCTGGGTAAGGGGACACACCGACTGGCAACTAGACGCCGATCGCTGGCTCTAAACGTGCCTGAACCGCTCTCTTCCCGACATTTGGCATACCATTCAAGCGTGTCCGACACTAACAGTAGTCGATGTCAAAGACGCCGCCCGGACCGAAGGGCGAACCGTTGTTCGGCAGTAGTCGCACGTACGCTCGGGACCCGTTCCGGTTCATCTCGGCGCTGGAGCGGGCCTACGGCGACGTGGCCCGATTCGACATGGGGCCGATGGATACGGTCATGCTCTGTGACCCGACAGCAATCGAGCGCGTGCTGGTTTCGGAGGCCGACCAGTTCCGCAAACCCGACTTTCAGGGCGACGCGTTGGGGGACCTGCTGGGTGACGGGCTGCTGTTGAGCGAAGGCGAGACCTGGGAGCAGCAGCGAAAGCTCGCGAACCCCGCGTTCTCGATGGCCCGACTGTCGGGGATGGCTGACCGGATCACCGGCCACGCGAAGGACCGCATCGCCGACTGGTCCCACGGCGATGTCATTGACGCCGAGCAGTCGATGACCCGGGTCACGCTGGACGTGATTCTGGACCTGATGATGGGTGTCGAACTCTCTGAGCAGCGAGTCCAGACCATCGAGGAGCAACTGCTGCCGCTGGGTCAACGGTTCGAACCGGACCCCATCCGGTTCGCCATGCCACAGTGGATGCCGATGCCGGACGACGCCGAGTTCAACCGCGCCGTGCGGACGCTGGACGAGGTGCTGGACGACATTATCGAGGTCCGCGAGGACTCGCTCGGGACGGATGAGGACGGTCCGATGGACTTCCTGTCGGTACTCCTGCGTGCCCGTGACGACGGGAACCAGTCGCCCGAGCAACTCCGTGACGAGATGATGACGATGCTGCTTGCGGGCCACGACACGACGGCACTGACGCTGACCTACACCTGGTTCCTGCTGTCGGAACATCCCGAGGTCGAACAGCGCGTCCACGAGGAACTGGACGAGGTCATCGGCGATGACCGGCCGGGGATGGAACACGTCCGCGAACTGGACTACCTCGAATGGGTGATCCAAGAGGCGATGCGGCTCTACCCGCCCGTATACACTATCTTCCGGGAGCCGACAGAGGATGTGACGCTATCGGGATATGATGTCGAGGCCGGAACGACGTTGATGGTCCCACAGTGGGGTGTTCACCGCTCCGAGCGGTTCTACGATGACCCCGAGACGTTCGACCCGGAGCGCTGGAAGCCCGAGCGAGCGAACGAGCGGCCCCGGTTCGCCTACTTCCCGTTCGGTGGTGGCCCGCGCCACTGCATCGGGAAGCACCTCGCCATGCTTGAAGCACAACTCATCACTGCAACGACGGCCAGCCAGTACCGACTGGAGTTCCAGGGAGAGACGCCACTGGAGCTGTTACCGTCGTTGACCGCCCATCCCCGGCAGAAAATGTCCATGCGCGTGCAGGAACGGTAACACGCACGTCGACACGACCGCTCCGGCGTCGTTGCCGGTTGCTACAGAGTAGGTTCGGCGTGCCAGTTGATTTGGTCACCAGCTATTTACTGCAGAGTCCCGTGTAAGCGTGCAAGAACAGCGGCCCTGCACGTCGCATCGGTGACCGATTTCGGCCTCGGTCACTACGGGAAGACCACGGCCGCAACTAATCACCTACCCATCATGACACTGCTGCAGACCATCTCTGGCGACAATCGTCACACGCTGTTTGCAGTCGTCCTGCGCCCGGCCCTGTCTATAGACCGTTCACAGAGCTACATCGCTCCGGTAATCCTTGGTCGGTGGAGTGACAGCTATCCCGGCGCAACGACCGGACTCGAACGGGATGCCGAATGACGCCTGAAACCGCTGGCGTCGGGGACGCCAGGGTCCGGGTCCTCTACGTTGGCACCGATTCGGACGACACCGAGACGCTGTCGACGGCTCTCGAACGCGAGTGCGACAGTCTCATGGTCGAAACGGTGCGCACTGCTACCGAAGCTGTGGCGAGGTTGGCTGACGATACCGTAGACTTCCTCGTCTCCGACTACGACCTGCCCGAACGGAACGGCATTGAGCTTCTGGAAACGGTCCGCGACGAGTACCCGGCCCTGCCGTTTATTATTTACACCGCACAGGGGAGCGAGGCAGTCGCCAGCGAGGCAATTTCGGCCGGTGTCACGGACTACCTCAGGAAAGAGCCGGGTGCTGAACAGTATGCCGGGCTGGTGAACCGAATCAGAGACGCCGTCGACCACTCTCGCTCACAGCAGGCGGTCAGCGAGCGGAACCGAGCGCTCCAGAGCTACGAGCGGATGGTCAACTCCATGCAGGAGGCAGCCTGTATTTACGATGCCGAAGACCGGTTCGAAATCGTCAACGAGACCATCGCAGAGTGGTACGACACGACGCGCAATGAGCTCGAAGGACAGACCAGTAGACTCGTTCCGCGTATTCGAGCCGAGGGTGAGACAGACTGTTACCAGGAACTGCTCGACGGAACGCGGGAGAAACTTAGCGGCGAAATCGAAACGGAGTTCCCCGGCCACGGACACGCGGTGGTCGCGTACCAACTAACGCCGCTGGTCGTCGATGGTACTATCGACGGCATCGTCGGCGTAGCTCGGGATGTTACCGAGCAGAAAGAGCGCGAACGGGAGCTACTCCGGAACAAACGCGCGATAGACGAGGCCCCGGTCGGCGTCACCATCACTGACCCCAACCGGCCGGACAACCCGCTGATCTACGCTAACGACCACTACCGCGAGCTGACTGGCTACTCGCTCCCGGAGCTGCTCGGGAAGAACTGCCGAATACTCCAGGGCGAGAACACCGACCCGGAGCCTGTCGACGCACTACGGGACGCTATCGACGCAGGGGAGCAGGTGTCGGTCGAACTCCGGAACTATCGAAAGGACGGGACGGAATTCTGGAATCGGGTTCGGATCGCGCCGGTTCGCGACGACGACGGCACAGTCGTCAACTACGTCGGGTTCCAGCAGGATATCACGGAGCGGAAACGCCGTGAGAAACGATTGGAGGAAACGTCGTCGCGGCTCGAAGCCCTCTTCGAGAACTCGCCCGACATGATCGACGTGTTAGACGCCGACGGCACGATTTGCGACGTGAACCGGCGGTTCTGCGCGGAACTGGGGTACGACGAAAGCGAGGTGCTTGGACGGCCGATCTGGGAGTTCGACCGGACGTTCGGTGCCGAGGACGTGCAGACCCAGCTTTCCGGGTTCAGTATCGACGAGCGCCGCAAGTTCGAAGGTCTGTACGAACGCCTCGACGGGTCGACGATGCCGGTCGAAGTACATCTGCTCCGACTCAGCCTCGACGGCGAGGACCGGTTCCTGGCGATCAGCCGCGATATCACGGAGCGCAAGGAACGCGAACAGGAACTCGAACAGCAAAACGAACAGCTCGAACAGTTCGCCAGCGTCGTCAGCCACGACCTGCGGAACCCGCTGACCGTCGCGCGCGGACAGCTCAAACTCCTCCGTGAAGAGTCCGATAGCGAGCATATCGACGCCATCGACGGGGCACACCAGCGCATGGATACGCTCATCGACGACCTGCTCACGCTCGCACGCGACGGCGCGTCACCTGCGTCGCCCGTCGTGGTCGACCTCGAACCGTTCGTCCGGACGTGCTGGCAAAACGTCGATACGAGAGCCGCGTCGCTCCGCACTGACATAGCCCGACCCATCCGCGCCGACGAGAGCCGCCTCCGCCAACTATTCGAGAATCTCGTCCGCAATGCGATCGAACACGGCGGTGACGACGTGACCGTGACCGTGGGCGAACTGGCCGACGGCTTCTACGTCGCGGACGACGGTCACGGTATCCCTGTGGCCGACCACGGAGACGTGTTTGACGCCGGCTACTCGACAGCAGTCGAGGGGACGGGCTTCGGCCTGAGCATCGTGAAACAGGTCGCTGACGCCCACGGCTGGACGGTCCGGGTCGTCAGTGGGACCGACGGCGGCGCACGGTTCGAATTTACCGACCTTGACACTGTGTCCGAATAGGGCTCCGACTGTCGACTCCGAAAACGCCTAACGCCCTGGGTGCACACGGGCGGGTATGGTCACGTCGAGCGCTCCCGGGAAGGTGTACCTGTTCGGGGAGCACGCGGTCGTCTACGGCGAGCCGGCGGTGCCCTGCGCCATCGAGCGACGGGTGCATGTGACGGCAACCGAGATCGACGAGGGACTGCGCATCCACGCGAACGACTTGCAACTGGACGGCTTTACCGTCGAGTACTCCGGTGACGGGGAGAGCCATCCGGACGTGGATGTCGCCGAATCGCTCGTCGAGGCCGGGATGGGTTACGTCAACGAAGCGGTCGCACAGGCCCGTGACGCGGCCGATGCGCCTGAAGCGGGCTTCGAGATATCCGTCGAGGGCGACATCCCGCTTGGGGCGGGGCTGGGCTCGTCGGCCGCGCTCGTCGTCGCCGCAATCGACGCGGCGACGAGAGAACTCGGTGTCGAACTGTCGGCAAGCGAGATCGCTGACCGCGCCTACCAGGTCGAACACGAGGTACAGGACGGTCAGGCCTCGCGGGCGGACACATTCTGCTCGGCGATGGGCGGAGCGGTCCGCGTGGAAGGCGACGACTGCCGGCGGCTGGACGGCATCGACACGCTCCCCTTCGTCATCGGCTACGACGGCGGAGCCGGCGATACCGGGGCACTGGTTGCCGGTGTCCGGGACCTGCGCGGGAAGTACGATTTCGCCGCCGACACCGTCGCGGCAATCGGCGACATCGTCCGTGAGGGTGAGTCAGTGCTTGGAACGGGCGACTACGAACGGCTCGGGGAGCTGATGGATTTCAACCACGGACTGCTCTCTGCGCTGGGCGTCTCCTCGCGGTCGCTGGACTCGATGGTGTGGGCGGCCCGCGACGCCGACGCACACGGCGCGAAACTCACCGGGGCCGGTGGTGGCGGCTGTATTGTCGCGTTGGACGAGACGGACGACGCGCTCACGGCGCTGAAGTACACGCCGGGGTGTGAGGACGTTTTCCGGGCCGAACTGGACACTGACGGAGTCCGGCAGGAATGACGGTCGTCCTCAAACTCGGCGGGAGTGTCATCACCGAAAAAGACGAACCTGAGACGGTCGACCGGACTGCACTGTCGGCCGCAGTGTCAGCTATTGCCGGCTCGGCAGTCGGCGAGGATATCGTCATCGTTCACGGCGGCGGGAGCTTCGGCCACCACCACGCCGCCGAATACGGCGTCAGCACGACCGAGGGAACCCACGATGTCGAGGGCGTACAGGCCATCCACGGCGCGATGTGCCGGCTCAACGCCGCCGTCGTAGATGCACTCTCCGAAGCGGGCGTTCCGGCCGTTCCGGTCCATCCGTTCTCGGCGGCCGCACGCGACGCTGACGGTGATCTCTCGCTGCCGACGGCGCAGGTCACGACGCTACTGGCGGAGGGGTTTGTCCCAGTCCTCCACGGCGACCTCGTTGCACACGCTGGCGCGGGCACGACGGTTTTGAGTGGCGACGAACTGGTCGTCGAACTCGCGCCCGCCGTCGACGCGGACCGGGTCGGTGTCTGCTCGACCGTTCCCGGTGTTCTTGATGAAGACGGGGACGTCATCGACCGTATCGCGGCGTTCGAGGCTGTAGCATCGGCCCTTGGTGGGAGCGACGCGACGGACGTGTCGGGTGGAATGGCCGGCAAGGTCCGTGCGCTGCTCGCACTCTCGGCCCCGGCACTCGTGTTCGGCCCTGACGCACTCCCCGCGTTTCTCGCTGGTGAGAGTCCGGGGACGACTATCGCTGGTGATGACGACTTGTGAGACTGCTACTGCTGTCGGCGACTGGTCCGTCCCGGCGCGTGATGTCGTCGATATCGAGCCAACACTGGCTTCTGAAGCGGTAAATCTGCTCAGCCTCGACAAACTAGTAAATTAAATATCACTTCATCAACTGTCGTAACATATTTGTCCTCTGTTATCAATTATGCGACTATGTCTGCAGTAGGTCTGACCGACGTCTATCGATACGGAACGAGGTTTCTCGGGATATTGCTTGTCGTCGCCGGCGTCGGTGGCGGCCTCATCGCTGCAGGGTACGTGTTGATACAGAACGGCTCGCTCGGCTCGCTCTCGGGGAACGCGGGCTATCGTGCGGTACTCGGCATCGTCGTCGGGGCGCTCGGTGGACTCCTGTTGCTCTCCGGCGTGCTCGGCTTGACCCACAAGCTCATCGCCGACGCAACGATGGCAGGAACGCTCGCGGCACAGACAGCACGGCGTGATGTGGGCGATGTGGCAGCCGCCAGTTCCTCGGCAAGCGACCAGCCAGCAACTGAATCAACCGATGACAGTGTTGCACCCGCTACCGAACCGGCTTCGGAGCCCGACGAGCCGACGCCAGAGCCGGCTGAGCCTGAGCCGGCGGTTTCTCAGGATACCGAGCCGGCTGCTGACCCGGCGGCTGCCGAGCCGGCGACCGGCGAGCCCGAAGTGTCGGAACCGGTTGCTGACTCCGAACCGGACACTGACGCGTCCGGAGAATCGGGAATCCACGCATCCGCACAGCAACACTCCGACCCTTCCGACGCGGCAACGCCGTCTACTACGTCCGACACTGCGGCGGCCGGGATTGACGACGCTGCGGTGACGGCGGCCGACGAAGATCCGCTGAAGGATGCTGACTCGGCGACGGCTGATGAGCCGGTGGCAGACGATCCTTCAGTGACAGATATGGGTCCCTTGGAAGCCGACGACACGGCAGAACCACCGTCTGTCGACGAGACGATGGCCTCGGCGACAGACGAAGACGCAGCGGAGACAGCAACGGCGGCTCAGGATGAACAGATATCGGAGCAACAGCCGGCCGAAAACGCTTCTGGACCGGAGCCTGAGGCGGTGGACGATACCACTGCGGAGCCATCCCCGACGGATCTCGCCGGTGACTCGGAAGCGGTAGAACCCCAGTCCGAACCCAACGAGCAGTCGGACCGCGACCTACTTACTGAGGACACCGCCGAGGAACCGGAGCCCAGCACGGAACCACAGGAATGGACGCCGCCGGACCCTGCGGAGTTCGACACGGGGAGCGGGGAACCCGCGGCGGCTGACGACTGGGGGGAGGACGAGCCAGCACCAGCCGACGACCGGAAAACCGAACCTGAACCCGATACCGAACCCACCGGCGTCGACTCATCCGATGCTGACGAAGCGGACCAGCACGACGCCGTGACTCGGGACACCCGACTACTCAATGACTCCGGTGAGACGGACACGTCCGGTGGCCCACGGACGACGGACGACCTGTTCGGCGGCGCTGATGATGACCAATCCGGAACCGAGATTGACGAAAGCGTACAGGACGATGCGGAGTCCCAGGACACGGAGACGGCTGACGAGGACTCGACGCTCGCAGACGACGGCGTCACTGGCTTCGACGTCTCCAGTGACGACGATCCGCTCTCGGACCCCCTAGACGACGAGTAGCGACGAACCCACACCGTTTTAAGAAGCGCCGTTGTAGACCGACGTAACCGAGCGCACGGCCGCCCGTGGACTGCGGTTCGGCGGCCGGCAGACGGCGGATGTAAGTTGCGGGACGGAAGTCCCTCCCACTGCGGTTGCACAGGCTACGGGCGTACCCGACTGGCCTGGAGCGCCGACGCGGACGAAGTCGCCTACATTGCAGATACCGTCGTTGCCGTGCCCCACCGGATGCCCGCGGCCGGCTTTCCACTCGGAGCTACAACCATGGAAGTCGAAATTGCGACAATTGGCGGTTACGAGGCTGTAGGCCGACAGATGACGGCCGTCCGTGCAGGGGACGACGTCGTCATCTTCGACATGGGCCTGAACCTCTCGAAGGTACTGATTCACGACAACGTCGAGACGGAACGGATGCACTCGCTGGACCTCATCGATATGGGTGCCATCCCGGACGACCGGGTCATGTCCGACCTGGAAGGCGACGTGAAGGCTATCGTGCCGACACACGGTCACCTCGACCACATCGGCGCAATATCCAAGCTCGCCCACCGCTACGACGCACCTATCGTCGCGACGCCGTTCACCATCGAACTCGTCAAACAGCAGATCAAGAGCGAGGAGAAGTTCGGCGTCCAGAACGACCTCGTAAAGATGGACGCCGGCGAGACGATGTCCATCGGCGAGCGCAACGAACTGGAGTTCGTCAACGTCACACACTCCATCATCGACGCTATCAACCCCGTCCTCCACACGCCGGAAGGCGCGGTCGTCTACGGGCTTGACAAGCGGATGGACCACACGCCGGTCATCGGCGACCCCATCGACATGAAGCGGTTCCGCGAGATCGGCCGCGAGGGCGAGGGCGTCCTCTGTTACATCGAGGACTGTACGAACGCGGGTAAGAAGGGCCGCACACCCTCCGAATCCGTGGCGCGTCGCCACCTCAAAGACGTGATGGACAGCGTCGCCGACTACGACGGCGGTATCGTCGCGACGACGTTCTCCTCACACATCGCTCGTGTCAAGAGCCTCGTCGAGTTCGCCGACGACATCGGCCGCCAGCCGGTGCTGCTCGGTCGCTCGATGGAGAAGTACTCCGGCACCGCCGAACGACTCGACTTCGTCGACTTCCCGGAGGACCTCGGGATGTACGGCCACCGCAAGTCTGTCGACCGGACGTTCAAGCGGATCATGAACGAGGGCAAAGAGAACTTCCTCCCGATCGTCACCGGCCATCAGGGCGAGCCACGCGCGATGCTCACCCGCATGGGCCGCGGCGAGACGCCCTACGAGCTAGATGACGGCGACAAGGTCATCTTCTCGGCCCGGGTCATTCCGGAGCCGACAAACGAGGGCCAGCGCTACCAGTCCGAGAAACTTCTGGGCATGCAGGGCGCGCGCATCTACGACGACATCCACGTCTCGGGCCACCTCCGCGAGGAGGGCCACTACGAAATGATCGACGCGCTCCAGCCGAAGAACATCATTCCGGCCCACCAGAGCCTCGAAGGGTTCGCACCGTACGTCGACCTCGCGGAAAACATGGGCTACAAAGCCGGACGGGACCTCCACATCACCCGCAACGGCAACATGATCAAGCTCACCGAGTAAATCGATGTCCGAACGCCATCAGCAGGTCGAAGACGCGATTGTCGCCCGACGAGACCGGGTCAACGATGCCCTCCCAGAGGACCTTCCGGTACAGAAGCCGGACCACCTCTACGAGGCGTCGCGATACCTGCTGGACGCGGGCGGGAAACGACTCCGCCCGACGGTCCTGCTGCTGGTCGCGGAGTCGCTACTTGATGTCGACCCGCTGACGGCAGACTACCGTGACTTCCCGACGCTCGGTGGCGGGCAGGCCGACGTGATGTCGGCCGCCCTCGCCATCGAGGTCATCCAGACGTTCACGCTTATCCACGACGACATCATGGACGACGACGCGCTCCGCCGCGGAGTGCCGGCCGTCCACAAGGAGTACGACCTCTCGACGGCGATTCTCGCCGGCGACACGCTGTACTCGAAAGCGTTCGAGTTCCTGCTCGATACGGGCGCGGCCCCCGAACGAACCGTCGACGCGAACAAACGACTCGCAACGACGTGTACCCGCATCTGTGAGGGCCAGTCCCTCGACATCGAGTTCGAGCAACGCGATGTTGTCACGCCCGAGGAGTACTTAGAGATGGTCGAACTCAAGACGGCCGTGCTGTACGGCGCGGCCGCCTCGATTCCGGCCACACTGCTGGGGGCCGACGAGGAGACAGTCGATGCCCTGTACAACTACGGGCTCGACGTGGGCCGCGCGTTCCAGATTCAGGACGACCTGCTTGACCTGACGACACCCTCGGAGAAGCTGGGCAAGCAACGGGGCTCGGACCTCGTCGAAGAAAAGCAGACGCTGGTGACGCTGCACGCCCGTCAACAGGGTGTCGATGTCGGCGATCTGGTCGACACGGACTCCGTCGAGGCCGTTTCGGAAGCCGAAATCGACGCGGCCGTCGAGCGCCTGCGCGAAGTTGGGTCCATCGAATACGCCCGCCAGACCGGGCAGGACCTCATCGCGAGCGGCAAGCAGAACCTCGAAGTCCTCCCGGACAACGAGGCCCGCTACCTGCTTGAGGGCATCGCAAACTACCTCGTCGAGCGCGACTACTGAGCGCGCTGACGGTCAGTTTTCCCGCGTCGCTTCGACCCTGACTGGTGCTGGTCAGCAACTAAGACACGTCGCTCCCTAGCGACGCCTGTGACCCGATTCCTCCTCTACGGCGGCAAGGGCGGCGTCGGCAAGACGACCGTGGCGGCAGCGACTGGCTACCAGCTCGCGGCGGCGGGCCACGAGACACTGGTCGTCTCGACCGACCCCGCGCACTCGCTGGCCGACGCCGTCAAGACCGAGGTCGGCGGCGACCCGACAAAAATCCGGTCGGGGCTGTGGGGCGTCGAGGTCGATCCACAGACGGGTATTGACCGTTACCGGTCACTGTTCGAGGCGCTGGCGTCGGAATTTTCCGATGCCGGTATCCGGATGGACGAAGAGGAAATCGCTGACCTGTTCACGACCGGCGTAATGCCCGGTAGCGACGAACTGGCAGCCATCGAGGGCATGGCGACGTACATCGAGAGCGACCGCTGGGACCGCGTGGTGTTCGACACTGCCCCGACCGGTCACACACTCCGCCTGCTTGACCTCCCATCGGTGATGGACCGCGGCGTTGCCACGGCGATGGACCTCCGGGATCAGGTTCATCGGAAAGTCAACACTGCCCGGACGATGATGTTCGGCCCGATGGCGAGCCGGCGCGATGACGGCCCCGACGATTTTACCGAGATGCGCACGCGGATGGAACGGGTCGGCACAGTGCTTCGAGACCCCGAACAGACCGCGTTCCGGGTCGTCACGATTCCCGAAACGATGGCCGTCCGCGAGACGGAGCGGCTGGTTGCGAAGCTCCGCGAGTTCGACGTGCCGGTGACGACGCTGGTCGTGAACAAGGTCATCGCGGATGCCGGCGACTGCCAGCGGTGTCAGGGCAAGCAGGCGGTGCAGGAGGAGGCGATTGCACAACTCCGGGAGTCGCTGCCCGGGCTGGATATTTGGACGATTCCCGACCAATCCGGTGAGGTGACCGGCATTGAAACGCTGGAGAAGGTTGGGACACATCTCGGAGGGTGAGCAAAACGTCGTGCAGGAACAGGCATCCGCGCGAGCAAAGCGAGCGCGGTTCATCGGAACCGAACTCGGTGGGGTTCCGGCCTTTTTCGCCACCGAAAGGCTCGCTTCGTTCGTCTTTCGAGCCTTGCTTCGTGGTTCGAGAGAGCTTCGCTCTCTCGTCATTACGAGGGGCGCTTGCGCCCCTCGAACGACTCCGCTCAGCAAGACCGCGTTTTTCGAGTCGAGCGGGACCTTCGGTCCCGCTGCCCATTCGAACGGGCGTATTGCGCCCGTGAGCAGAGAGCCGTCCCGCAGCGAGCGAAGCAAGCGAGGAACGGTGACGATGAAAAAGGTGGTCCGACGGCGTTTTGACCCTCCCAGTCGCAGGTTCCGGTAATGGACGACGAGCTGCGAGACCGAATCAGGGAGGCGGCGGAGACGAACGCCCTCCTCAACGCGGTCAAACACGACAGCGAGGCACAGGTCGGCGCAATAATGGGCCCGCTCATGGGCGAGAACCCGGAGTTCCGCGAGCATGGCGACGAGATTCCGGGCGTCATCGCGCCGGTCGTCGAGCGAGTCAACGGGATGGATGCCGCGGAGCGCCGCGAACGGCTTGCGGAGTTAGCGCCCGACAAGCTCGAGGAGTTAGAGAGCGAGGACGAGGGCGAGGACCACCCACTACCGGACCTGCCCAACGCTGAGGAGTACGACACCGTCCGGATGCGCGTCGCGCCCAACCCCAACGGCCCGTGGCACATCGGCCACGCGCGGATGGCCGCTGTCGTCGGGACGTACAAGGACCGCTACGACGGGGAGTTCATCTGCCGCTTTGACGACACCGACCCCGAGACGAAGCGACCGGACCTCGACGCCTACGACGCAATTCTGGATGCCATCGGCTATCTGGGCTTCGAACCGGACGACGTGGTCAACGCCAGCGACCGCGTCGAGACCTACTACGAGTACGCCCGCGAACTCATCGACAAGGGTGGAGCCTACACCTGCTCGTGCCCGCAGGGTGAGTTCTCCGACCTGAAGAACAACGGCGAGGCTTGTCCGCATCGCGACAAGGACGCCGAGACCACGCGCTCGGAGTTCGAGGCGATGGTCGACGGCGAGTACGACAGCGGCGAGATGGTGCTGCGGGT
This sequence comes from Haloarcula argentinensis DSM 12282, assembly GCA_000336895.1. GTDB lineage: Archaea > Halobacteriota > Halobacteria > Halobacteriales > Haloarculaceae > Haloarcula > Haloarcula argentinensis. The sequence continues at coordinate 343,488 of AOLX01000015.1, read as the reverse complement.
CCGGACCGATATCACCCACAAGAACCCTGCGCTGCGGGACTTCGTCGCCTTGCGGATGGTCGACACACCCCATCCGCGCGAAGCGGCCGAAGAGTACCGCTGCTGGCCGATGCTGGACTTCCAGAGCGGACTGGACGACCACCTGCTGGGGGTCACGCACATCATCCGCGGCATCGACCTGCAGGACTCCGCAAAGCGCCAACAGTTCGTCTACGACTACTTCGACTGGGAGTACCCGGAAGTCATCCACTGGGGCCACGTTCAGGTCGACGCCTACGACGTGCCGCTCTCAACGTCGAGCATTGCCGAACTCATCGAGGATGGTGAACTGGCGGGCTGGGACGACCCGCGAGCGCCGACCGTCGCCAGCCTCGAACGTCGCGGTATCCGCGGCGAGGCCGTCGTCGATGCGATGATTCAGCTGGGCACGTCCACCTCGAACGTCGACCTGGCGATGTCCTCGATCTACTCGAACAACCGTGACCTCATCGACGACGACTCGGACCGGGCGTTTTTCGTCCGGGACAGCGACGACCACGGTGGCCTCGTCGAGCGCCAGATCGTCGGCGGGCCGGACGCCGGCGAACCGCCGCTGCACCCGGACTACGAGGAGCGTGGCCGCCGCGAGATTCCGGTGACGAACGGCGTCGCCGTCGAAGGTGACGACTTACCGGATCACGGCGAGCGCGTCTGGCTCAAGGGGTACGGCTGTGTACGCCACACTCGCGATGCCTTCGAGTACACCGGCGACGACATCGACGCTGTCCGCGAGGAGGGCGTCGACGTGATTCACTGGGCACCGGCTGACGGCCCGCGACTCCGCCTCCGGACGATGGACGGTGACGTGTCAGGTGTGGCCGAACCGGGACTGCTCGGCTACGACGCTGACGACGTGGTCCAGTTCGAGCGTATCGGCTTCGCCCGACTCGACGAGGTTGCCGACGAGGCCGAAGCGGAGTCTGTCGCGTACTTTACACATCCCTGAGGCTGTCGTCGCGGTCCGTGGTCGGGTCCTCTGTCTCGACGCCGCTGAACTCGAAGCGAGCACCGCCGTCTTCGCTATCGGTGACCGTTAGCTCCCAGCCGTGGGCCTCGGCAATCGTCTCTACTATCGCCAGACCGAACCCAGTGCCGTCGTCGTCGGTACTGTAGCCCGATTCGAGGACGTCGTCGCGCTGGTCCGGCGGAATCCCCGGGCCGTCGTCGGCAACGTAGAACCCATCTGAGGTAGCGCCGAGCGTGATGGTAACCGTCCCTGCACCGTCGGTCGCCGGGCCTGCTTCGGGCGTGGAGTCGTCCCTGCCGTGTTCCACGGCGTTCTGGATGAGGTTCTGGAACAGTTCGGCCAGGCGTTCACGGTCGGCCAGCACACGTTCTGGCGGGTTCTGAACGCGGCGTTCGGCCGCGCTCGTGGGTGCGGCGTTCCACGCCTGTACGAACGTCTCCCGAAGCGCCACCGGTTCGGGATCGCTGATGTCACGCCCTTCGCGGGCCAGCGTCAGAGTGTGGTCGATAAGTCCCTCCATTCGGTCCAGAGCCGCCGCCGCGGCCGTTATCGACTCGCGAACCTCCGAGCCGGCGTCCTGCGAGGCCAGCTCCAAGTGGCCACTGGCGACCTGCAGGGGGTTCCGGAGGTCGTGGGAGATGAGGCTGGCGAACTCGTCCAGCCGTTCGTTCTGGAGTTCCAGCTGTCGCTCCCGACGCTTCCGCTCGGTGATGTCCGTCACCACGGAGACGCTGCCGACCACTGAGCCACTGAGGTCGCGAATCGGGGCGGCGGCAAGGCTCACGTCGACACGGCTTCCGTCCTTTCGTTCGAGTTCCGTCTCGTGGCCCGACAGGCGCTCGCCTTCGAGTACCCGGGCGTGACGTTCGGCCGTCTGCCGTCGGTTCTCGTCCGGGATAACCGGAACCCTGTCGCCCAACACTTCGTCGGCACGCCAGCCGAACAGCTCCGTCGCGGCGGGGTTCCAGACCTCGACAGTCGCGTCGGTGTCAAGCGCAACGATCGCGACCGGGGCAGCCTCGACGAGCGTTTCGAGCCGCTCAGTCGTCACTGCGAGTTCGGACTCGATTTCCTTTCGCCGCGAGATATCTCGGACGATGCCGACGCGGCCGGACTCACCGCCGGCCAGTTCGATGTCTGCCGCATCGACTTCACAGGGGACCTGTTCGCCGGTAGCGGTCCGGATCAGGAACTCCGCCGAGCCGTCGTCCATCGGTTCGGTTTCCATCTGTCCCAGCACTGTCTCGAAGCGCTCGCCGACGAGACTGTCCTCGACGGTGCCGACCAGTTCGGCGAACGGGTCGTTGTACGTGACAAATTGGTCGTGCTCGTCGAGGACGTAGACGGGTTCGCTGACGCCCTCGAAAATCGTCTTGTACTGCGCCAGCCGTTGCTCGCGTTGCTTCCGCTCCGTGACGTCTCGGAGAACGACGAGCCGGCCAACGAGCCCGTCGAACCGGTCGGTAAACGGCGTCACTTCGAGTTCGACGAACCGCTGCTGACCGTCCACGGAAAGCGCGAGTTCCGACCAGTCCGACTGCCCGTCGTCCGCAATCGCGAGACTGTCCCAGGTCGGAATGACGGCGTCAACCTGCTGGCCCACGAGCGTCTCCTCGGGGCCAGCGAGGAGGGTTTCAGCTGCCGGGTTTGCATGGCTGATGCGGCCGTCGGTGTCCACGACGAGCGTTCCGTCGCCCATCTGTTCGACGATAGTTTCTTGCGCCGCCGGCACCGGGTCGAGTGTCTTGAACGTGTAGAGGCCGGTCGTCATCGCTATCCCGGAGACGCCCCAGGCGAAAATCGTGGCGTCCTCGGGTATCTGCAGGAAATACTGCTGGGTCAGTGCAACGGTCCAGGGAGCCAGCGCCGCGACGAGGACGGCCGCGGCCTGTGTTCGGTACAGGTGTCGCGAGCGGACGAACAACTGTATGAGAACGATTGTTCCGGCAAGCGCCGCGATCAGAATCGTTGCCATATGAGCGATAAACACTGGCGTGAGCCCGGCCCCCGGAGCCACCACCAGCGACCCTACCGAGCCGCTGGGCGGGAGATCAAACAGCGATATATCCGGCAAGAAGAACACGGCCACCAGCACCAGCAGGTCAAGCGACAGCAGCCCAACGGCTCGCCGCGTCACCGTTCGGTCGAAGTCGGCGTACTGCAGTGCGGCGGACAGCCACGCGATGGCAACCGCACCCTGCGCGACGGTCGCGACCTGCCGGGCAAGCAGTTGTGTCGACAGCGTCGTCGCACTGATGTCGACGGCGTAGCTGGCCGCACCGACCGCTAGAGCGAGGTGAAACACCACCATCGGCGTCCCGCCAGGCTCCTCGCGCTTACGCCATGCGAGCAACAGAAAGACCGCAGAAAGAGCCGCCAGGACCCACAGAACCGTCACAAAGCGGCCGTACATCGTTCCACAGTTTATTGCCGTGTTATCACTTTATTTTATCGGTCGATGGCGTACTGATAGTAAAAAAAGCGTTTGCTGTGGTCAGTACCCTCATTCATCGAATCCAGGATTGTCGAAAGCGGATAGCGTCGGGCTTATGTCCGCGACGGCCCGACTGTCGCCCGTGACAGACCGCGCCCCGGAGTCAGTGACAGTGCAGCGTGATATCCCGTTTCACGAGGTGGACGGCGAGACGCTGACGCTCGACCTGTACGACGCAGCGGCGGCTAGCGGCCCGAAACCGGTCGCCGTGCTGGTCCGCGGCGGCGCGTTCACTTTCGGCGACAAGGGCGAGTTCTCCCGCCACGCGCTCGATCTCGCCGCAGACGGCTTCCTGGTCATCGAGCCGCAGTATCGGCTCGCACCGGAATCGACGTTCCCGGCGGCGCTGGTCGACGTGAAAGCCGCTATCGAGTGGGCCCGGGCGGAGGGCGAAAGCTACGGCGCGGACACCAACCGAATCATCGGCGTCGGTCATTCGGCGGGCGCGAACCTCGTCCTGCTGGCCGCCCTAACGGCGGACGAGCCCGCGTTCGAACCCGAACTGTACCCCGGCGCGTCCTCGGCGCTGTCGGCCGCCGTCGGCTACGCCGGCGTCTATGACTTCCACGCGCTGGACAACGCTACCGATGTTACCGAAGGCGAGGGCCACCGCGCGTACCTCGGTGGCGGGCCCGATGATGAACCTGCGGCCTACGACCTCGCCTCACCGGTCGGGCAGGTGAACACCGACGCCCCACCGACGCTGTTGCTCCACGGCACCGACGACGATGTCGTGCCGCCAGCCCAGTCCGAACTGTTGGCCGACGCCCTCGGTCCCATGACCGATGTGGTTCACGAGACAGTGCCGTCGGACCACGGCTTCCCCTTCCACGGGGCCCAGTACGACGACGTGTACAAGCGGACTGTCGAGTTCATCCGGCGAGTCGGAACCGGCGGACCGGACACTGGCGACGCGACAGGGACGGGTGAGGACACCGGCTTGCCTGGCGGCAACCTGCCCGGGCCGACCGACCGCATCGACGACCTCGGACCGGCGGATACTCGGGGACCGGATCGCCGCGACGGCCCCGGATTCTGACGGTCAGGTCGAAAAGTTAAGTAGCTCGCAAAAGTGAGATAAGATACCAATGGCCATAGACCCGGAGTTCGAGGAGAACCGCGACGTTGTCGAACAGCACGATGGACACGATGTCTGGGGACCGGTCGACGAACCCGAGGAACTGGGCATCCACGGGACACACGTCGCCGTCGACTTCGATATCTGCATCGCCGACGGCGCGTGTCTAGAGGACTGCCCCGTCGACGTGTTCGAGTGGGTCGACACGCCGGACCATCCGGAGAGCGAAATCAAGGCCGACCCCGCCCACGAGGAGCAGTGCATCGACTGCATGCTCTGTGTCGACGTGTGTCCGGTCGACGCCATCGACGTGGACCCGGGCCGCGCCGGTCGTATCTGAAGCTATTGGAACCCCTGTTTCCGCGGAATTGCAGCATTCTACGCCCCAAATATAAATGGCTGATAGCTGTCAGTCTGTCGTCATATAGCGCGTTGTCCGGATTCTACCGCCCCTGAGACAGCTACGCCTACCTGTCATCCAGATTTGTAAACATACATTTATTATAGATTCTTGTGTGAGATACACTCACGAGGGTCGTGATAGCATGCATACAGTCGTGATGACGAAAGGCGTACCGGACTTCCGCGAGGGACAGGTGTCGTTCGACGAGGACGGCCATCTCGAACGGGGAAAGACACCGACGGTGATGAACCCCAACGACAAGCACGCGCTCCGGGCGGCGTTCCAGACGAAAGTCCGCAACGGCGGGCACGTCTCGCTGATGAGCATGGGACCGCCGGGGTACAAAGAGGTCTTACAGGAGGGAATGCGGGACGTGTACGCCGACGACCTGTACCTCCTCTCGGACCGCGAGATGGGGGCCGCGGACACCTGGGCCACCGCGATGACCGTCGCCACCGGCCTCCAGAACCTGGACGAACAGCCGGATTTGGTGTTTGCCGGGTTCAAGACGGCCGACGGCGAGACCGGCCACACCGGCCCCCAGACCTGCTGGTGCTTGGACTGGCCGATAATCACCCACGTTCTCTCGCTCGATATCGACGAGGACGCCGGCACCGTCCGGGCGAAGCGGCTGGTCGACGGCGATATCTCCGAGATTGAAACGGTCGAAGCGCCGATGCCGTGTTTCATCGTCGCCGACCCCGAGTTCGAACCGACCTATCGGAAGGCGAGCCACCGGCTGAACCACAAGGACCTCCGCGAGGAGACTCAGGAACGGGCCGAGGAGTACGAGGACCACCTCACGGTCTGGGACCACGAGGACCTCAACCTTGACCCGGACTACATCGGGCTGGACGGTTCCCCGACCATCGTCTCCGGGGTTGACCCGATTCCGAAGGCCCCTTCGGAGCGGGAGGCGACGATGATCGAGGCCGACGAACGCGAGGCGCTGGAACCGGTACTGGACGAACTCACCCCCTACGCGGCGGGTGACTGACTATGCCTGAAATCGATCCCACAGAACACGAGATCGCCGAGTTGGGCCCGAAAATCAAAGACGTCGACGACGCCGACGAACTGCGGGCGATGCTGGCGCTAGAGGAAGACGGCGAGGACCGGGTCCCGGTCAAGACGCTCATCGAGGATCGCATTGAAAAAGTCGAAAGCGAGGGCGACGGCGAAATCGATCCGAAAACCGTCGACCTGTCGGACCTCACTGTCGCCGACGTGGCGAACATGGTGCGAGAGGTCGACGACACCGACGTGCTCCGGGACTTGCTCGAACGCGAGAAAGCGGGCCAGGACCGCAAGACGGCGAAATCCCAGATAGAGAGTCGAATCGAGTCCGTCGAGGGGACCGAGGAAGCCGAGGGTGAGGAGACGGCGGAAGTCGAGTACGTCCCGCCGGAGGAGAAGTACCCGGACCTCGACCACCCAACCAACGACAAGCAGTGGGTCGAGGGGACCGTCGGCGCGGAGTACCGCGATATGTGGGTGTACTGTGAGACACAGGCCGGCGAACTCGTCGACGTGTCGAAGGAGATGCTCGGGAAGGCCCGCGAACTGATGGACGACTACAACGCAGCGTACGACGAAGAGGAGCGCGTCGTCGCCGTGCTCATCGGGGCCGACGCGGGCGACCACGTTGAGGATGTCATCGCCTGCGGCGCGGATCTCGTCGTCTATCACGAGGACGACCGCCTCGACCGCTTCCGCCATCAGCCCTACACCGAAATCTTCTGTGACATGGCTCGCGCCGGCGGCGACCTCGCCGCCGAGGGCCGTGAGGAAGTCGAGTGGAAGGATTACCACGAACCGCGCTACACCGTCTTCCCGGCGACGAACAACGGTCGGGACCTCTCGGCGCTCGTCCAGGGCGAACTCGACTCCGGATTAGCATCGGACTGTTCGGGGCTGTACATCGAGAGCACGATGATCTCGAACCCCGCGAAAGTCGGTACCGCCGGGGACAAGGAGGAGTTCGAGCGCGTGTTGCACATGAAGCGCCCGGACTTCTCCGGGTTCGAGTATTCGACGATTCTCTGTATCGACAAGCCCAACCGGGACTTCCACCCGCAAGGGGCGTCGGTGATCCCGGGGAGCTTCGAGATGCCCGACCCGGACTACGAACGCGACGGCGAGGTCGTCGACTACGAGATGGACCTCGACGAGGCGTGGTTCCAGGTCGAGGTCGAGGAGTACGACCGCCTCTCCGGCGGCGTTGACCTCACCGGCCACGACGTCATCGTCGCTGTGGGTCGGGGCATCGGCGACGACCCGACGCGGGGCATCGAGCAGGCGTTGGACCTCGTGGATGCCTTCGAGGACGCCGATCTGGGGCTCTCCCGGGGCGTCATCACTTCGTCGTACTCCTTCGACGGCCACGTCGAGCAGTACGTCACCGAGGAGCGCCAGATCGGCGAGTCCGGGCAGGAAGTCGAACCCGACGTGTACATCGCAGCGGGTATCTCCGGGGCGATCCAGCACAAGGTCGGCTGTGACGAGTCCGATACGATCATCGCTATCAACACCGACCCGGACGCCGATATCCGTGACTTCTCGGACTACCTCATCGAGGGCGATCTGTTCGAGGTGTTGCCGCAGTTGACCGAGGCTGTCGAAGCCGGTGAACTCGGCGCGATGATGGAGGCCAGCGATGACTGACGCTGTCGAGGAGTACGAAGCGGTCGTCGTCGGCTGTGGCCCGGGCGGGGCCGCCGCGGCGGCGACGCTCGCGCGGAACGGCGTCGAGACGCTGGTGCTCGAACGCGGCGTCGATGCCGGCTCGAAGAACGTCTCCGGCGGGCTCATCTACGCCGAGGAATCGGCCCCCTACACCATCGACGGGCTGTTCCCGGGCTTCCGCGAGGAGGCGACGGAGCGACCGGTGACGGAGAACATCATCCACAACATCGCCGGCGACAAGGTGAAGTCCTTCGACATCGGCGGCCTGCACCACCACGACACGGCGTGGGCCGACGCAGTACTCCGCCGGAAGATGGACTCGTGGCTCGCCCAGCAGGTCCACGAGCGCACCCGCGAGACCGGCGGCGGCCTGCTGACTGAGGTCCACGTCACCGGCCTGCTCCGCGAACGGGGGGAGATCGTCGGCGTGACGACCGAGGAACTGGACCCGATCAAGGCCGACATGGTCGTGGCGGCCGACGGCGTCAACTCGGAACTCGCCCGCGATGCCGGGCTGATGGACTGGGAAGAGCCGGAGGAGTGGTTCCAGGGCGTCAAGGCCGTCGTCGACATGGAGCCCGAACTCATCAACGCCCGGTTCGATGTGGCCCCCGACGACGGCACAGCCCACCTGTTCTCGGGTGACCTGTTCGACGGCGTCCGCGGCGGCGGCTTCCTCTACACCAACGAGTCCTCGCTGTCTATCGGTACCGTGTTCCACCTCGATTCCATCGCCGAGGAGCGGGCGGAACCCCACGAACTGCTCGACAGCCTGCTCACGCATCCGCTCATGGCCCAGTGGCTCGGCGACGAGTACGACGAGCGCGAGTACAGCGCGAAACTGGTTCCGGACTCGAAGAAGGCGGCACATCCCTCGCCACACAAAGACCGGCTCGTTCTGGTCGGCGACGCCGCCGGCCAGATGCAGGCCCAGGGCCCCATCATCAAGGGAATGAACCACGCGGTCACCGCCGGAGCGCTGGCCGCCGAGGCCTTCGCCGACGCGAGGGCACGAGACGACCCGTCTCAGGCCGGCGACCTGTACGAAAAGAAACTCAACGACGAGGGCGTGATGGACAAACTCCGGCCGACCGGGTACAGGGTGTTCGGACAGCTCGGCGAACTCGGCCCCGTCGACGACCTCTCGAACGCTATCGCCGACTCCGCCGTCGGCCGGTTCGGGGTCCGCGCGGCAGCCGGACTGCTCGAACGGGCCTACTCGTCACCGCGGTTGGTGTCGATGATTCCCGACACCAAACTGCCCTACGTGACGCTCCCGACAGTCATCGCGGAGGAACTGGGTGAGCCCGTAACGGACGAGAACACCGTCTCGCCACCCGACCTGGCCGACCGTATCGGCGACCTGACCTACGACGTGGGCGATCCGCACATCGAACTGGTCGACAAGTCCTTCGAGGCGTCCGGCACCGCTGTCACGGCCTGCCCGGTCAGCGCCGAGGACTTCGGCGGGGGCTGTTACCGCGACGAGATGGTCCAGACCAACGGCAGCGAGGAACACCTCGTGAGCCTCGACACCCAGCCTTGCGTCGAGTGTGGCACCTGTGCCATCGTCGCCGACACCGAGTGGGAACACCCCGCTGGCGGGAAAGGCGTGGAGTTCAATCAGGGGTGACCCGTTCGGTGATGAGTGGCCGGTACGACGACCGCCTTCGGGCGCTCTCCCGCCGAGTGGAGCAGACCCGCGAGTCACTGGACCCTGACCCGCCGGATGAGGAGCGCGCGATGGAACTCCTTCGGGAAGGGTTCGGCCCCACGGTAGCTCTGTACTGTGAGGCCCGGACCGGCGGGTCGTGGGTCCGCTTCTCCGAGGAGGAGTTCAAGCGACTGGAACGGACGATGAACGACTGGCTGGACTGCTATACCGCCTGCTACGGCGTGGAGTTAGCCGGCACCTACAGCGTCAGAACGGCCGCAGAGCTGCTCGTCGATACACACAACGCTCGCGACGTGGCAGTGCTTCTGACCGGCGTTCCGGACCAGTAGTGACCGTTTGCTTAGATATACATGGTTTTTGATAAAGGATTAAGTACTGTGTCGTGGTAGCTAATACCATGGAGTTAACAGAGCCACTGCAGTTCGACCACGAGGATCGACGGGATATCTACGAGTACGTCGAATCACACGGGTCCGTCGAACCGAGAGCGGCCCGGTCGGCGCTGCAGATGGACCCGCGGCCGTTCGGCCATCACGTCGCGATACTCAAACGCGACGGCGTATTAGAGGATATCGACGGGGAACTCCGCGTCGCCTACAACGACACTGTCGAGGAGGAGTTCGAGGCCGACGACATCGAGTTCACCATCCGCCAGGCGCGACAGGAAGACCTGACCGGACTCGTTGGAGCCATCCGGGCCGCAATCGGCGGCGGTGAGTACGTCGACGCGGAGACCGTCGCCGATGTGGTGGACAGCGAGGGTGTGTTGCTCCGACACAACGAACTGGAGTCGCGCATCTTCTTCGTCGCCTGCATCGACGACGACGTGGTCGGGTGGGTTCACCTCAAGCACCCGGAGGTGGAGAAACTCAGCCACACGGCAGAGCTAACGCTGGGTGTGCTTGAACGGTATCGGGGTCACGGCATCGGCTCCCAGTTGCTCGCCCGGGGCACCGAGTGGGCGGCGTCGAACGGCTACGAGAAACTGTACAACTCTGTCCCATCGACGAACGAGGATGCAATCGAGTTCCTCGAAGGCCACGGCTGGGACACCGAAGCTATCCGCGAGGACCACTACAAGTTCGGCGACGAGTACGCCGACGAGGTGATGATGGAGATCGACCTCTAACTCGGCCCCAGCGCCCGAATCGTCGTCCGAGCCAGCTCCCCGTCGACCTGCTGTGGCACAGTTAGCAGAAGCCGGTCGATGACAGCCCTGTCCGCAATTTTATCCCGTTTCTCTTGCGCCTGTTCCGGCGTCCCGGCGATGCCGAGGTCAGCCGTCATTTCGTCAGTGACGAGCTCCGTCGCCTCGCCGCGGTCACCCGCCTGCCAGGCGTCGGCGATGCGCTCCGCTCGGTCCGGATACGTCTCCGCGACCGCCCGGCGGTACCCCTCGCCGTTGCCGACGTAGTAGGCGATGTGCTGCCGGAGTTCTTCGGTGGCTCGCTCGGACTCCTCGTGGACCACTGCCGGCACGTACGGTGCGACGGTGATCTCGCTTGGGTCGCGGTCGGCATCGCGTGCGGTCTCGGCGATATAATCGAACGACGCTTCGAGTTCGGAGAAGGGAACCATGTGTGGGAGCCAGCCGTCGGCGAGTCTGGCGACGACCCGCCTGTTGGCCGGCCCGAGGGCGGCGTGATACACTGGCACGTCACGATCCAGCGGCGGCACGCCGCTGACAGAGACCACCTCGCCATCGTAGGTCACCCGCTCGTCGCTGGTCATGAGTTGCTTGATCATATCGATGGTCTCGTGGGCGCGACGGACCGGCCGCTCGAACTCCATGCTATGCATGTTCTCGATGGACCGGGCTGTACTCGTTCCCAGCCCCAGCACTGCCCGCCCGTCCGAGACCCTGTCGAGGGTCGTCGCTGTCATCGCCAGCACGGCCGGTGACCGCGAGAAGACGTTGAGTATCGCGCTGCCGATCTCGATGTCGTCGGTCCGTGTCGCGATGTCCGTGAGTTCGACGACGGAGCTAGCCCCCCAGAGTTCGTTCAGCCAGACCGAGTCGTAACCGTGGGCTTCGGCTTCGACGGCCAGGTCGATTGTGCTGTGGTCCTCGACGCGTGGCACGACGACTCCCAGATGCATGGTGTGACCGACTGCTGGAAACCTAATAAAGAATCGTGTTGATCCTGCCCTAGCGCTTTATCGCCGCCGCGCTCACTCCTGACCGATCATCCGCTCCTGTTCCTGCCAGTACTCCTCGCGAAGCTCGTACTTCTGGATTTTTCCGGTCGCCGTTTCAGGAAGCGAGTCCCGGAAGTCGATGCCGGCGGGGACCTTGTAGCTCGCGACGCGTTCCCTGAGGAAATCTAGAATATCCTGTTCGGTCGCATCGCTGCCGGCCGTCGGGACGACAATTGCCATCGGCGTCTCGCCCCAGTCCTCGCTCGGAGCCGGAATGACCGCGGCTTTCAGCACATCGGGGTGGTCGTACAGTTCGTCTTCCAGTTCGATCGAGGAGATGTTCTCGCCCCCGGAGATGATGATGTCCTTTCGACGGTCCATGATCTGTATCATCCCGTCGTCGTCCCACGTCGCGAGGTCGCCAGTGTGGAAGTACCCCTCGACGCGGTCGTTGAACGCCTCCTCGGTGATCTCGGGCTTGTTGAGATAGCGGTCCATCACCTGATTGCCCTGCACCACGATCTCACCGATGGTCGCACCGTCGTGTGGCACGTCATCGCCGTCCTCGTCGACGACACGGATGTCGGTACACAGCGCTTCCGAGCCCTGTTTGACTTTGAGTTCACGGCCCCGTTCGGCGATGCGCCGCGGGGAGTTGCTGGTCGTGATGATCGGGGCCGTCTCGGTCAGGCCATAGATGTGGATGATGCGCCAGCCAAACTCGTCTTCGACGCGCTCGATGGTCGCCGTCGCCGGGGCGCTGCCGGCCGTCGCGATCCGTACGTCGCGGTCGCCCTGCGTCACTACGTCGCCATCGTTGGCCCGGTAGTGCTGAATGAGCTTGTTCAGCACCGTCGGCGCGCCACACATGAACGACACGTCGTACTCGCGGACCCGGCGGAAGGTGTCCGCGGCGTCGAAGGTCCGCTGACAGACGTGCGTCCCGCCGGTTCCGGTGATGGCGTAGGTGTGGCCCCAGCCGTTGCAGTGGAACATCGGGAGCGTCCAGAGGTACGTGTCGTCGTCGCGTATCTCCATGTGCTGATTGAGCACCAGCGAGTGCCAGCTTTCGGTCCGATGGGTCCTGACAACGCCCTTCGGGTCCCCCGTCGTGCCGGACGTGTAGTTGATGCTGGCGTCGTCGTCCTCGGTCATGTCCGGCCGGTCCGGTTCGGCTGTCGGCTGTCCGTCGAGGACATCACTGTAGGCGTCCCATTCCCCATCGATACGGTTGGGTTTGTAGCCGATGAACGTCTCTGCAGGGATGTCGTCCCGTACCGGCTGGACTTTCTCCGCGAAGTCGTAGTCGGCGATTACTGTCGCGGCTTCACAGTCGTTCAGAATATACTCGATTTTCGCAGGGTCGAGCCGGTAGTTCAGCGGGACGAACACCGCGCCGAGTTTGTTTGTCGCGTACAGCGTCTCGATGAAGTAGTGTGTGTTCGGCGCGAGGACGGCCACGCGACTCCCCTTCGAGACGCCCCGGTCCGACAGCGCGTGTGCCAACTGGTTGACTCGCTCGTTTACCTCCGCGTACGTGTACTCGGTGCCGTCGTGGGCGACGATTCCGGTCACGTCGTCGTAGATGTCCGCTGCACGGTCGATGAAGTCGGTGGTTAGCATCTCGCGTTTCATGATAACACGCCTCACTTGCCGTATTCAACCCCAATTATTATTATATTTTCTTCGTGAACGTTTGACAGCCCGCCGATCTAGTACCCACGTGTGAACTAAAGAGTCAATTCCGACGACAACGGTCTATGGCCACTCGTCCTCGTGGCCGTCAATCGGCGCTGGGACGACGCCGTCCTTCTGCGTCCAGACGCGAGCGTGGGCCGGACACACGTCTCGGTTCGCGTCCCAGGGGATGTGGAGTTCGACCGCGGCCTCGTTTTCGCAGCCGTCCTCCGCACACTGTGTCATAGAAGCGCGACGGCAATCATGGTGACCAGTATCGACGCGGTCAGCAAGGCCTGGACGACGCCGGAGGCCAGCATTCCGACGGTGGTTACCAGCGCGGCCTTCGCGCTCCCTCTGACGTCCTCCTGCCGATAGAACTCGACGACGAACACCGTCCCGGCGACGCCCAGCAGGATGCCGAGCGGACCGGTAACAAAAAAGAGGACGAGCGCCACCACGCCGGCCAGAACTGCCGTCCAGTTCGACGCCCCGCCGACCCGCGCGGCGACGGCCCCGCCCGCGATGTCGACGGCCCACGTCAGCAGGCCGACTAGCGTCAGCAGGGCCAGGAAGAGCGTTCCGGGTTCAGTCATGCCGCTGGCGACCCAGTACAGATACACGCCGGCGAGTGAGACAAGTGCGCCGGGGACCTGCGGCGTGAGGCTACCGACGACGCCCCCGACCAGCAGGGCGAACGCGAGCACGAACAGCAGCGTTTCGAGGCCGAGCAGGCTCATTGGTGTCTGTCGAGTTCCTCCTGTACCCAAGGGTCGCCGTACAGACGCGTCAACCTTTCGACTATTCCGCCGAGTGTGCGCATACACTCACGCTTGGAAACGAACGCCAGTTCCTCGGCGACAGCCGACCAGGGATGTGCCTGCAAGACCTTTCGGACGAGCAGGCGTTCCTCCCGCGGCGAGAGCGCGGTCGCGTCGGCCGGGTCCGACAGGTGTTGGCGAGTGAGCTGACGGAACGGCTTCGGGTTCGTGTCGAGGACCGACGCGCCGCCGGGGACGCCGGCGACCAGCCGCCACTCCCACTCCGAGAGCGATACCGGCCGCTCGCCGTCGGTCGCTCGAAGCACGGCCCGAACCACGTCAGGGTCACAGTCGTCAAGTGGGTCCGACAGCACTGCGGCGATTCGGTCCTGAAACCATTCCCCGTGACGCGCCGCGAGCGCCACCCCGTCGTCGGAACAGGGGTTGAGCATTACGACGGAGTACTCGCCACTGGTCGCGTTCCGCGAGGTGGCGAGGTGCACAGTGTTGTAGCCGTTGTCCGCCCAGAAACGGACGAGTTCCGGCGTCGCACCGTAGCTGACCCCGAGCCAGTCCACTTGTTCAGCGAACTCCGTTCTGATTTCCGAGAGGAGTTCGGAGCCGAGCCCACGGGACCGGACCGCAGCGTGGGTCGCGATACGGAGGACCCGCTGGCCGACTGGGATTCCGGCGGCTTCGTCACGGAGTTGTGTCGATAGCACGTCCGGAAGCATGTTTCCTCGCACTCGCCTTCCTTCGTACATCGTGGCGCGCGTGTCAGCTGAGAGCCCGCCTTCCTGTGCTAGCAGCGCCACTGCAACGACGTGGCCCTCGTGGGTCAGCGCCCGAACAGCGAGATTGGGTGCGTCGAGCAACCGGGCCAGGTCCGAGGGTTCCGTCCGGTAATGCGCCAGCACGAGCAGGCCGAAGACCTCCCGGAGCAGATGCTCGTCAGCGAGCAGGTCGGCTGCTGAGAGCCGGCGGTACTCGACGGTCTCCGGCGTCGCATCCGTGATAAGCTGATCGACCGGCGGGCGCGCGTCCAGTAACAGCGCCCGGAACGCCCATACTTCGACGGGGTCGGCGTCGCCGTATCGAATCGGCGTCGTCATCGTCACGTCGGCGACGGCGTGGTCGCTTTCCGCGAGTCGATCACGGAACCGGACGGAGAATCCTCGTCCTGCCCCCTCGTAGCCGTGGACGGTCGTCGTGAAGGCAACCGCCGGCGCGTCGAGGAACTGTTCGAGTCGCCGGACCGGCAGGGCCGCGGCCTCGTCGACGATGACCACGTCGGGACCATCCGGAAGCGATGCCGCTTCATCCGGTGGCGCATACCGCACGCAGCCCGCCCCTGCAACGTCGAGCTGCTGGGGGTTCGACGCCCGGTCGCGAGCGAACTCGACGCCGAGCGTCTCCAGAAGATGTCCCGCCCGCGCGAACACCTCGGCGGCGCTCCGGTACTGCGGCGCGGTCACCAGCACGTCTCGCCCCCCGATAGCGAGGTTTCCGGCTGCCAGCCCGGCGGCACTGGATTTCCCTCGGCCCCGGTCGGCCTCGACCACGACCGCCGCACCGTCGTCCCGCAGGGACTCAAACGCCTGGACCGCGTCCCGCTGGTCGTCGGTGAGACACTGAGCGTAGGTCTCGGAGCGGAACCACGCGTCGGTTGGCGCTGTCGGGCTCGAAACCGGGCGGCTCGGTGGCGGGTCCGTCAGGCCGTCCTGCTCGACAGTACCCGTGTCGGCATCGACGATAGCGATACCTCGGTGTGCTCGCAACGTCTCGACGAACCGACGGCGGAAGTGGCCGCTCACGTCTCCGACATCGAACGGCGGGACTGCGAGCGAGGCGTCGAATCCGTCGCGCTCTTCGGGCCACGTCTCCAGCGGCGGCGCGAGGAGGACGTAGAGGCCGCCGCCGTCGACCGCACCGACGGTCCGCCCGACGGCGTCCGGCCGCAGTTCCTCGTGTGCATCGAGGATGACAGCCGTCCGCGTCCGGCCGAGAAGTTCCTCGGCGCGGGACTGCTCGTGATGCTCACAGGCGAGGAACGGCTTCGGGCCGACAACGGTCGTCTCCGCGCTGGGAACAGCCGCCGCGTCGAGCGCTGCTGCCGCTCGCTCCCGCGTCCGGTCGGGGTCGCCCGCCAGAACGAGTAGCCGCCGCTCGTTCGCACGGCTGGCTTCTGCTCGGAGCGAGCGTGCGATATCCATACCGGAGGTGGCGGACGCGCCAGTATGGACCTGACGGTCACGGCGCTCTCCAGGTACGCTTTTTATTCGACCGGACACAGTGGCCGGCATGGCTCCCCTCCAGACCTCGCTCTGTTCCGAAATCGGTATCGACTACCCAGTCGTGCAAGCACCAGTCGGGAGTGTCTCGACACCGTCTCTTGCCGCAGCAGTCGCTGACGCGGGCGGCCTTGGGATGTTGGCGATGTCGTGGCGCGAGGCCGACGCGATCCGCGACGCGTACACGGACGCTGCAAACGCGACTGACGGCGTGGTCGGCGTCAACGTCGTCCTCGACGAGTCGACGGGTGTGCTCTCGCCGTCGGCGTGTCTCGATGCCTGTTTGGACGCGGGCGCGTCGGTCGTCTCATTTTCATTTGGCGATGCCGGGCCGTACATTGACCGGGTCCACGAGGCCGGCGGCACGGCGATGGTCACGGTTGCCAGCGCTGCCGAGGCCAGGGCCGCCGTCGACGCCGGGACCGATGTCGTGGTCGCCCAGGGCCGGGAGGCCGGCGGCCACGTCCAGAGCGACGTGACGACGATGGCGTTGCTCCCGCGGGTAGCTGACGCGGTTCCAGTCCCGGTCGTCGCGGCCGGCGGTCTCGGCGACGGGCGCGGCCTCGCGGCGGCGCTGACGCTGGGTGCTGACGGCGGCTGGTTCGGCACTCGGTTCGTGGCGACCGAGGAATCCGGCGCACACGAGACATATCGGCAACGAATCGTCGACGCGCCCGAGACGGCGACGCGGTTTACCGAACTGTTCGACCGGGGCTGGTCAGACCAGCCACACCGGGTCCTCGAAACCGACGAGGTCCGGCGGCAGGCCGGCTCCTATTCGGACAAAATGGACGACGATAGCGACTCCGAACAGGTCGCACAGATGCCCGATGGCGAGCCGATCAGTCGGCTTGCTGATATGCCCCCGCTTGCGGGGATGACTGGCGATGTCGAGGCCCTGCCACACTACGCCGGCCAGAGCGCCGGCCTTGCACAGGACGTACGGCCCGCTGGTGAGGTGGTGGCCCGTCTCGTCTCGGACGCGCGGGCCGCGCTGGCCGATGCCTCGGCGGCCGCGGAATAGACAGACCCCCCGACAGCACCCGTGTGGCGGGCTGGCACGGGATTTCGGCTTCGAAAGCGCTTTTAGGGCCGGTAGCACAGAATGGGGTACAGCCTGCGCCGAGTTGATGATGCTCCCAGCCTTTTCAGGATACACACCATCACGGTGTGACGGGCCTCGCGGCCCGGACACGGCGGGGGAGCCTGAGCTCGCGCGCAGGAGGTGAACATACAAATGCCAGTATACGTAGATTTCGACGTTCCCGCGGACCTCGAAGACGACGCCCTTGAGGCGCTCGAGGTTGCCCGGGACACAGGCGCAGTAAAGAAGGGTACAAACGAGACGACCAAATCAATCGAGCGCGGCTCCGCCGAGCTCGTCTTTGTCGCTGAAGATGTCCAGCCCGAGGAGATCGTCATGCACATTCCGGAGCTTGCCGACGAGAAGGGCGTTCCCTTCATCTTCGTCGAGCAGCAGGACGACCTCGGTCACGCCGCCGGGCTCGAAGTCGGCTCGGCCGCCGCAGCCGTCACCGACGCCGGTGAGGCTGACGCCGATGTCGAGGACATCGCCGACAAGGTCGAGGAGCTTCGGTGAGGTGACCTCGGATGAGCGCTGAGGAATCCGAAAGCAGCGGTTCCACGCCCGCCGAGGTTATCGAAGTCGTGGGCCGGACGGGGATGCACGGCGAGGCCATGCAGGTCAAGTGCCGCATCCGCGAAGGCGAGAATCAGGGGCGCATCATCACGCGCAACGTTCTCGGCCCGGTCCGCGAAGGTGACGTGCTCCAGCTCCGCGAGACGGCTCGCGAGGCCGACACCATCGGAGGGCAGTAACCATGCCCCGGACACGCGAATGTGACTACTGCGGTACGGACATCGAGCCCGGCACGGGCACGATGTTCGTCCACAAAGACGGCGCGACGACGCACTTCTGTTCTTCGAAGTGCGAGAACAACGCCGACCTAGGCCGCGAGGCCCGCAACCTCGAATGGACCGACACCGCACGCGGTGACGCCGGTGAGGTCGAGGACGAGGTTGAGGATGAAGCCGAAGAAGTGGAAGCGGACGCTGACGAGGCAGACGCCGAAGAGGTTGAGGACGAGGCTGCCGAAGCAGACGCTGAAGAAGCTGATGCCGACGCCGACGAGGCCGAAGACGACGCTGACGAGGAAGCCGAGGAGGCCGAGGCCTGATGTCCGAACACGAGCGTACGTTCGTGATGGTCAAGCCCGACGGCGTCCAGCGCGGCCTCATCGGGGACATCGTCTCCCGCTTCGAGGACCGTGGCCTGAAGATGGTCGGTGGCAAGTTCATGCAGATCGACCAGGAGCTCGCTGAGGAGCACTACGGCGAGCACGAGGACAAGCCATTCTTCGACGGGCTCGTCGACTTCATCACCTCCGGCCCCGTCTTCGCGATGGTCTGGGAAGGTCAGGACGCGACCCGGCAGGTCCGAAACATGATGGGCGAGACGGACCCCGCCGAATCGGCTCCCGGCACCATCCGCGGTGACTACGGGCTCGATCTCGGTCGTAACGTCATTCACGGTTCCGACCACGAAGACGAGGGCGCAAACGAGCGCGAAATCGAGCTGTTCTTCGACGAGGACGAACTCGTCGACTGGGACCAGATCGACTCGTCCTGGCTGTACGAGTAACGTCAGGTCGACCGCTGCGTTTTTTTCGAGCACAACCACCTTGAGGGCGGCGTCCGTACCGCTCAGTATGAGCTTGACGCTCTACCAGCTCGACGGCTGTCCGTACTGCGAGAAGGTCGCCGACCGACTGGACGAACTCGACATCGACTACGACAGCGTCTGGGTCGAGGCGCTGCACTCGAAACGCGACGAGGTGAAGCGGGTCTCAGGCCAGCGGGGCGTCCCGGTTCTGGTCGATGAGGACCGCGGCATCACGATGGCCGAGTCCGAGCGTATTCTTGAATTTATCGAGACGACTTACGCGCCCGAAGCCCAGTCGGCGTAGAGATACCGGGCGGCCGCGCCGAGACTCGCAAATACCAACGGGAAGAAAAACAGCAGGATGAGGAGCCACAGCACCGCCGGTGCGGCCTGTCCCTCGCCCCCGCCATCGAACATGACCGTCCGGACGAACACGAAGCTCCCTGCGAACCCTGTTGCGACATACCCGAAGCCGATGCCGGTCCCGACAAGCGCCGCCTCCTCGAGCAGGCTGTCCGACCGGGTATCGCCGCGATAGCGTTCGAACAGCGCGCCGACGGCGACCAGCGCGACAATCGGAATCAGGAAATAGACGATGGGTGGCACGCTCGCACCCTGTGCGCCGTACAGGACGTTCCGGGCGGCCGAGCCGTACACCTCCGCGTCCGATGCCGTCACCAGCGTCGGCACGTGATGGGCGTTGTACAGCACGAACCCGTACTGGACTAACCGATCCGACAGTTCCGGCAGGTCGATCGACGACGGCCCGACGAGAAACAGCAGTGCGACGAGCAGGTATTCGACAGCCAGCGTCCCGACTGCGACGCCGGCCGCGCGGAGCCACGGAAACGTTCGGAGGCTCTCGGCTAGCAGGTGACTCTCCGGCGGTGGCTGTTCGGCGGTCGCAGTCGGTGGCTCGTCGACCAGCGACTCGTCGACCGATGTTCCGGCCCCGTCGTCGCCCGCCTCGTCGGTCCCGTGTTCAGTCACGTCTAGCCGTATCAACTTCAATGACGGAAAAAAGGGTTCCGGTGGTCGCTACTCCGACTCGAAGTCGAGCGCAGCGCCGTTGATGCAGTACCGCTTCCCGCTCGGCTCCGGTCCGTCGTCGAACACGTGGCCCAGATGACCGCCACACTCGGCACAGACGACTTCCGTTCGCTCCATCCCATGGCTGTTGTCCGCCCGTGTTTCGACGTTGCCTTCCTGATACACGTCCCAGAAGCTCGGCCAGCCGGTTTCTGATTCGAATTTCCTGTCGCTATCGAACAGTTCCGTCCCACAGCCGGCACAGGTGAACACGCCCTCGTCTTCTACGTCGATGAGGTCGCTACTGAACCGCGGTTCTGTTCCAGACTCGCGGAGGATTCGGTACTCCTCGTCGGAGAGTATTTCGCGCCATTCCTCGTCGTTGTCCGGGAGTTCTTCTTCGGATTCACTCATGACATATTGTACGCCCTCCAGCGGTAAAAACGTAGACCTATCTGGTAGCGCTACCCGCGCTGCTGCTCCAACTATATGACATGCAGTGGCCGTCCCCGGCGGCACACAGGGTCTCTGCCAGTGTGGCATCACAACTTCTCGTCGATGTGATCTGCCGTCTTCAGCGCGAGCGCCGCAATCGTGAGTGTCGGATTGTTCGCTCCAGCAGTTGTAAAGACGCTCGAAGACGCGATCCAGAGGTTCGCGAGGTCGTGTGTCCGACATTCTTCGTTCACGACAGTTTCTGCCGGATCCGTACCCATCCGTGTCGTCCCCATGTGGTGTGTGCTCATTCTTCTCCCACTTAGTGTCTCTACCTCGGTGATTTCGGCACCGAGTTCCGTCAGAATCGATTTCTGGACCGATAAACAGTGCTCCATCGTCTCTTGAACGTGGGCTCCGTCAGAGAGATCGATCGACGGTACCGGTCGGCCGTGGTTGTCCGTCTTTGATTTATCGAGCGTGACTCGGTTGTCGGGCCGCGGCAGCATCTCGCCCGCGCCACGTATCGAGAGTGGATACGGCGGCCCCGATGTCGTCGGAAGGTCGAGTGCGTCTCCCAGTTGCATCTCGTTGAGCGGGTCCGTCGCGAGTTCGGCCACCGTATCCGAGGTCGGGTTGCTGACGATGTCGAGCAACCTCGATGGAGATGTCGGTGGGCTTCTGGACTGCGCCCCTCCCGACGTGGACTTCGCAGTGTTGCTAAACGTGAGGTGGTAGCTCCCGGAGCCGGTCTCCTCGTGAGCATAGAACTGATCGCTCCGGCTGGAAACCCAGCCGATATTGCTCTGTCGTGTCGGCTCTTCGAGCGTCCCTGTCGTCGTGACGCTGGGATGGTCCATGAGGTACCGACCGACTGCCCCGCTGGAGTTGGCTAATCCGTCCGGATACACGTCCGAATCCGACAGTAACAGCACCCGTGGTGTCTCGATTCCGCCACACGCGATGACGAAGTGATCGGCTTCTTGCCGGAAGTGACGCCCGTTGGGAGTCGCGTAGACGACGGACTCCACGTAGTCACCTGCTCGGTCGTGCTCCACGGAGAGGGCCTGTACCTGATCAACGATCCGTGCACCCGCTGCCTCGGCCTTCTGGACATGGACTTCGGCGCTGTACTTCGCTCCCGACGGACAGGCGTTGCAGACACCGTATCCGACGCACTCGGAGCGGTCATCGTACTCCTCGGAGTTGATAGCTTTCGGCTGTGACGCCATCGTGATTCCGAGTTCTTCACAGGCTTCGGCAAACAGCGAATCCGAGTAGCTCGGCTCGAACGCCGTCAGCGGATAGGGCTCTTTTCGCGGCGGTCCGTGTGGGTTGTCGTCGGCGCCTGCAACGCCCATCTCCCGTTCGGCACGGACATAGTATGGCCGAAGGTCGGCGTAGCTGATCGGCCAATCCTGTGCCACCCCATACCGCGTGTTCATCTCGAAGTCTTCTTCGTGAAGCCGTGGGGTGTTCGCGTCCCAGTGCAGGGATGTGCCACCGACCGCCTTCACGCGCGTCTCGTTGAGCCGTGCATCGACGTCGCCGGTCGTCGTGTATCTATCCCGTTCGTCGTCGCGCCAGAACGAGTCACGTTCGAAGTTCGGACGTAACCACATCTCCATGCGTCGGTGGTGGTCTGCTGGGGTCAACCGCTCTCCCGCTTCGAGTACCACGACATCGTGCCCGCGGCGTGCAAGCGAGTATGCAGTGACCGCTCCGGCCGGCCCTGCCCCGACGACACAGACGTCGGCCTCTGTCGGGGTTCGGTCGTCTGCGGCCGTCATGGTTCACCGCCCTCCGGTCCTTGCTTGTATGCCTCTCGCCCACCGGGATGCCCGGGCGGATTGTCGACACCAAGCAGCTTGCCACCCATAGGAGACGTAAACAGCACGTACAACAGGTCGCCCACGAGATAAAACCGTACCTGCTCCGCAGTTGTTCCGTCGGCAGTGGGGTGCACTGTCGTCACACCCATCGACTGCAGGACCTGCCGCCGCCGCCCTGCTGAAATGTCAGTAATCCTGCCCCCAAACCGTGCTTTGGCGTGATCGTCGACCGCTTCGATTGCGGTCACGAGCTTGTCAAAATGACCCGGCTCCGGTTCGACCCGTCCAAACACGCGGCTCTCGATGAATGACGGCGTTATCGAGACCGCTGACGGATACACCGCGGTGGCTATCGCGGTTAGCGCTTCGATATGCTCTCCCGATGCTGGGTGAGCGCTAGACCCCGTCACCGAATCGACGGCCACTGACCCGCTGGGCTCGGTGCCATATCCGTAGCCTGCGGCCGCGAATGCCGTGCCACCGAGAGCCGTGAGAAACTGGCGTCTGCTCGGCACACCATCGTCTGATCCGGGCTGGTTTTCAGTCATCGGATGCCCTCGTGCAGATACTTCCAATGCCATGAGCAGTGGACAAGAGCATCTGATCGTGGTAGGTATGCCACCCGAACAGAGCGGCTATCGCAACCGGTGCTGAGAGAACCACTGCCAGTTCACCGTACTTGTACACTCCGAGCAGGGCAGTTGTTACAACGGGCGCTATCGGCGAACCGCGGCCGAGGAAGCCGGTAACGAACGCGCTGAATTCGTTTGCTGTCGGGTACAGCCCCAGGTCGTGGACGAACACATCGAGCACCGAAACGCCAAACAGCCACCCAGCGCCGATGACGAGTACGCCGACAGCCATCACCCCGGTTGACTCCTTCGAGGGTTTTCGTCCGGGCACCTCCGATTCGATCAGCGTGTGGCCACGAGTGTCTGCTCGGCCGATATGTTTGCCGAGACGTTCGATGATTCCAATGGCGACTAGGCCAAACACACTGAGTCCCACAGCCGCGACGACACCCGGAAGGAAGCCAATAGCGGCCGTGTAGAAGCGTTGCGCCCCCAGAACCATCACCAGCCATGCCGCAAACGCTGTTGCGTTGATTCCACCGATCAGTATTACTGCGGCGTAGGCCGGAGCCATCCGGAGCATCGACTTCAGCCCCTGCCTCTTCTGGCCGCTAGAGTGTCCATTAGTGAGCCACACAATCACCCAGGCAAAAGACAGTATCCAGACTGTCGTGCTGACGGTCCAGTACCCGATGATCCCGTGGAAAACATCGTGGATGATGAGCCCAGCGACGCCACCGAGCGGTGCTACGGGACTAATCAGAACGGCCGCTGCGACGAACACGCCACCGATGTACGCCATTGAAATCCCTGTCCGTGTTGCTATCTCGACAATGAGCAACCCGACAACGGCCGCTAGCATAAGTGTCACTTGGACCCCTCTGTCCACCCAAAATTGATTGATTTTCCCCAACACACCCTGAATGGCAATGGGGTTTGTATTGTTAGTTGCAATTTAATCTAAAATACGTCCACAATTGCGGCCCCCTCGAAGCCGGTTCTGCGTCGTATTGAAACATCTCGATGGGATGGTGCCGGGCGAGTTGGACGCGCCGTAGATACTGCTCACGGATCGCGCCGACACGTCAGGTACGATTCGAAAAAACGGTAATTTCGGTTGCCCAGTTGCAGTTCGGTTCCGAACGAACGCGTCGAAGCCAGGGGTGGGATTTGAACCCACGAACTCTCGATTACAAGTCGAGTGCTTGGACCACCCAAGCTCCCCTGGCACGGTTGCATACCTGCGTTGTGTGGGGACCGTTTAGAGAGTATCGTTTTCGGTCGGCTTTTCGAGCTCGATCCGGTGTGGTGCGTAGCCCTGTGCTCGATAGAATTGTCGAGCGGATTCGTTGTCCGCCATCGCCTCCAGCGCGAGGATATCCGCACCGGCCTGGCGGAGTAGTTCTTCCCCCGTATCAAGCAGTTTACTGCCGATTCCCTGGTTCCTGTGGACCGGTTCGACGAAGATGTTCTCGATGATGCCCCGTGTCTCGTCTTGTTCGTACCGGCCGCTGTCGATGGTTACCATGACGAACCCGACGATGTGTTGATCTATACAGGCGATACGGACGTTTTCGGCGACGACGCGCTGTACGACAGTCTCTCGGACCGCAGTCCGGTTCCGATCCCCGAACAGATGTGACCCGTGGGCACGCTGGCTCTCCGCCAGTCGGACCCACAGGTCAACGATGGTGTCCACGTCATCCATCGAGGCGGTGTCGATTTCCACGGTGGTACTCCGTGTCGTACGATGAAAACAGTTCGGCTACGCCGCTGTATCCGTCCGCTGTGAGAGACGGAGACCGGTGGGAGTGGCTCAGACGTCCCGACAGTCCGCACAGAGGAGCTGCCCGTTGAACGACGCCAGATTCCGTGTAAACGTGCTACAGGCGGAACAGATGCCCTGATTATCGAACGAGTCCTCGGCGGCGGACTGCATCCCGTCGGTGGTGGCTTCCTGCCCGGTCGTCGCAACCGTCGAGGGCTGTTCAGCGACATCTGTCGACTCGCTCTCTAACCTTGCAGTCGAGAGGATGTCGTGCTCGGTCAGCGTTCCGAGCGGCTCTCTGTCAGCCGTTACCAGAAGGAACTCGGCGGACCGCGTCGCCATTCGGTCCCGGGCCGCCGGAAGTCCAGCATCGGGGCCGATTGTCGGAATGGATTCACGCATCACGTCGCCGACGGTGGCCGTTTCTGGGTCGCCGCCATCGACGATGTACGCCAGCACGTCCCTGTCCGTCGCGACGCCGACCGGTTCGTTCCCTCGTAACACGAGAATCGGATGCTGGTCCTCTCGGATCAGCAGCTCCGTCGTTTCGAGGAGGTCGTCGGACTCGCTTGCCCCGACGTACTCTCTGTTCATAACCTCCCGCACAGTGACCTCACCGTTCATGCGTATGATTACCACATGGCTGGTCTAAAAGATACCTCCACTACGTTTATATCGTTTGACTCACAAATTACTCAGTTGTCTCGGTTTCGATGGTGACGGCCTCGCCAGTCGCCCGACAGGTCTCTAATGCGTGTTTGGCGTCCATTCCGGCCGTAGCTGCCGTCCGTCCGCGCCCGACACCGACTTTCAACTCCACGTCGACTTCCTCGCGGACGTGGTCGATGGCGTCGTGATAATCCGCTTCGTCCAGGTCTGGACAGACTGCGATGACGTTATCGCCGCCGACGAAAAACGACAGCGAGTCGTGGGCCTCGCGCATATACTTCATGAGTGCCGCGTACCCCTGTTCGATCTGGATGAACGTGTCGAACTCGTTGAGCTGGTCGGTGTACTTCTCGGTGGCGTCGTCGACATCGAAATGCGCGAGTTGTACGTCTGTGGGCTTCCGGAACTGCTCGTCGATCGTCTGGCCGCGTAACACTTCTCGTCGGCCCTTGTCCTGTGCACTCCCGGCCTCCTGTAGCTGCTCCGTCGCCGTTCCCAGCGCAGAGACGGGCGTCGTTCCCGTCGCGACCGAGAGGCTCATCGTCACCGGGTAGCGATTGCCGACGGATTCCTGAATGAGTGCGTGTGCCGCTTCGTCCAGTCCGTTCGTCACGGCGATCATATTGTCGAACCGCGAGAAGAAGATGTAGCCGTCGCGGTTCCCGAACAACTGTGCGAGATCAGCGTACAACCGGGACTGGAGCGTCTGCAAGTCGACTTCACGGCGGGGCTCAGGCGTCACAGTCCACGGCCCGTAGTTGTCAATCTGTATATGGGTGATCTGGGTGTTGGTCACTGTCCATCGTTCGTTTCGAAGCAACGGGTATTGCTCTATCGAAATGTACCGGCAGCGTAGACTGTAGTCCGGTCCGACCGGTGTCGGATCCCGGACATGGGAGCCGATTCAACGGAGCTCAGTCGGTACTGCATCACGTCGCTGAAGCTCGACGGTTCCGATCATCGAATCGTATGCGACGACGTCCGTTGCCGTTAGTTTCGGGAGGTGCTCGGTGAACAGTTCCTCGGTGAGTTCGTCCCTGGCAGTGTCAGGGACTGCCGCTGGCTCGATGTCACGCTTGGCCGCCAGAACCGCCGTCGCGAGGTCTGCTACGACCACTGGTTCACCGCGGTCTGCCAGTATCGAGAGCGCGCGACGGCGAGTGTCGTCCGACAACAGGTCAGCAACAACCTCCTCGGGGAGTCCCTGATCGGCGCGGTCGCCGCTTGAAGATGTCGTCGCCATACGCGACGCTACACCGGCCTCCCACAAGTATGTGTCGTGCCCACACACTACACAATCAAGCCTGTTCGAGTCTGTACGGCCACCAGTCTGCCTCGCGCAGCGCGCGCCCGAGAGATTTGTGGAAGTCCGGGAAGTCCTCGAACTCCTCCTGGTCGACGTACTCGAAGATGTCCGCTACGCTGACGACTGTCTCATAGTCGATCCGAACCGGGTGGTCCCCGTACTGTTCGACGTACTCCTCGGCAGTCAGTGGGAAGTCCTCGTCCTCGTCGACTTTCTTCGCCAGCACAGCGTGGCCGTATTTGCGGCGGCCCTCGCTTCCTTCCTCACCGTCCGGATCGTGTGGCCAATCCATACGCGATTCTCTGGACACTGGCACAAAAAGGGTTTCTCTCCCCGCCTACAGTTCGAAGCCGCTGTCGTTCCGGCTGCCACCCCGTCGGAGGAGCACGATGACGACGCCGAACAGCAGCAACGCACCGAGAAGTCCACCAATGACCAGTACCGTACTGATACCCATGACTGTGGCTGGGAGCGGTCCGAGTCCGCCGTCACCGTCAACCGTGGGTTCGGTCTGGACCGCTGTCTCCGTTCCAGTCGGCTCTGTCTTCGGCTCGGCACCGCCGTTCTCGTCGGTCTGGAGCTGGCTTTCGGTTACCTGAACCTCGCCGGCGTTGACGTCGTTGAAGCCGATCTGGAACGTCCCCGGCGTCGTCACGACCGTCGACAGTGTCACCGTCTGTTCGGTGTCCGCTGGCACAGTCACCGAGGTCTGGTTGACGACTTCACCGTCGACCAGCATCTGCGCGTCATACGTGCCTGGAGAACTGCCGGCGTTTTCGACAGTTCCCCTGACGGTGACACGATGTCCATCTGTCGCCTGTTCGTTGACGACTGACGTTCGTGTGACGGAGAACGACGGCTCGAGTTTCCCAATGGCGTAGGCCGTTGCTCCTGCGGTATCCGCCTCGTAGACGACGCGGTCGGGCTGTTCCGAAGCGACAGTCGTTTCGGCGGCTTTCCAGGATCCGTTGACACGATGATACACGCGGACGTTCTGTGCGGCTATCCCAGCTTGCTGGAGTGTTGACCGGTTCAGTGCAAACTGCATCGACGACGGTTCGACGCCGTCCGACGACCCGACAGTCACCACACCGAACACCGATGCGTCGTCACCGGATGGCACCGAGATGTCTGCCGCACTGGGATCGGTGTACTCCGTCACGTCCTGCGTGAACGCCTCCTGTGACGCGTTGACCGTCCAGGACTGGAGCGCGAACGAGCGGTTCGCTGGCCTCGAGACGTTCATCACGTAGGGTTCGTTCGTCGGGACCATCCCACCGCGTATCTTGAGCTGCCGCGTAGTCTGGTCCATCCGCTTGGTCTCGACTATCGCGGGCTTGACTCTGACTCGTCCGGCCGATTTCCCCGGGCTCTGGACCTTAATCCTGTACGTTCCGGGAGTGTCGAACTTCAGCGCCCGTGTTCGCTCAACTGAGGACCCGGCGTCGACAACTACCCGTTCGGTCGCTCTCGTTGTACCGTTTACTACGTACTCAATGTTCGTCGCACCGCCCGAGCTGCCGGTGTTCTGGACTGTCGCGGTGACGTTCACCGAGTCACCGGCGAGTATCGTATTCGTGTCTTTCGACGCGCCGGACACGAACAGACTCGGTTCAGCAACAGCAGGCCCTGCGGCCGTCACTGCGAGGAGGAGGGCGACGACACACACAGTCAGGAGGCCCGACCAGTGCTGTCTCGGGGACCTATCTTCACGTACCATTACACGGATATAATCCCGACCATCGACATAAAACCGCCTGATTGCCTGAGTCCAGTATACTGTCCCTACGAGTCAGAAAGCGGCGAATTCTGTACCCTCCTTTTGTGCAGTCCTGAACCGGGCCGAATGCCGTGTGGGTCGTGTTCAAACCAGAGTAAGTCGGCCGAACGCACGACGTTGCGTCGGCTACGACTCGCTGGCACCTCATCTCAGTTTGTGCACTCTACAAACAGAATCCAAAACTCGTCTTGTCCGCGCACTCTCCCGTCAAGATTGGTGAGCGGACGGGTCCCATACTCCACTGGGGTAGGGGATGGATTAATGCGGGTGACTTGTATGGGTTGATTAGAGAAGTTGTTCCTATTGGCGTCGCCAGTAGAAGGCAAAGGCAGGGAAACCGGCAGACAATATCAGCATTAAACTAACGCCGACAGTTGACCCAAGGTTCAATTGCGAATATATAACACTCCCTACAACCCCGCCAAGGAATACTAGCCCGAGATACATACTTGTTGTTTGAAACTGTCCCGTATCTCGCTTGCTCCATAAATATACTCCAGACAATGACCCGACGACAATTCCAAATAAATGCCCAAAAACCAGCGCAGAATATAGTAAACCAAGGAATCCGCCGACAATCATTGATATAGGATAACCAATAGTACCGATAAAAGCCTCACCAGTTGACCGAGGCGGCGAAAAGTTCCATGAGCCTTTGTCAACTTCTGTTTTAGGGTTAATCCGAACAGCATCTAACTCGTCCAAAAATTGCCGTTTATATTTTTGTGGAGAAGCAGTTGCGTTCATCCAAATTTCTTTTTCCGCCGTTACCTTTATCGGAATCTCTCCTTCGTCAGTCGGGTCAGAAAAGTCAATATAGATGTTCTCTCCATAACTCCACAGGATTCTTGGAAACGATATATCCGTTTTTCCAACTATCTGGCGTCTACCTTCCTCAATACTCTTGATACCCTCAGTTCTCCAAAGCGCCTCCTTAACTAGTTCTCGTGCCTCATCTAAACCGCAACTAAGTACTAGCCGTGTCACACTCTCTTTTCTATTTTCAAGATGAATAACTTATATCGGTTCTTCGTGGCCCCATTG
The DNA here is from genome assembly GCA_000336895.1 of Haloarcula argentinensis DSM 12282. Lineage (GTDB taxonomy): Archaea > Halobacteriota > Halobacteria > Halobacteriales > Haloarculaceae > Haloarcula > Haloarcula argentinensis. The sequence continues at coordinate 314,161 of AOLX01000015.1, read as the reverse complement.
TGTGTCAGATTCTGCTCACGCTTCAACGCGAAAAAGTTCAGTCTAATTCTAGTAATTATCATGTCTTAGAATGTGGAAAATTTATTTCGTCAAGCCAGCCCCGATTAGCCCCGAGGCTATCGTACCTAGGATTTATCATCATGAATCTAGATTACGTGGGTGTGAACGCTACGGGGAAGGAGCGGCGGCCCACCGAAAACCGCAGTACGCGACGCTATTCACGTAGAAACAAACGGTGAGACTAGGATTTGAACCGGAGCAAGACGATCGCACTCACTGTGTTCGTGCGCTGCGACTTGCAGGGTTCAAATCGCCAGTGCGTACCGATGGCTCCTCGCGTATTCGCTCGGAGCAATACGGTGGGACTGGGATTTGAACCCAGGAATCCGTGAGGATACCTGCTTTCAAGGCAGGCGCAATAGGCCGCTCTGCCATCCCACCGCAGTCAAGCATATTCGGTGGGCCTTCTAAGACCTGTCGGTCTCTCGGACCACGGTCGGATCGCCGTCGTCATCGACAACACGGATTCCGAGGTCATCGAGGAACGTCGCCGTCCGTTGCGGTACGACCCGACCAGCCCGGTTCCGGGCGCGTAGCAGCGGAACCATCGTTTCGAGGTCAGATTGCGTTTCGAGGACGGGCGCTGATGGGAGGAAGTCCACATCGAGACCAGCATCTGCGGCACGCTCGCCGATAGTCTCGACCGCCGGGATGGCGTAGCTGTCCTCGAAATCTATCGGCTCGCCGAAGCCGGCGTAGTAGACGCGGCCGCCCGCAGTGGGGCCGAGCACCACGCCGCTGGACCGGAGTTTCATCGCCGCGCTGTCGATGAGTTGGCGGTTCAACAGTGCTGCTGTCGGTTCGACGGCGGCGACGGTTGCGACATCTTCCCGGTCGAGGAGGTGTGTGACAGTGTTCCCGACCCGACCAGAGAACGTCGAACCGACCTGTACCTCGAATCGGGCGTTGCCCGGTGATTCGAGGGCCGCTGTCACTGGCTCCCGAACCGCGGTCTCGGGGTCGACACCGTTCGGGACTTGGTCCGATGGCCGGTAGTTTACCAACAGCTCGGCACCGCTGATCTCCACCGCACGACAGACGTCGAGCAGCATGGCCTCGTATAGCTCTGCGGCCTCGGCGTCGTCTACGATGCCGCCCGCCAGATCCTGCAACACGAACCCCTCGACTGGTGGATCAGCCAGCACAGTTACCGTAGTCATACTGTCTTCTCGGCCCGACTGTGATTAGTCGCTTGTGTTCCACTGCAGCGACAGAACAATTATAAGATGTGAGCATTATTTGATAACTAAGAGAAACTATATGGAGCAATCTCAGACCTACAGATGCGATGGATGTGGGTCGGAGTACCGTGTTCTTGGTGACTCGCAACCGAAGATCGTGTGTCGTGACTGCGAACGCGAAGCCACGTTGTCCGGGACCGCAGCGGCACAGCGGGCGTACCATGTCGGCTACATGCGGTATCGTGAGGCACGCCGCCAGCTATCCGACGCACTGGCGACCGTCGAAGATGGGGAGATGGCGCTCGCTCGTGGGGGGTTCGACAGTGCCGCAGCGGACTTCGAGGAAAGCGTCGAGGAGTTCACGACGGCTGTTCGTGAAGCGGACGACGACGCGTTGACCGAGTTGTCGGAACGAGCGCGCAAGAAAGCGACCTGTTTCTGGCAAGCTGCCGAGTGGCTCAGCGGTATGACCTACGCCAGCGAACAGGGTGCATCGACACAGGCGAGCCAGTACCGCCACGATGCTGAAAACCGGTTGCAGGCAGCAACGGAGTACGGGACAGTGTCGAGCCCGGACGAGTTGCTCCAGACCGCTGAGGCTGAAGTCCAGTCCGACACCTAATTATCGCCCGCGCCGGCCCTTCGTCTGCCGGTAGTCCTGACCGAGCGTCTCACTGAAGTGCTCTAGAAACGCTGTCCGTTCCTCGTCAGTCTGCTCGTTCGGCGGAATCATCGGGAGGATTTCGAACCCGCGGCCGCGAATCGTCGTCGCGTGTCGCTCCTCGATATCCAGTTCGTCCTCGCTCATCGTTGTGTACTCGAAGGCTAGCTCTTCGAGGGGGCGCTGCCCGACCGGCAGCAGGATTTCGGGGTTTATCATCCGTATCTCACTGTTGAGATACGGCTCGCAGTTGACGACCTCCTCGTCAGTCGCCTCCCTGTCGGGATGGCGACAGCGGGTGACGTAGGTCAGGAAGGTGTTCTGTAGCTGTGGTCTGTCGGCGTCCGGGTCCGAGCACATGTCGACCGCGGCGAGGATGTCGAGCAGTTCGCGCTCGCTTTCCCCGGTGAAGGGGAGACCGGACTCGTCGGCGCCGACTGCGGGTGAGTCGCCGAGAACGATGAACTCTGCACCCACGTCACCGTAGCCATGGACGACGTTCTCGCGCGTTTCACACAGCCCGGGGCAGTTCTGGCACTCCTCGTCCATCCCGAACGGGTTCGATTTGGACTCCTGTTGTGCGTCCATCTTACTCGTCGTCGATAGTTTTCGCGTGGGTGTCCGCGTCCTCCGGATCGTTCTGCGGGCTGGACGGGTGGTAGTCGGTGTCGTACTCGCCCGGCTGGCCGTCGAGCCGGTCGGGGTTGATGCGGCCGCCAAGCAGCATGAAATCGAGCACCGTACAGGCGAGCATGGCCTCCACGACCGGGACCGCCCGCGGCGGCAGGACCGGGTCGTGGCGACCGGTGACGGTGATCTCTTTGCCTTCGTCGGTCTCCCAGTCGACCGTCTTCTGGGTCTTGGGAATCGACACCGGCGCGTGCCACGACACCTCGCCGTAGATGGGCTGCCCGGTGGTGATGCCGCCCTGGATGCCACCGTGGTCGTTCCCGACCGGCGTCGGGTGACCGTCTTCGTCGAACTCCCAGTTTTCAGTGTACTCGCTGCCCCGGGTCGTCCGGGCCTCGCGGCCGATGCCGTACTCGAAGTCGTTGACCGCCGGGATGGAGTACATCGCCTGTCCCAGACGGGACGGGAAGCTATCGAACCGCGGTGCGCCGAGACCGGACGGGACGCCACGACACTCGAAGTAAATCGCGCCGCCGATGGAGTCACCCTCTTTCTGGTGCTGGTCGGCCACGTCGCGCATCTCCTCGGCGGCCGCTGGGTCGGCACAGCGGACTTCGTTTTCCTCGCTGTGTTCGAGCATGTCCTCGAAGGTGACCGGACCGGCTTCTACATCGCCGATCTGGCAGACGTGGGCCTTGATCTGGACGTCGTAGTCGGACTGTTCGAGAACCTGCTTGGCGACGCCGCCGGCGGCGACCCAGTTGACCGTCTCCCGAGCGGAGGACCGGCCGCCGCCGCCCCAGTTTCGGGTTCCGAACTTCGCGGAGTAGGTGTAGTCCCCGTGAGACGGCCGCGGGGCCGTGATGAAGGGCTCGTACTTGCCCGAGCGGGCGTCCTTGTTCTGGATGACCATCCCGATAGGCGTGCCTGTGGTGTAGCCGTCCTGAATCCCGGAGTTGATTGTCACCTTATCCGGTTCGCCCCGGGAAGTGGTGATCATCGACTGTCCGGGCTTGCGCCGGTCGAGGTCTTTCTGTATCTCCTCCTCCGAGAGTTCGACGCCCGCCGGAACGCCAGAGACGGTACAGCCCATCGCCTCCCCGTGAGACTCGCCGTAGGTCGTCATGCGGAACAGACGACCGAACTCGTTGCCGTTCATTACAGTGGTGTCGGGGTTGGGGGCATTTGAACCTTGTAGATGCGCCCCTCAGTCGTCGAGCCACCTGACACGGTCGAGAAACTGCACCGTCTCCGTTGCCTCGATATGTTTCTCGAAGACCGCATCGAACATCTCGCCTGTGTCGTCTTGCCAGGGCTCCCAGGTGTACCGTACCAGCGACGTGTCCGGATACGTCGTGCTGACCGCACTGGCAAAGTCGCCTACTGGGGAGGCAGTACGCCGGCTGCCAACCACCACGCAGTCGAATTCGCGGTCGGCCAGCAGTGTCGTCGCCCGGTCGGTGTTCGATGTCGTTACTAGTTCGACTCCCTCGCGCTCGTCAGCGATATCGGTCTGCAGATCAAGCAACAACTGGTCGTCATCGACGTAGAGGACTGTCGTGGAGTTCGCAGTAGATTGTTCGGAAGCGCTCGTCTGATTCACAACGTGTGTTGTAAATATTCTTCACTGCGTAAAAGCACACCTATCTACGATAGACACAACGTTCTTTCATAACAAAATCTGGCCAAGCGGTAACCTGCTACTCTATTTGCCGACAGCAGCGCCGAGCGATTCGAGCACGTCGAAGAAGTCCGGGAAGGACACGTCGACGTGCTCCGCGCCGGTCACCGTCGTCTCGCCATCGGCGACGAGACCCGCCACGGCCAGTGACATGATGATGCGGTGGTCCGCACGGCCCTCGACGGTCGTGCCGACGAGTTCGCTGTCCGCGCCGTAGACGAACAGTTCGTCCTGGTGTTCCTCCACCTCTGCACCCATCTTCGTGAGTTCCTCGACCATCGCGCTCACGCGGTCAGTCTCCTTGTACCGGACGTGCTCGGCGTCGGTGATCCGCGTGACGCCGTCGGCGGCGGCTCCCAGCGTTGCGATGGTCGGCAGGAGGTCTGGTGTGTCTTCGACACCGACCTCGATGCCAGTCAGTTCGGACTGCGAGACGGTGATTTCGCCGTTTTCCTCGTCCCAGTCGAGGTCGGCACCCATCCGGTCGAGGATGTCGACGATGGCCGCGTCACCCTGCGCGCTCGGGAACGCCGACGTGACGCGCAGGCCGTCCTCGGCGGCGAGCGCGCCGGCTGCGAGCAGATAGCTCATCGACGAGAAGTCCCCGGGAACGTTGTAGTCGCCGCCGGGCGCGTAGGTCTGCCCGCCGTCGACGGTGAACCCGGCGTCGGTCTTCTGGGCCTCGACGCCGAACGCATCCAGCACCTCCAGCGTGATATCGACGTACGGCGACGACTTCAGCTCGGTCGTCAGGTCGATGTCGATGCCGTCCGGCGAGACGGCACCAGCCATCAACAGCGCAGTGATGTACTGCGAAGACACGTCACCGGGGATCTCAACTGCGCCCCCGTCGATGCCGCCGCCAACCACGAGTGGGGCCTGCCCGTTCCGGCGAGTCGACTCGGCGTCGCCGTCCAGTTGCTCGATAGCATCTAGTAGCGGCCCCTGCGGGCGCGACCGGAGGGACTCGTCACCAGTCAGTACCGCGAGGTCGTCCTGCAGTGCGCCCGTGGCGGTGACCAGCCGCATCGTCGTCCCGCTGTTGGCACAGTCGATGACGTCGTCCGGCGTACCCGGCCGGCCGTCGAAGCCCGTGACCTCGACCGTCGAGTCGTCCGCTGCCAGCGAGACGCTGCCGCCGTAAGCCTCGACCGCTCGCATCGTGGCCTTCGTGTCCGCACTCACGAGCGGGTCGTGGACCACTGCGCCGTCCGCGTAGCCCGCGGCCAGCACCGCCCGGTGCGTGTAGCTCTTTGACGGCGGCGCTTGCGTCGTCCCCGCGACCGTCGATTCGGCAATCGTGATGTCCATGCCCGGTCGGTAGCGGGCATTCGACAAGAGACTACCGCTCCCACCCAACCGGGGTGAGAGCAACGACCTTGTGGCTGGCAGCGGTACCACCGCTATGGTCCCAGCGATGGACAGCGCGACCGCTGTCGTCACGGGTGCGAGTAGAGGTATCGGCGAGCAAATAGCCCATGTGGTAGCAGGTGCAGGCGCACATACGGTCATCTGTGCCCGCGATGCCGAGGCGCTTGAGCGGGTCGAAGCTGCTATCCGGGACGCGGGTGGCTCCGTGACTGCGATTCGGACGGACGTACGTGACGAGTACGACGTGGAACGGCTGGTCGAAACTGCCATGCGGGAGGGAGACGCAATACAGTACGTTGTCGCCAACGCCGGCGTCTACCACGGAACCGCCGGTGAGACGCCGCTCACCGAGGAGTCCTACACCGCCTTCGACGACCACATTCGGACGAACGCTCGCGGCGTGTTCTCAACGATCCGTGAAGCGGTCCCACACCTCGGTTCGGACGCCCGCATCGTCGTCCCGACGGGCGTCGTCGCCCGTGAGGGGATGCCCGGATACGGCTCCTACGCCGTTTCAAAAGCTGCTGCGGAGGCTGTTGCTCGCGGGTTCGCGGCCGATCTCGATACGCCGGTCGGTGCGGTCGACCCCGGACAGGTCGCGACGGACCTCTCCGGTGACGGCGGACGCGACCCGGAATCCGTCGCCGAAATGGTTCTCTGGGCCCTCCGGGATGCGGACCCGTCCACACTGGACGGCGGTGTCCTCGACTGGGGTGACTATCGGTCAGCGACGCGGTGACCGCCACCGATGGGTTTATTGGCAACAGACCGGTGAATGTAGATAATGTCTATTAACTCCAGCTCAGTTTTTAATAACACTGGGCGGGTGTCCACTGCCGGTATCGCGAGCGTTGTCGGCCTGGTGGTCCTGTCAGCCGTCGCAGCCGCTGGCGGGGCGAGTAAGGTTCTGGTTATCTCCTGGGTTGCGTTCGTGGCGATGGGACTCGGCGCGTGGTTCGGTGCCCGGGCCGACGAGACGAACCCCTACCGACTGGTCTGGGGCTACGGGCTTGCGAGCGGGGCGATGGTCACGTCGGCGGCCATGTTCCTCGTCCCGCAGGCGATGGGACTGGGCGGCCAGGCCGGCGCAGCGCGAATCGGCGGCGTTGGCATCGCCGCTGGACTGGTCACCGGCTACGGTACCCACACTATCGGCCACCGGCTGACCCACATCGAGACTTCCTTCGACATAACGACGCTCGCCATCGCCGCCCACGCGCTCTCGGCCGGACTGGTCATCGGGCTGGTCTACGCTTCGATGCCGGAACTGGGCATTCTGCTCGGGCTCGCTATCGTCTCACACAAAGGGCCGGCCGGCTACGCTGCCGCCCGGCGGCTCGGACGTAGCGACAAGTCCGCCACGGCACTGTTGCTCCCCGCGGCCGGTGTTGGTCTGACGGCGATCCCGTCCGCACTGCTTCCGATCCCGGAGTCAGCACTCCTCAACGCAGTCATCTTCGGGTTCGCCGCCGGCATCTTCCTCCACGTCGCGATGGACTTCCTGCCCAATTGCGAGGCCGGCAGCGAAATCGACGAGGTCTGTGAACTGCACGACCACTCCCACGACCTGCTCGACGAACTCCGAACGCACGCCGTCGGCTCGACGGTGGTCGGCGCTGCCGTCATTGTGCTGGCGTGGGTCGCTATCTGACGTTCGCGGTCACCGCACGGGGATCGTCACGGAGATGCTCGTCCCGTCGGCAGCGGTCTGGATGTCGATATCGCCACCGACGTAGCTGATAAGCCAGTACGCGAACCACAGCCCCAGCCCGGACCCGTGTTCGAGCGGCTTTTCCTCCGCTGCCTCGATGACCCGTTGTTCCTGATCCGGGATGCCCGGTCCGTTGTCCGCAATCGTCACTGTCACTGTCGAGTCGTGGCACTCTGTCCTGACAGTGACTTGCGGTGCTGACGCGTCGGAGTGCTTGATACCGTTCTCGATGAGTTCCTGCAACGCCGGGACGACCTTTGCGTCTATCGTGGCTGACAAGCTGGGGCCGACCTCGACGGCGAACTCGGCATCGGGATATGCTGCGGCTAGCCCGTCCGTGATGTCACTGAGAGCGTCTTCGAGTCCGCGCTCGACGTCGTCGGTAAGCGAGTCCGCGAGCAGTTCCTGTACGTGGTGGGCTTTCTCGCTGATATCGAGCAGGGACTGCACGTTCGATTTGATCGTCTCAAGATGGGCGAGAGCGTCGTCGTCATCGACTAACTCTGACAGGATATCTGCACGGCCGCTGATCGTCGTGCCGTTGTTCCGGAGATTGTGCCGGAGAATCCGATGAAAGACGGTGAGCTGTTGCTCGCGCAGCCGACGACCGGTAATTTCGTCCTGCATCCCGACAAATCCCTGAATCGTCCCGTCCGCGTCCTGGATCGGAGCGATAGTCTGGTTGATGATGAACCGCTCGCCGGACTTGCGCTCGTTTACGATCTCGCTCGTCCAGACCTCGCCACGACAGATCGTGTCCCAGAGCCGTTCGTAGAACTGTTCGCCCTGTTCACCGGACTTGAGTATCCGCGGCGTTCGACCGATCGCCTCGTCGGCGCTGAACCCGGTGAGTTCCTCGAACGCCGGGTTCACGTACTCGATGACGCCGTTAGTGTTCGTAATCAGAATCGCGTGCCCCGCGTGTTCGACGGCGTTCCTGAACCGCCGGAGTTCGCTGTTTTGCTCCCTGAGGTCCTCGACGAGGTCTTCTGTGTGGCTACGTCGCGCGAGGAGGTTCGCGATGGTTCGAAAGAGTGCCTGCGTGTCAACTGGCGCTGTCACGATATCGTTCACGACGAGTGGCTGCTCGGCAGCGTCGATATCGGGGAGATCGACCCGTGTCGGCGTCTCCTCACGACGGACCAGAATAACGGGGCAAAACACCGGATCTGCCCGGTGTTTGTACGCCTCTATCGCTTCTCTGTACTTCGGAAACGACGACTCGTCGACGATGTGGAGATCGGCCTCCCGGAACTCGCTGTCCGTGATCGGCGTGTGGTGTTCGGCGACGATGGAGGCGAGTGCGTTCCGGTTACCATCGCCGGCCAGCAGTAGTTGGATGTCGGCCATCGGTGGTTAGCGGGTGGTCGAGCGTCCGTCGCTGTCTCCATGCTGTTCGGGAACGCCCTCGAACACACCGTGCATCCCTGAGACGGGGTCACCGACCTGTAGGCCGTCGGCGGTTATCTCGAACCGGCGAGGCACTGTCTCGAACCCACCGACGCGCTTTTTCAGCGCGCCGACGACGCGCTGGAGTTCGCCCGCAACCTCGATGTAGTTCTCGAAGACGATGTTGTCGGCGAGGTAACTGACGTTCTCGCTCGTCGGTTCGTGCAGGCCCGTCACGTCTCTGCGCTGGTCGATCAGAATCACCGCGGTGTTCCCGCGCGTGAGATGCTGCGTCAGGGCATGGAGCCGTCGACGCAGTTCCACGTCGTCCTGTCCGTGCTTGATCGCGTTTTTGTAGCCCGCGATGCCGTCGATAACGACGAGTTCGGCCCCACGCTCCCCGGCCTGTGTCTTGACGCGGTTTGCGAACTCCTCGGGTGACAGCGCCAGCGACTCGACCTCCTCGACGAGAAGTGTCCCCTCGTCACGCAATCGCTGGAGCGGCATCCCGAACGTCTCACAGCGGTGTGTGAACGTGTCGATCGATTCGTCGAACAGGTAGGCGAGCGCCGGGGACCCGTCCGCCGCTGCGGAGGCCAGGAACTCCGTCGCCGTCGTCGACTTGCCGACGCCGGAGGGGCCGCTGAGAATCGTCACTGTCCCGCGTTCGAGTCCGCCATCCAGAAGCGAGTCCAGCTCTGGGACTCCTGCGGAAAACTGCGTGGGATCGAACGACCGTGTCCGCCGTGCCGGTTCGAGCGCCGGGTAGACCTCGACACCGGACTCCCGGATCTCCATCCCGTGTGAGCCGTCCTGTTGTCCGATGCCGCGATGCTTGCGCAGTCGAATACGCCGGCCTGCCTTCTCGTCGCCGTAGCTGAGTGAGATAATGCCGTCGCTGAGCGACCTGAGCTGGCTGTCCATCTGATTGCTCGGCGTCTTGGTTGCCAGCACGGTCGTCTCCCTGTCCTGTAGAAAGCGCGCGAAGGAGATGACGCGCTTGCGAAACTGGTACTCGGTCGGTTCGAGATATTGGAAGTGCGTGATGGGGTCGATGAGAACGCGGTCCGGGTCGACCCGCTCGATAGCCTCGCGGATATCCGAAATCAGGTGGCCGTCCTCGATGTCTTGGGGCTTGACCACGTCGTACGACTCGGCCTCCTCGAAGAACTCCGAGTCGGGGCCGACGTCGAGAAACGTCGCGTCGCCGATATCGATGCCGAGTTCGGCAGTGTTCGCCAGCAGATCGGCGGCAGACTCTTCAGCGTGAATGAACAGCACGTCGTCATCAGCTTCGAGTCCCGCTTCGAGAAACTGCGTACCAAGCAGTGTCTTGCCGGTCCCGGGCGGCCCGATAACGAGATAAAGTCGCCCTTCTACCAGCCCACCTCTGAGAAGCGAATCAAGGCCAGAGATACCGCTAGAAAGCTGCGTGAACTGCCGCTCGGAAGAGGACATAGTAGGAGTATCGGACGGCCAGTAATAAGCATCTCGCGAGAATACCGGCGTGACAACCGGGGACAGTCCACGGATCATCGATTCGGTCGCCTCGCTTTTTCGCCCACTCGCGTCGCTCGTGGTCGACCTAGTCCTCACTGAGCAACTGCTCGGCCAGAATCGGCACAAAAGTCCACAATCCACCTTTTGATCTTCGGGTGTGCTCCCTGTGGTCGCACACCGCTCGGCAAAAACGTGGGCGAAAAGCGCCCGCTCGCTTCGCTCGCGGCCGTCTCACTCCTCCAGCAACTGCTCGGCCAGAATCGGCACAAAGGTCCCGATGTCGGTGACCATCCCGACTGCCTGTGCGGAACCGCGGTCGAGGAGTTGCGTTACCGTCGCGGGGTTGATGTCGACGCAGACGACCCGGGTCGTCGAGGGAAGGCAGTTCCCGACGGCGACCGAGTGCAGCAGGGTCGAGAGCATTAGCACCATGTCTGCCTCGTGGGCCTGCTCCCGGATGGCGTTCTGGGCTTCGACGGCGTCGGTGATCGTGTCCGGGAGCGGGCCGTCGTCACGGATAGAGCCCGCGAGGACGAACGGCCGGTCGTTGTCGATACACTCGTACATTACACCGGACTCGATGGTTCCGGATTCGACGGCTTCCTCGATGCCGCCCTCGCGAATGACCTCGCTGATAGTGTAGATGTGGTGTTTGTGGCCGTGGCGGGGATGGTCAAGGCTCTCGGTATCCATTCCGAGTGAGGTGCCGTAGATGTCCCGCTCAATGTCGTGGACGGCGAAGCCGTTGCCGGCCGAGAGCATATCGACGTAGCCCTCCCGGACGAGGCGAGCGAGGTCCTCACGCGCCCCGGAGTGGATGAGCGCCGGCCCACAGACCGCCATCACCTTGCCGCCTTCCTTCTTCGTCTCCTCGATTGCGTTCGCGATTTTGCGGATGGTCGACTCAGAGGGTCGCTCCGATGAGACGCCGCCCTGCATGAAGCCGAACGCGCCGCCGGAGTCCCGTGGTCGCTCCGGGGGCTGGACCTTGATGCCGGTTTCGTCGGTGACGACCAGATCGCCCTCCTCGATAGCGTTGAGGACTTTCGTGTAGGCCCGCGGGGAGTCGCCATCCTCGACAACCACGGCGCAGTCCATCTCCATGTCTTCGACCTCGATCCACTCGCCGTCGTGACGGATGTACGTCGGGTGGTTCGTCGTCGAGTAGAACCCGTGCGGGACTACTTGGTCGTCGGGCGCGGGGACGAGCGTGGCGTCTTTCGGGTCCGAGGGGTTGACGCCGTGCTGGTGGAGTTCGTGGACAATCGACTGCAGTTGGTCCTCGTCGTCGGCCTCGACGAGCATCCGGGCGTAGGACTCCTCGTCTTTGTGGCGGCCGATATCGAACTCCTGAACGGAGAAGGAGCCGCCCAGGTCCATGATGATGCCGAAACAGGACTGCATCATCCCGGAGTCGATGATGTGGCCCTCTAGCTCGACTTCGCGAGAGACGGTCATGGCCAAGACATGGAGGCAGGTGTGTAAGACGGTTTTGGGTCCGTACGATCCGGCGGCCGGCTACTGCCCGTCGACGTGTCGCTGCACCGCCCACGACTCTCCTCCGCCCGTCTCACACAAGCGATCAAAGAAGCGCTGTAGCCCGTCGGACTCCGTGGTTGGCAGGACGTGCAGTCGGACCGTCCCGTCGCGGACCGCGACGCGGAACACGTCGGTTGTCTCCTCGTCGCGGACCAGCCACAGCGGCATCGGCAGGTCGTGGAAATCACCGAAGCGGTACGGTCCAGCCTCGAGGATATCGACGACTGTCTCGGCGAGGTCCGGCGTCGCCTGCTCCTGTTCCGGGATGAGTCGGAACTCCGTCCCGCCCTCGTATTCGACCCCGCTTCCGTGGGGAAAGCGCCGCTGTGGGTGTGCGGGGATGCTGAACGAGGGGTCCGTGGTCATCTGTCACGTAGTTGGGCGCTTTCGGATTTAAATTCGCGGGCCATGCAGGGCTTGGTACCCATACTCTTGGGACTGTGGCGGCCCGACGCGGTCTCGGGTCTAGCATGACCGGTGGCGAACTAAAGTCATGAGAGTGAATTGTCTTCGGAGTGAGGAATCAGTATGCGCGTTAGTCTGGCGGTGGTAGACCGTCTCGTCGCGAACGGTATCGATACCGTCTTCGGAATCCCCGGAAAGCAGTCCCTCCCACTGAACGAGGCCATCGGCAATCGGGACGATATCCGCTTCGTCGTGGCACGACACGAAACTGCGGTCTCACACCAGGCCTGGGGCTATGCAGAAACGAGCGGGGAGATAGCAAGTACTGTCGTCGTCCCCGGCCCGGGCGATATGAACGCGATGAACGGCCTGAAAAACGCGCTGAACGACTGCACGCCGCTGGTGCATTTCGCTATCGAAACCGAGCCGGCACTCCGGGGCGGTGATGCGATTCACGAAACCCCACCGGACACCTACGACAACGTCGTCAAAGAGAACATACTACTGAAAAATCCCGAAACGACAGCGGCGACGATCGACCGGGCGGTACAGGTCGCGCAAACACCCCCGAAGGGCCCAGTCAGAGTCGGGCTTCCGAAGAACTACCTGCAGATGGACGTCCCGCTTGCCGGTGCAGGCACATCGTCGGCTCCGTCACCCAGCACCGTCCCGGAGCAAGAGGTTTCGACAGCCGCCGAGCATCTGCTCGCGGCCGAGCGGCCGGTTATCCTGGCCGGCGGTGGTGTGCGAGCGTCGGGTGGGACGGCGGCGCTCCGACGCCTCGCCGAACGACTTGACGCGCCTGTCGTAACGACGTACAAGGGCAAAGGCGTGCTCCCTGAGGACCACGACCTCAGTGCCGGCGTGCTGGCCGGTAGCGCGAGCCCGGAGCTACTGGACTGTCTCGCCGATTCCGATGCTGTGCTCGCCGTCGGCTCCGACCTTGACGCACACGGGACACGCGGGTGGTCTGTCGAACTGCCTGAAACCCTCGTTCACGTCACCATCGACGCCGATGACCTCGGCACGGGCTACGACCCGACCGTCGGCATCCTCGCAGATGCCGCGGACGCGATGACGGCGATCGAGGACAAAATCGCGGCGGCTGACACCGCTCCGGCCTCGAAGGCGGACGGTATCGACCGCGCACAGGCTGTCCGTGCTGCCACTGCGCGTCGAATCGAACCGCTCGTCGACTCGGAACCACCGCTCACCTCCGTCCATGTGCTGCAACTCCTTCGAGACGCACTCCCTTCGGACGCCATCACGGCCGTCGACGCCGGGGGATTCCGCGTCTGGGCGCTGAACACGTTCGAGGCGCACGGACCACGCAGCTACGTCAACCCCGGGTCGTGGGCGACGATGGGAACGGGACTGCCGTCGGCGATTGGGGCACAGCTAGCGAACCCGGACACGCCGGTCGTTGCGCTGACCGGTGATGGCGGCCTCATGATGTGCGTCCACGAGCTTCACACCGCGGTCGCTGAAGACCTCCCGATCACCGTCGTTGTCCTCAACAACGACGATTACGCGATTATCAGCGAGGAGGCGGGGCGCAGCTACGACCTCGACCAGCAGGCGTACGGATGGGACAGGACGCCGATTGATTTCGGAACCGTCGCTGCCGGGATGGGGATGGAAGCGATGCAAGCCGACATGCCGTCCGAGATCCGTACGACGGTTCGCGAAGCGGTTCAGACGGACGCGCCGACGCTCGTCGAGGTCAGGACCGACCCGACGGAGCCACAGGCAAGCGAGTGGATGCGCGAGTAGTGGATTTATCCAGTGGGAACGCCAAGCACAGGTTATGTGTGGTCGCTACAGTCTGTTCTCCCCTCGCGAGGAAATTGAGACGCGGTTCGACGCCGAGTTTGCCTTCGACTACGACCCCCGATACAACGCCGCGCCGAGTCAGGACCTGCCGGTCATCACCGGCGAATCGCCCGGGACAATCCAGCTGATGGAGTGGGGCCTGATTCCGACTTGGGCGGACAGCAGAACGGACCACGGGCACATCAACGCCCGCGCCGAGACGCTGGCCGAGAAACGCTCGTTCGCCGATGCCTACGAGTCCCGGCGCTGTCTGGTTCCCGCTGATGGGTTCTACGAGTGGGTCGAGACGAGCGACGGCAAGCAACCGTACCGCGTGGCGCTGCCGGACGACGACCTGTTCGCGATGGCAGGGCTGTACGAGCGGTGGGAGCCGCCACAGCGCCAGACCGGGCTGGGCGAGTTCGGCGCAAGCGGCGGCGATTCGGGCGACGAAGACGAGATCGTCGAGTCGTTCACGATTGTGACGACCGAACCGAACGAGGCCGTCGCCGACCTCCATCACCGGATGGCCGTCATTCTGGACCCATCAGAGGAGTCGACGTGGCTCCAGGGTAGCGCTGACGATGTGTCGGCGCTGCTCGACCCGTTCGACGGACCTATGCAGACCTATCCGGTTTCGTCAGCGGTCAACAGTCCTGCTAACGACTCGCCAGAACTCATCGAACCGGTCGGGTAGCGACGGCGTTACTCGCTCGGCGTATTCTGGCGCTTGAACTGGTGCAGCATTTTCCAGAGCGTGTCTTCCTCGACCTGGTCTTCGGCGGCGGATAGCTGTCGGTACAGCCCCTCAGAGACGGTAATCTCAGGCATTACTGAGACGATTGGATGGAGACAACATAAGCTTCTGGAGACTCGGAACCGAGTGAATGTATTCGACCCGCAGTATTCGGGGAACCCTGTTACGGGGATCAATCGTCTTCTCCCGGTGTATGCAGTCGTATGCCCAGCGAGATGACGGTACTGTCGCGTCCAGTGTGACTGCGCTCATCGGCGACACGCCGCTGGTCTGTCTCGATAGCTTTGCGGACAATCTGCTCGGCAAGGTCGAAGCGGCGAACCCCTACTCGGTGAAGGACCGCATCGCGCTGTACATGGTCGACGCGGCCGCCGAGTCCGGTGCCCTCCCCGACGACGGAACGGTCGTCGAAGCGACCAGTGGTAACACCGGCATCGGGCTGGCCGCCGTCTGCGCCGCGCGAGGGTACGACTGCGTGCTGACGATGCCCGAATCAATGAGCGAGGAGCGCCGGCAGTTGCTGTCGGGGCTCGGCGCGGACCTCGAACTAACACCAGCTTCCGGTGGTATGAGCGGCGCAATCGAACGCGCGAACGAACTCGCGGACGCCCCGGGCACCGTTCGCGCTCGGCAGTTCGAGAATGAGGCGAATCCGCGAGCACACCGCGAAACGACGGGTCCGGAGATCTGGAACGACACCGACGGCGACGTAGACGCCGTCGTCGCCGGCGTCGGGACCGGCGGCACAATCACCGGCATCTCGGAGTACATCGAAGAGGAGGTCGGCGCGAACCTCACCTCCGTTGCTGTTGAGCCGGAACAGTCCAAACTGCTCTCGGCGGATGACCCTGATAGCCACGACATTCAGGGCATCGGTCCCGGGTTCGTTCCGGACATTCTCCGGCGTGACCTTATCGACAAGGTGCGGACTGCGAGCAAAGCGGAATCTATCGATGCGACCCACCGACTCGCCAGCGAGGAGGGCATCATGGTCGGCATCTCCTCGGGTGCGGCGCTGCACGCGGCGACAGAGTACGCTACCGAGAACCCCGACGAGACGGTGGTCGCCGTCCTGCCGGACACCGGCGAGCGATATCTCTCGACGGATCTCTGGGAATAAGCGAGAACCGTAGTTGCGCGGCGGAGAAAACAGCCCTCAGGCGACTCGGCCGAACGCTAGCGTGCCGCTGATGCTCTCGATGTAGGCTTCGACGACCTGCCCCTCGCGCGCTCCGGAGACGAAGATGGTGTACTTGCCTTTTTCGGCAACGCCGTCGCCCTCGCGGCCGGTGCCGGTGATCTTGACCTCGTAGGTCTCGCCCTCTTCGAGCGTCGGTCGGTCCTGCTGCGTATTCGAACTCGCGCCCTTGGCAACCGGGCGGAACGCACCACAGGCCTGACAGCGCAGCATGTCGACGCCGTCCTCATTCTTGAGGACGGTGTCGGGCAGGCCACACTCGGAACAGGTGACGTACTCGGCGATGTACGCGTCAATAGCGGCCTCGAAATCGCTGGTGTCGAACGAGCCGTTGTAGCGGGCTTCGCCGCCGTCGAACTGGCCGTTGGTCCCGAACTCGCGCTGGATGGCCCGGTGGAGGTGCTGTGCGTCCCGCGAGACCGCATCGGCAATTGTCTCTAAGTTCGTCAGGCGTGTGAACGCCCCGTCTGTCTGGCCTTCCGGGTCCGGAATCGAGAGCCGTTCACCCGCCTCCCGGGGCTGGTCTGGTAGCACGTCGTACGCACGCTGTAGAGCGGACTCGTAGTTCATACATTTTAGACGGTGCTGGCACGTAAATGGATTCCGTCACATCTGTGACTAACTACTGGCCAATGATATTAATACCGAGAGTGGATAATTGATTGACATGGATCAGCACGAACAGCCCGTGGAGACGCCGGGACTCTCGTCCGAGCGGCTCGATACGCTATTACGCGCGCTGGCAGCCGAGCCCCGGCGGATGATATACACGTACCTTGCCGAACACGACTCGGCCTCAATCTCGGAACTCACTGACGTGGTCGTGGGCTGGTCAAGTGCACGTGGCCGAGACACCGACGCCTCCAACTGGGACGATACCCGCACTGCGCTCCACCACCGCCACCTTCCCGTTCTCGATGACGCTGGCGTTATTAGCTACGACGCTGTCCAGCGGACCGCGACGCTGGTGTCGCTGTCGCCATCTACGGCCGAGGTTCTGGCGACGATAACCGATCTGGATGCCGCCGAGACAGACCACGAGGACTGATCGTGGGCCGATGACAGTTCGTACCCTCCTCCGGCGCTTCGAGGACTCGGACGTGGCGATAACTGTGTACGGTCCGCCCGCAACGAAGACTGTGGGCGAGCGGCTGGCAACTCAGGGGATCGACGCCACTTGGCGGAAACTCCCGACCGGACACCAGAACGCGTTTGCCGTCATCCGTCGGGACGGTGTGTTCGCCGAGGCAGTCCCGCTCACAGCGATGGAGACGTTCCTGTGCGATCCGATGGCTGGTATCGGCGACAGCGGAACCCTTGACAGTGACCCGGGCAGACAGCTTCTTCACTCGGCGCTCGCGAACACGCTCCTGTCATCGCTCACGCCGGCACAGTTGCTCGCAACGTCCCACGAGTTCGAAGACAGGGCCTACCGCGTCGGGGCGGGAACCCTTCGAGTGAGCTTCCAGTCACTGTCGATATTCCGCTCGCAGCGCACCCGATACGAGTCGCTTAGCAGCGACACGGCCCTCGACATCCACGTGTACGGACAGGACGACTGGGAGCCGCCGGCGATTCCCGGAATCTCGTTCCATCCGCTCACAGACTCCACACTCGAACAGGTGTGGTTGCTGGCGTTCGACGCCGACGGTGACGACCAGAACAAGTGTGCGCTCGTCGCCGAAGAAACCGAGGACGGAGCGTTTCGGGGCGTCTGGACGTACAACCCACGGCTGGTCGACGAGATCATGGCGGCGGTTGTGGCTGTCGACGAGTAGCAGCCGACGACGAGCCGCCCCGGAAACACACACAGCGGATGCTATGCCGGACACGACAGCGGGATTCGAAGTCCCCGGCCGTCGCGCTCTATAGTCGTTCCGAAGGGCCGAGAGCGTTCTCGTACTGTCTTACGAAGCCACTCAGCCACCGCCTCGTCGGCGTATCCGACCTGTGTGTACGCGTTCTCGACCGGCGTGAGTTCGAGCGCGGCCAGCCGCCCGTCCTCGATGTGCAGTTCGAACAGGAAACTCCGGTCGTTTCGGTAACCGGTCTTGATCGCGTAGTCGTCGACGAAGTTGCCGGTGTCGTACATGATGGGGCGACCGCGGTACACCTCGATACCCTGGACGACGTGGGCGCTGTGGCCATGGACCACGTCCGCACCATTGTCTACCAGCCAGCGGGCGAATGCCTGCTGTGTCTCGCTGGGCTCGGTCACCCAGTTCGGCCCCCAGTGGGCGGTGACGGCGAGCAGGTCCGGGTCGGCGTCACGGGCCGTCGCCAGCGCGTCCCCGACGCGGCGGCGAGTCAGCGGGTGGTTCGGGTCCAGCGGCGCGTAGGCCGTGCCGGGGCTGTCGCCGTCGGCGGCGTAGCTGGGCGACTGATCGGTGACTGCGACAACGGCGACCGAGAGGTCGGCGATGTCGACGACCGCTGGCTCGAACGCGGCATCTCGACTCTCCCCAGCACCTGTCGAAGCGATACCGCCGTCGGCAAGGTGGGCCGGTGTGTCGGTGAGCGCCGCCGGTCCGAAATCGAGCAGGTGGTTGTTCGCCAGTCCAGCACAGGAGACGCCGGCGCGGTCTAGTGCGGCCACTGCCCATTCCGGGCTCGCTCGGTAGTGGAACGTCCGGCCGGGCCGTGGTTCGCCGCGGTCCGAAACACAGCATTCGAGGTTCGCCACCAGCCCGTCGAGTGACTGGAGTCGGTCGAGCATCGACTCCCAGACGGCAGTCGGTCCGTCGGGGTCATCGTGCCAACGTTCGTCGACGCTCCGGCCCAGCATCACGTCGCCGACGAACCCGATGCGTAGCGACGCGTCGGTCGGGACCGACGGCGGACACGCCACGTCCGCGTCGTCGTCGGCACCTAAACACCCTGAAACTGCGGTGAGGCTTCCGAGAGCGGGGCCGCCGCTGGCGAGGACGGTTCGGCGAGTCGGAGCCACAGTAGGTTCACTGTTGACTGCGACCGTCTTGAATTTCGGTGCCGTATAAAGCCACCCGTGGTGTGTCGTATCGAGACACACTCTAGCTGGTTACTTTTGGTTACCGCCACTCTGTCAAGGTATGTCAAGCGATACTACGCGTGACTACGACGCGGACGAGGAGTGTACGACCACGGAGTCGTTCGCCGACCACGGCCTCGACGACGGCAGCGTCCTCATTAGCCGGACGTACAACCGAATCGCGGCGGACGGCGAACCCAAGTTTGAACCGACGCCGGAGTTCTTCGACACGCTGGAGGCAGCGTTCATCTGGGCCTACATTGGGACGATTGACGAACCCGGTGTTCCGCCACACGTCGAAGCGGCTATCGAAGACGCGCGGGAGTTCACGCGCCGGGAGTTCGCTGACGACTCTGATGCGGACCTACAAACGGACGTGATTCCGACGTTCTACCAGCAGATCGCTGGCTTCCACTGCGCTTACCGGGACTGAAAAATACAACCGCTCGGAGGTGGTGGTATGGGTCCGATCTATTCGAGGTGGTGGTAGTCGAGTTCGTACCCCACGTCGACCGCCTCACTGACTTCCTCGCTCGGCTCGGCGACGCCGCGGGTCGTCAGCTCGAGTCTGGTGTCTCCCTGGTCCACGAGGATGTTCCGCTGCCACTCGGGGTCCACGTCGGGCGCATCAGCTCGGTAGTGTGCGCCACGGGACTCGTCACGCTTGCGCGCACCCAGCAGTAGCGCTTCGGCCACCGTGAGGCTGAACGAGAGGTCGACAGCGAGTTCGAACGACAGACTGGTCCGGTCGCCGTCGACGCTGATGTTCCCCGTCCGCTCGCGGAGGTTTCGGAGCTTCTCCAGCCCTGCCGACACCGACTCGTCAGTGCGGAGGATACCAGCGTGCTCCCACAGCAGGTCGCCGAGGTCTGCGAGGAGCTGCTCGGGCGTTTCGTCGCCATCCGAGGCCTCTAGTTCCCGCAGCGACCGGAACTCACGCTCGGCGATAGCGCGCTGTCCATCCGGCAAGGCCCCGTTGCGGTCGTCGCCTGTCACCTGCGCCGCGACGTGGTCGCCGACGAGCGCGCCGATGGCGACCGTCTCCGCGAGCGAGTTTCCGCCGAGGCGGTTCGCACCGTGGACGCCTGCGACCGTCTCGCCGACGGCGTAGAGCCCGTCGACGCCGGTTTCGCCTGTCTCGAAGTCGATGTCGACGCCGCCCATCGAGTAGTGGGCAGTCGGCGCGACTTCCATCGGCTTCTCGGTGATGTCGACGCCGAGGTCCATGAACCGCTCGTACATCCGCGGGAGCCGCGATTTGATGTACTCGTCGTCGCGGTGGGAGATGTCCAGATAGACACCCCCGTTCTCTGTTCCACGGCCCTCGCGGAGTTCCTGCGCGATGGCGCGGGCCACCACGTCCCGCGCGTCGAGTTCCATCTGGTCCGGCGAGTACTCCTCCATGAACCGTTCGCCATCTACGTTGAGCAGCCGACCGCCCTCGCCACGGACCGCTTCGGTGACGAGGCGGCCGTCCCAGTCCTCGCCGTAGCGGTCGCCGACCATCCCCGTCGGGTGGAACTGGACGAACTCCATGTCCATCAGCGACGCGCCGGCGTCGAGCGCCAGCGCCGGACCGTCGCCGTTGTTCTCCTCGTCGCGCGAGGAGTGGCGGTTGTACAGGGCTGAGGAGCCACCCGCCGCTAGGACGACGTGGTCCGACTCGAAGAGGACGAACTCGCCGCTCTCCATGTCGTAGCCGGCCGCCCCGTACACGCGGTCGCCGTCGGAGAGCAGGCGGGTAATCATCACGTTGTCGCGGTAGGGGATTCCGAGGCTCTGGGCCTTGTCGACGAGGGTATCCAGCATCGCTTCGCCCGTGCGGTCGCCGACGAAGCAGGTCCGCCGGAACGACTGCGCGCCGAAGTACCGCTGATTGATCTTCCCGTCTTCGGTGCGGTCGAAGGGCATCCCCCAGTCGTCGAGTTCCCGGATGCGGTCGGGCATGTGCTTGGCCGTTAGCTCGACAGCCTTCGGGTCGTTGATGAAATGGCCCTCGTCCAGCGTATCCGCCGCGTGGATGGTCCAGTCGTCCTCGGGGTCGAGCGACCCCAGCGAGGCGTTGATACCGCCGGCCGCCCACGTGGTATGGGCGTCGCCGTGGTCCCGCTTGCCGATGACCAGCGGTTCGACGCCGTTTTCGGCGAGTCCGATAGCGACCCTCGCCCCGGCAGCGCCAGCGCCGACGACCAGCACTGGGACCGACACCGTCTCGTAGTCGACCGCCGGGCCTGCGTCGCTCGCCCGACCATCGGCGGTCTGCTCGCCGTCAGCGGATGGCTTCTCTGGTGTCATCACTGACAGTAGGCGCTGTGGACTTATCAGGGCTTCGCGCACACGCGCACGCACGACCGAACAGCCTCCATCACAATCCGGTTCCAGTCATCACCCTCTACTGTCGGTAGTGCAAGACCGCTTAGTCTTCGCCAGCGGTCACCGACCCAGTGCCACCGGACTGCACGGCGGGATCGTCGGCATCAGTCCGGTCCGCATAGACGATCTGCCAGCCGGTCACCCCCATGAACAGGAGCACGAGCGGCGAAAGAAAGCCGAAGAAGTAGTACGGTGCGTATTCCAGCGTCGAGACGCCGAGCGTTCCGGCCATGAACAGCCCGCCGCTACTCCACGGAATAAGCGCACTCGTCGTCGTTCCCGACGCTTCGATGGCCCTGGAGAGGTTCTGACTCTTGAGCCCCTGCTCGTTGTACAGATTACCGAGTGTCATCCCCGGCACGACGATGCTCACGTACTGTTCCGCCGCGAGAATATTCATCGAGACGGCGGACACAGCGGTGACGCCCGTGAGGCTCGCGACGCTGTGGCAGAGTCGCCCGAGATGGTGGGAAAGCACCGCGAGCACGCCGGCCCGTTCGAGCAGTCCGCCCAGCGCCAGCGCGGCAATCGCAATCGTCACAATCCACGCGCCGCCGGTCAGTCCGCCGCTCTCTAGGAGTCCGTTCACAAGCTTCATGCCCGTTTCCGGGGCTGTCCCCGATTGTGCCGCTGACCAGGCTGCGCCGAATCTGGTTCCCTGCACGAGCATCGCGGTCCCGACGCCTGCAAAGACTCCCGCTCCCAGCGTCGGCAGTGCGGGGACGCCACGCAGCGCGAGTCCGAAGGTCACGACGACCGGCAGAAACACGAGCGGCGAGACAACGTACGTACTCTCGATAGCAGCCTGAATTGACGCAACGCGGTCCGCGGGGATGGTTCCGGCGGCCCGCAGTCCGAGGCCAGCATACAGGAGGGCGGCAATAGTGAACGCGACGAGCGTCCCGGCTCGCATCGCGTTGATGTGTTCGTACAGGTCCGTGTCTGTCACCGCGGCGGCCAGATTCGTCGTATCCGAGAGCGGGGACTGCTTGTCTCCCGTGTAAGCCCCGCTGAGAATCGCGCCGGCAGTCATCGGTTCTGGAATACCCAGTCCCGACCCGATCCCGATGAGTGCGACCCCGAGCGTCCCGGCCGTCGTCCACGAGGAGCCGACGGCGAACGAGATTATCGCGGAGAGGATCGCCGCTACCGGGAGAAACACTGTCGGTGTGAACAGCTCCAGTCCGAAGTACATCAGGCTGGGAATCGTGCCCGCCTGAATCCACGATGCGATGAGCGCATAGACGGTGAACATGATGAGAATTACCCGCATGCCCATGAGCAGGCTACTGGCAATGCCGTCGTACAGGTCTTCCCACGAGAGCCCGAGATGGTACCGGGCGAACAGACCGGTGAAGGCAATCCCCCAGAACAGCGGGAACTGTGGGTCTAAGTCGAAGGCAATGAGGCCCACGCTGAGGAACACGATCATTCCCGCGATCGGCACGAGTGCGGCACCCAGTGACGGCCGCTCAGACGGGTCGATCTCGTCGAACAGCCGAGGTTCGAACTCGACCATCACTGACCCCCGTCGCGCCTATCTGGCCGGACTCCGGCGTGGCTCCAGTCTGGAAACGCCGACTCCCGCCATCCCTGTCGACACGCTCCGATACGCCCGTTTCGACCACTTGCGACGGCACCGCGTGTCATATTGATATCGGCGATAACCACAGGTGGGTTAAAACAGACACCATTCCGGTGTCGGCGTGGGGATTGGTAGCTTACGACCGTCTGTCGACAATGTGTGCGTCTGTCGGGGCAAAGCCCACTGCCACGGTGTCGGTCGGCGGATCTTCGGCTCGTAACAGGAGTTCTCGCCCCTCCCAGTCGAGGTGAACACGCGTCGTCTCCCCGAGGAACTCCGCGCTCGTGACCGTCGCCGTCAACGGGTTCCGGTCGGCGTCGACAGCAAGTCGCTCCGGTCGCACACAGAACGTGAGCCGGTCCCCGGGCGAGACAGCCGAGGTCGGGTCACTGTCGGCTCCCAGGGCTACTGAGAGCGTCGCACTGTCGACCGTCACGTCCGCGATGGTTTGTCCACTATCAGCGTCCGCGGCATCAGTCGACCGTACTGCCGTTACCGCACCACTGAGAACGTTGTTGTCGCCGACGAAGGTGGCGACGAACTCCGTTGCCGGCTCTCGGTAGATAGTCCGTGGCGGCGCGACCTGCTCCGGCGTCCCGTCGCGCATGACCGCCACGCGGTCGGACACGGCGAGGGCTTCCTCTTGATCGTGGGTGACGTAAATCGTCGTAATACCCAGTTCCTGCTGGATCTCGCGGACCTGCACGCGGAGGCGCTCCCGGAGCTTTGCATCGAGGGCGCTCATCGGCTCATCGAGCAAGAGCACGTCAGGGCCGGGAGCCAGTGCCCGGGCCATCGCCACTCGCTGTTGTTGGCCGCCGGAAAGCGTGTCCGGGTCCCGGTCCGCCATGCCGCCGAGGTCTACCAGCTCCAGCAGTTCCTGTACCCGTGCCTCGGCGCTGCCGCCGCCCGGCGGGTCGGTGAACGAGAGTCCGTAGGCGATGTTCTCCCCGACGGTCATGTGCGGGAACAGCGCGTAGTTCTGGAAGACGACGCCCACGTCGCGGTCCTCCGGCGGGACGCCGGTGACAGACGTACCGCCGAACCGGACTTCGCCCTGTGTGGGGTCCTCGAAGCCGGCAATGAGCCGGAGCGTCGTTGTTTTCCCACAGCCGGAGGGCCCGACCAGCGTGAAGAACTCGCCCTCCCGGACGGCAAGCGACAGGTCCTCCACAGCGGTCGTCTCACCGTAGTGTCTGGTGACGCCATCGAGTTCGACGGCCGGCGGACCAGTCCGGTTCACGCCAGCACTGTCTGCTGGGGCCTCCTTAGAACCCAACGTCGTCACCTCCCAGTCGATCGATGAGTAAAAAGCTCGCGCTGGTGACCACGAGCAGGACGACCCCCATCGCCGTTGCGGGACCGAGCCGCCGGCCGATGAACCGCTCGATGGCGATTGGCATCGTGAACTGGTTCGTCCCGGAGGCAAGCACAATCGTCGCCGAGAACTCCCCGATAGAGATAGCGAACGCGAAGGCGGCCCCGGCGATGACGGCCGGCCATACGAGCGGCAGTTCGATGTCAAGCAACGCTCTGGCACGCGGCGCACCGAGCGCGCGGGCGGACTCGACCAGCGTGTGGTCGATACTTTCCAGGCCGGGCGCGACCGTCCGGACGACGAACGGGTAGCCGGCGACGGCGTGGGCGGCGACGATGGCGAGGCCACCACCGACGGCGAACCGGGAGCCTCCCACCTCGACACCGAAGACGAGGCCACGAAGCAGGCCGAGGCCGACGACGATGCCCGACACGGCCAGGGGGGCCATCGCGACGGCGTCGACGAGCTTTCGACCGCGGTAATCCCGTGTCGTGAGGACGGCCACGACGACGCCCATCGGCAGGGCAACGGCGAGCGAGGCGACGCCGAATAGCAGTGAGTTCCGGACGGCGTCCCACGGTTGGACTTGGAACGACGCGCCGGTCGTCTGGCGGTCGATGAGGAACTGGTAGTTCGCCAGCGTCAGCCCCTCCGGCCCACTGAAGCTCGCCACAAGCATGCTTGCTATCGGCGCGATGAACACCGCCAGCGCGACGAGGGCGTAGACGGCGAGTCCCATTCTGGGGAGCAGTTCACGGACCGAGAGCGACGGCGGCCTGAGTGGTCGGCGGGGCAGCGGTCGAATCCCCCGCGACCGGACGGTATGCTTGGCCTCGTAGCGGAGATACGCGTACAGCAAGCCCAGCGAGATGCCAAGCTCGATGAGTGCGAGCGCGGCCGCCTCGGCGTACTCCAGGTCGCGGATGAGCCGATAGACGAACACCTCGACGGTCGCAAGCCGGAACCCGCCCAGCGCCAGGACGATGGGGAACGTGCTGAAGGTGAACACGAAGGTCAGCGCCGCGCCCATCAGTACTGACGGATACAGTTGTGGGGCAACCACGTCGCGGAACGCTCGGAAAGGACTCGCGCCGAGGCTCCGGGCCGTTTCGACCGCGCTGGCGTCGACGGACTCCCAGGCGGCGGTGGTCACACGGGCGACGAGCGGGGCGTTGTAGAACGCGTGAGCGATGACGACGGCCTCCAGCGTGAACAGGAGCTTCACCTCACCTAGACCGAGCGCGCCGAGTACGGCATTGAGCGTTCCGTTCTGGCCGAATGTGGCGACAAAGCCCACGCCGACCATTATCGATGGGAGGACGAAGGGCAGAATCGTCAGTGACCGGAGCGTCCGCCGGCCGGGGAACTCGTAGCGCGCCAGCAGATACGCCGCCGGCAGGCCGAGGGCGACGCTGGCGACCGTCGACAACGCCGCCTGATACGCCGTGAAGCCGATGACGCCCAGCCGTCGGTCCGGCGACAGGACCCCTTCGATGACGCTCGCTATCGGCTCACCGGCGAGGAACCGCGCCGGCTCCCCGAAGTAGAACTGGTCCTGCAGTATCGAGATGAACACCCGCCCCGTCCAGCGGCCGTCGACGAGGACGCTGTCGATAAAGACTGTCGCCACCGGGTAGTAGAAGATGCCGAGCAACAGCGCGATAGTGGCGACCGCGAGCCCGACGATTGCCCGACGCTCGATAGTGTCGCGGACGGTTCGACCTCGCTTGCGGGACGGACTGCCCGCTGTCTCTGTCGCCTTTTCGCTGTGGTCACTGCCGGCACCTTTCGCATCGCCGTCGTGATCTCGGGCCACAGTCCGTGGTCGTTAGTTCGAGGCGAACTGCCGTTCCCAGTCAGAAATCCAGCCCGAGACGGAGCCCTTGAGTTCGTCGTAGCCGAACGTGACCGGTTCCGGCGGCTCCTGAGCCAGTTTGGCGTAGTCCTCGGGAAGCTCGGCGGAGTCAGTTGCCGGGAACTGGACGTTCCGGACGGCGATTTCGCCCTGAATCTCCGGGCGCAGCAGGAAGCCCATGAACTCCCGGGCGAGGTCGGGCGTGTCAGCCCCGTCGAACACCGCCATTCCCTCCGGGTTGGCGTAGCCCTGGTCGTTCAGGAAGCGGATCTGGTGTTTCTCCATGTTCGCGTCGTTCTGGTCGGCAAACACCTGGTCGGTGGAGTAGGAGACGACCATCGGCGCTTCGCCGCCCGACCACGCGCTGTAGGCATCGCTCCAGGAGCCAAGCACCCGAACGTCGTTGTCCTGCAGGTCGCTCCAGTAGTCCAGATAGCCGTCCGGGCCGAACTGCTTGATCGTGTGTAGCAGAAACGCCCGCCCGGTCGCTGAACTGGCGGGGTTCTGCGTGATGAGGTCGCCAGCGTGTTCCTCGGCAAGGAGGCCATCGAAGGTCTCCGGTGCCGTGGTCGCTGTGCCGTCGAACACGAGGCTGATGTAGCCGGTATCGTAGGGAATCGCCCGGCCGTCGGGGTCGAACTGCAGGCCCGGCTTGATGTCGTCCTGCCCAGCCACGTCGCCGACATCGGCGAACAGCCCGTCATCGAGGTTCTCGTCGACTCGGACGAGGTGGTCCGTGTTCAGCCCGAGGTACATATCCGCCTCGATGTCGACGCCGGCGTTCCGGCGCTCGATGTAGTGGTTGACCTCGTTGCTCGGCGTCTGCCAGATCAGGCGGGCGTCGAACTCCTCCTCGAAGCGCTGTTTCACCCACGCGCCCGGACTCGTCGACGGCGAGTCGACGAACGCGCTGTAGGTCCCGACGACCAGCGTCTCGTCGGCACCGCCGGCGTCGCCGGTACTTGTCCCGGTGGCGGTTGACTCGTCCGTGTTCGACGCTTCGGTACTTGCCCCGTCGCTGCCGCCCAGTCCGGCACAGCCGGCAAACGAGACGGACACCGTCGCGCCGGCCGCTGTCAGGAAGGAACGTCTATCCATTACCCCGTGGTCACACCCAGTGGTACTTAATCCCGCTGTTCCTGAATTCTAAGGCTTCAGCCCTTCAAATACCCGCAGCAGCCGTTATTATCCCGCGGTACTGCAGGATGGTGACTGAGTTGTAGGCGACGACCGTGAGTGTCACCACGGCGAACAGGGCAAGAAAGACCGTCGCGTTGCGCTCGGAAAGCAGTCGCCACCCCGCGACCAGCCACAGCATCGCCCCGAACTTCACCAGCCAGAGGCCCGCCAGCCCGAACTCCGCAAGCATCGTGCTGACGACGACGTTGCCCTCCTGTAGTCCGACCGTGAGCCCGGTCATTGTCAGGAGGATATCCCCGACTGTTGCGACGAGGATGACGGTCCAGAGCACTGCATGGGTGTGCGACAGGTGGTGGTCCCGCCAGAGCGTCACCCGCTCACTGTCTGCCGCTGGACCTTCTTTGTCGAGCATCATGGGTACGTTGGGCGGAAACGGCATGAATACTCGGGCTCGATTGGGCTGCTGACACAGCCGCTAGGTAGCTACTACCTATTGGTCAAACCCAGTTGCTCGCGCTCAACCCCAGATCGATTCTGGAACCGAGATGAGGAGGACAACGAAGACGACGAGGGTACTGAGGCCGAGTATTCGCAGGACTCCCGCTGAACGTCGTCGACTCGGAGGCAGGAATTCCGCGACCCCAGAGAACGCGAACGCGATACCCAAAAAGAGCATGTTGTGAGGGCCGTCGAGTACAATACCGAAATATACCCATCCAAGGATGCAAACGAACGCGAAGAGTGAGAACAGGAGACCCTTCTGCCGCCCGTCTGGCTCACGAAATAACATTCGCCGAATTGTCATTACCTGTACTGACAGACGGTTGATTTAATAAATCGTTCGGCTGTATCGATCACAATCGGATCAGGATGTCTCATCTGGGGAGGGGTCAACAGGGCTTCGCGCCACAAAACACTGCCACCCGAGCCGAACACAGCTTTTTGACGGTCCTCTCCGAGTGTAGGGTACGAAATGACACAGGACGTTCTCAATCGGGCACCCGACGATCAGGTGCAGGCGCTCGATTCAGATGGCGAGATCGTTGACCCGGACCTCATCCCGGACCTGTCTGACGAGGCACTGGTGTCGATGTACCGCGATATGCGTTTCGCCCGCCGGTTCGACGAGCGGATGATAAGCCTCCAGCGACAGGGTCGGCTCGGGACCTACTCATCGCTGGCGGGCCAGGAGGGGTCACAGATCGGGTCAACGTACGCACTGGCCGATGAGGACACGATCTTCTATCAGTACCGGGAACACGGTGCACTCGTCGCTCGTGGACTCCCCTGGGAGTACGTCCTCTACTGGATGGGTCACGAGGCGGGGAACGCCGCTCTCGGCGACGTGAACGTATTCCCGCTGAACATCTCCATCGGCGCGCACCTGCCCCACGCTGTCGGCTGGTCGTGGGCGGCAAAGAAAAAGGGCGACGAGCGGGCGGCCGTCGTCCACTTCGGCGACGGAGCCACCAGCGAGGGGGACTTCCACGAGGCGATGAACTTCGCCGGGGTGTTCGAGACGCCGACGGTGTTCTTTTGCAACAACAACCAGTGGGCCATCTCCGTCCCGCGGGAGCGCCAGACCGCCAGCCAGACGCTGGCGCAGAAAGCCGACGCATACGGCTTCGACGGCGTGCAGGTCGACGGCATGGACCCACTGGCGACCTACTCCGTCACCGAGGCTGCCCGGGAGCGGGCCGTGGGAGCCGACGGAGCGGAGCAGGAACCCATCTTCATCGAGGCCGTCCAGTACCGCTTCGGTGCACATACGACCGCCGACGACCCGGACGTGTACCGGGACGATGCAGAGGTCGAGGAGTGGCGCGAACGCGACCCGCTGGACCGTATGGAGGCGTTCCTCAGAAACTGCAATCTGCTGGACGATGGCAAAATCGATGTGATGGACGATACCATCGACGAACGCCTCGGCGAGATTATCGACAACGCGGAGGCCCACGCCGCCGACCCGACGGACCTCTTCGCCGACGTGTACGCCGAGTCGACGCCGAACATCGACGAGCAACGTGAGTACTTTGAAGCCCTCCGCGAGCGCCACGGCGACGACGCCTTGCTTGAGTCCGAGTAGCCGACCGAGCCTGTTATTATCGTCCCGGCGCTTCCGTCTACCGTGACTGAGTGGCCACCGGTGGACCCCGCCGACGCAACGGCCGTTGCACAGCAGCGTGACGAACTGGTCGCGGCGGTCCGGGACCACGCCGGACAGGTCGCCTACCAGCTCGCCCGGCTGGAAGGCGGCGACTACGGACAGGCGGACATCGAGACCGACCGCGGCGAGTGGACCGTCAAGTACGAGGGTGGCGACCTGGAGTACCTCCGGTTCTCACCCTCGCGCGGCTCCGACACCTACGTCATTTCGACCAAACAGCCACCAGAGCCGGAGCCGCTGGCGGCCGCGCTTGCCGACTACGACGCCTTCGTCGAGGGGTTCAACGACTACGTCGCGTCGCTCGACGGCGTGCTCGACGACGTGTCGACGGAGTTCCCGGAAATCACGACGACAGATGGCGTCGTGGCCGAGCGCGACCGCGTCCTCGGCCGCATCCGCGAGATCTGTGACCGGAT
This sequence comes from Haloarcula argentinensis DSM 12282, assembly GCA_000336895.1. Lineage (GTDB taxonomy): Archaea > Halobacteriota > Halobacteria > Halobacteriales > Haloarculaceae > Haloarcula > Haloarcula argentinensis. The sequence continues at coordinate 284,405 of AOLX01000015.1, read as the reverse complement.
CGCGCGGGAACTCCAGCGCTACGAGGGCGGCGACTACGGCACGTTCACCGACCGAATCGGCGGCACGCGCTGGGAACTCAAATGGGACACCGACGGCGCGTCGTACCTCCGGGTCGGCGGCAGCAACGGGCTCTATCTCCTCTCGCAGTACGAACCCCCGTCGGCGGCCGACATCCGCGAATACACCCCGCAGTTCGCGGATTTCGTCGACGCGTACAACGACCACGTCGACGAACTGGAATCGGACCTCGGGACCGTCGAACTCTGAGCCGGCGCAGTCTGTACTCCTTCTGGTAGCGTTCCGCCTGATGAGCGTGTAGTGCGTCAATTCTGCCAGCGCTGTCATTTTCGCATAATCGCTGTACAGCGGTTGAATTACCGCAGAATACCACCGAACGATATGTCGGCAGTATTTTCAGGAGGCCTCACCCAAGCCGGAGGTATGAGTTCGACCGAAACCGTCGACAGTTCGGCTGTGAGCAAAGGCACGCTCGGCGACTACGTCGAAGCGATGGGACCGTCCTGGATCGCAGGCGCAATCGCCGCCGGCCCAGCGACGATAGCCAGCCTCGTTACCGCGGGCGGTGCGTTCGGCTACAGTCTTCTGTGGGTCGTCGTCCTCTCCGCGGGGGCGGGAGCGCTGGCGCAGTATCTAGCGATGCGGTTAGGACTGCTAACCGAGCGGGGTATCGTCGCCGTCGTCGAGGACCACCTCGGCGAAACGTGGGCGTGGTTGCTTGTCGGCGACGCAGTACTCGCTGCCGGCGTAGCACAGTTAGTCATCATGAAGACCGTCGCCACGGTTTCGGCGACGGTGACCGGTATCGACGCGCGTATCTGGGGCATCGTCTGGGCGCTCATTCTCGCAGCGGGGCTGGCGGGCGGGGGCTACCGGTTCCTCGAACTGGCCGCGAAAGTCCTCGTCCTGCTGGTCGTCGTCGCGTTCGTCGCCAGTCTGTTCGTCGTGCCGATCGATGCCGGCGCGGCGGTGACCGGACTGGTCCCCTCGATCCCGTCCGGGAGCGCGCTGGTCGCGGCCGGCATCCTCGGCGGCGCGGTCCACATCACGCTCATCACGATGCACTCCTACACGATGCGGGCACGCGGATGGACCCGTGAAGACTACGACCTCGCGACGGTCGACGTGGGTGCGTCGATGCTGGTGGCATTCGGCATCTACAGCCTGGCCATCTTTCTGGTGACGGCAAGCGTGCTCACCTCCGGCGACCTCACGACGGTCGGCGCTGCTGAAGCCCTTGGTCCGCTGGTCGGTGACAGCGCCCGCTGGCTGTTCCTGCTCGGTCTGTGGGGTGCTGCCGTGTCGACGCTTGGCGGCAACACCATCGTTCCGCCGTTCCTGCTGGCTGACAAACTCGGCTGGGGCACCACTATCGAGGACAGCCGCTACCGCGGCCTGCTCGTCGCCGTTGCGCTGCTGTCCGCGCCGGGCGCGTTCATCGGGGGGAACGTCCTCGGGCAACTCGTCCTCGTGCTCGCGCTCGGCACGGTCGGCACACCCTTTGCCATCGCCCTCGTCCTCTATCTCCTGAACTCCAACGCAGTTCCGGAATCAAATTCACTCGTGGCCAACCTCGGCGGGCTAGCCCTGATCGCTGTTTCGGGTGGGCTGGCCGCGAACTTCGTTGTCGAGCAGCTCGGCGGTGGCGTCGGCCCGCTCTCCGGGTTCGTGCTGGCGTTTGCTGTCGCGCTTGGCCTCGCTATGGTCGGCCTCGGCGGGAAGTTCCTCCGGGAGGAACTCCTCGCGTGACCGGCCTCCAGTTCCCGCTCTCGGGGTCGACGCTCGTCACCGGCCCCTCCAACGTCGGCAAGACGCGGACGACCGCGGACGCCCTCGACGCCTGGCTTGACAGCGAAGGGGCCGCCGGCGTCGTCGTCCTTGATTTCGCGCCCGAACTCGAACGCGACGGGACAATTCTGGGCGGCCGCCTCGACCGATTCATCACAGTACCGGAGGCGGTCTGGATCGCTCGGATCGACGCCAGTGCACCGCGCGCTGAAACCGAGACTGACGATCAGGCGGTCGCGCTCGCCCGGAAGAACGCCCGCCGTGCCGAGCAACAGATGGACGCGCTCCCGGAGAATCCCCGTGCGGTGTTCGTCAACGATGCGACGATTCCGTTCCAGCACGACCTCGCATCGGTCAGCCGGCTTACGGAATACTGTGAGACGGCGGACGTAGCCGTCCTCAACGCCTTCGACAGCGACGAACTGGGCGTCGATAATCCGGTGTCCCGGGCCGAGCGCGACGCGCTCGGTCGGCTCCGACGCTGGGCCGACCGGACCGTCGACCTGTCGTAGCGACCGTCCACCGCTGCCCGGACGCGTCAGCGGCTTGCTACTGTCCGCCGCGTTTCCGGAACCAGACGCGTTCGCCGACCGGGCTTTCGTCGTCGCCGATCTCCAGCCGACTGACGAACAGGTCGCGGATGGCCAGCGTGACGACGAGTTCCGTCGGCTCGCCGGCCCCGTCTTCGACGGTGACGACGCAATGGCCGTCCCGCTCAGCTATCCCGGTAATTGTGCCGACTGTCCAGCGGTCGCGGTGGTGTGACGGCTCTTGCGCGTGAATGCGGTCGTGATTCATCGATACTCCTGTGAGTTATCTCACCGGTTCCACTCGTAGAACCACCATGCGCCGCCGAGCACCATCAGGCCGATCCCAAGTGTCGATGTCGCAGGCTCCGGGATGATAAACAGTACGAGTCCAACGAGTACCATCCCGACCGGTTCGAGTTCGTCGAGATACTGGGTGATGTCCATACGTGACGCTTCACCCGCTTGCGGTATAGAGGTTCGTCCGGTTATCGGGGAGAGAGAATGAACGAAAAAAGCAACCAGATCAGCGGAAGCGGAACGTTTCGAGGTTCTCCGGCGCGAAGGTCCGGATGTTCTGGTCGTGATACAGCGACGAGGAGAGGTCCTGCGTCGCGGACTCGTCGCCGTGGACACAGAGGATCTTCTCGGGCCGTGGGTTCATCGTCTTCACGAAGTTCTCCAGTCCCTGCCGGTCGGCGTGCCCGGAGAAGCCGTCGACCGTCTCCACGTTCATCTCCAGTGGAACCGTCTCGCTGCGCCCGCTGCCGCCGACGGGTACCTCGTCGATGCCGCGCTGGATTCGCTTGCCGAGCGTTCCCTGCGCCTGATAGCCGACGAAGGTAAGCGTCGAGTCAGGATCGGGGCCGAGCTGTTCGAGCCAGGACATGGCTGGGCCGCCAGTGAGCATCCCGGACGTGGAGAGGATGATCGAGGAATCGCCGTCGGCAATCTCCTGTCGCTCCTCGTCGCCGCCGTCGATAGGGTTGAACTGGTCGGCCAGGAAGGGGTTCTCGTCTTCGTCGAAGATGCGGTCCTGTAGGCCATCGCGGAGATACTCGGGATAGGTCGTGTGAACGGCCGTCGCCTCCCAGATCATCCCGTCGAGGTGGACCGGCATCTCGGGGATGTCGCCGTTCCGCATTGCCTCTTCGAGGACGAGCATGAGTTCCTGCGACCGACCGACGGCGAAGGTCGGAATAAGCACTTTCCCGTCGCGGTCGTAGGCGTTCTGAATGATCTGTTTGAGCTTTCGCTCCGAGTCTTCCTGATCGGTCTGGTAGTCGTTGCGGCCGCCGTAGGTCGACTCCAGCACGAGTGTCTCCACCCGCGGGAAGTCGTTGACAGCGCCGTCGAACAGACGCGTGTCGTCGTAGTGGATATCGCCGGAGAAGGCGACGTTGTACAGCCCGTCGCCGACGTGGAAGTGACACACCGACGAGCCCAGAATGTGGCCGGCGTTGTGCAGTGTCAGCTTGATATCGGGCGCGATGTCGGTCACGTCGCCGTACTCCAGCGGGATGGTGTGTTTGATCGCCTCGCGGACCATCTCGGAGTCGTACGGCGGAGTCCGGCCGTCGTCCGCGGCGGTATCAAGGTGATCGAGCGTCAGCAGTCCCATCAGGTCTCGCGTCGGCTCGGTACAGTAGATGGGGCCGTCGTAGCCGTACTCGAACAGCAGTGGGACCAGTGCTGAGTGATCCAGATGCGCGTGGGTCAGAACGACAGCGTCGATACCGTTTGTCCCGGCCCCGAACGCCTCCGGGATGTCCAGATACGGCTTCTCGCCGTTCGCGCCGGGCTTGTTCCCACAGTCGATGAGGATTCGCGTGTCCGGCGTCGAGAGGATGAACGCGGCACGACCGACCTCACGACAGGAGCCCAGCGTCGTGATGCGGACGTACTCGTCGTCCGACATCGGCTCGCGGTGGATCTGCCGGCCGACGCGTTCGAGGATGTCACGGCGGTCCTCGCGCTCCTGTTTGAGGAAGTTCCGGACGTTGTCGACCGTCGAGGATTCGATTGGTGGCGTCCGAACGACTTCGGGCGTCCACCCGACTTCCTGCGTGATTTCGCGCAGAGTTGCGCCACGGCGGCCGATGACGACGCCGGGCTTCTGTGCCTGAATGACGACTTCGCCGGTGTCAGTGTGGAAGTTCAGGTCCATGACGCCGGCTTCCTCCGGGATGAGTTCTCGAATCGCCGATTCTGCTTCGGATGGCGGGGCCAGTACGTCCGGGTCCGGGCGGACCGTGATGCGTTTCCGGAGCTTCGATGCGAGCCGGCGAACGAGGTCGCTGTTCGCGGCGAACTCCTTCGGGTCACGCGTGTATATGACGAGTTCCGGTCCCTCGTACGTGACATCCGAGACGGAGATACGGCGCGGGACTTCCTCGTCGATCGTTGCCTTCACGTCTTCGAGTTGCTTGTCTACAGTGCTCATAGCTCAAAACGGGTCATCCCGGTAGCGGGGCCGTCCACGGCTGGTGCGGGCCGACCTGGTGCCGCGGGATGTACGCTCTCTAATAAAGTCATCAGTTATCGGTGAGTTGCCTCCGGACGTGGAGAGATGTCCGGAAAACCGTCCTCTATTTCTCAGTATTCCCCTCGTATTATAAAAGCCTTCGCAATACGGAGGTCGGGACTGTCCGTAGTTGGCGCTGTGTGTGCCCACAAGCGGTAAGCGGCCGCCACGTGAGACGCCGCCATGCGACTGACGCCTGAAACCGTCCACGAGGAGTATGAGTGGGTACAGGAACGGGCTGACGACGTTGTCCCGCTAATAAACGAAACGCGAGCGTATCTGGGCTCGCAGTTCGATGTCGACGTTGACACGCTCACAGACGACGCCTACACGGCTGCTATCGACGAGGTGTTCGCCGACGGCGACCGGGCGGTCAACGTCGCCGCGCTGGTCCGTTTGCTCCGAGAACTGGACGTTACAGGCGATTACCCGGGCTTTGTTATCGACGAACTCCTCGGCCGGGAGCTGGCGGCTATGATCGCCGGTGAGCAACCGCTCCGACTGCTCGCAGAGGCGACCTTCCATGTCGCGGACCTGCGAACTCACGGTGACGACACGGCCACTGCAGGCGCTGACGACCTTGACGCCGCGCTCGCGGCCGGGGTCCAGACACGCGTCCCGGGCTGGCCGTGGCAGCAGACGGAGAGTCCGTTTGCTGTGGAGTGAAATCGGGTAGACTGTTACTGTACCGGTCTGTTATATTTTCTGCCAATTAACGTCTAAATATAACGAGTATTATGTTATTTTAGGAAAAGACTATCAAACAAAAATGGGGGTGTAACTCTACAGATAGTACCAATGCATGTTTGGTGAGCCGGTTCCGAGTCAGTGTCCAGAGTGTGGAGTCGTCGCTGTCCGGATACACAGGGTTGCACCGTCCTTTCACGAGCGTGGAGACGAGTGGAGTATCCGCGCCGAGTGCTGCGATTGTCACGATTACACCGAGTGGTTCGACTGACTGGAAACGGGCCGTAAGCGTGGTGTTGCAGTCCACCGCAGTATCTGGGATGGTGCCGGGAGCGGCCGTTGACATTCCTTATCGTCCCCCTACTGGGTAGTTACCACTGTCCTAACTGTGTGGCCTCTCGGAACTGCAACCAGACAGTCCTGTTCTACAGGAGTTGTTGACTGTACTATGAGTTGTACGCTGCCGGTCAGGTTGTCATTCAGGGGGAAAATAACATTACTGACAACTGAGAAGTGTATAGTAACCAAGAGGAAGCCATACGATGTCCAACTCCAAAATTCCAGGACAGTGTCCGAAATGCGGCTCAGTGAACGTTACCGTGATCAAGGTGGCACCGTTGAACCACGATCGCGGTGAGAGATGGGCGACCCGCGTGGAGTGCGACGAGTGCCCGGACTACGTCGAGTGGGTTGACTGATCGCGGTTAGCCGCCAGAGAACGAGAACGACGGCGTCGTCAGGAACGCTGTCTCGTATCCCTCGTGGCGAGACACCTGCGGCGGGGCAACGATCTCAACACCAACAGACGGCTCTTGGGCTGTTGTCTCGACGATTGCGCCGTAGTGATAGCCGATTTCGGGATGCACGGCGGCGGTTAGCGCGTCCTGGAACACCGTCTCACCGTCGGCGTCTACGGTTCCGTCCAGCGACATCATCGGCAAGGGGACGCGATTGTACGGCGTCCGAGCCGAGACGGCGAGATACGACTCATCGTCGGCGAGGAACGCGGCATCCTGCAGCCAGGTGACGGCGTAGACACCGTCGCTTCCCTTGTCCGTCCCGAGCACCGTTCCGGGCAGGGCCGATACTTCGGGGACCTGCGAGGTCGGCACCATGTCCATGTTCATCAGGTCGATCGCCGCGCGTTCGCCCTGTGCGTCCGGGAACTCTTCGAAGGAGAGCTGGTCGCGGGTACTCTGTGCGAAGTCAAATTCGACCGTTGCCTCGCCGGCCTCGCCGAACCGACCGTCGAAGGCCCCCAGCCGGCGCTCGCCCATGCCGTTGACGCGGACCGAGAGTTGATAGACGCCGTCGCCGTCGAGTGCGTAGTTGTCGCCGTAGTGAAACCCCATGTTCTGGGAGATCATCGGCCACGGGGACTTGTCGGCGACTGTCTCGCCGTCGCGCTCGACGGTGATTGACAGCCCGGCTGACACCGGGAGGACCATCTCCGTCTCGGGGTCCCAGACGGTCGCCATCAGGTGAACGCTGTCCTCGCTCCGGATGTCGACCTTTTCGGCCGTCGTTCCGGTCACCGTCCAGAAGCGGTGCGGAAAGGAGTAGCTCAGTCCGACCATGTACTCGCCCGCTTGCGCCATTCCGGCCATCCCCATTCCTTCAGCGTGGGTTGGGCGGTACGTGGCGTCGGGGCGGTTCTCGACCAGCGGTGGGGCGCGTGTCGACTGGGAACTCAGCGAACCACACCCCGCCAGGATCGTCGTGCCGGCGAGACCGGCACTGGCGAGGAACTGTCGTCGATTCATGGACCGCCTTTGGGCCCTCATCTGAAAGACCGTTCTGGTACGATAGCCGAATGCCGTGGCGGGATCTAGACGGCACAAGGCACTTGTCACCGGTCAGTACATTTTCGCACGTGCCCTCCCAATCTGTTCGCCTTGCAGTCCTCGGGGTCGTCGTCCTGACAGCAGGCTGCTTCGGCGCGCCGTCGCCGGGGTCACCGACCCCGCCGGAGGCAACGACAACCGTTGCTCCCCCGACAGGGACCGTCGAGTTCAACGACGGACCGAAAGAACGGCCCGACCGGCCCACAGTACTGAACGAGTCCTCTGTCCGGAAGTTCGTGTACGAGTACCAGTACCGGAGTGTCTACAACGGTCTGTGGCAGGGTGAATATACCGAAATGAGTCTCGCCTGCCGCGTTGATACCGTCACCGAGCGGTCGTGGGGGTACGATGTCGTCATCACCTGTACCGGGTCTTCGACGACTGACCCGCCGGTTGGGTCGACGGCGACGGAAGGACCGATATCCGACTACTTTACCCAGTCATATCGCTACAGCGTCAGTGCTGACGCCCTCGCTCGCGAGTCGGTCGAGAATCGTGATCAAGTATCCTGACGACAACGGAGCCCTCAGGCCGGATCGGCCGGCGGGAGTGCCCGCAGGTCACGCGGCGGGAGCAGGTAGTTCCCGCGTCGCGTGACCGTCATGTACTGGAGGATACCGTTGTTCACCCGCTGACCGACGGCGGATTCGTTGGCGACGTCCGTTCCGTTCATCGCCTGTTTCGTTCCGACGAAGTCGGCGATAGAGCGCTGCAGCGAGAGGAAGTGCAATCCCGCTTCACCGCCGTCGGTCGAATCAAAGTCCCGGCGGAGAATGGTCGGCGTCCCGTCTTCCCTGACGCGGGACATCTTCTGTGCGTGGCCGACGACGCCCTCACGTCGGCCGCTGTCGACCACGTCTTCGGGGCACTCGCCGGCACCGTTGTCAGTGCCGAGGTTCTCGCCGACGCCTTCGACCTTATCTTCGGCGGCGTGGGCCGGACAGAACATCTTTGAGACGCGCTGGTCCCGGGAGTCCTGTTCGTACCACTGCTGGAGCTGTAGCCGGATCTTCGAGAGGTGCTGGGTCGCGCCGCCGGCGAACGGTCCCGAGTCGACCGTCACTCGGTCCTCGGAGGCCTGATTTTCCTTGAACCCGGATTTGAATCCCATGAACAGCGGGGCCTCTTCGGGGACCGGTTCGGAGTCCGGAACTCCGTCGACGTCCTGGTTCTCGGCGGGCAGCCCGGCCCCGACGAATCCTGTCCGTCGCTCTACCTCGCTGAGGACGCCATCGACGGTCGCGCTCATCTCGTGGTCGTTGGCCGTCTCTTGATTGCCCTTCAATGCTTCTTCGGCCTCGATAACGACCCGCTCATCGTCGCTTGCGAGGTGCAGCAGTGCGTCGGGCGTGTCGAGTTCGGGGTCTTCGAAGGGGGCAAGCGCCATTGGCTCGGGGAGGTCGACGCCGGCTACGTCGGCCTCGAAGCGGTCGAAGTAGGCCGGACTGTACCCCAGCGTGAACAGCAATCCATCGTTGCTCCACTCGTAGGCCCGTTCGAGGTCCCGGAGCGCCGTCTCGACCTGTTCGCGGTCGGCATCAGTCGGCGTTCCGTTGCCGGTGTAGTCCAGCAACAGGAGGACATGGTGGCGCGACAGCCGGTGGTTCCCTGCGTCGTCTGTCGCCAACGACGCGTCCCAGGCGTGCTGGCGCTCTGGGAGAGACGAGGGATCGTCGGTTCCGTCCGGGACTGTCCCTGACCCGCGGTCGAGACAGGCGGCCAGCGCCGCGGTGCCGCCGATGGCGACGGCGCTCTTGGCGAACTCGCGTCGGGAAATCCCGCGTTCAGTCATCACCCACACTATGGGCTGCCCGTGCAATTGGGTTGTGGTACAGGACTCGAAATCGGCCACTGTCCGCGGGTAGTCGAGCTAGCCGCTCTCGAAGAGGCGGTCGAGTAACCGGGTGAATCGATCCGACAGGCGGTCGGGGGCTTTGGGGTCAACCGCCGCGAGCAGTTCGACCGTCAGGTCCGGGCGACAGAGCGCCAGCGTCACCCGTCCCTCGCTCCGGCGCTTTTCGACGATATCGTGCTCGACCAGCCCGCTGAGATGGTGTTCGAGCGTACTCCGTGCGATATCGAGGTGGTCGGCCACCTCGCTGGGGCGAGCGGCTTCGCACTCTATGAGCATGACGAGAGCGTCTCTCGCTGTCTCGCGACGGAGAAAGGCGATGGCGTGGCGTTCCCAGGGGTCAAACGACGACGTGTAGTAGTGCGTGCGCCCGTTGACCGACTCGCTGTGAACGCGGTCAAGTCTGGCCAGGTGGTACTGCACCTGCCCCGTCGCGAGGTCCAGCGCCCGTGTCAGCTCTCGGAAGTGGACGCCGGGATGGGACTCGATATGCCGGTAAATCCGTGATCTGGTATCGCTCATAGTCCCTCCTCGTCGAGGCGTTTCTCGACTGTGCGGGCGTAGTACACTGCGCCGAGGACGAGGACGACAAAGACGGTATCGAGCGCGTGTTCGAGGAGATGGTGGGTCGGTGCTGAAACCACTGAAAACCCCGACAACAACGCGATGAGTGGCCGGGCGAACAGCGCGGCAAGTGCGAGCGCAATCAACAGATACGCACGAGTCCCGCGCTGACGGTACGCGGCGAGGGCGAGTCCACACAGGACTGCCCCGGCCACAGCGGAGAGGACGACGACGGCGGCGATGTCCCAGCCCCCGGCACCGAGATGGCCCCCAATACTGAGCGGTTTCATTAGGCGCTCACTTCGGAACCACGGTGCCTCAGTCGTTCGGTTTTGCGCGGCTTTTTTATCGGACCGCTGAGACGTGGCGGTATGGACTGCATCGGCTTCATCTGCGAGCCTGAACACCCGGTGTTCGGTGCCGTCGCAGAGCGGCTCTCCGCCCGGGGGTTTGATGTCCAGTTTCTCCGCCCCGGAAACCCGGTCGCCAAAGCCGATATCGACGAGCTGGCCGCACTCGTCAACACGACGCTCCGGCCCGAGTCGTTCAGCGCTCTCAGATACGCCGACAGGGCTGGTATCGAGACGTGGAACGGGTTCTTGCCGACGACGGCGCTGTCCTGCCGACTCGTCGCCCTGCACGGGCTGGAGCAGGTCGGCTGTCAGGTCCCGTCCGTCTGGTTCGAGAAGCCGGATCGCGATTACATCGCCCGGACCCGCTACTCTTGGGACGGAATGCCGGTGAACCGTGACGAGGGCGATTTCTACCAGGCCCAAGTTCGGGAGGAGCCGGTGGAGTACAAGTACTTCGCCGTCAACGACGGCCGCGAAACCCATCTGCGTGCGATTCAGGTCCGGTCGGAAGTGTCCGGGCTGGACCACGTCATCAGCGAGGAGACCGTCGAGGTGACACTCGCGGCTCGCGTCCGGGAGTTACTGGACCGCTTCGGTGCGCGCGCACTCTGTGTCGAGTTCGTCGAGAGCGAGGAGGGATTCTACGCGCAGGGTGTCGACCCCGCACCGGGGTTCACCGGGACGGGGATGGAACGCCGTGTTGCCGACTCTATCGCCTCATTGACGACGATTGGGGCCTGAGCGGGCAGTGCTGCCGGATGTGTTTGATAACATAGGCCCTGTTGCCAAGGCACAAGATTATACAGGCGTACCGACGTGGTAGCGACCGGAGCTTCACATGAGCACGTTCGTTCATCTCATCGCGGATTACGGCCCGGCCGACCCGGCCTTTTCAGAGGTCGTCCATCGTCTCACTGCCGCCGACCCGACGATGACCGTCCAATCGACCGAGATCAAGCCGTTCTCGACGGTCGCCACGGGGTTCTGGATCGCGCAGCTCGGCATCCACAATCCGTCGTTCGACGACCTGCTGATTTACTCGAACACGGCACCGCGAACAACGGAATCGACACCCGAGCGGCCCGATACCGGCGGGGCGCTCTGCTATCTCGAACTGGACAACGGCGTCCCCGTCGTCGCCGTCGACGCCGGCTACAACCTCTCGTTTATCGCCGACCACGCCACGACGTTCCGCGAGATCGAACTGCCGGCCGACACCGGCCAGTTCCGGTCGCGGGACGTGTTCCCGCGCCGTGTCGCCGAAATCGCGAACGGGAATCACTCGTCGCTCGGCCCGGCGCGGTCACTCGATGACGTGCCGGCCCCGCCCGAGTCCGTCGTCTGTCACGTCGACGGCTACGGGAACGTCAAGACCTCGATTCGGACCTCGGAGTTTGACCCGGCAGCGGAAACGGTCACTGTCGAACTCAACGACAAGTCCCATGAGGTCGTTGTCAGAGATGCCGTGTCAGCCGTTCCAGAGAGGACCCTCGCTATCGTCCCGGGGTCGGCGGGCGGGGGCGACCCATATCAGGAGCTGTTCCTGCGCGGCGGCTCCGCAGCGGCGGCCTTCGGTGATCCGGAGCCCGGCGACGAACTCACGGTTCGGCCGGAACAGGGGTGAGGCGGTGACGGTGATCCCGCTGCCGCAGAGTCCGGCGCAGAACGGGCGGTCGGCGTGCCAGCGGTTCACCACCCTTCGGGGAGTTTATTAGCGCCGTGGGCTACGACACACTTAATGAGTGGCGAGCAGGAACTCGGCATCACCGAGAGCAAGGAGCATTCACCCGGCGAGTGGTACGCCGAGGTCGTCCAGAAGGCCGGCCTCGCGGACTACGCCCCTATGGGCGGATTCATCGTCACGCGCCCACGTGGCTACGCCATCTGGGAGCGTATCCAGAACAACCTCGACGGCTGGTTCAAGAACACTGGCGTCCAGAACGCCTACTTCCCGTTGTTCATTCCCGAGAGCTATCTGGAGAAGGAGAAAGACGTTGTCGAAGGATTCGACCCCGAGGTGGCGTGGGTAACCCACGGCGGCCACGACGAACTCGAAGAGCGTCTCGCGGTTCGGCCCACCAGCGAGTCCATTATCGCGCCATTCATGGCGCAGTGGACCCGCTCGCACCGGGACCTCCCAATGCGACTGAACCAGTGGTGCTCGGTCGTCCGGTGGGAAGCAACGGAGACGAAGCCGTTCTTCCGCACCAAGGAGTTCCTCTGGCAGGAGGGTCACACCGCCCACGCCGACGAGGACGGCGCGTGGGAGGAGACGATGACCCGTCTGGACCAGTACGCCCGCCTCTACGAGGAGGTCATGGCGATGCCGCCGCTGAAGGGACGCAAGCCTCCTCATGATAAGTTCCCCGGCGCGCACACGACGACCACCATCGAGACGCTGATGCCCGACGGCAAGACCGTGCAGGCCGCTACCTCCCACTACCTCGGGACCTCCTTCGGTGAGGCGTTCGATATCACCTACGCCGACGCCGACGAGGAGGAGAACACCGCTCACACGACCTCGTGGGGACTGTCCTGGCGCGCGATGGGTGCGCTCATCATGACCCACTCCGACGACCAGGGACTCGTCCTTCCGCCCGCACTCGCGCCCGATCAGGTCGTCGTCGTGCCGATCTGGCAGGAGGACAACAAGGACGAAGTCATCGACTACGCCGCCGACCTCGCCGCCGAACTTGACGAGGACGGCGTCCGCGTCGAACTCGACGACCGCGAACACCGCAATCCCGGCTTCAAGTACAACGAACACGAACTCCACGGCGTTCCTCTCCGGGTCGAAATCGGCCCCCACGAGGTCGAGGACGGAGAGGCCACGCTGGTCCACCGACCCGACGGCGAGACGGAGACCGTCGACCGCGACGGCATCGCTGACACCGTCACCGACCACCTCGACACTGTCCACGCCAAGCTATACGCCGACGCCGAGGAGACGCTGGAGGGCGAAATCCGTGAGGCTGAGTCCCGCGAGGAAATCCTTGGTACCATCGGCCAGCACGGCGGCTACGTGAAGTGTGGCTGGTGTGGCGACGAGGACTGCGAGGAGCCGATCAAGGACGCGATTGCGGCCGAAATCGTGATGGTGCCCCTCGACCGCGACGAGGAGCCAATCCACGACGACTGCGCCATCTGTGGCGAGGACGCCGAGGAGACGGCGTACTTCGCGAAGAGCTACTGATCAGGTGGTTCGGTTACGTCCTCCGGCACCCGCTCCAGAAACGCGTCCGCTTCGGCTCGGCCCGTTTCCATGAGGTCCTCGATGAACCGGAGGTCGCGGTCGCGTTTCGAGGCTGCTGTCAGCTTTTCATCGAGTTGCAGTCGCCGTATCTCCACGTGTTTGAAATCGTCCGGGAGATACCCCTTTTCGACCCAGTCGTTGACTTTCCGGACGAAGAACAGCTCCTGATTCAGCGAGAGATTCCCGGACAGCTCCTGCCGGCGGTCGGTGATCTCTGCCAGCGATGTTGGGCGATCGTCGCGAGTCTGTGGCTCGATCTGGATGACCCAGATCTCGTCCGGTTTCGGCCGGTCGCCGGTCAGGAACTCCCGAATCGGCGGGTTCTGTGAGAACAGGCCGTCCCAGTGCCAGTGGCCGTTCAGCTCGACGGCTTTGTACAGCAGCGGGAACGCAGCCGAGGCCAGCACCGCCTTCGGTGTGATGGCAGCGTCGGTGAACGTCTCGAACACGCCGTTGTTGACGTTGACTGTGCCGACGGTCACGTGTGGCGGGGCCTCCTCGGCGAGGCTGTCGAACTCCTCGAACGCGATGTGGCGGTCAAGCAGCGACAGGTACCAGTCGTGGCCGACAGCGCCCGATGCCGCGTAGGGCGAGATATCAGCCACGGGGAGCATCCGGTTCTGCAGTCGCTTGTGCCACACGAGAGATTCGTTCAGCAGGAACGAGGGTGGCGTCGTCGCGGCGACATCACACCAGACCTCCTCCAGTAGCGCCCCGGCATAGTCGGGGCCCTCACTGAGCAGGCCGTACCAGGCCGTGACTGCACAGAGAGCGCCGCCTGAGGTGCCACTCAACCCTACGAGATTGTACTCGGCGTTGACCGCTGGTAGGAGTTGTTGCAGCGCACCGGCGGTAAACGCGCTGTGGCTGCCGCCGCCCTGACAGGCGATGGCGACGCTGGGGCCATGACCAGACATGGTTTAATTCATATACGAAGAGCTTGCATAGATAACTGCCGGCTGATGCTGCCGTGAAGCACATTGCTACCGCTGAGGGAGTGTGTGTCTTCACAAAGGTACAGCCAGCAATCTGAAGGAAGGATGGGGTCGGGGAGCGTGTGACATTTTCCTCCGTGCCCCCGATACTTTCTGCTGTCCCTATGTATATAAATAGCCGTCAGACTACAGTCATACAAACGCCAAACGGCGAACAGATACCGTCGTGGGAAATGTAGCACTTCAGACAGTACATGACAGCAGCGGAGGATCAACAGCCCTGATGCAAACGATCAGTTGGAGTGGGTGTCGGAGACAGCGGGCGATTAGTTGAGTGGGTACATCCGTCGCAGCGAGTGACGAATATTATGACCTTATATATTTCCCAGCAAGTGAAATGGATAGATATCCGGAACCAACACGGTTATATCTCGGCCTATGTTATCAGCTGTCATGGACGACGTGTTTGTCGGACGAATTATGTCATCGCCTGTCACCACTGTTGCCGCCGATGCGAACGCGAAAGCGGTCGCCAAGCGGATGCTTGACGAGAACATTAGCTCCGTTGTCGTCGTCGACCCTAACGGAGCGTTGCTGGGGATTCTCACCTCCACAGACTTCGTCGAAATCGCCGCAGAAGGAGGCGATACGGCGGGGTTAGACGTGTCCGAATTCATGACGACGGACTTGGTTACGGTAACGGCAAACGACCCCATCGAGGCGGCCGCAAGCGTAATGCTGGACCACAGTGTCCACCACCTTCCTGTCGTCGACGAAACGGAAGGAGTGGTCGGAATGTTGACGACAACTGACATGACGGCGTACGTTTCGGGTATCGAGCAGTCATCTGCACCCGTGCTCGGCTGAACACGATGTAAACCGCCAGCCTCGGTACGATTATTTATAAATGGTGATACAGTTCAAACAATCGTGACAAATATATACTCCCTAATGTGGGGTTAAACAACACTAATACCATTAGGATTACCCTCTTATAGTGGCATCCCCAGTCGTGAAACACATGGTTGAGCGACAGACAGGTCTCTCTGCAGGCGACGCCGGGCTTGCAGATCCCACGGACGAACGGTCGAACTGTGGTGTCGGGGTCGTCATGGACCTCGACGGCGACAGCGACCACTGGGTTGTATCGGACGGACTCGAACTCCTCGACAACCTCGAACATCGAGGGACAACGGGTGCCGAGCAAGATACGGGCGACGGAGCGGGCATCATGCTCCAGATTCCACACGAGTTTTTCGCCGCCGAAGTCGACGCCGACCTGCCACCCGCTGGCGAGTACGCCGTCGGCACGCTCTTTCTCCCGCAGGACGACGAGGTTGCCGAGAGTCTGAAAGACCTCGTCGAGACGGAACTCGCCGCGGAGGATCTGGACGTCCTGGCCTGGCGCGACGTTCCCACAGACAACAGCGACCTCGGCGCGACGGCGCTCGAATCCGAGCCCGACATCGTCCAGTTTTTCGTCACCTCCGCGACGGGCAAGACCGGCGACGCCTTCGAGAACCAGCTCTATATCGGCCGCCGGTCGCTCGAAAACACTGTTGAGGAGGAAAAGCCACCGGGCCACGAGCGCTTCTACGTCGTTTCGCTCGCAACCGACGTCGTGGTGTACAAAGGCCTGCTCAAGGCCGAACAGCTCGAAGACTACTATCCAGACCTCGAAGACGAGCGGATGCAGTCGACGTTCGCGATGGTCCACGCCCGGTTCTCGACGAACACGCTTGGCGCATGGCACCTCGCCCATCCGTATCGTCGCGTCATCCACAACGGCGAGTTCAACACGATTCAGGGGAACATCAACTGGATGCGCGCTCGGGAAACTGACATCCAGAGCGACGAGTTCGAGGGCGATCTGGAGAAGATCAAGCCCATCATCGACGACCCCGAGCAATCTGACACCGCGAGCGTCGACAACGCGCTCGAACTCCTGCTCCAGGGCGGCCGCGACCTCCCCCACGCCCTCCGGATGCTTATCCCCGAGGCCTGGCGCGGCGAGATGAACGACGTGACCGGTGACCGTCGTGACTTCTACGATTACCACGCCTCGCTGGTCGAACCGTGGGACGGCCCGGCGCTCGTCGCAGCCACTGACGGCGACCGCATCGGTGCCGTGCTGGACCGGAACGGCCTCCGCCCGTGCCGCTACGACGTGCTTGAGGACAACACGCTCGTGATGTCCTCTGAAGCCGGTGCGCTGGAGCACGACGCCAGCGAGATTCAGGAGCGCGGGCGTCTCCAGCCCGGACAGTGTTTCCTCGCCGACCCCGAAGAGGGACGTGTTATCCCTGACGCGGAAGTGTTCGATGACATCACTGACGACAAGTACGGTGAGTGGGTCGCCGAAGAACAGGTTGACATCGACGAGGTCGCCGACCGCGAAGACAACGCACCCCGGGACCCTGCGGACGCACTCCGGAGCCATCAGGCGATGTACGGCTACACGTACGATGAGGTCGACCACCTCATCGAGCCGATGGCCGAGAAGGGGAAAGACCCCGTCGGCTCCATGGGTGACGACACGCCGCTGTCGGTGCTCTCGCAGTTCAACCGCCCGCTGTTCACCTACTTCAAGCAGCTGTTCGCTCAGGTAACGAATCCGCCGCTTGACTACATCCGCGAGGAACTCGTCACCTCGCTGGAGTCCCGGCTGGGCCACCAGCGCAACATCCTCGACGAGAGCCAGGGCCACGCTCGCCAGCTCGTGCTGGACTCGCCGATCCTCACCGACGAGGAGACCCAGTCGATCAAAGATCTGGACGCCAACGGCATGTCCACGAAGGTCATCGACATCACCTACGAGAAGGACGGGGACCTTCGCCAGGCCGTCGAAGACGTGCGGGCCGAAGCCGACGCCGCAGCACGGGAACACGACATTCTCGTGCTCTCGGACCGTGCGGCCAGCGAAGGCCGCGTGCCCATTCCGAGCCTCCTTGCCGTCGGTGGCATCCACCACCATCTCGTCCGCAACGGTCTCCGCAACCACGTCGGGCTCGTCGTCGAGTCCGCTGACCCGCGTGCGGTCCATCACTTCGCGACGCTCATCGGCTACGGAGCCGGGGCCGTCAACCCGTACCTGGCCTACCAGACTATCGAGGACCTGGTGGCCGGACCGGACGGCGCGGACCTGGCTGATGCCATCGATGCCTACATCACTGCCGTTGAGGACGGCCTGCTGAAGACGATGGCCAAGATGGGTATCTCCACGGTCGAGTCCTATCAGGGTGCCCAGATCTTCGAGGCCGTCGGCCTCTCCTCGGACTTCATCGCCGAGTACTTCGAGGGGACGACCTGCCGGACCGACGGTATCGGCATCGAGGAAATCGAGGACGACCTCACCCAGCGCCATGATGTCGCCTGGAGCGAGGAGGAGCCCGACATGCCCCGCCAGGGCGAGTACGAGTTCCGCTCGAACGGCATCCACCACCAGTGGAACCCCAACACGGTCGGCAAGATCCAACAGGCCGTTCGCATGGGTGACTACGACACGTACAAGGAGTTCGCTGAACTGGTCAACGACCAGAACGAGGAACTCCAGACGCTGCGCGGCCTGCTCGAATTCGACTCCGACCGTGAGTCCATCCCCATTGAGGACGTCGAGCCGGTCGAGGACATCGTCGAGCGCTTCGAGACGGCGGCGATGTCTCTCGGGTCGCTGTCGCCCGAGATGCACGAGAACAACGCCATCGCGATGAACCGGCTCGGGGCCAACGCTAACACCGGCGAAGGCGGCGAACCGCCCGAGCGGTTCGACACCGAGAAGGAGTGTACGACCAAGCAGGTCGCCTCCGGCCGCTTCGGTGTCACCTCCGACTACCTCGCGTCGGCCGACGAGCTCCAGATCAAGATGGCCCAGGGGTCAAAGCCCGGCGAGGGCGGCCACCTGCCCGGCAAGAAGGTCAACGAGATGATCGCTCACGTCCGGTACGCGACGCCGGGCGTCGGCCTCATCTCGCCGCCGCCGCTGCACGATATCTACTCTATCGAGGACCTGAAGCAGCTCATCCACGACCTGAAGGCCGCGAACCCCGAGGCCGACATCAACGTCAAACTGGTCTCGGAGGATGGCATCGGGACTATCGCGGCCGGCGTCGCCAAGGCCAACGCCGACGTGGTCCACATCTCGGGCCACGACGGCGGGACCGGCGCGTCGCCGAAGACCTCCATCAAGAACGCTGGCCTCCCATGGGAGCTCGGTGTTTCAGAGGCCAACCAGATGCTCCGGGCGACCGGCCTGCGCTCGCGCATCAAGGTGACGACCGACGGCGGCATGAAGACCGGCCGCGACGTGGCTGTCGCCGCCTTGCTCGGTGCCGAGGGGTACACCTTCGGGACCGCCTCGCTGGTCACCTCCGGCTGTGTGATGGCCCGGCAGTGCCACGAGAACACCTGCCCGGTCGGCATCGCCACGCAGAACGAGAACCTCCGCGAGCGGTTCCCCGGCGAGCCACAGCACGTCATCAACTACATGACGTTCGTGGCTCAGGAACTGCGAGAGATCATGGCCGAACTCGGCTTCGAGACCATCGACGAGATGGTCGGCCGGCCGAGCGTGCTGGCACAGCGCGACGACGTGAGCCAGCCCAAGGCCCAGAAGCTTGACCTCTCCTCAGTCATCGCCGAGCCGGCCGACAACGATGGCCGCTACAAGCAGCGCGAGCAGACCCACGAGGTCGACGAACAGCTCGACTGGGACCTCATCGACGCCGCCGAGGACGCCATCTACAGCGGTGACCCGGTCGCAATCGACACCGATATCAGCAACGTCGACCGCGCGGTCGGGGCAACACTCTCGAACCGTATCTCCCGCGAGCACGCCAGTGACGGCCTCGCAGACGACACTATCCGGGTCGACTTCGATGGCACGGCCGGCCAGTCTTTCGGCGCGTTCCTCGCACAGGGCGTGACGATGGAACTGACCGGGACGGCCAACGACTACGTCGGCAAGGGCCTCTCCGGCGGGAAGCTCGTCGTGAACACGCCGGACCAGGCTTCCTTCGATCCGATGGAGAACATCGTCATCGGCAACGTCGCGCTGTACGGCGCGACCCAGGGCGAGGCCTACGTCAACGGCATGGCCGGCGAGCGCTTCGCCGTCCGCAATTCCGGCGTCAAGGGCGTCGTCGAGGGCGTCGGCGACCACGGCTGCGAGTACATGACTGGCGGTGCGATCGTCGTGCTGGGCGAGACAGGCAAGAACTTCGCGGCCGGGATGTCCGGCGGCGTCGCCTACGTCTACGACCCCGACGGCGAGTTCGAAGCAAAGGCAAACACCGGCATGGTGTCACTGGCCGATACGCTCGAAGGGAAGGACCGCCAGATGATCACCCGACTCGTTGAGAACCACGCGGCCTACACCGACTCCGACCGGGCGGCCGAGCTGCTCGAAGACTGGGACACCGAAGTTGAGAACTTCACGAAGGTGATGCCCGACGCCTACGCCGAGGTCATCGCCGACCGCGAGCGCGACGACGTGCGCAACGAGCCACCGGCCAAGGCCGCGCCGAGTGCCGAAGCCGCCGAGGCTGACTTCGCCGCCTCGACAGACGACTGAAGCGCCGTTATTCCACGTTTTTGTAGACGTTGTCGGTCACAGCCCGCTTCTTTGCGACTACAATCGAATGAGTTCTGGTAGCTGTGATGCGACACTGTGCCAATCAACCGCTGGTCCTATAGCTGTCGGGCCAAAGTGCTGGACATGGTCCCCGTACAACCAACTGTCGTATCGCATCGGAGCACAGCATGAGTGACATTCCCGGACCTGACCCCGATTCTGGATCGGATATCGACATCGATGTCGGCCGAGGTCTCCGCATTGCGGTCAGTGTCGTTGTCGCCCTCGCCGTCGCAATAGCCCTGTTTGGTGGCTACCATCAGGTCCCCGAAGGCCACGTCGGTGTCCAGAAATCGTTCGGCGCGGTAACCGGCGATCAACTCCAGCCGGGCGCACACATCATCGTGCCAGTCAAGGATTCGGTTCAGGACGTGGAAATCCGGCCACGGACCTACACCATGGCCAACACAGAGGGCGAAGGCGACAGACCGTCACAAGCCGATGCGGTGACCGTCCAGACGATCAATGGGACGACGGTCGACATCGACATCACCGTCCGGTACAAGATCCAAGAATCAGACGCATCAGGATTCGTCACTGAATGGCGGACCGTCGGCCAGGCGGAGGAGCGACTTATCCGACCGTCCGTCCGGTCGCAGCTCCGTGATGAGGCCGCAGGTATCCAGACGAGCGAGATATACACCAACGACGGCCGCGAGCGACTCGGCGAGGCAGCACAGCAGAAACTCGAATCTGCGTTCGAGGGCGAAGCGCTCGTCCTCGAAGAGGTACAGGTTCGGACCGTTGACCTCCCGGACTCGTACGACCAGGCGCTCAACGACAAGGAAATCGCAAAGCAACGTGTCGAAGAAAAGAAATTCGAGATTCAACAGGCTGAACGCGACAAGGAACGGCAGGAGATTCAGGCCGAAGCCGACGCCCGAGTCATCGAGATTCGCGGTGAGGCGCTTCGGGACAACCCGGTGGTGCTGAAACAGCAGTACGTCCAGAGCATCGACGATTCGGATAAGGTAATTCTGGCGACTGACGACGAAGGAACGCCCATCATCCTGCAGACTGGCCGAAGCAGCGGCGGAAATACTTCCAGCGCCGATACTGGGTTCTCGACGAACGTAACGAACGCGACGGCCGGCAACTGATCGCAGACACGAGGGTACGCCTCGTTCGTTTTTTCCGCCCCGCCGTTCGTCAAAAATGGCTACCGGTCTTGCGCAGTGGCAGATCGATATCGGGACACAGCGTACCTGTCGAGTCACGCAGTTAGTTGCTGCTGGATAATAACCGCGTTTGACGGGGTGTGCACGACTCGGACGGTCACTGTGTCGCCCGGCTGCAAGTCACAGTCCCCGCCCGCTATCCGGAAGACAATCACATCTCCGGGGCGGAACTCGTCTATAACCAGAGCCCCGGTATCATCAGCACCGCGCTCTGTAAGCGAGCCAGTGCTCTCATCAAAGATGTCATCGCCCTCGATGTTGTCGCTCTGTGGCCGGTCATCGGATTTCACTGGGAGATTGACTAACCGCCCGTGCTTTTCAGTCCCATCGCCGCCACAGTCAGCACTGACGGCCACCTCAATCTCGGAGACGCGGACGATATCTCCAGCAACGTGCCTGATACGGACGATGCCCCCGTCGAACCCATTCTGCGGGGCGAACTCACCGTCTGATTGGCTGATCACAGGCGCTGTGTCATCCAGGTTCTCCGCGAGGCCGAGCGTCGCCACTGACAGCACTGCTGCGAGAACGACAGTTACCGCCACGAGGAGGATAACCGAAATAACTGAAGAGACAGCACGCAACTTACCTGTCACTGCATCTGTTACTGCCCGACTACGTAAAAATATCTGCCCCCTGAGATGTCGTCCTACACCGTACACTGCCGACTCTATCGCCCGTTCTGATGATGGGGTGTCGGTCGTCATGCCACCTCGGTAAACACTCGGTGTCAACTGTTGGACCGCGGCAGACGCTGTCGGTGAGCCACACTGTTTTGCTGGTCCCGTCCGAGCACGGCGTATGGACAGTGTCCTCGTCATCGGCGGCGGTCGGTTCATCGGTCGGCACACAGTCACCGAGTTCCGCGACGCAGGCTACGACGTAACGATGCTCACCCGCGGACAGCGTCAGAATCCGTTCACAGACACCGATGTCGCCCACATCGAGGGCGACCGGACCGACCGGGAGACACTCGAAACCGCTCGTGAGCGGGTCGACCCGGACGTGGTCGTCGACTGTGTGGCATACTTCCCGGAGGATGTCCGGGTGGCGACCGACGTGTTCGCCGATGTCGACGCGTACGTGTATATTTCGAGCGGTGCGGCCTACGGCGCTGAACGGACACCCAAGCGGGAGGGGGAGACACCGCTCGCAGGCTGTACTGCCGAGCAGGCCACAACTGACAGCGCAGAGACCTATGGTCCCCGGAAAGCCGAAGGCGATCGCGAAGTGTTCGCCGCCGCCGAAGACGGCGTGCGGGCGATGAGCGTCCGACCGACCGTCGTGTACGGCCCCCACGACTACACCGAGCGCTTCGCCTACTGGGTCGACCGCGTAGCCGAGTACGACCGGATCGTGGTTCCCAGCGACGGCCTCAGCCTGTGGCAGATGGTCTACGTCGAGGACGTGGCCAGTGCGCTCCGTCTCGTCGCGGAGCGGGGGACGGCCGGCGAGGCCTACAACGTTGGCGACGAGCACGCGCCGACGCTCCGGGAGTGGGTCGACCTACTCGCCGGCGTACACGAGACAGATGTCGAAACAATCGGGGTCGGCGAGCGCGAACTCGGGGCTGCGGGGCTGGAACCCGATGATTTCCCCATCTACCGCGAGTCACCACATCTGCTGTCGACGGCGAAGCTCCGCGACCTAGGCTGGTCATCGACGCCCCACGAGACGGCACTGGCCGTGACTGTCGCCGAGCATCGGGAGAACGACCGAACCGGCCGGGAGTTCGGACCGGACCGTGACACGGAGGCAGCGCTCATCGACCGCCTGACAGTATAGCAGCGATCTGCAGCGGCGCGCCACCTGTTCGTCATCGCCAGCGCGGAGTGAGGCCACCTGTTTCTCCTTCGTCGCACCTAAACTGTTTTCACGCGTGCCCGGAGACAGGCAACCATGTTCGAGAAACGCACCTGGATCCGCCTGCCCCGGAACGTCGTGGTCGGGCACGGGGTCCTCGGCCGGACAATCGAGGCCGTGAGCGAACTCCATCTGACCGGCAGGCCGCTGGTCGTCTCCAGTCCGACGCCACATGATGTCGCCGGCAAGCGGGTCGTCGAACAGTTCGAGGACGAGGGGTACGACCCATCCGAAATCGTCATCGATGAGGCCAGTTTCGACGCCGTGCAGCAGGTCATCGACCACGCGTCGGAGATCGACGCGGGCTTCCTGCTGGGCGTCGGCGGCGGGAAGGCCATCGATATCACGAAGATGGCGGCCGACGACTTGGGTTTGGGATTCGTCTCGGTGCCGACGGCCGCGAGCCACGACGGTATCGTCTCCGGTCGCGGCTCAGTTCCCGAAGGTGACACGCGCCACAGCGTCGCCGCAGAGCCGCCACTGGCCGTCATCGCCGACACCGAGGTGCTGGCGGAGGCCCCCTGGCGGCTGACCACCGCCGGCTGTGCCGACATCATCTCCAACTACACCGCGGTCCGGGACTGGCAGCTCGCTCACCGGCTCAAGAACGTCCACTACTCCGAGTACGCCGGTGCACTCTCTCAGATGACTGCCGAGATGCTCGTCGAGAGTGCCGACTCGATAAAACAGGGGCTAGAGGAGTCGTCCTGGATCGTCGTGAAAGCGCTCGTTTCTTCGGGTGTTGCGATGTCCATCGCAGATTCCTCGCGTCCGGCGAGCGGCGCGGAACACCTGTTTTCTCACCAACTGGACCGGCTCGTCCCCGACGGCGCGCTTCACGGCCATCAGGTCGGTGTCGGCTCGATCATGACCGAATACCTCCACAGCGGCCAGAAAGGGAAGTGGAAAGACGCCAGAGATGCACTGGCCGCCATCGGCGCACCGACAACGGCAGACGAACTCGGTATCGACGACGAAACCGTGATCGAAGCGCTGACCTCGGCCCACCAGATTCGCGACCGCTACACAGTGCTCGGTGACGGCATGAGTGAAGAAGCGGCTATCGAAGCAGCGACCGTTACCGGCGTTATCTAAACCAGTTCTGCGACCGCGACATCGCTCGCGTCGTCCCACCGGATCGACGCGTCAGCGCCGTCGGCTGTTTCGGTAGCATCGCTGTCGAGCTTGGCGCTGTTGATTTCGGCGTCGAACACGATGCTGAGCCGATACACCGTCTCGGCGTCCGGGTCCGCCTCGTTTCGCACGCCACAGATGGTCGCCCGCACCGCGTCTCGAATCGTACACGCGACGCCGGCCGTTTCGGTGACGACCCGCTCGACCGCTGCCGCCGGCCGCTCACCCCCTTGTGTCTGGCCCTGAGGAATCTCCCAGGACCCGTCAGCGTCGCTCAGCAACACGTCGCCCGACTCGTTGTGGACGAACGCGTGGACGTCTACCTGTCCTTCCCGTGAGCGCTCGACAGCACGCTGGTACGCCTCCGAACCCACCGAAAAGGTGGTCTGGTCCACCGGCGTCGAGCCGAACTCCTGTTCGAGACGGGCGAGGCGCTCCTGAACCCGCGCTCGCGAGCGCTCGGCTATCTCCATACGAAACGGTGCTTCGGCAGCGTAATAAATCCGCCTGAACGCTCTCACAGTTTGAAACCGCCCTATGGGCCGGCTGTGATCCCTGTAATCCACGTCCGCCACAGCACTCGGCCGGATGTCTCAGACATGCTCGTCGAGGAACTCGACGACGGCGGTGTACGCCTCGATGCGGTTCTCCCGCTTGCTGATGCCGTGGCCCTCGTCGTCGAAGACGAGCTTCTCCACGGGAACGCCCTGCTCAGCCGCTTGCTCGGCAATTTGCTCGGCCTCGCCAACCGGGACACGCGGGTCGTTGGCTCCGTGGAGGACGAACAGCGGCGCGTCGATGCGATCGACGTTGTTGATAGGTGAGATAGATTCGAGGAACTCGCGGTCCGTTTCGAGGGATCCGTACTCGGCCTCGCGGAGTTCGCGCCGCCAGTCGCCGGTGTTCTCCAGAAACGTCACGAAGTTGGCGATGCCGACCACATCGACGCCGGCCGCCCAGAGGTCCGGGTACTCGGTCAGGGCCGCAAGCACCATGAAGCCGCCGTAAGACCCGCCCATCGCCACGATTCGGTCGGGGTCGACAGCCGGGTGGTCGTGGAGCCAGTCGACACCGGCCCGGAGGTCTTTCACCGAGTCCATCCGCTTTTCGACGTCGTCGAGGTGCGTGTAAGCCTTCCCGTAGCCGGTCGACCCGCGGACGTTCGGCTCGAAGACGGCGTAGCCTCGCGAGAGGAAGTACTGGGTCAGCCCCGAGAACGACGGGCGCCGCTGGCTCTCCGGGCCGCCATGGATGTCGACGATGACCGGCGTCTCGCCGGCAGTGCCGCTCTCGTTAGCTGCACCGTCCGGCAGCGAGAACAACGCAGGAATTTCTCGTCCATCGAAGGAGTCGAATCTGACGACGTCTGGCTCGATGAACGTCTCACGCGGGATGCCGGCCGTCGAGGCGGCCGTCCACTGCTCGCTCTCCCCGGTTTCGGCCTCAACGACGAACACATTGGTGTTGACCGTCCGGCCGGTGACGCTGACGGCGAAACGCTCGGCGTCGGGTCCCCAGGAAACGCCGCCAGCCAACCCTCCCGGCAGGTCCGGCGTCGGGAATGTCTCGATGGTCGTCGGCCCCGTCAGTTCGCCGACGGTGAGTTCGTTGTAGCCGTCGACGTTGCGCGAGTACACGAGGCGGCCACTGTCCTTGTCCAGCGCGACGCCGTCGATGTTCCACTGATCGTCCGATCGGACGATGTCGAGGTCGCCGTCGAGCGAGAGGCGAGCCAGTTCGAGCGTGTCGCTTTCGGCGTCGGTGACGAGATACACTGCATCGCCCTCCGGCCCCCACGACGCGCTCGTGTAGCGGACTTTCCCTTCATGTGGCGTGAGATGGCTGAGGTCCCCGTTGTCGATGTCCAGCACGTAGATGTCCTGGTCGAAACTGGAGTGGGCTTCGCTGACCAGCAGGCGCTCGCCGTCGGGCGAGAATCCGCCCACCGAGAGCCAGCCGTCGCCCTCCCAGACCAGTTCCGCGTCGTCACCGGTCGCGTCGCGGTCCTGTACGTAGATGTCGAAGACAGCCTCGTCGCGGCGGTTCGACGCGAACGCGAAGCGCTCGCCGTCGGGCGACCAGCCGCCCCAGCGGTGTTTCGCGTCGGGCATCCCGGTGAGTTCGTGGACGTGTCCGTCCGCGTCGAGCCGGTATAGCTGCGCTCGCTCGTTGCCGCCCTCGTCCATGCCGAAGACGAGTTCCTGGCGCTCGGGCGAGTAATCGACGAAACTCACAGTGTCGTCGTAGAACGTCAACTGTTCGGGCCAGCCCTGTGGTTCGGTAAGCGACCAGAGCTGGGCGACGCCGGTCGTGTTCATCAGGAAAGCGAGCGTCCCGTCCGGCGCGAACGAACTACCGTAGGCGCTCCGGACGTTGAGATAGCGCGAGAGGTCGTACGCGGTCACAACGGGAGGGAGGGCAGGCATGGCCAAAACCCTTTGTGGCGGCCGCGTGGTCGAATCAGTGCCGTGCAGCGGTCTAGCCAGACAGTCGCTGGAGCGGCTTTTCGCCCTGCCAGCGGGCGTACGCGTACGAGGCAACGAGCAGAATACCGCCAAGCACGAGGAACGAAAGGGTTCGAGCGAGCGTATCGAGCCCCCGCGTGTCGTAAAGGAACACCTTGGTCGTCACCAGGCCGAGGACGACGACGCCCTGAAGCCGGCGACCGCGGTCGTCCAGCGCAAGGCCGACCCCGACGAATGCGAGCCCCAGCACTGCCCAGGCAACCGACAGGCTCGCTCCCGAAAGCTCCAGTCCCAGAAGTACCACTGCGAGTCCGGTCGCGGTCCAGGCGTACGGAGCGGCCACCGGGAGTTCGCGGTCAATGCCGGGTACCGTCGTCGATGCGCCGCCAAACCATCGACCGAGCACGTAGAAAACCGCGATTCCCAGCAGGTAGGCGGCCGGCCGTCCCGTCACGGTCGCAAGCGAGAACGCCGGTAATCTGGTCGCGTCCACGGCGAGCAGTTTGGCGACGGTTCCGACAGCGACGAGGTGCCCGCCGATGCGAACCGCTCCCGCATCGCGACTGGTTCCAAGCGCCAGCGCTCCACAGAGCAAGACGAGGAGGCCGACGGTTTCGGCGAACGGGTCGGCCGCGAGGATGACACTGATCGCGAGTAGAACGACGGCAAGCACCCCAGCGGCGCTGTTTTGCTGTCTCAGGCGTGACTCCGTGACGGCGTAGATACCGCCGAGGGCGAGTCCGACTGCGCCGACAGCTACTCCGTCCGGTGCCGTCGGGAGAAGGCGACGAACGACGCTTTCCAGTAGGATCGCGGCGAACACGGCATTGGACGCGGTCGTCGCTTCCACCAGTCGGCGGTGCCACCGGTCCGTTCGGTCGCTCGCACGGAGTACGTACACACCAGCGGCGTAGACAGCGAACGTTGCGGCGAGGACGACGGCGGCGACCGTGTCGGGTGGCTCCAGCCTGTTCGTCCAGGCGACGTGGAGCACGTAGGCCGGGAGGACGCTGCCGAGGACGAGCCGGCTCCACGGGCGGACAGCGGCGATGGTCACGAGCCCGGCCGTGAGAAGCACGACGTAGGCCGGCGAGACGACGAAGGAACCGGCGTCGAGTCCGACGTAGGCAGTGACGTATCCCAGCAGGAACGCCTCGCCGGCGACAGCCGGTGCGTGGTCCCGGACCGAGAGCGCCGCGGTGGCGGCCACGAGAGCTGTCAAGACCAGCAGCACCGCCCACAGTGGCGCTCCGATGGCAGCGCGGTACGACTCGAAGCCGTAGGCTGCGTAGACGCTGAAATACGCGATTGCGAGGCCAGTCCCGGCGACGAGTCGTCCCCACCGGCTGTAGCCCTGTGCCTCGGCGGCGTACCGGCCGCCAGCGAGCAGTATGAGCCCACCTGCCGTGCCGGTGAGTACACGCCCGAGCGGGCCGAGGTAGCCCGCCTCGATGGCCATCCGAATGAAGAAGACGACGCCGACCACCAGCGCGAGGCTGCCGACCCCGCCGAGCCACTTCATCCCGATGTTGCGCTCCCAGTTCCGTTCGTCGGCCGGTGCGTTGCCGGCAGCTGTCTCGCGGGTCTCTGTCCCTGGCTCCGAACCATCCCCGGACTCCGATTCGGGAGTCGCCGTGTCCGACCCGACTACTGTGCCGGCAGTTTCAGCCTCGATTGACGGCGGCGGGTCGGTGTTTAGCTCCGACTCAAGGGCGGCGATGCGTGTGTGGAGGGCATCGACCTCGGCGCGGAGGTCCCGTACCTCCGCACGGAGGTCGTCTTCATCGCTCATACACCGACACATTGCGGAGTTGCTGTAATAAACCTCCAGCCGAACGACAGCGTTCTGGAGCGTCGACCTGCCGTCTACCGCCGTCAACCGCGAACGGGTGGATTTTTGAGCGGCCACGTCGTCGCCCCTGTATGCGTGTCGCGGTCGTCGCCATGGAGACGAGTCAGTACCGGGACACAGTGGGCCGGACCCGACTGGAGCGAGTGGCTACCGAACTCGCCGCTGCCGGCCACGACGTGACCGTGTTCTGTTCGCAGTGGTGGCCAGGGTTCGACAACCAGCGCGAGCGCGACGGCATCACGTACCGCGCCGTCACCGTCTCGCCGACTGTGCCGTCGTTCTGTGTCCGCCTGCCAGTCATGCTCGCGCGATTCCGACCGGATGTCGTCCACGTCCACCCGACGCCGGCGTCGGTCGCGCTCGCGGCCAAGGCCGGCGCAACGCTTTCGCGAGCGCCGCTTCTCACGGAGTGGTACGGGGACGAGGACGTACCCGAGAGTCGCCGCGCCGACCTCGCGCTCCGGGCCTCGGACTGCCTCGTCACACCATCTGAACTCGTCCGTACGCGGGTCCGCGAACGGGGAGCGACGGCGGACCAGACTGCGATACTCCCACAGAGCATCGACATGGACCTCGTTAGAGAGGCTGACGTCGACGAAGAGATCGACGTGGTGTACGCCCACCGACTGGACGGCAGCGCGAACGTCGAGTCGCTACTGCTCGGGCTGGCGGAACTTAGACAGAAGGGCTGGTCGGCGACGATCATCGGCGACGGTCCGGAACGGGAGTACTACGAACAGGAGGCTGCCGACCTTCGCATTGACGACCGCGTGACCTTCGTCGGTGCGTGCGACACCGAAGAGCGCGTCTCGATTTACAAGGGCGCGCACGTGTTTGTCCAGACAGCGTTCCGGGAGTGCTTCGCCACGGACCTCCTCTGGGCGATGGCCTGTGGCTGTATCGGCATCGTGGAGTACCAGGCCGAGTCGTCTGCTCACGAACTCATCGAACAGCGCGACCGTGCGTTCCGAGTGACGAACCCGCAGGAGATCGCCGACAAAATCACCGAATCGGCCAGTTTCGAGCGCCGGACCGTCGACGAGTCCTTCGCCGAGTTCGACCACGCACAGGTCCGGGCGGAGTACGAAGACCTCTACGAGAAGCGAATCGAGAGTATCGGTCTATTCTGATCGACACGGTGCTCAGACGCACTGACGGCGAGCAGAAACGCGCCGTCAGTCAGTACGGGATGACGCGGAACCCTTCGGGGAGCACCAGCCCGAACACGAGGAACAGCACGGCTGCGATACCTGCTGCCATGATAGCGTAGGGCGCTTGACTCCTGACGTGGACCATATGATCGCTTCCGCTGGTCGACGACGCTAAGACGGTCGTGTCGCTGATGGGCGAGGTATGGTCACCGAAGATGCCGCCACTGAACACCGCGCCGAGCACGAGCGGGAGGTTCGCGCCCGTCGAGAACGCCAGCGGGATGGCGATGGGGAACATGATGCCGTAGGTCGACCACGACGACCCGTCTGAGAAGCTGACAAAGGAGGTCACGAGGAAGACGCCGACTGGGATGATGAACGCCGGCACGCCGCCGAAGACGTTCGTCACGAACGACGAGACACCGAGTATCGTCACCGCGTTCTGGATGGAACTGGCGAACATCAGGATGACAGCCGCGAGGAGGATGCCCTTGAAGCCGACCATCATCGCATCGGTCGCGTCGTCGTTGGACGGGATGTCGCCCTTCCATCGATACAGCAGGAAGCCGACGATGAGCGCGGAGAACGAGGCGAGACCCAACTGGACGCCCCCGATGTTGAATGCCCACGGCCCGCTCGGCGGCGTGATTAGCTGCCAACTGCCGAGCTGGAGCAGCGTGGCCCCCATCCCTTCCTTCCCCTTGACGTAGATGACGGGGCTGGCCCGCCAGAACATCGCACCGAGGCCGACGACAATCATCGTGAGGATCGGCCAGGCGAAGTTCCGCCAGTCCGGCGTGGCGGTTTCGGACACCTCGTATTCGTCCATCTCCGCGGAAATCATCGGGTCAGCGTCGTCGCCGACGACCTTCCCTTCGTTTCTCGCCCGGGACTCTTCGGTTCCCATCCCGTAGATGTTTGGCACGACTTGCCACGCGACGAGGCCAGCGAGGCCGAGCGCGATCCACGAATAGAAGCCGGTAAACAGCGTGTTGAAAAACAGCGGCCAGACAGCCCCGGTCGCCGCGGTGACCTGATCACCGCCAGTGTTCACGAAGTTCGTCATCCCGGACGGCAGCGTTCCCTGCCGCTGTGCCTCGACGAGGCCGCCCCCGATGAAGCCGACCATCGCCGCCCCCCACGTCGAGTAGAACGCAAGCCTGGACGCTGGTGACCCCGCCGAGTCGACGTAGTAGGCCAACTTGGCCCGTGACACGTCGAACTTGTCGGTCAACGGTCGCATCATCGAGCCGACCACGAGGCAGTTGAAGTAATCGTCGATGTGGATTGCGATACCGGCCAGGAACGCGGCCTTCTCGGCGTCTGCGGCGGAGTCGGCTCTCGCCACCAGCGCCTCCAGCACGCCCTGGATCGCCCCGGCTCGGATCATCAGCCCGATCAGCCCACCGATGGCAAAGATGGCAAGCAGGACGTTCTTGACGTACCACTCCCCGAACAGCGGGGCCGTGGCGATGATCTCCGGAACGAGCTTCAGCCCGAAGATACCGCCGAGTACGATGCCACCGACGCCGACCGTCCAGGGACTGCCGTCCTCGGCCTGCGGCTGGACGGTCGCAACCTCACCGCCAGCGGTGATCAGGTCCAACGGGACCCCAACAGCCTGAGGATGTAATGCGCCGACCAGCATGCCTGTGATGACGATGCCTACGAACAGCCCGATAAGCGCGTCCCGGGTGTACCAGGCGAGACCGATGGCGACGAGCGCGGGAACGATCGACCACGGTCCAGCCGCGATTCCCTCAACCATGCCGGCAGGTCTAGGTGGCGCTATATTAAGGTATGTATTCGCAACCGCCTCAGTGAGTGTCCAGACGAAACCCGTTTGAGCGTCGACACCCTCCAATCAGTAGTGACAGCTGAGGAGCCAGCCGACCGAGACGACGACTCGGACTCCGCCACGGAACTCGAACTCGACGCCGTCTACGACGCTATCGACGCCGTCGGTCGTCCGCACCTGACGGCGACGGAGTTCTCCCGAAAGACGGACCTGACACCCGACGAGGCGCGGGCAGAACTGGAGCGTCTCGCCGACGACGGCGACATCGAGCGTCAGGACGTGTCCGAGGTCGAGTCTGTATGGTATCCGACGGACATCGCCGAGGTAACCGACCGAGAGCGCGTGGTCCTGTTTCCCGACCGCAGGGAGGTCGTTGTCGAACACCCCGACCAGTTCACGCGGGCACAGCTCTCGCAGTTCGCCCGCCTGCAGGACACCAACCGCTCGGGCGGCTACGTGTACGAACTCCGCGAGGAGGACATCTGGGCCGCACCGCACGAATCTCTGGAGGACCTGCTAGCGACGATGCGGGACGTGCTGGGCGAGCGCTCGCCCCACCTCGAAGAGTGGGTGACGAGCCAGTGGGAACGCGCCCGGAAGTTCCGCCTCAAGACCCACGAGGACGGGTACGTCGTGCTCGAAGCCGACAGCGACGACCTGATGGGCAACGTCGCCCGGCCGAAACTCGACGACGACCACCTCCGAGCCCCCATCTCGGACTCCGAGTCGTGGGTCAACGAGGACGCGACCGCCGAAATCAAGCGCACGCTGTACGAGGCAGGCTATCCGGTCCGGGACGACCGCGACCTCGAAACGGGCGACGCCATCGAGATGGATCTGCGCCTGCGCCTGCGGGACTACCAGCAGGACTGGGTCGAGCGGTTCACCGAGCAGGGCTCGGGCGTGTTCGTCGGCCCGCCCGGGTCGGGCAAGACCGTCGCTGCGATGGGCGCGATGGCCGCTATCAGCGGCGAAACGCTGATTCTCGTCCCCTCGCGGGAACTCGCGACCCAGTGGCACGACGAACTGGTCCGGCACACCTCGCTGACTGACGACGATATCGGCGAGTACCACGGCGGTGAAAAGAGCATTCGGCCGGTCACCATCGCCACTTACCGGACCGCGGGGATGGACCGGCACCGGAAGCTGTTCGACCAGCGCAAGTGGGGCCTCATCGTCTTCGACGAGGTCCACCACGTCCCCTCGCCGATTCACCGCCGGAGCGCGGACCTCCAGACCAAACACCGGTTGGGGCTGACCGCCACACCGACCAGAGAGAGCGACGACGAAGAGGAGATATTCACGCTCATCGGCCCGCCAATCGGCACGGACTGGGGCAAACTGTTCGACGAGGGCTACGTCGCCGAACCGGAGGTCGAAATCCGCCTCGTGCCGTGGGGGAACGAAACCGAACAGTCCGAGTACAGTTCCACGTCGGGCCACGACCGACGACAGGTCGCCGCCAGCAACACCGGGAAAATCGACGAGATACGCTACGCGCTGGCCGAGAACCCCGCCGCGAAGGCGCTGGTGTTCATCGAGTACCTCGACCAGGGTGAAGCCATCAGCGAGGCCATCGATGCGCCGTTTATCAGCGGCGAGACGCCACACGCCCGCCGGGAGAAGCTGTTCGACGAGTTCCGCCGTGGCGAACTGAACACGCTGGTCGTCTCCCGCGTCGGCGACGAGGGGATCGACCTGCCGGACGCCGAACTCGCGCTCGTCGCTTCTGGTCTGGGCGGGTCTCGTAGACAGGGCGCACAGCGGGCCGGGCGGACGATGCGCCCAGCTGGTGACGCCCGGATGGTCATTCTCGCGACGCGAGGGACGACGGAGGAAGACTTCGTCCGCCGGCAGATGCGCCACCTCGCCTCGAAGGGCATCCGTGTGACCGAGACAGAAGCCGAGGCCGTCGAGCCGCCGGCGAAGACGGAGTGAGCAGGCGAGGGGCTACGCTCGCGCCCGGAAAAACGCGAACACCCCACCGAGTTCGTCGTCGACGGTCTCGACATCGGTGATTGAGAAGCCGGCCTCGGTCAGTAGCTCGCGATTGCGCTCGCGGCCGTGAAAGCTCCAGGCCATCTCGGTCTCGGTTTCCAGCCAGTCCTCGTTGTTGCCTTCCCATTGTTCGTTGCCCAGCGCGGCCAGTAATCGACCGCCCGGTTCGAGCACGCGCTCGAACTCGGCGAAGACGGCGGCGTGTTCCGCTCGCGGGACGTGGATGACCGCGTGCAGTGAGACGACCGCATCGAACGTGTCTGCCGGGAACGGCAGCGCTGCCAGATCTCCCTGACAGAGCCGC
Organism: Haloarcula argentinensis DSM 12282; assembly: GCA_000336895.1. Classification (GTDB taxonomy): domain Archaea; phylum Halobacteriota; class Halobacteria; order Halobacteriales; family Haloarculaceae; genus Haloarcula; species Haloarcula argentinensis. The sequence continues at coordinate 250,687 of AOLX01000015.1, read as the reverse complement.
GATCCGGGGAGCCGCTCGCCTGCCATCTGTAGCTGCTCGCGAGAGATATCCAGCCCCGTGACGGTGTGATCGGTTGCGAGAACGTCCATCGCAGGCGTCCCTGCGCCACAACCGGCATCGAGGACCCGACTCTCGGCAGGCAGCCGATCCGCGAGGCCCGCGACCAGACCGCGCTCGCGACCCTCGCCGTCACGCTCGGCTGCGTAGGTCGCGGCGATATCGTCGTAGCCGTCGCGGACGATGTCGCGTCGGTTCATACGCGGTGCTCTCGACTGTCCGGAATAGGTTTTTGGGTGGTGTGTGAGCGGGGACACTCCGGGCTCGTCCCCGCATACACGGCTGGCCAGCGATTGAACTTCCGGCGTATAATCGAAGTTACGCCGTATCTGTGTCGAGTCGACGCGCGGTTTCGGCCACGTCCTGAATCTTCTCCGTCTGCCGTTCGTTCGTCGCTGCGAGGTCGTCAAGCTGTGCCGACATCTCGTCGATACCGCTCGACAGTTCGTCGATCATGCTGGCGACTTCCTCGGTCGACGCCGCTTGGTCGTCGGTCGCGGCCGATACTTCCCGTATTCCCTGTGATGCCTCGTTGACTGCCGAAACAATCTCTTCGAGTTGTTCGGCTGCCGTCTCGACCTGATCGATGCCCTCTGTCACCTGCTCGGTCACAGTTTCGAGGCTCTCGACGGCGTCGACGGTCTCGTCCTGAATCTCCGTGACGGTGTCTTCGATCTGGTTCGCGTGTTCCTGTGAGTCCCCAGCGAGCGTTTTGATTTCGTCGGCGACGACGGCGAACCCGTCGCCCGCTTCGCCAGCGCGTGCGGCCTCGATGGAGGCGTTCAGCGCGAGCATGTTGGTCTGGTCCGCGATGTCGTTTATTACTTCGACGATGTCGTCGATCTCGTCGGCCTGCTCCTGTAAGCCCGCGATGTCAGCCGACACCGTATCGACGGCGTCGTCGACATCGTTCATCATGGCCGCGGCCTGCTGTGCGGCTTCGTTCCCGCGCTCAGCTTTCTGCTCGGCCGATGTGCTGGTACTCGCGACTTCCTCGGCGGTCGAGGCAATCTCTTCGATTGTCGCGCTCATATCCGCGACCTCGCCCGCCACTTCGTCCATCGACTCGGACTGACTCTCGGCGGCGGCGTTAATCTGCTTGTTCGTCTGGGCGACCTCCTCGGCGGAGGTGCTCAGTTCGTCGATAGGCTCCTGCAGTCCGCTTTCGACGTCTTGCATCAGCGTCTGCTGGTCATCGATTGCCGATTCCAGACGCTGGCTGTAGGAGTCGATGTAAGTGTCCATCGCGACCTGCTGGTCGAGGTTGAGCAGTTTGAACACTGACAGCGCCCGCGACTGCATTTCTTCGAGGGCCTCGTCCCGGGCAGCGTCGCCCGATTGCAGGTCTTCGACGATGGTCCGCAAGAAGTGTTCGAAATAGATGGTGTAGGCCCCGAGATAGATCTTCGGGCCGAGGTCGAGCATATCGTGAATCTTCCCGATACGGGCCCGGTTCTCGAAGTACTGTTTGTCGTAGGTCCCGGCGACGAGGTCCCGGAGGTACTGCGACTGTGTGTTTTTGAGCTGGTCGACTGACTTGGTGGACCGCCCAAAAATCTCGACAGTCTCGTCGAACGACTGGAGGTGATCGTAGAAGTCGTCGACGACAGATTCCGCCCGGGCGTTCGTCTCATCTGCCATCGCGGTGAGATTGTCGGCGTCAGACTCGTCAAATCCAGTAAAATCCTTCCGCCAGCGTATCTCCCCAGCGTCCAGTCCGATACGATCGGTCAGTGTCTCGCCGTCGACGCCAGACCTATCAGATTCAGTGATACGTTTCCGAGAGCCCGTACTCTCGCTCTGGAATGCCATGGAGAAGAGTCAACCGACATAGGGGTTATATGTTCGCCCCTGATTCTCACCATTGAGAAATATAAAAATGGTGGCCAAATATTTGGGTTGTCGGTCACGTCTGGCGATTATCCGGCCGCCTGTTTAGCAGTCAGAATCAGTCCTCGAACTTCTGTGGATCGCGGGCTGCCTCGGCGACGCGAACGGCGACAACGTTCTCTGGGACATCGTGGACACGAACGATGTCAGCCCCCCGCTCGGCCGCTAGCGTCGTTCCGGCGATGGTCGCCTCCAGACAGTCGCCCGCCTCCTGCCCGACAAGCCCGAACAGCGACTTGTGGGAGTGGCCCACCAGAATCGGGCAGCCGAGTGCCTCGAACTCCGGGAGGCGGTCGAGTAGTTCGAAATCTTCTGTGGGCGATTTCCCGAAGCCGATGCCTGGATCGACGATAATCTGGTCGCGGTCGAGCCCGGCCTTCTCCGCGAGCAGAACGCGCTCGGTCAACTGGTCGATGCAGTCCTGCACCACGTCGTCGTAGTGGATATCGCTGTCCGGGTCGACTGGCGTCTCGATGGAGTGCATCACGACCACCGGCACGTCGTACTCGGCGGCGACGAGGCGCATCTCCGGGTCTTCGAGCCCAGACACGTCGTTCAAGATATCTGCACCGGCATCGAGCGCTGCTCGCGCGACAGGGGCCTTCCGCGTGTCGACGGAGATGGCGACGTCAAGCTCCGAAAGCGCCTCGATAACCGGCACCACACGGTCGATCTCCTCCTCGACCGGGACGGGTTCGGCACCGGGCCGTGTCGACTCCCCGCCGATATCCAGGATGTCCGCGCCGGCCTCGACCATCCGCTCGGCGCGGGCGACAGCGTCCTCGACGGCGTTGTACTCACCGCCGTCGTGGAAGGAGTCCGGAGTGATGTTGCAGATACCCATGACGGCCGTCCCATCGTCCCAGGGGTACGCTGTCGACGTGTCCGACTCGGGCTGTTGGATAGATAGCGCCGACCGCAGTTCGTCGGCGAACGATGCGAGCCCGTAGGGCTGGCCGTCGAGTTTCCCGGCGAGCCGCCTGTACTGGGCCATTGTCGCCATCGTGACCACATCGAGTGACTCCTCGTCCTGACTGCTCAAGCCGGAAATCGCACATTCGCCGCCCAGCGACAGCAGTTCCTCCTTGAGATACTGAGCCTGTCGCGGCTGGACGCGGGTGTGCAGGACGCGGTGGACGCCCTTCCCCCGCATCCGCTGGGTCCCGGCTGCGGTGACGTGGGCGCTCTCGATGGCCTCGCGGGCCTCGGCCAGCGAGTCGATCTGTTTGGGGACCAGCGAGCGCGACCAGTCGGCCCGGGCCTCTCGTACGGCGTACAGCGACCCCACCACGAGGACCGCATCACCGGACTCCGCGGCGTCGAGGGCGAGATCGAGCGCCCCTGCAACGTCGCTGCGCGTTTCGACCGCCGCGTCGGTCGCGTTCTCCACCGCGGTCGCGACGACGTGGTGGGACTCCGCCCGGTCGACGTTCGGCCGGCAAGCGACGACGTGGTCTGGGTCCGGCAGCGCCGCGACGATACGTTCGTGATCCTTGTCAACCATCGCACCAATCACAACGTGGAGGTCGTCGTAGTCGAACGACGACAGCGTCTCCGCGGTGCGCTCGATGCTTCCGGGGTTGTGCGCCCCGTCAAGGACGACCAGCGGCGACTCGTTCATCACCTCGAACCGACCGGGCCAGTGGGCGTTTCGCAGACCGCGTTCGAGGGCTGTCTGTGAGACGTCCGCGACCTGCCGACACAGCGTGGCCGCGATGCCGGCGTTCTGTGCCTGGTGTGCGCCAAGCAGCGGGAGGTGGGTATCGACGCGCCAGTCGGGACCGTCGACCGAGACTGCCCCTTCCAGCCCCTCGCGACCGCCGTACGTGGCCGTCACGTCGGCGTCGTCGCCCTCGCTGACAGTCACAACGTCGTTGGCGACCTCGCGGACGGCGGCGAGTGCGTCGCCAGTCGTCCCGGTCACCAACGGCCCGTCATCGGGGACGACGTGGGCCTTGTCGTGGGCGATTTCCTCGACAGTGTCGCCGAGGATGTGGGTGTGTTCGAGCGTCACGGACGTGACAGCGCTGGCGACCGGGTCGACCACGCTCGTGGCGTCGTATCGGCCGCCGATACCGACTTCCAGCACCGCGACATCGACGTCCTGACGGTCGAACTCCCACAGTGCCATCGCGGTCATCGTCTCGAAGAAGGTGGGCGAGTCGTTGGCCGCGCCCTGTTCGGTCACGTACGTCCGGACCGATTCGACGAACTCGACGAGGGCGGCCTCGGAGAGTTTCCGCCCGTTGAGACGGATCCGCTCGCGCACGTCGTCGAGATGCGGCGACGTGTACAGTCCGACATCGAGGCCGGCTTCCCGCAGCGTTCGTTCGACCATCCGCGCGGTGGACCCCTTTCCGTTGGACCCCGCAATCTGGACGCAGCGAAGCCCCTCATGTGGGTCACCGAGCGACGATAGCAGGTCCTGCGTGGCATCAGTACCGGCTCGCGGGGCGAACCGGCGCAACTCGAAGAGGAAGTTCGCGGCCTCGTGGAACTCCATGGTCGGGCTATCGGAGCCGTTCGCTTTAGCCTGTCGGACTGTTGCGTGTCTCCGGCGTGAAGACGCCCCGAACGCCCGTTTCCTTACCAGTAGTTGGTAATCCAGTTTCTTTATTCAGCTAACCCTCTGAAACTGAAACGGCTGTATCTGTCAGTGCAGGGAAAGAAGACCGCAGTACGATGAAGATACAAACGACACTACGCTACGGTAGTTCTTTGACAGTTTCAACGGCAATCGGGATGGCTTCAACGCCATATTCGATTCGCTCGGATGCCTCCGCCGAACTCATCCCTGGTCCGATTATCCCGAATGCCACGGGGGTATCACGCTGGAGGCTCACGTCACTCAGTTTTCGAGCTGCGGTATGTGCGACAACCTGATCGTGGTCTGTATCACCGGATATTACAGCCCCTAACACGGCAACCGCATCAATCTCGTTCCGGCGCGCAAGGCGGTCAGCGGCCAGTGGGCTGTCATAGACCCCTCGAATAGACACTGTCCGAGCGATCTCGGCATCCAGTTGTGAAGCCTTATTGAGCGCCTGTTCTTCCATTGACTCCGCAATATCCTCGTAGAATTGAGCAATGACGAGGCCAAGTGATACCATTGCGAATCAGAAGTCACCACCTCTCCACAAATATATTATGGATCTCAATTTTGGGAAAGTGATATTTCTCTATTTGTCAGTCGTTGTTACTCCGTTCGCAGGCTCACTGAGCGGGCATTTCACCTCTTCTGCTGAGTAATGAAACCGTATTGTCACAGCTAACCAACACAAAGGCTACTTTCTCACCCTGTGTTGGTTAGCGTACGAGCCACGAAGAAAACGCCCACCAAGCCCTGTCGGCGTTGGAGCGGATCAACGTTGAGGCACTCGACCAAGACGCTCGCGATGCCTACGAACTTTGGTGGGGCACGATCTCGTCCGCGTCGTCGACGACCAAGCGGAAGTCGGCGAACTCGTGGCCGGAGCGGTAGTTGTCTAGCAGCACCGCCACGAGGAGCGTGTGGTACTTCAGACTCGTGTCTGTCTCTTATACACATCTCTGATGNGAGATGTGTATAAGAGACAGGTCCAGCCCCGCCCGATGCATCGTTTCTGGGTCGTTTTCGGTCAGGAGGTCGCGAACGGCGCTCTCCACGCTGTTGTGCGTGAAATCCTGTGGGTCGTACCGACTCTCGCCCTCGACGAGCGACAGTCGAAAGAGCGTCTCGTGGTTCCCGACGGTCTGCTCAGGCTGGCCGCTGGGCCGGCTGAGTGCCGACGCATCTCCGTCCGCGCCGTGAGGAACGCTGGTCTCACGGGAACGCCCGCGAACGTCTCTGGGGCGCAGTCGTGCGGCTGGCCGTTCATCTTGTGAGCTATCACCAAATGAAGAGTTCGACAAGTCCTCGCCTCTCACTCGCTAAACGGGACCGCCGCAATAACTAACCCCGTCGGTGATTTTATTGACTCATATATCGAGTAACTACCCGTGCTCCAGACAGAAATAGAGGGGTATCTTCGGGAGCAGTATCAAGAGGGCACAGCGCTCTATCCGGCATACGACGACTACTGCTTCGCTAATATTCCTGGTACAGCCGCAAGCGTTTTGAACGTCGATGTCGGACCAACGCTCCCTAACGACGTGTTCGGTAATATCGATCCTTCGGCCGAGCACGTCGTGGTTATTTTGTTAGATGGTCTCGGATGGAAGCGTTGGCAGCGAGATTCCGACGACCCGGTCGTTTCGAGTGTCTCGGAGCAGGGTGTCGTGACTCCCCTTACCAGTATTGTCCCCTCCGCAACGGTAAGTGCTATCACTACAATTCATACGGCACGTCCGGCTGGCACTCACGGTGTGTTTGGGCGGAGTTCCTACATTCCGCCTCACAATAGCATCGTACACTCGTTTTCGTTTTCAGAACACACAAACACGTCGGCGTCGTCGTCGACTCCATCTTTTCCACCGCGTGACCTCATCACGGCCGATCCGATCTATCCACGTCTAGAGCAAGCCGGCGTCCGAACACAGATCATTCAACCAGCCCCAACTCTTGGAACCAATTATGCGAACGTCGCCTTCCGGGGTGCCACCCAGATGCCGGTCGAAGGACCAGCAGAGACAGCAGCTAAGCTCAGAGAAGTACTCGAATCGGCCACTGCTCAGACCTACACTTACGTCTACCTTCCACAGATCGATACAGTCACCCACGATCAAGGTCAGGATTCAGAGGCGTACCATCGAACACTGGCCGACATTACACGCCCGTTCAAACGCGAGTTGGGTGAGAAATTAGACGCCGAGACAGCGGCCGACACACTCGTGTTTGTCACCGCCGACCACGGGATGATCGATATGGAACCAGGCCCGCCTGGCTGCCTCGACCTCCGAGACATAGAGGCCGTCTACGACAACTTACGGCGAGTTAATGGTGTGCCTGGGATCTACGGAGCCCAGCAGATGACACACCTCTTGGTGGATCCGGAAACGCAGGACACAGTGATTACAGCCCTCGAACGAGAGAACGTTGACGTCTACCTGAGAAAGACTATCGAGGATGGTAGGTTCTTTGGCGGTGGCTCAGCTGTCGAACAGCGCTGTGGGGATCTTGTTATTACGCATCGGGACCACAAACTCATCCACGACTGGGCCGAATCCGTGATCCCGACTATCGGTCAGCACGGCGGGTTGAGACCGGGAGAAATGCTGATCCCGTTCGGTGTGATCCGTGGGTCGAAATTAAAAACGTGAGCCTGAATCTCGCCAGATTGCTCGATGGGCAGGCTCACTGAGCGGGCGTTTCACCTCTACAGCTGAATAAAGACAGTATATTGGCAACTACTGTTACCTATCGCCACTACCGGTGACAACTACGCCTGGTCGCTCCGGTCACGCGTGGCCCACCGACCGAGCGCGCTCGACAGAATCAGGAACGCGGCACCCAGCAGCGGTGCCGGGTCGATCTTCGCCTCCGGACGCTCGTCCGCGTCCGTCTCAGTGGGCTCCGGCTCCGCTTGCTCCAGAGTGTCCATCTCGGTCGCCGACCCGGCAACGCCGGCCGGCTCGGTGTCTCCACTGCTGTCCTGCTGTCGGTACCCGGACTCACTTTGTGGCATTTCTCCGGCCAGCGCAGTTTCCTCCGCCTCTGGAGTCGGCGTGTCCTCGGTCTCTTCTACCGCTGCTGGTGGCTCGAACTCCGTGTCGGTCGGCGACGGCGTGTCGACGCTCGGCTCAGCCGGCGGTGGCGTCTCGCTTGGACGTTCCGTGGCCCATTCCGGCGTGTCCTCGTCGGTGCTACCGACATCAGTTTCGGCAGCGTTGCGACGGCGGTACCACCAGAGTCCGGCTGTCGCCGCGCCGAGCGCGATCAGCGACAGCCCAGTGCCGAGCAGCCCCCACTGCCGCCACAGTGACCCGAGACGGTCCGTGAGACCGGGACCGGAATCCTCCGTTGCAGCCGGCCCTGTTGGTCCAGATGCGGGGACAGCAGTGGCGTCGTCGACAACGGCGACGCCGGGGACGGCGTCGAGCACCGAGGCGACGGCGTCCCGCTCCACCTCGACTTCGAGAAACGTGGGTGTGTCCATATCTGACCTGTCGTCGGGCGCGTATGTAAAACCCGCTCAGTATTATTCCCGGGCCGGTTCGTACTCGGTGTCGGTTGTCGTGGTCCGCGACAGTTCGGTCTCGATATCCGCGTCGTCCTGTAGTTCAGTCTCCGGGGCCTCGTCTTCGCCGAGAAGCGCCTGTAGTTCTCGCTCGTATTCGGCCTCGGAGAGTTCTCCCTCGACGTACCGGCGCGTCAACGCCTCGTGTCGCTCCTCGGTTGTCGGCTCCGGCGGTGCGAACACGTCCGAGAGGCCGAGCGATGCCAGCGGTGGCACGACGGATTCCAGACGGTCGAGCCCACCAGCGACGCGCTGGCTCTTCGGCACCGACGCCCGCCGGGCCAGCGCACGGACCAGCGCGACCGAGAAGACGATGTCGACGCCCACGAGCAACAATGTGCCAAGCAGGAATCCGGCGAAGGTCTGGATGACCGCGCCGCCACCGAGAAGCGCCCCGACTGTTGCGACGACACCGACGATTCCCAGCCCGACAGTCCCCAGCGTCGTCAGAACGACGGCGGCAAACAGAAGTAGCAGCCGGTTATCTCTCACCCAGTTCACACCAACGATAGCCGGAGGGCGTTGAAATGGTTTGTGTCAGGGTTCCTCTTCTCGTGACTCCGGCTCGCTCCGGGGAATTTCGTCGGTCGCCGGCACGTACGAGCGGCCCGAAGCGGACCACCCGCCCCAGATCCACTCCCGGATGGTAAGCTGGCGCTTGGAACCCTGATCCCGCGCTGTTTCGAGCCGTCGTTCGGTCGTATGGAAGTAGTTGACGACGGTCACGAGGACGACGCCGCCGACGGAATTGCCGAGAAGTACTGGGAGAACGAACTGCCAGAGACCAACAGACAGCGCCAGTTCGCCGATGAACACCAGGTAGAACATCTCCGTCGCGGAGACGACGACGTGATAGAGGTTCCCAAATGGGATCGCCAGAAAGGCGATGTAGATCAACATAAGCCGAGAGATACTGTCCCGCAACGAGTAGTCGACCCAGACGACGCCGGCGACGATGAGGCCGGCGAACACCGCCTTCGAGAACAGCGTTAGCTGTGACGTTGCGATAGCTTTCTGTGCGAAACCGGCGGCGGCCGCCGCCGCGTCGTCGGAAAGAACGTCGGTCGTCGCCAGTGCGAGCGCGCCGAGCATCCCGCCGAATACGTTCGAAACCAGGACGACGCCCCAGATGCGAAGCATCGACGGAATGCTCGACAGCCGTTCGAGGACGAGCGCGACCGGCGGGAGCGTGTTCTCGGTGTAGAGCTGGTAATCCCCGAGAATGATGAAAATAAACCCGAGTGGGTACAGCAGCGCGCTCAGTATCGGGTCGCCGCCGGTCGTGCCGTACAGCGACGCGTACAGCAGGAACGTCACTGTGATAGCGAACCCGCCGGCGAGCCCGCTGAAAAACAGCTCCCGGGTACCGGATGTCACCTCCTCGTCAGCCGCCACGATGATACGCTGGAATATCTCGTCGGCGGAGAACCGATCACGGATGACGCTCCCACCCGCCGGGGCACCGCTTCGAGAGACGTCCACGGCATCGCGGACGGCTTCCTCCCTGTCGTTGTTGTCTGCCATCGAAGGCCGGTTCAATAGCCGGTAGCAAACCTCTTTCGTTGCCGACAATCAGCCCGGCGAAGCCTTGCATTCGAAAAAGTCTGCCGTCAGTCGTGTCTGAACCACCGATAGACTTGCTGCACTCGACTATCGAGGTTCAGCCACTCCCTCGGTGCTGCTCAGTCGTGTCTGAACGACCGCTGACCGGTGAACACCATCGCCATGTCGTGTTCGTCTGCAGCCTCGATGACGCTCTCGTCGTTCTTCGAGCCGCCAGGCTGGATGACAGCCTCGATGCCGGCGTCGGCGGCCTCCTCAATGCCGTCCGGGAACGGGAAGAAGGCGTCCGAGGCCATCACCGCGCCTTCGGCGTCCTTCCCCTCGGCGTGTTCGTCGGCTTTCATCGCGGCCAGTCGGACGGCGTCGACCCGTGACACTTGCCCCATCCCGATACCGACCGTCTCCGTCCCCTTGGCGAAGAGGATACCGTTGGACTTGACGTGTTTGAGCGTGTGCCAGGCGAACAGCAGCGACTCGATCTGCTCGTCGGTCGGCTCGCGTTCAGTGACGACTTCGAGGTCGTCAGCCGAGAGGTGCTGGGTGTCCCGCTCCTGCACGAGTCGGCCACCGACCAGTGGCTTCTCGGTCAGGCTGTCTGTGACCTCGAAGTTCTCATTCACGTCCAGCACCCGGAGGTTGTCCTTCTCGAACAGCACGTCGAGCGCCGCGTCAGTGTAGCCGGGCGCGACGACGACTTCCTTGAAGGAGTCAATTATCTGCTCGGCAGTGGCAGCGTCACATTCGCGGTTTAGCGCGACGATGCCGCCGAAGGCGCTCATCGGGTCTGTCGACAGCGCCTTCTCGTAGGCGTCGGCCACACTGTCGGCGGTCGCACAGCCGGCCGGGTTGGTGTGTTTGATGACCGCGGCGGCGGGCTCCTCGAACTCCTTGATGAGATTTAGCGCGCCGTCGGCGTCGTTGTAGTTGTTGTACGACAGCGCCTTCGCGCCCTCGTTGAGCTGGTCGGCATGGACGACGCTGGCCTCTGAGACGGTCGTGTCGGTGTACAGCGCGGCGTCCTGATGTGGGTTCTCCCCGTAGCGCAGGTTCGACGCGAGGTCGTCCGAGACGATGCGGCGGGCAGGGAAGTCTCCGCCCTCGTCGCCCTCTACCGAGACCGTCCCTTCATCCCAGTCGACGGTGACGCGGTCTTCGGCGAACCACTCGATGACCCGCGGGTAGGCGGTGAACTCGCCTTCGTAGAGCACGCGCTCCTTGAGGCTGTCCTCGTCGTCGTCCTCGAAGACGGGGATGGGTTCCTGCGTGACGATGGGGCCGCCGTCGACGCTTTCATCAAGGACGTGGACGGTACAGCCCGTCACCTTCACGCCGGCGTCGAGGACCTGCTCGTGAGCGTTCGCCCCGGTGAAATTCGGCAGGAGACTCGGATGGACGTTCAACGCGGTCGGTGTCCCTTCGAGGAACGTCTCGCTGAGGACGCGCATGTAGCCGTCCAGCGTGACGAGGTCGAAGTCGTACTCCGAGAGCGCGTCGAGAACGCGCTCCTCGTGGGTCTCGCGCGATTCGTCCGCGTCGTGCTCGACAACTTCGGTCGGGATGCCGCGTTCGGCGGCTGCTTCGAGTACCGGCGCATCTGCGTCGTTAGTCAGAACGACGGCGAACTCCGCCCCGCCCGGGGCGCGGTCCGCGATGTTCATGAGGTTTCGGCCGCGGTTACTGGCCATACCGGCGAGTTTCATGTGGGACTGACCGACCGGACCGTGCAAAGTTGTTGCGAAACCCCCGGCTGGCCTGTTGTGTGCGACCGAGACACACTATTTATGTGTGTTGTCGGCGTGTACCGGTTCGGTGCGCATTTGTAGCCCGCCGCCAACTCGCCCGTATGACGAAGCTACGGTGTCAGCGCGCGGGTGCGGTCGCCGCCGTCGGTGGTGTCGTCTGGGTCGGCTGGGCCGTGGCGCTGTCCGTGACCGGTCAGACCGAAATGAGTACCCCCATCCTCGCCGGAACCACCCTCTCCGCACTCGGCGTCGTAGCCGGCCATTATGCCATTGAGGATTTCTACGGCGCACGGATGAAGCGACCCGGGACCATCGGCGCGTGGGCCGGCGGCCTCGGTGGTCTCGTCTTCGCAGCCGGACAACTGGTTCGCCTCCTCAACGGCGGCGGCGAGGCAGTCATCGGAATCGGCGTGCTCGTGCTGGTCAGCGGGTCACTGCTGGTCGCCGCTGGCCTCGTCAGGACACGTATCCAGCCGCCGTGGCTGGGCGTGTTGCTGGGCGTCGGGACCATTGCGTTTCTCGGGTTCGGGATCCAGCCAGCGACGGCGACCGTCTACGGCCTTGCGTGGGCCGCACTCGGACAGGACCTCTATCGCTTTGACCCGCCGGACGGCCGCTTCGGCGATGCCGATGGCGACTACGGTTGGCTGAACTGAGGATTGCTCGCTAGCGGGACCATCTCTTCACTTTCTTTCGAAGGTACTTCGATGCGGACGGTCCTGAGTATATTTGATATGTTTCGACGGCTTTGGCAACTGTGGATGGGTATCTAAAAGTAATCTAGACGTGTCCTGTAAGAACTACTACCCCTCAAAAATGGGGGTATGGCCCCTCTTAGTGACACATCTATTGTAGCTTAAAAACCATAATATTCATTAGTAAGATATTCAATGCTATTAATGTAATGCAAGCAGTACTACTAGAAGAGTTTCAGGAACCGCTAACAGTACAGGACGTCGAACGTCCCGAGCCAGAGCCAGACGGTGCCGTCGCCGAGGTCATCGGCTGTGGTATCTGCCGGTCTGACTGGCACTGCTGGCAGGGGGACTGGGACTGGTTCGGCTACCGGCCTGATCCGCCACACGTCCTCGGCCACGAGCCGACAGGCCGTATCGTCTCCGTCGGCGATGATGTCGAAAACGTCGAGGAGGGTCAGGAGGTCGCAATCCCGTTCAATTTCGCCTGCGGGAGCTGTGACCTCTGCCGGAACGGGCGTGAAAACATCTGTGAGAACCACATCGGGCTCGGCTTCATGAATCAGGCGCCCGGCGCGTTCGCCGAGGAAGTCCACATTCCCAACGCCGACCTCAACGCCGTGCCGCTCCCGGACGATATCGACGCCGAATCGGCCGCCGGAATGGGCTGTCGGTTCATGACCTCGTTCCACGCGATGGCCCACCGGGCACCGGTCAGTGCCGGCGACGACGTGGTTATCCACGGCTGCGGTGGCATCGGGCTCTCGGCGGTTCACATCGCGAACGCCCTCGGTGGCAATGTCATCGGGGTCGACCTGATGGACGAGAAACTGGACCGTGCGGAGGACCTCGGCGCTGTCGCCACCGTCAACGCACAGGAGGTCGACGACCCCGCAAAGGCGGTCAGGGACATCACTGACGGCGGGGCCGACGTGTCCGCAGACGCCCTCGGTATCGCGACGACCTGCCAGAACGCGGTAAACTCACTGCGTAAGGGCGGCACACACGTCCAGATCGGACTGACCACCAGCGAGGAGGAAGGGATGGTGTCGCTCCCGACCGACGAGTTCGTCGCTAAAGAAATCGACTTCAAAGGGTCGCTCGGGCTCCAGCCGTCGCGGTACAGCGAAATGCTCGATATGGTGGAGTCCAGCAAACTCGACCCGACCGCGCTGGTCGAGGACACGGTCGACATCCATCAGGTGCCCGACGAACTGGCCGCGATGAGTGACTACAACACGGTCGGTATCCCGGTCTGCAACGAGTTCAGTAACTGACGACGCACCCCATTTTACCTGAACCCCCGTTTCTGTCCCGTTGCACTGTCACGCCACGCGTCGCAACTGCATCGCGTCGCGGTTGCGGGAGAACGACACGCTTTTTCGCGCCTCCCGCGCACACTCGGGTATGACCGAGAGAGGGCCACTGGCCGCCGTTTCGCCGCTCGACGGCCGATACGCCCGCTACACCGAACCGCTCGTCCCGTACGCCAGCGAGCGGGCGCTGATGCGCGCCCGCGTCGAAGTGGAAGTCGAATACCTGATCGCGCTCGCCGACCTTGACGCCACGCCGCTGTCGATCAACGACGACCAGCGCGCGACGCTCCGGGCGCTGTACGAGGAGTTCGACGACACGGACGCGGGCGTCGTCAAGCAACTCGAAACTGAGGGGTACGGGGAGTATTCGGCGACCAATCACGACGTGAAGGCCATCGAGTACTTCATTCGGCTGGGGATGCCCGACGACCTCGACGCCGACAACTGGATTCACTTTGGGCTGACTAGCGAGGACGTGAACAATCTCGCCCAGCGGCTGCTGGTCAAGCCAGCCGCCGAGGAGGTGCTGGTACCCGAGCTCCGCGAGATTCGGGATACACTGGTCGAGATGGCCCACACCTACGCCGACGTGCCGATGCTGGCCCGCACCCACGGGCAGCCCGCGACGCCGACGACGTTCGGCAAGGAGATGGCGGTCTACGCCTCGCGGCTGGGGCAGGCCATCGGTCGCGTGGAACGGGCCGCCGAGAGTCTCTCCGGAAAGCTTGCTGGTGCGTCCGGTACATACGCGGCCCATGTTGCCGCCTACCCTGACGTGGACTGGCCGACGTTCGCTGAGTCCTTCGTCGACGACCTCGGACTGGAACACGAACCGCTGACGACACAGGTCAACCCCTGTGACGACCTCGCGGTCCTGTTCGACGCGCTCCGGGGCGCGAACAACATCTTGCTTGATCTCGACCTCGACGTGTGGCTGTACGTCTCGGATCGCTATCTCGGTCAGGAGGCTGTCGAGGGCGAGACTGGTTCCTCGACAATGCCCCACAAGGTCAACCCCATCGACTTCGAGAACAGCGAGGGGAACCTCTCGAAGGCCAACTCCGATCTGGTCTTCCTCGGCGACTACGTCACGAACTCCCGGCTCCAGCGGGACCTCTCGGACTCGACTGTCAAGCGCAACATCGGGGCCGCCTTCGCCCACTGTCTCATCGGCTACAGCAAGTGCCAGAACGGGATGGCGAAGGTCGTCCCCAACGAGCAGGTGATGGCCGATGACCTCGCCGCGACGCCGGAGATCATCGGCGAAGCCGTCCAGACGATCCTCCGACGCGAGGGGTACGCCGACGCGTACGAGCAGGTCAAAAAAGCTACACGGGGCCGCGAGGTCACAATCGAGGACTTCCACGAGATGTTCGCCGACCTCGACGTGAGCGACGAGGTCCGGGCCGAACTGGAAGCGCTGACGCCGACCGACTACACGGGCATCGCGGAGCAGCAGGCCGACGACAGTTGAGGAGCGCTGTCTGGCGGACACCGTTTTGGCGTCGACACTCACCCCCACGGCGAACGCAACTATCACGAGTGTGGCCGCCTTCGTCAGCAATAGATGGTTCTCGGCACTGACTCACGGGTTCTGACGCTGGCGTTCGCCCGGATGGCGGACGCGCTGGGCAACTCGTTTCTCATCATCGTGCTCCCCCTGTATATCGCCAGTGGACAGGTTTCACTCGCCGGCATCGCCGGCCAACAGGTACTCGGGCTCACGCTCCAGACGGAGACGCTGATCGGGCTGGTGCTGTCCCTGTTCGGTCTGCTGAACAGTTTCGGCCAACCCTTTACCGGGCGCCTCTCGGACCGGACCGGCAAACGCCGGGTTTTCGTCCTCACCGGTTTGGTACTGTTCGCTATCGGAAGCGCGGCCTACCCGTTCCTCTCCTCGTACTGGACGGTGCTCGCCGCGCGGGCCTTTCAGGGGATCGGTGCGGCATTCACGATTCCGGCGACGGTCGCGCTGGTCAACGATTACGCCGCGAGCGACGCCGAACGCGGCGGGAATTTCGGCGTGTTCAACACCTTCCGGCTCATCGGCTTCGGTTTCGGACCGATTATCGCCGGCGTCGTCATCACCGGCGGACTCAGCGCGAACGACGTGGTGACTTACCGGGTCGCCGGCACCGCTATCTCCGGCTTCACCGCCGCCTTCGCTATCGCCGTACTGGGCGCTGTTGTGAGCTTTGCCCTCGTGTGGGCGCTGATCAGAGACCCACCGTTCGAGGCGGAGGCCGGAAAAGACCTCTCGATAGCGATTCTGGACCGGGAGGGCGAAGGGCTGGATTCGGTATTCGTCCTCGGTGTTGGCACGTTCATGATGGCCTCCACTATCGCGCTGTTTGCCACGCTCGAAGGCCCAGTTCGAATGCGGCTGGACGAATCGACCCTGTTTTTCAGCGTTCAGTTCGCCGCCGTCGTCATCGCCAACGTCGTCTTTCAGGTGCCCATCGGCCGAGCGAGCGATCGGTTCGGCCGGCGGCCGTTCATCGTCGCCGGGTTCGTCATCCTCGTCCCGTCGGTGTTCGCACAGGGGATCGTGACAGGCCCGTGGCTCATGCTTCTGGCCCGATTCGTTCAGGGCATCGCCGTCGCGCTCGTGTTCGCCCCGTCGCTCGCACTTGCTGGTGATCTGGCCGGTGCGCGCGGGTCCGGAACGACGCTGTCCGTGCTGACGATGGCGTTCGGTCTCGGCGTCGCTATCGGGCCACTGGCGTCGGGCTTGCTGTATAACTTCGGGTCGTTCAGTACGCCCTTCACTGCCGGGGCCGCGCTCGCGTTCGTCGGACTCGTTCTTACGTACTCGCAGGTCGAGGAGACGCTGGACCTCGGGCAGGGGTCGGACCAGCCGGCACCGCAGGACTAAGCATGAGGACTCCGGCCGACTGCGCGGCCGGTCGCCAGCCAGAGAGACCGCTAACCGGAACGATTAGGATGCACGATTCCATATAATGTGGTATGTTCACAGACCGCTCGGATGCGGCGCAACAGCTCGTGGCCGCGCTGCGCCGGCGGGATGTCGTCGGCGATATCGTCGTCACGCTTGCACCGAACGGCGTCCCCGTCGGCAACGTGGTCGCTGACGCGACCGGGCTCCCGATGGATGTCATCGTCATACAACGTATACGTGCGCCGAACCATCCGAGCTTGACTATCGGAGCCGTCGCGCCGGGTGGCTTTTCGTGGATCAACAGCCCGATGATGCGGTTTCTGGACGTGAACTGGGAGTATATTCAGGAGGCGAAGACGCACGCGAGCGACACCGTCGAGTCGCGAGCGGTCGACTACGGCGAGACGTGGGGGCCACTCGATGTGGCCGGCAAACGGGTTCTGCTGGTCGATGACGGGATTCCGACGGGTGCGGCGATGCGCGTCGCAATTCAGCGCCTCCGGAAGGCAGGTGCGAACGAGGTCATCGCCGCTGCCCCTGTCGCACCGCCGGACGTGCTTGAGGAGGTACAGCGGTGGGCCGACGACGTTGTCGTTCCGTTGAAACCGGCGGCGTTCCAGGATACCTCGGACTACTACGAGGAGTTCGACAGTGTGACAGACGAAGACGCGACGACAGCGCTCTCTGATCTCGTCCAGCGGCGGTCGGCGTAGGCCAGCCCATCGGCGAGCCGCCACTCAGACCAGTCGTTCAACCGTCTCCCGAACGGCACGCGCGGCGGTTCGAACTTCAGAAAGGCGGACATACTCGCGTTTCGAGTGCGCGACAGCACCCATTTCGTCGCTCAGAACACCGGGGCCGAACACCACAGTCGGCCCGTTGGTCGCGAAATACGAGGCTTCCGTTGCGGCCCCGAACTGCCGGACCGCGCCACCGCTAGCTTCCTGCAGTGTGCGAACCAGTTCCGCGTCAGTGTCGGTCGCAAACGCCTCGGGAAACGGCGTATCCGGGCGGATGAGGTCCACGGTGAGGCCCATCGATTCCGGGAGCCACTGTTCAAGATGGGCCTGCAGGTCCGCACAGAATGACTCGCTGGTCTCCGGCGGGACGCTCCGCCGGTCGAACGTGATAGTGCATTCGGCTGGGACCTGATTGGTCGCCTCGCCGCCCTCCACCATCGACGGGGTGAGAATGGGGTAACCAAGCGTTTCGTGTTCGCCCGGCCCTTTCTTTTCCTCGTAACTCTCCATCGCCTGCAGTATCGGCGCGGCGGCCCGAATCGCGTTGTGGCCGCTGCCGGGGTCGGCGGCGTGGGCACTCTCGCCGTGGATGGTGACCGTTCCCTCGAACTGGCCGCGGGCGGCCGTACACACATCGAGGCCAGTCGGCTCGCCGACGATGTAGCCGTCGGCGTCGATGGTGTCCGCGAAGTGTGCGCCACCGGTCTGTGTCGTCTCCTCGTCAGTAGAAATCGCCAGTGTGACCTGTCCGTCGTCGGGCGTCACGGCGAGGAACGCATCGAGGAGCGCCGCGAGCGGCCCTTTCGCGTCGCAGGCCCCGCGGCCACAGATGATGTCGCCGTCTCCGCTGCCGCCGGTCCCGTCGACTGTCTCGTCCGGCCCCGGCGGCTCCGTCCGCCGCTCGTAGGGCAGGTGTGGCGGGACGGTGTCGATGTGCGTGTTGAGGAGTATATGCGTTCCGTCGGGGTCTCCCCGAGAGGCGATCACGTTCCCGAGGTCGTCGACCTCCGGGTACTCGCCGGCATCTTCGAGTGTGTCGACCAGCAGCCCCCGCATGTCGTCGACGCACTCTTCTGACTGCGTTTCGATGGCTCGCCGGTGGAACGAGGGGATGTCGAACGCCATTACTGCTCCATGCGGGTCACATCTGCCAGCGTCTCGCGCTCCCTGACGACTCGCGTCTCGCCGCCCTCGAAAGCGATTTCGGCAGGGCGGGGCTGGGAGTGGAACTGGTTCGCCAGTTCGTAGCCGTACGCGCCGGCGTTGCCGATAGCGAGCAGGTCGGTCCGCTCGGGTCGGGCGATGGGTCGGTCGGTACAGAACACGTCGGCGCTCGTACAGCAGGGACCGCCCACGGACACCGGTTCGGCTTCCCGTTCCGGCGCGGTGACGTTCCGGATCGGATGGTAGGAGCCGAACATCGCCGGTCGGATTAGTGTCGCCAGCGAGGCGTCGACGCCGACTACTGTCGCCGCCGGCGTCTCTTTGACCGTGTTGACCTCCGTGAGGATGCACTCGGCGTCGGCGACGACGTACCGGCCGGGTTCGAGTTTGACCTGTGCATCGAGGTCCCCGACCGCCTCGCGGACCTTCTCGCCGACGATCTCCATGTCTAGTGGCTCGACATCTTCCCGGTACGGCACGCCGAAGCCGCCGCCGAAGTCGACGAAGTCCAACTTCGCGCCGTCGGCTATGACCTCCCGGCCCATGTCGGCGACCTTCCCGATAGCCCGACAGTGGTCGTCTAAGTCGTCGTGGAGGACGCCGCTGCCGGCGTGAGCGTGCAGGCCGACCAGCTCGAACCGCTCGCGCACGTCCGCGGCGACCTCGGGCACCTCGTCGTAGGGGATGCCGAACTTGGCGTCTTTCCCCGTCGCTACTTTCTCGTGGTGTCCCGTTCCGATGCCGGGGTTGATGCGGATGGCGACCCGGCCGTCGTAGCCGCGCTCTTCTAGACGGTCGAAGGTGTCCCGCGCACCCGCAGTAATCGTCAGGCCGGGATTCTCGGCGGCCAGCTCGACGGCGTAATCGAGGTCGTGATCCGGCGGATTGACGGCCGTGTACTGCAGCGTGTTCGGGTCCGCGCCGGCGTCGATGGCCCGCTGGAGTTCTCCCCAGGCGGCACACTCGATGTCAGTGCCCGTCTCAAGCAGTTTCGAGAGGACAGCCTGACCGGTGTGGGCCTTCGCAGCGTACATGACGTGGGCGTCGGGAAACGCCGCGGCGAACCGTTCGTAGTTCTTGGCGACGCGGTCGAGGTCGACGACGTACAGCGGCGTGCCGTGCTCGGCAGCCATCGCCTCCAGACGCTCGTGGTTCCAGTCCGCGAGGCGGCGGACCGGCGGCGAGTCGTGGCTCATTGGGGAAACCACGGTGTCGGCGGCTAACAAGGGTTCCGTTTCGATACACACAGCACCCCAACCGGGCATCGCCGCTATCGGGTGACGCTGGCTGGGGACGGCGCTGCACGCAACAACCGTCTGTCGGCGTGCGAGGCCACACCGGTATGTGAGCTGTGCCTGTCAGTTCGAGTCAGGGGTACTGTCGTTAGATGGTCTTCCCAGTCACTCTGAGTGTTCTGCCGACTGCTCTCGAACGTGTACGACACCGTCGTTTGTCACATCGATGCGGAGTGGCACCTGCACCATGTCCTGCTGAATCGCACCATCGACGGAGTCATCGATGAGTTGCAACAGATTCGAGGAACCGTAATTGACCTCCACACCGGCTTCGTCACACGCAGCGTACACCGTCTGTGGAATATCGTAGATATCGGTCCCGGCCTCGATGTCAACACGAACAGGGGCTGTGAGGGTGTTCGCAAAGGCGACCGTCTGGCGTGCCTTTTCGACGTTCTCTCGCGCATTCCGCTCTATGCTCGAAATATTCGCGCGTGACGTGCCGAGCAACTCCCCGATATCGCTCTGACGGACATCGTTTTCGCGGAGCGCCAGCACTTCCGCTTGACGACGCGTTAGCACGCTCTCGTCCGCATCAAAACCGACACCAGCGAGCAGTTCGTCCGGGTCGATTCGCTCATCCATAGCCACAGGTCTGCGGCTGGAGTGAAAACAACGTTGTTGCCGGCCGCGGGCCGGCAGCCCTGATTTGTACTATGGGAGGTGGACCGACCCTGAGCGACAGGGCTGCTCACTGCCGAGTTCACTGTTCGGTAATGGAGATAGTGCTTGGCGACTGCCAGCGGGTCACGTCGCCGCTGGGGTGGCGTGCCATGACAATCGATTCAGCGTCGTGTGCCCGGGCAAACCGCTTTACGATGGCCGTGTCGGCGAAGTCATCCGGGGCATCGATGTACACACGTCTGGTCAGCCCGTCCGTGTGCAGTGACACCCAGCCGGCCAACGCCAGTTCGGTTTTGGGGTCCAGTGTCCCCTCATCAGCGTCAGGCACCACCGCCCGGCACAGCCGCTCGTGCATCCCTGATGGAACGACGTATTTCGTCCCGTCGGGGGCGATGGACACGTTGGCGGCTTCGATCTGCCCGGGTGGGACTTGCGGGAACGGAACCGTCACATCAGTCGAGCGAGATATTCACTGTCTTCGTTTGTGTGTAGTGGTCGATAGTTTCCTCGCCGATCTCTCGCCCGATTCCCGACTGTTTGTATCCGCCGAACGGCTGGCCTGCCGGGAAGTCGTTGTAGGTGTTGACCCAGATGTTCCCCGCTTCGATGTCTTTTGCACACTGGTGCGCCTTCGAGAGGTCTTCTGTGAGGATGCCTGCCGCGAGCCCGTAGTCGACATCGTTGGCCAGCCGGATCATGTCGTCGTAGTCGCTCCAGCTGAACACTTCCTGAACCGGGCCGAATATCTCTTCTTGGACCGCTTTGCTGTCGTGGTCAATCTCGTCGATGAGCGTCGGCGCGACGAAGCACCCATCCGAGAGGGCTTCGTCGTCCGGCTGACTCCCCCCGGTGACGAAGGCCGCCCCTTCCTGTTCTGCCTCCTCAATGTATCCCAGCGTCCGCTCGACCTGCTCCGCGGTTACTTTCGGGCCAAGATCTGTCGATTCCAGCAGTGGGTCGTCCACAGTCAGGTCTTCTGCTGCGGTCGCGAGCTCGTCCAGGAACTCGTCTTTGATGTCTTCATGGACGAACAACCGTGACCCGGCACAGCAGCACTCGCCGGTGTTGAAGAAGATCGACGTAATCGTCGTCTCGACGGCCTGTTCTAGGTCTGCGTCGGGGAACACGACGAGCGGGCTCTTTCCGCCCAGTTCCAGCGTCACGTCGGTGATGTGTTCGGCGGCGCTTTGCATCACCTTGCTCCCGATCTCTGTCGACCCGGTGAACGCTAGCTTCCGGATATCCGGATGTTTCGAGAGGGGTTCACCCGCATCCGGACCGAACCCGGTGACGACGTTGACGACGCCGCCAGGAATCACGTCTTCCGTGATCTCCATCAGTTTGAGAACACTCAGTGGCGTCTCCTCGGCGGGCTTCAGTACGACAGTGTTCCCAGCCGACAGCGCCGGGGCGAGCTTCCAAGCCGCCATCAGCAGCGGGAAGTTCCACGGGATTATCTGTCCAACAACCCCGTACGGCTCTCGGAGTGTCTGGACGTGTCGGCTGTCGTCAGTCTCGATGGTTCGTCCCTCGCCCGATCGAGCGAGACCTGCGAAGTACCGGAAGTGGTCGATAACGAGATCGATATCGATCCGCGCCTCGGTAATCGGTTTCCCGTTATCTAAACTTTCGAGCTTCGCGAACTTCTCGCTTCGCTCCGCAATGGCGTCTGCGATACCGTCCAGCATCGTCTGGCGTTCGCTCGTGGACATCTCGCTATACGTCTCGTCGTACGCGTCCCACGCGGCCGCAACTGCCCTGTCGATGTCCTCGGCGGTGCCGGCTTGCACCTCCGCAAGTGTTTCACCGGTTGTCGGGTCTATCGTTTCGAACGTCTCCCCGGCGCTGCTCTGGACCCATTCTCCACCGATGTACAGTTCCCGCCGATCCGGCAGCACTTCGTTTGCCGCCTGTTCGTGCCGCTTCTTTATCGCTGACTTCCGCTCTGTGGCGCTCTGACCTTTGCTGTCACTAGACATATCTACGGCCGGTATTTGCTACTATTAATACTTAAAGTTGTGCGGTGATGTAGCCAGTAGCAATTACACACGTCTAAATTCCGGAACAGATGAAACCAATATAGGTTTCGTGCTGGCTACACCAGCACGATGGTCGCAATGACACACCACTGGAGGCCGTTACCTCGCTTGCCACGCCACTCTCTGAGTGCGTTCTCTCACTCCGTCACTTCCGGCGTCCCTTCTTGCCGTCGGTGGCGACGACACCGCCGCGACGTGAATGCCGACTGACCGGAGGCGACGACCGTCACGCCTCGCTCGCCACGCTGTCGGGAGTTCTGTAGCCCCTGGCTGCGGCGTAGGTCCAGCCGAGGAGCAGGCCGTACACGAGGTGGGCAACGCCCACTGATGCCACGACGAGGGCGCTCCCGAGCATGCCCGGCAGCGGGACTAGCGGTTCGGGGAACGACTGGACCCCCAACGCGCTCATCGAAACCGGGAGCAAGAACCCTGTCGAGAGCAGGCCGATGGCGGCCGCGAAGACCACGCCACCCGCGACGCTCTCCCCGACGGACTCGATCTGGCCATGAAACACCGACCGGGAGACGACGAACGCGAACAGCAGGCCGGCGAGGACGCTGTTCAGCAGGTGGACCACCCACCCGCCGAGGACGGACGGCCAGCCGTACAGTGCCCCGATGAACGGCATGAGGTTCGCGCCGGCGTGGAACACGACGCCCATCCCGACGCCGGCGACTAGCCCACTCGCACCGCCAGCGACCCATCTGTACCTCGTCACCGCCGAGACGCGAGAGACGGTATGTCCCTGGCTCATGCGACAAAATTTGTGGTATGGTAACAAATATATAGACGATCGTTCACGCCGCGGTAACGAGTGCTTGTTCGCACGACCATAGCAACACACCCGGAGACGATACGTTACAGCCCATGATATTTGCCTTGTCGAGCGCTGCGATTCGCGCGTCCCACTACTCCACGGCTCACGAGGTTCGCCGTTCCGCCGAGGTTCTTCGCTCCGCTCAGAACCTCGCTACTCCCGAAGCGCGTCTTCTCGCTCCGTCGCTTCCAGCGTCTCTTCCTCCACGTCAGTCGCCACGACGGCGGGCTTGTACGCCCCGCCGGGGATCAGGTCGTTCTCGCCGACCGAGGAGTCGACGAAGCGCTGGAACGCACGGCGCTCCGGCGGCAGTTCACCGTACAGCACCTCGTCCTCGACGAGGTCGTACACCGGAATCCGCGGCGTCAGGAGCGTGTTCTCGCCGACGATGGAACCCTCACCGACGACGAAGCCGCTGGTGACGCGACAGCCAGCGCCCAGCGACACCTCGTCTTCGACGATCACCGGCGCGTTCTCGACCGGTTCGAGGACGCCGCCGATGAGCGTGTTCGCGCCGAGTTTGACGTTCTCGCCGATCTGGGCGCAGGAGCCGACGGTGTCACAGGAGTCGACGAGCGTCCCGTCACCGACGTAGGCTCCGATGTTGACGAAAGAGGGCGACATCATGATGCAGTCCTCGCCGAGGTACGCGCCGCGGCGGATGGTGGTCCCGTCCGGGGTGTTGCGCGTTCCGCGCTCGCCGAGGTCCGCGGTCTCTCGGAGCGGGAGCACGTCGTGGTAGTCGACGCCGCCGTACTCGCGGGCGACGGTCTCGCGCAAGCCGAAGTTCAGCAGAATACCTTGCTTGACCCAGGCGTTCGCCTCCCACTCGCCGCCTGACTTCTCCGCGGCGCGGACCTCGCCGGCTTCCAGCGCTGCGAGGAACTCTGCAAGTACATCGAGATGGTCGTCTGTTGCGTCGGTCGCTGAGAGGCCGTCCTGTTTCCGCTGCCAGAGGTCGTCGATGTCCGCTTTGAGGCTCATGGGGTTCACTATTTCGCGGATGGTATTACTTGTCGGGGTTTCGACTCAGAGTGTCTACCAGCGGCGCGAACGTCCAACAATACAGCTACGCCGGTGGCGACAACCAGAAGTGGACGTTCGAGCAGCTGTAGCCTTCGTATCGCCGTCTCATCCGCATGAATCCCCACTGTTCCGGGTGATGTCTCAATGCAGTCGACCACAAGTACTGCGACCGAAACGGTTCGCAGTCAGACACCAGTGCTCCGGCGGCAGCTAGTACCGCTTCAGTCGGCCCCGTGACCGGGAATGTAGCCACACTCCGGACACATACTGATTCGCGGGGCCGTTGCTTCGAACGAGGTTGCACATCGGGGACAGTCGGACGCGGGGAGTCGGATGGATTGGTTCGTAGCCATACGAGATTATTGCAGAGAGCGACGTATAAGGGTAATTCTAATATTTATCGTAGTGTACTAGGCTGTATAATCGGGTATGGAGATCACAGCATCAACCGTGCTACGCGTCGACAACGTCGCCGAACTCGTACCAGCCGGCGTCACGGCCGACGAGCCACGCCGCCGCATCGAGTGCGCCGGCGGCGAACACGCCGCGGTCCTCGGCCCGGTGGGAGAGCGAGAGGACTTCGTCGTTGCCGGCCAGTACGAGTTCGTGCTCCCCACGAATATCGCCGGCCCGACGGGCGAACACACCGATTTCGTCGTCTTCACGCGGTGCGTGTCCCTCCCGACCGTACACCGGTTCCACGTCGCGCTCTTCCTGAATTACGTCGAGGATGCTGCTGGCAGTTCCCGACGGGGCGTCGACTTTGCGGTTGTGATGAGTCTCCATGAGTTCGAGGTCGTAGTCCTTGAGCGTCTCGACGGCCTCGCTGATGAGACGCTGGAGGACCTGAATCCCCTGTGAGAAATTCGTGGCCTTCAGGAGCGGAACCTCCTCGCTGGCGTCTTTCAAGCGACCCATCCCGTCCTCGTCGAAGCCGGTGGTTCCGACGACCATCGGGACGCCCACCTCGACGCAGGCCTCGGCGACGGTCAGCGCGCCTTCGGGGACAGCGAAGTCGACGACAACGTCCACGTCGTACTCCCGGAGCGCAGCGGCGGCCTCGGCGGGGTGGACGACCGGGACGCCGTCAACCGCATCCGTGTCGCTGGTCGCGAAGCCGACCACGACCTCGCTGTCGATGGCGGCCTCGATGACGGCCCCGCCCATCTGGCCGGTGACGCCGTTGACCGCCACTCGCGTCATCGCTCGGCCTCCGCGTACTCGTCTTCAAGGTCTTCGGTTTCGAGCGTGGCGAGCACGTCACGCAGGTGGTCGAGGTGTTCGTCCGAGAGGCGAGTGAGTGGGGAGCGGAGATACGCCGGGCCGTAGCCCCGGATCCGCATGGCCTCCTTGACCGGGATGGGGTTCGTCTCGACGAACATCGCACGGAACAGCGGGCCGAGTTCGTGATGAATTGCCCGCGCTCGCTCGAAGTCGCCGGACAGCGCCGCACCGACCATCGCACAGGTACGCTCCGGCTCGATGTTGGCCGAGACGGAGATACAGCCGGTCCCGCCGACCGACAGCACCGGCAGCGTCATCCCGTCGTCACCGGACAGCACCGCGAAGTCCTCGTCTCGCGTGCGTTCGATGATCTCGGAAATCTGGTTCATATCGCCGCTCGCGGCCTTGTAGGCCCGGATGTTCGGATGCGAGGCGAGTTCGACCGCCGTGTCCGGCTCGATGTTCTGCCCCGTCCGCGAGGGGACGTTGTAGACGATCTGTGGCAGGTCGACGGCGTCGGCCAGCGTCGTGTAGTGGTCGACGAACCCCTGCTGTTCGGGCTTGTTGTAGTACGGCGAGATGAGCAACAGGGCGTCAGCACCGGCCTCGGCAGAGCGCTGCGATAGCTCCAGCGCTTCCTTGGTGTTGTTCGACCCCGAGCCGGCGATGACCGGCACGTCGTCGACGGCGTCGATGACCGCCTCGACAACCTCGATGTGTTCGTCGTGGGAGAGCGTCGCCGACTCGCCGGTCGAGCCGACGGGAACGAGGCCGTCGACGCCAGCGGATTCGAGCCGTTGAGCGTCGTTTCTGAGTGTTTCGAAATCGATACTGCCGTCCTGGTGGAACGGCGTGCACATCGCCGGGAACACGCCGCGGAAGTCGATAGCTGTCATTGCTGAGTGTGGGGTGTCGCTGTGGGTTCGGTTGTTCGGTCGGAAACGGTGCGATAGCCGGCCGATACTACCGGCTGTTGTGTGTCAAACGACCTGACCCGAGACGGAGTCGCCACGTCCGCCACGAGCCGCTAAAACATCGGCTTGCGTTTCGCACGGACGACGCCCTCACCAGGGAGCCACGAGGCGGTTCCGGACTGACGGCGTCGTCGCATGGTCGAGTAACTGCGTGTGACCGACTTAGCTTTTGTGTTCTCGTTGCCGCCTTTCAGGGTGTGCTTGAGCGACTACTGGGGTCTCGAATACGTGTCGTTCTTTGGCTACGGTCAGACTGGGTGGTTTGGTAGCAAAACGGGGTGAGCCCAATATCAATATTGGATATCTCTAAGAAACCATTAAATAGCAAGCTTCGAACGCACTCATATGCCCAGCCGACGGAGGTTTTGTACACAAACTGCAGCAGCAGTTGGGGGCTGTTTACTGTCAGGGAGTGCGGTTGCGCAGACGGATTCGACAGCCGTGAGCGCTTCGGTGGTGGCGGAAACCGGAACTGCACTCACTGACAGTCACGTAGTCTTCGCTGATCGGGAAACGCACGAATGGTATCGCGCCGATATTGACGAGGATGGTAATTTCAGCGCGGATCTCCCGAGTAACACCGGGTACGATGTCATATTCTTCCATCAAAAGCAGGGTGACCTGATACGATCTGCGTTTGATGGAGTCCCCGTAATTGCCGACCTCGACCAGATCCGTGTCGAGAAGGAGCCGATGGAACTTGGCAACTACACTGTCCCAGAGGGGTTTGTGACGACGATTCAGGTTGTTGATTCTAATGGGAACCCACTGGAGAACGTCCCGCTGTCGTTCTACACGCAATACGGTGCTGGAACTGGTCCGCGCTCATTTACCACCAACGCAGATGGGTACGTCACGCACGCAGCGAGTTCGGAGGCGGGAATCGAACTGGCTGGGTCTATGACGATTCGTACGCATCCAGCGAGTGCCAACGGGGAACTGTTAGATACTATCTTCGTTGACGAAGAAAAGTCACTAACTGTCACCCTCCGGAATCCAGAAGAGTACAACGGCATTGTTGTGCACGACGACTCAGGTGACGTGACAGAGCCACCGCCAGAGACACAAACACCACCGGCGTCGGATTCAACAGCACAATCGATACGGACGAAACCTGAGCAAACAGCAGCACAGCA
This sequence comes from Haloarcula argentinensis DSM 12282, assembly GCA_000336895.1. Lineage (GTDB taxonomy): Archaea > Halobacteriota > Halobacteria > Halobacteriales > Haloarculaceae > Haloarcula > Haloarcula argentinensis. Next base: position 223,331 of record AOLX01000015.1, on the reverse strand, counting down.
ATCATCCAGCGAGTCCTCGACTGGCGATAATTCGAACGGTGTGCAGCGTGGGTTCTTTTCGAACGGTGCCAACGAGCCGGAAGCCCTCTCAGACCCGATGAATCTCACTGTCGGTGGCTTCTTGCTCTCTGTGGCTGGTATCGTGTTTCAGATGGTAGGTGGGAAATAATGGCTCGTGGGCTTCCCGCCGTCTGGAGCGTGATCTTCAGCGCCCCCTTCGTTCTCGGTGGCGCGCACATCTACATCGAGGACCCCAGCCCAACTGTCCCTGCGCAGGTCGGTCTGCCCATCATCGGCTTTGGGTTGTTCATCGTGATTCTCGGGCTCTACATTCACTTCGTGGCCTCACCTGACGAACCAACCATGGGTGAGAACGAACACGTAATCGATACGAGAATGCCGGCACAGCGGGCTGCTGTGGCGAAGACGGTGATCGGGTTTGCTGTCCTCCTCGTAGCAGGGTATTACCTGTTTTTCACTCTGCAGCCGTACGTGTATCCGACTGCGATGTTCATCGGTGGACTCTACCTGTTCTCCACAGGCCTGTTTACCTACTGGACGAACACGCTCACGACGTACTATGTCACAAATGAGCGGCTTATCAAGGAGTACCGGTTCATCTCGCTCGTCAGGCGTGAGCTGCCCTTCAAAAAGGTTCGTGGAGTCGAACAGCGGAAATCTATTTGGGAGGCGTTCGTCGGGCTCGGGAACGTCCGCGTTGCATCAGGTGGCGGTGGGTCGCTGGAAATTGTCGTGAGTAACATCTACGGATCGAGTTCGTTTGCCGATGAGATTCGACAAGCGTTGTAACGAGCTTTCCGCGCTATCGTTACAAGCTTGAAGATCCGTTTTAACGGTTCGAACTGAACTGATACACGGGCTCTTGAGAAGGCTGTAGATGACAGATCGAGCGGCGTCGTAACTACTGCCCTGTCCGGACCAGTTCGACCGACCGACAGCGCTGTTGTCTCCCTCAGTCGGGAGCTACAGTATCGTTACAGCCATGTTTCACGTTTGTATCCCGAAAGCATATTCGGGCCGATAGCCAATACCTGATATGACAGTTTCCCAGCCGGGACAGCGTGTGGCCGTACTGGCCGACGCGCAAAACCTCTATCACACTGCCCGGAGTCTTTACTCGCGGAACATCGACTACGAGGCACTACTCGAAGAGGCCGTTGACGGCCGTGAACTGACCCGGGCGATCGCCTACGTTATCCGAGCGGATTCGCCCGAAGAAGAGTCGTTTTTCGAAGCGCTTGTCGACATCGGCTTCGAGACGCGTATCAAGGACATCAAGACATTCCAGGATGGATCGAAGAAGGCCGACTGGGATGTCGGGATGAGCCTCGACGCGGTCTCGCTAGCGAATCACGTCGATACGGTAGTACTCTGTACCGGCGACGGGGACTTCGCCCGTGTGTGTCGGTATCTCCGCCACGAAGGCTGTCGCGTCGAAGCGATGGGCTTCGAGGAGTCGTCCTCCGAAGACCTCAAAGCAGCTGTTGACGGGTTTATCGACATGAGCGACGATTCCGACCGATTCCTGCTATAGCCGACCCAGTCTGTGGGCAGTCGCTCTGGCGCTGTCTCCACCACTGGTTCAACAAGTAACTGGAGTACTTCCTGCAGTTCAACGGACTCAGAGCTACTTATGCTTGGGTTTCGAAGGAAACGGTTCTCGGCGGTTAGACCGGGCGACCGTCTTCTGACGTTCCCACGAGGAGGGCTCCTGCGGCCAGCCCAAGTGCAGCCAGCGCTCCGGCAGCGGCCGGGATGCCGATGTCGATTGCCCCTGTACCAAGGATGAGCACGGTGCTGATCGCCAGCAGCGCAGCCCCCAGAACCACTTTTCGCGTGTCTGTAGCCATATCACCCCTCACTTGGAAGTCATCCGGTATAAATTTCCCCAAAATCGACGGAGGAAAGTATGGTACAAGACAGCAATGTCCACATCCCATCTGAGAGACGCCACCACTCCGGCCCGGCAGAACGGTATTTCCGGCCCACCTGCATAACTGAAGCAGCAAACACATCCCCTTGTAGCGCCCCCGACCAGTTGGGTCACAGAGACGGTATGTTGCCACGTGCTGAGGATGGTCGGTACACCCTCGCGCTCGTCACGGAACAGGCGCGAGACGAAGACCCACTGCAGTTCCAGGCGTCGTGGTCGGATCACTGACCACGGATCGGATACAGAGGCACGCGCCCCGTGTACTCGGGCCGGGGCAACTGATGGAGCGAACCAATGGCATTCCGGTTCGCGACTCCGTCACCGATAGGACCAGACCGTTGATTCGGAACGGATTAGGGGGAGTGGCATTCACTATTGCCACACGATTTCGGTCGGCCGTGGTTCGGGCAGCCACGGTCGGGCAACCATTTCATTTCGGACTGCGTCGAACAGTGGCACGAGCAGAACCGAAAGGCGGTTTATCACCCGGCATCGAACACGGGCAATGAGTGACGACGAGTTCCGCGGGCTCAGGCGCGCGGCCGACTACCAGTTCGGCGGTGGCGGCGGGACGGCGCTGTTCGCCGGCGCTGACGCCCTCGCCGTAACACACACTAGTTCCGGCCGGCCGCGACAGGTCCATGCATCGGATGGCCGCATCGCCACGTACGGTGACGACGGACGCTTCCGACTCGGACTCGCCGGCGGGAGCAGACTCCTCGATGCCTTCGACGGGCCGCGACACCGCGTGGTCGTTGGCGACGAGAGCGAGCCCTTCATCCGTGAGGGCCGCAACGCCTTCGCGAAGTTCGTGCAGTCCGCCGATAGCGCCCTCCGGCCGGGCGACGAAGCGCTCGTCGTCCACGAGGACGGCTATCTGCTCGCCGTCGGCCGTGCGGAGCTGCCCGGCAGCGGCATGGACGACTTCGAGACGGGGATGGCTGTGAAAGTCCGGCAGGGCGCAGAGGACTGAAGCGGAGTGGTGTCGTGACTTCCCGGTACGCGCCGGCCACCGGGGTGGCACTCTCCAGACCTGCTCGACACCACCTCGTATGACAGAAAGCATTTGCTACTCCCGTCGGGACGAGCGATATGCGCCGCCGCACGCTCCTCGCCGTGCTCGCGCTCTCTCCAGTCGCCGGCTGTGTTGCGCCCGGTGACGACACAGTGACGAACAGCTCAACGCCACCGGCAGCCACAGCGACGCCAACGAAACAGTCGACAGCACCGGTGAGCGAGACCCCACAGAATACGCCGACACCGACAGTAACGCCCGCCCCCGACGACCCGATCCTGTTTGTTGTCGACAACGACACGGACAGTGAGCAAACTGTCACACTCACCATCACACGGGACGAAACGACGGTTCTCGATGAGACGGAGACGCTGGCTGCTGGCGAGTCTGCCGAGTATGACCCGATGATCGGTACGACCGGCGAATACACGATTGCCGTCGAAGTTGTCGGCGGCCCAAGCCGAACTATTGAACGGACGATTGGTCGGTTCGCGGTTAGCAACGGCTCGAATTACTTTGTCGATATTACCGCCGACGAGATTAGGATATACTGGGAAGAGTAGTCACAGCACCAGTCCGGACTGCAGCACCCACACCAGCAGCGTGACCGTTACCGCACTTGCGATGGTCGTCAAAAACACCGTTGCGCTGACGAGTTCACCCGGCGACTGGTCTCCTGCCCCGTGGCTGAACGCGCCAACGAGGATAATTGTCGTCACGCCGGTCGGCGTCGCCAGCAACAGCACGACCACCCGCGCGACCGTCTGGTTCTGGAACCCGACCGCGAGGACCGCGGCGAACGCGAGCACCGGCGCGAGCAGGAGTTTCAATGCGCTGGCGATACCGACGGACCGGAGATCGCTGTCCCCGTCGACGTTCGATAGCTGGAGGCCCAGAATGAGCAACATTACTGGAATCGAGGCGTTGCCAAGCAGTTCCAGTGTCTGCATCACCGTCGACTCCGTCGGCGGCACCGCGCCGACCCATCGGAGTGCCAGCGCCACGACGACGGCATAGACGAGCGGGACCCCGAACACGCGACGCATGTCCGCGAGCGGGCTGCCGCCGCTGCCCCGGGCGGCGATGTAGATGCCGACGGTGTAGAGCAACACGCCCTGCAGTGCAGTCACGAGGACGGCCGTACTGCGCCCGGTCGCACCGAAGGCGAAATCCGCCAGCGGAATGCCGTAGTTCCCGGTGTTGGGGAAGATAGAGACGAGGACAAACGCGCCCAGAAGCGGTTCCGAGTGCCCTGTGAGGCGGCCGACGCCCTCCGCGAGGAGGAGCATCGCCGCGGTGAAAAGCACGACAGCGAGGACGACACTCAGGATCGTGTCGCCGGCCAGCGCCGACGTGGCAAGGCTGTGGACCACCAGCGCCGGCGCGAGGACGTACACCGTGATGGTGTTGAGCGCGTCGGGGTCAGTGCCTTTCACCCGGCCGAGCACAAAGCCGGCCGCAGCGACGGCGACAACCGGGAGGATCGCCGTGGCAAAGATAGACAGCAGTGACACGGCGGGGATGGACGGGCGAGCCTTAGAATCGTTACGAAGCCGTGGGAGTGTGCCGGTTTCGTCCGGTCGGCGAGCCTGTCCCGCGACGAACGCCGGTCCAGGTCCGGGTCGCTACGCTTTTCTGCCCTGCCCCGCCAGTCCTACGTATGTTTGGCGGAGGCGGCGGGATGAACCCGCGCAAGATGAAGCAGATGATGGAACAGATGGGCATCGACATGGAAGACATCGATGCGCAGGAAGTAATTATCCGCACCCCGGACGAGGAACTCGTCTTCGACGACGCGGAGGTCCAGCTCATGGAAGCGCAGGGCCAGAAAACGTATCAGGTCGTCGGCGAGCCCGAGAGCCGCGAGCTCGACTCCGGTGAGGGCTCGGCCGCGGCCGACGAGGCTGACGAAAGCAGCAGCGATCCCGGCGTCGACGAGGACGACGTCGAACTCGTCGCCATGCGGGCCGGCGTCGACGAAGACACCGCGCGAGAGGCGCTCGAAGCCAACGACGGCGACCTCGCGGACGCGGTCGACGAACTGGAGTAACGTGGCGTACCTCTTCGTCCACGAAGACCGCGAGTACCTGCTGGACCCCGGCGAGCGGTTCGAATCCGACCTCGGCATTCTGGAAGTGCCCGAGGACGTGGAACCGGGCGATGTCGTCGAGACGCATCTGGGGACTGGTTTCACCGTCCGCCGACTGCGCGGCCCGGACCTGTTCACCCATCTCGAACGCACTGGCGCGCCGATGATGCCCCGCGACGTGGGGCTAGTCGTCGGCAAGACCGGCGTGGCAGCGGCAGATCGCGTTCTTGATGCCGGCACCGGGACCGGCATCCTCAGCGCGTACATGGGTCGCATCGGCGCTGATGTGGTGACCTACGAGCAAGACCCCGAGTTCGCCGAGGTCGCGCGCCAGAACATGGAGATCGCCGGCGTCGCGGATACCGTCGAGGTCCGGACCGGCGACATCACCGACGACCTCGACGACCTCTCGGGCTTTGACGTGCTGACACTCGACACCGAAGACGCACCGACCGTCGTCGAGCGAACACCCACGCTGCTGGAACGCGGCGGGTCGCTGGCGGTGTACTCCCCGTTCGTGGAGAACACGCGCGAGGTCGTCGCAACGGCCACCGAGGTCGGCCTCGGCGGCGTCGAAACGCTTGACACCATCCAGCGGGAGATGGACTTCGACGACCGCGGCTCCCGCCCATCGACCGGTGGCGTCGGTCACACCGGATACCTGACATTCGCGCGGCGGCCCTGACGGCCTCCGTCGGTCTGCTCACCCCCTGTTGTTGGGGTCGACTTTAAACATGTAGGAGTGCGTATGGTATACTGCATGAGCGAATCAGAGACGCCGATGGAGACGACAACCTGGCCAGACCTCGCAATCGGGCTTTACGACCGCCTGACCGGACGCAATGCGGAAATCACGTACGACTTCGACGATATGGAAGTCGATGTCCCGAGCAAGGCCGGCGAAGACGCCGAGCACGCTCGCTGGCGGGTCGACGGCACGCTGACTATCACGACACGCGATAACGACTGACAGTGGTCACCACGACGAAGGCGGTCGGCGATCTGTTCGACCTGATCGAGCGAAAGCCGGACCTCCTCGTCGACGCCGACCTGACCGTCGAGCGGGACGGGGTCGCGTTCACCGTCAGGGGATACGACGACCTCGTCGCCGTCGACCTGCCGTCGTTCGGGGCGGCGTTCGCCCTCTTTCGGGACCGACCGGTCGAGGGAGCCGACGCCGCCGTGGCACTCGCGGCTGCCGGGCTGACAGCCGAAATCCGCGTTCGCGGAGCGCCCGTCGCTCGCCTCGGTGCGGATGCAGTGCCGAGTCCGCTCGCGAAGCGACTCGGTTTCGGGCCGATCCAACTGTTCCTCGACGGCGTACTGCTGGCGATTACGCCACGGCGCGGATGAGAGCAAGCAGTTCGGTCCGATAGTCCGACGGTGTCCGCCGGAGCGGCTCGGGCGGGTTTTCCACGTTCAGAAGTGTCGCCAGCGATCGGTCGGGATACGCGCCGGCGGCGATGCGGAAGCCGTCGCCGTGCCAGACGCCAACCCAGCCGGTAATCGACAGCGTCGCATCGACCGGTTCGAGGTCGAGTTCGGCGCTGTAGGTCCGGAGCCGCGCTCGGTCGCCGCTGTCGACGCGGACTCGTTCCTGCCGCCCGCGCTCGATGGATTCGAACCCTCTATCGGCCAGTTCGTCGGCGAAGGCCGACTGGGCCTCTGAGCGGACCGTCGGGAGAATCATCGCCGGGCCGATACCCGGCGCGAGCGACGGGGTAAACGACAGTGCAGTCGCGAAGAAGAACCGCCACTGGTGGTCGAGCCCGACCGCATCTCGGACGGCCTCGCGTGTCTCGGCGGCGTCGTACACCTTCGTCGCCCCCTCGACACGGGCCGTCGGCAACTCGAAGACGGTTTCGACGCTCTCGTCGACAAGCTCCCAGCCGCCGTCGCGCAGCCGGTCCGCGGGCACGTCCGGGAACGCGGGGTCAGCGGGCACGGTCCGGCCTCAGTGATCGTCCTCTCGCCACTTGTGTTCGCACTCGGTGCAGGTGAAAAAGCGCGTCTCGGACTCGTCGGCCGCGCGGATCTGTTTCATCTCGTAGAAGGCCCGCTCGTTGCCACACTCTGGACAGCGTGCACCCGTCGTCGGCCCCATGTCCTCGGCGTCGACCTCGGAGGTATCGACGACTTCCGACTCCTCTTGGCCCTGCGTGGTGACGGCCATCTCCTGTTCGGTCTCGGCGTTTCGAGCCTTTTCGTAGCCGCAACTACCACAGACCCAGCGCTCATCGTCCGTTTTCATCATCGAACCGCATTCGTCGCAAAACTCCATTGTAGTACCACCGTTTGCTTGCCGACCGTGTTAAATACCCGGTTTCGCCCAGCCCGTTCTGCCGGCATCCATCGCTGTGCAGTGCGGAACGAACAGCAAAATCGGAGTGTCTCGACAGTATCAGTCGTTGCGAACCCACGCCGAACAGGGTTCCATATCGTCCATGACCTCGCCGTGGAAGGAACAGTACGGCTCGATGTCGCCGTCCTGCATCACGTATTCGAAATGCCGGCAGTTCCCGCAGTAGGTGTCCGGTTCGCCCTGGTGGACCGCCGTCTCTGTGATCGCGTCGCGCTCCGTCGTTGCCGTGCCGCCGTCGGTCGACGTCGACGCTTCCGGGCCGGCCTCAGCTATTCTCGGGTCGAGCGCGTTCTCGGAGGGGCCGGTCTGATCCGCTCTACTCGACGCGGTGTTTTGCTGACCGATGCTCGAACGACTGTTCACCTGCCGGCTCGACTGTCGCTCTGTCGCTGTACCGCTATCCGACCGTGGCGAGGACCGCGTACTGCGGTCAGACTGCGTGCTGCCGGTCGGCTGCCGGCGGCTGTTGGCCGCGCGCGTGTCGCCCGAATGCTGTCCGGTCCCGCCATCGCTGACAGCGCCCTCGTCGGTCGCACTCGCTCGATTCGTCTGTGTCTCGACTGTGCCGTCCGGGTCCTGTCCGAAAAACCCGATGCCGCCCAGCCCCGGCAGCGACCGGGCTTCCTCGACGAGGCGAATCGTCCCTTCCTCGGTAACTTCCATGCGTGCCGTCCCGCCGGGGTCGTTTCGCGTCTTGAACGTCGCAAGCGATGCAAACAGGCACCAGAACGTCGTCACGATACCAGCGAAGTAGACGGCACCGGTGAGAAGTGCCAGTAATGGGTCGCTGCTGGTCCAGCTGTAGGGATACAGCGATAGGAACAGCACGACGCCGACCGCCGCGACGCCTGTCCCGCCAAGAGCAGTCAACCGGATCCGACGACTGGCCGGAAACACCGCGAACACGCCGAGAATAACCGATGGCAGCCCGAGGCCAGCGATGCCGCCGGCGATTCGTCTGGCTGCGTAGGCGTCCAGCCCGTATCTGCTTCCGATGCTGGTCGTTGCGAGCGCGATTGCCCCGACGAGTCCGGCAACACCAACGAGAAACAGGGTTGTCCCGACGAGCTGCTGGCGGCGCGATGCGACGCGCCCAACATCCCCTTCGTACACGTCGGTGAGACTAGTCATGCAGTACACTACTGCTACATCGGATAAAACTACCCGTCAGACAGATGCATGACGCGGGCACGCGCGTACGCAGTTCCGCAGATACGCGAGCCGTTCCGAAAGCACTAATCGGACCCACGGGCACTGTTCGGATATGAGCGACGACGAAAGCGAGGACGCGGAGGAGCCGGCTGTCGAACTCGGCGACGGACCCGACGTTGCCGGTGCGCCGCTTTCCCGCGTTTCGGCCCGGCTTACCTGGGGCATCGAACACAGCACTATCGTCGACCGCGAGGGAGACACGACGATCCGGACGCCGGACGGTCCGCAGGAACTCGCAGCGGTGCTTGAGGACGTCGACGTGCCGTACTTCGCCGACCGTCAGGAGTTCGAGAACGCGGTCCGAGACGTCATCGGGACTGGCCCCGTCCCGACCGAGTAGGCTGGGCAGCGGCCTCGTGTCTGGCCAAGCATCGCCACACTAGCTGGCCTAGCAGCGGTCCATTTGACGACATAGCCCGTACGGCACCTGCTGTCCACGGGGCAATCCGCTATCGTGTTTGAACCGCAGGGTTTGATACCGTTTGCCGCGGAGACAGCGTGTGTTCCGTAGTGGTGGGCTGTCCTGGAAAGAGCGAACCGCATTCGCTGTCTGGGGAGTCGGGGTAATCGTCGTTCTCCGAACTCTGTACGATGTATTCGGCGTAGAGGGGCGCGAGTTAGCTATCGTGGCCGTCGTCTTGTTCTTTGGCTCGTTCTACGGCGTGTTCATGCCAGTCTGGCGACGGCTCACTGCGGAGTGAAGCACAAGAAGCAACGACTGAGCGGTCACAGCGGCGTCATCGGTCCGACGCAGTACGGTTCGTTATCGTCGCTCCACAACACAACAGCTTGCGATCAGTTACCGCATGTTTTCGAGCGCATACACCGTATCGGAGATAATCCACTCCGTCTCACAGTCAGCGTGCTCGATACTGAGCGCGTTGAAGGTCTCTCGTCCGTCATCGACCGTTATTTCGAACGCTCGGCTACGAAGCGACTCGGGATGGGGACTCGGTGGGGACACACATCCTCCTCGTAGGGTGGGACCGATAAACGAGTCGATTCACGGCGAGAGGGCCGTAACACGCCGATTGGCCGCCGTCTGGCGATTGGTCAGGATTCGGGTCGGTCGCTCGCTTCGGCCCTGCCGCGGCGCTTCCCGAACAGGTACGCGGCGACGATGAGTGCGAGGGGAACGACGAGGAAGAGACCCATCATGATGAGGAGGACGACCAGTTCGACAACTCCGGGCATACCCGGAAACAGGAGGAGGAGGAGGACCATACGCTCTGTACACCAGCCCGTCGCAAAAATCCACCTGCAACGTGACGCCGGGACCTGCTCCCATGGTGTCCGGCTTAGACGTGTGGCTCCGGCAGCAGGTCCTCAAACGCCTGCGAGTCCAGCCACTCACAGAGCCTGACGAGCTGTTCGGTCGCGGCCTCGAACATTTCCGCGCCCTTCTCGGCCGTGGCGTCGGTCTGGTCGCCCAAGACGCCGTTGTCGGTGTTATCAGCGGCGTCGTAGAATGTCCGCGAGCCGTACTTCTTTGTCTCCGCCGCCTCGACGCTCGGAATCCCGCCGTCCCGTGCGTCTTCGAGGCGGTCGTCGTGCACCAGTTCGGAGCGAAGGTGTTGGATCATGGCCGTCTCCTTCGGCCCGCCGTGTGGCCCGTTCTGCTCGAACAGGTCGTCCACGAGGTCCGGGATACTCTCGTCCCACATCCACTCGATGGCGTACAGTACCTCGTCGTCCCGGAGCCGCCGGCCGACTTCCCGGAGGTGTTCGACGTTCCCGCCGTGGGCGTTCACGTAGATCACGCGGTCGATTCCGTGATACGCAAGGTTCCGGGTGAACGATTCGACGTAGTCACGAAACACCGGCGCGTCGACCCACATCGTCCCGTTGAACTGCCTGTGATGCGGGCTCACGCCGACGTTGATTGTCGGGGTACAGAGATAGCCAGTCCTTTCGGCGGCTTCCCGGGCGAAGGCCTCCCCGATGAGGTGGTCCGTCGCCAGCGGGAGATGCGGTCCGTGTTGTTCGGTCGACCCGAGCGGCACGAGCGCGAGCGACTCCGTCTCGAAATAGTCGCCGAGATCCGGCCAAGTCTCGTCGGCAAGATACATACCACGTGCTGGTGACGGACGCGTCTTGAATCTGTGCCTCGCGACGACCCTTGCGATGAGATGTCACGGTGCGAACGCCTCAGTCGAATAGCTCGTAGACCCGAGCCTCGTACGGTGCGAGCGTCACTGTTCCCGGGTCCACGTCGTCGCGGTTGTAATTCCCCCCTAGCAGCGTCGCATCGGCGTACTCGACCGGGAGCTCGACGGTCTCGGTCCCATCGTCGAAGTGCAGGGCGACGAGGACTCGCTCGGTTCCCGCGTCTGTCGACAGCGCCCGTGTGAACGCGAAGACGGTCTCGTGGTCGGGGAGTAAGTCAGTGTAGTCCCCGTACACCAGCACGTCTTTGTCGGCGCGTAACTGGATGAGTCGTCGGTAGTAGTTGTAGACGGAGTCCGGATCGGCTTGCTGGTCGGCAGCGTTGATCTCCCTGTAGTTCGGGTTGACCTGAATCCAGGGCGTGCCGTCGGTGAAGCCGGCGTTTTCCGAATCGTCCCACTGCATCGGTGTCCGGGCGTTGTCACGGGTCCGGTAGCCGACGACGTCTTTCACGTCATCGTAGTCGTCGAAGCCCTCCCGGTCGAGTAACTCCCGCGCGTGGTTGATGGCGTCCACGTCGCGGAGGTCGTCCATCGTCTCCCAGTCGGCGTTCGTCATCCCGAGCTCCTGCCCCTGATAGATGTAGGGTGTGCCACGGAGTGTGAGGACGAACGTCCCGAGCAGCGTCGCGGATTCCCGGCGATAGTTCTCGGGGCCGCCGTAGCGGGAGACGCTCCGTGGCTGGTCGTGGTTCTCCCAGTACAGTGTGTTCCAGCCGTCCGCCGCCAGCCCGTCCTGCCAGCGGTCGATGATACGCTTTAGCTCCGGCAGGCTCCAGTCGCCGACCGACCACCGCTCGCCGTCAGCGTAATCGAGCTTCGTGTGCTGGAAGTGAAACGCCATGTCCAGCGGGCCGTCCGCGCCGGCGTACTCGCGAGCCGACTCGACGGTGAGCTGTGGCATCTCCCCGACAGTCATCACGTCGTAGTTCGACAGCACCTGCTCGTCCATCGCGTCGAGATACGACAGCATCTCCGGCCCGTCGATGAAATGCTCGGACCCGACCCACTCGCTATCCGGGTCGCCGTCGGGCAGTCCCTCGACTTTCGACAGGAGATTGATGACGTCCATCCGGAAGCCGTCGATGCCCTTCTTCAGCCACCATTCGATGGTGTCGAAGACATCCTGCCGGACGGCGTCGTTGCGCCAGTTCAGGTCCGGCTGTGAGGTGTCGTACAGGTGGAGGAAGAACTCGCCGCGCTCCTCGTCGTACTCCCAGGCGGACCCCCCGAAGAAGGACTCCCAGTTGTTGGGCGGCACTGGCTCGCCGTCCTCATCTGTCCCGCCCTCTCGCCAGATGTAATAGTCCTCGTACTCCGGGTCGCGCTGGCGGGATTTTCGAAACCACTCGTGCTGGTCCGACGTGTGATTGACGACGAGGTCCATGACGAGCCGCATATCCCGGTCGTGGACTTCCGCGAGCAGCGTTTCCCAGTCGGCCATCGTCCCGAAGTCGTCGTAGATGGCCTGATAATCACTGATGTCGTAGCCGTTGTCCTTCTGGGGGGAATCATAGACTGGATTGAGCCAGATGACGTCGACGCCGAGGTCGGCGACGTAATCCAGGCGCTCGATGATGCCCTGTAGATCGCCCACGCCATCACCGTCGCTGTCGTTGAAACTTCGGGGATAGATCTGGTAGACGACTGCTTCCTTCCACCAGTCGCGCTCTGCGGTCATACACAGGGGTAGCCTGAGGGTTTCCTTAAAGCCACGGATTAATACAACACCCGTTGTAAACACTTCTGCCGCAATCGGAAACGGGGGTTCCAGGGCCGCTACAGCTCCAGCACCGTGTGTCGGGGCAGTTCGAGGTCGTAGCCGACTGCCGAGACCGTCTCAGTCGGCCAGTCGGCGGTCCCGGACAGTAGTTCGATGTCGTCGGCAGAGACGAGATACGTGTCTTCGCTCTTGCTTCCGGCAATAGTCGGGTTCCAGGCGTACCCGTGCGGTAACGTGACTGCGGCCTCGCTTCCGGGTGTGGCGATCCATTCCCGGCCGGCGAAGCCCGTCGCACCGCCCTGATGGTGGTTCTGCCACTCGCCTTCCCAGCCGACCTCGGCGTAGGCGTCCTGTATCGCGTCGAACACGTCGCCCGCTGTGCCGCCATCCCGGCCGACTGCCTGCGTCGCTGCCAGCGCAGTGGTCTCGACGCGTGCAGCCTTGCGGGTGCGCTCCGTGAGCCACTCCGGTGGATCGAACGCGACCGCTCGGGTAGTGCTGACGTGGAGTCCGTCCCGCTGGACGGTCACCGATACGAGCGCGTAGTCGCCGAGTTCAGTGTCTGTTGAGGTGTAATGGCGGTAGGATTGGGCCCGCTCGGCGCTGCCGACGAGCACGACGGGCGTAGCGATGCCCCGGCCTTCGAGCTTCTGTCGAAGCACCGCGGTCACATCGAGTTCGGTGTGCGACGGCTCGACTTTCCGTGCGACAGCCTCGACTGCTTCAGCCGTGTCCCGCGCGAGTTCACGGCACTGTTCGATCTGCTTGTCGGTCAGCGGCTGGCGGAGCTGTGTGGTGTCGACTGATTCGAAGCCGGGGACATTGAAATCAGCCGCCGCTGGGGCCGGACTCGCTTCAGTGACGGCTTCGGCCAGCGACGCCGCGTGCCAATCAAACGTTTCGACGGTCACGTCGCTGTCGAGTTCCTCGTCACGGAGCCGCGGCGCTTCGATGTTATTAGTGATGACCCGTACTCCGTCGCCGTCGTAGCCTGCGGCAGCGACGCCGGTATCGCCCTCTCTGTCGACGACGTTGTCACCACCGCCGGTGAGCCACGCGAAGGAGTTCGGTCGGGCGAACCAGACGGCTTCGAGCCCCGCTGTCCGGAGGTACTGGTCGAGACGGTCTGTAAGCGACATACCCTGACATGCCGCCGGCCCCCAGTAAAAACCAAGGACAACACGCGGTACTGGGACTGGTGCCACAGGACTCACACAGTGGCAATCACGGCACAGACTGGTCGTGACTATCGTGTTCGCCTCCGTTCCTGACTCACTCGGCAACGCCGCTATCAGGGTCTCGGGACTGGAGCAGCGAGTACATGACTGACTGGAAGGCGTCGCTGTCGACAGACTCCACGACGTGGGTGTTCGGTTCGCCGTCGGTCACCCCGTTGATGTCGACGCTGGTATACCCGCGGGTAAGGCCTTCGCGGTCATCCACCGCAACGTGGTACGTCGATACCGCCTCGCGGAGTTCCGGGTATGCGAGCAGCGCGGCGGTGACGCTGTCGGGAAGTGCCGTCCATCCGGGATCGTCGGAACCCTCGCTGTTGAACGCCCGGGCCTGCTCGGTTACCGATTCGAAGAACGACGCCAGTTCAGTGTCGAACGTCGATACCGTCTCGAACTCGGGTGAGTCGAACACCGCGTCTCGAAGACACACGCCCCAGTCGACAAGCGTCACCTCGAAGGCGTCGAACACGCGTCTGGCCGCATCGGGATCGACCCACAGATTGAACTCCGCCGCGGGAGTGACGTTCCCCTCACAGTTGATGTTCCCGCCCATCACCCACACCTCATCAACGAGCTCCGGAAGGTCTGGCTCGCGAGCGTACGCTAGTGCTATGTTGGTCAGCGGGCCGATACAGAGCAGCGTGATCTCGCCTGGGGCCGCCCGACAGCGGTCGACGATCTCGTCGGGGCCAAAGCCCGCCGCTGATTCGACGTCCGTTTCGGGGAACAGGTCCCCGCCGAGGCCGTCCTCGCCGTGAATGTCCGTCGCGTGTTCGAACTCCTTGAGAAGTGGCTGTCTCGCCCCTTCGTAGACGGGCACGTCGAGAGAATCGGCGATGTCGAGCGTGTATTTCGCGTTCTCGACCTCCCTCTCGAAGGGAACGTTACCGGCGACGATAGTGAGTGCTTCGACAGTAACTCGATCACTGAGACAGGAAAGTAGAATCGCCTGTGTGTCGTCGCCCGCGGTATCCGTATCGATGATGACGCGTCGCATATCCGCTCGTCGCATGGCACATACAAATGATACCGGGTCACAACTGTGTGCCACATCCACACTACACTGCGCCACTCGATAGCGACGGGGGGAACGACGAAGTGAGGCTATGAACCGCCGGAGTTATACCATTTCGAGTCGGTATCCGCTGTCGTCACCGAGCGATTCGTACACGATACGTGCGGCGGCGATGTCCTGAATCGCGAGGCCGGTCGAGTCGAAGACGGTAATCCCGGACAGGTCCTCGCGACCCGGTGCGTTTCCGACGACGATCTCGCCGAGTTCAGCATCGATATCCGACTCGTCGATATCGCCGTTGCTCCAGGGGACGTTTATTTCGCCGGAGTGGGTCGTCTGCTCGAAGTCGTCGATGACGAGGGTCGCTTCGCGGATGACGTCGGTGTGGAGTTCCTGCTTGCCTTCGGCGTCAGCACCCATGGCGTTGACGTGGGTGTGTTCCCCGAGGTCGTCAAGCGTGACAATGGGGTCTTCGACCGGCGTGACCGTCGACAGGACATCACACTGGGCCGCCTCGCGAATCGTGCCTGCTCGCACATCGAACTCATCGCCGAAGGTGTCGATGAACCGCTGGACACGGTCGTCGTCGAGGTCGCTGACGATGACGGACTCTATCGGTCGCACCTGGGAAATGGCCTCCAGTTGCGTGTAGGACTGGACGCCGGCACCGATGATGCCAAGCGAGGTCGCGTCCTCGACAGCGAGGTGGTCCGTCGCCACGGCGGCGGCGGCACCGGTTCGCTTCATTGTCAGCGTTGTGGCGTCCATCACGGCAAGCGGGAAGCCGCTCTCGGGGTCCGTGTACACGAGCGTCCCCATCACGGTCGGCAGGTCGAACTCGTCGGGGTTGTCCGGGTGTACGTTCACCCACTTGATGCCCGACGCCTCCCAGTCGTCCGTCTCGAGGTAAGCCGGCATCGACCGGAAGTCCCCGTTGTGCTGTGGCAGGTCGATGTAGGACTTCGGCGGCATCTGCGCCGTGTCGTTTTCGTATGCGGCGAACGCGGCCTCGATGGCCGGAACGAGGTCCGCCATCTCGACGGCCGCCTCGATGTCCGTACTGGGGACGATAGTCGTCTGGTTGTTCTGTCGTGCTGTGGAATATAGTGAATTGCTCATAGTGTTGTGAATGTATTATATCGGTTTATTTGACCGCGCGATACTGGTTTAGCGTTGTCTCGGCTCTCCGTGGCACTCCTAGAACGACCCCTGAGACAGCGTCTTTCGGTGGCTGACACGGCCGCGGTGCTCGGCGTTGTCGAACGATTCGACCGTTGCGAGTACACGACAGCCGACGATATCCGCCTCGCCGTTTTCGAAGTGAAGGCGAGTCTCGCCGACCTGTGCGACCAACTCGCCGGATTCTTCGTCGAGTTCGGTGACGTACACTTCTATCTCTTCGCCCGCCTCGAACGTCGGCGTGGTCGACCTGAAGGACATCCCGGTGAGGAACTTGCTGAACATGCTCATAGACGGGTCACATCCTTGGATTTGCGGTCAGTGGTGTACTCGAGCCCGAAGCCAGTCAACGCGGAGAGGAGGAACACGCCGAACAGGAACCAGCCGTGGAAGACGTACGGCCACACCTGCACGGGGTTGACAACCATCGCGCTGGTGAACCACTCGTACTGTCCCGGGAGGCCCTGTAGCGTCGCGAAGCCGATGAGGACACCGCCGCCCCATGGGAAGATGTACCCGAGCGCCGAGGTGTTCGCGTCGAGGATGTTCGCTCGGCGGTAGCTGTTGATGTTGTACCGCTGGCCGATGCGGGCGATGTACGGCGCAATCGCGATTTCTGCCGCCGTGTTGATCGTAATCATCGAGTTGACGAGGGCGGTACCGACCACCATCGTCGTCTCGGCCTTTCGGACGCCCGTTGCGACGTTTTCAAGCAGCCATTCCTGTATCGCCTCGAAGCCACCGCCACGGATCATAATCTCCGACCCAGCGACGATGAGCAAGACGAGCACGATCAGCGGGAAGAACCCGGCTGCACCGTTGTAGATGGACCCGGTGACGCCGGCGTTTTCGGCCGCGACCACTTCCGCGATGGGTAGTGAACCGGCCCAGCTCGCGGCTGCTGACGTTTCAGGTACTTTGAACAGCAACACATCGCTCAGCGGTGCGAGATCGAAGACGACGTTGAAGACAACCGCAACGATGAGTCCCCACGAAATGGCTTCGACAATGTGTCGGCCCATGACTGCCGTCACGATGACGACGAGCATGGAAATGAGATGCAACAGTCCCGCTGGTTCACTGTTCTGGACGAACAGGTCCTGTGCTTGCTGAGAGATGTCCAGCCCAGCCATCGCGTTTCCGGCGAAAACGTACGCCGCAAGTGCCAGTACCGCCGCAATAACGGCGTATTTGAACCGCGAGGCGACGACGCCGCCAATATCAGCGTCTTGGGTCACCGCGCTCACGATCGTCGTATCGCTGACTGGCGCGAGGTTGTCCCCGAAGACGGCCCCGGAGAGAATTGCCCCGAACAGCAACACCGGGTTCGCACCGAGCAGGATACCGGCCGGGAAGAAAAGCGCCGAGAAGGCGACTGCCGCGCCGTAGCCGGTTCCGATTCCGGTCGTGAACAGCGCTGCGAGGATGAACGTGGCAGCCGGGAACAGCGCGCCCCCGACGTCGGCTGCGTTCGCTGCCCAGACGAGTCCGCCGACGAAGCCGCCTGCTTGGAGCGTGTTCGAGAACATCCCTGCCCAGAGCCACGCAACGACTGCCGTCGCGGCGACTCGCTTCGTCATCCCATCGAAGATGGTGTTTGCGTAGTTCTTCCAGTCTCCTTTGGCGAAGAACATCCCGACGATGAGCGCCACGAGCATTCCCGCGACGAGTCCAGTCGTATCCCCGATACCGAACAGGCCACTCTGGACAATCGCCCACAGGATGAAAACCCCGATGGGAACCACGCTCATCCACCGTCCGCCGTAGAACTCGATTGCTTCGACATCCGGGCCAGAGATCTCCTCTATCTCTGTCCCATCGCCACTATCCGTGTCTGACATGCATTCTGTGCCTCATCAGATACACACGCAAAAGTTCATGATAATAGCTAACTCACCGGTAACAAATCATCGGAGCCGCCTCTGGTGAAGTCTTATCTCTCGACGGGCGCTGTGGGTATATAAAAGTCCACTCTTGTTGGAATTAGAGCAGCGTACCACCCCTGAATATAGCCCGTACTGAAGTGCGGGACGCTAATTTCAGACGCACATGCTAAAATTATAACCTCAGATAATTGAATGGCGCGGATCCATCAGAGTTCACTATAATATCGGCGGAATCTATTCCACTATTACCGGACTTTTTTATACTGGCATCAAGTCCACAGTGGTATGGACAGCTCTGGCGGTCGTCGTCTCCAGACGACCGAAACCTCCCTCGCGATCATCGATGCGGTAAACGAGATGGGGGAGGCGCGAATGAGTGAGCTTGCGGACCGGCTGGACCTCTCGACGAGTACGATTCACGTTCACCTCAAGACACTGCTGGACCAGGAATATCTGGTCAAACGGGGCGAGCAGTACCGACTCGGCATGAAGCTGTTCCACCTCGGCGAGGGCGCTCGGACCCGAAACGAGTGGTACGAGGTCGCCCGTCGCAAAACGCACGAACTCGCCGATAGCTGTGGCGAGGAGGTCACGTTCGCCGTCGAAGAGTACGGACGGGCGATAACGCTGTTCAACGTCGTCGCCAACGTCCCGTCGAAGGGCTTCCAGGTGGGGCGGTACTACTACCTGCACAACTCGGCAGTCGGCAAGGCAATCCTCGCCGCGTTGCCGGAAACCCGAGTCAACGAGATCCTCGACCGGTGGGGACTGCCCGAAGAGACGGAGTACACGATCACCGACCGCGAAACCCTTCTGGAAGACATCGAACGCACGAGCGAGCGTGGGTATTCGGTGAACGATCAGGAAGCGGTCGAGGGGCTTCGGTCGGTCGGCGTACCGGTCACCGCCCCACACGGCGGCGTCCTCGGCGCACTAGACATCTCTGGCCCGCTGTATCGGCTGCCGCCGAACGAGGAACTCGCATCGATGCTGCAGGACGTTGTCGATGAACTGGAGTCGGAACTCGGGGTCCAGTAGCGTTCGGTCGCGCCCTGTCGTCGCAAGCGAGGAACGGCTGTGTGAGGCCGATTCTGTGACCACAGACGTGCCAAATCAAAGTGCAGGCTGCGAGGCTCTACTGCCGTCCGTCCCGGTCAGTGTCTCTCGGACCGAGAAGCGCGGCCTCGACTTTCCGGAGGTGTTCGTGAAACGTCGTCTTCGCGATACCGAGTTCGTCGGCTAGCTCGCTCCCGCTTACCGCTCTCGGGTAGTCGTAATAGCCGCGGTTGCGGGCCAGTTCGAACACTTCGCGCTGCTTGTCGGAAAGCTGTCGGACAGCCAATCCCTCGGATTCCCTGCTTCCGGTGGTCGCGGACGTAATCTGGGTCACGGTGATCGTCGCGTCTTTCTCTGCGCACACGGCGTCGAGTTTCTCCTGTATCGTCGCCCGCGATTCGTCGATAGCGACCGTCCAGTACTCGGTCCCGTCGCGGATTCGGATCGGCTCCTGATTCATGAACCCGTGTGAGACCAGCGCGTCGTGGATGCTCTCTTCGGGGCCGTATTCGACGAGGAGCGTACGCGTCGCTTTGTTTACCGGTGCTGATATCCCGCCGAAGCTACGACGGGTATCCATTTCCGTGACTGCGTAGGTGTGGTCAGACGCCCGGGTCGCTGCAACGAGCGACTCGACCGCGGCCGCCGACTCAGCGTATGCGACGACATGGGCCTTGACCTTCCTGTCGACCAGATACGCCGCGTTGACCAGTAGTCTAGCCGAGGTGGCCGCCGTCACTTCCCGCATCCAGCAGTCGGGATGCTCTAGTTCGAGTGTCAACTGGAGGCCACCGCTGGACGGGGCAGCGGTCATCTCGGAGCCGTCAGCGTCCATTGCTCTCTCCGTGTTCTGTGACGCGATAGCGCTCGCCTGTCCTCGCTTTCATTGCGGGTCGTCTCCAGTGCTCTCACCGGGGGCCACACATGTAAGGCTCTGGTTTGTCGGTGACGCCCGCAGTGTCCAGCAGTATGGACTTGCGGCGAAAATACGACGAAGGCACGTCCGCCGTTGTACTCGCAGAGGGGGCGTTCGGACAGCCGGAAGGCAAGACGGCCAACGGTATTGTTATGCACGGAGAGCTGTTCGACGCGCAGGCCGTTGTGGACTCGGCGTGTCCCAGCCCCCACGCCGGAGCGGCCCTTGATTGGCCTGCTGCCGACGATATCCCGGTCGTCGGAACCGTCACCGAGGCGCTCGATCGAGCCCCGGACGCAGCCGTCCTTGTCATCGGCGTCGCGCCAGCCGGCGGTGATCTCCCAGAAGCTTGGGTCGAGGCTATCCAGTGCGCGATGGAACGGGGCTGTGACGTTGTTTCCGGCCTACACGTGTTCCTGAGCGACCGTCCAGCCTGGACCGAGCGAGCACAGCAACACGGTGTGGACCTCGTCGACGTTCGGAAACCGCCGTCGGTAGCTGATCTGACGCTCGGTGACGGCCGCGGGGACGAGGCCGATGCAGACGTTGTCCTGACGATGGGGACCGACTGTGCAGTCGGGAAGCGAACGACGACCTTCGAACTGTACCGGGCGGCGATCGATGCTGGACTCGACGCCGGCTGGGTTGCGACGGGACAGACCGGCATCCTCGTCGGCGCGGACCGCGGTGTCGTCATCGACCGGGTTCCGGCCGATTTCGTTTCAGGCGTCGTCGAGGACATGGTGCTTGATGTCGCAGCGGACCATGATATCGTGTTCGTCGAAGGGCAGGCCGCCCTCACGCACACCGCATACGGCGGCGTGACCCTTGGACTGCTCCATGGAGCGGCCCCCGACGCAGTCGTGCTGGCCGACGACCCCTCCCGGGAGGCCCGGTCACATTTCGATGACCTCGCTGTCGCCGGTGTCGAGGCCGAACGCCGCGCGATTACCGACCTCACAGAGACGACAGTCGCCGCCCTCTCGACGTGGGGCGACCCGGAGGCGGAAACCGCCAGAACAGGGCTTCCGGCGGCGAACATCTACGACGATGACGGCCCAGAGACACTCCTTACAGCCGTTCTGGGGGCGCTATGACCCGTATCGACCGCGTCTTCGTCGAACCGCTCGACCACGAACTCCGCGAACCGTTCGAAATCTCACTGGGAACCCGAGAGAAAGCCCGGAATCTGGTCGTCGTGGTCGAGACGGACGCAGGCGTCGTCGGTCACGGGGAAGGGTCTCCGTTGCCGCCGGTGACTGGCGAGACACAGGCGGCTGCCGTGGCGACCGCTCGATCGGTAACGTCGATCCTTGAGGGTGCGGCTCTCGCCGACTACCGCGAACTCGTCGATGAGGTGCGGGCCGCAGTGCCCGGAGCGGTTTCGGCACTGTTCGCTGTCGAGACAGCCCTCCTCGACGCCTACTGTCGCGACCGTGGCATCCCGCTCTCGGAGCTGTTTGGTGGCGAGCCGACCGCGGTTTCCACCGACATCACCGTCCCGATAGTCACACCCGCCGCGGCAGCCGAACGAGCCACGCGCGCCGCGGCTGCTGGCTTCGACCACATCAAGGTCAAGACCGGCGGGGCAATCGATGACGACGTGGCCCGGACGGTCGCCGTTGCGGATGCTGCACCCGACGCGACGATTACGGTGGACGCGAATCAGGGCTGGACGCCGAAGGCCACAGAGGAGTTTGTTGACGATGTGGCAGCGGCCGGGGTCGACCTCGCCTTGGTCGAACAGCCGACACCGAAAGACGATATCCGCGGTCTCGCGAGGGCGCGCGACAGACTCCCGGTCCCCGTCGCCGCGGATGAGGCCGTATTCACGCCGGCGGACGCGACCGCTGTGGTTCGCGACGGGGCTGCCGACGTGCTCAACGTCAAGCTCGGGAAATCAGGACTCCTCGGGGCGGCAAGGATTGCAGCCATCGCCGAGGCCGCTTCGCTCGACTGTATGCTCGGCTGTATGCTCGAAGGGGCAACCGGGATCGCGACGAGCGCCCATCTTGCCGCTGGCCTCGGTGCCTTCGACTACATCGATCTGGATGGGCACCTGTTGCTCGACGAAACACCGTCGTCGATGTCGTTCGGACCCGGTATCGATATTGACGGGCCGGGTCATGGGGTTTCACCGCCAGCAGCTGTGAGTGACGCGACCGAGAACTGAGCGTTGTGGCGTTTCGCCACGCAAAATAGCGGCCGAGCGCTTACTCTGCGGACTCCGCCGCCTCTTCGACGTCGGGATCGTCTTCCGAAGTATCACTGCCAGTTGTTGCTTCGTCCCCGTCGCCGCTGTCGGCTGCCGCACTATCCGCAGTGGCAGGGCTGTCGTCGGCTGCTGGGTCAACTGGCGGGTCTGTCTCGGTGGAATCGCTCCGTTTGGTGGCTGGCTCCGTAGTGTCAGTGTCAGCTTCGAGCGATTCAGCCATCTCTGCCATCGCCGCAGCGGATTCGTTCGGCCGGTCTAGCACCGCCTCGGTGTGCATCTGCATCTCCTCGCTGGCACGGATCGTCCCGTCGACCGTCGCATTCTCGTGGAGTTCGACTGTTGTCCCCGAGATGTCGCCCCAGACCTTCGCTCCCGGGCCGACCCGGACGGTGCCGCTGCGGGTCGTTACGTCCCCTTTGATCTCCGTGCCCCGGCCGACCACGATGTCGTCTTTCGCACGGAGGCTCCCGAAGACGACCGTGTCGCGCCCGACTTCGAGGGACTTCGCGCGGATGTTGCCGTGGAGCCGGCAGTCATCGCCGACCGTCGCCGGCGTCGAGACGCGCCAGGCGTCGTCCGAGACGCTCGCACCGCGTGGAATCAGAACCGGATCGTGCTCGTCACTTCCGTTGTCTAACATCTCGTCGATTACCTCTTCGGCCGCGTCTTCCTCGCCGATTCGGAGGAGCTGTGAGAGGTAGACAAACAGGAAGACGATGGTCGGCATCGGGTTGCGGATAACGATCCAGCCGTTCGCCTCGAACCCGTTCTCGATGTCCACGTCGTCGCCGATATCCAGATCGCCCGCGACACGGAGTTCGCCGCCGATATGTACCCGCTCGCCAATGTAGGCGTCCTCGCCGACCAGTACGTTGTCCGCGACGTCACACCACATATCGAGCCGACAGTCACCTTCGGCTTCGATGTGGCCGCCAAAGCGGACTCGCTCGTCGGCAATGACCGTCCGCCCGCGCACGCCGAACTCCACGGTCGACTGGCCGCCGACGATGACGTCACCGTCGGTCACCAGATCGTGTTCCTCGACGGTTGTCCCGTCGGGAATGTCGAGTTCGGACAGCGGGTCGGAGCCCAGAGGCACGATTGCTATAGCGGTTTCGTTCATATTAAACCCTCATGACGTGCATGACGGGCGTCTGACGCTGGTCGGACGGGAACGGCATCGCCGCAGGTTCGCGCTGATTCTAAGCCGCTCATCGAGGCAATTGTGACTCGAAGCCGGACGAGACCTGACAGCTGAACGGCCATAACGAACTAGTCCGCTGATACAGTGGCTCCGGTATGTCACTCGAACGCCATCACCTCTCGCTCGCACTCGTGATGCTACTGACAGCATCCGCTGGCTGTAGCGGGCTGTTCGGCTCTGGAACGGGTACGGGCACACCTGATACACCGACCTCGGCCGACGCCAACGGCCCTGCACCCGGATCGTCTGGGTTCGACGCGGCGGCCATCGAACGCGGGCACTTCGAGACGCTGTCGAACTCGTCGTTCACCACGTCGCTGTCGTTCCAGCTTTCGACGGCCCGGGACGGCGAGAACCGGTCGGTATTCATCAATCGGACCGTTGCTATCGACCGCGACAGCGACCGATCGCTGTCGACGGGCGAACTAGTCCAGGCCAGCGGCGACACGCTGGTGACGACGACCTATACGGCCGACGAGACCACCGCCGAGCGTCGAGTCCTCGTCCGTGGTGACGAGGAGATGACGGACTACCGCTCCGCGTCACCGCCGTACGACGGCCCGGTCCAACCGGTCAACGAGAGCAGCGTCATCGACCGCTCGTTGCTCCAGTCGCTCGGATCGGACATCAACTGGACCTACGCCGGGACGGAGACAGTCGACGGTGACAGCGTCTCGCGGTTCGAAGCGACCGGGAGCAACGTTACCGGCTTCACGGCCGACGACGCCGTCGCGACGAACGTCTCGGCCAACGAGACGACGGATTCAGCCAGTGCAACGGTTCTCGTTGACGAGGACGGCGTCGTCCGGTCGTTCCAGTACCGGGTGACGACCGAACGGGACGGCCAGCCGGTGACGGTGACGCTGTCGCTCTCCGTTTCGCAGGTCGATGACACAACCGTCACGGAACCGGACTGGCTGTCAGAAGCAGAGAACTGACGAACGGCGGCAAAAACTACAGCGACTGCCCGGCGCTGAACTGCCTGGCGACCCACTGTGAACTGTCGAGCGCCTCGACGCCGTGCTGAAGACGCGACAGTCGATCACGTGTTTCCGCTTCGTCCAGTTCCAGCGCCCGCTCGATGGCATCAGCAATCGCGTTGATGTCGTGTGGATTGACCGTTAGCGCGCCGTCGAGATGGGTCGCCGCGCCGGCCAGTTCACTCAGCACGAGCGAACCGTCGCCGTCGACACAGGCTGCCGGGTACTCGTGGGCGACGAGGTTCATCCCGTCGCGATGGGGCGTCACGACCGCGACCTCTGCAGCCCGGTACAGCCCGGCGAGCGTCTCGTTGTCGAGGTTAGCCTCTGTGTAGACGATGGGTTGCCAGTCGTCGGTCCCGAAGCGGTCGTTGACGCGTTCGACGGCATCGAGGACGTCCGCACGGTACCGTCGGTAGGCGGCGATACCCTCTCGCGTTCGGCTCGCCTTCTGCACGTACGTAAATTCGCCTCGGAGGTCCGGCCGCCGGTCCCAGAGGTGCCCCAGCGCCTCGATCCGCTCGGGGATACCCTTCGAGTAGTCGAGTCGCTCGACGCCGAGCGCCAGGCGGATGGACACGTCCGAGCGACTGCCGCCCAGCACGGTCTCCCGGATACTGGCCACGTCAGCGGCCCGTGCTCGATCCCGAACACCCCCGACATCGATACCTAGCGGGTTCGCGACGACTCGTGTCCTGTCACCGCCGCGGATGACTGTCCCGCTGTCCGTGTCGATGGTCGCCGCTGAAAACGCGCTGTCGACGCAATGCAGGAACTGCTCGGCGTACGCTGCCGTATGAAAGCCGATGACGTCGCAGGCCAGCAGCCCATCGAGGAGCGCGTCGCTGTGGGGACAGTGCCGAAACACCGACGGCGCAGGCCAGGGGATGTGCCAGAACTGCAACAGTGTCGCATCTCTCCGCCGCTCCCGGAGCAGTCTGGGCGTGAGCGCGAGATGATAGTCCTGAAACCAGACCGGCTGGCCCGCGTCGGCGACCGTATCGACGGCCTCGGCGAACTGCTCGTTGACGGCGCGGTACTGCTCCCAGTAAGCGGGTTCGGCCCACATCCGACCTGTATCCTCGTGGCAGAGCGGCCAGAGCACCTGGTTAGCGTAGCCGTAGTAGTAGCCCTGTACCGCCGCGTCGGAGAGCGGGACGCGTTTCAGGTCGTACGTAGGGTCCGACGGCGGTACTTCGACGATGCCCTCGTCGGCGACGGCCATGTCAGCGTCGCCGCTGCCCCAGGCGACCCAGGTGCCACCCCGTGACTGCATCACCGGGTCGAGTGCGCTCGTCAGCCCACCCGCCGCGGACTGGACCCGTATCTCGCCGTCGTCGTCCCGCTCGTGGCTATACGGTTCGCGGTTCGAGACAACCACCAGCGAGTCCGGAACGGCACCGTCTTGCGCGGTTACTGACACTCCCCGGCCCATTTGCCGCCCGTAAGGACTGCCCCATCTTGAGACTGTCGTGGGACGCCGGCGTAGCTACAGCGTGTAACCGGCCACCGCCGCCTGGGAGTCCTGTCATCTATGTCTGACGGTAAGAGAAAACTTATACCGGAGGCCTCGAAAGAAACGGGTGAAAGCCGAAAGGGCACCCGGGTAGGGGTACACGGACGTGCCATTTCGGCTCAACTCGGTTTATCTGAACACGAATCCGGTAGCGACAGCCACGCTCCGGGCCAGTGCCAGCGTAGTGTGGTGTGACTGGACGAGGAAACAAGACAGAAGCACGTCCACTCCGTGGTGCCTGACAACAGATGGAATTTCACACCTGGGAACCAGTGTACGAGGCCATCCTCGACGACTTCGGCTACCCCCGTGACGGCGATGAACGCGCCCGTGACCGCTTTGTCGAATTGCTCGGTGACGACGGGACGTACGACCCGGCGAGTCTTGGACTCGACGGTGCAACGGTCGCCGTCGCCGGGGCCGGCCCGTCGCTCGAATCCGAGGCCGACCGGGCAGCCGACGCCGATGTGGTCCTCGCGGCCTCCACGGCCGCCGACCGCCTCCAGACGGAAGGTGTGGCCGTCGACTGTATGGTCACGGATCTGGACAAGAACGCCGACACTGGGCGGGAACTGACAGCTGCTGGGACACCGGTCGTCGCCCACGCTCACGGCGACAACATCCCGGCGCTGGAGGCATACGTCCCGACCTACGACAGCGAGTTCGTCGTGCCGACGACACAGGCGGCCCCCGCCCCACCGGTCCACAACTACGGCGGCTTCACCGACGGCGACCGCGCCGCGTTCCTCGCGGACCACTTCGACGCTGGCTCGCTGGTGTTCCCCGGCTGGGACTTCGACGACCCGTCCGTAACTGTGGAAAAGCGCCGCAAACTCCGCTGGGCCGAACGCCTGCTCCACTGGCTGGAACAGCGCCGCGGCGAGCGCTTCGATGTGCTCGACGGCCGACGCGACGACATCGAGCCAGTGGCGACTGACTGAAAACGACTCCCCGACTCAGGGCGCTAACACATCGATGGTCGTGTCGATAGTGTCCGGTTCGGCAGCGCGGGGGAACGAGATGTTGATCGCGTCCACGCCATCGATATCCTCGAACTGTGCGATATGGTCGCGACATTCCTCGGGCGTACCGGCAACGGCAATGCTATCCAGTAGTTCGTCGCCGATCGCGTCGACGGCGGCCGCTTTGTCGCCCGACCCCCACTGCTCGGCGATCTCGTAAGCGGTGTCCTCGTACCCCTGGCGGGCCAGCGCGTCGCGGTAGAACGTCCCCATCCCGCCGATGTAGAACGCGACGTGCTGACGGGCCAGTTTGCGGGCCTGTTCCCGGTCGTCCATCGCACAGCACGTCAGCGACAGCGTCACCCGCTGGTCGGCCCGGTCGCGGTCACCGAGGTCTGCACCGTGCTCGAAGTCTTCTAGTCGGTCCCGGAGGCCGTCGGCCGTCAGCATCAGCGCGTGCCAGCCGTCGGCGAAGCGACCGGCGAGTTCGACTGATTTCGGCCCGAGACCGCCAGCGTCCACGGGCGGCGCGGGTTCGGGCGGTTCACAGCGCAGTCGGAACCCGGACAGCGAAAAGATGTCACCGTCGTAGTCGACGGTCTCGCCGGAGAGCACCAGTTTCATGATGTCGACGGTCTCCCGTGTGTATTTGAGCGGGTTCTCGAACTCACGGCCGTGCCAGCCCTCGATGACGATTGGCCCGGATGGTCCAACACCGGCGCGGAAGCGGCCGTCCGAGACTTCCTGTAGCGTCGCCGCGGTCTGGCCGAGCAGCGCCGGCGACCGCGAGTACACGTTCAGAATCGAGGAGCCGAGACCGACCGTCGACGTGTGCTCGGCGATGCTAGTCAGCGTTGTCACCGCGTCTCGTCCCCACGTCTCCGGGAGCCAGACTCGGTCGTAGCCACTGTCCTCGGCCTGCTGGCTCATCTCGACCAGCGTGTCAACCGACGGCTGTGCCGCGACCGGGAGATACACGTCGCGCGCTGTCATCTGTCACCCTCCACGCGACGAGCAACGACCGGCCCTGCTCCTGTCGACTGGAACGTATGTGCCTGAGACATGGCTCGCAGTGCGGCCGCACGGGAGATAAAGCCACATGAGAGGGGGAGTGTCTCCCGTTGTCCGCGGTTTATTCACAGGATGGTACCGGCCCGGTACTGTCTCAGAAGGGGGTACTGGCAACGCGACAACAGCCGAAATGTATATTATCTGTCCACAATTCTCGACGAGTGAACCCGTGAATCCATATGCCCTCCTCGGAGCCGCTATCGTGTCCGAACTGCTCGGGACAACGTCGCTGAAACTCTCGGAAGGGTTCTCACGCCCCGTTCCCAGTCTCGGCGTCGTCGTCGGCTACGGCCTGGCCTTCTATCTGGTGTCGTTGACGCTCGAGGACCTCCCTATTGGCGTCGTCTACGGGACTTGGGCCGCGCTGGGAATCGTCGGTGTGGCTGCGATCGGGATTGTCGTGTTCGACGAGCCTATCGACCTCCCCGGTGTCGTCGGCATCTTGCTTATCATCATCGGCGTGTACTGTGTCAACGTCCTGTCCGGGATGTCCGCGCATTGAGCAGGGAACAGTCACGTCAAACGTGATGCTGTGAGTGCGCCCGTACCGGACGGTTGGACGCTCGACTCGGCGACCGGCTATATGAGGCACCCGGTTCTACGAATGCCTATGCCGTTCGACCCGGACCGCGTCACGACGATTACGTTCGACTCGTACAGTACCATCGTCGATGTCGAGGCAGCCCAGAAAGCCCTCGCCGACCGGGTGGACGACCCCCGGCCGGTGTCCCGGCTCTGGCGCTCCCGCTCGCTGGCGTACACCTTCCTCGCCAACCAGATCGATGCCTACAAGCCGTTCTACGAGATGAACCGCGACGCCCTCCAGTACGCGCTGGACGTCCACGGCGTCGATATCACGACGGAAGAGCGCGACGAGATTCTTGCAGTCTACCACGAACTCGACGTGTTTGACGACGTTCGTGACGGCATGAACAAACTCTACGACGCCGGCTACGACCTCTATGTCGTCTCGAACGGTAACCCCGAGATGCTCGATTCAATGGTTGATTTCGCCGGTATCGGCGGCTTGCTCGAAGACACCGTCAGTGCCGACGAGATCCAGACGTTCAAGCCGGCAGCGGAGCTATACCGGCACGCAGCGGAGCGAACGGCGACCGATATCGAGGAAATCGCCCACGTCACTGCGGGCTATTTCGACGTGTACGGGGCGATGCACGCCGGGATGCAGGGTGTCTGGGTCAACCGCGACGACGGTCCGTGGGACGCTTTCGCCGGCGAGCCAGACCTCACAATCGAGTCGTTCCACGACCTTCACGACGGACTGCTGTGAGGAGGGAAACAGACATCTCGTGGTTCTGGTTCGGTGGGTTCGCTGAGAGAGGTAGAAAACGGCGTCGAAGGCGTCTCAAAGAAGATGTGCCAGCTACTCAGAGCAGTCGCTCAAGCAGGCCACGGTCGGGGCGTTTCTCCGCCAGTAGGACCGAACACTCCACGTCGTCGATAATGTAAACATGGGAGATTTGGAGACGAGCCGACGAAGCAGGCTCTCGTCCAATCAGCCTGACAATTCGACTTGCTACCCGCGCATGAGATCCAACACTTCGTCGACGACATCGGTTTCGACGGCGAGAATATACTGCTCGTCAGGCTCCAGAACCGTATCAGCTCCTGCGAGTTCCGTTCGGTCCGCCGTCGAGATCAGCAGACTGCCGGACGGAAGCGCAATTTCATCGAGACGACGCCCCGCCACGGGAGCGGACGGGGCGACGGTCACCTTGATGATATCGAGGTCTGCGGTCGGATAGACGAGCGTCCGGATATCTTCACCGGTCAGTATATCGGCTGCGTGGTCCCCACCGAGATACTCGGGCAGCAGCGTCGCATCGACGACTTCGTCGTACTCGTGATCCGCCTCCGTCTCCGCTCTTGCGATGGTTCGAATCGAGGGCGCGTACTGTTGGGCCTCCATGCAGATGGCGAGGTTCGTGCCCGGTTCGTCAGTGAGTGCGGCGATAGCGTCGGCCTCGGCCAGATCGGCCTGTTGCAGAATCGACGGTCGCGTGGCGTCCCCGTGGATGACTGGCCCGATATACGCATCTGACAGCACCTCGACGCGCTCCTCGTCGGACTCGATCAGCAGTACGTCGTGACCCTGATCGACGAGGTTCTCGGCGGTCTGTTTCCCGACGCGTCCGCCGCCGGCGATGATGAATCGCTTTGTCCGGGCCATTAGCGTACTGTTGAGAACGTGCCATCTTCAATGCCCCGACAGTTCCAGTCGGCTGAGAACATGGACGACCATACTGAGAGGTCGGTCGGCAGAAGCATTTATCAAATCCCCTCACAGTTCTTACAATAGAAGAATTCACCCCGGTACTCAAATGGACCGAACGGAGTACATACAGCGTACGATGGACGGCGTGCCAGTTACAAACAGGATGCATGAGTAAGAGCCAGACGCGGTCGCCCGAGGCTGAACTCGGGCTACTCGACGCGACGATGATCGGAATGGGGGCGATGATCGGGGCCGGAATTTTCGTACTGACAGGGCTGGCCGCCGAAATCGCTGGGCCAGCTGCGATCCTCGTCTTCGCACTGAACGGCGTCGTGACGGCGTTCACGGGACTGTCCTACGCGGAGCTTGCCGCCTCGATTCCGAAGAGCGGCGGTGGCTACGCGTTCGTGCGGGAGATATTCGACGACTTCGCCTCGTTCATCATGGGTTGGATGCTCTGGTTCGCCTACATGATTGCGGGGGCGCTGTACGCGCTGGGCTTTGCGCCGAACTTCCTCGAACTGTTGCACGTCTACGGTGTGGTCCCGTCACCGGACGAGATCGGCGCCGTTGCAGTTCCAGTCATTGAGACAGGACTTCCACCGGCCTTTTTACTGGCGTTCGTTGCGGTGCTGGGTCTTGTAGCGCTCAACGCCGTCTCGACGGCTGCCAGCGGTAGTGTCGAGACGATTTTCACAATCATCAAAGTCTCCATTCTGGTTGTGTTCGTCGCGTTCGGGCTCGCGTCACCGATGTTTTCCGGGGCCGAATTCCAGCCGCTGTTTCCGGAGGGAGGTGGGGCAGCTGCCGTGTTGCCGGCGATGGGGCTCACCTTCATCGCCTTCGAAGGGTACGACCTCATTACCACTGTCACGGAGGAAGTACAGAACCCGCGGGAAAACATCCCGAAAGCGATTTTCATCAGCCTCGCTGTGACTGTCGTCGTCTATCTGGCAGTTGTGACGGTCGCTATCGGGACGCTCGGGGCCGAGGGGCTCGCCGACGCTGGCGAAGCCGGCATCGCCACGGCAGCGACGTCGTTCATGCCGACCGGGTTACCGATTATCCAGAATGGTGGAGCACTCATCGTCTTTGGCGCTGTGTTCTCGACGCTCACTGCCCTCAACGCCGTCGTCATCGCGTCGTCACGCGTCGCGTTCTCGATGGGGCGTGAGGGGCAGTTACTCCCATCGATTGGCCAGATACATCACCGCTACGGGACGCCGTTCGTTGCCATCCTCACCAGCGCCGTCGTGATGCTTGGCTCAGTTGCACTGCCGACACAGAGCGCCGGTAATATGTCGAGCCTGTTCTTCCTGCTCTCGTTTATCATCGTCAACGTCGCGGTCATCAGGCTCCGCCGGGAACGACCGAATATGAATCGGCCGTACGAGATGCCGTTCTACCCGGCACCGCCGATAATCGGTATCGCACTCAATCTGATTCTGACGGGGGTGCTGATAGAGTTCCTGCTCCGGACGGATCCACTGGCGCTGGCACTCAGCGTCGCATGGATCTTGCTCGGCGCGGTCGTGTACTTCGCCCTCAAACGGATAAAACAGCAATCGGACCGCGAGCAAGCGACTGCCGTCAGCGAAATAACACCCGAGGCTGAAGACTAACTCATGACCAGAACACTCGACATTATCATCGCAGGCGGTGGCCGCGTCGGTTTCCAGACAGCCGAGATACTCGCCGACCGCGGTCATGATGTAACGATTATCGAACGCGACGAGCGGATGGTTTCAGACATCGCAGATCAGTGGGTAGCGACGGTTATCCAGGGTGACGCGACGGACCCGGACATCATCGAACAGGCAGGCATCGAGCGAGCGGACGCAATTGCCGCGCTTACGGGTGAAGCCGGACTGAACCTTGCGGTCTGTTTAGCTGCTGCGGAGCTAACACCCGAGATCCGAACGGTCGCGCGTATCGACCGCACAGCCGGTGAGACGTACACCCGGTTTGTCGACGCGGTGGTCTTTCCCGAACGGGCCGGTGCGAGGGTGGCAGCAAACGAAATCCTGGGGAGCGATGTCCAGACGCTTGCCGACGTGACGGGGACCCTCGACATCATGCTCGTCCGCGTCGCTGAGGGTGCCCCGGCCGCCGGAAAAGCACTCACAGACGTCCGCTTTCCCGAGGGAACCCTCGTTGTGTCCGACGATAACGGTGAGCAGATCGCCCGTGCAGACACAACCCTGACACCAGGGAGACGCTACGTTATCGCCGTTGAACCTGATGTCGTCGACGAAGTACTGAATCTGCTTCGCGGCTAGTGACTTGTGATCAGCCCTGCTCTCGCAGACCTTTCCGCGTGATTCGCTTGGTCTTACGAACAGCCATCGGCGGTCGGGACGCGACACAGGGAGGCGTGAAAATCCGTCGCTGTAGTACGACCAGCCGCGGCACCTACACGCGCCGGGACAGCGACGCTCGGAGTTCGCCGGCAAGCTCCCGGTGCCCGTCCTCGGCGAGGCTGTCGGTGACGACCTTCAGC
Source organism: Haloarcula argentinensis DSM 12282 (assembly GCA_000336895.1). Taxonomy (GTDB): domain Archaea; phylum Halobacteriota; class Halobacteria; order Halobacteriales; family Haloarculaceae; genus Haloarcula; species Haloarcula argentinensis. The sequence goes on along the minus strand of AOLX01000015.1, from coordinate 190,840 downwards.
GCAGCCCCGGAGCCGCCGACGTAGAGACTGCCACCGTCTTTCTCGACCATCACTACGTCAGTCACCTCGGCGACGGTCCGGAGGCTTGCCCGAGCGTCGTCGGTCACGCCGCCGAGCAGGAACGTGAGCGTCGCGCCGTCGTCGGTCCCGCCGGCGACCGTCTCGCCGAGGGCCTGATGGCGAGCCACTTCCCGTAACGTTACGTCAGTCAGTTCCGCCACGGTGGGGCCGGAGTCGGTCTCCGGTCGTGTCGTCCGCTCATCGCCGAGCGCGTCGGCTACTTTGACTACATCGTGGGTTTCACGAGTATCGTGTGTTCGGATAATGTGTGCGCCGCGTTCGACTTCCATCGTCGCCGCGGCCAGTGACACGGCGAGCTGGTTCTCCGTTTCGGGCTGATCGGCCAGATCACCGAGGAAGTCCTCGCGGTTGGTCGCGGTGAGCATCGGCCGATCGAAGGCACGGAACTCCCGGAGGCGGCGGAACATCTCCCAGTTGTCCTCAAACTCCTTGCCGTCGTACCAGCCGCCGAAGGCCGGGTCGATGATGGTCCTGTCCGTGAACCCGTCTCGCTGGAGCGCCTCGAAGATGTCGTCGATAGTTTTCAGTGCACCAGGGCTGGCCAGGTCCGGCGGACTGGCCATCTTGACGACCGGCATGTCGTGGTCCTCGACGACGCCTTTCATGTCCGGGTCGGCGAAGCCACACACGTCGTTGATGAGGTCGAAACCGTAGCCGATGGCTTCTTCGGCCACTTCGGCGTAGCGAGTTTCGAGTGACAGCGGGACATCGGCGTCGAGTTCGTCGACGAGCGGGCCGACCTCTTCGAGCCGGTCTTTCTCCATCTCGACTGGCTTGGACTCGTACTTGGGGTTGGCCGACTGCAGGCCGACGTCGATGATGTCCGCACCGGCCGGGACGAGGTTCTCCTCGATAGCCTCGGCGGCTTCCGCGGGGTCCAGATACACGCTCGGCTTGTACCCGGAGTTTGAACTCATATTCAGCACGCTCATGACGCGTGTCGGGTGGCCATCACCCACCGGGAGGCCGTCGATTTCGACCGTTCGCATACCGCTCTCTGGGGACTGTGGATACAAAGGTCCCGCGACATCGGCGGGTCGGTGACGCCATGCAACGTATCACTGACACAGAAACACAGAGTTTTATATACAGCGTTGCATGATTTGTACGGGATGGGTGGGGAGTTAACGGTCTCATTCGATCTCGATTCGTTCGAGACTGTCACACAACAGTTGATGGCTGCGGGGTCCGAACGTGAGATATGCGAGATCGCAATGTCGGGGATTTCGTCTGTGTTCGACGTGCCACTCGGAGCGCTGTGGCTGTATGACAGCGACGCTTCGGAACTGCAGTTGGCGGCGTCGACGGAGCGGGCGGACGAGGTATTCGACTGGCCGGTTACCTACAGACCCGGCAACAGTCTCTCGTGGGAGGCGTTCGAGCGGGACGAAGTTCGGACGTACTCCGAACTCGACGACGAACAGCGCCAGTACAACGAGAACTCGCCTGTCAGCAGCGAGATCATCCTGCCGCTTGCCGAGTACGGCGTTATCAACATCGGCTCGCTTACTCCGGTTACGTTTGACGGCGAAACGGTTCGGCTCGCCCGGATGTATGCGACGCACGTACAGGCGGCACTGCAGAAAGCCGAGCGCGAGCACGACCTCCGCATCCAGCGCGACCGGATGGAACAGTTCATCGGCGTCGTTTCACACGATCTCAGAAACCCACTTCACGTTGTCGAGGGGCGGCTCGAACTCGTGCGAGAGACCGGCGACCTGTCCCATCTCGAAGATGCGGAGGAAGGTGTGGCTCGCATGGAAGCGCTCATCGACGACCTGCTGACCCTCGCAAAGAAGGGATATGCGGTCGAAGACCGAACCGCCATTTCGCTCGAGACCATTGTCGAACAGACATGGGAGATGGCCAGAACGGACGACGCGACGTTGCAGATCGAAGGGTCCGCCCCGGTGTTCGGTGACCAGAACCGCCTCAAACAGGTGTTCGAGAACCTCTTTCGGAACGCAGCGGACCACGCGGGCGACGACGTGACCGTCTGGGTCGGTCCGCTCGTCGACGACGGGACAGCCGAGATAGACAGTGAGGACGAGCGAGCCGAGGGCCGCGTGACCGGCTTCTACGTCGCCGACGACGGACCGGGTATCCCGTCCGACAAACTGAACGACGTTCTCTCGGTCGACGCCTTCTCAGGCAGTAACAACGGCCTCGGCCTGTCTATCGTTGCCCAGATCACTGACGCCCACGGCTGGGACATCTCGGTGACCGAAAGCAGGGCCGGCGGCGCACGATTCGAAGTGACCGACGGGACAAAACCGGTCTCACCGTTTCACTCCTGGTAGCGCGGAGACGGCGACTGACAGCGTCCGAACCGGGTGTCAGTGCTGTCCGTGGTGGGATTGACAGATTTATTTGCTCGCCCACTATATGGTACGTCAGTGCAGACTCCGGAACAGGACATTGAAGCCGTGCTGAAAGAGTCAGGCCCGGATTACGAGGGCTTCCAGTTCGAGACTCCGGGTGGGGGCCACCAGAGCGATGTCTACATGGTGACGCTGCGCCACAACGGCGAGGCGTACGAGGTGGTCGTGAAGTTCAAGCCACAGGGCGATGTCCCGTTCGCCGTCGAACCCTGTCTCCACGACTTCGTCGCCGCCCGGACCGACATCCCTGTTCCACGTATCCTCGTCTACGAAGACGACCCTGACGCCGACGTGTCGCCGTATTTTGTCACCGAACGCATCCACGGCGAGAATCTGGCTGAAGAGTTCGCCGGGCTTTCGACCGAGGACCGACGGCGGGTGCTAGCCCAGTCCGGTCGGATACTCGGCGACATGCATTCCGAGATCGGGTTCGAGGCGTTCGGTCGACTCACGCTCCACGACGACCGGATCATCGTGAGTGACTGGATGGGCAACTGGCGGGAGTACTTCGAGAGCCTCACCAAATCCCACCTCTCTCACCTCGACGGGACGCCTTTCGAGGACATGATCGACCGGGCACGGGACTGTATCGAACCGGCCCTGGAGATGGTACCCGAGGACGGCGTTCCCCGGCTGGTACACGACGATTTCAGGCCGGCGAACCTCATGTTCGAGCAGACAGCGGACGCGCCGATCACGGCTGTCCTCGACTGGCAGGACGTGCTCGCGGCGTTGCCGGAGTACAACCTCGCACAGACCGAGTTCCTCTTCATCGACTCGTCGTTTCAAGATCCGGAACTGCGTGACTCACTCCGAACAGTGTTCCGAGAGGGCTATCAGGAGATGCGCCCGATGGAGTTCGACGAGGGGTACGAGCAGCGACGGCCACTCTATCAGCTCTCGACGCTCCTGTGGCGGATGGCCGGCTTTGAGGCCGCCTTCACCGATGAGTCCGGCCTCGCCGCTGCTCGTGCCGAAGCCCAATACCGCCAGCAGTTCGAGCGGCTCGTCGAGGAGATACAGGCGGATTAGGCCGTTTCGGGCGATTGTTCGCTGTCGACAAGCTCCCACACTGACTCCCAGTCGAGCGTCGTCTGTGCGCCGGGTGACTGTGCCGCGAGTGCGCCACAGGCGTTGGCGACTGCGAGTGCGCGCTCCGTATCGGTCCCCTGTGCGCTGGCGAGCAGATACCCGGCAGCGAACGCGTCGCCCGCGCCTGCAGTGTCGACAGATTCTATGGGATACCCGGCGTTCGTGACAGTCCGGTCGTCGATATGTGCCGTCGCGCCGCAGTCTCCGTGTTTAACGACGACTGTCGGCACTCTGTGGAAAAGGCCGCTGTCCTCGGCGTGGTCGGCTTCCCGGTCGTTGCAAAACAGGATATCTGCGTGTGAGAGCACCGCCGAGTAATCGCGGTATGGGAGCCGGCGGCCGGGGTCGAAGCTCACTGGGACATCCGCGGTCGCGGCATCGCGTGCGAGCGTCGCAGCTGTCGCGGGGTCTTGCCCGGTCAGATGGAGGTGGTCCGCCTCGGCTAGGGTCTCGACCGGGAGATCCGACGCGCAGAACGCCTCGTTGGCCCCGTCGTTTCCGAGCACCGCGACGTCGCCGCTCTCGTCCACGATGAGATATTTCACCGCTGTCGGTTTGTCCGACTCGACCAGTAGCGTCTCGACGCCGGCCGCCGTCAGTTCGCGCTGAGCCATGGTGCCGTGGTCGTCCCGGCCGACGCTACCGAGGACTAGCGGATCCGCATCAAGCCCGGCCAGTGCGACGGCCGCGTTCGATGCACTCCCCCCGCTAGACTGTGACCGGTCGGTGATACGCCCCTCACCGTCGGGCTCCGGGAGGTGGTCGACGTGGAGCGTCACGTCCCAGTTGACGTGACCGGCACAGATGACGCGCATATCCACCGCTGGGAGGGGCGCTGTGATAGCAGTTTCCCACTGCGGTCTATGCAGCATATTTAACATGGACCGGGACGGACCGCTGCACATGGCAACGGTCCCCGATAGCATCCTCCCGATGAGTTGTTGGACTGGCAGACAATTACTCCAGCCAGAGGTGATTGCGTGATGCGTCACGGTGTGGCTGTACTCGCTTGCTTAGTCGTCGTCGGCTCGCTTCCGCTGTCAGTCGCCGGAGCGAGCGTCAACGCGTCGATATCGAACGTCGATGTGTCGCCGTCAACGCCGGCACCGGGCGAAACCGTCACGTTCGAGACGACGGTGCGAAACCTCGAGAACAGCGACGCCCCACTCGAAATCAACGATATCGCGGTCCGGAAATCGGGTGGGCGGGGTGTCACTGAGTACGACCGTGTCTCGAAGCTCGGTTCGATCTCCCCGGGCAGCACGTTGGAAGTGCCCCTGACTGCCTCGTTTGATTCGGCTGGAACTAGAGACCTCCGCGTCATTGTGTACGGTCGTGACCGCGGGACGGGCGAGAACGTCGAGCTCAGATACCCGGTGAAGCTAAACGTCGAAGAACGTCACCCGCAGGTGGATATTACGGCCAACGACTCCGTCGCCGGCGTTGAATCGACCGGCGAAGTTACTGTTGCAAGCGGACTCGACTCCCAGATAACGAACGTTGAAGTCGTCGTCGAAGGCGACGGCGTCGAAATGACGAAGAGCCGGACGGTCCGGTCAAGCGTCGCACAAAACGGGTCTATCACGGCCCCGTTCCGGTTCCGCCCCGAATCCGCTGGCGAACACTCGCTGACCGCAACAATCAGCTACACGGTCGACGGAGATACCACTCGCACCACGACCCGGACGACAGTCATCGATTCAGACCCACTCCGGAACAGTGTGGAACTCGATACGACAGCGGTCGGTAGCGGCACCGACCGCGCGCTCCGGGTCGCCGTCTCTAACGGGGCCAACGCTCCGATCTCGGATATCATGGTCAGTGCAACGTCGGAGAACGCGTCGTTCCAGCGCGTCCTGCTTGAGAACATCTCAGCCAGTACAACCCGGCAAGTGCGACTGAACGCCACGATGGACGAACCCCGCGCGGACGTTACCGTTACTGCCGACTACGAACTCGGAACCGAAACGGAGCAGACGGCCACTGAAACGACGCTCCGATCGGTCCCGGGAACCATAGACCTCACCGGTCTAGACGTGATCCGGCAGGGCGGACGTCTCCAGATTTCCGGGAGTGCGAGCAACGTCGGGTCGACGGATGCGGACAGCGTCCTCGTCAGCGTCGTCGACACAGAGAAGGTCACTCCGGCAACCCCGAACCGCGATTACTTCGTCGGCACGGTCCCGGCCAGTGACTTCGTCTCCTTCGACGTGTACGCCCGGACGACGGGCAACGTCACGTCGGTCCCACTGGCGGTGACCTACATCGTCGATGACACGCGGAAGCGACAGACATTCGATGTCGACACCAACCAGATGGGTGGTTCGGTACCGCAGCCGGAGCAGGATAGCGGCAGCGGGGGCGGTGACCAGAACAGCATGCTGCCGGTGTTCGTCGCCGGTGGTCTGGCGCTACTGGTCGTCGTCGGTGTCCTCGTGCGCCGCTACCGCCGCGGTGACGACGACATCGAGGTATGACGGTCATCGACGCACAGGGACTGGTCAAGCGCTACCGGACTGGTGGCCAGACCCTCTATGCACTGGCGGGTATCGACTTCGCCCTCGAAGCCGGCGAGTTCGTCTCGATTATGGGTCCCAGCGGCAGTGGCAAAACGACCTTGCTGAATATCCTTGGACTGCTGGATACGCCGACGGAGGGGACCGTCCTGCTGGAGGGGCAGGACGTGACTGGACTCGGCGACAGCAAGCGGACCGCTCTCCGCAAGCGAACGATCGGGTTCGTGTTCCAGCACTTCTATCTCCTGCCGACGCTGACCGCCGTCGAGAACGTCGAAGTACCGCTGCTGCTGGACAGTGATCCACAAGTCAAAAAACGGGCCAGAACGCTCCTTGAGCGGCTTGGACTGGGCGAACGACTGGACCACAAGCCCGACGAACTCTCCGGTGGGCAAAAGCAACGCGTCGCCATCGCACGCTCGCTCATCAACAGCCCGAAAGTGGTTCTTGCCGACGAGCCGACAGGCAACCTCGACAGCGAAACTGGGCGTCAGATCCTTGACGAATTTCGCCGCATCGCCGACGAGGACGACGTGGCAATCGTCGCCGTCACTCACGACGACCTTGTCAACGAATACGTCGACCGGACCGTCCATCTGGTCGACGGCACCATTGGGAGGGAACGAAAGAATGGCGGGTAGGTTCTTCCCGGCCGCGTTGATGGCACGGCGCAACCTCACGCGGACGAAGATGCGGTCATTGCTGGCATCGCTAGGTATCGTTATCGGCGTCGTCGCTATCGCTTCGCTAGGGATGTTCGGCGTCGCGCTCCAGTACTCGTTCACCCAGAACCTCGGCAACGTCGGAAACCAGCTCACCGTGTACCCGAACTCCGGCGAAAACGTCACTGAACTCACCGAACGCGATATCCGTACGATCCGCAGAGAGGCGAGCCCGACGGCGACTGTCTCGCCGGTAAAGACACGCGCAGAGCCAGTGTCCTACAACCGAGAGGACGCGGTCAGGAAAACAATATACGGCATTGAGAACCCGGGAGAGTTGTACGAGGCAAAAGAGGGTCGGGTATCGCCGTTCCGATCCGGAGCACTTGTCGGTTCAAGTGTTGCTGAGGCACACGACCTGCATCCCGGGAGCCAGATCACTATCAACGGAACCAGTGTCCGTATCCGTGCAGTTCTTGAAGAGGGCGATGCGTTCTCCTCGACGAACCCCGACAACCGAGTCATCGTACCAGCCACTTCGTTCAGCCAGAGTGGCTACTCGGAAGCGTACGTAATCGAGTCCACTGGGACGCAGGCTAACGAAACGGCCATGGGGATACGCGACTCGCTCAACGACCGCGAGCAGCGGGTCTTCGTTCGGGAACTGGGTTCGCTCGTCGACACCATCGAAGAGCAGTTCCAGATCATCAACACCGTCCTCGCCGGTATTGCATCGATCTCGCTACTCGTGGCCGGCATCTCGATCCTCAACGTCATGCTGATGTCCACCGTCGAACGCCGGGAGGAGATCGGCGTTCTCAGAGCGGTCGGCTACCAGAAGCGGGATGTCCTCAAAGTGATGTTGATGGAAGCGACGCTGCTCGGGTTCCTCGGTGGCATCGCCGGTGTCATTCTGAGCCTCGGTGCCGGGCTGGCGATAAACCACTATGCTGTCGGCGACGCGATGGCCGTCTTCAGGCTGCCAAACGCCTGGTACGTCGGGGCGGCGTTCGCCTTTGGGGTGCTGACGAGTATCGTCAGCGGGCTGTATCCGGCCTGGAAAGCAGCGAGCGAAGAACCAGTCGACGCGCTGCGCGGTTAAATCGTCGCGTCGACGCCCGGTTCCAGCAGTGGGTCGGTTCGGTCGACCGACAGGGAGTCGAACTGTGCGAGCCAGTCCTCGTCGCCGCGCTCGAAGGCCTCCAGCGCGTCGCCGACGGTGTAGGTCCGTTCCTCGTCCGAGCACGGGAACACACCCTCTAGGTCGTCGCCGTCATAGATCGCCAGCGAGACGACCGGGAACACGACCACGTCGTCGACGCGGTCCATCCCGACGTAGCTTCGGTTCCGCCGTTCGAACGCCGGTTCGAGCGAGTGGTCGTTCTGGCCTGCCCAGTCTCTGAACTCCTCATAGGTCCGGATGGCTTCCGACCGCTTGTCCTCTGCCATCGTTCTGATCCGCTGCCACTCGCCGGCCAACATCGACTCGCTGAACACGCCGTTGGCCTCCAGTCGCTTCACCCGATTGAGTACCTGCTGTTGTGCGTCGAATGTACCGTAGGTATCTCCACGAAGATACAGTTCCGCTCGAAGATGTGTGTCCCCTGTCATAGCTTTCTCATCGCTAGCTTCTCCAGAGGCCCTCAAAACTCTTTCCCAGATACACATGCCAACATACCACATGAAACTAAATTATGGAATTTGCGGTATGAGTGGCTCTGTATGCATAATATGGTGTATTTACCTGAATATGGAAGTCCCTTATATTATTAGTACGTCAACACTTATTTTCCTCTTAGGTCGATGTTAGTTTCGATGTTTGTCGAACAAACTATTGGTGAATGTCCTCAGGTTTAGGCAATGGGTTCGTGGATTTATAAGAATCTAAATAGTTGTTTGTCGGGAGCTTTTGTGCTCAGGCAGCCCCGTGACGACCTGTTCGAGATATTGCTAGCCAGGGACTCCACAGGTCTTGCCTGACCCCGCACCCGGTATGGTCGCTGTACCTGTCTGCGACATTTGCCGGATCCGGGAGCGGCGCGCCCGAGAATATTCGATAGCTGCCGAAATCGTGGCCAACCCTCGTCGAAAACACGGGCAGCCGTACCACACTGTGTTCGGACGCCCTCTAGTCCTCCAACCGCACTGTTGGCGAGGGACTCCGTTCACGACTTCACCAGCCAGGGTCGAGTCGTGGCGTACCACGCACTCCCTGTTCGACTATCCGAGAACCCACCGCGTGTTCGGGTTCTCGCTACTCGTCTGCTACAAAAACGATTGACAGCTCGTGGCCGGCCCCTCTCGCCGATTCAGTCGTCTGCGTGCGCTTGTGTTCCACTGGCCACAATATCGATCTCGCCAGCGTCCAGTTCTTCTTCGATTTCGCGAGCGGCCTGCACCATGTTCTCCATCTTCCCGCGGGCGACCTCACGAGGCAGGAGCTTCACGCCACAGTCCGGCGACACGGTGAGTCGCTCCGGCGGCACGACTTCCAGCCCCTTCTTGATGTTCTCCTTGATTTCCGCAACGGACTCGACCTCAGCGGTGTGTGCGTCCAGCACGCCCATGGCGAAGTCCTTCGTGAACTCGTGCTCTTTGAACACGTCGAGCTGGTCGTAGTCGCCGTTGGCGAGTTCTAGGTCGTACTCGTGGACCGGGTAGTCCAGAATTTCGGGGTAGATCCGCGAGTAGTCGCCGTAACAGACGTGCAGGCCGAGGCGCACGTCGTCGGGGATCTCGTCGACAATGCGTTCCAGACACTCGCCGACGATGGCGTGGTCGTCCGGCGTCGTGGCCAGGGCTGGCTCGTCGATCTGGATGTAGCGAGCGCCGGCCTCGACAAGCGCCTCGATTTCCTCGTTGACGAGGTCGGCCAGTTCGTAGGCCAGTTGCTCCTCGCTGTCGTACACTTCGTTGAACGACCAGTTCGCCAGCGTGTACGGTCCCGTAATCGGAACCTTGACCGGTCGCTCGGCCACCTCGTCGGTGAACTCGAACTCCTCGACGAGCCACTGCTCGCCGTACTCGACCTCGTCGGCGACACTCGGCTTGTCGAAGTAGTTGTGGCCCCACACCTTCACACGGCCGTTGAACTCGTAGCCGTCGATGCGGTGGGCGAAGTACTCCACCATCTCGTTGCGGCGCATCTCGCCGTCACAGATGACGTCGAGGCCCGCACGCTCGTGCTCGTGGGTGATGAGTCGCGAGGCGTCGTCTTTCGATTCCTCCCACTCGTCCTCGCCGAAGTCGGCGTCCTCGTCCTCGAACAGCTCTCGGGCACGGTCGTGCCACTTGGGCTTCGGGTAGGAGCCGACGACGGTCGTCAGCAGGAAGTGGTCGTTCGGGTGGTCCGCCGGTTTGAACTGGTCTCGTGGTCCTGTCATCGTTTATGCCTCCGCCGCCTCCAGATCCGCGGCGTTTGCGAGCGCTTCGAGCTTGTCTTCGAACTTGTTCACCGGGAGATAGAACGTTTCCGTGTTCGCCGTCGCGTACACGGTGTCGTAGGCGGTGTTGGTCTGCTGTTCGAACCAGTCGATGCGGTCTCGGATCGTTTCGGGCGACTCGACGAGCGTGTTCTGGCCGTTGACAACGCCAAGCGCCACATCGTCTTTCGTGCCGTACTCCTGCACGTTGTAGACGGTCTGGTCGTGATTCGCCACGAGGTCGAAGCCGATGGCGTCCACGTCAGCGTCCATCAGATGTGCGTAGGCCTTCTCCTCGATTGCACCCCAGTACGTGTGGGCGACGACTTCGGCGTCGGCGGCCGAGGCGATGGCATCGATTGCCTCGGCGGCGCGTTCATCCTCGCCGTCGGCGGGCGTGTTCTCGACCAGCGACGGTTCAAGCAGGAACAGCGTCTCGACATCCGGGAAGGACTTCACTTCCTCGACGAGGAAGTCGGCGATGGCGTCGAGGAACTCGGCGTCGTCGCCGTAGTGCTCGTCTGTAGCGAGGTCCGCAAGCGAGTACGGGCCAGGGAGCACGGCCTGAAGGCCGCCGTCGACGTGGTCGGCGGCCGCGCCGAGGTCTGCGGCGACGTCGCCGCCGTCGGCGGAGAGGTCGCCCTGCACGACCGGCTCTCGATAGAAGTTGTTGTTGTCGTAGTAGCGGACGATGCCTTTCGTCTCTACGCTGTCGTGGACCGCGAGCGGGTGCGCGAGCATGTCGTCCCAGCGGAGTTGGCCCTCGACCACGCGGTCGAGCCCGGCGTCCTGCTGGACGGCGATGACTTCCTCGCGTGCCTCGTCGTAGGCCGCGACGACCTCGCCGGACTCGTCGCCCGAGATGAGGTCGGTCTTCTGATGGCCCTTCAGATCTGCCAGTTCGTCCTTGGCCCAGTCCGGGAGCGGAAAGAGCCCAGGGGTCGTGGCGATTACCTGTGTCATTGCCAAGGAGTAGTCAATGACGGGCTTTAATATTTCCTATTCACTAAAATGCGCAGTAGTAATCAATCCCGATAGAACCGCAAGACGACGAGCGCTTCGTATGGGTGCTTTTCACTCGCAAGCTGCTCGCTCGCTAGGCCGTGTTCGCTGGCGAACGCTCGCACTGCGTCCGGGTCAGTGAGACTGCTGACGAGCATGAGCACTTCGCCACTCGGAGCCAGCACGCGCTCGACGGTTTCGAGGAACGGGTCGACGAGGCGACGGCCGTCGTCACCGCCCGACAGCGCGTGTTCCATCCAGTCGTCCCACTCCTGCTCGGGTGGGGTCGGCAAATACGGCGGATTGAACGCGACGAGGTCGAAGGCATCCGCCCGGAACGACTCGACGAGGTCGCCGCGAACGACCGGGATGCCGTTGTCAGCGGTCTCCCGGCAGGCTAGCGGGCTCACGTCGACGCCGACTGCCTGTGCCCCGGCGTCGGCGAGCGTCGCGGCGACGTACCCGGAGCCTGTCCCCACATCGAGGACGGTATCGCCCGCCTCGACTCGTTCTCGGGCCGTTCGGGCCAGTAGGTCGGAGTCCTCCGCCGGCTGGTACACCGACTCTACGCCCCGCTGGTCGGCCAGCGAGGGGCGGTCGCCGGAGCCACCGTCTCCGTCGCCCCGGTCGCGCGTCTCTTCGCTCATCTCAGGCCTCCGGCTGACCGACCTCGTACGCGAGTGTCGCCAGCGTGGCGAAGTCGGCAGGTGTGAGCTTCCCGGCGCGGGCGCTCATGAGGTCCTCGTCGGCAGCCTCGACCACCGCATCGAGGTCGCCCAGCCCGGAGATGTGGGCCGTGTTGCGGACGGCGTTGCGCATCGTCTTCCGGCGCTGGGTGAACACCGCCTTCAGGAAGTCCATGAAGAAGTCGTCGCTGGGGACAGTGTAGTCGGGTTTCCGCGGCGTCGTCCGGACGAGCGCGCTCGTCACGCGCGGTTGCGGGTCGAACGCCTCAGGCGGCACCGTCTCGACGACCTCCACGTCGGCGTAGTGGCCCGCCGTGACCGAGAGCCGCCCGTACTCGTCCGTCGCCGGGTCGGCGGCCATCCGCTCGGCGAACTCCTGCTGGAACATCAACAGGAGCGGGCGCTGTTCCGGCAGCAACCGAAACGCGATCTCCGAGGACGCGCCGTAGGGTAGGTTCGAGATGCTGGCGGTGAACTCTGGGAGGTCGACTTCGAGCGCGTCACCTTCGACGACAGTGAGGCGGTCCGCCGCGACTTCCTCGGCGAACTCCTCGCGGAGATGTGCCGCGAAGTCCGGGTCGCGCTCGACTGCGGTCACTTTCTCAGCCGTCGCGAGCAGGCGGTCCGTCAGCGCGCCCGGGCCTGCGCCGATCTCCAGTACGTGCGAGAGGTCGATACCCGCGTCCGTCGCGTACTCCGGAATTCGGTCGAGGACCCGGTCGTCGACGAGGAAGTGCTGGTCCTGCCGGGTATCGGCCCGTTTGCCGGCCCGCCGGACGAGCGCGTCGGGGTCCCGAGTCCCTGTTTCGGTTGTAGTCATTAGCGAGCCGTAACGGGTCGCGGTAGAAAAGGGTCGCCTTGTACTGACGGCCGTGGAGATAGCTGCTTGTAGCCGACAGTGTTAGGAGGACTGTTCCTCGCGCCGGACGAACAGCCGGTACTTCAGGTCGTCGTCCTGTAGCTCTTCGAGGATTCGCTCGACGAGCGTCTCCTTGGGGCTGTGGAGGCCGCTGACACGCTCTTCGAGGTCATCGAAGCTTTCGAAGGGCTTTCGCTTTCGCTCGTCGAGGATCGTGTTCCGGAGCTTCTTCCCGATGCCAGGCAGGAGATTCAGCTGGTGGAGCCGCAGCGTGATCGGCTGGGCATCGTTGTAGAAGTCGACAAAGCGTTGTTCGTTCGCTTCGACGATCTCCTCGACGGCGTAGTCGAGTTCCGAGCGGGCACCGCTCGGGATGTCCTCGAACTCGACTTCCGCCACACGGCCGAACTCCGTCAGGTCGACGCGGTCGCCGAAGGCGATATCGACGTCCTTGTCATCGAGCTGCAACTCGTAAATATAAAACTCATCAACGTCGAGCGCGTACGCGAGCGGCTCCTTCTGGTGCTGTGGCCGGTCGTCCCCGGGACGTCCGTGCGGGAGGACATCGAGGACAGCCGCCATCATAGTGTCGCCGCCGCTCTCCGATTCAGTCATGACAGGCAGTACGAGTACAGCACACTTAATGCCGGTGGATGCCCCGAACCGCTTCACGGGACGCCGTCGCTATCTTTGTGTTCGGTTCAACGGCGGCGGAAAGCGACGACTGATCGCGCTGCTGGTCGCCGGGGAAATCAGAGAAAGAGCGGCGGTAGCCGAACTGACGGCGTCGTTACGCGTACTGCTTGACGATGTTGATGATCTCGTCGAGTTCGTCACCGTCGAGCGTGTACCGCTCCTGTGCGAACACGGCCCGGAGCTCGTCGCGGTCCAGCGGCCGGAGGTTCGCGATCTTGTAGGCCGTCGGCGTGTCGACTTTCTCGAGTTCTTCGAGATCTTCGACCAGCTGGAGCGACTCTTCGGGGTCAAGGAGGGCAAAGCGGTTGACGTGCTCGATGGCCCGCTTGAGCTCGTAGCGCATCTCGCGGTCCTCCTCGGCGGCCCGCTCCATCTCGAGGTCTTCGAGTATCTCCTTAGTCTCCGCGACCGTCAGGAACTCCTCACTGACTTTTTCTTTGAATATCGTCATTCTTGCCGGCGCAGGTGCGCAGCGGTGACGATGATGGTCTTCTCTTTGCCACCGTCGACGATATCGACCTTGTACGCGTCACCCTGCTTCCCCTCGACGGTGCCGGTCTGGCCGTCGAACCGCGGGTGGAAGCGCCCGTTCGGCACGGACGGGTCGATCTTGAGGTGAACTTTCTCGCCGTCGTCGAACTCTTCGACGGCGCGCTGTGGCGGCGAGGTGCCGCGGTCGCGGGGCTTGTTCTTGAGCTTGTCTCGTGTTCCTTCGAGAGGTCCGTTTGAACTAGGCATTCTTGCTCTCCGCTAATCCGGTCGCCCTAATAAAACGTGCGTTCCGCGGCCGTCGCCGGCCACGTGCTGGCAGTTGCTATGGAGCCGAGTAGAAAACGACAGCGACGGGTCGATTACAGGCGACCGGTACTCTCGACGGAGACCGACTCGACGTCATCGACGTTCGCAAAGGCCTCTTCGACGGCTTCCGTGCCGCCAGTGTCGTCAGGGACGATGACCGTCGGCGTCAGCGCGACGAGGCCGAAGGCGACGTCCTCGCGCTCGAACCCGTTGATCTTCGTTCCTTCGGGAAGCACGCCCTCGAGACGCTCCTGCAGGTCGTCGAGGTCGACTTCGGGACTCTCCGGCATGACCTTGATCTTGGCTGCTACTTTCCCCATTGTTATGGCCCCATGAAGCCGCAGTCCGGGCATTTGTAGAGGTTGCTCTGCTTCCGGCAGGTGGCACAGCGGTAGATCTGCTGGCCACAGTCCGGGCACTTGAACGCGGCGGCGTTCGTGCCGGCGATGTTGATGCCACACGAGACGCACTTGCGCGCCTGTTTCTGTTGGCTCTCGCTCATACCACTCCGTATCCGACCGCGGCTTTTAACGATTGCCAAACGCGACCGCCACCGCGAGTGACTGCCATGGCCCTAGTTCCCGGGCAGAATGTCCCCGAGTGCAGCACCGATCGCCATCGGAACGAACGCGACCGCACAGATACAGGCCGATTCGTAGACGACTGCGGGGTCCGTTGACCACTCGACCAGCCCCCAGCCCGTAAGCAGGGCGATGGAGACGACCAGCGCCGTTCCGGTGACGCCGACGAGTCGCCGCGGCACGATTCCCAGTATCCGGTTCGCCACTCGAACGTCCTGAAAGTCGGCCACGTACAGAATCGAGATGACCAGTCCGATGGCGATGACGACTGTCGCAGCGAGATACAACGGATGCTGGGCGATATGCAGTCCGGCATCGACCGTCCCGCCCTCAACGGCCATCGGAATCCCGAACAACAGCGAGCCGAGCAGCGCCTCCGCGAGATCGGACCGTCCGAAGCCCCAGACGACCCGGCCGAAGGTCGCAGGCTCGTGATCCTGTGAGTCTGCGGCCGCGCGCATCGCGTCCCGGACCTGCTGTCGCTCGTCCTCTGAGTCGACCAGCTGTTCCAGCTGCTGGAGTTCGTCAAATAGCGTCGCGAATTCGTTGTCTTCCACGTCTGTGTCAGCCGGTGGCCGTTTCGGTTCGCTCATCTGAGATCGCGCTCGCTATCTCGCGTTGGGACGTCCGGGTCCGGGTCGGCCCCGGTCGTGGGCTCACCGTCGTCCCATTCGTAGAACCCCTCGCCGGAGACCGCGCCGCGTTGTCCGTCCGCGACCTTCTGTCGGAGCAGTGCTGGGGGCTCGAACCGCTCGTCGAGTCGGTCGGCGAGGTCTTCGAGCGCTCTTAGCACTGTTTCCAGTCCGTGCCGGTCGGCGCGGACGAGCGGCCCGTCGCGGTCCGACTCCCCGCGCTTGAACGTCCGGTCGATATCACGAACTCCGGCGACGCCGTCTTCGACCATCCGGATTGCCTCGGCGATGGTGGCGAGTTCGAGGCGGAGCGCGGCGAACCCTGGCGTGTCGCGTACGACGACCGGCGACGCGTCCAGACTCTCGACGAAATCCGTGACTCGGTCGCGGGTCGCCGTCGTCGTTTGCTCGGCGATGACGACCTCGACGATAGCACCGTCCGGCGGATCGACGGGATTGAGGCCGACGGCGCGGTCCGGGCTTCGCAGGCCAGTCGCGACGGCGGTCACCGACAACGACGTGTCGCTGACGGCAATGACCGTCTCATCATCGACCATCGTCTCCGTTTCAGCGACAACTTCCCGGTGGCCGTCTGTTCCGCCATCGGTAGCATCGATGACGATATTGCTGCCGCTGACGGCGCTTTCGAGGCCGGTGGTTCCGTCGATATCGGCCGTGACATCCCCGCCAAGTACGTGGCGGATCTCGTCGACCCGGTCCATCACGTCTGACGCATCCGTTCCCCGAAGACGCACTTCGTGGCCCGCACGGACACATCGCTGTGCGATATCCCGCCCCCGCCGTCCGGTTCCGAGTACGGCCACAATCATGACAGTACCACCGCACTCCCGGCGTTAATCCTTTACGCCGCGGCCTGTCGCGGTCCCCACTCCGGTCTGCACCGCTCATGGGCTGGATAGCGAGTCTGGAGCGACGGCAGTACGCTTTTTTCGACACCGGCTGTATCGCCGAGCATGGATATCGGCGTACTGACGGTTCCGCTGGGCGGACAGTCACTCGACGACGCGCTGGCGTATCTCAGCGACCTCGGCGTCGACGCGGTCGAACTGGGGTGTGGCGGCTTCCCCGGCGATGACCACCTCGAGCGGGAGGCGTATCTCGACGACGAGGAGAAACAGGCCGAACTCGAGGCGCTTCTAGACGAACACGACCTCCGTGTGAGCGCGCTGGCGACGCACAACAATCCGCTCCACCCGGACGACGAACGCGCCGCCGAGGCCGACCGGGAACTCCGGGAGGCGATCCGGCTGGCTGACCAGCTTGACGTGAACACCGTCACAGGGTTTTCCGGACTGCCCGCTGGCGGACCCGACGACGAGGTCCCGAACTGGATCACTGCGCCCTGGCCGACTGAACACGCCGACGCCCACGAGTACCAGTGGCGCGTCGCCGACGAATACTGGTCGGACCTCGCGGCCCACGCGGGCGCACATGATGTCGATGTCGCCATCGAGATGCATC
Source organism: Haloarcula argentinensis DSM 12282 (assembly GCA_000336895.1). Taxonomy (GTDB): domain Archaea; phylum Halobacteriota; class Halobacteria; order Halobacteriales; family Haloarculaceae; genus Haloarcula; species Haloarcula argentinensis. The sequence continues at coordinate 173,950 of AOLX01000015.1, read as the reverse complement.
CCAACATGCTGGTGTACGAACCCCGCGGGCTGCTGGAACTCCGCCGGCGGACGAACGACCGCATCGGGGCGAACTTCGACCCGTCACATCTCTACTGGCAGGGCATCGACGTGACCGAAGCCATCCGCCTGCTCGGTGAGCACGACGCCATCCACCACTTCCACGCAAAGGACACGAAAGTGTACGACTCAAACGCCCGCGAGAAGGGCGTACTGGACACCGCGCCGTATACGGACGAGGCGGACCGGTCGTGGCTGTTCCGCTCAATCGGCTACGGCCACGACGAGTCCCACTGGAAAGACGTGGTGTCGACGCTACGGATGATCGGCTACGACGGCGCGCTCTCTATCGAACACGAGGACTCGCTGACCAGCGCACGTGAAGGGCTGGAGAAAGCAGTCGACGTGCTCGACCGCGCCGTCTTCGAAACCCAGCCCGGCGACGCCTACTGGGCTGAGTGACCGATATAACCGACGACGCGGCTTTTGCGGCACTCACGCTTATATACTCCGTGTGAGATACTACGACTGGATTATTCGATCCAGTGACACGATATGAATATCGAACTCACCCACAAACCCTCGTACACGCACGTCCGTGTCGCTCTCGACAGCGGCGAGTCGATACTCGCCGAACCTGGCGCGATGGTCAGCCACTCGCCGACTATCGAAATCGAAACGACGACCAGTCGGGACGGCCTCCTCAGCTCCGCGAAGTCGATGCTTGGCGGCGAGTCGCTGCTCGCAAACGAGTTCACCGCCGAGGGCGGCTCCGGAACCGTTACGCTCGCGCCGCCGACGCCCGGCGATGTCCACCACCACGAACTCACGGGCGAGACGCTGTACGCCGTCGACGGCGCGTTTCTTGCTGCTGACCCCGACATCGATATCGACTCCGAGTTCGGCGGTATCAAGTCGATGCTGGCTGGCGCGAGCATCACGCCACTGGCGCTGAAAGGGAGCGGGAACGTTCTCATCGAGGCCTTTGGCGGGCTGGAGACCGTCGAACTCGATGCCGGCGAGTCCTATACAATCGACAACGACCACGTCGTCGCCTGGGAGGACTCAGTTAATTTTGACGCGCACCGCGTCGGCGGACTGAAGTCGACACTGCTCAGCGGTGAGGGGCTCGTGATGGACTTCACTGGCCCTGGAACGGTCTGGTACCAGACCCGTGGCCTCGACTCGTTCACATCGGCTATCGCCGACGCACTGCCTGGGACGGGCGACAACGACGGTGACAGGTCTGGGCTGGACGACTTCATCTGAACGGCCGACGGAGTCGACTAGAAAACAGCCGCGGTCAGGAGAGCGCTTGCGTGATGTCCGTCGACGACACCATGCCGACGTAGTCCTGGTGTTCGTCGATGACCGGGAGGTGTTTGATGTCGTAGGTCGTCATCATCGCGGCGGCCTCGCCCAGTTCCAGCGAGGTCGTCACCCGCTCGACAGGTGACGTCATCACGTCGCCGACAGTCGCCGACGAGAGGTCTTTCCCGGTCGCGACGGCATCGACGATGTCCGTGGTCGTAATAATACCCGCCTGTGCCCCCGGCACGAAGATACCGTTGATGTTCTGCGCTTGCATCTGCGTCGCGGCCGCTTTGACGGTTTCGTCGGCAGAAATCGTCTCTAACGGCGTCGACATGATGTCCTCGATACGGACGGTCGTTTCAGTGGCCATGGAGTATCAACACGGGCATCCGGTTTTGGCTTTTCCCTCGGCGCGGCCCGCCGCCCTGCCGTCACCATGAGCATTATCTCGGCCCCAAGTGAACAGTCGGCTATGACCCTCGATATCGGCATGCTCGGCTATCGGTTTATGGGTAAGGCTCACGCAAACGCGCTGGACCGCCTGCCCATGTTCTTCCCCGAAGCGCCCGCCGTCAACAAGGACGTGCTCGTCGGCCGCGACGAGGACGCGCTGGCTGACGCAGCCGCCCAGTTCGGCTTCGACCGGACCGCGACGGACTGGCGGGATATCGTCGACGAGGTAGACGTGTTCTACAACCTCGGCCCGAACCACGTCCATGCCGAGCCGTCCATCGCGGCGCTTGCGGCCGGCACGCCGACGTTCTGTGAGAAGCCGCTCGCGCCCACGCTCGATACGGCTGAGGAAATGGCCGAGGCCGCTGCTGATGCTGACGTGCCCGCAGGTGCGGCGTTCAACTATCGGTTCGTCCCGGCCATCCAGTACGCGAAGGGGCTCATCGACGACGGCGAACTCGGCGAGATTCACCACTTCCGCGGCCAGTACCTCCAGGACTGGCTGGTCGACCCCGACGCACCGTGGTCATGGCGCAACGACGAGGAGATGGCTGGTAGTGGAGCGCTCGGCGACCTCGGGTCGCACACGGTCGACCTGGCCCGGTTCCTGCTCGGCGACGCCGCCGGCGAAATAACAGACGTGAGCGGCCATCTCCGGACGTTCACCGAGGAACGTCCTGTGGAGGGCAGCGACGAGACGCGCCCGGTGACCGTCGATGACGCCTACAGCGCTCAGATTGCTTTCGACAACGGCGCGATGGGAACGCTCGAAGCATCGCGGGTCGCCAACGGCCACAAAAACGCTCACACCATCGAAATCGAGGGGTCGAAGGGCGCAGTCAAGTTCGACCTCGAACGGCTGAATGAACTGCAGGTGCTCACCGAGGGTGACCGCGGCTTCCAACAGGTGCTTATCACCGACGAAGACGACCCCTACGTCGACCACTGGTGGCCTCCCGGCCACGTCATCGGCTGGGAGCACACGTTCGTCCACGAGAACTACGAGTTCCTCTCGGCCGTGGCAGACGGCGGCGAACAGGAGCCGTCCTTCGCCGACGGCCTCGCCGCACAGCGGGTCCTCGACGCCATCGAACAAAGTGACGACCGCGGCGAGCGGGTCAGCCTGTAGGGCCGCGAACCGAAACCCCCTTTCGGTGGCCACTGGTAGATTCTGGCATGCTCTCTATCGCGCTGGCCGGGAAACCGAACGCCGGCAAGTCTACTTTCTACAAGGCGGCGACGATGGCCGACGTGGACGTGGGGAACTACCCGTTCACGACCATCGACGCCAACCGCGGGGTCAGCCACGTCCGAACAGACTGCCCCTGTCTCGACCGGGAGGAACGCTGTGGTGACGACAACTGCCGGGACGGAAAGCGCTACGTCCCGGTAGAGCTCATCGACGTGGCCGGTCTCGTTCCCGGGGCACACGAAGGTCGCGGCCTCGGGAACCAGTTTCTCGACGAACTGTCGACCGCCGACGTAATTCTCAACGTCGTCGACGCCTCCGGCGGGACCGACGCCGAGGGTGAACCCGTCGAGGTTGGCGAACACGATCCTGTCGAGGACGTCCACTTTATCGAGGAGGAGATGGACCTGTGGCTCGCCAGCATCGTCGAGCGCAACTGGGAGTCAATCGAACGCCAGTCCCGATCGCCGGACTTCAAGCTCGACGAATCGCTCGTGGATATGCTGGCCGGCGTCGGAGCCTCCGAACTCGACGTGGCGCGGACACTGCGGGACCTGGAGTATCCCGAGGACCCCATCGCCTGGACCGACGAGCACCGCGAGGCGCTGGCGACGGAGATACGCCAGCGGACAAAGCCGCTCGTCGTCGTCGCAAACAAGGCCGATATCGCACCGGACGGGAACATCGAAGCCCTGCAGGAAGCCGCCGACGTGGTCGTGCCCGCGACGGCCGACGGCGAACTCGCGTTGCGCAACGCCGCACAGGCCGGGGTCATCGACTACGACCCGGGCGACCCGGACTTCGATATCGTCGGCGACGTGAGCGACCAGCAACGGGAGGGGCTGAACCGCATCCGTGGCGTGATGGACGAGTGGGGCGGCACCGGCGTTCAGGGCTCGCTTGACACCGCCGTCTACGACCTGCTCGACCATCTGACGGCCTACCCTGTCCAGAACGAAACGCACTGGACCGATGGGCAGGAGAACGTCCTCCCCGATGCATTCCTGCTGCGACAAGGAGCAACCCCGAAAGACCTCGCCTACGCTGTCCACTCAGACATCGGCGACGGCTACATTCACGCCGTCGACGCCCGTGAGAACCGGCGCATCAGCGATGAGACGGAACTTGAGGAGGGAGCGGTCATCAAAATCGTCAGCGACGCGAACTGAGCGCGCAGATGGCGCTACAACCGCCATCTCGGCCACCTATTTCGGCAGTAGGTCCCGAAGCGTTGCCCGAATGTCCTCGCTCCCGGGACTCTGTGGCACTTGCCCGAGCACGTCTTGACCGAGTCGCTCCGTCGCCGCGCCGACTGAAAGCCCGTCCAAGAGCGACCCGTATTTCAGCGCCAGCCGTGGCGACAGGTCAAACAGCAGGTCTCGCTTCCCGATGAGCGAGTGGGTTATCGACAGAATTTCGACGGCGTTGTCGACGTACTGCTGTCTGGCGTCGTCGTCACCGTAGCCAGCCAGCGCCGCCAGCAGGAACTGCTCTAGTTCGGTCTCACGGTCGTGGAGTGCCGGCGGGTCCGAGAGGACGGTCGTCCCGTCGGGCCGTTCCGGGAGCATGCTCCGGCGCGGCGCATACGAGAGGACAGCACCAGTGGTGGGCGTGGTTGCAGCGGGCAGCGGTACGGCCAGCCGCTTCGAAGGGGTTGTATCGGTGAAGACGACGTGGAGGTTCGCCGGCTCGCCACGAACCGGCTCGTCCCAGCCGTCGGGAGTATGCGTGTAGCCGCGTCGGAGCGCCTCCCGGAGCGTTCGTTGAATCCGTCCGCCTTCGCCCTGCAGGTCCAGATGGAGCACGACAGGGCCGTTACCGCTCTCGTCGATGAGCGACCACAGTGCCGGAAGCGCGTCCGCAGCGCCAGCCGAGAGTTCGTAGCAGGCCGCACCCTGCTCTGCGGCTAGCAGTCGGGCGAGCGTACTGCCGCGCCAGCCAGTCAGGTCGGCCACGTAGAACCACGGGAGCGTGTGTATCGGGCCGACTGCGGCGTCGCCGGCCGCCGTGTCGATGGTCGGCGGGACCGTTTCGAGATAACTCTCAATAGTCGCTAGTTCGGGGGCGAAATATTCGGTCGTCGCCGGGGGGAGGTCGGTTGTTCGGCGACGATGGTCGTCGACTGAATCCATACCGGGTGTAGGCCCGAGTGCCGGAAAACGGTGACGAGAGAACGACTGGCAGTGAGTCGAACATTCGCGACTGGCGTGTGCGTCCCGGCAGTTCCCGACTCCGAAGCCACTGCCGGCCGACGAATCGGTACGTCTCTCACGTCCGCCACTTCACTGTCGTTTCTGACCAGCGAAGGGAAACCCGTTTTTTGCCCCGTCCCGAATCAGGCGTATGAACGTACGGACGATAGCCGACCTGGGTCCCGACGAACGGGCCGCTTTCTTCGACCGCGATGCCGGTGTCGACGCCGTCAGAGACGACGTGCGCGATATCGTCTCACAGGTCCACGAGGAAGGCGACGTGGCGCTGCGACGCTTCGCCGAGGAGTTCGACGGCGTGTCGGTGGGCAACATCGACATCACCGACGCCGCCGAGCGGGCCTACGAGGAGATCGACGACGAAGTACGCGAGGCCATCGAGGACGCCGCGGCGAATATCCGCGCGTTCCACGAGCGTCAGGTCCCCGAAGACTGGCGTGACGACTTCGACGGGCGGGAACTCGGCCGTCGATACCGGCCGCTCGATAGCACCGGCGTGTATGCGCCCGGCGGCACGGCGGCCTACCCCTCCAGCGCGCTGATGGGCGTCATCCCGGCGAAGGTCGCCGGCGTCGAGCACGTCGCTGTCGCCACCCCACCAGCTGAGGAGGTTAATCCCGTCACGCTGGCTGCTATCCACGTGGCTGGGGCCGACGCCGTCTATCAGGTCGGGGGCGCACAGGCCATCGCGGCACTGGCCTACGGGACCGAGACTGTTAGCGCGACGGACATCGTCGTCGGCCCCGGCAACCGCTGGGTCACGGCGGCGAAGGCCGAGGTCCGTGGCGATGTGGCTATCGACTTCTTAGCCGGTCCTTCCGAGGTCATGGTCGTCGCCGACGGCGACGCGGACCCGGAACTGGTCGCGGCAGACCTCGTTGCACAGGCCGAGCACGACGAGAACGCCTCTGTTGTCGCCGTCACCGACGACGCGGACCTCGCCGAGCAGGTCTCCGACGCCGTTGACAAGCAGGCCGACGGTCGGGAGCGCGAGGCAGTCATCCGTGCCGCACTGGACAACGACGCGTCCGGCGTGTTGCTTGCCCGATCGATGAGCGAAGCCGTCCTCTTCGCCGAGGAGTACGCCGCGGAACACCTCTCGATTCAGGCTGCTGACGACGAATCGCTCCTCAAACGGATTCCCTCCGCTGGGTCCGTGTTCCTCGGCCCGTACAGCCCCGTTGCGGCCGGCGACTACGCGACCGGGACGAACCACGTCCTGCCGACCGGCGGCAGCGCACGGGTCACCGGCGGTCTCTCCGTGGACACGTTCGTCCGGTCGACGACGGTCCAGCGCCTCTCCGAGGATTCACTGGGTGACATTGCGGACACGATTACGACCCTCGCCGAAGCCGAAGGGCTCGGCGCCCACGCCGAGAGTGTCCGTAAGCGATTCGAGGAGTAATGCGGTCTCCGGAGCTTTCCTGCTGAGCAACGCAGACGTATTTTTCCGAACTGTCCTACCGGCGTCACTGTTAACACGTTCGGGCGTCCACGTAAGTGTATGAGCAGCACAGCGGACGACGGCGATCCGAACCTCGGGGGCGAGGACGTAGCCGTCACCGAGCAGGCAGCGGGAGAGGCACTGGACCTCCTCGAAAGCGAGGGAATGGACGTCGACGAATCCGGACTCCGCCTGTATGTCCAGCAGGGCGGTTGTGCTGGACTCTCCTACGGGATGCGGTTCGAACACGAACCGGAAGAAGACGACGAGGTGTTCGAGCGCAACGGGCTCCGCGTGTTCGTCGACGACGCCAGCATCGACTACATCGAAGGGTCAGTACTCGACTACGAGGGCGGCCTGCAGGGGGCCGGGTTCCACGTCCAGAACCCGAACGTGGTCAGCGAATGTGGCTGTGGCGAGTCCTTCCGGACGTAGCTACTCTTCGAGTTCGAACGCCACGACGACTTCGGCCTGGTACTCGCGGCCCTCGACGCCGGCGATCTCGACGCCGAGTTCCTCCACTTCGACCCACTTGAGATTGTCAAGTGTCGCCTCCGCGCGTTCGATGGCGTCGTCAGCGGCCTTGTCGAAGCTTTCCGGACTGGTCCCGATGAGCGTGATCTTCTTGAAAACCATTTGCATGCGATTTGTTCACACGGAAATGTCATAAAAGTACGGACAGGTCACTGAGACTGTCGGTTGAGCAACGTCTCGACGTGACCGACCACGCCGGTGAGGTGTGCAGTCCCCCAGATCGACACGATAATCGCACCGATAGCGTCGAACATGAGATCGAGCATCGTGTCGCTGAGACCGAACTGTGTCAGAATCGTGTCGTTCCCGGTTGCCGACGCGGCGAGCGTGATCGAGAACTCGATGACTTCCCAGAACACACCGAAGGCCATCACGAACAGGAGAAGGAACACGAACATGAACCGCGAGGGGATCGATATCTCGTCGGTGTGCTCGTCGAGCGCGCGAACCGTCGTGTACCCGACAGCGGCGACGACCGACGACGAGAGGGCGTGGGTGAAGTGGTCCCACCACCAGATGGTGACGTAGAAGTTCTCTTCGGACCCAGGCAACCCAACAGTTCCGAGCGCGTGGAAGAATGCCGCGGATGTGATCCACAGCGTCAGCGCGGGGTCGAGTGCGATGCCGTAGTCCCGCTCCAGCAGCGCCGGGAGTTGCGTGACGAGGATGGCGACACCCGAATTGACGATGATACCGACGTTGCCCCGCTCGATACCGACCGCGAATAAGCCGATGAGTGCGAGTGACAGGACCCGCGAAAGCAGTTGCTGGGTCGCCGTGCTGATGCTGAAGCGGTCACGGACCCTCATACGTCCGGCTGGACCTCCTCGGGAACGCGGCTGGTTCCGGCCTGCCGGCGGACGTAGTACGCGAAAACCACGCCGGCACCGATACCGGCGATGGTCGATGCGACGAACTCCCACATCACCGCTTCCTCGATGACGTGCTCTGACACCGTCGGATCGAGAATGAAGGTGGTGCCGAGCAACTGGTCAGCCGCCCAGCGAACGACCGCCCAGACGCCGGCAGTGGCCATCGTGGTAATGGCGACGAAGACGACGGCGAATCGGGGCGTCATCCGGACGGGGGTAAAGAGCTGCAGTTCGACGGCGAGAATGAGCGCGATGGCGGCGACCGAGAGGTAGGTCGCGAGATTTCCGGTCATCGAGAGCGTCGCAAACAGGCGGCCAACGACGGGCGACGCCGCAAGCAAGAGGATTTCCCAGGGGAGCATGGCGTCCCGGTTGCGCAATAGCACCGGTGGAAACAGCGCCAGCGCCGCGACAGCGGCTGCAAATCCGGCCCACAACAGGTCGGCCTGAACAGCACTTGTCACCGACACAGCCGCGAGCATAGCGACGATGCACCACGCCGCGAGGGCGTTGACGCGCTTGTCCCGGAGCAACTGCGCTACGTCTCGGCTCATATTATCTGGTGAATCCCGACTCGAAAAACCCTATCGACCGATACCGGCGGCGTGGGCTGTTTAGATAGCCCCGTACGCCATGGCATACGCGAGCGCAGCGATGGTCACTGCCGCCAGCCCCGTCACGACTGTCTCCAGCCAGTCGACGCCGTCACTGAACGGCCGGGTCGGCGCGCCGACGACACCCAGTGCGAGGACGCTGAACACGAAGTGCGCCGACTGTTCGAGCGTCGGTGCAGGCATGAACAGAACGGCTGCTGCATACCCCAGTCCCAGCGCTGCTCGGGGGCGGACGAGCCCCGTTAGCGTGTACCCGCGGAGGTGGACGTAGGTCCACACCGCGAGCCAGACCGTCGCGAGCTCGATGGCGAACGCCGCCAGAAGGTGCGTGGTCGGGTCAGGGTGGAGAAGCACCCGCTCGGCGACGAGCGTCACGTCGAAGGGATAGAAGAACGGTGGCGGACCGCCGGTGAAGAGGTCGCCGAATGGGTGGCTAAGCAGTCCCAGTAGCGCCAGCCCGGTCACCGTCCGGGGGCTGATATCGCGGGACTGTGCGACTGTGGCGACACCAAGCACGGCCAGGACGAACACGACCGTCACGAGTCCTGCGATGGGACCGCTGACTACTCCCGTAAGCACGGTCAGTGCGACGCCGATGGACAGCGCGCCGATTCGGGCAGTCCGCGAGTTACTTGCCCAGAGGCCGGCCGCGATGGCGAGTGCGGCCCCCAACAGGAGTGAGTGTGTCGGTCCGCGGTGAACGACGTCCGCAACTTCCCAGAACCCATCTGCGGTCAGGCTCCCGGCAGCCCCGACGAGTAGCCCGAAGGGGGCATAGACGATGTCAACGTCAGGAGCTGCGGCGAACAAGCCGGCCACGACACCTAGCTGAACCGCTCGCTCGCGGGAGAGCCCGAACCACCACGCGGCGAGGGCTCCGAGGGCGAACGCGAGCAGCGCGTGCCCGACGAACATACCTCGAATATGATGCCGATAGGCTTAAACACCACGTGTGAACGGGTAGCGCGGTGCTTGGCCCGCTCAGGACTCGGATCCGACCTTCGTCCAGCGTTCTTCGATGGCCGCGTTGGCCCTGACGACGGTGTCATCGTCGACACGGAACCGCGTCTTCCGGAGTTCGATTGCGACTACCTCACCGGTGGTGTCGCCGGCTTTGACAGTATCGCCGGGATTGAAGTCGGGGTCACGGAGGAGGTAGACACCGGCAACGGCGTCCTTGATCATCTCCGAGAGCGCGTAGGAGACGCCGAGCGCGAGGAATCCAGTCGCCGTGCCCAGCGACGCGGCGATGGCGGTCAGGCCGACGATAGAGAGGAACGACAGCGCCACGCCGAACCACAGGAACACGAGTACGATCACCGACAGAAACTGCCGGTACACGGGCGATTCGCCGGGCAGCGATCGCTTCAGGACGGCCCGGGCGACGATCATGATCGCTTTGATGCCTACTGCAGCGATTGCGAGAAAGACGAACGCGGTTATGAGGCGTGGGAGTGCGTCGACGACGTTCGTAACTAGCTGTTCGAGCGTTCGGTTGATGACACCGACTTGCACGCCGGATGGTGAACGGAGAGGCCCCTAAGTGTTGGCGTCAGCCGACACGGCTGTGTCGCCGGGGTGACGGACCACTTCGTACTCGCCGTCCTCAGTAATCCCGATGACAGCCCAGTCATAGGATACGTCCTGCCGATTGAGGCGGCGGCTGAGGTGCGTCGCATCGTCGGTGCGTGTGACGAAACAACGCAAGTCGCCGCCCTCGGGTATCGGGTCCTGCGAGTCAAGCACTGAGACAGTGACGACGCGCCAGTCGCGTTCCGCTCGCAGTTCGGTGCCAGTGCGCGACACGGTGTATCCGAGGTCGTCGAATATCGACCGGGCCTGCTCGTCGAGTGATGTGGTAACGGCCCCCATCTGGGAGTCAGTACCACCGGCTCTCTGATAAACGTTCCCACTAACTACTTAGCTGATAGTTCTCGCGTGGACGAACGGATGAGAACGACACCGCTGGGCCGTCTAAACAGAGCGTTACTCGTGAGCGGCGTCCCACTCCTCGGCCTTGCGGAGGTTCGAGCAGTCGTTACAGCGGATGCGCCCCATCGAGTCCATCGCGTTGTTGAACGTCTCGCAGTTGCTACAGAAGTAGCCCCAGCGACGTTCGCGGTCGGCGTCGCGGTAGACGACGTAAAACGCGCCTTTCGTGCCGATGTCGCCGTCGCTCCGGTCGACGTACAGCGTCTCGCCGTCGGGTCCCTCAAGTGCGTCCATACGTAGTCATGACGGGCCAGTGGCTAAATCACTGCGGAAACCATTAGTCGCTGGTCCCCCTCCACTGTTGGTGTGAGTCCGCGGCTAATCCAGTACTCCGACGTGGAGAAAGCGTACGATACACCCGAGCGAATCGGGCGGTTTGCGGGGACAGTGGCCGCCGCTGACGGCCCGGATGCACTGGTGGTCGGCACCGGGGACAACACCGGGCCGGGGGTGCTGTCGCTAGTCACCGACGGCGAGCAGTCGCTGGACCTCTTCACTGCGGTGACGCCCGCGTTCGAGACGCTGGGCAACCACGATTTCGACCACGGACTCGACGCGACGCGGGACATCATCGCCAGGTCCCCACAGACGTGGCTGACCGCGAACGTCGAACAGGACGGCGAGCGGTTCGCCCGACGGCAGACCCGACCGTGGGCGAGTCGGACCGTCGACGGGACCCAGGTCGGCTTCGTCGGCGTCACTAGCCCGGATACGGCCTCGGCCAATCCGCAGGCGACCACGCTGACGTTCACCGACCCTGTCGAAGCCGTCAGCGAGGCGGCCACAGCGCTTCGGGACGACGGGGCAGAGGTTGTTGTCGTGCTCTCACATCTGGGTCGGACTGACGAGAAACTGGCCCGCGCCTGCGACGTGGACGTAATCCTCGGCGGGCACGTCCACGAGCGCCGTATCGACCGCGTCGCCGGGACGCTGCTCACCAGACCCGGAGCCAACGGCCGGGCCGTCGTCGAGGTCGACCTCACCGGGCCGGAACCGACTGCGCAGTTCCGTGAGACAGCCGACGGCCCTGTCGACGACCGGGTCAGGGCGGCCATCGAGGACCGACTCTCCGCGGCGGGACTGGACGAAGTCGTCGGTCGTGTCGACGACCCTCTCGACCGGCAGCAGGCGACGACCTATGGTGGCGAGTGCCGGCTCGGCAACCTCGTCGCTGACGCGTACCGGTGGGCGACGGGCGCAGACGTTGCCCTGCAGAACAGCGGCGGTCTCCGGAACGACACGGTACCGCTCGATGGGGAGCTGACGGTCGCCGATATGATTTCTGTCGTTCCGTTCGAGGAGCCACTGACCGTCGCCGAACTGACGGGTGCGGAACTCCGGACGGTGTGCCGACAGGGAAGCGGGCAGCAGGTCGCGTTCGGCGACCCGGACTGGTGGCACGCCCACTTCAGCGGCGTCGAACTGGTCTGGAACAACGACACACAGACCATCGAGCAGTTACGGGTCGATGGGCGACCGGTACGCGACACCGAGACGTACACGCTCGCGACGAGCAACTACCTCTACTACACCGAACTGGAGTTTCCGGTCCTCACCGAGTCTCACCGGGTCTGCGTCGCCGACGTACAGTACGAGGCGTTGGCCGACTACGTCCGCGAGACCGATATCGCCCCGACCGTGGACGGGCGACTCACCCGTCGCTAGCGATTTAAACCTCGGCACGGTACATCTCGCCGATGCCACAGGTCGTCGTCCCGGTCAGATACCCGCTTTCGGAAAACTCCCGAGCCACGCTCGCTGAGGCCATTCAGATCGCCGACGCGGAAGACGCGGACCTCACCGTCCTCCACGTAAATCTGTACCAAAACAGCCACCACGTCGACCGGACAGAGCTCAAACGTGCCGTCGAGCAGTCGTTCGGCCACGTCCCGCGGACGCGGTACGTCGTCCGGTCGGGGATGCTCGTCGAAGAGACGATTCTCGACGAGGTCGCCGCACAGGACGCTGATATCGTCGTCATCGGGAGCAAACAGGCGAGTCGCTGGCGACAGATGATTCGGCGACTGGTCGACGACCCTGATGTCGAACAGTTCCTCCGCGAGGAACTCGACTGCGAAATCGTCACCGTCGAACCGGATGCGCAGTCTAACCGTCACTCGTCGGCGAGGTCATCGGGATCCTGACGTGGCGGGACGGGTGAGTCGCCGGAGGCCGCGTGGGTCCGGCCAACGCCGTTCAGTCCGCTCAGTCCGTCATTGAGTGAGACGTTCATCTCCCCGCTGGTGTCGTCGAAGTACAGGTGTGAGTGGGGGTACGCAATCTCGACGTCTGCGTCCTCGAGCCGTCGCCAAACGTTCGTCTGGACTCTCGAGCGGGCAGCGAGCAGTTTGTACGGTTCGGTCACCCAGTACCGGAGTGTCAGCAACACGCCGTGATCGGCGAACTCGTTGATATACACCGTCGGCGAAGCGGGATACCGGGCTGCGCCGACGCGGATGTCCGGCCCGCCGGAGATGACGTTGTCCACTTCCCGGGCCGCCGCTTCGATGAGGGTCCGCGCGGCGGCGATGTCACTCTCGTACGTGACCAGTACGTCGAGCGACAGCCGGGTCCGTGAGTCCTCCGCCGAGTAGTTGACGACATCTCGCTGGCGAATCTCCCCGTTGGGGATGACGAGAAACGTATTGTCGAGGGTGAATATCTTTGTGTGTCTGAGCGTGATGTCCTCGACGAACCCCCGCTGGCCGGTGTCGACGAGTTCAATCATATCTCCGATCTCGAAGGGCTGGTCAGCCAGCAAGAAGACGCCGGAGATCAGGCCCCCGAGAATCGGGGCCAGTACGACACCAACCACGGCTGTGAACACAGTAACGGAAAGCGCGATGTCGCCCAGTTGCAAGCCGTAAATATTCAGGATAGTCAGCAACGCAAAGATGTACACACCGGCACGGATGCCGCGCAGCGCCGTTCGAGTGAGGCTCGGTCGTCGGAACTGCCGAGCGACGCGTCGGCCGAGAAGGCGGACGAGAATCCGGGAGACGATGATTGCTAGCGCAACGACAATCAGGGATTCCCCGATGTTCACCACCCACATCGGGATATCGAAGGGCAACAGCCCGCCGATGTCGGTAGCCACTTCGGTCGCAGTTTCGGTCGGTGTCGGAATGGGTGTCTGCAACGGCCAGACAGGGCCAAAACGCATGACATGGAATCGACCCTGCCACGAGAAAAGGATTCCCCTCCCGAACTACTTAGCCCTCTCACTCCGTCTGAAAAAATATGTCCTCCGACGACATTTCGGTGGTCCTCTCAGACGATCGGCCACCGGTCGATACGCTGGCGGTCGGCGTCTCTGAGTACGGCCTGGCCGGCCTCACGGCCGTCGATTATCTGGCCGACCAGGAGTCGATGCGCGAAATCGGCCATCTGCGGACGCCGGGGCCGCCGTTTATTACTCCCTTCGAGAATGGAACTCCGAGACATCACACGCGGCTGTACGTCGACGAACCGGCGTCGTTTGCCGTCTTGGTTGGCGAGCGCTTCGTGCCGCCGGCTCAGGCAGGGGTCGTCGCCGAGGCAATCGCGACCGCCGGGAGAGAACTGGACGTTTCGAACATTACGATGCTCACCGGCGTCCCCATCGCGCACGGCCCGGACGACCACGCCCCGTTCTACATCGCAACGCCAGCGTATCAGGAAGCGTATCTTGACGACACCGACATCAGGCCGATGGGGAACGGGTTCCTCGAAGGACTGAGTGCGGAGCTTGTCACTCGGGGTATCGATGAGTCGCTTCCGACAGGCGTGTTCACGACACCGACACATCCGCAAGCGCCCGATGCCGCAGCCGCGATCAGACTGCTCACTGCGCTGAAAGCGACCCATGCGATCCAGATCGACACCGGCCCGCTGGAGGCCTTCGCCGCAAACATCGAGGCCCACTATCAGGCGCTCGCAGAACGGATAGACGCTGCCGATACCGACCCATTCCCAGATGACCGAATGTACATGTAATTTCCAAAAATGGGGACACTCATCCACGTTTTCGGGGATTAAAACTATATCAATTCCACATTGTGCGTGAACAATCAAACATTCTGCCGACACATTTTTGACCCTACAGTGCGTTCTTTTCTTTGATGACCTCCACCGAAATCTACTCGACCAGCGCGGTCGACTCAGACCCACCACCACAGACGCGGTCCAAGACATCGCTGTTCTGCCCCGACTGCGGTCACGAGAGTGCAGTCACGGGCGACTGGACCACTGAAGCAACCGAGAACAGTTTACAGCTGCGGTGTCCCAACTGTGACACCGTCGTCCAACAGCGGTAAACTACATACTTACCTCTCGTCCTCTGTAGACGCGGAACTTTCAGGGTTTTCAGCAGGCGGCTTCACTTTGATGAACCCCACGGCGAGATACACCACTGAGGCGGTGGCCAGTATGAGCAAGAAACTCGCTTCTGAAGGACTCTGCAGACTCACACCAACAGTGGCAAGCGTTGCAACGAGTACGGCGGTACACCGGCGGATGGTTTGACGAAGGAGGGCGGTGTCGTCCATACCTGACTTCTTCACGGCCAGCAACAAGAATCTTCGAGCGCCGTTCCGTTACCGGGACCCGTCCTGCTGGCCAGTGATGCCGGAACGAACGTACAGCAGTCCGTCTCAGTACTCGTGGACTCCGTCGTCAGTGACAACCGTATCCAGAAGGTGCGTCGGCGTGGCGTCGTAGGCCGGGTTCGCGACTTCGAATCCGTCTGCCGGCTCCCGGAGGACCTCCGACGGTGAGCGAATCTCGTTTTCGAAGGCGAAAGCCCCGTCGACGTACTTCGCGGCGGCCCCGACGACCGTCACCGGAACGTCGTTGTCCGCCGCCGCCGTCGCGATCGGATACGTGCCGATGCGGTTGTACAGCGTGTCGTCGACGATGCAGTCCATCCCGACGAGCACGCGGTCGACCTCCGGCATGAAGTGGCCGGCGGCGCTGTCGACGATGAGCGTCACGTCGACCCCGTCCCTATCGGAGAGATGGCGCGTCATCTTTCGGCCGAGGAAGCGTGGTCGGGACTCCGTAACGTACACCTCGAAGCTGTGGCCGGCCTCGATGGCATCGTCGATGGCCGCAAGCACCGTCGAGGAGAAGTCATGTGTCAACAGCACGTCGTCGTCGGCGATCTCCGACACAGCGCGTGCAGCGGCGCGGTCTTTCGACGACTCGACCGAGTCGATAACGTCGTCGATAGCCTCGTTCGTCAGTTCCTTGGCGGCCGCCACATCGTCGGGCTCGGCGTCCGAAACGGTGTTCACGATCCGGTGCTGGGTCGTATGGAGGGAGGCGTGTGAGGGGTTCGCTCGCCGGAGGGCGCTGCTGTTCCGGTCGAGCGAACGGAGGTAATCCTCGACCGTCGGATACTCCCTGTCTGTCAGGTCCCGGAGCGCCTGGGCGGCTTTGACTGCGACCACGGAGGAACTGTGGGTCTGCATCTCCGAGATCTCCTCGACAGTCTCGTCTATCATACCGGTGGCTGTGAGTTGAACCGATATGTGTCTTCCCCTCGCCGTCGAACAGCATTTAACGCCGTCTCACATTAGGGCTGATAGACGGCTATGGGACGGTTCAGGACTGAGACGGTCGGGATGACAGAGGGCATCGGCGTCGCCGTACTCGTCGGGCTGACGCTACTCGTGACGGCTATCGTCGGGCTGAACGTGCTCGTCATCGAGGACGACGACGGCGGTGGTCCGCAGGCGAATTTCAGCTACGACTACGTCGAGGACAACGAACTGCTCATCGTCACACACGAGCGCGGCGACGAGTTCGAAGCCGGAAATGTCGAATTCGAAGGGCCGAGCAGAACTGTCACCTGGGCACAGGTGGCGAACCGCGAGCCTGACGCGATGATTGGGCCGGGCGACATCGCACAGCTGAGCAGCGGTAACGCCTACGAGCGGCGAGTGGGTGCCCGTGACACGATCACCATATACCACAACACGAGCGGGAACCGGACCCAACTGGACCAGTGGGACGGCGCGAACTGACCTGTAAGACTGCTCAGTCCGCCGAAGCGACCGTTTCACGGTCGCTCTGTGCCGGCCGACCAAACCAGTCGTCGAACGAGAGCGGTCCGGCACCCATCGTGAACACCGCCGAGGCCATTCCAAACAGCGTGATGTGCGCGAGCACCGGGTCGTCTGGGAGTCCGAACAGCGTCGTGGTAAACAGGACAAAGGAGACGGCTGCAGCCCCGCGAGTCATGAAGCCGAAGATCAACACCAGCCCGACCAGCATCTCGGTCAGGCCGGCCCCGAGCACCCACATCCCGGCGTCGACAGGGACGACGGCGGTGAGGTCATACTTTTCGACGACCAGCAGCGCCTGGCCGGGTTCGGCGAGTTTCTGGAACAGTCCGAGATAAATGAACGTCACGCCCATGCCGACACGGACGATAACTGGAACGTACTCACGGTACGATGCCGTCGTTGCGTCCAGAAAGCGCTTGAGATGATGCACCGGGTCGATACGGCCGTAGTAGGTCCCGTCGGTGCTGGCGACCTGCTGAAGCATATGGTCTGCGCTCGGGCGGCCACCGCCCAGAATCAACAGTGCCAGAAAGGCCGGGACGTACTCCATAGCGAGAACGGCGCCTGGATCGATGGTCAGTGCCCATCCGTAGGTCACCAGCCCAATCGTCGTGACGATACGGGTCGCAAGTCCGAACAGCAGCGTGAACCCCAGCCCGATAAACAGGGCACGGACGAGTGGGTTCGTGGTCGGGTCAAACGTCACTGTCGGGGCGAACAGGTATCCCTGAAATCCGGCACCGACGAGTGGTAGCCCCACGCTGAGCCGGAGCATCCACGGGACGAGGTCCGAGTAGCCGACGAGTACGTCCCGAAGGATGACGATGTCCGCAATCGTCGGCCGAACCCAAAGGTACGCGGCGAGGCCGCCAGTCACGGCCAGTCCCGAGATGCCGAAAACGGCCGCGTTCAACGGGTTCGACAGCACGGATATCGCAAACGCCACCGCGTCAAGGGCCTCGCCTGGCCCATCAGTCACGTAGTCGACGTGTGCCGCCGCGGGTCGCGAGAGGAGAGTGAGCGCGAGGACGGCGGTGCCGACAACAGTCGGTACGCGTGTGTTCATGCCTGAGAATTCGTGCGCTATCCACCTAACCCTGTTCGTCCAGTCCATGGAGTTGGACGTTTAGATACCCCTCTCTGTAGGCGGTGGAATTATATCCACGCCGCCACTACTTATATGGCAGTGAGCGTCAACATCGAGACACAGATCGTCGAACGCGGGGACGACGAACACGTCGACGCGGCGTGGCGGCTCAAGGAGGACATCCGCGAGTCCGACGGCGTCCTTCGACAGCGACGGGGGTTCTTTCGCGACGCCTACCGACGGTCGACCACCTATCTCTACATCGACCGCTCCGAGGACCGCCTCATCGGCTTCGCCGCGGTTCGACGCGACGGCTACATTCTCTTTCTCGCAGTCGACGACGAGTACAGGGGCCACGGCTTCGGCAAGCGGCTCGTCGCCCGCGTCGCCGAGGACTACGGCAGTGTGACCTGCCACGCCCGGGCGACGAATCGGGAGGCCATCGGCTTCTACAAACACATCGGCTTCGAGATTACGCGTCGCATCGACAACTACTACGAGGACGGCGGCGACGCCTACTACCTCAAGCTCGGCGAGGACTCGATTACGGACAAACTGTCGAAGTTCCTGCGCGGCTAAGCGAACGCTTTTCAAGGGACCTCCCCAACGAGGTAGCCGATGGAAGAGCGGACCCGCGCGTACCTCCGTGGCCGGTTCGGCGACCACTACCGACAGGCATCCGTAACGCCGCCACCGGCCGCGAACGAACGTGAATGGGGGTTCATCCCGTGGACCGAAGGCCCCGGCGAGACGATGGTCCGGCATCGCTCGCTGCTGGACCTCGGCGAAATCGAGGACTTCCTCGGTCGCCGGAAGCCCCGCCACGTCTACTTCTCCGCGGGCCGCTACGACGAACCGAGCGCCTCAACGATGTCGGACAAGGGCTGGCGCTCTTCTGACCTCGTGTTCGACCTCGACGCCGACCACCTGCCCTCCGTCGTGCTAGGCGAAGACAGCTATGCCGAGATGCTCGCCAAATGTAAGGACGCGCTGCTTCGGCTGCTCGACTTTCTGGAGGAGGATTTCGGCTTTGATGACCTGACGGTCGTCTTCTCCGGCGGTCGCGGCTACCACGTCCACGTCCGCGACGAGCGCATCCGCCATCTGGAGCGGGACGCGCGCCGGGAGATCGTCGACTACGTCCGCGGCATCGGGCTGGAGTTCGACGAACTCGTCGACGAGGAGTCCGTCGCCGGTACGGCCGGCCGGTCCAGTCCGGCACAGAAGCGGACGCTCTCGACGGAAGGCGGCTGGAGCGCCCGCGCCCACCGACACATGCTCGCTGTCGTCGATGACCTGCTCGCGATGGAGGAGGCCGACGCGCTCGACCGACTGCAGGAGTACGACGGCATCGGCGAGGGGAAGGCGACGGCGGCGCTGAACGCCGCTCGATCGAACTACGAACAACTGGAAGCCGGCAACATCGACGTACATCCGGCGTTCTACCAGCTGGCGAAGATTCTGCTCCACGAGGTCGTCGCGGCGGACAACGCACCGATAGACGAACCAGTGACGACGGACACGAACCGGCTCATCCGCCTGCCTGGCTCGCTCCACGGCGGCAGCGGGCTTGAAGTCCAGCGCATCGACCGCGAGGATATCGACGCGTTCGACCCGCTGGTCGACCCTGTGCCGGAGACGTTCCGGGGCCACGACATCACCGTTGAGGTGACCGACGGCGGCCTCGTCGAGCTAGATGGCGATAGCTTTACACTGGAGGCGGGTAATCAGACTGTACCAGAGCACGTGGGCGTGTTTCTCATGGCCCGCGGGCGTGCCGAGAAGGGGAAGGAATGAACGTAGACGAGCTCCAGTCCGTCCAATCGCGGGAACGCCAGACCGACCAGCTCCAGCAGCTGCGCGAGACGTTCTACGAGGACGCCGGGCAGTTCATCCAACAGCTCCGGTCGGAGCGCGACCGCGCGGCCGAGCGCGCCGAGGACCCGTTCGACTCGCCCGAGGTCAACCGGCTGACCGACGACATCAAGACCGCCGAGCAGACCGTGGAGGCTGTGTACGAGCGGCGCGTCGGAAAAATCGTCAAGATGGCATCGCTGGCTGCGGCGGATATGCCGACCGAGGACGACGGCCTCACACAGGAGGAACGGGACCTGTTCGAGACGATGGTCGAAGCCATCGAATCAAACCGGGGCCACGTCCTCGACGTGATTGCAGGGGAGGCCCCGACCGGCGCGGTCGGCGACGAGCCGAACTCGGGCGAGCGACAGGCCCCCGACCCGGACCCACGCCAGACGGCAAACGACGCGACAGCCGGTGAACCCGAGCCGGCATCGACGCCGGACTCGGGTGTCGACGCGGCTGACATGATGGGCAGCGGTGGGGACCAGTCACCGCCAGCGGCGGAGTCCGACGCGCCGACGCCGCCGCCGGAACTGGACACGGGCAGCACCCCCGCTGCCGGCGACCAGTCCGACCCGGCGAGTGTGCCGGCCGACGATAGCGTCCCGGCACCCCCGTCTGAAGGGGGTACCGACTCCCACCCCGAACCGGCGGTCCCGAGAGACAGCGGCCAGCAGTCACCGGCCGACCCCGATACGTCTGGGGCCGACGTGGACCGGCGGACGGTCCGCATCACCGACGACGTGGGCGAGATATTCGGCGTCGATCAGCGTGAGTACGACCTCTCGACGGACGACGTAGTGACGCTGCCGGCCGACAACGCCGACCCGCTGGTCGAACAGAACGCCGCCGAGCCGTTAGAATAAGCCAACGCGACAGGATCGACGGGCCGCTGTCGAAGAAGCCGCTGGATATTACCTTCCGCAGTAGCGGCAGTCTATTTATTTGCAGTTGTTCAGTTGATACGTATGGACACGCACGTTCGTATCGTCGTCGCCCTGGGCTTCGGCGTGGTGACGTTCGCCGTCACGACTGTCGTGGTGACCGCCGGCTTCGAACCGGGGATAGAGTTCTCGCTGCTCATCGGACTTCCCGTAGGCGTGTCGGCCGGTCTGACTGCGCTGTTTGCCAGTTACGTCCTGCTGTGGCACCGCGATCAGGCGGCCGCCGGTACGATTTCCGGGCGCGCTGCTCGCCTTCGGCTGGCCGCGCTGGCGGCCGTCGCGGATTTCTTCGTCGTCACCGCGGTCGGCGTCGCCCTCTACGCGCTTGCCGACGGAAGCATGGGCATTGGACTGCTGGTCGCGGGGCTCCCGGTGACGCTGCCGCTGGCCGCCGTCGTCGGGTATCTCGCCGCCGGTCGCAGGCGTCGCAAACAGGGTGGGCTCCGAACGCAGTAACACGCGCTGTCACGACCGCAGGACTGGTCTACGGCTCCGGTCTGGTCCCGAGCGTGAGTTCGACTGTCTCCTGCGCCCCGTCACGCTCAACCAGCACGTCGACCGTCTGGCCGGGGCTGGTCTCCAGCGCGAGGAAGCTTCCGAGTACCTGCCGCGTCGGCGTCGGGGTGTCGTCCATCTGCCTGACCACGTCACCGCCAGTTGGAATCGCTGTCCCCGAAATCATCGTTTCTCCGTCGCTGCCCTGTAGAACGCCCGCCGCTGGACCATCACCGACGACAC
Organism: Haloarcula argentinensis DSM 12282; assembly: GCA_000336895.1. Classification (GTDB taxonomy): domain Archaea; phylum Halobacteriota; class Halobacteria; order Halobacteriales; family Haloarculaceae; genus Haloarcula; species Haloarcula argentinensis. The sequence continues at coordinate 152,653 of AOLX01000015.1, read as the reverse complement.
GGGTGATGTACACCCCTGACCCGGGGTCCAGATTGTTCGCCTCAGCGACCCGCGGCGACACACTCTGGAGTCCAACGCCCATATAGGGGTGGTCGTAGTCGCCGGTCTGGATGAGTGACGGCACGACGCGCTGTGCGAGCGGGGCCGAGATGGCGAATGCGACGTTGTCGCCGCCGCCGGAGTTGATAACGCCGACTACCTCGCCGTCCAGCGTCACCAGTGGTCCGCCGCTGTTGCCCGGATTGACCGGCGCGTCGGTCTGGACCGCGTCTGCGATAGAGAAGTTGTTGGCGCTCTGGAGCGTGCGGTCGACGCCGCTGACGATGCCCGCGGACACCGAGCCGGACAGTCCGAAGGGATTCCCGATAGCGACGACCTCAGTCCCGACCGTGGGCTCGGCCTCAGCAAACGAAAGGGGCGTCACGTCTGGCGTCGCACCGATGCGAAGGACCGCCAGATCGCTGTACACGTCTGCACCGACCACGGAAGCGGAGCGCCAGCCGGTGTCCGCAAAGCGGATGTAGTATTCGTCTCCGCCCTCGACGACGTGTTCGTTCGTGACGATATGCTCGTCGTCGATGAGGAAGCCGCTCCCTTGCCCGCCACGGGAGTCTTCGGCGTACACTCTGATCGAGACGACGGCATCAGCCACCTCCCGGTACACGCCGGTGTAGACACTGTCGGACTGTGCGGCTGCGCCGGTTGACCCTGACTGAGCCCCGGTTTCACCACCGGAGTCGCTGCCGGTCCCGGGACTCTGACAGCCAGCCGTGGCCGCAACGGCTGTCCCGAGGGCCCCTAACATCGCCCGGCGAGTGAGAGACTGTTTCATACTGGAGCGTGGGTCTGGGCTGCGAAAAAGGCACGGTCAGGACTCGATGCCGTCACCGGGTCGTTTGATCGCCGTTCGCTGTGGTTTCGGCCCTGCTTCGAAAGCGGGCACAAACTACAATCGTCCCGATAGCATACGGGGGCGCATGGCAGAGGATTCATCGGGAACGAACACGCCGACACCGGGGTTCGTGTTGCCCGGACTGCGATGCGGTGTCGAGATGGCACTCGTCGGGACAATCGTGTTGCTGATCGGCCTCCCGACCGAGGAACCGATACGGCTGGGCGTTGTCTTCCTGTCCGCGCTACTGGCGATGACAGTGGTACTGTTCTGGGCGGTCGGCCGGCATATGCGACGCTGGATCCGGTACGCACAGGGCAAACCGACGCGGACGACACCGTTTGATTAAGGGTGGTGGCTGGCTCAGTCAGCCACACGGTCGATATCGGCCGATTTAATAACAAATCTGGATTTATTTATTAATCAATCCCACTCTGAGCGGTTATTTTAGCAGCCGAATTAATAAGAACGGGTAGCCTAGCACCGGTAATGACGGAGTCCGACAGCTGTTCGAACGATGATGGGTGTGGCAGTGCGAGTGACGACCCCCCTCCAGCAACGCACTCGCACGATGGGGCCCACGTCGCACAACTGTCCGTCCCAGAGATGGACTGTCCCTCCTGTGCGGGCAAGGTCGAGTCGAGCGTCCGCGAACTCTCTGGGATCAAGGCCGTCGACCCGCAGGTAGCGACGGGCCGACTCACCGTCGAATACGACGAAGCCGAGACGGACGTGGACGCGATAGCGGCGCGCGTCGACGCGGCGGGTTACACCGTCACAGACGACGGCGGCGAGACACTGCGGTTCAGCGTCCCGGAAATGGACTGTGCATCCTGTGCCGGGAAGGTCGAGAGTGCGCTCGGCGGGGTCGATGGCATCAGAAGCGCCGAAACACGCCCGACTACCGGAACAGTCGTTGTCACATACGACCGGAACGCGACGGCGGAGCAGGACATCGCGGCGGCTATCGAGAGCGCCGGGTACGAGGTCACGGAGACGACGGGCGAGGACGACACGGGGGCCGGACAACAGGACGAGAACGGCTCGATCTGGACCAGTTCGCGAGCGCTGAAGACGTGGGTCAGCGGCGTGTTCGTCGCGCTGGGCCTCGTATTCTTTTTCGAGTTCTTGCTGCCCGGTGCGAACGCGCAGGTGGGAAGCGTTCTCGGGTCGCCGCTGCACGTCGCCGATATCCTGTTTCTCATCGCTGTGGCCACCGGCGGTCAGGAAATCCTGCGTGGCGGCTACTTCTCCCTGAAAAACCGGAACCTGGACATCGACCTGCTGATGTCTATCGCCATTTTGGGCGCGCTCACCGCCAGTCTGGCCTTCGGCGAGGCGCTGTACTTTGAGGCCGCGACGCTGGCATTCCTGTTCAGCGTCGCGGAGTTGCTGGAACGCTACTCGATGGACCGCGCACGGAACTCGCTTGCGGAACTGATGGACCTCTCGCCCGACGAAGCGACGGTCAAGCGTGACGGGGCCGAACAGGTACTGCCTGTTGACGACGTGCAGGTCGGCGATGTCGTCGTCATCAGACCCGGCGAGAAGATCCCGATGGACGGCGAAGTTATCGACGGTACCAGCGCGGTGAATCAGGCCCCGATTACCGGCGAGAGCGTCCCGGTCGACAAGACCGAGGGTGACGAGGTGTACGCCGGAACGATCAACGAGGGCGGGTATCTGGAAGTGCAGGTCACGGCAGCGGCCAGCGACAACACCCTCTCGCGCATCGTCCAGATGGTCGAGGACGCCCAGTCGAACAAGACCGAGCGCGAGCAGTTCGTCGAGCGCTTCTCGGCGTACTACACGCCGGTCGTCGTCGCCTTCGCCGTCCTCGTGACGCTGGCGTCCCCTACTGTATTTGGGGTGGCATGGTCGACTGCTGTCGTACACGGGCTGACACTGCTTGTACTGGCCTGTCCCTGTGCGTTCGTCATCTCGACGCCCGTCTCGGTCGTCTCGGGAATCACCAGCGCAGCGAAGAACGGCGTGCTCATCAAGGGCGGGAACCACCTCGAAGCGATGGGTGCGGTCGACGTGGTCGCCTTCGACAAGACGGGCACGCTGACGAAAGGCGAACTGACCGTCACCGACGTGATCCCGCTCAACGGACACACCGAAGAAGAAGTACTGCGGTGCGCCCGCGGGCTCGAACAGCGGAGCGAACACCCCATCGGCGAGGCCATTGTCGCGGAGGCGGGCACCGCCGGCGTCGAAAGCGCCGAAATCGACGACTTCGAGAGCATCACCGGGAAGGGCGTCCGGGCAGACCTCGACGGGACGCCCCATTACGCCGGGAAGCCGGGGCTGTTCGAGGACCTCGGCTTCGACCTCTCGCACGTCCACGCAACCACCGACGGCGGCGTCGTCACGAAAACGGCCCAGCAACTCTGTGAGCGCCACAACTGCCTGGACCTGCTTGAGGACGCTGTTCCCGAGCTCCAGGCCGAAGGGAAGACGGTCGTCATCGTCGGGACAGAAGACGAGATAGAGGGCGTCATCGCCGTCGCCGACGAAGTGCGCCCGGAGGCGAAAGCCGCTATCTCCCGGCTCCGGAGCCTCGGCGTCGAGCGGACGGTGATGCTCACTGGCGACAACGAACGCACTGCGGGAGCCATCGCCCGAGAGGTCGGTGTCGACGACTACCAGGCCGAGCTTCTGCCCGACGAGAAAGTCGCCGCTATCGACGATCTCGTCGAAGAGTACGACGGCGTTGCTATGGTCGGTGACGGTATCAACGACGCCCCGGCGCTGGCGAGCGCGACTGTGGGCGTCGCGATGGGAGCCGCTGGCACGGATACGGCCCTCGAAACGGCCGACATCGCCCTGATGAGTGACGACCTCTCGAAGCTCCCGTACCTGTACGAACTGGCGAACGACGCGAACGGCGTCATCCGGCAGAACATCTGGGCCAGCCTAGCGGTCAAGGCCGGCCTCGCGCTCGCTGTTCCGTTCGGCGTCGTTCCCATCTGGGCTGCCGTGCTGGCCGGCGATGCCGGCATGACGACGGCCGTGACCGGGAACGCGATGCGGCTCTCACGGGTCCGGCCGGCCGACGAATAGTGTCGTCGGTGTACTATTAAGTAGACGCCGCGAGTAGCGTGTATCCGGTATGGAACTCACATGGTACGGCCATTCGACGTGGCACGTGACAGTCGACGACACCGAGTTGCTCATCGACCCGTTCTTTGATAACCCACACACAGATACCGACCCCGAGGAACTGGACCCGGACTACGTGTTGTTGACCCACGGCCACGCCGACCACATCGGCGACGTGGACCGCTACGAGGGCAGTGGACTCGTGGCCACGCCCGAAATCGTCGAGTACTGCGAGGACAACTTCGGCGAGTTCGACGCCGTCGGCGGCATGGGGATGAACCTCGGCGGCACCGTCGAGATCGGCGACGCTTTCGTCACGATGCACCGCGCTGACCACACGAACGGCATGGATACTAGCTACGGCACGAGCGGTGGGATGCCGGGCGGATTCATCATTTCAGACACGAAGCCGACGCAGGTCAGCGACGCGGAGTCGACGACGTTCTACCACGCCGGCGACACCGGCCTCATGACGGAGATGCGCGACGTCATCGGGCCGTTCCTCGAACCGGACGCCGCGGCGGTGCCAGTCGGCGACCACTTCACCATGGGGCCGATGCAGGCCGCCGTCGCCGTCGACTGGCTGGATGTCGACCACGCGTTCCCGATGCATTACGACACGTTCCCACCGATCGAAATCGACACGCAAGACTTCGTGAACGAGGTCAAAGGCACCGGAAGCGACGCCGAGGTCCACGTCCTCGACGGCGACGAGACCTTCGAGCTTTAATCGGGTCGTTCCACGTCGGTCACGGTAAACCGCGCGCCGCCGTCCTCGCTGTCATCGACGGACAGCGACCAGCCGTGTTCTTTTGCGATCCGGTTAGCGATGTAGAGTCCGAACCCGCTGTTTTGTTTCTCCGACGCGTACCCCGCTTCGAACACCCGCTCCGGTGGCGAAATATCGACGCCAGGGCCATCGTCCGCGACGAAAAAGCCCGACGAGGTGGCACCGACGCGAATCGCAACGTCGGGCCCGCCGTGCTCGACGGCGTTCGAGAGCAGGATCTCGAGAAACAGGCGCATCGACTCTGCGTCCGCCAGCAGTCGCCTGTCGGATGTCACTTCGAGCGATGCCGCTTCGAGCGATAGCGAACTCCACACGTCCCAGACGACCGTCGAGAGCCACTGTTGTTCGGGCTCGAACGCTGGGGAATCGCTCGACGCCAGCGAGACGACTTTATCGACGATACTGGAGAGCCGCTCGATGGACTGCTCCACAGCGCCAATATGTTCGTCGTCGGCTTCGATCTGCGAGAGATGACCGGTCGACACCTGAAGTTCGTTTCGGAGTTCGTGTGCGGCCAGCAGCGCCACCTTCCGGAGGCGTTCGTTCTGTTGTCTGAGGAGCCGTTCGCGCTCCTTCTGGTCGGTGATGTCCTGTGTCATACCGATGAGGCCGACTAGCTCGTCTGTCTCGTCGTACCAGGGGATCTTCGACGTTCGGAGGTGTTTTCCCATCGACGGCGAGAACTCGTGGACGTCGAGGATGTCGGTCCCGTCGTTGATGACCTGTAGGTCGTCACCGCGTGCTGCATCCAGATACGTCGCCCCGGCGGGGAGCCCGTCTTCGTCCCGACGGCCGAGCAGTTCCGGAGGTGCATACGACGAATCGTTGAGCAACAAATAGTGCCTGTCATCGTCTTTCACGTACAGGTGTTCGGAGTACCGTTCGAACATCGTGGCGAGAATCGTCTCCGGCCGGGATGCCGGTCGTGCGGCCATGGTCTCACGGTTTTCGAGTGCCGCACCGACCGCGGCTGCCAGTTCCGGCGACCCGAGATCGTCGTCAGCAACCGTCCGAATATGCTCTCCACGGTCCGCCTCACTGCCGTACATTATAACGGGGAGGTTCGGGTAGAGGCCGGTGGCCGCCTCTGCGATATGCCCGCCCGCCATGCCCCCACACGTCACCGGGACGACGAGGCAACCAACCGCGGTACGTAACAGTGTCGTATCGACGCATTCGGGCTTGGCTGTCTCGACTGTTGCGTCGATTGCTGCCTGTTCAAGTGCTGCCTGTAACTGCTCTCCGGCAGCAGTATCGACAGCGATGAGGAGGACGGTCGGCGGGGACATCAACACGCCCACGGTTTGTACTGTGATTGTAAATAGGTTTAGCAGTCATGATAAAGATAAAACAGGATACAACGGCGGGACGAGTCCCTACGACCAATACTGGCCAGCGCCGTCCGTAGTGGCCGATCGTTTTCTGTGGAGGCCCGCTAACTGGGCTGACTGGTCGCTATAGAGCACGCTCGTATCACGATGGCTGTCCCCAGATCAGGGAACTGTTCGGTGAGCGTCGATAGGAAGGGCCGTCGACAGGACAGTCAATAGCCATCATGATTCTCAGGTGAAAGGATTCACAACATCCGAGTATCCGGACGGCCTATGGTCAGGTGTGTCCGAAACGTACGTGTGTGCCCGATGCCAGGAGGCCGTCGAGCGGGACTTCGAGGTTCGGTCGATCATCAGGACCTGCAGCGAGTGCGGCGAGAACGGACGGTTCCTCCACAGGTCGCTGGTCGAGTCGCTCTCTGCAATCGCCGCTGAGAACCGGCCGGACGGCTGGGATCAGATGACACTGGACGAACGGTTCGAGGCGGCGCTCAAAGAGGGGCTCATCACGGTCACACGGACGTGAGTCCACGACTCACTCGACGATACTGTCGGGGCTAAACGGCCTGTCCTGTGATTTGAGGCTGTGACCGGTTCGACTCAGTCCCACTTCGCACCGGGGTTCGTCACCGCACCATTGGCCGCGGAGCCGAAGTCGCTGTGGTACTTCGCCAGCACGCCGCTGTCGTACGTCGGTTCTGGGTCGTAGTCTTCGAGGCGCTGCTCGATCTGCTTGTCGGTGAGGTCGACCGACAGTTCGTGGTCGTCGATGTCGATAGTGACGGTGTCGCCGTCCTCCAGCGCGGCGATTGGGCCGCCGACGAACGCCTCGGGTGCGACGTGACCGATAGAGAAGCCGCGGGTCGCGCCGGAGAAGCGGCCGTCGGTGAACAGCGCCACGTCCTCGGCGTGACCCTGGCCGGCGACGGCCGACGTCACGCCAAGCATCTCGCGCATGCCGGGGCCGCCCTGTGGCCCCTCGTTGCGGATACAGATCACGTCGCCGGACTCGACGTGACCCTCCTGGACGTACTCCATGGCTCCTTCTTCCTGCTCGAACACGCGGACCGGTCCCTCGTGGTGGAGGTGGTCCTCGCCGGTGATCTTGATGACCGCGCCGTCGGGCGCGAGGTTACCCGAGAGGATGCGGATCGCGCCGCGCTCGTGGATCGGGTCGTCGACAGTGTTGAGATAGTCCACACCGAGATCCTCGACCGTTGGCGGATCGATCTGTTCGAGTTCTTCGGCAATCGTGTTGCCCGTGACCGTGAGTGCGTCACCGTGGAGCAGGCCGGCGTCGTTCAGGGCCCGCAACACGACCGGGACACCACCGACCTCGTGGAGGTCGTTCATGACCCGCTCGCCGCCGGGCTGGAGGTCGGCGATCTTGGGTGTCCGGGCGCTGATCTCGTTGAACGTCTCGATGTCGAGGTCGATGCCGGCCTCCGCCGCGAGCGCGAGCAGGTGGAGGACGGCGTTGGTCGAGCCGCCGACCGCGACCTGCAGAGCGATGGCGTTCTCGAAGGACTCGCGGGTGAGGAAATCCGAGGGGCTACGGCGTTCCTGCACTACTTCGACGGCGAGTTCGCCGGCCCGGCGGGCTTCCTCGTAGCGAGATTCGTGTTCGGCCGGCGGCGAGGCCGATCCGAGCGGCGCGAACCCGAGCGCCTCGGAGATAGAGGCCATTGTGTTGGCGGTGAACATCCCACCACAGGAGCCCGCACCGGGGCAGGCGTGCCGTTCCATCTCGTCGAGTTCGCCCTCGCTCATCTCGCCGTCGGCGACCGCGCCGACGCCCTCGAAGACGTTCTGGATAGTGACCTCACGCCCGTCGTGTTCGCCGGGCATGATCGACCCGCCGTAGAGGAAGACGCTGGGCAGGTCCGTCCGGATGGCGGCCATCATCATCCCGGGCATGTTCTTGTCACAGCCGCCGATGGTGACGATGCCGTCCATGCGCTCGCCGAAGGTGACGAGTTCGACCGAGTCGGCGATTATCTCACGGGAGATGAGCGACGCCTTCATCCCCTCCGTCCCCATCGAGATCGCGTCTGAGATAGTGATGGTCCCGAACTCGATCGGCATCCCTTCGGTGTCGTCGATACCCTCGTAGGCGGCGTCGGCCACGTCGTCAAGGTGGACGTTACACGGCGTGATGTCGGCGGCGGGGTTCGCGACGCCGATCATCGGCGAGGACAGGTCCTCGTCGTCGTAGCCCATCGCGCGGAACATCGCGCGGTGAGGCGCTTTCTCGTACCCCTCCGTCACTTCAGTACTTCGGAGGTCCGGGTCTTTCTCCGGACGCTCTTGCCGTTCCTGCTTGCTCATATTTGAGCGATGCCGTGAGTAACCATAAATAACTTGTACTCGCGATAACGTCCCACACGGGAGCGCGGCGAAACCCACCGGTGACAGCAGGTTCTTTTCCGTCGGGGACCTCCGCCGCTGTATGCCGACGGTCACGACCGCCGCGCGACTCCACTTCGGGTTTCAGAACCTCTCGCTCGCCCACGAGCGCCTTTACGGGGGCGTCGGGCTTGCCCTCGACGAGCCGCGGCTGACCGTCGAGGCGACACGGGCCGACACGGTGCAGTGCGACGACCCGGCAACCGAACCGTACGTTCAGCGAGTCGTCGACGCGCTTGACGTGCCCGGCGCTTCCGTCTCCGTCGAAGAGCGGTTCCCCCGACACGTCGGCCTCGGGAGCGGCACACAGCTCTCACTGGCGACGCTCATCGCCGTCGTTCGAGCCTACGACCGGACCGCTGACGCACGGACCTACGCGCCGCAACTGGGACGGGGTGGCCGGAGCGGCGTCGGCGTCGCCGCGTTCGAGTCGGGCGGGTTCATCGTCGACGGCGGGCACCCGACCGAGCGGTTCACAGCCGAGCCACCGGCGGAGGGCGACTGGGATGTGCCGCCAGTGCTGGCCCATCACGACGTGCCCGCACACTGGCGTTTTGTCATCGTCGTCCCGGACACCGACCCCGGCCAGAGCGGGAGCGCGGAAGACCAGAGTATGCGGCAAGCCGTCGAGCGCGCCGACCCAGGCATTGCCGACGAGATTTCGACGTTACTGACTCGCCGGGTTCTTCCTGCGATTGCGACCAGAGACCACGACGACTTCGGACAGGCCGCGGCGCGGCTGGGCCGACTCAACGGTGCGTGGTATGCCGACGAACAGGGCGGGGTCTACCGCCCGCCCGCTGGCGAACTCGTCGACTCGCTGGCGAGCGCCCCAGTTATTTCAGGGGCCGGCCAGAGTTCTTGGGGGCCAACCGTCTGGGGACTGACGACAGCGGACTACGAATCGGAGGCCCGCGAAGCGGGCGTGCTGGCACTCGATGCGGCCGATGTCGACGGAACGGTCCGCGTCGTCGCGCCCCGGAATACTGGTGCGTCGCTGACTGAATAGGAGCCAAGCGGCGGGCCGTTCAGTACCAGTCGCCGGAACTAACGACGACTCTTGCAGCCGCCAGTGCGGTTATCCGTCTTGCCAGCAAACCTCCGTCGATGACTGCACTGTTCTCACCGCTAGAACTTCGCGAGACGACAGTCCCGAATCGCGTCATGGTTTCACCGATGTGCCAGTACTCCTGTGACGCCCGCGACGGCCTCGCCACCGACTGGCACCGCACCCACCTCGGCTCCCGTGCCGTCGGCGGTGCGGGACTGGTCATGACCGAAGCGACCGCCGTCGAAGCTCGCGGCCGTATCTCGCCGGAGGACCTGGGTATCTGGAGCGACGAGCACGCGGCGGCGCTGGAACCGATTACGGAGTTCATCAGCGAACAGGGCAGCGTGCCGGGCATTCAGCTGGCCCACGCGGGCCGGAAAGCCTCCATTGAACGACCGTGGGATGGGCACGGTCCGCTCCAGCCCGACGACGGGGGCTGGGAAGTCGTCGGCCCGAGTGACGACCCGTGGCCGTACGAAGACGCCGAGGCCCCACCGACGGCAACGCTTGACCAGGACGGTATCGAGGCTGTCATCGATTCGTTCCGCACCGCCGCCGAGCGTGCACTCGACGCCGGCTTCGAAGTCGCAGAGGTCCACACCGCTCATGGCTACCTCCTACATCAGTTCCTCTCCCCAGTAACGAACCACCGCGAGGACGACTACGGCGGTGACTTCGAGGGCCGCACGCGACTGACACGAGAGGTTACCGCCGCTGTCCGCGATGTCTGGCCCGACGACAAGCCGGTGTTCGTCCGTATCTCGGCGACTGACTGGCTCCCCGACCGCGACGCATGGACCGTCGAGGACTCCGTGCGCCTGTCGGACCGACTCGCCGACATCGGTGCGGACTTCATCGACGTGAGCGGCGGCGGCATCCACCCCGAATCCCGCCCCGACTACGCCGGCCCGAACTACCAGCTGCAGTACGCAGAGCGGATTCGAGAGGAAACCGAGTCGGACATCGCCGTCGGCGCTGTCGGCGGCATCACGACGCCCGAACAGGCCGAAGCCGTCATCGCTAACGACCGGGCCGACATGGCTATCGTCGGCCGCGAACACCTCCGGGACCCGTACTTTACGATGACTTCTGCGAAGGAACTCGACGCGACCGACGAAATCGAGGGGCCGCCACAGTACCGTCGCGCCTGGGGCTTCTGACTGCCCTACACCTTATCGAGGTCGAGGTCGACGGCGTACCAGTCGAGCACGAGCAAGAACACCGCGCCGACGGCACCAGCGGCGACGAACGCGATGAGCACGTCCGTCGAAAAACCCACTTTCTCCTGAACTTCCACGACGGGGGCGCGCAGCGCACCGACGACGAGCGCGACGAGGAAGGCCAGCGTCGCCCGGCGGTTATAATCGAGCGCTCGACGGACGACGCGCGCGATGGTGAACAGCCCGACGAGCCCGCCGACAATGAACGTCACGACCGGCACGGCGGTCGTGGTCACGTCTTCGGTTGGGCCGCCAGTAACGAGCGCGATGAGCGCATCGACGAACTCGCTGAGGGCCGTCGACATACGGGTGTACTGGCCGAGGATGATGAGCAACAGCGACCCCGAAATGCCGGGCAGAATCATCGCGCTGACGCCGACCATGCCGGCGAAAAAGACCAGCGCGAGACCGCCACTATCCGTGGCGGCTGTCGACACCCCGGACACGTAGAACGCGAGGAGAAAGCCGACGACGCCGGCCCCTATCTGGAACGGAGAGTCGACTGTGAGACTTCGCAGTAGCACTATCGCTGAGGCGGCGATGAGTCCGAAGAAGAACCCGAAGAGGAGGGCCGGCGTTTCCTGGCTGGCGATGTGGACGATGCGCGTTACGATGACGACGGCAGTGGCGACGCCGGCGACCAGCGCGAGGAGGAACCAGATATCTATTTCGAGAAGTTCGGAAAACGCGCAACGTACATCAACACCGCCGTCAACCGGAGCGAGCGCGCGAAAGAACCGAACTATCCGGCCCGGGGTGACGGCGGTAATCGCGGCGATAAGTCGCTCGTAGACGCCAGCGATAAGCGCGATCGTGCCCCCGGAAACACCGGGGACGCCGTCCGCACTGCCCATACAGAGGCCGATGAGAAACGTTCGAATCCACGCACGAAGCGGTGGCACCGAGCCCCGAATCGTCGACAGGTCGCTCGGGTCTCGGTCAGGATGGGTGGTCATCACTGAACGATTCCAGTATCACGCTGAAATCCCTTGTGGAGTTTCGTCCTGTCATGGAAGCATCACAACGGCGGAGTCGAGGCTGGACAGGCAGCCCGCAACAGTGTTAGCTCCGCTGGGATAGCGTGAGCACGCCGTTCCTGAGTGTCTTGGCTGCGTCGGCAGCCGGCAGGTCGATGTCGAACTCCGTTTGGAGGTGCGGGGCGTCGACGGCAACGATCGCTTCCGTTCCGATGACGTCGACTGTCACGTGGTCGTCGCTAACCTGCAGCGAGTCGAGATCGACGGCGACCGTCCAGCCGTCGTCGTGGTCGGTGTGCGAGACGTGTAGCGGCGACCGTTCAGTTTGTGCGTCCATTCGTCACCCATGCGTATGTGTTACACACATAAAGCTCCACGTTCGGCGCGTGCCAAAGATCGCGGTGCAAGACAATGCAAGCACTCTGTGCTTACAGGGTCGGGCCGAGATAGCCCCACGCCTGCAGTCTGTCCCCGTCGCCGTCGATCCACCGTTCGCCGATGTCGTCACGGTAGTAGCGGTTCGGGATGAGGATGTCATCAATGCGCTCGTACGCCTGCTCCCGCGCCCCCTGCATCGTCTCGCCCTTGCCCGTGACGACCAGCGGCATCCCGCTTTCGCCGGCGACCCGCCACTGCCCGTCGACCCGCTTTGCGTCCTCGATGTGGATGCCATCGCGACTATCCGATTCGAAGACAACCGCGGCGTTGCGGGAGTTCTCGTCGTAAGTCTCCTCGTCGTCGAACGGGAACGGCGGGAGGACGACCCGAACCGCGACCTGATACCCACGATGGACCGCCAGTTCGGGGTCGCGCCCATTTGCCAGGTCGAGGAAGAACTGGCCCGTCTCTGACTCGAACGACTCCTCTTGCAGCGTGATTGTGGGATACCCGAACCGCGGTGTAAATTCCAGCGGATAGATGCCATCCTCGTTGACGATGCAGTTGATGTCGATGCTGCCGACGTAGCCCTCGTCGGCGAGCCAGCCTTCCACCTTGCCGAGCGTCTCCGCGAACAGCTCGTTCCGGCCGGCCCAGAACATCGAAGTCCCCATCTCGCCGGTCGAGGGACCGATGTTGCCCGGGAACAGCTTCTTGTGCTCGAAGTTGAAGTTGATCGGTTCGACGAACGACTCGCCGTTGAAGAAGCCACAGACGGCGATTTCGACGCCCTCGACCTTTCGCTGCAGCTGGAACCCTTTCATCCGATGGCCCCACGCCTTCTTGTATGCCTTCAGCACGTCGACGATGTCGCTGCCGTCGTCCTCGTTGCCGACGTAGAGCAGTCGTTTGACGTTCTGGACTTCCCCCAGCGGTTTGATTACGTACGGAGCGGGATTTTCTTTGACGTGCTGGATGCCGGCGTCGAAGTCCTCAAAGACGTGATGCTCGATAGTGTTGACGCCGTGGTCTTTGAGGACCTCCATCGCGTAGCCGCGGTCCTCTTCGAGTGTGTCCGTGTTGGGTGTCCCGCCAACGACGGCGTGGCCTTCGGCCCGGAGTTCCTGTGCAATCTCGCCGGTGCCGATGTCGCTGCCGACCCAGATGTCGTCGAAGATGACGACATCGGCCCAGTCGAGGTCCCCCCGCCAGTCGTCGGTTTTGGGGATGAACCCGTCGGCGATCTCCTGATCGCTGTCGGCCTCGATGTAATAGCGAACGTCGTGTCCCTCCTCGGTGACCTGCCACGCAATGTCGCCGATGAGCGCTGCGTCCAGCGAACAGAAGAGGAAGTTTGCCATGGCACGTCTGCGAGTGGGCACGGGGTAAAAGTTGTCTGTCCTGGCGGCCGCAAGTCACTGCTATCGCGATGGCAGCGAACCGGCCAGTCATGCCCGGCTGCTCGATATCCACTAATATATTTAAATAAACCCACTTCCGTAAGCCGAACCGTTTTAGTCCCCATCTGTAAATTCCCACGTATGACACGCGACGAACTCGCGTCCGCGAGTGAACTGCTCGAATCGGCGGCCGAAGACACTGACAGCGACGAGGCACGGGAGCGCCTCGCCGAACTCGCTGACCAGCTCGACACCCTTGCGACCGCCGAACGCGGCCCGGACCACGGCCGACTCGCCCGTATCCAGTCGGCGCTCAACGACCTGAGTAGCGGTGACGCAGAAGACGTGGCTGGCGCCATCGCGGACGCCGACGACGCGATCAACGAGTACCGGTCCGACCTCGAAGGGGTCTGAAGCGGCACTCATGCGCCAACGCACGGCTGCTCGGTGACTTTCTGCGAGAAAAAGACGGCGTTCGGACCGATGGGCCGCTACGACTCGGTCACGGTTTCCTCGTCGACCGGTTTGATTCGGTGTGTCGCGTCGTTGTGATCTTCGGGGGCCCGCAGATGGTACGTGACTTCACGCGGCTCTGTATCGTCGACGTACGGTGTTTTCCCTTCACGCGTGATAGTGTCTGTTTCTCCCGGCTTCAGTTCCCCATCAAACCGACCGACGGGCGCGTAGGCGACGCGCGGGCCGGTTCGGTTGAGTGCAAGGACGTACCGACCCGCGGTGTCGCCCGTGTTCGTGATCGTTATTTCGAGCGTCGGCATGGCGGGCTCAGTAACGCGCTCCGGTCCGTCGAGAGTCACGTCGAATGACGGTAACGGCGCTTTGAGCCTGTTCTGAACTGCCTCCGGCGGCGTCCACTCCCCGCTCGGCCAGGACAGTCTGGCGTCGCTGGCTGATCCGGTTGCCGGGAGATCGAAGACCAGCGGTCCACCGGTCTCGGTGAACTGCTTGCCCCATTCACCGTCGCGATACAACCCGTTCCTCAACGTCTGTGGGCTGTACGTCGACCCGTCGAATCTGAGCGAGAACGCGGTGCGGTCTGTTCCCGAACCTTCGACAGCCGCTGTCAGCACGAGGAACTGCCCATTGGCTGACTGAACAGTGATCGAGTCGGTGCCGGGGACCACGGCGCCGGGCGTCACTGCGGCGTCCGTGACTGTCACCGCGGGCGGCGACCCAGTGTCGGCTTCGCTGACGCCTGGTGACGGCACTGGCGTCACTGTCCCGGTGTCCTCAGTCTCTCCCTGACAGCCTGCACCGGTGATAGCCAGTCCGCAGAGCGCCAGAACGCGGCGGCGGTACATGGCTCTGCGTTACCCTGCCCCGGATAAATACTTTCAGAAGGATCGGGTTCAGTTTTGACCGACCGTTTCCAGTTCGGCCCGGAATAGACCTGTCTCCGTGACCTGGGAAGTCTGTGTCGCTGCGAAGGCAGGTGGTGTCAGATTAAATAACATCTTAATTAATGTTTGTGACTAACCAAAAGCTTTTGACAATTCCGTTGGTTTCAGTCAAACGTATATCAGGTTGGGGGATTGGGTGGCGGTACCTTCCCTACGTGGTGATATCAATGAGTAAATCAACGAACGGCCGAACGGCCCCCAAATCGATGCGTCACAAGCAAATACTCGACGTAGCGGCCGAGAACCCAGAGGCGTCCATCGCAGAGCTTGCGGCCGAAGTACCGAGCGCGACAGCGGAACTGGTCGAGCGAGTTCTTGAGGAACACGGCGATCCGGCTGAGGCCGACGAGACCGAAACAGCCGACCAGTCACAGAGTGACCCGTCGACGGAGTCACAGTCGTATCCAGCCCCTGCGGATCTCTCGTCGACAGAACGTGAGACGATCCGCGCAATCCAGAAACACCCCACCGCGTCCCAACGAGACCTCGCGGAGAAGCTCGGCGTCACTGCCTCGACGGTGAGCAACCGCGTCAACGGGATCGACGGGTTCGACTGGGCGAACCGAGAAGCGTTCGCAAACGCCGTTTTCAGCGATGGAGAAGACGAATCTGCGACGATCTCGGACGAGGCAGAAACCCAGGCATCCGATACCCAATCGCCAGAGTCAACAGACAATCCCGACGAAGCCGACAGTCAAGCGTCAGGCCCTGATACTGCGCCCGCCGACGGCCACCGCTCACCAACGGCGGTCGAGACAGCGGCCGGCGAAGTGAACACCACGCTGACTACGTTCCAGTCGACTGTCGAAGACCTCTCCGCACAGCTGGCCGAACTCGAAGGGCAGGTCGAAACCGTCGCCGATGGCGGCGGCTCGCCACAGCCGTTTCAGGACCCGGAGCTTGTCCACAAAGTCGTCCACGCGTGTATGGACTCCGACAAAATATCTGAAGAGGAAGAACTCCGGATTCTGGATTCGCTGCTCTAGTTGTACTATCGCCAGCGGTGGCCGACTCTTAGTGCTTGAAAAGCCGTTTTTCCCGCAAATCATACCCCCACACTGTCTACATACCAAGCTCTCTACACACCGTCTGGGTAGGGAAAGTTGCGTTGAAACAGTACTGTTTTAATACTTACAGATCGGGAGTGGTCATATGGTTGACGGATTTGATAAAATAGGTGGTGAGTATCTACGTATCAAGCTGGCCCTTGTAGTATGGGCGTTTGTTACAATTTCTTCTTCACTAATAATTCAAAGGTTTACTGAGGGCCTATACGGATTAGCCATCCCTTTGATACTGGGCGTCCTATTCGCCCTCTTTGTATATCGCGGAATCTAACGCTCTAGAGTCTGGATTCACTAATAAGAAATATCTGAGGAGAGGTTCAGTTGTACTCTCGCCAGCGGTGGCCACAGTCCTGGCATTTGAAGAACCGCGTCGGCGGTTCGTCGGCTGACCCGGTCTGTTTGATCGTGTACCACGCTTTCCCGTGCCCGCATTCCTCACAGGTCACGTCGTCAGCCGTCGGCTTCCCCTCGAAGTTCGAGCCTTCTTCGGTCTCTATCAGTTCGTCGTCGCTCTGTTCGTCCGTGCTGACGAACGCCGCCGCGCGGTCCTCGTCTTTCGCGACCCGCGCGCCACAGGACTGACAGACCATCTCGTCACCATCGGCGTGCATCATCGAACCACAGTCGTCGCAGAACTGCATACACGCTCGTCGGACACCGAAACAAAAAGCCGTTACTGCTCGTCCTCGATTTCGTGTTGCTCGGCGACGACCGGACAGTCCAGCAGCCGGACCGTCTCCATGTCGAGGAACTCCATGATTTCGGTCCCCTCGTTCGTGCAGTGTGCGTTCGGCGGTGCCGAGAAGTGTTCGCACTGCTCGCAGTAGCGGTGCTTCGAGACCTCCGCGTAGCGGCTCTCGGGCGTGGCCTCGCTATTGTCACCCTCAGCGATTTCTGCCCACACCTTGTCCGCGTCGATGTGATCGACGTCGACCCGCTCGAACGCGCTCTCGCCACTCCCGAAGGGGTCCTCGCCGCGGTCGTCCATTCCCGAGAACGGGTCGTCCGGGTCGGGTGACGACCCAGAAAGGGGACTGTCCGATTCAGTCGCTGAATCCGAACGGAACTCTTCCGTGTCGACGGCCGAGAGCAGGTCGTCATCATCATCACCATCAGTTGCACTGGATCTCGTCTCGGACGCATCGTCGTCCGGTTCGTCGCTCGATTCGCTGCCCGGCCACCCGTCGTCGGGTGGCTGGCGTGGATCTGCCGAGTCGTTCGCGTCGCCAGACCCCGCATCGAGGCGCTCGAACGGGTCGCCCTCGCGGTCCTCACCTGTGTCGAGTTCGTTGAAGGGATCTCGTTCGTCGTCACTCATTGGTCTCGCCCGGTTCAAGCTGTGCTGCGGCCACCAGCCGCGCCTTCGAGCGGATAATGCCGCCTTCGGGCCGCACGTCCGACACTGTTGTGTTGCAGTGAGGACACTGGGGTTCGGTCAGTAGTCCGATATCGACCTGTTCGTCACAGTTCGAACATCGTGCCGTCGAGATGTTCTCCTGTGCCGCGGCGCGTTTCAGCCGGTCGACCGCTTTCTGGTTCTGGTCCCGGCCACCCTGGTCGTCGCGGAGGTCGCTGACGACCCAGGCGACGCGGGTGAGTTTGTCCTCGACATCGTCGAGACGGGCGTCGATGTCGGTGACTCGCTCGTCCTGTGTTTCGAGCGAGTCGGTCACCTCACCTCGAAGCGCGGTGAGTTCCGTCTCTATCTCTTCGATCTCTCGTGTGAGTGTCTCGATGCGGTCGAACTCCTCGTGGCTGTGGTCGGCTGGCGCTTTCGCGTCGGCCTCCCGTTTGACCTGCACGACGCGTTCGCGGACGTCGTCGATCTTCGTCTGAAAGTCCGCTTCGAGCGCGTCGAACCGATCGGCGAGCTGGCGTTCCACCGTGTCGACAATATCAGGGAGATGGGAACTGACAGCGCTCTCGGTCGCCGCTTCGACTGAGCCGTTCAGCTTCTCGTCCACGGTCGCAGCGACGACGGCATCCAGTTCGTCTGCCGACGGCTGGAGCAGGTCATCTATCTCGTCGTCCGAGTCAGCTGCCGTCATATATGCGGCCAACAGTTGCTCCATGACGGCGTCGCGAGGCACGCCGAGCGTCTCGGCCTGCTCGGTCAGCCACTCGTCTAGATCTGCAGATAGCTCGACGTACACTCCTCCGTCATCAGTCGACTCGGAGGACATTACGACACTCTTGACGAACAAGACTGATAAGGGTTTACCGCCGATTTCAGATACCGAGAGTGGAAGCGACCACTCAGCACCGTTCTCGTTGTTCTCTGTCGACAGCTACTGCCAGTTGTCCCGCCGACTATCGCTATCGAATCTTGCGAACGTCGCTGATATCGAAGCCGGCCTCGCCAAGTTCCGTCTCGAACTGGACGATGTCCTCGTCCTCAATCTGTGAGAGGACGCCGCGGAACTGTTGGACCACGAGGGTCCGGGCCCGGGTGGAACCGCCGGATTCCCACGCGAACTCCATTGTGCCGTGGGAGGCGTCGACGAGCTGTCCGTGTTGTACCGACGACAGCGTCTCTGGATTGACGTGTAAGAGGATGAGTCCACCCCACTGGTGGGCCGCCTTCTGGATCCCCTGAACGAGCGAGCTGATGTCCGACCAGCTGACTTCCTCGTCCGTCGCGCTGACGAGGTCCGACAGCGAGTCGATGACGACGAGGTTGCCTGCCGACACCTCGTTCAGGACCATGCCCAGCGTCCCGAGCAGGTCCTCCCGCTCGTGACGGGCTCGGAGGTCGGTGATCGACGCGGTTTCGCTGGCGTACCAGCCCCGTGGCACCGGACTGATGTGGAAGTACCGCTCCGAGAGGTCGTGGAACTCGACCGCCTCGCTCCCTTTGTCGACCACGTCGTCGTCCATCGCCAGCCGCATCTCGCTGACCAGTTGCGACTCGTTCGCGGTAAATGAGATGTAATGAACTTCTTCCGGGGCAACGGCGTCGGCCGAGAGGTCGCCGTAGTAGAGGTCGTGCAGCTCGCCGTCTACCTTCCCGAGCCCGTTGATGAGAGCGCTCGTATGCATGAACTCCCGGGAGCCAGCGCCGGCCTCGCCGGAGAGCAGGACGACGCTCCCGGCGGGCGCTCCACCGTTGATGATGGAGTCGAGCTGGCTGATTCCGAACGGGATTCGCTTCATACGTCCACCTACCTACGCGGTCGCTTAAACGCTTGGCCTGCCGCGGCGGACATGGTCAGTGTGGCGACAGCGCGTCCCGAGACAGTCACCGCCAGACGGCACGGCCGAGCCGGGTCTCCGAGAGGTCGAAATCGAAGCGGTCCGTCCAGAGGAGGCCGGCCCCCAGCAGCGCGGCCAGACCGACAGGCACCCAGTTCGCGTAAAAGAGGTTGATACCGCCCCACAGCAGGACGAAGCTCACCAGATCATCGAGCATGAACGGGCAGTCCCGGAGTCGCTGGCGGAGCCCTGCACGGTCGAACCCGAAGTCGAACAGCAGAACGGCGACCGAGCCCGACAGGAGCCAGCCGGCGTAGTTCTGCCACGGAACGCCGTAGAACTGGGGTACCTCGTAGATCCAGAAGCCGATAGCCACGGCACCCGGATCGAGCACGAGGTCGACGAGCATGACCGTCGCTAGCGTCGCCAGCAGTCGAACAGCGGTCGACGCCGCTTTGTTGCCGAGTAACAGCAGGACGAGCAGGTAGGCGTTCAGGACCAGCGGGAAGAAGAAGACTGGGAGCCCGAACGGCACCTCGCCCAGCAGCATCGGGCCGAGGTCGACACCGTAGCTAAATTCTCCGTAGGGCCAGCCGGTCCGGACGCCGACGAGTTCGATGCCGTAGGAGTAGAG
The DNA here is from genome assembly GCA_000336895.1 of Haloarcula argentinensis DSM 12282. Taxonomy (GTDB): domain Archaea; phylum Halobacteriota; class Halobacteria; order Halobacteriales; family Haloarculaceae; genus Haloarcula; species Haloarcula argentinensis. The sequence goes on along the minus strand of AOLX01000015.1, from coordinate 132,792 downwards.
CGTCAGCGCGACCAGCGCAAGCCCGGCACGGCGGTCTACGAGCGGGAAGACGCCGGCGGCCAGCGGAAGCCGCATCACGAACGTCCCGAACAGGACGAAGTAGGGGTTGAACGCGAGCGGATCGGGCAGGAGTCCTTCGGCGCTTGCAAGCAAGGTCACCGCGCCGACGAGCGGGAAGACGACAGCGATGGTAAACCGGTTCTCGGTGACGAACTGGTCGAACTGTGCGGTCGCGTCGGTCTTTGTCTCCGGGAGCGTCCAGCCCGCTATGGTCCGGTCTTCGCCGCTACCCATACAGCATCACCCACAGCGCGATGAGCGTGAACACCATGCCGACGATGGTGTTGATCGCCGGATACCACCAGTACGCCTCGTCGATATCGACGCCGACGCCGAGAATCCCAAAGACGAGGCCTGGGTAGACGAGCAGTAGCAGGCCGAACACCCAGTGCGTGAAGTTGAACGCGAACGCGGCCATGAGCCAGCACATCACGCAGTAGTAGTAGGTGTTCGACTCGCCTAGGAACGTCGCGGTTGTCTGAATGCCGGCCTCGCGGTCGGGTTCGATGTCGGGAATTGCCGAGAAGGTGTGCATCCCCATCGCCCAGAGCCACGCGCCAACCACCGCCGTTGCTGGCGGGGCCACCCCTTCGATAGCGGCGTAGCCGATGACACCGGGCAGAATGTACAGGCCGTTCGAGATGGAGTCGAGGAACGGCGTCGTCTTGAACCGCAGCGGCGGAGCCGAGTACTCGACGGAGAGCGCAATCCAGGCAATCAGGGCCACAACGCCGAGCGTCGGCAATCCGAGGATGAACAGTAACGCGAGCGCACCGCTGGCGACGACGATGGCTGTGACGGCATTATCCCCACGGTAGCTGACCTCCCGGCCGTCGTCTTTCTTGGGATTGTGTTCGTCGATGTCGGCGTCAAAGATGTCGTTGACGCCGTAGAGGAACACGTTCCCGGGAATTGTGAAGTACAGAAACAGCGCGATAGCCAGCGGCGAGAACAGCTCTCCCGGGCCGTCGGCTGCGTAGCTGACGCCGACGATGACCGGACCACCGAGGTAGAGCCAGAACCGTGGGCGGGAGAGCCGCAACAGGTAGCCCACGAGCGTCTCCTCCGGCGGGATAACGGCGGTGAGACGGTCGGTCGGGAGTTCTGGCATTACTCAGGCGGTGTCTTCGATGAGCGCCTCTGCGGTGTGTTCGCCGCTGATGAGACACATCGGCACGCCGATGCCGGGCGTCGTGAACGACCCCGTGAAGTAGAGCCCGTCGACGGCCGACGAGCGGTTGTTGGGCCGCAGCAGGGCTGTTTGGCGGAGTGTGTGCGCCAAACCGAGGGCGGTCCCCTCGGTGGCGTTGTACCGCTCGCCGAAGTCGGAGACAGCGAACTGCTTCTCGTAGACGATGCGGTCGCGCAGGTCCACGCCGGTGTTGTCGGCGATGTCGGCGAGAACCTTCTCGCGGTACTCTTCGCGGATCTCGTCGCCGTCGTGCAGGCCCGGCGCGATAGGGACCAGCACGAACAGGTTCGAGTGCCCATCGGGGGCGACGGTGTCGTCGGTCTTCGAGGGGACACAGAGGTAGTACGCCGGGTCGTCGGGCCACGCCGGCTCCTCGAAGATGTCGTCGAAGTGGGGGTCCCAGTCCGTCGGCAGGACGAGCGTGTGGTGTTCCAGCGGCTCTACGTCGCCCTCGACGCCCATGTACATGAGGAAGGCGGACGGCGCGTACGTTTTGTCGTCCCAGTAGTCGTCGTCGTACTGGCGCTCGTGGTCCGGCAGGAGTTCCCGCTCGGCGTGGCCGTAGTCGGCGTTGACGACCACTTCGTCAGGGTGGGTCGTGTCACCGTGGACCGTCTCGACGAGGAACCCTTCCTTCCGCCGGGAAATTTCCGCGACCTCGGCGTCGGTCTCGTAGGTGACGCCCAGTTCCTCGCCGAGTTCGACGAGGCCGTCGACGACCGCGCCGACGCCACCGTCGGGGTAGTAGACACCGAGGTTGAAGTCGACGTGACTCATCATGTTGTACAGCGCTGGCGTCGTCCGGGGCGAACCGCCGAGGAAGACGAGCGTGTACTGCATGATCTGCTGGAGCTTCGGGTGCTCGAAGTAGTCCTCGACGTGGCTCTGCATCGTGCCGATGAGCTGGAGGCCGACCGGGGCGGCGGTCATCACGTCGAGGTCGACCCAGTCGCGAAGCTTCGAGCGGTCCTCGTAGACGAACTTGTTCATCGCCGTCTCGTAGTGACGTTCGCTGGTCGACAGATACTCATCGAACGCCTCACCCGCGCCGGGCTCGTACTCCTCGAACTTCTCGCGCATCTCGTCGTTGTTGCCGGTCACGTCGATCTGGTCGCCGTCCTTGAAGAAGATGCGGTAGTGCGGGTCGAGCCGCTGGAGGTCGTAGTAGTCGCGTGGCTCTTTCCCGAAGTACGCGAAGAAGCGCTCGAACACGTCGGGCATCAGATACCACGACGGACCCATGTCGAACCGGAAGCCATCCACTTCTAGCCGGGACGCACGGCCCCCGAGCTGCTCGTTTTTCTCCAGTAGCGAGACGTTCGCACCTGCATCCGCAAGGTAGCACGCAGCGGAGAGCCCACCGATACCGCCACCGACAACGGTCACGTCTTCACCGGACAAGTCACTCATTACTAGTATTGAGGGGCTGGAACGTCAATAAATGAGCGGCCAAACTGCATCGGTATGGCACTCGTGGCCATATGTCGGGACACCGAGTGGCTCAGTGGGAGACGTATATGGGCATGGGGAACAGACTGACACGTATGGAACCTGACCTTGCAGCACTGGACGCATATCTCGATGACGCCGGCGTCGATGGTTACCTCCTTGACGCGGATTCCGAGGTGTCAGACCAGTACTATCTCTCTGGTTTCGACGCCCCGGACCCGTTCATCACGCTATACGATGGTGACACGCATCTCCTCTTCCCACGGAGTCTCGAGTTCGGCCGAGCTAAGCGCGAGTCGCGGGCCGAGACTGTCGAACGATACGTCGACTTCGACCATCAGCGGAAAGTCGAGGAGTACGGCCCTGACGAGGCCGTTTCACACGTTCTCGCGGACTTCCTCGCGGCCTACGACGTCGAGAGCGTGGCCGTGCCGCCGCGGTTCCCGCTCCGGACCGCAGACAGCCTGCGGGCACGCGGCGTTGACGTGACGGCGGACACCGACGGCATCGTCACGGAAATCCGGGCAACGAAAACCGAGACAGAAGTCGACCACATCCGGACGGCGCAGCGGGCCAACGAAGCGGCGATGGCGGCAGCCGAATCGCTGCTCGAAGCGTCGGATATCGCCGAAGACGACACGCTCGAAGTCGACGGCGAGACGCTGACGAGCGAGCGAGTGAAAGAGGAGATAGAGGTGACGCTGCTCCGGCACGGCTGCTCGCTGGACGAGACTATCGTCGCCTGCGGGGCGGACGCTGCGGACCCTCACGACTCTGGGAGCGGGCCGCTCGTCGCCCACGAGCCGATTATCATCGACATCTTCCCGCAGGACAAGGCGACGAAGTACCACGCCGACATGACGCGGACGTTCGTGAAAGGCGAACCAAGCGAGACGGTGCGTGAGTGGTACGACCTCACTGAGCGTGCGATGGAAGCCGCGTTCGACGCACTGGAACCCGGCGCGACCGGCGCGGACGTACACGACGCCGTCTGTGATGTGTACGAGGACGCCGGGGAACCGACGCTGCGTGACGACGACCGAACTGAGACGGGGTTCATCCACAGCACTGGCCACGGCGTCGGGCTGGATGTCCACGAACTCCCACAGCTGTCACCGAACGGCGGCGAACTCGAACCGGGGCACATCGTCACTATCGAGCCCGGCCTCTACGACCCTGCTGTCGGCGGGGTCAGAATCGAGGACATCGCCGTCGTCACCGCTGACGGCTACGAGAACCTGACCGAGTACGAGATCCAGTTCGTCGTCTGAGCTAGCCGAAGAGGCCCGAAAGTCGTAGTAGAAGTCTCATTTTGGCCATCGGTTCCAGATGTGCATTCCTAATCAACGTACTTGTTACCATGCCCCAGTATTTTCCGCGCCACCATCATGAACATTTATTATTGATGGGTCGAAAGGTGGTGATACCTAATGCTTGTATCCGACGTACGCCCCGCACGCCGACCCGACACCGAACCGCCCACGAACCACAGACGACGGCCGACACGACCCCCAGGATGACAACACGAATCACGACCCCCCGAAACGACGACTCGTACCCGACAACCACGCTGCCCTTCGACGTCGCGGATGACCAGTCCCGGTCCCGCCGTGCGCCGAAGATGTTCTCGCCGACCAATCACGCCACGATGGGCCAGTTCGACACTGAGGCCACGGACCCGCGCTGAACTGGGACACAACGCATATCCCGACGGCACGCCTCCACTTCGATATGTCCGATTACACCACAGTATCGATTCCGAAGGACCTCGCGGAGCGCGTCGAAGAGACGATCGAAGGGACGAGTTTCTCCAGTACCTCCGACCTCGTTCGGTTCCTACTCCGGAGTATCGTCGTCGAACACCAGCGTGAAGGAGAACTGACTGAAGCGCAGTTCCAGGATATTACCGATCAGTTGCGGGACCTGGGCTATCTGGAGTAGTCGGGTCGGTACTGCGGATACTTCTCGGGCGGCTCGATATCGAGAACTGTGATCTCCTGCGCCTGTCCGGCTCTATCAAAGGCTCCGAAGGCGTCGAGATCCCACGGCGGGATGCCGACGAAGACCACCTCGTGCAGGTCATCAGTCTTGCTGACTCCCATGTATCCGTCGGGATGAGAGACGAACCGACCCTGCGTCTGGCCGGCCGGCGTCCCCAGATCGACGCCAAACACTGCATTTACTGAGGCCCCCGCTGACGGGAGATAAAAATCAGTGAATACCGGCGTCTCGTCCGGTAGATCCGCATCAGGAAGCTCCTCTGCAGGCGTGACGGCCAGCGAAATCGTCACGTCATCAGGTTCGGCCTCGCTGGCGAGCCGTAACAGCGTTTCGACGAGTCCGCGTGTGACGTAGACCACGCCATACCTTCGCACGGCCCGGGTAAAACGGCGTCGTTTGACCCGATTTAGCCGAGCACGAGCGACTTGAGGTTCTTCGCGTACAGCCCCGGTGTCCGGCCGCGGGACCCGCGAAGTGCGTAGGCGATGGCCTCGGCAGCGTCTTCCATCACGCCCTCGCCGTGTCCGACTAAGACTCGCTCGGGATCGAGGCGGCTGAGCTTCTTGGGCGGGAACAGACGCAACATCGGATGGACGCCGAGGCGTTCGTCGCCGGCGAGGAAGTAGTCCGCCGCCCCGACCGCCTCGGGGACGACGAGCGTGTCGTCTTCGTCGCCATACAGCGCGGCTTCTTGCCAGAATCCGTTGTTGATAATCTTGTGAACGCCGTAGTCCGTGCCCGGCAGTTGTTGGTGCATGCGTTCGACCGGTGCATCGATATCTTCTTCGACACCTGACATCCAGTCGGGGATATACACCGACGCATCGTGTCGGTTCGCAACGGCGGCGCTGTCGCGTTTGTGCCGATCCAGCAGGATGATGACACCGGCGACCTCGCCGAACTCGGCGAACAGGTCGTCGATACCGTCGACGTCTATCGGGTCGACGACGAACACGCCGGCCTCCGTTTTGAGGACGTGGCTCGCCCGGACCATCATTTCGTCGGGGTACGGAATGTAGCTCACGCCGCGCTCCCAGCGATTCGTCTCCAGCCACTCTGTCGCTTCGTCCTGACCTTTCATTGGCATACGCTTCCGTACGAGCCTGACGGGAATAAATGGTCGAGAACGGGAAACACGCGTGCTGGGGTTGTTTCGCCCTCGAAACGGCGTCCACAGCGGCTTTGTCGGTGGCGGTCGAAGCGCCGATATGCTCTCATCGCCCGCGTGGCTCACGCTAGAAGTGAAGTATCCCGACCGTGCGACGGCGTTCTACGAGGCCTTTCTGGAACTCGACGTACTTTCAGAGGGGACAGACGAGGCTGTGCTCGCGGCCGGCGACACCGAGATCAGACTCCGCGCGCCGGGGGCGGTTCCGCGCGGTGGGCTCCACACGCACTATGCGCTCACGATTCCCGAGCGGGAGTACGACGACTGGTACGACCGACTGGACGAGCGCTTCGACTTGGTCGAACACTCTTTCGGGGACGCGCGCTCGCTGTATTTCTACGATCCGCAGGGTAACTGCGTGGAACTCGGTGAGCGGGCGGTCGACGGCACTGGCGTCACGAGCCTGTTCGAACTTGTCCTCGAAGTCGAGGACCTCTCCTCGGCAGTGGAGTTCTACACTACCCTGGGGTTCGAACTAGTTGACGACGGCCGCGACGAAGGCCGCGTTCGGCTTTCGACCGGCGACCTCGACCTGGAACTCTGGTCACCACGGCTTGGCATCGCCGACGCCCGCGGCGGCGTCCACGTCGACTTCGGCGTCGTCACCGACGACCCGAAATCGACGGCCAGGGAGGTCGCTGACGACGCCCTCTCGGTCACCTCCGTCGACGAGGGCGTGCGAATCCGGGATCCGGACGGCCACTACCTGACGCTGGTTTCTGCGTAAGCGGCCACCGTTCTCCGTGCCACCCGGAGCGGATATAATGACCTCCCCCTGTACTAGTAGCCGTATAGGCCCCTCATAGGTAGGTTCTTTTCGTATCGAGGGCCACGTTCGAGTCGAGGATGTCCCCGACTGACTCCCGGACCAAGCACGATGTCCCTGCGAAGGCGACGCTGTTCTGTCCGGACTGTGGGCACCAGAGCAGGTACGACGGTGACTGGGCCGTGGTCGAACGGCGCGGTAGCACGCACTACCGCTGCCCGGGGTGCCACGCACCGATTACGACCCGACCGAACCACACTAGCCGCGGAACGTCTCGGTTCTTCGACGCCTACTGGCAAGCGTGGAACCACGGCATTCGCGCATGGAACGGACTGGTGCACCGACTTCTCTCTCCGTGAGCGGTCGCGCTAGCCTTCCCAACGGCTGAAACTGCTACGCCTGCGGTTTCGACGACTAGAGAAACACATCGCCCACTACAGGATCGCTCGGTGAATACACCTGTTTTACTGGTCAATCCAGCCGCTCAGAGTCGATGCTGACACCCGGCGGTGTCACAATCAGGAACCCGCGGAAGTGCATCAGCTCGCCGCCAGCCTCCCGGACCGGTCGGGCGAACCCGGCGGCGAGTTCGTTCAGGTCACCCTCGACATTGAGGACCAATACCGACCCGTTTTCGATGGTATCGATCCACTGGTCGGGCGACTCCGACCCGTCAAGCACGCCGAGCACGACGCGATTGCTGCCGGCCCCATCACGGTCCTCATCCATCTGGTCCTCCACGGCCTGTAGGTCCAGCCCCTCGAAATCACTCATAGCCACACACATGGGCGGATAGAGCAAAAATCCTCCCCACCTGTCTGACGCGCGGCAGTCGCACTGTCTGCGGTTGTTTCCGTGTGCCATGTGCACGTGCCACCGTCTTATGAACAAGTATAAATACTGGAAGCATCCAGTTACGGGTGCTTATGTCCAACAACGAGGGCACGTCGGAATCTCCGGCGGATCGAGTTCTTCCAGGGCACACTGGATTCCACGTCTGAGATTACAGACGCACGGATTTTCGACACCACGCTGCGCGATGGTGAGCAGTCACCACGTACGTCGTTCAATTACGAGGACAAACGCGAGATAGCCGCGCTGCTCGACGAGATGGGCACCCACGTCATCGAAGCCGGGTTCCCCGTCAACTCCGACGCGGAGTTCGAGGCAGTGCGCGACATCGCCGAGTCCACGCGAGTGACGACCTGCGGACTGGCGCGTGTGGTCGAGAAAGACATCGAGGCGGCCTTGGATTCTGGTGTGGATATGGTCCACACCTTCGTCTCGACGTCGGACGTACAGTTGCAGGATTCCATGCACGCGACCCGTCAGGAGGCACTCGACACTGCCGTCGACTGTGTCGAGATGATCAAAGATGCGGGCGTCGAATGCATGTTCTCGCCGATGGACGCCACGAGGACTGACGAGGACTTCCTCGTCGAAGTCATCGAGGCCACGTCCGCGGCGGGGGCGGACTGGATCAACATTCCGGACACGTGTGGGGTCGCCACGCCGCGGCGGTTCTATGACCTCATTGAGATCGTCGACGACTGCACCGACGCCTATATCGACGTGCATACGCACGACGACTTCGGCCTGGCGTCGGCCAACGCCATCTCCGGCTTCGAGGCCGGAGCCAGCCAGGCGCAGGTGTCGGTCAACGGCATCGGCGAACGCGCCGGCAACGCGGCCTACGAAGAGGTCGTGATGGCGCTGGAGTCGCTCTACGACGTCGACACCGGAATCGACACCACCCGCATCACGGAGCTATCGCGGATCGTCGAGGAGAAGTCCAACATCGGGGTGCCGGCGAACAAGCCCGTCGTCGGGCGCAACGCCTTCTCCCACGAGAGCGGTATCCACGCCGCCGGCGTCATCGAGAACTCCGACACGTTCGAGCCGGGCGTCATGACTCCCGAGATGGTCGGGGCCACGCGCGAGCTCGTGCTCGGCAAGCACACCGGCGCTCATTCGGTCCGGGAACGGCTCGTCGACGCCGGATACGATCCGAGCGAGGCGGAGGTCCGCGAAGTGACTCGCCGCGTCAAGGAGTACGGCGCGGAGGAGCAAGTCACCATGTCGGTGCTTGAACGGTTCGCCGAGGAAATCGGCGTGACCGAGGAGAGCGAGGAGGTCCGGGCGTAGGCCAATGACCTCGCTTCCGGCCGTCACTACGAGTGAGCAGCCACCGGTGAGTACCTGGTTTCGAACGGCTGCCCGCCAACAACTATCACAGAACGTTTATTATTCGGGACGAACTGCATTCGGATGTGATGACCGCGGCTGCTGGGCGTCAGGTTCGAACCTCCGCCAGCACCGCGACCGCTATTCTCGGCGTGCGTATTGTAGGGGCACTATAGCCCCTCTCTTTACCTTTTCACCCCCGGCCGAATCGATTCGCCATACCACCACAGAGTCATCAGTCATGCACGCAGCACACACATCACCGCGGTATCGACCCCGAACACGAACAGATGGAGGGATGACACGATGAGCGAACGCGCATCCGTCCCCAAGGAAGAAGAAGCGGAGCCAGAAACCGAACAGGAGCCGGTCACAACGGGCGCGCAGTCGGTCATCCGCGCGCTTGAAAACGCCGGGACCGACTACGTCTTCGGCGTTCAGGGCGGCGCGATCATGCCCGTCTACGACGCGCTGTACGACTCCGACATCAACCACGTCACGATGGCCCACGAACAGGGGGCCTCACACGCGGCGGACGCGTACGGCGTCGTCACCGGCGACCCCGGCGTCTGTTTCGCCACGTCCGGCCCCGGCGCGACGAACCTCGTGACCGGCATTGCCGACGCCAACATGGATTCGGACCCGGTCATCGCGTTGACCGGGCAGGTCCCGACGGAGTTCGTCGGCAACGACGCGTTCCAGGAGACGGACACGGTCGGCATCACCCAGCCGATCACGAAGGAAAGCTACTTCGCCGCCGACTCAGACACCGTTGGCGACAACGTCAGCGAAGCGTTCGCGCTCGCTGACGCCGGCCGGCAGGGACCGACGCTGGTCGACCTGCCGAAGGACGTGACGCAGGGCGACACCGAGGTCGAACCCGGCGCTCCCGAGACGCCGGAGACCTACGACGTGCCTGAGGAAGCAGACGACGAAAACGTTCAGGAAGCCGCAGAGGCCCTGGCCGAAGCCGACCGCCCGGTCATCCTCTCGGGCGGCGGCGTCATCAAGGCAGACGCCTCAAACGCGCTCCGGGAGTTCGCAAAAGAGTACGAGATCCCGGTCATCACGACGATGCCCGGCATTGGGAGCTTCCCCGAAGACCACGAACTCTCGCTTGAGTGGGCCGGGATGCACGGCACCGGCTACGCCAACATGGCGATCAGCAACACCGACTGCATGCTGGCTATCGGGACGCGCTTCGACGACCGCCTGACCGGCGGCGTCGACTCCTTTGCCCCCGACGCGGAGGTCATCCACGTCGACATCGACCCCGCCGAAATCAGCAAGAACGTCTACGCTGATTACCCGCTCATCGGAGACGCCCGGAACGTGCTCCGGCAGCTGTTCGACGCGATGCCGCGCGCGCCGGACGCCGACGAGTGGCGCGACCAGTGCCAGACCTGGAAAGACGAGTACCCGATGGACTACGACACGCCCGACGACGAGCCGCTGAAGCCGCAGTGCGTCGTCGAGCAGTTCTCGGAGATGACGCCGGACGACACTATCGTCTGTACCGGCGTCGGCCAACACCAGATGTGGGCCTCCCAGTTCTGGGAGTACACCGAGCCCCGGACGTGGGTGTCGTCCCACGGTCTCGGGACGATGGGATACGGCGTGCCAGCCGCCATCGGTGCCAAACTCGCCGCGCCGGATCAGGAAGTTGTCTGCTTCGACGGTGACGGCTCGTTCCTGATGACTGTTCAGGGCCTGTCGGTCGCGGTGCGCGAGCAACTCGATATCACCTACGTCGTCCTGAACAACGAGGCGGTCGGGATGGTCCGCCAGTGGCAGGACGGCTTCTACGAGGGCCGCCGGATGGCCTCCGAGTACCCATGGATCCCGCAGTTCGACAAGCTCGCTGAGGCCTTCGGCGCACGCGGGTTCACGCTCGAATCCTACGACAATGTCGAGGAGACGATACAGGAAGCACGCGAGTACGACGGCCCGAGCGTCATCGACGCCCACATCGACCCCGGGGAGAACGTCTTCCCGATGGTCCCCAGCGGCGGTGACAACGGCCAGTTCGCGCTCAACGAAGACCATCTGGACATGATCTAACAATGACTGGAGGAATGCCAGGCCCCGCGCCGGACGAACGGATGCGCCCGAAGGGCCGACGTAACACGCAGGGAATCCGCGTCGACCCCGAGGCCGAAGTGACACACGAACCGCGACAGGCGGTGCTGTCCGCACTGGTCAAACATCGACCGGGCGTGCTTTCGGAGGTGTCGGCGCTGTTCAGCCGACGGCAATTCAACATCGAAAGCCTGACCGTCGGGCCGACAGTCGACGACGACACAGCCCGGATGACGATCCTCATCGAGGAGCCGGAACCGGGGATCGACCAGGCGAAAAAGCAACTTCGGAAGCTCGTGCCCGTCGTCTCGGTCAGGGAACTCGAAGGCGAGGCCGTCCGTCGGGAGCTCGCGCTGGTGAAAGTCAGCGGCGAGAAGCCCGACGACGTCAACGCTGTTGCTGATATGTACGACGGGCAGGCCGTCGACGCATCGACCGATTCGGTCACCGTCGAAATCACGGGTAGCAAGCAGAAGATCGACGCCGCCATCGAGGCGTTCAAGCAGTTCGATGTGCAGGAAATCGTGCGAACCGGGGCCGCCGCACTGGAACGCGGCCCGAAAACACTAGAGAAAGATGTCTGACNCGCCATCAGAGATGTGTATAAGAGACAGGTGCGAACCGGGGCCGCCGCACTGGAACGCGGCCCGAAAACACTAGAGAAAGATGTCTGACGAACTTACCACAACAGTCTATTACGACGAGGACGCTGACGTATCGACTATCGACGACGAGACCGTAGCCGTACTGGGCTACGGGTCGCAGGGCCACGCCCACGCGCTGAATCTTCATGAGTCCGGCGTCGACGTAATCGTCGGCCTCCGCGAGGACTCTTCGTCGTGGGCCGACGCCGAGGACGCGGGTCTCCGTGTCGAGACGCCAGACGTGGCCGCCGGCGAGGCGGACCGCGTCGTGATGCTCGTCCCTGACACGATTCAGCCGGCCGTCTACGAGGCCATCGAGGACGAACTGGACGCCGGCGACACGCTCCAGTTCGCCCACGGCTTCAACATCCATTACGGCCAGATCGAGCCGCCGGAAGACATCGACGTGACGATGGTCGCGCCGAAGTCGCCCGGCCACCTCGTGCGCCGGACCTACGAACGCGGCGAGGGGACGCCGGGTCTCATCGCAGTGTATCAGGACGCGACCGGCAACGCCAAGCAGGAGTCGCTGGCCTACGCGAAGGGCATCGGCTGCACCCGAGCCGGCGTCATCGAGACCTCCTTCCAGGAAGAGGTCGAGACGGACCTCTTCGGCGAGCAGGCCGTCCTCTGTGGCGGCGTCACCGAGATGGTCAAGGCCGGCTTCGAGACGCTGGTCGACGCCGGCTACGCGCCGGAGATGGCCTACTTCGAGTGTCTGAACGAACTCAAGCTGATTGTCGACCTGATGTACGAGGGCGGCCACATGGGGATGTGGAACTCCGTCTCCGACACCGCCGAGTACGGCGGCCTGACCCGCGGCGAAGAGGTCATCGACCGCGAGGGCATGGAGAAGATCCTCGAAGAGGTCCAGAACGGCGAGTTCGCTCGCGAGTGGATCAACGAGAATCAGGCCAACCGACCCGCCTACAAGCAGTATCGCGACGCCGAACAGAACCACCAGATCGAAGCCGTCGGCGAGAACCTGCGCGAACTGTTCGCGTGGGGTGAGGACGCCGACGCAGAGAAGACAGAAGCTCCAGCAGATGACTAACGAACGCACGAATCCAACGGACGGCGAACAGAACGACTCACGCACAACGATGGGGAGCATCGAGCACACGCACCCCGAAACGAACGGAACCTTCGGCGCGGTGTTTCGCCGCGGCCCGGTTGTGGCCGCCGACGGTGGCGAACGCGACGCGGAGGAGGAGACCGACGAGACGATGGAAGACATCGATCACGAAGCACCCGATGAGGGTGTCACTCGCGCGTACGAGCGTGGAACGGAAGGACGGGACGAGACAGTATGAGTTCGGGAACGCTGTACGACAAGGTATGGGACCAGCACAAAGTCACGACCCTGCCGAACGGTCAGGACCAGCTGTTCGTCGGGCTGCACCTCATTCACGAGGTCACCAGCCCGCAGGCCTTCGGCATGCTCAAAGAGCGTGGCCTTGAGGTCGCACGCCCCGACCTGACCCACGCGACGGTCGACCACATCGTGCCGACCGCCAATCAGGACCGGCCCTACAGCGACGACGCGGCCGAGACGATGATGGCGGAACTCGAAGAGAATGTTCGCGACGCCGGCATCCAGTTCTCGGACCCGACGACGGGCGATCAGGGCATCGTCCACGTCATCGGCCCGGAGCAGGGCATCACCCAGCCCGGCAAGACCATCGTCTGTGGCGACAGCCACACCTCGACCCACGGCGCGTTCGGCGCGCTCGCGTTCGGTATCGGGACGAGCCAGATCCGCGACGTGCTGGCCACCCAGACAATCGCGATGGAGAAACAGAAGGTCCGCAAGATCGAAGTCACGGGTGAACTCGACGAGGGCGTCGAGGCCAAGGACATCATCCTCGAAATCATCCGCCGGCTCGGGACCGAGGGCGGCGTCGGCTACGTCTACGAGTACGCCGGCGAGACCATCGAGAACCTCGACATGGAAGGCCGAATGTCCATCTGTAACATGTCCATCGAGGGCGGCGCTCGCGCGGGTTATGTCAACCCCGACGAGACCACCTACGAGTGGCTCGAACAGACGGACTACTTCCAGGAACACCCCGAGAAATTCGAGGAACTCAAGCCGTACTGGGAGTCGATCCGCTCGGACGACGACGCCGAGTACGACGACGTCGTCGAAATCGACGCCAGCGAACTGGACCCCGTCGTCACGTGGGGGACCACGCCCGGCCAGGGCATCGGCATCGACGACCCGATTCCGGAGCCCGAGGACCTGGCCGACGACAAGGTCGACACCGCCCGCCGCGCTCAGGACCACATGCGCGTCGAGCCCGGCGAGACGATGGAAGGGTACGACATCGACGTGGCCTTCCTTGGATCCTGTACCAACGCTCGACTGCCCGACCTCCGCCGCGCGGCCCGCATCGTCAAGGGCCGGCAGGTCGCCGACGACGTACGGGCGTTCGTCGTCCCCGGCAGCCAGCGCGTCCAGCGCGCTGCCGAGGAGGAGGGCCTGAAGGACATCTTCGAGGAAGCCGGCTTCGAATGGCGTAACGCCGGCTGTTCGATGTGTCTGGGCATGAACGAGGACCAGCTGGAGGGCGACGAGGCCTGTGCCTCCTCCTCCAACCGGAACTTCGTCGGCCGACAGGGCAGCAAGGACGGCCGGACCGTCCTGATGAATCCCCGGATGGTGGCCGCCGCGGCGATCACCGGCGAAGTGTCTGACGTACGCGACCTGAAGGAGGTGACCCTGGCATGAGCGACGCCACGGAGGACATCCCCGAAGTCGACTACGTCGAAGGGTCTGGTATCCCGATCCGCGGGAACGACATCGACACGGACCAGATCATCCCCGCGCGGTTCATGAAGGTCGTCACCTTCGATGGACTGGGCGAGTTCGCGTTCTTCGACCTGCGGTTCGACGACGAGGACAACGAGAAGGACCATCCGTTCAACGAAGAGCGGTTCCAGGACTCGAATGTGATGGTGGTCAACAACAACTTCGGCTGTGGCTCCTCCCGCGAACACGCGCCACAGGCCCTGATGCGCTGGGGCATCGACGCTATCATCGGCGAGGGCTTCGCCGAGATTTTCGCTGGGAACTGTCTGGCGCTTGGTATCCCGACGGTTACCGCCGACCACGAGACGATCAACGCGCTCCAGCAGTGGGTCGATGACAACCCCGACGGCAAGATTGAGGTCGACGTGCGGGCGGAGACAGTCACCTACGGCGATAACGAGATCAACGTCAGCGTCGACCGCGCCCAGCGCGAGGCCCTCGTCGAGGGCAACTGGGACACGACGGCGCTGATGAAGGCCAACCAGAACGCTATCGAGGAGACGGCCTCGGAGTTGCCGTACCTCGATCAGACGCGGTCGGATATCGAAGCGGACGATTAACTACGAGAACCGCTCTGCGTGTTCTCTGCGTAAGCGTCCGGTTCGCAGAAGCGGACGATTGACGCGAGGTCACTTTGTGACCTCGGTTTGTGCGAACGGCACAGCCGTGAGCACGAGCGGACCGCTTGTTGTTGCAGTTTAACAGCAGCCATGAATCTACGTAGTTCAGTCCTGAAAGCCATCGAAGCATCCACACGTTAGACCGTTCCACCGAACCGCTCGTTAGCGATTCTGGTTTATCTCTGGACTAGCAAAACATAATACTCATTCGACACTATCGCGTAATGTGTCTAATACTGGCGTTATCGGTAACATTGTCGACTGTTGGACAATTGCAGGGGTAATTATCCTCTCGGCACTCATCGTAGAAGTTCTTGAGCCACCATCAGGTAATACTAGTTGGCTGTTAATCGCTATCTTCTCATCTCAGGTTACACATATAGTATACTACAAGTATCAGCAGGTCGACGTTCAATAGCTTGCTCCTTCTCAATACGTCTCCGTATATCTACTTCTGTACGGGATATGTTTATTTAAGTGAGTGGCGTCCAATATTGAGAGCGAGTAATCAGTCGTCGGTTCGTGGAGAGCTACGGTTAGTCTCGGCGAGCGGTCGCATGCCGAGATAGATTTGCTTCAATGGCATCTGCAAACGCAGTGACGGCATTGTTGCCGGCATCAAGACTCAGGTACGGCTCGATGAGTTCGAGTTCCATCAGCAGGAATTCGCTCCCTCGTTCGACACCATCCACCCGGGCGTACGGGAAATTAATTGGGCTAATTCCTAGTTCCTTTCCTGCAGCTTCAAGGACGGCTGCGGCCTGCTCCACTATCTCACGGGGTGGCTCGTACGGTTCTGAGCTTCCGCCGTAATTGGGGTGAGCGCGGAAATCGTCTGCAGCTGGAAGCTGTCTAGTGGCATGGCTGAAACTACCTTCGAAGAAGACCAGTGACCGCTCGCCGTTGTCGATTTCGGGGGCGAACTGCTGAACGAGAACGTCGCTACTTGAAACCAGGTCCTCGAATCGCTGCTGGTGGTCTCGAGCTTCGTCGAGAGAGGTCCTCCAGATACGGGCCGATCTGGTGCCGACAGCGGGTTTTACCGCAACCTCTTGCCAGCCGTTGTCTTCTAGCACCGTCCTGAGATCGATTTCGGTGGACCGTTCAATCCACGTCGTCGGGAGAATCGAGACACCTCTTTGTTCGAGATCGCGGAGATAGAACTTGTGGTGGTTCCATCTGATTGTGTTGGCTGAGTTCAACAGTACGACATCCGCGTTCTCGATACGATCCAGCCAGTTCTGGAAGGCATCCAGTTGAGTGTGGTACTCCCAGCAGGAGCGGACGAGCACTGCATCGAAGCTGTCCCACTCTACCGTCGAGTCCGTCCAGAGAACTGGCTCCGTCAAGAGGCCGCGATTGCGTAACTCCGTTTGTAATGCTTGCCCATCCTCGGTCAAGTCGGGGGTTGTCTCACCGGTGACGATACCAATTCTGGCAGAGGACTGATCAGTCATTGGCGAATAATAAACAATGAAAAAGACTAACGCTCTTTGGTAGGAGATTGTTAGCACTGTTCTGTTGAATAGCGGTGTTAGTCGAGGTGGTTGGAATTTGAATCGGCTTGTTAGTAGCTGGCGCTGGTGGTCTCAAGACTGGGGTGGTTCCACGGTAGCTCAGAGGTCGCTATTCAACAGAGCAATCCTATTAGGGATGTAAAAAGCAATACGAGAGCCGGTTGCGTTCTTCCTGCATGGACCAGATCCGCGAGATACACATCGCGCCGCTGGGGCACGAGCGTGACCGGATCGCCGAACCGATTCACCAGCACAACGCCGACGACGTGTACCTCCTCACAGCGACGACGGAGCCGTCACGGTTGACGCCGTACCAGCAGGCACTCGTCGAGGAACTGGACGCTAACGGCGTCAGCGTCGAGCTACATCGATCGGATTTACACGACCTCTACGACGTGCTGGCCGAGGTTACGACGCTGACCGCCGATCATCCGGAAGACATCGTGCGCGTTAACGTCTCTAGCGGGCCGAAGGTGGCAGCTATCGGGAGCGCTATCGCGTGTATGGCGACGGCAGCAACGGCGTACTACGTCCATCCCGAGGAACACGTCCCATCTGTCTCTGCGGAGCCACTCACCCGCGGGATGGAGCGTGCGGAGGTCCTCCCTTCCTACCCTATCGAGGCGATATCCCGCGACCAAGTCGCGGTGCTGGACTATCTCAAGCGGACGAACACGGATACCTATACCGCGAAGAAGTCGGACCTCATCGGGTTCGCCGAGGACGCTGGTCTTTCGTTTATCGACGACGCCGACCCGGCAAACGAGAAGGCGAAGTTCGCGCTGTTGAACGCCAACATCGTCGACCCGCTGGTCGAAGACGGCTACATCGATGTCAAGGATGTCGGTCGGACGAAACAGATCGAACTGACTGAAACCGGCGAGAACGTCCTCCACGCCTTCCGACATAAGCTCTGAAACGGGTGTCGGCCTCGCTGTCACTACTTCGGCGGCGGCAATACTCGATGGACAGATAGTATAAATAGTAAAATTACCATCTGTAGTATCTATAGTATTGATAGTATTGAGGTAGTAAATACATATGAACCACCACAATACTCGGGTGCGCACGGTCCCCGGCGACGCGCTGTTCCCGTCGCTTCGGCCCTCCACCAGTTCGATGCGCTCGCTGGGGAGCCGTGCCACCGCGCTGCCATCCCTGTCTCGACCCGGAGCCGTCCTCCGGCTCGCCGGGTCGGGACGGTCCACCGCTGACGCACTGTACGAGCATGGCGCTGCCTTGGACCCGGGTCGGCTCCAGCAATAACCGCTTGCCGGACCCCGATACCTCCCGAGTAGCCTATGGAACCAGCGAACCGAACCACTTTCACCAGCCGGCTACGTGCCTCCCGCTATGACACACGAGATAGCCGTTATTCCCGGCGATGGAATCGGACAGGAGGTCACACCCGCCGCGGTCGAGGTACTTGAGGCCATCGACGCTGTCGACTTCGACTTCGTCGAGGGTGCGGCCGGCGACGCGGTGAAGGCGGAAACCGGCGAAGCGCTCCCGGAGGAGACACGCGAACTGGCGGCTGACGCCGATGCGACGCTGTTCGGCGCAGCCGGCGAGACAGCGGCCGACGTTATCCTGCCCCTTCGGCAGGTCGTCGGCTCCTTCGCCAACGTCCGCCCGGCCCGCTCGTATCCGGGACTCGACGCCGTCCAGCCCGACACGGACATCGTTTTCATCCGGGAGAACACCGAAGGTGTCTACAAGGGAATCGAGAGCGAGATTTCTGAGGGCGTCACCACTTGCACGCGGGTCATCACCGAAGACGCATCCGAGAAGATCGCCGAATACGGGTTCAGCTACGCGAAGCAGAACGGCTATGACGACGTGACGATTGCGCATAAGGCCAACGTCATGCGCACCACTGACGGGCTGTTCCTCGATGCAGCGTCGGCGGTCGGCGAGGACCGGGATGCGTCCTACGACACGGCGCTCATGGACGCGCTCGCGATGCATTTGGTCATGAACCCACAGGACTACGGCGTCGTTATCTGTCCGAACCTCGCCGGCGATATGCTATCGGACCTCGCCGCGGGCCTCGTTGGCGGTCTCGGCCTGTTGCCGTCGGCCAACATCGGCGAGGAGAACGCGCTGTTCGAGCCGGTCCACGGCTCCGCACCGGATATCGCCGGTGAGGGAATCGCCAACCCCTCGGCAATGATACTCTCCGCAGCGATGTTGCTCGACCACCTCGGCTACGACGAACAGGGCGATACAGTTCGGACGGCTGTCGAGTCCGTACTCGATTCCGGGCCTCGGACGCCGGACCTGGGCGGCGACGCATCCACTGAGGACGTGACCGCCGCGGTTATCGAGGAACTGTAGACCGTTTTCTCGTGTTCTATCTGGGCAGAAACAAGCACGGCCCGATAGAAAGAGGTAAAACCGAAGCGAAACAATCACAGCCGAGAGAATGCTCCCGGCCGAGCGAAAGCGCACTATCGTCCAGTTGGTGACAGAGCGAGACGGCTGTTCAGTGTCGGAGCTGGCCGCGGAACTCGAGTTCTCGAAGGCGACGATACGCCGTGACCTCCGAGACTTGGAGTCGCAAGGCCGCATCAAGCGGTCCCACGGCGGTGCAGTACCGGCGTCCTCCGCCGGGACAGAACGACCGTACGGCCAGCGCGAGGTTGACCACTACGCGGAGAAACAGGCCATCGGCGAGCGGGCTGCACAGGAAGTCCGTGAGGGCCATGTGGTCTGCTTCGATGCGGGCTCGACGACGATGGAAGTCGCTCGCGCGATTCCGGACACGGACTACGTCGCGGCAACGAATATGCCGGAACTCGCCACTGAAGTGGCCGAGCGAGACGTCGATGCGAAGCTCACCGGTGGGAGTCTCCGACCGCGGACCCGAGCGCTTGTCGGCCCGATGGCCGAGAGAGCCATCGGACGAATGAACTTCGATCTGCTGTTTCTGGGGACGAACGCCCTCGACAGTGCCGCCGGGCTGTCGACGCCAAATGAAGACGAGGCGGCCGTCAAGGAAATGATGGTCGAGCGCGCCCGCCGAGTCGTGCTGGTCGCCGACGCGTCGAAGTTCGGCGACCGGAGTTTCGTCAGCTTTGCCGATCTGGAGCAGGTCGACCTGCTGGTCACTGACGCCAGCCCGTCAGGGGCGCTCGCTACGGCACTCGCGGACGCCGACGTGACCGTCGAGGAGGTCAGCACATGATCGTCACCGTCACCTACAACCCCGCGGTCGACCAGACGATCCAGTTCGACGAGCAGATGGCTCCCGATCGTGTGATGCGGGCCGACGAGGCACAGTTCGACGCTGGCGGGAAAGGCATCAACGCCGCGCAGTTGCTCACGGCCATGGACCGCCCCTGCGTCGCGACGGGCCTGTTGGGTGGGTTCACCGGCTCGTTCATCAGAGAGACGCTGCAGGACGACGGCGTCGAGACGGCCTTCGTCGACGTGGACGGAACGACCCGGCTCAACACCACCGCTATCGCAGCCGCGGAGGAATACAAGCTGAACCAGGCCGGACCAGCGGTCGGCGAGTCGGTCGTCGACTCACTGCTCGAACAGGTGCGAGCGCAGTCTCCCGACCGCGTACTCGTCGGTGGGAGCCTACCGCCGGGGCTGACCCCTGATGCCATCGACCGCATCGCGACCGGTGGCGACTGGGAGACGATCGTCGACACCGGCGGCGATGTCCTTCGGGAACTCGATGCCCAGTACGGCCTCTGTAAGCCGAACCGCGCCGAACTCGGCGATGCGACCGGGGCCGATGTCTCAACTGTTGAGGGGTGTGCGGACGCGGCCGACGCGTTCCGTGATCGTGGTTTCGACCGCGTACTGGCCTCCCTCGGCGCGGACGGCGCGGTCCTCGCCGGCGACGCGGGCCAACTATACGCCGAAGCGCTCGACATCGACGTCGTCGACACCGTCGGGGCCGGCGACGCGCTCCTCTCGGGCGTCCTGAGCGCCTGGGAGGCCGGCGCGGACGACGAGACGGCGCTCCGGACCGGCGTGACCGTCTCCGCACAGGTCGTCCAGCGGGCCGGCACGGCCGTTCCAGACCTAGATGACATCGACTCGCTCCGTGATGGCGTGACGGTGCGGCGGCTGTAGCGGGCAAAAAGAGTCGTAGAAAGCGGAGACAGCAACTCAGAACTTTTCTAGGTAGTCGTCGACAAACGCGCGCACGTCGGCCAGCGACGGCTGGTCCGCGGTCCGAACGAAGTAGCCGGCAACGGCGTTGCCGACGACCACGGCGGCGGCGGGAGGGAGGCCGGCGATGCGAGCCAGCCCCAGTCCGGCGTTGAAGTGGTCGCCGGAACTGGTCGTCAGTTCCGGGTCCGAGACTGCGGGGACAGCCACGCTGTCGGTGCCGTCCGCAGTGACGACGACCGAACGCTCGACGCCGTGACCGACGAACCAGGTCGGTTCCAGCGCCGCGAACACCGCTTCAGCGTCGTCGGCAAACGAGCGCTCTCCGTCGCCGGCGTAAGCGTCCGCGAGAACGCCCGTCTCGGCGCGGTTCGCGGTGACCATCACATCCGTCACCTCGTCCAGCCGGCCGATAGCCTTCCGACCGGCGCGCAGGCGGTTGGCGTCGAGCTTTCGCACGTCGCCGGGATCGACCAGCACGGTCCCGGGCGGGTCGTCGATGTCGCCCCACAGGTCACGGAGGCCGTCGAATATGGTCGGCAGATCCGGCGTCTCTGACCAGTAACCGGTTCCTAACAGGCGTGCACCGTCGAGCTTTTCGGCCAGTCGGTCGTGGCCGAAAGTCGCGTCGAGTTCGGCCCAGTCGAGCGCCATCGTGTCGCCGATTTCCGTGAGCATGAGCTTCCCGTCGTCAAACTCGACGGCGTCGGTGACACCGGGTTCGCCCAGCGAGTGGAGTTCGTAGTCGCCGAACTCCGTCTCGAAGGCGTCGTGGACCGGGTCGCCGTACATCCCGACCATCACGGGGTCGAACGACCAGCCGCCGAAGGCCCGCGCGAGGTGGCTGGTGTGGCCGCCGGTCCGACTACCCTGCTGGAGCCACTCGAAGGAGAGGGAGCTGTCGGCGGCGACGGAGCGGTCGATGCGGTCACCAAACCCTTCCAGCGTGGCGAGGCGCTCGTGGCTCTCGGGGTCGATGCGGTCAGCAACGACTTCCCGGACGCGGTCGAGGTAGCCGTCGAAGCCGAACACGACCCGCCCGGTATCGATAGCGTCGGGAAGCGCGTCGCTGGCGGGCAACGCCTCGTCCGCTGCGGCGACGGCTCGGCGCGTCTCCTCGTCCATGGCCTACAGGACGTCGTCTGCCGTGGCGTCCTCGAAGATGACGCCTTCGAGCTTGTCGAGGATGTCGTAGGGGTCGTCGCGCTGCCAGACGTTGCGGCCAACCGCGAGGCCGGCGACACCGACGTCCATGCAGTCTTCGACGAGTTCGAGGAAGTCACGGTCGGAGGTCTTCGACCCGCCGGAGAGCAGCACGCGGTTGTCAGCGGCCGAGCGGACGGCGTGTGCCATCGCTTCCTTGTCGCGCGGGTACTTCACCTTCGTGAAGTCAGCGCCGAGTTCCAGACCGATACGGGCCGCGTAGGCGATGGTCGAGGGACTGCGGTGCTCCTTGATGGCCTGTCCTCGCGGGTACGACCACATTGCAATCGGCAGGTCGTGATCGCGGGCGTTCTCCTGTACCGGGCGGAAGTCCTCGAACATGTCGGTCTCGCGGTTGACGCCCGGGTAGACGGTGTAGCCGATGGCGTCGGCACCGAGTTCGGCGGCGTAGTCGACCGACCAGTTCTGGGGCGAGTACGGATCGCCCATCCAGAGGTCCGAACCGCCGTTGAGCTTCGCCAGCAGGTTCACGTCGTCTTCGTAGCTCGGATAGTACGTTTCGGCGAGCCCTTTCCCGACAGCCAGCGCCGTCACGGCGTCGTGGGTCGCCATCTCGAACACCTCACGCGGGTCGAGGCGCTCCTCCACGCCGCTGAACTGCTTGGGACCATGTTCCAGCCCGTGGTCGTGTGCTAGCACCAGCGTCTTGTCGTTCCGTACGAGCGGTGAGTCTCCCAGTGGTCGCATGTGTCGTGTTTCTACCGAGAACGACCATTAACAGTTTTCGGTTCTGATTTGTTACTACTGTTCGCGTTCGTTTTTGATCGAGGGCGGGAATTAAGTGTGTTCCAGTGAAAGATTTGGACATGCCATCTGTGGAACTGGACGCTGAGACAGTAGAGCGCCTCGACGACCTCCGCGTCGAGGACGAGTCGTACGACGACGTCGTGACGGAACTCATCAACATCTACGAGGCCGAGGGGCTGACACTGTTCCACAGCGGCGACGAGTACTAACCCTGTGCCTGCTCGCAGACGGACTTCCAGCGCCCGTTCGATACCAGTTTCTCCTGAAGTTGCTCAGCGTACTCCTGTGCGAGCCGTGCCGCCTCTTCCTCCTGTTGTTTGTTCCCGCCACCGGACCCACCGAGCCCAAGCGCGTCCTTGACGCCCGAGAGGAGGCCGCCGCCCGAGCTTCCGGACTGATCGCCCCCGGGCCCGCCCATCGGCCCCTGATTGGCGACCCGTTCCATCTCTGGCATGACGCTAGAGAGCTTCGACGTATCGGCGACGATCCGAGCGGCGTCCGGGTCACCCGGGTTCTCGATCTCGAACTCGACGGCAGTCATTACCAGCCCCCACTGCTGGCTGGAGAACGATGATGCCTTGACCTGTTCGTTGAACCGCTGGTCGACCGCCATCCGTTCGCCGGCGATGCGGTCGGTCCAGTCTGAATCGCTCATGGACTGGTGTTTGCGGGCCGGCGGTATGAGCGTTTCCCGCTCCGTGCGGTGTTCTACAGTAAAACGTACCGTCTCTGGGCTGACTGTCACGCCACTGGCTGCCGCGACCGCTACGTTTTATTGTCTCCAAAACGGTTCCAATATGTTAAGTTAGCTCACGATATACTTGCATCTCGATGACTACTGAGTTTGGGACAGGGCAGGCGACGGGGGACTCGGGAGATGCCGCAGCGATGGACGCCATACGAGAAGCCATGGCCGATATCTCGGCAAGCGAACCAGACTTCTGTCAGATTTTCTGCTCTCCAACGTACGATTACGATGCGGTACTGTGGGGTGCTCGGAGTGTTGTTGGGTCAGATACCGAAATCGTGGGCTGTTCGTCCTCCGGAGAATTCACCGAATCCGGTTCGGGGGACGGAACTGTCACAGTCGGCGTCGTTTCGTCGGACTCGATGCGGTTCTTCTCCAGCCTCTCGACCGAACTCAGCGCTGATCCCGAGCGCTGTCTGTTCGAAGCCGTTCACGACCTCCCCGCAAGCGAGGACCCCGCTGTCGACGGGTATCCGCATCGGACGATCATCAACCTTCACGACGGTATGGCTGGAATCGGAAACAAGGTCACTCGACTCACCGAGCAGTATCTGGACGACGAGGAGACGCCGGTCGTCGGCGGGTCCGCGGGTGACGATCTCCAGTTGGAGCAGACCCACGTCTTCCGGAACGACCGCGTCGAGACGGACGCTGTCGTCCTCGCGCTCATCGCTGCAGAGGACCCGCTCCCGGTGACAGTCAACCACGGCCACGAACCGATCTCCGAGGCGATGACAGTAACCCGGGCAGAGGGAAGCACCGTGTATGAACTCGACGGGAGACCCGCGTTCGAGGCCTGGCGGGACGCGATTCGGGAGGACGCGATGGAGACATACGATATCGACGTCGACGAACTGGAGGCGGGATCGGAAGATCTCGTCATGTTGCTCGGCCGTTACGAACTCGGTATCGAGTCGGAACCGGAAGCCGATGCCGACGGACTCGCCTCCCGAATCAAGACCTTCATCGAGAGCAAACTCATCTCGACGACGGGATACAACATCCGATGGCCGGGCCACACGACCGACACCGAAGGACCGCTGGATTTCGCCGTCGCCGTCTCCGAAGGAACGGAAGTGGTGGTGACACATAGCAATAAATCCGACCAGGTGTATGCGGTCCGGAACGCCGCCAACAACGCTGTCAATGAACTCCGCGGCGGAAGCGTCGCGGGCGGGTTCGTCTACGACTGCGCCTGCCGTGCAATGATTCTCGGCGATGACTTCGATGATGCCGTCGACACGATTCACAGCGCTATCGACGCGCCCTTCGCCGGCTTCGAAACCTACGGCGAAGTCTGCTCGGCCGACGAGGATTACACGGGCTATCACAACACGTCCTCAGTCATTCTGCTGTTTCCGGAGTGACGACTACAGGCCTGCTACCAGCGAAGAATAAACGTCACCCCCGTTCCTGCCCACTCAGACGCCGGACTCGATGGAGATTTCCGCGTGCAGCTCGTCCTGCAGCGCCGAGTGGACGTGACAGATGTCTTCGGCGAGTTCGACGATGTCCTGCTCTTCGTCCGCAAGCGATTCCTCGACCTCGACGTGGAAATCGATGTGCTCTAGGTCGTCGTCCTCATCGAGATCCGCGGCGACTTCGACGTCGACGCTGCCGATGTCCTCGTGGCCGTACTTGTCTGCGGCGACGCGTAGCGCCGGAATGTAACAGGAAGCGTAGTCGGCGGCCAGCACCTCGTTCGGTGACGGGCCGTTCTCGCTCAGCGCGTCGACGATGAGCTCCCATTCGCCGTTGATGATGCTCTCTACTGTGTATCCTTCCTCGCATGTGCTCTCGACTTCGATATCTGCCATAGCAATCCTGTGGACACAGCCCTCCCCCTAAACGTTTCCTGCGTAGCATTTCTGTCGGCGGGGCACTGCCGAAAGGTAATACACCTCCAACCCGTATGAATGGGCAATGGAACACCTCGCACCGTCGAACGTGCCGGTGTACGCCACGCGGGACCACCAGCGTGAGATCTGGGAGCGCTGTCGGGACCGGGGTCACCCGGTCCTCGCTGTCAGAGACGCGACGCGGGGGTTCATCGTTCGGTACGACCTCCAGCATCTGTCCTACGAACTCTCTGACGCCACCGTTCAGGCGCTCCGGGACCGTGTCCGGTCCCGCCGACCGTATCCGACGACGACGGACCCGATCTCGGAGACGGAGGGCGTCGGCGGCGAGGCTGGCCCAGTTTCCGGCGAACTCCACGCGGACACTGAACAGGCCGCCAGAGAACTGGCGTCACACATCTCGGGGTTCGTGCTGGACCGGTCGAACTGGCGGTAGTACCGAAACAACGCGGATAGGGATTTTTCCCACTGCCGTGCCTTGGGTTCGTATGGCAGTCGCCCGACACGAGACCGGTCCGTTCGCGACCGTGAGTGCCCTGGCCTCGCAGGTTCATCCGGTGTTCATGCTGCCACCGCTTGCGACCTCGCTGTTCGGGGGGTTGCTCTCCGGCGGGTTCTGGCCACCGGTGGCAGCGCTCCACGCGGGCGCGATGTTCTTCGCTGTCTACACGGCCCACGTCAAGGACGGCTACGTCGATTTCCACGTCCGCGGCGAGGACGACGATCATCCCCTTACTGCTTCGGGCTGTCGCATGGCGCTGGTCGGTGCTGGCGTCGGCTTCGCGTTCTGTACGGGAGCTATCTGGCTGCTGGTCGGCCCCGGCGCAGCGCTGCTGACGCTGCCGACCTGGGTCATCGGCTACACCCACGCGCCACAACTGGATATGAACCCCGTTGGTGCGACTATGGGATACCCGGCGGGTATCGCGCTGGCGCTGCTGGGTGGCTACTACGCTCAGGTGACGACGCTGACGCCGCGTGCTGTCGGTCTCGCGGCCGTGTTCCTCCTGTTGCTGACCGGCATCAAGATCATCGACGACGAACAGGACTACGACTACGACCGGTCGATACAGAAACGCACCGTCGCCGTCGTACTGGGCCACCAGCGCGCCCGACGGCTCGCGCTTGGCCTGTTCGGAGCGGGTCTTCTCGGAATCGTCGGGCTGTCCGTGGCATTACCTGGGGTCCCGCCGAGTGCTGCAGCGGCTGCGGTCGTCTTCGGGACAGTCGCGGCTATCGCCCAGCGAGGTGACCCCGAAACTGCGACGATGTTGCTGATTCGCGGGTCGTATCTCCTGCTGGCTGTCCTCGTTACCGCTGTCTGGTTTCGGCCGCTAGCGTGAGGCTGTGGCTGTGCTGCCGGTTTTCGTCCGCTAGCTGCTCGAAACTCCCATCGTTCGAACCACCCCTCGTCGGTCAGCCTGAAATGTGTGTGAGGACGTGGGTCGCTGAGACGACCAGTGAGATTGTCAGTATCGAGACTGCCATGACACCGGCGACGACGGGCGAGAGGTTCCCCGAGAGGCCACCGACTGCGAGCAGTACGGCGGCGATGATCGTACAGACCAGCAGTGCCAGATGGACGAACAGCCACGGGCCGACACGTCGCAGTGAACCGAACAGCGTCTCGACTCCCGACGACTGCGTCGGCCGGACTCGTTGGCCGGGCTGGTAGTACTCCGCGGCAGTCCCGTAGCCCGTGCTCCCTCCACGAGTCTGGGTGGGCCGCTGTGTCGCTTTCGCCGTTGCCTCGCCCATTGTCTCTGCATCGGCCCGCTGGTCGACGTACTGCTGTGCGATGTCACTGACACCGCCCGTGGCTGTGCCTCCGTCCGCGCCGCTGTCGACGTGCCTGTTGACGTATGCGTCGTGGCCGAGCCGGTCGTATCGCTCTCGCTCGGCCTCGTCCGTCAGCACGTTCTTCGCCTGTGTGAGGCGCTTGAACCGTTCTCCCGCGGCAGGGTCGTCACTCACGTCCGGGTGATGCGTTTTCGTCTGCTCCCGGTAGGCGCGGACTATCGTCTCTTCGGTGGCATCTGGGTCCACCCCCAGAATACCGTAGAACGTCGCTTCCATACACACCCCTGTGTATTTATTCAGTTGGACTAGGTGTATAATAAGGTATCCACTCCCTCACGTCACGATATCGCTCGTCTGTCGCCGAGTCGCCGGACTGAAACTGCGTGGTCACCACCGTTTCTGTATGGACGACGACACCGAAGACTGGGCAGCGCAGTTGGAGGCCAACCGGGACGAGAAAGACCGCTTCTTCGCGGAACACCGCCAATCCCCGATTCCGCCCGAGGAACGCGACGATTTCGACGGACTCAGCTACTTCGATCCGGACCCCGACTATCGGGTCGAAGCGACAGTTACTGCTCACGAGACGCCGGAGTCGGTCGATCTGGAGACGAGCGACGACCGAACGGTGCGCTATCTCCACGTCGCAACGCTGTCGTTCGATCTCGACGGCGAGTCCCGCGAACTCCACGCGTTCCGGCAGGCTGCCGACGAGTCACGGACGCTCTTTGTTCCGTTCCGTGACAAGACGACCGGTCAACAGAGCTACCACGGTGGCCGGTACATGGAACTGGAACCCGACCGCGACCTGAGCGACGGCGACAAGATTACGCTGGATTTCAACCTCGCGTACTCGCCGTTCTGTGCCTACAGCGACACCTTCTCCTGTCCGCTCCCGCCGGAGTCGAACTGGCTCGAAACCGCGGTGACGGCCGGGGAACGGACTGACTGAGGCGTCTTTACCGGCAGTCATGACACAACACCAAACGAATTGTTTACACATCACC
Source organism: Haloarcula argentinensis DSM 12282 (assembly GCA_000336895.1). GTDB lineage: Archaea > Halobacteriota > Halobacteria > Halobacteriales > Haloarculaceae > Haloarcula > Haloarcula argentinensis. Next base: position 104,784 of record AOLX01000015.1, on the reverse strand, counting down.
ACGACCAATGCAGTGTATGGCAACGGATTCCCGGGAAGATCCGGTCTTTCATATGGCCCTGAAGGCCTTCCAGTACGGGTTTGCGCTTTTCTCGGCGCTCTGGCTGGGTTCGTTAGGGCTTTTGTTTGGCTTTAGCCTGCAGTACATCACTGTTTCTTTCCTGTTAGACGGTGCAGGAATCCAGTTGATGCCAGCACACGCACTGGTAATTGGGCTGATAACGGTCCAGGGGATCGGCTTACCGATCATCGCATACACGTACATCAAACTCAGGCCGCTGATCAGATCGAAGCTCCGCAAATACATCTCTTATCCGCCAGACACCGGTGCATTCAGTATCGGCATTTCTGTGCCGAGTCTCCGTGAAGCCGGCATCGTCGTGTTGGGCTACGCGAGCGCGATGGTCGGGCTCGTGGTAGTGGCCGTCATCATCAGGGCGCTCGTCTCGATGTTCGGGATCGAAACGGCGAGCAATCAGGCGGCTGAGATCGGAATGGAGAACCCGGATGTCCTCCTGCTGTTGATTCCCGCCTCCTTTCTCCTCATTGGTCCGGGCGAGGAACTGCTGTTCCGCGGCGTCGTTCAGGGCCGCATTCGGGACTACTTCGGCCCGATTTCGGGCGTCACCATCGCGAGTGTCATCTTCGCCGGCATTCACTACCCCGCCCTCAGCGGTGGGTCGGTCACGGGGAAACTTGTCGGGGTGTGCGGCCTCCTCATTCCGTCGCTCATCCTCGGCGCAACCTACGAGTACACGGACAACATCGTCGTCCCGTCACTCATCCACGGCGCGTACAACGCCACGCTGTTTACTGGCCTGTACGTCACCGTAAAATTCAGTGGTGAACTCTCGTCCGCCGCGGGCGTCCTCAGTAGCAACTGGTTCTGACCAGCCCCTGCCCAAGCAGGCTCGTAGTGTAGGACGTTTGTAAATAATGTGATTTGTTCCCCGGCCTGCACACCCAGGGGACGGTAATAGTTATATTCTATTTGCACCTCTAAAAGGCGATTTTTCTCCCCTAGATATCCCTTTCCCTCCGAACTAGCACTCGATCAACCACCCGAATTTTTACCCGGTGACAGGCGATACATTGATGCTAATACTTTGAAATGACAAACGTCTTATTACGGTTTTTGCACAATATCTAAACAGATGGTTGGTTCAGTGCGCGTCTTACATGTCGATGACGAACCGGACTTTGCCGATCTAACTGCGGCATATCTCGAGCGGACCATAGATTCCTTCAGCGTCGATACTGCGAAGCGGGCCGACGAGGTCATCGCGGACCGCCCGCAGGACACGTACGACTGTATTATCAGCGACTACGATATGCCTGGAATGAACGGGCTGGAGTTCCTCGAACGGATTCGCGAGGACGCACCGAAGTTTCCGTTCATCCTCTACACCGGGAAGGGTAGCGAAGAGATCGCGGCCGAAGCAATCTCCGCAGGTGTCACGGACTACATCCAGAAGGAATCGGGAACGTCCCAGTACACGGTGCTAGCGAACAGGGTGCAAAACGCGGTCGAAGCCCGCAGAGACGAACTGCAAGTCACGCGTGGGCACCGCGCAATGAATGCGGCCTGGGACGGCATCAGCACACTGGACAACGAGGGCCGGTTCACCTATTTGAACGATGCCTACGCGGCCACGTTCGGCTATGAGCGCGACGAGCTTCTGGGCGAACATTGGCAGAAAATCCACTCGGCAGCGAGCCTCAAAACGGTCGATGATGAAATCCTCCCGGCTGTGAACGAAAACGGGACGTGGACGGGCGAGACACTGCTCGAACGCGCCGACGGGACACAGTTCATCGGCGAACACACCGTCGCGAGTATCGAAAATGACGGCTCCGTCTGCGTGGTTCGTGACCGGACTGACCGCGAAGAACTCGACAAGCAACTGCGACACGAGCGCGAGCGGTTCCGGCTACTCGTCGATGCAGTCGAGAATTACGCGATGTTCCTGCTCGACCCCGACGGCCGCATCCAGTCGTGGAACGCCGGTGCGAAACAGATCACGCAGTACGAGGAGTCTGATATCCTCGGCGAGCATTTCTCGACGTTTCACACAGGGAAACAGGTGGCCGACGGCATCCCCGAGCAACTGCTGCGAGAAGCCGGGGAGTGCGGCAAAGCCACCGACCGCGGGCTCCGGGTTCGGAAGGACGGGAGCACGTTCTGGGCAGATGTGGTCATCACTGAACTCCGGGAAAACGGCGACTCCCATGGCTTTGCGAAAGTGATCAAGGACATCACGGAGGAAATCGAACGGGAGCGGCTACAGGCGACGGCCGAACGCTATCGAGAGAAACTCTACGAGGTCACGAACGATACGGACCGACGATTCGAACAGCGGTTAGTCGATGTACTGGAACTCGGTGTCGAGTATCTTGACGTCGATCAGGGCCATCTCGTCGCAATCGATCCCAAGGCGGGAACACATGAAATAATCGCTACCAGCGGCGAACCGTCTCTCACTGCCCCCGGCGACATCACATCGCTTTCCGAGACCTACTGTCGACGAACTATCGAATCTGACGGTATGCTTTCGATCTACAACGCCGAGCAGCAGGGGCTGGATGACGACCCCGCATACCAGCGGTACGGTATCGGCTGTTACCTCGGTGCGAAAATCGAACTCGACGATGAACTGTTCGGGACGGTCTGTTTCGTTGCCCGTGACTCCCGGTCGGGCCAGTTTAGACAGGACGAACAGGCATTCGTCGAACTACTCACCCGCTGGCTCAAATACGAACTGAGCCGACGTGATGGACAGGTCCAGTGGCCCCTCAAGACGTGAAAATCTGGAGATGAGCCCGTCGGGCTACGGATCGTGCTGACGTACGGCCTGATTGATAGCGGGCAGGTCAATCATCGACTGCGGCCTGTTCGGGCTGTCCGGTTTCGGACTCGGAACCGTATTTTACCTCTATGTACAGCAATGCCAAGATCGTGAGTGTTGCGACGGCCTGCACGGCAACGGTCATCGGCACCAGTGGAGCGAACATCGCTGCTCCCGCAGCCACCAGTAGCCCGGCGCGATTCGGCAGCCTGAGTTGGCCTGAGAAATAGTTGACAATGGCTGTCACGGTAGCGACGAGAGCGACACCCACGACGACAAACGTAATGGGTGTTGCCGGAGCCGACCAGAACAACAGACTATCGTTGACGACGAAGACGTACGGGAGAACAAACAGCGGCGCCCCGAGCACGAGTGATTTTCCGGCGGTCCGCCAGAAGTTCCCGCCTGCAACCCTGGCCGTGACGAGGCAGGCGATGGCAACCGGTGGCGTCAGCGCCGAGAGGATTGCGAAGTAGAACACAAAGAAGTGGGCAGCGAGCAGGTCGATACCGGCCTCAGTCAGTGCTGGTGCGATCAGCAGCACGGCCGTGATGTAGGCCGCGACGGTCGGCATCCCGAGACCAAAGAGAAGCGCGGCGACCATCGCGAACATGAGCAACAGCGCGAGCACGCCACCCGAGAGTTCAACGAGGCTGGACGCGAACACCTGCGTGAACCCGGTGAGATTCAACACACCGACGAAGATGTTCATCACGCCCAGCGATACCGCAATTGGGGCCGCGTTTTCCATCCCGCGACCCAGGCCATCCATAGTATCCACGAAAAAGTCGCGGCTCCCGTAGCCATCGCGGAAAAAGATTCCCTGGACGAACGCAGCCGGGAACGCGGACATTATCGAGAGAAACCCTGCGTACAGCGGGTCGTACATGAGGACAACCAGTGCGTACAGGAGAACGACCAGCGGGACCCACAGCGCGAGTCCCTCGACGATCAGGTTACGAACCGATATCTGCCCGAACGAAACAGCGGTTGTTGTCCGACCGAAGATCCTGTTTAGTGCGTTTTTCCGATCCTCATCAACCGTCTCAACCTCGGTTAGTTCTTCCTCGTTAACCTCGCTCGTGAGCCCTTCCTTGATGGTCGTCAGGTGGACACCAATTGCGACCGTTCCGTAGAAGAGGAGTGCCGGCAGGAATCCGACGACGATAATCTTCAGGTAGCTCATCCCAGTTATTTCGGCCATTATGAATGCCGCTGCACCCATGATTGGTGGCATAATCTGGCCCCCGCTGGAGGCCACTGCCTCGTAGGCCGCTGCGGTATCTCTATCGAGTCCGTGACGCTTGAGCAACGGGATGGTAAACGCGCCTGTCGTCGCTGCGTTGGCGGCCGCGCTGCCGTTGACTGACCCCATACCCATGCTCGCGACCGTCGTCATCTGTGCCAACCCGGACCGGACCCGTTTGCCGATCAGCGTTCCGACCTGGACGAAATACTCCAGCGCGCCGTACGCTTCCAACAGCCCCGCGAGGATCATGAAGATAATAATAAACGTCCCCGAAACCTCGACAATGACGCCGAAGACGCCGCTGCCGAACTCAACTGTCAGACCCTGCACCAGTCGTTCGGCCTGAACCCCGTTGTGGTTCAAAATCCCTGGGAAGTACGGTCCAAACAGCGCATACGCAAGGCCAACTACACCGACCAAGGACAGCATCGGACCGTAGACCCGCCGGCAGACATCCAACAACAGCAGAATTATCAACAGCCCCATGAACAAGTCGAGGTGGGTGTATATTCCGAGTTGCTCGTAGACGATGCGGTTGAAGGCCGTAAAGAGGTAAACGGCGACGACAACCGAGAGAGCGGCCTCAAGTAACGTCGCGTAGTTTCCGAGCCGCTCCCGGCGTGTCTCGGGTTCAGGTTCAAACGCGAGGACAGCCGCCCCGACGAGCATGAATCCGAGGTGAGCGATTTTGTGCTGGTCCTGTTCGAACGGGAACAGCTGGGTGAACCAGAGGTGATAGGCCGTCGAGGCGATTCCTAGGGCTATCAGGAACCCATACTTGATCATGCGCACCCGATCCGGAGCGAGCCAGCTTCCGGTTGTGTTTTTCGCAGTCATAGCTGGCATTGATGCGGTGACCGGACGGGATACGGGGAGTTCAAATTACCCCTCATATTCGTCAAGCGTGGTTAGTCCGTCCTTCCAGAGGCCCTGTTCCCTGTAGTACTTCTCGGCGCCGGGATGGACGGGTGCGTTCGGCGAGGAGAGTAAGAATTCTTTCGCGAAGTCCGGACCGGCGCGAGAGAGCACTGAACTCGCCTCACGGACCGCGTCAATGTCCTCCATGACGGTACGTACGAACTCGTAGCCCAGTTCCTCAGATACATCAGCCGGGAAGACCGTCTCGTAGCCGACACCGACTGCCGGAATGGAGTCCATTCGAATGTCCTGGCCGTCCCAGAGGCCGGCCGGCGTTTCGATGTACGTGTAGGGCAAGTCGGAGCTGGCCAGATCTGACTCGTCGAACTCCCAGTTGACGACTGCAACATCAGCTTGCGCGCCGGCCTCCTGCGCCCATCCGGTCAGTACCTCGCGACTGACCCCGTAGACCATCATCATATCGAGGCGGCCATCCGCGAACTGCGCCCCCTGATCTCCCCAGCTCATTGACTGGAGGTCGTACTTCTCCTCGACATTGTCGATCCCGGACAGTTGGAACCCATCAAGGCCCGCGAAGAAGTTCGTCCCGCCACGCTGGCCGAACGCCATCGAGACCGACCCGTCCTGCGGGATGTCCGACACTGTCTCGATGCCCGCCAGTGCGTCGTCAGTTCGCCTGACGAGGTAATACTCTAAGGTCATGAACGGTAACACCTGCGTCATCGTCTTCCCGACTGGTTCTCCGTAGGGGTCTCCCCCGCTGTTTGAGCGCGCGACTGCCCAGTCGGTACTCTGGGCGATATCGATGTCTCCCTGAGCGATCAACCGAGGGTTTGCGGCAGTCCCGCCGGTCGTCTGGGCGCTCATGCTGATGTCGTCGGACTTTTCAGAGAGCAGCTGTGCCATTGCTACCCCCGACGCGTGAGTCGCTGTCTCCGGCCCCGACGTCCCAATTGTCCAATTTGCACTGCCGCCACTGCCATCACTACTATCACTGTCGCCACTCCCACCGCTATCCCCGCCACTACTCCCGCCGCCACCGCTGCCGCCACTACCGCCGTCCCCACTACAGCCAGCGAGGCCTGCCAGACCAGCTGTACCTACCATCTTCAAGAAGCTACGCCGCTCGGAAATCGAACCCTCCTGACCGTTTCTGAACATTAGTTGAGCTACAACTATGGTGTCAACCAACCTATATTTAAATGTTACTCCAAATATTTTTGTCATACTGACATCGGCTGCGGAAACATACAATGCAGCCCCGACCGAATCTTCGAACCTCGGGCAATAGTGACCACTCAGCACCATTATCGAGACTGTGTAACCTGAGAGATGTGAGTCGACTCGACAGCCCTACTGTCGGGAATACCACTATTAACGATTCCCGAAGACTCGACTAACAGGGCGTCATCACGGAGGCATCCATCTCGGTGACACACCAGAGCCACTGTGGTATGTCCGTATTATATCAAATATTGCCACTAGTAGGCTCGAAATGTACGCCCGGAACACTAACGTCCGGCATCATCCTCGGCGGTGTGCCACGTCAGCCGGCAAACCCTCGTGCCGGGCGGGTCGCCGGATACGGCGACCGATTGCGCGAGCGGCGTCAGCCGCGAGCGCGGGTGATTACGGCGTAATCACCGAACGCCCAGACGGTGCAACCGTCTGGCGGGCCGTCATGTACGACGACCAAATGCGGTGTGAACCGCGGTCATGTCGCGTGCCCGGGTTCTCCGGGTCGTCATTGTCCCGGTGACGGGTCTCAGCCGGGGATTAAAGGCACGCAGCCGTAGTTAGCCGGTCGCACACCTAAGGGTGACGTTCAGACCGCGTAGTCGTCCTCGCGCAGCTGGACGTACCTGCCGTTGCGGGAGGAGAACTTCCCCCATTTGTAAGCCAGCACCATCTTGATGCCGTTGTAGCCGCCACGGAGAGCCGCATCGGCTTTGATTCCACGGGCGTCCATCAAGTCGTTGGCGGTAGTAAAGGCCCGGTCCCAGTCGGTGGGCCGCCAGTCCCGAACCATATCTGCGAAGGTGACGTTCCGGAGGATTTCGTCGCCGATGGCGTCGTGCCAGGCGTCGTTGTACCGTTCGAGGCGGTCGTTCGCGGCGAGGCGGCCGGCGATTTTTCCGGTGCGAACGGCGACGTGGTCGCCGCCCTCGTGGAACGCCGAGGTGGTCCCCATTGCGCCACCAGCCACAGCGATGCCGGCACCCACGGGGGACTCTATCGGCTGAGTTGAGGAGATGGGATACGTCTCCGTCCCCTTCGATTTCCCGCGGTCTTCGACGAGCGGGAAGTCGTCGAGATCGTACGCCTGAAACTCCCGTTCGAGCAGTCGCTCGATGTACTGCCGGCCCTGCGGGATGCTGTCGTCGTTCGCTCTGAGGAGGTCCCACTCGCTGCGGTCGTACGCGTCGATGTCCAGCCCGATGGGCATCGTGAGGCCGATGCGCGCGACGGAATTGTCGTTCGGGAAAATCCACGGGTACGCCGTGTGGCCGGGCATGATGCCCCACCAGAACTCGATGAACTCCGGTGTGAACAGTTCCTCGGGCATCCGGCGGTGTTCCTGATAGGCGATGTGGTTGACCTTGTTCGAGGGCATGATGTCGGCCATCGTCTGCCCGGCCGGGAGGAACTGGTCGAGCGTGCCGCCGGTGATAGTCCGCTGTGGGCCGTCGGCAAGGATCACGTACTCGGCGGCGATGTCCTCGCCGTTGGCCAGCCGAACGGTGTGTCGCGGCGAACTCCGCAGGTCGGTCTCGACATCGGTGACGCTGACGCCGACGCGGTAGTCCGCACCCGCGTCCGTCGCCCGTTCGCGGAGCCAGTCATCGAACCGTGCCCGGTGGAACGTGATACCGAAGTCATCAGTGCTGGAACTGATACCGGTCTCCGTGAGCTTCATCTCCGTCGAGGGGCCGTAGAACTTCGCCCCGTCGAGTTCGCTCAGAACCACGTCCTCGGGGAACTCCGACCGCGGAATACCCATGATGTCGAACCAGTAATCGAGCAGCCCAGCGGCGTCCGTCGAGTCCGGCCCCGTCCCCTCGCGGTCGGCTCTGGGGACCCCCTTTTCGAGGAGGACGGCGTCGGCCCCGTGGTCGGCTGCAGCCTCGGCCGCCGACGACCCGGCCGGGCCACCACCCACAATGGCGACGTCTACGTGTTCCATACCCGCTACGGCGTCCCGCGCCCGCTAAAACCTATTGTCTTGCATCGGATTCGCGCTCTGACGCCCTTGTGTCTGAACTGGAACGCGCTGCGCGCTACGGTTCGGACGCTGCGTCGGTGAGTGACACGTCGTGTTGTTCTAGCTGTTCGACGGCTCGCTGGTACGCGTCGCTCTCCGCAAGCACTGTGGCCCGTACAGCGTCGGCAACCGTTGCCCGGCGGTCGGCAAGTCCCAGGAGTTCCCGACGTTGCGTCTCGTACTCGCATCGGGCACGAACTGTCGAGAGCACCGACAACAGGGTATCCCGGTCCGCGGGTTTTCTGAGATACGAATCGACGGGGATATCCAGAACATCCACGTCCGGCTTGACGCTACTGATCATAACGACCGCAGGAGTAACTGACCGCTGCCGGAGCCTTTCGGCGACCGTTTCGCCGCTCAGGTCCGGCATCTGGCGATCCAGCAGTACCGCATCGACCGAGTCATCAATCCGCTGTAACCCCGTACGGCCGTCACCGGCCTCTATAATATTGTACTCTTCCGGAAGCCAAAGTCTGTAGAGTTGTCTATAGTCCTTATCGTCATCGATCACCGCAACGCTAGTCGGTCTCCCCATTCCTTCGAAATCCTACGCCGGTCATCCTACAAATATGCTAAGATATCGCCGAACTATTACTATGAATTTTACTAATTCATGCTGGTATTTCGCCCGTTCTCTAATGATTGCTAAACGAATACTATTCTCGGCGTGCGATCGACGGACTGCCGGCACCGTTTTGAGGCCCCCGCGTGGAACAGCCGGTATGGCTCCGCACGCCACAGGAGGGGTTCAATGGCCGATATCGTCGTGACCCGATACGCCGTTCACGGAATGCCGGTCGACCAGTACGCGGCAGCGCTCCGGGACCGACTACCGGAGTGGGACATCGCCGTCGCTGAAACGCCTGGGGCCGAGCGAGACTTGATCGGGAACGCGACAGTCCTGACCGGCAACGATCTCTCACCGGAGCTGGTCGACACTGCCGATTCGCTGCAGCTGTTTGCAGGGACATACGCTGGATACGACCATCTCCCGCTCTCGGACCTGGCGGACCGCGACATCGCGCTCACGACGGCCTCCGGCGTCCACGGCCCGAACGTCGCCGGGAACGTCGTCGGCTCGTGGCTCGCCTTCGCTCGGGGCTTCTTCACCGCTCGCCGCCACCAGCGTAATCACGTCTGGCAGTCGTTCCACACTGACGACTTCGCCGGTAGCCGCGTCTGTGTCGTCGGTCTGGGTGAGATCGGCGAGGCCATCGTCGACCGCGTTGAGGGATTCGACGTGGAGACCGTCGGCGTCCGCCACTCGCCGGAGAAGGGCGGCCCGACCGACGAGGTGTACGGCTTCGACGAGATTCACGAGGCGGTCACCGACACGGAGTACGTCGGGCTCGCCTGCCCGCTCACCGACGAGACACGTCACCTTATTGACGAGGAAGTGTTCCGGACGATGCACCCCGAGGCGGTACTTACCAACGTCGCCCGTGGCCCAGTTGTCGATACCGACGCGCTGGTCAGTGCGCTCCAGCGCAATCATATCGGTGGTGCGGCCCTGGACGTGACCGATCCCGAACCGCTGCCCGCCGACCATCCGCTATGGGACTTCGAGAACGTCCTCATCACGCCACATAACGCCGGCCACACGCCGAGTTACTACGAACGGCTGGCCGACATCGTGGCGGAAAACGTCCGGCGGGCCGAGCGAACCGGCGAATGGGATGGTCTCAGGAACCAGATCGACCTCTAGTCACTGTCGGCTGGCGAGATAGCCAGCGCGGGCTTCGTACACCAGATAGGATACCACTGTCACAGCGAGCACGCCGCCGAGTAGTTGATTGAGCGTGACGCTCCCGAGACTGGTCCGCCCAGCAACTTCTCGCAGGAAGGAGGCCACAGCTACCATCGCTGCAACTCCGATGTACCGCCAGCGGGCCGCAACTGGAATCGTCTCACTATCATCTACAAGAGCTAGGTACAGATGTGCGCCACCCAATATGACAAAGTTCGCACCTGCAAAAAACGCGACCGACCCAAGCCGTCCGAGCGGAAATACGAATGGGCGGAGCACTGAAACGATTATAACTACGCTCACCAGCCCAATCTGAAGCTTCGTGTCGCGGGAGACCATGTGTACGCAGTCGATACTGGTCGTAAAAATGTCTGCCTAGCGACTTGACCTCGGTCAGTTCCAAAAAACTGCACTCGGCGAGGCCGGCCGTTACAGATAGCCGCGTTTGTTCAGTAGTTCGCCGTTCAGCACGCTCGCACCGGCGGCACCGCGCATCGTGTTGTGCGCCAGACAGTTGAACTGGACGCCGTCGGTCGTTTCGCGGAACCCACCGACTGCGACGCCCATGCCGTCCTCGACGTTACGGTCGAGTCGTGGCTGTGGGCGGTCGGGTTCCTCGAACACCGTGATGAGCTTCTCCGGCGAGGACGGCAGGTCGATACCGGTCACGGACTCCATCGCGGCCTCGGCGTCGGCCGTGGAGATGTCTTCAGCAGTGTCGGCCCAGACGTTTTCGAGGTGGCCGTCGAGCGTCGGGATGCGGTTACAGGAGGCGGCCACGTCCATCTCGTTGCGGTGGACCTCCGCACCGTCGAACGAACCCAGCAGCTTGCGCGATTCGGTCTCCATCTTCTGCTCTTCGCCGCCAATGTGTGGGATTGCGTTGTCGATGATTTCCATCGACGTGACGCCGGAGTAGCCCGCGCCAGAGACGGCCTGCAGCGTCGAGACACGCACGTCGGTCAGGTCGAATTCGCGGTCGAGGCCAGCAAGCGGCGGGACCATCGTAATCGTCGAGCAGTTCGGGTTCTTCAGGAGTGCGCCGTCCCAGCCACGCTCGTCGCGCTGGACCTCAAGGAGGTCGACGTGGTCGGCATTGACCTCGGGGATGATGAGGGGCACGTCCTCGTCCATTCGGCCGTTCGAGGAGTTCGAAGAGACTGTGTAGCCGGCCTCGCAGAACTCCGGTTCGACCTCCGCGCCGACGCTCGACGGGAGCGAAGAGAAGATGAGATCGACGTCGTCGGGCACCGAATCCGGGTCGGTGGCGCGAACTTCCAGCCCGGCCACGTCCTCGGGAATCGGGGAGTTGACGCGCCACTTGGCGGCGTCCTTGTATGTCTCGCCAGCGCTCGCGTCGCTGGCTGTCAGTGCTGCAATCTCGAACTCGGGGTGGGGGTCAAGCAGCTGGATAAGTCGCTGCCCGACTGCGCCAGTCGCACCGAGCACACCTACGCGTACAGTCATCGCTTGACACACGGCTGTGGGTAGTCAAAACAGTTTGGATACGAAAGCGGTACCGCTGCCCTCGTAGGATTACTCCCCCTCGGTATCCTCGAACACCCACTCGATGACACGGGCCTCCACGAGGTCCCGCTCTTCGACGTAGGGGTCGTCGTGATTCGCCAGCGTCTCCTCGGCCTTTGCGCGCATCTCGGCTTCGATCTCCGTGTGGTCCGGCTCGTCCCGGATGTCGTTCAGCAGCGCCTCGAAGTCCTCTCGGAGATCGAAGGAGGCGCGAGCAGCGTTACACCGAGACAGCGGGCTCATACCGGTCTCTAACACGAGGTCCCGAACCGTCTCCCAGTCGGAGCCACAGAAGTAGATGGACACCTCACCGACGATATCCTGCCAGGCGATTGGGTCTGCGTGCTTGAGCAGCGGGACCGCCCGCGGCGGCAGATCGAGACGGGTTTTAGTGTCGGGATTCCCGCACAGACAGCAGGCCTTCTCCGTCTTCCCCGTGTACATGTGAGACAGTTGGGTCGGACGTATTTGGACCCATCGCAGTCGGACGGTCGCTGGCCGGCTACACCGGAATGAACTCGGGGTCCACGTGGTTCAGTCGGTCGGTGTTCGAAACGAACTGGTAGAAGTCGCTGTAGAGGTCCGTGCACTTCCCGTCGGCGTCGTAGCGGAGCGTGTGCCAGTCGGCGACGATAGCGCAGTACCGCTTCGCTCGCGTGAGCGCGACGTTCAATCGACGGGGGCCGTCGACCGGCCGCCCGAGGAACCCGACGTTCCCCGCTGCGTTACTCCGGACGAGCGAGAGGACGATTGCCGTCCGTTCACCGCCCTGAAACGAGTCGATAGTGTCGACAGTCACCCTGTCTCCAGCGTCGGTCCGCTTTGCGAGCGTCTCCCGGATGCGTGACACCTGCGCGCTGTACGGTGTGATGACGCCGATCTCCTCGGCGGGCACGTCTGCCAGCAGATCCTGAACGAGATGCGCGACAAGGCGGGCTTCGGTGGGATTGGCCTTAGAGTGTCCGACAGTCTCTACCCGGCCACCGACGTTGTACCCCTCTATCGCTGGCCGGTCGGGAAGCGGGTCGACGGCCCGCCCGTTCCGCAGCGTCCGGTCGTAGAACCGCCGGTTCGGGAAGTACGCGATGTTCCGGTGCATCCGGTACTGGGTCTGTAGCTGGAGGCCAACACCGTCGTAGACGCCGCCGTCGGCGTAGAGATGCTCGAACAGCGAGTGGCCGTAGCTCGATTCTGGCGGTTCATCGCTGGCGCTGTAGGGCGGGAGCTGTCGGTGGTCGCCGGCCAGCACGGCGCGGTCGGCCCGGACCAGCGGGATACACGACGCCGCACAGGTGGACTGAGTCGCCTCGTCGAGCACGACCAGGTCAAACTCACGGGCGAGCGTGGCGGCGCTGTTGTTCGTCACCGCCACTACGTCGGCCCGCCCGGGCACGTCGCTGTAGGCGCGCCGGACAACGCCGTTTGCCGACTGGCTCGCGTTCACGCGGTCGAGCGTGTAGTCGCCGTCGCCGTGCTGGCCGTAGGCGTGCAGTGACTGCGGGTCGGCCTCGTCGCTCCTCGACGACCCCGCCACGAGGTTGTCGACGGCCTGATTCGAGTCCGCACACACCAGCACGTCCTCACCGGCCTGTGCGGCCCGCCGGACGATTTCGACCAGCGTCCGCGTCTTCCCTGTACCCGGCGGGCCGTGAATACAGAACAGGTCGTCGGCCAGCAGCGCGTGCTCGACGGCCAGTTGCTGCTCCTGATTCAGTTCCTCGTCGAACTGGTCGCTCCGGGCGGCTGCCCCGTTCGAGAACGTTATCGGCCGGTCGCCGGCGAGCACGTCCCGAAAGCGGTGGTCGGTCAGCGACTCGATCGCCTCCCGTTCGCGGTCGAACGGAACGGGATTGAGCAATGCTGTGAGCCCGTAGGTGGCGTCACCGTCGGTGAGTGCGCTTTCGAGCGTCGTCGCCCCGTCGATATCGGCCCAGTTCACCGCGAGCCAGACCGACCGGCCGCGGATGCGCTCGACTGTCGCCGGGACCGGGAACGGGCCGCTCTTTCGGGTGCCGTCCACGTCGTGAATTAGTACCTCGTTTCCCTCGTGGATGCCGAACACCGACTCCACGACAAACGCCCAGTCACTGCCCTGTCTGGCGGCGACATCGGCGGGCGGGTCGACGTGGAACTGGTACGTTCCGTCGTCTCGGCCTCGCGTGTGGAGTTCGGGGACTGCGTCGCCACCGGCCTCGTACACCTCGTCAGGTGAGCGCCGCTCGGCGCGCTCTCGGTTCTGCTGGCGGGTCGCCTCGCGTTCGCGCTCGACGTGGGAACGCAAGCCGTCAAGCAATTCCGCCGATGGGATCGGATTTCGGGGCGGTTCGCTGTCGTCTATCGGCGAGTCGTAGGAGGGCGGGTACGTCTCCGGGACGTAGTCGGAGTGCCAGAATCGGATCCGGTTGGCCAGCCTCGTGGCTCCGAACCCGTCCGCCTCGACGAAGTCTCGCTCGCCGTCGCGTTCAAAAACGAATATCTCGCCGTGGAGCGAGTGGTCGGTGAAGGCGACGAATTCGTCGGTAACTCGCGCCGAGTCCGGTTCGTGCAACGGGATACAGACCCAGTCTTCCTCGGGATAGGCGAGTTCGTCGTGATGGGCCGCGAACTCGGCGACGGGCCGGGCGGGGATGACATCGCCGTGATCGTCGAGGGCGTCGTCGTCGGGGACACACAGCGACGCGCCGTCGAGGTCGAAGGACCCGATGACGTGGTCGAACAGGAGCGACATCTACCCCCGACTGTGCCCTGCTGTCATAAAACAGTACGGCCAAGTTCGACAGCCCGTCACACCGGACAGGAACGTTTTAATCGCCGGACCGGCCACACTGCGGTATGGATACCGCCGAGCGACTCGATCTGGTGACGCGACACACGACAGAGGTCGTCACCGAGGACGAATTGCGGACGCTGTTCGAGGAGAGCGACCCGTCGGCGTACATCGGCTACGCGCCGACCGGCGAGATGCACATCGGCCACTTCACGACGATGCGAAAGCTCGCAGACTTCCTGCGGGCCGGCGTCGACGTGACAGTTCTCATCGCAGACCTGCACGCCCACCTCGACGACAACAAGTCGCCCTTCGACCTGTTGGATGCCCGCTCGACCTACTACGAGACGGCCATCGAGAGCATGATTGAAGCGGCCGGCGCGGACCCCGAAGATGTGACCTTCGTCCGCGGGACCGACTTCCAGCTCGACGAGGAGTACACGCTGGAAATGTACCGGATGGCCGCCGAGACGACCATCTCCCGAACGCAGCGCGCGGCCAGCGAGGTCGTCCGCGAATCTGAGAGCCCGAACCTCGGCGGACTCATCTACCCGCTGATGCAGACGCTGGACGTGAAGGCCCTCGATGCTGACATCGCCTACGGCGGTGTCGACCAGCGCGGCATCTACATGCTCTCGCGCGAGATTCTGCCGGACCACGGCGGCGAGTCGCCGATCTGTCTGTTCGCCCCGCTGCTGTCGGGCCTCTCCGGCGGCAAGATGAGCGCCTCCGACGAAACGTCGAAGGTCAACCTCACCGACAGCCCCGACGAGGTCGACGAGAAGATCAATCAGGCGTACTGCCCGGCTGGCGAGGTTGAGGAGAACGGCGTGTTGGAGTACCTCGAACACCTCGTCTTCCCGGTGCTGGAGGTGCGCGGCGAGTCCTTCGTCGTCGAGCGCCCGGAGGAGTACGGCGGCGACCTCACCTACGAGAGCTACGACGAGGTCGAATCGGACTTCGTCAGCGGCGAACTCCACCCCGCTGACCTGAAGCCCTCGGCCGCCAGTGCGATCTCGGACGTGATCGACCCGGTTCGGGAGCGACTGAGCGACGAGGACGAGCTACTCGCCGAGGCGTACCCCGAAAAGTACGGCGCGGAGTAACGCCGTCGACCGATGCCGTCCCCTGACCAGAGCCCCGACAGTGACGAACCGGCCCACTCGCGGGCCGCCGTCCGCCGGACGTACGAGGACATCGGCGACCACTTCTCGAAGACCCGCGAGTACGCCTGGCCGGAGGTCGAATCGTTCGTCGACGAGTCTGGCAGTGCCGGAACGGCACTCGATGTCGGCTGTGGCAACGGCCGCCACGCGGAACTGCTTGCAGGGGTCGCTGACCGCGTCGTCGGCCTCGACGCCAGCCGCGCGCTCCTGCAAGCCGCGACCGACCGCGTCGGCGACAGCGTCGCGCTCCTGCAGGGCGATGCGACCCGACTCCCGCTCGCTGCCGGGTCCGTCGACCTCGCGGTGTACGTCGCGACGTTGCACCACCTCCCGTCCCAGACCGCCCGCCGCGCCAGCCTGAACGAACTGGCGCGCGTCCTCGCGCCGGACGCTCGGGCGCTCGTCAGCGCGTGGAGCACGGCCCACGACCGCTTCGATGCTGACCCCGACGCGGACGCGGGCTTCGACACGTCCGTCGACTGGACGCTCCCCGGCGGCGAGACGGTCCCGCGGTTCTATCACATCTACGCGCCGGCCGAGTTCGAGCGCGATGTCGCCGACAGCGACCTCCGGCTCGTCTCGCTGGAGCTGTCAAGCGGCAACTGTTACGGGGTTGTCGAGCCAGAAGGGAAACGCACTTAATTGCCTTCCATCTATGGACGTGTACGTTCGCACTCGGGCGGAACACAGTCCGCCGAGCCTGTGTCCGCACGAGCAAGCGGCGGTGGTGAGCGATTCCGGAGGAATCGCGAGGTACGCCGCGAACGAACGTAGTGAGTGAGCGGCGGTGGTCTAGTGGTAGGACCTGAGCCTTCCAAGCTCATGGCCCGGGTTCAAATCCCGGTCGCCGCATAACACGACTTCGCCGTCTTGCGTTTTTCGACGGAATCTGGACCAAAGAGCTATGAAAATCGTCCAGCAAAACCCGTTCGGAACGCTAATAGAACGCCGCCATATGGCGGTTTCAGATTCGTGTCTGGTTCACAGGAATAGGGTTAAATAACATGAAGTAGACGAGCGGCAGAATGAACTCCTTATAATCTGTTGGGTCAACGGCGTCCCGAATTATGTCGGCAAATTTACAGTTACAACTCAAGACCGTCCAGAGAGAGGGTTATACTCCTGTAGCTATACCGGGGGCTGTTATCTTCTGCGGTGCGGGCAAGCGAAATCTGCGGAATATCTCTACTTTGCTATGTCAGTATACGAACTGGTACTTATTAGAGTACAGTAGCTAGGAATTAGCCACTTCCCCGAGATAGTATCCTGTGGCACCGGCGATGGTCGACAACACCACTTTATGTGGTGAGATTATTGCTGTGAGATTCATTAAATTACTTCGATTCATCTCAAAAGAACCCCCATGTAACTCAACCTGAAATCTAATCATTCCCGCAGTAAATAAAAATAAGAATATTGGTACAACAGTTACTTTGATAATGGCTAAAACTCCCTTTTTTGTACTATCTGAAATTGCGTTTTTGAGCCGTTCCGGAGCAACATCCATCAAAAGATGATATATTGCGTCACTCAACGCGTCAGCCATTACCACCATCATCGAGAGCAGTATAGCGATAAAAAGCGATTGCCTCTCATTGAATGCCACATCTGTACCGTAGAGGGACACATCAAACACCCAAGTTCCTGTCGTCTCGATCCATTCTTCTATTGGTATAACAAGAGCAAGGAAAGCGCCAATGAATCCCAGCACCGCAACCATTTTCAACTTTTCAACGTCGCCCCAACTGATTTTCTTGGAATTCATAAACAGTGAACCGATTCAACCTACGACATTATGATCTTAAAAGATTATCTTTTTATTTTCATTCTTCGAATATATTCCCGATACTTCGGTCTTAGAGTTCTAGTCGTGCGTTCGCGCTTATGCCGATATTGACGACCAAGGACCCCGTAAACGGTGTTCTGTCTACGAACAGTGTTACCGACGTGAGCCACACGGCTCATTGTGTAGGAAGGGCGGATTTTGGCCCGGTGTATATAAATACTCACCCCGCGTTGTCAAGTATAGATTCTGGTATAGACGCACTGGCGGCCTATTTGAGTGCGGTTTCGGGCGCGAGGCGGTCCGAGCACTCCAGAGCCTTCCAAGCTCA
Organism: Haloarcula argentinensis DSM 12282; assembly: GCA_000336895.1. GTDB lineage: Archaea > Halobacteriota > Halobacteria > Halobacteriales > Haloarculaceae > Haloarcula > Haloarcula argentinensis. Next base: position 87,225 of record AOLX01000015.1, on the reverse strand, counting down.
TGGCCCGGGTTCAAATCCCGGTCGCCGCATTTTGCTGCGAGCACAACCGCGAGCAGCAAATGCTGTACAGAGGGATTTGAACTACGGAAATCCGAGCGGTAGCGAGGATTTGCAGTCGAGTTCAAATCCCGGTCGCTGTCCGTTCCGACAGATAGTGACGATCAGCCGATGCGCCACCCCGTGTTTGACTTTCGCTGGGCGTACCTCTGTCCGATTCCGTAGCAGTCGACACTCTCACTCCGATTCGACGGCAGCCTGCTCGAACTCCTCCCAGTCATCACCCATCCACTCTTGCAGGCGGTCAGTGACGCCGGCGAAGTCCTCGCCGTCCTCGAAGGACTCGACGACGACCCAACCGTCGCCGTTGCGGTCGTAGCCGAGACTGTAGCCACGGTCGCCGTTGATGATAACGACGAACGCGGCCACCACGTCGAGGTCGGGGAAGAACCCGACCGGCGCAAACCCGTAGTCGTCGTGCTGGGCTTCGAGGGCCGAGATTTCGCTCGTCGAAAGCGGTCTGTCGGGCAGTGAGTCCGTCAGTTCGGTCATTACGTCGCAGTCGTGGGGAGAGGATTGAAAGCGTTTCGAGCGGGATGCGGTCAGGGGCTCTCAAAGTGTGAGACAAACATAACGTCGGCCAACATTGAAGTATTATCATGACTTTTGTTAACATGGAGATTCCTACGCTCCCGGCGGGAACGACCGTCGTACCATCCGGGATTGGCATCGGCGGACGATCATCGCCGGTGGAGGCTGGCCACTCCACCGGCCACGTATCGCTTTGAAACCAACGGCAAACGGAGCAGCTGACACCTCACCCCCACCCCCACCACTTTCCCTGCTCCCGTTTTTCGAGGTGTTTTCGATACAGCAGTCCGTACGTTGTCCTGATAGGGCCGACGAGGGCCGGTGGGGTTTTCTGCCAGTACACGTAGCGTCGGGTATGGATGCTGGGCGGCTCCCTGGGACCAGCGGCCCCGAGCAGATAGTCGCGCACGTCGACATGGACTGTTTCTACGCCGCCTGCGAACAGCGTCGGGAGCCGGCGCTCAGCGGCGAGCCGCTCGTCGTGGGGATGGGCTACGAGAACGGCGCGACCCACGGGGCCGTCGCGACAGCGAGCTACGAGGCTCGAGCATACGGTGTCGAATCAGCGATGGCCATCTCCGAGGCACTGGAACGCCTCCCCCGCAAAGTCGAGGCCGTCGAGGACCCGGACCTCGATGTTGAAGACGCCGGCTTCTACCGCCCGGTCGACATGGACTTCTACGAGTCCGTCGCCGCGGATGTCCGGAACATCCTCCATACAGAAGCGGACGTCGTCCGCGAGGTGAGTATCGATGAGGCGTATCTGGATGTAACTGAGCGGGTCTCATGGGAGACTGTCGAGTCGTGGGCAAGAGATCTGAAAGACACAATCGAGTCAGCGGTCGGCGTGGTCGCGAGCGTCGGTGTCGCGCCGACGATGAGCGCCGCGAAGGTGGCCAGCGACCGCGACAAGCCGGACGGGCTGGTCATCGTTGAACCGGGTACCGTCCGGGGCTTCTTCGCCGATTTGCCCGTCGAAGACGTCCACGGCGTCGGCCCGGTCACCGCCAGGGAACTCGACTCTCTAGACGTCGGGACTGCGGGCGACCTGGCGGCCGCCGACCCGGAACTGCTGGCCGAGCGCTTCGGCGAGCGCGGCCGCGAGATACGCCGCTACGCCCGCGGCGAGGACGAGCGCTCGGTGACGCCGAAAGGCGACCCCAAGAGTCTCTCGCGGGAATCCGCGTTCACTGACGCGACGACCGATATGGAGACCAAGTGTCGGCAGGTTCGCACCCTCGCCGACGCTGTCGCTGACCGCGCACAGCGAAAGGGTGCGCGCTACCAGACTATCGGCATCAAGGTCGTGACGCCGCCCTTCGACGTGAACACGCGTGCCCGGTCGCTCCCTGGTCCGGTCGAGGAACCCGAACTGGTCAGACGCATCGCGCTGGATCTGCTCGGCGAGTTCGCTGATGATCCGGTTCGGAAGGTCGGGGTTCGCGTCTCGAACCTGGACTTCTCTGCCGGCGAACAAGCTAATCTGGACGGGTTCGGCAGTGACTCCGGAACCGAAGAGAAGAGCGATAGCTCCGTCGCCGACAACAGCTCAGAGACGGCTAACGAACAGGACGGGGACGGACAGGTCGGACTCGGAACGTTCGGTGAGAACGACGGGGGCAGCGAGGCTGCCGAGGACACGGGAGGCGAGGGAACGGACGCCAGTGAGTCGCAGGTTTCACTTCCGCCCGGTCAGACGACGCTCGCGGATTTCTAAGGGTTCTCAGGCGACACCGTGCTCCAGATTCTCAAGCAGTTTCCCGACGAACAGGCCGGCTCGTGGCGAAATAGTGTCGTCGGCCGGGACTTCTGTCGGATGCGCGGCCAGCGTGTCGACGAACCGCTGGCTGTGGGTCATCGCGTGTAACATATCGACCACGTCGACCACCAGCCCCTCGTCACTGGTGTCCATCCCGGCGTACCGTTCCTTCTCAGCCTCGGAGTAGGTGATCGTCCAGGCTGGCCCGCCAGCGGCCGCGACGATGTCCGCCAGCGGGGCCACTTCGAGCGGGCCGTCGTCGCTCCCGACGTACACCGTTCCGTCCTCGACGAACGTCTCGTACCTGTCCATGGCCAGCCCCAGCCGAACAAGTATGTCAAGGTGCCCCACTACAATAGCCGTTACCCCGTCTCAGACTGGCTGGCAACACTCGCTATCTGTAGCATGTTCGCATCTCGCTGTACCTGAGACCCCGTTGGTCAGCACAACCGGTTTACAACTGTCGTTTGTCAGGGAAGATATGGTTGAGTTCGGACCACGCGACCGCGAGGCGGTCTACAAGTCCATCTACTCGCGACGGGATATCAGACGATTTGCCGCTGACCCGGTTCCCGAGGACGTGCTGGCACGGATTCTTGATGCTGCACACAACGCGCCCAGCGTCGGGTTCTCGCAACCGTGGGATTTCGTCGTGATCGAGGACGAGCAGACGAAATCAGCGGTCGCAGCGATTGCCGAACGGGCGATAGCCGCCGCACGCGAAGGCTACGAGGAGCCCCGCAAATCAGATTTCGGCCAGCTGAAACTGGAGGGAATAACCGATGCACCAGTGAATATCTGTGTTACCTGTGACCCCACTCGTGATGCACCACACGTTCTCGGCCGAAACACGATGCAGCGGATGGACGTTTATTCGACGTGCCTTGCCGTCCAAAACCTCTGGCTCGCCGCCAGTGCCGAGGGTATCGGTGTCGGCTGGGTCTCGTTCCTGTACCCCCACGAACTCCGTGAGGTGTTGAACATTCCACACCACGTTCAGCCTGTGGCCTACCTCTGTGTCGGCTACCCGGAAGACGGCTTCCCTGCTGAACCGGTACTGCAACGGGAAGGCTGGCGTAGTCGCATCGACAGAACGGAACTGGTCCACTACGACGAGTGGGACCCCAGTCGGACACCCGAACCGCAGTCATAACCAAGTCAGAATCGAAGCCCCGTTGATAGCACACGAGAATGAAGCCCGAGCGAGATCTCGAAGCGGTTTTGAACGGGTTCGCCCTGTGCCCAGACCTGTTCCACAGCTGATGGGCGTCTGACGGAGAGTTATGGGGCCTGCACGCCTCATTCGTGACAGAAACGCATGGCAGAGACCGAACAGATAACTGTCGCGACGACGAGCGCGGGGCCGGGTGGGACCGGGGAACCGGGAGAAACTGTCAATCTCCCGGTGGTGGAACTGCTGACCGGCCGGGGGTTCATCACCGGCAAGAGCGGGTCCGGGAAGTCGAACACGGCGAGCGTCATCGCCGAAAAACTGCTGGACAACGGGTTCGGCCTGCTTATCGTCGACATCGATGGCGAGTACTACGGCCTGAAAGAGGAGTACGAGATCCTCCACGTCGGCGGTGACGAGGAGTGTGACATTCAGGTCACGGACGACCACGCCGGCAAGATCGCGTCGCTGGCGCTGGAGCAGAACGTCCCCATCATTCTCGACATCTCGTCGTTCCTCGACGAGGAGGAAGCAGAGACGCTACTGACCGAGGTCGCCAAGCAGCTGTTCGCGAAGGCGAAAAAGCAGAAACAGCCCTTCCTGATGCTCGTCGAGGAGTGCCACGAGTGGATGCCGGAGAAAGGGTCGATGGGCGAGGTCGGGAAGATGCTCATCAAGATCGGGAAGCGCGGCCGGAAACACGGGCTCGGCATCGTCGGCATCAGTCAGCGCCCGGCCGACGTGAAGAAAGACTACATCACCCAGTGCGACTGGCTGGTCTGGCATCGCCTGACCTGGAACAATGACACGAAAGTGGTCGGGCGCATTCTCGATAACAAGTACGCCGACGCCGTCGAAGACTTGGATGATGGCGAGGCGTTCATGATGAACGACTGGGCCGAGCAGGTCAGTCGGGTCCAGTTCCACCGCAAGCAGACCTTCGACGCAGGTGCGACGCCGGGCCTCGACGACTTCGAGCGTCCGGAGCTCAAGTCCGTCAGCGACGACCTCGTCTCCGAACTGGAGACCATCAGCGACGAACAGCAGGAAACGGAGGACCGCATCAAGGAACTCCGCGAGGAGCTGGACAAGAAGAACTCCCGCATCGCTGAACTGGAGGCGGAACTGCAGGACGCCCGGGACCTCTCGCGGATGGCCGAGCAGTTCACCGAAGCGATGCTGGATCAGGCCGAGGACTACAACCCCGGTCGGACAGAACAGGAGAAGATGCGCCGCCAGCGCGAACGGTTCACCGACCAGCAAGCGTCGGACAGCGACGCAGATGCCGACAGCGAGGCGGACGCCAACGGTCCCCGCAACGAACAGCCCCCGGAGCCGGACGAGACCGCTGACGCCACGTCCGGTGGCGGGTTCGGCGACGCGTTCAGCGCCTTTGCCGAGGACGGGGCTGCGATGAACGGCGGGAGCGCCAGTGGCAGCGCAGACGCGAACGGCAGCAGCCCGGACATTGAACCTGAGTCAGATATCAGCAGTGCGGACGCCGAACCGGCGTCGAACGGTCACGCTGAGAACGGTGCTGTGGCGACGAACGGGGCCAGCCCAGACAACAGTGCGGCGGCCGTGCCAGCCAACGGCCAAGCTGAGACAGACACTGCTGCGGCTGATGACGAAGATCTAAGAGCGGCTATTGCCGAGGCCGTCGAAGCTGAGCAGTCGGACGGGGCAACTGAAGCCGCCGAAGACGAGACGTCATCCGATGCTGATAGCCCCGCTGTCTACGCCGACCTTCGAGCCGATATCGAAGAACTGGACCGAAAGACCTGCCGGATGCTCGCGTACTACCGCGAACAGGGTCCAGGGACGCCGCTGAACGCCCATTTCTCGGCCGGTGGCTCCGGCGATCGGACGGGGGCCTATGCGCGAAACAGGGAGCTCCGGCTCCGCGGGCTGGTCGAACACGTCGGCCGTGGAAAGTACGACACGCGGCTGGCGGCGCTGGTCCAGGAAGAGAGCGACCGCCGACTCGACGACGACGAGGCCGAGTCGGTTGTCTCCCAACTCGAATCGGCGTTTCTGGACGGGGACAGCGAGTAAAAACTCGTACCGCGATACCGGCGATTTTACAGCAGCGGTTCGACGAGGTCTTCGAGCGCTGCGCGCGGATCGTCAGCCTTCGCAACGCCGCTGGCCAGCAGGACGCCGCTCGCGCCGAGATCGCTCGCCGAGACGAGGTCCTCGCCGGTCGAGATGCCGGCCCCACAGAGCACGTCCACGTCGCCGTTGACGCGAGCGGCGGCGTCGACCGCGCCGGTCACAATGTCCGGGTCGGCCTTGCTGACGGGCGTGCCGGTCCCGATGAGTTCCGGCGGCTCGACGGCGACGCCGTCGGGGTCGAGCGCGGCGGCCGCACCGATCTGTGCGGGGTTGTTCGCACAGACGATGGTTTCGAGGTCTGCGCGGTCGGCGGCGTCGAGCGCGCCGTCGATGTCTGCGAGTTTGAGTCGGTTCTCGGAGTGGTTCAGCAGTGTGCCGACGGCACCGGCGTCCGCAGCGGCCTCGGCGAGGGTACTGCCGGTGTGGCTGCCGTGTTCGACGGCGCTGACGTGCTGGGCCCACGTCTCGACACCGGTCTCCGCTACAGCGCTGATCTGTGCGGCCTGTGGCGCGACAGCGACACGAACGCCGGAATCGTCGCTCACGTCAGCAGCGGCGGTCGCTACTTCCACTGGATCACACGGGTACGCCTTCAGATTGACAAGGACGAACATACGAAACGCACCGGTTGCTGTGGGGAAATAGGTTGCGAAGCCGCCGTTTGGCGGCCCTATCACTGTGCTGTCGATCCATCTCGGTCCGGCGCTCGGGGATGACAATTATTACGCTTCAGCCGAGACAAGAAACGAGACAAGCCGTGACAGCAGGGGATGACGACACACCGACCGTTCTGATAGTTGAAGACGAGCAACATCTGGCCGACCTGTACACCGATTATCTGTCCGACCAGTATCACGTCCAGACGGCCTACAGCGGCGAGGAAGGCTTGGAACTGCTGTCGCCCGACATCGACGTGGTGCTGCTCGACCGCCGGATGCCAGTCGTCTCCGGCAACGAAGTGCTCGCACAGATCGAGGAGAAAGGCCTTCGATGCCGTGTCGCGATGGTTACCGCCATCGACCCAGACTTCGACATCATCGAGATGCGCGTCGACGACTACCTTGTCAAACCTGTCACTCGCGACGACCTTCAGGAGGTCGTCGACCGACTGTACAAGATCCGAGAGTACAACGATCGACTCCGAACACTCACATCGAAAAAGCTCAAGCGCAACGTCCTCCGCGTCGAAAAGACTGACCGGGAACTGCAGGACAGTGAGCGCTACCAAGCCCTTCAAGATGAGATCGAAACCATCTCATCGAACGTCGAGTCACTCGCCGACGAGCTCGACGTCGAGGAAGGCGACCTCCAACTGTAGCTAGTCCTTTCGCTTCACGACGTCGCCGAGCGTGTACTCGCCGTCGCTGCTGCCGCCGGACCACTCCGTCTCGTCGGCACTGCCGCCGGCGCTCAGGGAAATCTCGAGTGCACTTTCGAGTTTCTTCTGGACGTCGTCACTAGGCAGTGAGTTGCCCTGTTCGAGCTTCCGGATCAGGCTCGCCTTCTCGTTGAGTTGCTTGGCGAGTTCCTCTTGGCTGAGGCCCTGGGACTCCCGACCCTTGCGGATTCGGTCGTGGTAATCCTGTGCGATCTCGTCCATCTCGTCGAACATGTCCCGACGGCGGCCACCGGACCCGCCACCACCCGAAGAACTCGACGAGGAGGACGAACTCGACGACGATGACGAGGAGGACGACGTCGAGTACTTCGTCGACGTGGACGACGTCTCCTCCGTCTTGACCTCCGTGCCGAAGTCGGTACACTCGTCGCAGACGTCGAGTTCGGCTCCCTCGATTTTGACGCGGTTCGGAGACGAAACCTCCGTTCCGCACATCTCGCACTGAACCATACCGACGGCTTGGACGGGGCGCGGTATAAATGGTGCGCTGGCTACTCCAGCGCGCCCATCGCGTGATAGAACCGCTGGGCGGCGGTAACGTGGCCGACAACGGCGAACACGACCAGCAGCCAGCCGACCAGCGTCAGTCCGGCCAGTGCGTTCGGGACGAACGCCGCGACGCCCGTGACCACACCGACGAGTGCAAGCCGGTCAGCGCGACCGAGCAGGCCGCCGTACACGCGGTCGAGGCCGACCGCCTGTGCCTGCGTCCCGAGATAGGAGGTCATCAGGACGCCAGTGACGGCGGCGATGCCCAGTTCCCACTGGCTCACACCGGCAGCGAGGCCGACGATGATGCCGATGTCGGCGTAGCGGTCCAGCACGTGGTCCAGCAGGTCACCGCCTGAGGACGCGACGTTCAGTTCCCGCGCGAGCGCGCCGTCGACGAGGTCTAGCCAGCCATTCAAAAAGACGAGAACGGCACCGCCGAGATACAGCAGGGGGTCCTGCGCCGCGACGGCGTACACCCCGCCCGCACCGAGGGCCAGCAGAAACGCGATGACGCTGACGCCGTTGGGTGAGAGGCCGGCCACCTTGGCGGCGCTGACGAACGGGCCAAGCGCGCGGTCGGCCAGCGGGCGGAACTTATCGAGCGTCATAGCCAGTCGATGTAGGAGACAGTCCCCGCACTCGGCTCTCGTTCGCCGTCCACGACGGCCTGAATCTCCTGTGCCACCTCATCGGGGTCTCGGTCCGTCGTCTCGATTTCGTAGACGGACTCCATCCCGTGCTCCTCGACGGCCTCGCCGAGGATGACATCAAGCGCTTCCGATTCCGCGTTCTCGTAGGCCTTTGAATCGTCGTCGCCGCGCTCACGAAGCCGCTCGACGATGGTTTCAGGGTGGGCTCGCAGCACAATCACCCGGTCGGCGTCGAAGTGATGCGCGAGGTGGGATTCGAACAGCACGTCGTCACGGCCGTCGAGCCACTCCGACAGCTTGTCCAGGTCCGCGACGAGGCTCCCGCGGTCCTCGTCGATGCCCGTTGAAAACCCCTCGTCCTTGATGATGTCATTGAGATGGAAGACATCGAGGTCTGTGTCGAGGTGTTCTGCTGCCGTGGTCTTGCCCGTCCCCGGCGTCCCGGTCACGGCGACTCTCACGCCTTGACCTCCCCGATGACCTCGTTCAGCACTGAGACGGCGCGTTCCGTGTCCTCGCGCGTCCCGCAGGTGATACGGATGCATTCAGGGAGCCCGAACGAGGAACAGTCGCGGATGATGACGCCGCGCTCCTGTGCGGCATCCGCGACGGCCGACGCGTCGCCGACCTCTGCGAGGATGAAGTTCCCCGCGCTGTCCCAGGTCGGCGCGTCGAGTTCCTCGGAGAGGTACTCCCGAGCCCACGAAGCGGTTTCGACGGAGCGCTCGACGTGCTCGTCGTCGTCGAGCGCCGCCAGCCCGGCACGGCAGGCGAGTTCGCTAGCCGAGAACGGCGTGTTGATGCGAGCGTAGGCGTCAGCCCAGTCTTCGGGGACGACCGCGTAGCCGAGTCGAATCCCCGCGAGCCCGTAGGCCTTCGAGAACGTTCGCAGGAGCGCAACGTCATCGCGGTCGGCCAGCAACGGCCGCTTGCTCGGCATTTCGGTGAACTCACCGTAGGCTTCGTCGACGACGACGAGGGTCTGCTCGTCGGTTTCTTCAGCGATCGTCCGGACCGCGTCGGTCGTGAACTCCGCCCCGGTCGGGTTGTGTGGGCTGGTGAGGTAGACGATGCGCTCGCCGTCGTAGTCTTTCAGGACGGTGTCGGCGGTCTGAGCGAAGTCGTCAGCCTTCGAGAGCGTGTACTCGTTGACCTCGCCGTGGTGATAGCGGGCGCTCATTGCGTAATACGCGAAACCCGGCGACGGGACGAGCACCTCCTGACCGGGATCGAGCATGGCTCGGGCGAGGCAGTCCAGCGCGCCATCGCCGCCGTTGCTCAGCCACACCTGTTCCGGTGTTACGTCCCACATGTCCGCCAGTTCGTCGACGAGGTCGGCGTGGGAGGCCTTCGGATAGGAGTGCATTCGCTCGGCCGACCCGCGAATCGCCTCGACGGCGTCCGGACTCGGCCCGTACATGTTCTCGTTCGACGCCAGCTTCACCATGTCGTCCGGGTCGAGACCGAGTTCCCGGGCGACCTCCTCGATACCGCGACCTGCCCGATAGACAGTGTGAGCGGAGAGGTCCCGTGGTTCCATGGCTGTGCAAAACGGACGGGGCGGCTTAAGCGTGCTCACATCGGGCGTGGCCGTGGCTCCCCCAGCCAGTTTCGCACAGAAATTTGCTGGCGGCTTCCCGTGAGAAACCCGTCGATGACGGGTAAGGCACGGAATAGCACGCTCCCCATCGAAGCTCTGTCAGTCAGTGGTAATGAGCGTTACGGTGAGCCACTGTCCAGTCGCCGACAGCTGTAGCCACCGAAAACGGTAACACACCATAGGTCCTGTTAGCCTGCAATGCCGCTTCTCATCGATATTCGGAAACTCACGCTCATCACCAGACTCATTCAGGACGGGGCCGAGCAGGTCGCCGATTCGCTGGCGACGCTGGCCGGCGTCGACGCCGCCGTCGAGATCAAGAGCCTCTCGTTCGTCCAGCCGGAGGACATCGACACCGAGATGGGTGGCGGGAACATCTACAGCGCTCGCGTCCGGCTGACAGAGCCGCCCTACGGCGTCTTCCTGATGACGTTCGAGACGGAGACGGCCGCGGAGATTGCGGAGCTGATGACCGGCTCCAGCGTTGACGATGGGTTCACACAGCTCCACGAGTCCGCACTGCAGGAGATGTGTAATATCCTCACCTCGGGCTTCATCGACGGCATCGCAAACACGCTGAACGCGACCATCAATATGGGGACGCCAACGGTCGTACAGGACGACGCGACCGAGATCGCCGACAAGGCGCTCTCGCATGTCCGCCGGGACTCGCTGACTATCGTGCTCGACTCGCTCGTCGACATCAAGGAGAGCGATGTGGCGTTTTCGCTCCGCATCTTCCTCATCCCCGACCCCGGCTCGTTCGTCCACCTTATCGACCAACTGGACTACGACACCGACCGCGAGACGCACATCTCTGCCGACACCGACGCGGTCAAAGAGCTCGATATGTCGGGCGATGCGGACGCCCTCGATGCCTTTGATTCTTCGGAGTAACTGTACCGAACCCACGACGTTGAAGAGGGTCGCGTCCAACCGCCGCATATGAGTGTCGTAAACGCGGCTGTCTTCGGGGTGCACCTGATATTCGCCGCGCTGTGGGCTGGAACCGTGTTGTTCATGACCTACGCTGTGCTCCCGACGGCGATGAACGGCGACTCCTCGCCGGGACCGCTATCAGCGATTACCGGGAAGCTCAAGACGGTGTCCCGGGCGAGTGCAACGCTCCTGTTTCTGACGGGTGGACATTTGGCAGCGACCCGCTACACCGCCGAGTCGCTGACGGGGACTGGTCGCGGCCACCTCGTCATCACGATGATCGTCCTGTGGTTCACTCTGGCCGGCCTCGTCGAGGTCGGCGCGTCGAAGCTCAGCGACGGCTTCGACCAGCAGAAGGTGCGCGAACCGGCTCGGAACGCACGCCCGTTCCTGCTGGGGGCGTCTCTTGTATCAATTCTCCTCTTGCTCGACGCCGGCGCGATTCTCGGCCTGTACTGAACGGCCGAGATATCAGTTACCGCTTCCTCCTCCCGCATACCTGTATCAGCAGATACAAATCACTATCCGGCATATCAAAACTCAATGTGGCCGTGGGGACATCTCGCCGTCGCCTACCTCGTCTACGTCGTGTACACTCGGTTTGACCCGACCCGTCGCCAGACAGCGGCCACGTTGACCGCGCTGGCGGTGGGGTCGCAGTTCCCGGACCTGATCGACAAGCCCTTCGCCTGGACGTTCGGCGTCTTGCCGTCCGGGCGGTCGCTTGCACATTCCGTGTTCACCCTCCTCGTTCTCACAGTGGTCTTGCACCGACTCGCGGTCCGATATCGCCGAACGGACCTCTCGACGGCTTTCACGCTCGGTGCATTCGTACACATCCTGACCGATATGAGCCCGACAGCGGTGGCAGGGCTGCTCGGCGGCGACCTGACACAGTTCCAGTGGCTGCGCTTTCTCGTCTGGCCGCTCCAGCCACCGCCACCGTACGCCAACGACACCTCCTTCGTCGAGCAGTTCGCTTCGCTCTCATTCGAACCGTACGTCCTGTTTCAGTTCGGACTGTTCGGCCTCGCCGTCGCCGTGTGGCTCGCACACGGCGCACCCGGTTTCCGGGCAGTCACTCGCCGGAGCAAAGCAGTGTTCACCGAGTCTGCGGACTAAAGCCGCTCGGAGACGTGGTCCGCGCACTTCAGTGCGAGCGCGGCGATGGTTAGCGTGGGGTTCATCGATCCAGCGGTGACGAACACCGACGAGGACGCGATCGAGAGGTTGGCCACGTCGTGGGTCTGCAACTGTGGGTTGACTACGCTCTTTTCGGAATCCGTTCCCATCCGCGTCGTACCCATGTGGTGGTATGCCGGCCCGGTGTCAGCCGGCCCGACCGTCCACGAGATGTCGACCCCCAGCTCCGACAGCACGGCGTGCTGTATCTCGTTCGCCCGCGAGAGCGACCGCTCCAGTCGGTCGCCCCACGACCACTTGATGTCCGGCACCGGGTTCCCGTGGTCGTCTGTCGTTGACGTGTCCAGCGTTACGCGGTTTTGCTTCCGTGGCGGCTGGCCGACCAGTCCGCCCATCGCGATGCTGGTGCCGTAGCTTTCGCGGAGGCCCGACAGCAGCGTATCGCCCCACTCCTCGCCGGAGAGCGCGAGTTCGACCGGGGACGGACCGGCGTAGTTCAGGAACTCCAGTTTCAGCGGCGACAGCGCCTCGTCGGTCGCCGCAACGACCGTCTCGCCGTCCGAGACATGCTCGACTGCCTGCCCGGGGTCGTCGTAGAACTGGTGACACTCGCTCGTGAGAAAGCCGACGTGGTTCTGTCGCGTTTCCCGGTCAAGCGTCCCGCCCGCCCCGGCGAACAGGTGGTCCATGAAGTAGTGGCCGACCAGCCCCGAGCTGTTCGCCAGCCCATCCGGGTGGCCGTCGCTCGCCGACAGCAAGAGGAGTCGCGGTGTCTCGACGCCGCCCGCTGCAATGACGAACTCGCGGGCCGTCTGGCGGTGTTCGGTCCCATCCGGCGTCGCGTAGACGGCCGCCTCGACGCGTCCGTCGGCGTCGGTAACGAGGCGCTGGACCGGCACACGGTCGATGACTCTGGCTCCCTCGGCTTCGGCGTCCTCGATGTGGACGCTGGCGTCGTATTTCGCGCCGGAGGGACAGACCGGCTGGCAGGTCCCGTAGCCCACACACGACCCCCGCCCATCGTACGGTTCCGAGTTTCGAGCGTTAGGAACGGAGTGCATCGTGATGCCCAGGCGCTCACAGGCCTCGGCGAACAACGAGTCGCTGTACGACGGCGGGAATCCGGGCAACGGATATGCACCGTCCCGCGGTGGTGCGAAGGGGTTGTCCGCGTCACCGGCGACCCCGATCGCCCGCTCGGCGTCGGCGTAGTACGGCCGCAGGTCCTCGTAGTTGATCGGCCACGCTGGGTCGTCGGTGTCGTGGCTGCCGTCGAAATCCGAGGGATGCAGCCGCATCACCATCCCCTGCCAGTGCAGCGTCGACCCGCCGACGCCTTTGACCCGTGAGATGTTCAACGGGTAGTACCGCTCGCCGCTCGCACTGAACGCGTCGCGGTCGCCGCCCATCTCCCAGACGGACCCGTGGTCGCCGGGCCGGATCGCCGCCTCCATCTGCTGCTCTCGTTTCGATCTGTCGAACCGCGGCCCGGCCTCCAGCACGACCACCTTCTGTCCGTCGCTGGCGAGCTGGCTCGCGATGAGTGCCCCTGCCGGCCCCGCCCCGACGACACAGACATCCGCCCGCTCGGACGGCTCCCGGTCCATTTCAGCATGGGTTAGGCAAGCCTAAACTTATACGTTGGCATCTCGGGTGCTGTATACGGCGACTACGTCGCCTCCCAGCCATCATAGGCCGTGTCGGCACGACAGTATGGTCAGACGTACTCGCTTCGCTGCGCGCGACTTGTAGGGTTTGAACTCCGTCTAGTTCGCTCGTCGCAGAACGGGCGTGGCGGGAGTGAGCAAACGCGGCGCGTTTGCGAACTACGCCACGGCCGCGAGTGTGTTTCGAGCGGACGCGAGAAACCACGAAGCGGGCGTGGCGGGATTCGAACCCGCGTTCTAGGGGTTAGGAACCCCTCGCCCTGGTCCACTAGGCCACACGCCCTACCGGGTGGTCGATTGAGCGGTGAAAAATCCTTTCGTTATCACTATCGCCCGCTGAAAACGGAGAAGTGGTCGAGATTACGTCTCGGTTTCTGTCGCCGTCTCGGTCGATTCGGACGAGTCCACGGCGGACGCGTCGGCCCCTTCTGCAGCGCTGCCATCACGCATTTCTTCGAGTTCCTGTTCGACTTCTTCGCGCCCCTTCTGGAACTCGCCCATGGCTTCGCCAGTCGACCGCGCTAGTTTTGGAATTTTGTTCGCGCCGAACAGCAGGACGGCGATGAGGAGGATGACCATCATCTCCGTCGTCCCGGGCATCCCCGGGAACAGTACTCCGGATGTCCCTAACATTGTATCCGAAGGTTACGTGGTTGCTATTATAACCTTTTTGCTCAGGACGGCTTGGCAGGCGAGTCACTGCCGTCGAGACCGACTCTCCAGTACTGGCTGGCGTGGGCAGCAGACCGAACGGTAGTCATAACTGAGCCGTGGCCGCTTTGTCTGTCGAAACGGCCTCGCCGGGAACCGACGGCGAGGCCTGACACAGGGGGCGTGGGCAATGGGTGTGGCTCGGAAGCGGCAACACGAGGCACTGGATCTCTGACTTCACGGTGTCGCTGGCTTGGGTTGGCACGTCGATGGGTAGACCGCAGCATGTCCACGGGACTGTGTCGATAGCTGGGGCTGTTCAGGTGACACGATTTCCGTGGCCATGTCCGGCATACATGGTCTACCTGCGTGCGGGTTCGCACCCGCAGTACCGGCTACACGCTCGTGTCAATTTGTTATATTCTTGTTAAGCCACTGTTCACCAGCCATAGCGCAGGACGGGTACACTCTCTGCCCGGGGATATAACTGCTATCGGGCGCTCAGAGATACCAGATGCCGGCCGATAGTCACACGATGGAAGTCAGGAGCGGAGAAGAGGTAACGATCCGACCGATCAAGCCCGTCGGGGAGGACGTCGTTCGAGTCGATATCGAGGCTGACGGGGTGTGGCGACTCGATATCACGCGTGAGGGCGAAATCGCTGACGTTGTCACGACCCGTGACGCCGACGGGACACTTGCGGACCGCGACCTGCCGGAGTGGATCGACGAAGTCACGGCGAAGTTTGCACAGTTCTGAGCACGTCCGGACTCGGTCAGGTCGGAAAGGGTTTTACTCGCCTGGGTCAACTCGGCAGTATGGTCTCAGTTGGAGACGTTGCGCCTGATTTCACGGCACCGATCGCAAACGGCGACGTTGATGAGGTAACTCTGTCCGAGGCGCTCGACGACGGGCCTGTCGTGCTCGCGTTCTTCCCGGGCGCATTCACCAGCGTTTGCAGTCACGAGATGAACTCGTTTCAGGACCGACTCGACGAACTCACCGAGGCAGGAGCGACGTTGTACGGTGTCAGCATCGACACACCGTTCTCACAGAACGCATTCCGGGACGAACTGGGACTCGAGTTCGATCTCGTCAGCGACTCCGGGCGGGAGATCGTCGATGCCTACGACATTTCGATGGACTTCGCGGCACTCGGCGTTCCGAACGTAGCAAAGCGAGCTGTCTTCGTTATCGACGAGAACCAGGAAGTCACGTACGCCTGGGTCAGTGACGACCCTGGCGTCGAACCGGACTACGACGAGGTTATCGACGCCGCCACCTGATCGCGCCGGTGGGGGATTTTTCGCGGTGGGTCGTCTGGGTTGTGGCATGAGCGTTGATAGCGACGATACCAGCGGCCGTATCTACGACCCCGAGGCGGACCATGCGTTCCCGGACGGGCGACTGAATGCAGTTCTCGACACCATCACGGCTGACGAGGAGATCCAAGCGTATCTCGAAGCCCAGAACATCAACCCCGTCGCGCGCAAACAGTACAACGACCACGGCGCGAAACACATCGGTATCGTTCGGAACCGAGCGCTGTGCCTGTATGACCTCCTTAAACAGGGCGGCGTCGAGTTCAACGGTGCGGCCGACCATGGCCTCGACGAGGCTGACGAGGCCGTCATCATCGCACTTGCGACGACGCTGCACGACATCGGGCACGTCGTCCACCGCGATTCACACCCGTACTATTCGATCCCGCTTGCGGCCGACATCCTCGATGACCTCCTCGATGAATTCTACGACGTTCGACAAGCAGTTCAAATAAAAGGCGAGGTGTTACACGCGATTCTCTGTCATCACACCGAAGAAAACCCGCTGACGCTGGAAGCCGGCGTCGTTCGCGTTGCCGACGCGCTGGACATGGAGCGTGGCCGTTCTCGCATTCCGTACAAGCGCGGCGGACGCGGTATCGACACCGTCTCCAGCCAGGCTATCGAGACGGTGACGCTGAGCCCAGGCGACGACTATCCTGTCCTCGTCGAAATCGCGATGAACAACGCGGCCGGCGTCTATCAGGTCGATAATCTTCTAAAAGCCAAACTCAAGCACTCTGGACTGGAAGAACACGTCCGTATCGTTGCGCTCAACACTCGAGAGGACGGCAACCAGATCGTCGAACGAATCGAACTCTAAGCAGGAGCGACACAACGGTTTTGTACCGTGCTTCCCTAGCTATGCCTATGAGTCTCACTCCCATGGATGAGCCACGGGGTGCCCGGGGCAAGACGGACGACGGTGACGTGCCGTCGCCCTCACTTCTGGACCGGGTCAGGTACCGCGTGCGCTCAGCCATTGAGACCATTTCGTTTGGGGAGAGGTGTGTTGAGTGGCTTGATAGACGTGGTCGAGACAAACCACAGTCGACGATTCACACGGATGGGTTCGCTGACGATGTCGTTGCGCCGCCAGAGTGTCCGTCAATCAGCGATCTTCCGACGCGGTCACGACCATTTACGTACCCGACGCGGAATCACGCGGAGAGCAACACTGTCGACCTCATCGCAGTCGAAACTGGAGACCAACTCACTATGACACATCCAGACGACTCTGAGGCGAAAATAACATCTGATATCTGGGTCGACGTCGAACAGTAACCAGCGTGATCTTTGCTTTCTTGCCCTCCAGTGTCGGCATATCTCTCATTGAAGCACTGTCACACTCGCTTTAGCTAGCAACGTAGTACCTCATTCTTCGCACCTGCGAGACTACCGATTGGGTGCCGTTGTTATAGATGGACATATATGTATATATAACCTTGAGCGGGGTGCTGTTATCGATTTTGATGTTATGGGCGAGAAACTTTTTTAAACGCAATTGCTTGACCAAACATGGTCGGCATTGGTCCATTCGGAACACTAGAGGTTGTAGGTCTGCTCGTTGCAGTAATCGGCTTAGTACCCGTCCTCTCACAGTATCGGGAAGAAACTCGGTGGTTCACCGCCGGGTACGTCCTCCTTGTGGTTGGAATGGTAGCAACAAACCTCGAAGCGGTCGTTCTCGGTGATGTACTGAATTTTGTTGAACACGGCGTCGGAATCGGTGTTGCTGGGATTACTTTCTTCCTAGCCGCCTATCTTCGTCGGGAGAACCGGATCAAAACTGAGGGCTAACAATGGTCGGAATTACACCCATCTTCGACGGTCTGGGCGCGCTCGGCTTTGTCGCTGCGACTGCGCTTGGCTGGCTCAATTATCGGGACACTGAAGCCGAGTCGGCCTTCTGGCTGACGTTCAGCTTTGCATCCACGCTTGGGGCCGTCTGGACATTCAGCCTCATGCTGGAGAAAGCCGGCATCTACGTAGAGGTGTTCAATCTGGCAACAGGGCCGTTGATGACATCAACCGTTGCCGTCTTCGCTATCGGAGGGACAGCCACCCTCTCGCTTGTCACGGAGATGCAAGAACTGGTCGACGAGGCAGAGACGAAACGACAGGAAGCAGAGCAAGCGAAACAGAAGGCAAACAAACAGCGCAAGCAGGCAAAAGACGCACAGCGTGAATCCGAGGAGGCGCGAGCGGAGATCGAAGAACGCGAGGCGGAGCTTGAGCAGTTGACCGCAGATCTAGAATCGACCGCCACGTCCTACGGCCAAGCGATGGAACGAGCAGCGGCTGGGGATCTTACGGTCCGAGTAGACGCGGATAGCCAGAACGATGCGATGGCAAGAATCGGGTCGGGGTTCAACTCGATGATGGACGAACTCCAGACCGTTATCGCCGAGATCCAATCGTTCGCACAGCAGGTTGACACGGAAAGCACAGAAGTCACAGGCGGGGCTTCGGATATCCGGTCCGCCAGTGCAGAGGTCGCCGAGAGCACTGAAGAGATTTCTGCCGGAACGGAAACACAGAGCGAGAAAATTAACGAAGCGAGCAGCGAGATGAGCGACTTATCGGCGACGATTGAAGAGATCGCCTCCTCGTCTGAAGAAGTCGCTACCCAGTCACAGCAGGCCGCAGAACTGGGTCAGGAAGGTGAAGAATCGGCCGGGACAGCCGTCGAAAAGATGGCCACGCTTGAAGCCCGGACTGATGAAACCGTCTCGGAGGTAGCAGAACTTCAGAATGCTGTCGAACGAATCGAAGAGGTTGTGAACCTGATAAACGACATCGCGGAACAGACGAACATGCTCGCGCTCAATGCGTCAATTGAGGCCGCGCGTGCCGGTGAAGCGGGTGAAGGATTTGCCGTTGTGGCGTCCGAGATCAAAACGCTGGCCGGTGAGACTGCCGACGCAACCCAGGAAGTCGAGACACTAATCGAGGGGATCGAAGAATCGACGGAAAGTGTCGCCGACGATATCTACGACACGCAGTCGGAGGTCGAGGAAACTCGGGAAACAATCGACGAGACAGCCACCGCACTGAATCGAATTGTCACCGAAGTCGAGGAGGCCAGCAGCGCGATCCAGTCGATCAGCCAGGCCACCGATCAACAGGCTGATTCCGGGCAGAAGGTCGTCACGATGCTGGACGAAGTTACATCGATTAGCGACCAGACAGCCGAACAGGCACAGGAAGTGTCGGCGGCAACGGAGGAGCAGACTGCGACGATTCAGGAGATTGCGACTAGTGCTGATTCGCTGTCAGACAGCGCAGAGCGACTCCTCTCCCTTGTCGCCCAATTTGACGTACAGGAGCAACAGGCCCAGACAGGGGCTGTGAATGCGGGAGCGACGACGGACTAACAGAGAGACAACGACTAAAAATCGTACTGCGCGATGTCACCGGAGCCACACACTGGACAGGTCGAGCTATCCGTTTCGATAGTGGTTCCACAGCGTCGACACTCCAGATGTGACCGCTGTTGAGTCCCCACGACACGGCGTAATCGCTCGATCATATTGCCAGACAGGGAGCCAGGCCGTATATAACCGGGTAATTCACAGTGAAAGTGAAAACCGCAAGACTGAGGGCCGATCCCGATGGGTCGTCAGCCGGGCGTCAGACAGCACTATCACGCCATCTGGGCCGCCAGTCACGACAGTTACGCGCGGGCCTGCTCACCGCGGTCCCGCTTGCCGGACGCGTACAGAAGTGCCAGAAACAGCCCAACTGCGAACAGCCAAACCACCACCAACCAGAGCAGTATCGATTGGACTCCACTCCAGAGCATGGGCTGTAAGCGTCACTATCCGTACTTAATTAGTAGCACTGTATCGGGAACGGATACAGTGACACAAGTGGATTATACCTCGGATAACCGTGACACCGACGTCGGTAACCCTCTACACCGCTCTTACTGACTCGGCACGCACGAAGACCCCGCTCCTGTCGGCCGCGCAATCCCGACACTCGTCTGTCCCGGGCCGCCCAGACGTTTTTGTGCATGCCGACGTAGCCACGCCCGATGACGGGAACAGCCGCGGCCGAGCCCACTGTGATGACGTTCACGTCGACTGTCGACCGTATCGATTCGACCGCCGTCGTGCTAGCGGAGACGTACTTCTACGCTGAAGGCGGTGGTCAGCCGGCAGACCGGGGCACTCTCGGTGGCGTCGAAGTCGTCGACGTCCAGCATCGAAACGGCGATATCGTCCACGAACTGGCCGAACCGCCAGCGTTTGAACCGGGCGAGACAGTCGAAAGCCAGATTGACACGGCATTCCGAACGTACTGCATGCGTGCCCACACGGCCAGTCACGTCCTCTACGGCGCTGGTCGTCGGCTGCTGTCAGATCTCGGCTACGGCGGGTTCGACATCAGCGCGACAATCCCGGACGATGCCGGTGGCGACGAATTCGGACCGGCTATCTCCGGGAAGGTGCGTGTAGATTTCGAAACGACGACCGAAATCGACGACGAGACACTCACCGAACTTGAGCGGCTGACTAACCGCGCGGTCTGGGAATCATACGACGTGACCTGGGAAGAAATCCCGCGTGACGAGGCACTGGACCGCGACGATATCGCGTTCAACACGAAGACCGAAGAGGGAATCGAGGGTGAGACAGTCCGTGTCGTCACCATTGAGGACTGGGACGTGGCAGCCTGTGGTGGGACACACGTCGGGAACACGCGGGAGATCGGGCCAGTGACCGTGCTCGGTCGGTCCAACCCCGGCGAGGGTCTGACTCGCGTCGAGTTCGCCGTCGGTCCGCGAGCGATCCGCCGGCGCACGACCGAGCACGAGCGGGCGATGGCTGCCGCCCAGTCGCTGGATACGAACGTTACTGAACTCCCGGATGCTGTCGACGGAGTTCAGTCGGAGCGCGACGACCTCCGGAATACGGTATCGGACCTCCGGGAGCGTCTGGTCGATTCTCGTCTCGCGGAACTGCGTGATGCTGCCGTCGAAGTGGACGGACAGCGATGGCTTATCGGGACCGTGGCCGGCCTCGACGCGAACGCGCTCGCTGACCGGGCGGAGTCCGCCGTCGACGACGACATCGACGTGGCCGCGCTGGTGGACGCCGATGGCCAGTATCTGGGCGTCGGTACGACCGGCGGCGTCGATGCCGGCGAGGTGGTCGATCAGGTGACCACAGAGTTCGGTGGCGGCGGTGGTGGGCGACCGACAGTCGCACAGGGCGGTGGGCTCGGCGCTGATGGGGATGCTATCGTCGCCTTCCTCAGGGACCTCTCTGGAAACGTCGATTAAGCGGGCGATAGAGGCGGCCAGTCCATCCGCTTCGCAATCGGCTCCGGTCCCGTTTTCGCAGTTGATAGCTGGGCCAGTGCGTACATGACTGCCGGCAGGAATCTCACACCAGATACCGATGGTACATCGCATTCTCTGTGTGGACCCGGACGAAGACGTCCGCGAGGAGACGGTCGACAAGCTCCGGTCTGAGTTGGCGGACCAAGACCTCCGCTTCGAAACGGCTGGATCACTGGCCAGCGCGGAGGCCGAGCTGACAACGGACACCGCGGCGGTTATCACCGAGTACGAACTCCCCGACGGCACCGGGTTCGACCTCGTCGGGGCGGCAGAGACGGCCTGTCCAGACGCCGGGTGTATCCTTTACACCGATACCGACCCGGACACCATCGATACAACTGAGCTTCGCGGCTCGATCACGGAATACGTCGGCAAGGATTCGATTTTCGGGACGGAACGCCTCTCGCAACTGCTTGCGACGACTGTCGAAACACGGATTCAGGCGACCTACCCGGTGCCACAGAACGAGACCGAGCGGCTGGCGGCGCTCCGGTCCTATGACCTCGACAACCCGGACCTGCTGACATCGCTGGACCGAATCACCGACCTCGCGGCCGACCATTTCGATGTCGACCGGGCCTCGATAAACATTATCAACGAGCACAGCCAGGACTTCCTGGCCTGTTACGGCGACGCACAGGACTGGGAATCGATGGACCGCGAGGACTCTATCTGTACGTTTACCATTCTCGAAGACGACGAAGTGATGGCCGTCGAAGACGTCACGGAAGACCCTCGCTTTGAGACCCGGAGCGAGACGCTCCTCGGCATGGGTATCCGGGCGTACATGGGTGCAAACCTCATCACGTCGACCGGGCTGGTCATCGGGCCGCTGTGCGTGTACGACGACGACCGACGGGAGTTCTCGGCGGCCGACGAGGCGTACCTCCGTGACCTCGCCGACGTCGCGATGGATCTCATCGAACTCCACTCGCGGCTGGACGGCGTCGCGGGTGACACGGGGGGAACGCAATGACTGCAGAGACTGATGGCGGGTACGAGTTCGCCGACGGTATCCCGATCAACCCTATCGACCAAGGGACGATCGTCCTCGTCGCTGGGCCGGCCCTTAGCCGTGCAGAGGGCGTCGCACGAACGCTCGTTGCTGACGGAAGTGACGCCGGAGAGGGGATGCTGTACATTTCGACGAACATGACCGCCGAAAAGCTGCTGAACGCCTGTCAGCAGACCCGGCCATCATTTGACGACACCAGGATGGGGGTCATCGACTGTAGCGGGCAAGACGCCGCACAGTCAACACTTGGCGAACGTGTGAAGTACGTCTCGACACAGAGTGACCTGACCGGGATCGGAATGAAGTTCTCGGCACTGTACGAGGGGCTGTACGGCACCGTCAAAAACGGGCGTGTCCGGACTGGGCTGATAAGCCTCTCCTCGCTGTCGATGTACGTCGATTTGCGGGCGCTGTTCCAGTTTGCACAGACCGTCTCTGGTCGCATTGACAGTGCCGGCGGCCTCGGGGTGCTCGCTATTGATCCGACGACCCACGACACGAAGGCAGTTAATACGCTAAGCCAGGTCGCTGACGGGCGCATCGAGGTCAGGGAGTCCGAGAGCGGTACGGGCGATGGCGAACTCCGGGTCCGTGGCCTGCCAGACCAGCCCAGCGGCTGGCAGCCGTTCACTCTCTCAGAATAGTAACGGGGGCTCAATCGCCCCGATTCGGCGTCCCGCTGAACCGTTCGACCTCGTTTCGCAGGGCGTCCCGCTTCAACAGCCCGAACCCGATGAGAATACAGGTGAATCCGACACCCGTGTAAACCGTCGGCGTCTCGCCGAGGAACAGCAGTCCGGTGGCGGCAGCGACGACAGGCGCGGCGTAGGAGACGAGGTTGATCTCGATCGGCCCGAGTCGCTCTAGCAGGTCGAAGTAAATGAGGAAGCCGAGCGCGCTGGCGACGACAACCAGATACAGCAGAGCCAGCACGGCTTCAGCAGTCCACTGAACGTCGGCCATCGATTCGGCGGCCCCGAAGCTGATACCGTGCATGAGTACCGCACCCAGCAGCATCGACCACGCCTCCATCGTTTCTATCTCTAGGCTGTCGTCGAACCGACGGGTCAGCACGCTCCCGAGGGCGAAGGACGTGGCCGCGAGGAACACCAGAACCAGCGAGACGGTTCGGGGGTCGAGCAGGTTCCCCGGGTCGGGGTTGCTGAGGACGCCGACACCGACGAACCCGACGAGCAGACCGACGATTCCCAGCGTCGTGAGACGCTCGTGCGGGAGGAACGCACGCGCGAACCCGGTCGTGAGAATCGGCGAGAGGCTCACGACGATAGCGGCGGCGGCACTGGTAGTTCCCTGTTCGCCGACGAACAGGAAGATGTGGTACGCGGCGATCATGAGTGTACCACTGATACCCACAACGATCCAGTCGGTCCGGCCCTTCGGGACCCACTGGTTGGTAGCGTACACCGCATAGCCAAGCATCAACAGCCCAGCGAGGTCGTACCGGAACGCCGCAAACAGGATCGGCGGGAAGTACTCCAGCCCGGCCTTGATGGCGGTGAAGGCGCTGCCCCAGGCGACTGCGAGCGCGACGAAGAGGATGGCGTTGCGGAACCGCATCGTCCGCTCAGTCGGCCGCCTCGTCGTTGGCCGCTTCATCGTCGCCCGGTTCGTACGTCTCCGCGATAGCGTCGAGTGCCTCGTGGTGTTCCGTCGTGTGCGGCGCAGTCAGTGGCGAGACGCTGACCTTTCCGTCGACGACGGCGCGGCGGTCGGTCCCCTCGGGGTCGGGGATATCGCCGTCGGCCATGTGCTCCCAGATGCGGTCGTGGAGCGTCACGGCGTCACCATCCTGCTCGGCGTCCATCTCGTAGAGGTGGGACGGTCGTGTGACCGTCATCTGTGCGTCACCCCACTCGGCGACGGGGGCGTTGACGTTCAGGTAGTCACACTGCTCGAACACGCCGGCGTCGACGGCGTGGTCGGCAAGGTAGGTCGTCGCCTTCGCTGCCTCGCGATAGCTGTCGCCGTTGGCCTCGATGTCGGCGAAGGCGGCGTCCTCGCGGACCGGGATGTACATCGAGACGGCCATCGCCGGCACGTCGAAGAAAGTGGCCTCGACGGCGGCGCTGACGGTCCCCGACCGGCCGAGAACGTACGCGCCGAGGTTCGCCCCGCGGTTACAGCCCGCGACGACGAGGTCGGTGTCGGTGACAAGCGCTTCCAGCCCCGCGACGACGCAATCCGAGGGCGTTCCCTCGACGGCGTAGCCGAGTTCGTGCTCGTGGACGGTCACTTCGTGGGAGATAGCCCGACCGACCGCGCTCTGGTCCTCCGCCGGGGCGACAGCGGTCACGTCGCCGACTGTCGAGAGACCATCGTACACCGCCCGGAGGCCGGCGCTCTCAATGCCGTCGTCGTTCGTCAGCAGAATCGTCGGCTCGTCCATACGCTCCGTGGGGCCGTCTGCGAGAAAAGCCCACCGCTAGCGCGCTCGATCGACGACCGTCTCGCCGTCGACGACGACGTTGTACGCCTCCTCGTCGTCGTTCCACAGCACCAGCGCGTTCTCGAAGGACAGCAGGTCGCCGTAGTCGGCTTTCCGGAGGTCCTCGTTCAGTATCGACGCCTCCGTCAGGACGGCGAAGTGGTCGACCTTCTGACTCCCATCGCCGAGCAAGTACAGCGGATTTGCCCCCTCCCGCTCGGCGAGGTCGTGGCTGAGCTTGACTCCGAGGAAGTTCACCCGGTCGGTGACGTAGTTCTCGGCGTCGGCCATCGGCGCGTGGATGCCCCGGTCCGGCGTCACGTCGTGCATCCGCTTGCCGTCGGTTCGCAGGACGCTGTAGGCGAACTGCACGTCCGTGTTGACGAACTCGCCCGTCCCGCCGGCGGGGTCGTCGAGACGTTGCTGCATGGTTGGCACCTCGATATCCGGTTTGCGGTCGAACGACCACGACTCGCTGTCGGGGGACTGGTGGGGCCACAGCCGCACTGCCGGGCCGTACACCGTCGCCGGACCGCCGTCGGCCACCTCGCGCTCGACCTGCCGGAGCTGTATGGCCGTGTTCCGGTCAGCCGGGGCCAGCGCAAGTAGCGTTCCGTCGTCGGCCAGGGCCTCGACGTACCGGTAGAGGGTCGCCGCCGCGTCGTCAAGTTCGCTGAGGACGTTGCCGAAGATGATGAGGTCGTACCCCTCGTTGGTGCTGTCGTCGCTACCGCTGTCCCCGTCTCCGGCCCCGCCACCGCTGTTGTCACCGATGGGCGACGACGGGTCGAACTCCTCGGCGAGTGCCCGGTGGATCTCCCAGCGGACGTTCTGACCGCTGTCTTCTAGTAGACTCTCCAGCACGTCCGCGGCGGCGCTTGGCTCGACGGCGTGGTAGTCCAGCAGGGCATCGTCAGGGAGCAGGTCACGCAGGGCGAGCGCCGGACCGCCGACGCCGGCCCCGACGTCCAGCACGCGAAGTTGGGACGGGAGCAGGCCGTCCGCGGCGAGGTCCGCGAGGACGTACTTCGCCACGGCGTAGTAGTCGGGGAGGTGGTAGACGGCGTAGCCAAGCGCCGTCAGTTCGTCGTACTCGACGGCTTGGCCCTGGAGGTACCGCTCCTTGATGTCGCGGATGCGCTCACGGAGTTCGTCACCGCTGTCGCCGCTGTGCCATTCCAGTCCGCCCCACTCTGTCAACAGGTCGATGACCTGCTGTTCGTAGCGGTCGGGGAACCGCTCGACGCCGTCGAAATCCACCGAGAGCCGTCCCTCGGGCGCCGGAACGAAGGTTCCGTCGCCCTGTTCGACGATGCCCAGATCGAACGCTTCCTCCCGGAGCACCTGCTTGACGACGGCGGGGTGGGGCTGGTCCTCGACGTATTCGTGTAGCTCCTCTGGGTCCAGCGGCCGGACATTCCGGAGGTACTGGGCGTTGTCGCGTATCTGCTGGCGTGTGTCCTGGTTCATGAGAGTTGCTCGTAGAGCCGTTCGAACGTCTCTGCGTCGGCGTCGGCGAGTTCCCTGGCGGCGTCGGCAACCGCGTCCGCGCCGTCGAATGTACGTTGAATATCGGAATACACCCGCGGGTCGCCACCGGTGACCTGCTCGACGAGATCGAACAGGCCGGCCGAAATCGGCGTCTGAAACCGGTCGGGCACGTCGGCGGCGGCCATCGCGAACGCGAGTACGGCGGCGTGGGCGCTGGCCTGGACCGTTTCCATGGCCTCGTCGTGTTCCGCCGGCGTCGTCTCGAAGCAGTTGTTCCCCGCTGCGGCAAGTGCATCGACGACAGTATCGGCGTCGGGACCCGACGCGTCGGCGACGACGGCGACGTTCCCGGGCGCATTCTCGGGGGCAAACAGCGGGTGGAGGCTGAGCCGCTGACCATCGGGCATGGCGTCCCGCATTGCCGCGACGGGGCCAGCCATGCTCCCCGTCACGTCGACGATTGCATCCGTGGCACACGGCGCGAACTCGTCGATAGCCGCCTCGGCGACGGGCATCGGCACTGCGATACAGACAACGTCGAAAGTCTCGGCCGCGTCGCTGGCGACAGCGCGCCCGCCGACCGAGTCGGCAGCGGCTTCAGCGGCCGACTGATCGAGGTCGGTGAAGGCAACGGTCGCGTCGGCGTGGGTCCGGACCGTATGTGCGAACCACTGGCCCATCGCGCCGGCGCCAACGACGAGGACGTTCATCGGCCCAGCGTAGCCCGTCCCGTCTCAAAAGCCGTTCGGTCACACTCCTGCTCACCGCGACACCGCAGGTGACGATGGCTGGGTAGACAACCGTCGAACAGCCCGCTGTGGTCCGGTTTCCCCCTCCTAAACGCTTATCTGTCGGCCCTGAGAGAACGGTGACATGAAGCGCGTTCGATTCCGTGATACCGCGGGGAACGTCCGGGGGGGCCGCTGGACTGTCGAGGACGGCGAGCCAGTCGTCACCGCCGCTGCCGGGCCGTACGGCCGTATCGCCTTTGGCGACGAGTCTTACGACCCCGACGAGGTAGATATCCTCCCGCCCTGCGAGCCGACGAAAGTCGTCTGCATCGGGCGCAACTACGCCGACCACGCCGAGGAGATGGACTCGGACGTCCCGGACCGGCCGATGCTGTTTCTCAAAGCCCCGAACGCCGTCGCGTCCCACGGCAAACACCTCACGATGCCCTCGGGGAAGGAACGCATCGACTACGAGGCCGAACTCGGCGTCGTCATCGGCGAGCAATGCCGGAACGTCAGCGAATCGGGCGCGATGGACGTCGTCGCGGGCTACACCTGCGTCAACGACATCTCCAACCGCGACGACCAGCGGCGGGAACAGAACTGGGTCCGCGGGAAGGCCTTCGACAACGCCTGCCCGATCGGCCCGCTCGTGGCCACACCGGAGCACGTCCCGGAGGACGCCAGCATCGAACTCCGACTGAACGGCGAGACGAAACAGTCCTCCTCCCGCGAGCACCTCATCTTCTCAGTTCCCGAACTGATCGCAGAGATAACCTCGTATATGACGCTCGAACCCGGCGATGTCATCGCCACAGGGACGCCAGAAGGGGTCGGCCCGATGGAGGGCGGCGACGAAGTCGAAGTCGAAATCGAAGGTATCGGGACGCTCAAACACAGCGTCAAGATTCCATAGGCCGGCAGCCGGTCAGTTCGGACACTATTCCACGACGATCGCTACTCGACAACGATTGCGCCTCTCATCCCGAGCCCTTGATGCGGTTTACACGAGTACAGGTAGGTCCCGGTCTCCTCGAAGGTGTGTTCGTAGGTGCTCCCTTCTTCGGCGACGAGTTCCGAGTCAAGCGGCCCATCGCCTTTTGAGACGATATTGTGTGGGCCACCGTCGCCTGTCCAGTCCCAGCGGACGGTCGTCTCAGTCGAGATCTTCAGCGCTGGGGGGCCAAACGCGTACTGCCCACCGTTCCCTTCTACACCGGCACTAACAGTTGCGGTGTCAGTGTCGGTGCGGTCGACAATGGTGCCCTCGAAGTTACTCGCCGCTGCGAGCCACTCGTCGACTTTTGTATTGCCCGAGGACGGTGGCTCTTTCACAATAATCGCACCCTTCATGCCATCGTCACGATTGGGTTCAGAGACGTAGCGGTACTCGCCGGTCTCCTCGAAGAAGTAGTGATACTTTGTTCCGGGCTGCGCGTTTGTCCGGCCGCTGTCGAAAGGTCCATCGAGTGCAACCACGTTCTGCTGGCCGCCGTGGCCGGTCCAGTCCCACCGGACGAGTGTCATCGGCGGGACTTCGATGACAGGCGGGTCGAACGCCAGTCCGCTGTCCGTCTCCTGACCAACCCAGACCGTTGGCCGGGACTGGGGGCCGAACCTGCGGGGTTCGCCGTCGTAGCCGTTGGCATCATCAAGCCAGTCGTCAAGCGACTCGGGCGTCGATTCAGGTGTTTCGGTTGGTGTCGCAGTTTCGGTTGGCGTCGCGGTTTCGGTTCCAGTTTCGGCCGCTGGTTCTGAACGACTTCCCGAGGACACGCACCCGGCGGTAACGGCAAGCGCTGTCAACCCTGTGCCTGCGAGAAACTGCCTACGAGTGGAGGGCCGTTGCATAGCAAGCTAGTTATTGATACTCGATGATAGAAAAGGGGGTGTGCCCTTTCCAGATTCTGGAAACAAACAGTCGCCCTTTATCTGAGGGTATTTTATAATCCCGACACTGGCCGGGTGCTGCTACCGGGGTACCGCAAGACACCGGGGTCGCAGTATCCCACAGGTTTCACGTCGCTGCCCCGTCATGTCGAAACCGAACCGCCCGCAGAACTACCTCCACACGTCCCCTGAAGGGTCCGCCGTGGCACACAACGACGCGAGCAAGACACAGGCGCTGTTCGACGCCCTCGCCGACCCTGACTGTCGCGACATACTCAGGGTGCTCGACGAGCCGCTGCCAGCCAAGGAGGTCGCCTCGGTCTGTGACCTCCCCCAGACAAGCACCTACCGGAAGCTCGAACAGTTGAGCGAGGCCGAGCTGGTCGCCGAGGAGACAGAAGTACGCCCCGACGGCCATCACGCGACGGCGTACGTCCGGGACTGTGACGGCGTGTTCGTTGGCATTGATGCCGACGGCGCGTTCGAAATTAACGTTCTGCCGGCCGAGGAGCGGCCGAGCGACCGGCTCGCACTCCTGTGGTCACGCGTCAGTGAGGAACTATGAACGGAGATATCCCACTCATCGTCGTCGGATTCAAGACTGTGACAGTGATACTCGGTGGACTCATCACCTACTTCGCTACTCGCGCAGCGTTGAAAACACGGGCAACCGGACTCACGTATCTTGCTGTCGGATTCGCGACGATTACTGTCGGGTCACTTCTCGCCGGCGTCGCGGACCAATTGTTCGGTCTGAGTACCAACGCTGCACTGATCTTCGAGAACGCGCTCACCGCGGTCGGCTTCGCGGTCATTGCATATTCGCTGTACGTTACCAGTCGCTCCGCGCTGGTCACTCGATAAAAATTTGCCCGATGGCTATCCGTTATTCGACGACGACTGCGCCGACCATCCCGAGCGCCTTGTGCGGGACACAGTTGTAGAGGTAGGTTCCGGTTTCTTCGAACGTGTACTCGTAGGTGTTTCCTTCCTCTGAGACAGCCGAGCCCGAGTCGAGCGGGCCGTCGCCCTCGGACTTGACGTTGTGGCCGGCCCCCTGACCGGTCCACTCCCAGACGACTGTCGTTCCGGTCGAGACGTTAATTGCCGGCGGATCGAAGGCGAATGCGCCGCCGTTGCCTTCGGCCCCAACAGAGACGGAGACCTCGTCTTGGTCGGTCATCACGACCATGGAGCCATCGAAGTTCGACGACTCGCCGACGTAGTCCGCGACCTCGTCCGGCGCTTCGACGGTCTCCATCCCACCGCTGCTCTCGGTGTCCATTGCCTCGGCTTCAGTGGTTTCCATCTCCTCGGCTTCGGTGGTTTCCATCTCCTCGGCTTCGGTGGCCTCCGTTTCCTCGCTGCCACCATCGCCGCCACTACCGCCATCGCCGCCGGACCCGCCACAGCCAGCGAGGAGTCCAGCGCCTGATACGGCTGCCGTCGTGCGGATGAACGTCCGTCTATCGAGGTCGTCTGTCATGCATTTAAAGTTATGACTGTGCACGTATAAGCGAGTCGTTTCTGTCGTTTATCAAGAAACAATAATTGAAGTTTTGATCGCCCCGCTGTCCCGGGATACCAACACAGTTCGGACAGGGATTGATACTGATACAGGCCCATGTCAAGACTAATGGGAGTG
This sequence comes from Haloarcula argentinensis DSM 12282, assembly GCA_000336895.1. Classification (GTDB taxonomy): domain Archaea; phylum Halobacteriota; class Halobacteria; order Halobacteriales; family Haloarculaceae; genus Haloarcula; species Haloarcula argentinensis. The sequence goes on along the minus strand of AOLX01000015.1, from coordinate 57,160 downwards.
TCTGTTTGTCGATGACTGTCTGGCTTCGCGGTGACCATCTTATCCGGCGGTCCGGACCCGTCGCTCGACGGCCTGACGAACCGGTGCTTCTGATAGAATCGGAGTCGTTCGCCCGCAAACTACCGTATCACCCACACAAGCTGATTCTGCTGTTCAGTGCAATGCGGCATTTCCGCGACGAACTCCAAGACGATGGCCGAACGGTCCACTACCAGCAGACAGAGACCTTCGAGGACGGACTGACGGCACATTTTGAGGCCAACCCTAACGACACCCTTGTAACCCACCGGCCACAGACTGAGTCTACACAGGCGCGTCTCGAGTCGCTAGTCTCCGATGCTGGTGGAACCGTCGAGTTTGTCGCCGACGAACGCTTCCTCTGCTCACCATCCCAGTTCGACGAGTGGCGTGGCGACGGTCGCTACCGTCACGAGGACTTCTACCGGTTCATGCGCCGGGAGACGGGTTACCTGATGGCGGACGGTGACCCCGTCGGCGGCGAGTGGAACTACGACGACCAGAACCGTGAGACCCCACCCGACGAGTGGACGCCACCGGAGCCACCGCGGTTCGAGCCGGATGCCGTGACCGAGGACGTTATCGAGTGGGTCGATTCGACGTTCGAGGGAAGCTACGACGAGCGGCCGTACGGCGGTGACTGGACCGACCCCGAGCCGTTCCGCTGGCCCGTCACTCGCCGGCAGGCCGTCGGCGCGCTGGACCACTTCATCACGAACCGCTTGTCGGAGTTCGGCTCGTATCAGGACGCGATGCTGGACGACGAGTGGGCGATGAGCCACAGCCTGCTTTCCACGTCGCTCAATCTGGGACTTCTCGGTCCCGACGAGGTCATCAAACGCGCTATCGCTGCCTACNGACGCGCCCTTGAACAGCGTTGAAGGGTTCGTCCGGCAAGTGCTCGGCTGGCGTGAATTTCTCCGACACGTCTACCGCCAGGAGATGCCAGACCTGGCCGAGGCGAACCAGCTCGGCGCGAACGAGGCCCTGCCGGACTTCTACTGGGACGGCGACACCGACATGGCGTGTCTCTCCGACGTGGTCGACGGGGTTCGGCAACGGGGCTACTCACATCACATCGAGCGGCTGATGATTCTCGCGAATTTCGGGCTCATCTACGGCGTTGAGCCGGCGCAACTGAACCGCTGGTTCCACGCCGGCTACGTCGACGCCTTCCACTGGGTGACAACGCCGAACGTCGTCGAGATGGGGCTGTACGGCGCGGGCGTGTTCGCCACCAAACCCTACGCCTCGTCTGCGAACTACGTAGATAAGATGAGCGACTACTGCTCGGGCTGTCCATACTACAAGACGAAGACCACCGGCGACGGGGCATGCCCGTTCAACGCGCTATACTGGGACTTCCTCGACCGCAACGAAGACACGCTCCGATCGAACCATCGAATGGGGCTGATGTACAGCCACGTCGATAACAAAGACGACGAGGAACTCGCGGAGATACGCGAGCGGGCCGAGGAGATTCGGAAAATGGCGGAGGCCGGCGAACTCTGAGTGCCGCTGTCTCGTGGGAGATCGTTGGCGCGTGGCTACTCGTCTCCGTCCGCGGCGTCAGTTGCCTGCCGCTGTTGCATCTCGTGACGGGTGAACTGTGGCGAGGACAGCGCCGGCCCGCGGCGTCGGCGGAACGACCACGCGAGAATTCCGATCACGGCCGCACTCCCTCCCAGTGCGAGGGCGGCAGGCTGGAGTCCGCTCACGGTGTAGAGGTAGGCACTCACCGGCACGCCGGCGCTAGCGACGATACCGAGCAGGAGCCGCTTGGCGAGCACCCGGCTCAGTCCGTCGGAGTCTTCGAGGACGGTCTTGACAAGCAGTTCTTCGCGCTCGACTCTGTCGAGTGCGCCCTCTAGCTTCGGCGCTGCTCGCACCGCTGACCGGGTCCCGTCCGTCACCGTCTCTTGGATTTCCGTCTTGATCTGCTCTCGAACGTCGTCGCCAGCGCCCTGCTCCATGACGTACTCCGAGATGATCTCGATGAAGTCGAACTCGGGGTCAAGCGTCCGACAGACGCCTTCGAGCACCGTCGTCACGCGAACCACCAGTGCCAGGTCCTGTGGCAGTCGCATCGGGAACTCGTACAGTTGCGTCTCGAACTGGCCGACCAGTTGCTCGATGCGGTACTCACTGATGTCCTCGCCGCGGAACTGTTCGATGACGATGTCGAATGCCTCCCGCATCACATCGCGGTCAGCCATCGGGTCCAGCGCCCCCATCTCGACGAAGGCGTCCATTACGCGGTCCACGTCGTCTGTCGCCAGTCCGACGTAGAAATCAAGCAGTTGGTCCTGTGTCCGGGGACCGAGGTAGCCGGTCATGCCGAAGTCGTAGAAGACGAGCGTCCCGTCGGGCTGGACCGCTAGATTTCCGGGATGGGGGTCGGCGTGGAAGAGGCCGTCCTCGACGATCATCTGGATGTACACCTCTTCGAGCCGGCGGACGAGTGCCGGCCTGTCGATACCCAGTTCGTCCAGTCGCTCCACGTCGTTGATTTTCACGCCGTCGAGATACGTCATTGTCAGCACGCGGTCCGTCGAGTGGCTCCCGACGACGTCCGGGATGGCGATGTCGTCGTCGTTTGCGAAGTTGTCGCCGATTTCCCGGAGCATCCGCGCCTCGTGGCCGTAGTCCATCTCCCGGCGGACCGTCGCTGCGAACTCTTCAGTGAGGTTTTCGAGCGTGAACGCCTGCCCCGGGTCCGCGCCGTAGGTGAGCACCGGCAGCAGCGTCGACAGGACGCGCAGGTCTGACTCGACGCGTGTCCTGATATTTGGTCGGAGGACCTTCACGGCGACCCGCTGGCCGTCGATCTGTGCCTCGTACACCTGCCCGAGCGAGGCCCCGGAGATGGCCGTCGTGTCGAACTCCTCGAACATGGCGTCGATGTCATCGCCCAGTTCCCGTTCGATGACAGGCTCGATGGTCGCCCACGCGTCCGGTGGGACGTTGTCCTGTAGCTCCGAGAGCACGTCGACGTACGCCCGCGGCAGGGCGTCGGGGCGGGTCGACAGCATCTGCCCGAGTTTGATGAACGCGGGACCGAGGTCGACGAACGTATTCTTCAGGTAGCGGGCGCGCCGCGTCTGCGTCTCGGGAGCCACTGACCGGGACCGACCGAACAGGAGGAACCGCTTGCGGTCCCGGCCCCACTGCCAGAGCAGCGGGACGAACTGCCAGACGATGACGAGCGCCCGCCACAGCGCCCGGAGCCGAACGCCGACGCCGCCCGGCTGTGACACTGTCTCTCCCGTCGGCTCGTCGGCGACACGCTCCTCACTTGTCACTGTTCGCAAGTGAGGCCCGGCGACAAATGAGTCTGCTGGAGACGGGCCCCGCTCAGCGACGGAGGAAGCCGAACAGGCGGTACTCCGAGTCCGGTTTGTATCGACGGAACGCGAGGCTGTTGGCGAGCACCGATACGGATGAGGCGGCCATCGCTGCGGCGGCGAGCACCGGCTGGAGGAGTCCCAGCGAGGCCAGCGGAATCATCACGGTGTTGTATCCGAGCGCCCAGAACAGGTTCTGCTTGATCTTCTGGAGCGTGGCCCCGGATATCCGAATGGCCTTCACCACATCGGCGGGGTCGTCCCGGAGCAGGGTCACGTCCCCGGCCTCGATTGCCACGTCAGTCCCCGAGCCGATGGCACAGCCGACGCTTGCAGCTGCCAGCGCCGGCGCGTCGTTGACGCCGTCGCCGACCATCATCGTCTGGTCGCCGTCGCTCTGAAGGTTGTCGACGGCGTCGGCCTTGTCCTCGGGCAGCACGTCGGCCATCACGTTGTCGGGGTCGATACCGACTTCCTCGGCGACGGCGCGGGCGGTCCGCTCGTTGTCGCCGGTGATGAGCCAGACGCCGAGTCCGCGTTCTCGCAGCCCACTGACGGCGGCCTTCGCGGACTCTTTGACCGTGTCGGCGTCGGCGACGATACCGATGAGGCGGTAGTCCGGGTCGCTGTCGCCCTCGGTGCCGTCACCGCCTGCGTCTTCGGCCAGCGCAACCAGCATCGCCGTCTTGCCCTCGCGTTCGAGCGTGTCCATCCGGTCCTCTGCCGGCGCGGTGTCGACGCCGGCCTCGGACAGCAGTTTCCGGTTACCGACGAGGACGCGACCGTGGCGCGTCGTCGCTTTCACACCCTGTCCGGGGACGTTCTCGAATTCCTCGGGGTCTTCGACCTCAATACCGCGGTCGCGTGCGCCGTCGACGATGGCCTCAGCCAGCGGGTGTTCGCTGGCGTGTTCGGCGCTGGCGGCGACTTCGAGGACGAACGCTTCGGTCCGTTCGCGCTCGGGCTTGAGCGCCCCGCCGTCCGTCGCAGGACCGACAACCTCCACATCCGTGAGTTCCATCTCGCCTTTCGTCAGCGTCCCCGTCTTGTCGAAGACGACGGTGTCGACCTCGTGGACGCGTTCGAGCACGTCGCCGCCCTTGAACAGGACGCCGTTGCGCGCGCCGATTGCCGTTCCGACCATCGTCGCGGCGGGCGTTGCAAGCCCCAGCGCGCAGGGACAGGCAATCAGGACGGCAGACGCGAACACGACGATAGCGAACTCGCTCACACCGACGCCGGCCGGACCGCCTGCGGCCAGTCCCCACAGCGGGAGCGCGTCAACGACGGCCGCCAGCGTCTCCGGCGCGACCGCCCACAGCACCGCCCAGAGGACGGCGTTACCGATGACCGCCGGGACGAAGTACGCCGAGATGCGGTCGGCGACGTTCTGGATGTCCGGCTGGCGCGACTGGGCCTGCCGGACCCGCTCGGCGATCTGCTGGATGGCGGTCTCGGAGCCGACCTTCGTCGCCTCGATTTCGAGGACACCGTTCTGGTTCACCGTCGAGCCAATGACCTCGTCGCCCTCGCCTTTCTCCACCGGGACGGACTCGCCGGTCACCATCGACTCGTCGACGGCCGAGTCGCCGTCGACGACGACGCCGTCCGTTGGAATCTTCTCTCCGGGCCGGACTTTCAGCCGGTCACCGACCCCGACCTCGTCGATAGGGATTTCGTCTTCGCTGCCGTCCTCGCGGACGACCGTCGCCGTGTCGGCCTCCATTTTGAGGAGTTGCTGGATGGCGGCCCCGGCCTGACTCTTCGAGCGGGCTTCGAGGTAGTTCCCGAGCGTGATGAACACGAGGATCAGCGCGGCCGTGTCGAAGTACAGCCCCGTGCTCGCAATCAGTCCAGACAGCGCGGCCACCGAGTAGACGTACGCTGTCGAGGAGCCCAGTGCGATGAGCACGTCCATGTTGGCCCGTCCGTTGTTGACCAGCGCCTTGTAGGAGTTCTCGTAGAACGGCTTGCCCAGCAGCATCTGGACCGGTGTCGCGAGCGCGAAGGCGACCCAACCCTGTGGCACTCCCAAAATCGTCTCGTCAATGAGGCCGAGCGAGAACAGGTGGTCCGCCATGAACAGCAAGAGCGGGGCCGACAGTACCGCTCCGAACAGCGTGAGGCGGAGCTGTCTGCGCGTCTCCTCGTTGCGCGCGGCGGCACGGCGGTCAGCGCCGGACTGCTCACCGCCGTCGCCGTCCCCGCCGTTTTTACTCCCGCTGCCCTCTCTCACGGGCGTGTAGCCGGCGGATTCGATAGCGTTGTAGAGGTCCGCACGCGACACGTCGGCCGGGTTGTACGTGACCTGGGCCTCGTCGGTGGCGTAGTTCACGCTGGCGTCGATGACGCCCGCGGTCCCTTCCAGCGACTCCTCGTTAGCTTCCGCGCAGTTGGCACACGACATGTCGGTGATGCCGATAGTCACCGTCTCCGTCGCGACGCCGTAGCCGGCGTCCTGTACGGCGGCGACGATATCGGCCAGCGACACCACGTCAGGGTCGTACTCAACGCTCCCCTCGTCGGTGGCGTAGTTCGCGTCGACGGACGCAATCCCGTCTAACTCGCCCACCGACTCCTCGATGGTGCCCGCGCAGTTGGCACAGCTCATTCCCGTCAGTTCGAGGCGGGTGGTCCGGTTGCTCATCTTGTTTCATTGTACGTCCCCCGTATTCATGCGGTTTGTCCCTTTGATTCGAGCTTCAAAGCAGACTATTAGTTTGGTATCCAAACTCTTACTGCCGGAAAGTCAGCAACCGAAAGCGGATGTCGCAGTTTAGACCCCGTCTTTCAGCGATTCGTACTGGTCGACGAACCGCTCTGCACAGGAGCCACAGCAGAAGTAGTACCGCTCCCCGTCGAGCGTGCGCTGTTCACCCTCCTCATCGACGGAGTTCCCACACTCCGCGCAGTCGGGCGCGAACTCTGCCCCACCCAGTCCGACGGCCCATTCGCTGTCCGCAATCATCCGCACCTCGTAGCGGTTCACGTCTCCGAGGTCGACGTGTTCGGCGAGGAGTTCGCTCGCGTCGGACTGGGGGACGGTCGCTGCCAGCATGACTCGGCCGCCGGCAGTTCGATAGACTCGCTCGACACTGTCGGCGTCGCTGACCGACGCAGCGATATCGGCGGCCCGCCCCGGTTTCGCATCTACTTCTATCAGGACCGGCACGCCGGCCTGTAACAGAGAGCGGTCGACATCGACGGTAAACCCCTGTATCAGTCCCATTTCGACGAGTCGGTCGACGCGGTCCGAGATTGCTGGGGCCGAGAGGTCTACTCGCTCGGCGATATCACTGTAGGGCCGCCTGGCGTCTTCGAGCAGCAGTTGGAGGATTTCGTGGTCCGTGTCGTCGAGTCCGGGCATATCGGACCAACTTCGAGCACCGGTTTATGTGTTGTGTCCGCCCGTGTCTGTGCCGCAAAGTGGATTTCAGTCATGAGCGACTCAGAGATTAGATCAGTCTAATTCTCTTATTAGATGAAAACTATTATATTCTTCTCCGATAGCAAGCAACACATGGCAACTAACCAACCCTGTGGCGATAAGCCGTATAGAGTCACCCGCAGGCAGGCACTCAGTGCCGGGGCGGGAGTCCTTGCGTCCGGCTTTGCTGGCTGTCTGACCGGCAGCGGGACGGAAGCGGAATCGAATAGCAGCGACAATACCAGCGGTGCGGACGGACCGGTCGCGGTCGCGTCGTTTTTCAGTTTCTACGACTTCGCCCGCAAGGTCGCACGCGGGACGCCGATAACGGTCAAGAACCTCATTCCGACAGGACTGCACGGTCACGGCTGGGAACCGGACGCCGGGATCACGCGGGACATCATCGACGCGGACGCGTTCATTCACGTTGGTCCGGACTTCCAGCCGTGGGCCGACCGCGCGATTCAGACGCTCAAAGACGACAACGTCGATACCGAACTCATCAACGTCCGCGAGGGTATCGAACTCGAATCGCTCGCGGCGAGCCTCGACCGCGACGAAGAGGGTGTCGGACAGGACAGAGCCAGCGACCCTCATTTCTGGCTTGACCCCCAGCGCGCGAAACAGTCGGTCGACAACATCACTGAGGGACTGGTTGCGCTCGCACCGGACGCCGAAGACACGCTCCGGGACAACGCCGAGGCATACAACTCGGACGTTCTCGACCGCATCGATGCGGACTACGCCGATATTTTCGACCGGGCAGACAGGAACGTGGTTCAGCTCGCGGCGCACAACGCCTTCCAGTACATCGGCTCGCGCTACGGCGTCGAGATGCGCCCGCTCGTGGTCAACCTCGCTGCCAGCGGTGACGTGAAACCCTCGGACATCACTGAGGCAAAAGAAGTCATCGCGGATAACGACATCCGGTACATTGGGGCCGGCGTCTTCGAGACACGCAAACCGGCGAAGCAGCTACTCGCCGAGACTCCGGTCGAAGCCTACTACCCCGTGACACCGTATGCTGGCGTCCGTGAGGAGTGGGTCGCAAACGGCTGGGGGTACGAGGAGATCGCCTATCGAATAAACATGCCGACGTTCGAGGTCGTTCTGGGCAACACGGCACCTGCAGACGCCGGCCCTGACGGCTGGAGCGAGGACTGGCGGAACTTCGAATGAAAATGACAACGCGTTCATCTCACCGAGACGGTGCTGACGAAGCAACGATCGAATCAAACGAGAGCAGGCTCTCCGTCGTTGAGCTCGCAGACGTGTCGTTCGGGTACACGTCCACGCCCGTCGTCGAAGACATCAGTGTCAGTATCGACGCCGGAGAGTATGTCGCCGTGGTCGGCCCGAACGGCTCCGGCAAGTCGACGCTCATGCAGTTGCTGCTCGGGCTTCTGGAACCGGATAGCGGAACTGCGGAGCTGTTTGGCGTCGACGCGACGGCGTTCGACGACGGAGCCAGAGTCGGCTACGTCGCACAGCGTGCCGGCACGAGCCGGGAGATGCCCATCACGGTCCGCGAAGTGGTGAAGATGGGCCGGTTCCCACACGTCGGGTTCGGGCGTCTCTCCGCGGCCGATTGGCGTATCGTCGACAGGGCCATCGACACGGTCGGGATGTCGGCGTTCGCCGACCGGCGAATCACCCAGCTTTCCGGCGGGCAGCGCCAGCGGGCATTCATTGCCCGGGCGCTGGCGGGTGAGGCCGACCTGCTCGTGCTGGATGAGCCGACTGTCGGCGTGGACACTGAATCGGTTGACGCCTTCTACGGACTGCTCGAATCGCTCCACGACAACGGTATTACCGTCCTGCTCATCGAACACGACCTGCAGGCCGTCATCGAACACGCGGACCGCGTCATCTGCCTGAACCGAGAGATCTACTTCGACGGGCCGTCGGCGGAATTCACCGACAGTGCGGCGCTGGCCAGAGCGTTCGGGACGGGTGCGCAGACGCTGACCGGAGGCAACCGATGACGCTTGCATTTGCTGCTGGCGGCGTCTACGAGGCGTTCGTCCCGATCCTCGAAGTGTGGTACTGGCTCCTAGCACTGCTCTACCAGCTGACCGGCCTGGACCTCATCAACCCCGAGTACACGTTCATGTACCGGGCGATACTGGTCGGGCTGTGTGTCGGCGTCATCGCGCCGTTAATCGGGACCTTTCTCGTCCACCGCCAGCTCGCCCTCATCGGGGACGCACTGGCCCACACGGCCTTCGCTGGCGTCGCTGTCGGGCTGTTTCTCAACGCCGTCCTCGAACTGAGCGTTTCGCCGTATCTCACCGCTGTCGTCGTGGCCGTTATCGCGGCGTTGCTCATCGAACTCATCTCCGAGGCGACCGATGCCTACAACGATGTGTCGATGGCGATTGTCCTCTCGACGGGGTTCGCGCTGGGGACGGTCCTCATTAGCCTCAACGCCGGTGGCCTGGCCGTCGGTATCAATCAGTATCTCTTTGGCAACCTCTCGACGGTGTCCGCCGAGAACGCGGTCATCATGCTCGGGCTGTTCAGCGTCATCGTTGCCACGGTCGCGCTCACCCGCAACCAGTTGCTGTACGTCACATTCGACGAAACTGCCGCCGCGGTCGCCGGGATCCCGGTCGCCTGGTACAACCGGATTATGGTGATGCTGACGGCGCTTGTCGTCGTCGGTGCGATGCAGATCATGGGCGTCATCCTCGTCGCAGCCATGCTGGTCGTCCCGGTCGCCGGCGCGACGCAGGTGTCCCGGAGCTTCTCGGAATCGCTGCTAGTCTCGATTGTCTTAGCCGAACTTGCCGTCCTGCTCGGTATCGGTATCTCGTACTACGCCGGTGCGACAGCCGGCGGCGTCATCGTTCTCGTCGCAGTGGGGATCTACGTCCTCTCAGTCCTCGCCGGGAAAGTCCGACAGACGGGCGCTCCGGACGAAGCGAGGGAACTCGACAGCATCAGTCAGGACTGAACGACGACCTCGACTGAGGTCGATGGTCGCAACCGAAAACGACGGCTAGCGACAAATAACTAGCCCACGAGCGAGTCAGTGGAACGTGTCACAGTCGCTGTGCCCGCTCTGCCAGTGAACGACGTTGTCACCAGTGTGCTCGACGATTACGTCGTAGCAGTTGTCGTCGTCGAACGTCGTCTCCTGCGAGATATCGGTCCCGTCGATGGCTGTTTTAATGGTTATCGTGCCCTGCCTGTCCGGCAGCGCATCGTCCAGTTCCACGGTTGCGCCGTCCTCGGCAGCCCTGACGGTATGTGTCTCCTCGTACACCGTCTCGTCGTCAACCGTGACGGTGAACTCGAACTCCCGTGTCGCAGAACCGGTATTCGTCAGCCGTACGCCGGCGAGTCGAGAGCTCGCGGTACTGAGCGCTGAACAGCCTGAGAGTGCAACGAGTGTTGCTGTTGTGAGGACGCTCCGTCTGGAGGGCATCAGCCGGTACTGTTCAGCCGTTCTGGAAAAGCTTTCTGTCGTCAGGTTAGCCGACCCGCTCGTCTCAGACACCCACCTGCGCCGCGATGGATGAGACTATCGTTTCCCACAGCGAGATCCCCATCGTCACGCTCAGAGCGAAGTCCGCGGCGAAAAACAGGAACAGCCCTGCGCCGACGAAGTGCGCTTTCCGCAGGTCGAATCGGTGGGCGAAACGGTGGAAAAACAGCGCGTTGGCGAGGCTCACTGGAATGATAGCGAGCATCTCGCCGGTCCAGATAGCGCTGGCGTGGGCGCTGTACTGGGCGGCGAGCGTGATCGTAATGAGTTGGGTCTTGTCGCCGAACTCCCCGAAAGTCATCATCGCGAAGATGGGCAGAAAGCCACCGAGCTTGTTTGGCACTTGCCAGTCGACGACGGGAACGCGAACGTCTAGCTGTCCGCCGTCAGTGGTGAAACCGGACGCGGGTTCCTGTTGCTTGGCGTCGGCTGCCGGGGCGCTGCGGAGCAGTAGTATCGCGAACAGCAGGAACATTCCGGCGGTGAGGCTTTCGAGAACGATACCGGGCAGTAGCGATGTGATTGCGGAGCCAAACCAGACCTCCAGCACTGTCCAGCCGGCGAAAGCACTGCCTGCAGCGCTGACGACGAGGAACGGATTGAACCGCGTCGACAGGCCGGCGATGATGAACTGGACTTTCTCGCCGGGGAGAACTGCCAGCTGTGCACCGGCCGCTATCGCGACCACTGCCAGCCACGTCGCGTCGCTCACGCCTGGCTCACTCCGTCTTCGCCCTGCGTCTCCGGTGCACGGACCTGAATCGCATCGGCGATGTGGTCCGGGAGCGACACTGACGACCCGCTCTCTAGCTGGACCGTCACCATCCCGATCGGAGCGACTTCCTCGACGGTCAACACGGTCCCCGGTGTGATGCCGGCGTCGGAGAGGTACGTGAGTTCGTCGGGATCACGGTCCCGGACCCGAGCAACTTCGACTCGTCCTCCTTCGTTGTGTTCTGACAGCGCCGTCGCGGACTCGTCGTCGATCGGGTCGAGCGAGTCGCTGGGAATCGGGTCCCCGTGGGGGTCGAACTCCGGTTCGTCGAGGACTGCCGCGACCCGGCGCTCGAACTCCTCGCTGATGTGGTGTTCGAGTACCTCCGCTTCCTCGTGGACCTCGGCCCAGTCGTACCCCAGCTGCTCGGTGAGAAACGTCTCAAGCAGTCGGTGGTGGCGGATAATCTCCAGTGCTACTGTCTCACCTTCCGGCGTTGTCCGCACGCCTTTGTACTTCTCTCGTTCGATTAGCCCGCGGTCAGCCAGCTTCTCGACCATACTGGTGACCGTCGGCGCGGTAACGTCCAGCATCTCGGCGATAGTAGACGGTGCAATCGGCGGGTCGCCGTCCCGCTCGAGGCGATAGATAGCCTTCAGATAGTCCTCCATCTTGGCACTCAGCATACACCAAATTAGACAAGTCTAACGCAAAAGATTGGCGATCACAACAACTTTGAACTCACTAGCCGTATTCGGCTGGCCGCCGTCACTCGTCAGCGGCGTACGTTTCGCGACGGTTCCGGGTCAGGAGCCACAGGAACAGATAGCCGATGGCACCCAGAACGAACAGCGTTGCGGGGATGAGAAACGGCCCGAACGTCCGAACGAGCGTCTCGATCCCCGGCAAACCGATCATACCACGAGTAGGGATGTCACCCTGATAAACCTCAAGGATATGCGGAGACAGCTACCGACACGCTCGTTCGGGAATCTCGCGAATTATCGCACGAGACCGGTGAAGCGGCCGGGAGCCGGTGTGGCCCGCTCAGATGAGGTCCTGATCTTCGAGCGAGGCCATGACGTCGTCGACGAACTCGTCGACGTTGTCGTACGGAAACTCCCCGTTGAGCTTCGTGTTCAGTTCCATCGCCGTCATCGAGAAGTCGCCGGACTCGAACTTCGTCGACGGGCCGCCCGGGAGTGCCGGAACAAGGTCCATCGGGCTGGAGATCGGGTAGTCTGCTTCCTCGAACGCATCAACGAACTGTGAGCGGAGGTCTTCTCTGTCAACCATGGTCGGACGTTGTGCGAGTGTTATGATAAAAGGTTCGACATCGGTACACTTTCCCATTGTTTGGAGTTTATTCGGGGCCTGCGACGTTCTGGACCCTCGTGGCACTGTACCGGTGTATGAGCGACCCACGCCGACATTCGATGGGATATCCCGAGTACTCACCGGACCTGACTTTCGTCGTCCGTATCGCGCCGAGCAAGCCGTTCGGCGGTCTCACGGTCCGTCTCGACGCGCTGGTCGTGCTCGCTTCGAACCAGCGCGTACAGAGCCAGCGGCGCGGCCAGCGCGAGCAGCAGGACCACGACGAACAGCCCGGTCATGGCAGGCATCGTTAGCCGAGGAAGATGTCTGCCAGGTCGCTCCTGCCAGACCCGGTGTCACGGTACAGCTCCGAGTAGCCACAGTTCGTACACGTGACGACCTGAAACTGGTTCGTCTGGATGTCGAACATCTTCGAGAAGCCGCCGGCGGTGGTCGAGATGTTACCCACGTCGGTACCGGTGTGGCCGCACTTCGGACAGCCGTGATCGTCGTCTCGCGGTGAAGTGTTGGAGGGCATTACACACAACTGTTCTCTCCTCAGCATAACAAATCCGGTGCCACCGTGACACGTAGTCGGCTCCATACCAGTGGTCGCAGCCAGTTACTAGTCTCTATCACTTGCTACAGTCGTCGAAAACGAGGCGGGCGAACGTAATGGTGCACTATGCCAGTTCCCACCCGCCTCAACGGAGGGAAACGGCCAAGTTATTTGTTTGTTATGAATCCGTCTAAACTTGTGTTGCCTCAGTCGTCGGCGGGGATGGGCTCGCCGTGGGACACGTCGTCCCCGAGCAAGTCCATGAACTGCGCGAGCCACTCGGGATGGTCGGGCCAGGCCTGGCCGGTGACGAGGTTGCCATCGGTGACTACTTCGTCGACCCACGAACAGCCGGCGGCCTCGCACTCGGCGCGACAGGCCGGGTACGACGTCATCTCGTAGCCGTCCAATACGTCGGCGGCAGCGAGAATCTGCGGGCCGTGACACAGTGCCGCGACCGGTTTGTCCTCCTCGAAGAAGTGCCGTACCGCGTCCAGCACCTCGTCGTACGTCCGGAGATACTCGGGGGCGCGACCGCCGGGGACGACGAGTGCGTCGTAGTCGCTGGGAGTCACGTCGGCCATCGTCGCGTTCAGGACGAAGTCGTGGCCGCGGGACTCCATGTAGGTCTGGTCGCCGCGGAAGTCGTGTATCGCTGTCTTGATGGTCTCCTCGGCCGCTTTGTCGGGACACACCGCGTCGACCTCGTGGCCGACCATCTGCAGCGCCTGGAACGGCACCATTATTTCGTAGTCTTCGCCGAAATCGCCGACGATCATGAGGATGTCTTTGCCCATTGGAAACACCAACGAGAGCTACGGTCGCCGTCGAAATAAAGTCGCAGGTGAATTACCAGTTTCGTGTCACACGTCCAGCGACGCAAGCACTTCGTCGATGTCCGCCAGTGAATCGATAACGTAGTCTGGCGTCACGGCGCTCCGTTCCAGCGACCGTTCGTTGGACACGCCGGTCCGGACAAGGACTGTTGTCATGCCGTTCCGCTCGCCCATTGCGATGTCCGTCTCTAACCGGTCCCCGACGATGAGACAATCCGCCGGCGCACAGTCCAGTCGCTCTAGCGCCGCCTGAACGGCAATCTCTGACGGCTTCCCGAGAATCCGGTCCGGGTCCCGCTCGATGACGCCGGCGACGGCGTTGATTATCGCCCCGGAACCGGGGACCGGGTCGCCGTCTTCACCGGGGAACGTCCGGTCCGGGTCAGTCCCGAGGAAGACAGTGTCGTCCTCGACGGCCCGGAGCGCGTCGACCATGTCGTGGTAGTGGAAGTCATCCGTCCAAGAGGCCAGTAACACGTCAGTCTCAGCAGGGTCTTCGACCAGCCGTGCCTCTGTCTCCGTGACCATACTGCGGAGCGGTTCACTCCCGATGACGAACACGTCGTCACCCGCATGGGACCCGTTGAGATACTCACGGGTGACGACACCGGAGGAACAGGCCTCGCCCTCGCGGGCGTCGATACCCATTCCCCGCAACCGCTCGATGTACTCGCTCCCGTCGTGGATTGGGTTGTTCGAAAAAAAGCAGATTCCCAGGCCGCGCTCCCTGAACACGTCAATTGCCGACGCCGCCCCCGGCAACAGCGTGTCTCCGTGGTACACCGTTCCATCCAAGTCGATAATGGCCCCCGCGACTGTCATTACCACTACTCGGGATCCGCCAGTGAAAAGTCCGTCTCAGTCGTGTAGTTCGACATCTGTCACCTCGAAGCACGCCCCGCCGCTGTCGCTATCAGTCAGTGATACTTCCCAGCCGTGGGCCTCAGCGACCTGTTCGACGATAGCCAGGCCGAACCCGGTTCCGTCCTTCGTCGAAGAGTACCCCATCTCGAACACGTCCTCGGCGTCGCCCTCGACACCTTCGCCGTTGTCTGCGATGTAGAAGCCGTCGTTGGACTCCAGCAGCCCGATCTCGATCTCGACGTCACCGTCGTTGTGTTCGATGGCGTTCCGGAACAGGTTCGCCAGCAGGTCCTGCACGCGCCCGCTGTCAGCGGCGAGTTCCGTGCTTGACTCGACCGACATGGATGCCTGTTCAGCCTCGATCCAGGTCCACGCGGTCGACGCCAGCGTCGATAGCTCCGTCTCCTGTGGATCGCTGACCGTCTGGCCTTGCCGCGCCAGCGTGAGTACGTCCTCGATGATACAGCCCATCCGGTCCAGCGATCGGTCGATCTTGGCGACCAGTTCGGCCTCCTCGCGATCGTCTGGCTCCGTGAGCAGGTCGACCGCGCCCTGAGCGACGTTCAGCGGGTTCCGCAGGTCGTGGCTGACGACGCTGGCGAACTCTTCGAGCCGCTCGTTCTGGCGTTCCAGTTCCCGCTGACGCTCGACGCGTTCAGTGATGTCGCGTGAGACTAACTGGAAGGTATCCGACTTGCGATGGCTGTCGACGGGGATATACTGGTTGTGATAATGTCGTCCCCCGACGGCGTCCTCGGAGCGTGTCGCGGTCCCGTTTTCGACTGCGCTCTTTCCGGCTTCGAGACGCTGGTTGGCCGCCTCGCTGTCCATCACTTCGCTCAATTGCTGTCCGACGAGCGCGTCGGCGTCGGCACCCAGTCTGCGTGCCATCGAGGGGTTCACTGAGAGGATAGTCCCGTCAGTCGTCAGGTGAACGATACCGTCCGGCGAGTCCGACACAAGCGATTCGAACTTCTTGCGGGTTCGCTCCTGTGAAACGACGTTCTCGATACGGTTTGCAAGCCGACCGTACTGCTTGTCTTCGACGACTTCGAGCTTTAGGAGGTAGTCGGCGACCCCCGCCGCAATAGCCGCGCTTGCCGTCTCTTCGTCCCCCCGCCCAGTCAGCAGAATGAACGGGATAGAGGGGTTTGTCTCCCTGATCGCCTCAAGGAGTTCCAGCCCGTCCATTTCGGGCATTTCGTAGTCACTGACGACGCAGTCGAACCCGCCCCCGTCGAGCCGTTCCAGCGCTTCCGCAGCGCTGTTCGCAGCAACGGACTCGATGCCGTGTTGTTGGGTGAGCGTGTCAGCGGTCATCTCCGCGAAAAAATCGCTGTCGTCAACAACAAGCGTTCGTATATTAGTTTCAGATGTCATATGGGCGGCTGGGTCCTTATCCTCCCAACGGTCTGTCCGTACTTATATTTCAAGGGAGCCAGATTGCCCGCTGGTCCCGGCTATGGCGGCACCGGTGGGGCAATCGAAACTCGAAGCCCAGGACTGTGATGGACTAACGGCTCTGCCTCGCGAGCAGATATGTCAACCAGCGGAAGAACAGATCCGGTCACAGTCGCGTCAACGCGGTCGAGTCGCCACGGGTCGTGACCGACGCTGCCGACGAGGTGCGTCCCGAAACGACCGGTCGTGAAGTATCGCTGTCGGTCGACGAGGAAGGAAGCCAGCGAGTCCGGTGGAATCGCCGCCCGGCCACCACTGACTGTGTACCGGCATTCGAACAGTCGTCGCTCCCCGGCGTCAAGGACCCGCCGACGGTCGGCCGTCGGGAGCGTTCGCGGGACGGCATCACCAACCGTGATACGAAACAGCTCCGAAACCGCTGTCGCTGTCCGCCTGTCGTCACCGAACAGCCCTAGCACACAGACCCCGCGCTGGCCGGTCGGGCCGCGGACGTAGGTCCGAACCGTGAGCAACTCCGACGGTCCGGCGACCTCGATACCGAACGTTTCGACACGGTCAACGGTCGCCGTGACGGCTGACACCCAGGCGTCGTCGTCGGCTGTCTCGACGGTGAGCCAGTCGGGGACTGCCACCTGCACCGCTGCCTCGGAGACCGGCCAGTGACAGAAGCAGACGTCGTCAAGCGTGACCTGCAGCGGGCGGAGGGCGACCACATCCTCACTGGGGCCGACACGTTAATCAGTGTACTGGGCAACCCCATCAAGCCGGTGAAGCCGCCCGGCAGTCACCGGAATCTCGGCGCAGTAGTGAACGAGCGGGTCGCCGTCGGGTCTGTCGAACCCCGACGCGGCGAACAGCCCGTTCGTCCGGATATCTGACTGCCCACGCTGGAGTGGCCACGGCTCGTGGTCGATGTCGGCGTAATACACCGTCCCGTCGTCGCTCGCGGCGTAGAACCGGTACCGCTCCACCAGAAACGACTCCAGCGAGCCCGGTTCGGGCGTCGACGGTGCCTCAGTCGGCTCGTAGGTGGCGTGGAAATCCGCCGGTGGTGCGCGCGAACTGGTCCGGCGACTTCGGAACTCGACGCTGTCGCCGTCGGTCCGGACCTGCATCGACGCCCTGTAGTAAGACAGTTGGAACAGCTTCCGGGCCAGCGTGACGCTGAGGCGGTCGTCGGCGTCGAGGTTGTAAAAGTACACCCCCGGCGTCCCGTCGGCGACCACGTAGGTCCGGAGATTTAGCTCGCCAAAGGACCGCCCGATGGGACTGCCGCGCGGTCTGATGTCCGCCATCTGGAACGGGACCACACTGAGCCACGCCTGCCCGTCGTACGTGTCGACATTGAGCCCGTCCGGCAGCGTTTGCTGGACAATGTCGGGCTCGACCGGCCAGTGCATGAACCCCACATCCCGCCACGTCATCGTCAGCAGGTCCATACCTGTTTGTTGGGACCAGACGGGTTTCTGCCTGTCGTGGGGCGCGATGACAGACACCAATGAGCGCCGTCCGGCCGTGTCGGCGCTAAAACTTTCACCGTCCCACCCGCAGCCTCGCGTATGGAGTTCGAGGTAATCCAGGGCGACATCGCTTCACAGTCGGCGGACGCACTGGTCAACGCGGCGAACACGAGCCTGCGGATGGGCTCCGGCGTCGCCGGGGCGCTCAAGCGCGCCGCTGGGTCGGGCCTGAACGACGAGGCCGTCGCGAAAGGACCGGTCGACCTCGGCAGTGTCGCCACGACCGACGCGTACGACCTTGACGCCGAGTACGTCATCCATGCCGCTGCAATGCCGCCGGGCGGCCAGTCGACCGCTGAAAGCATCCGCGACGCGACCCAGAACACACTGGCGGAAGCTGACGCATTGAACTGCGAGTTGATAGTTCTCCCGGCCATCGGTTGTGGAATCGCTGGATTCGACTTCGAGGAGGGCATCAGAATTATCTGCACGGTCATCGACGAATATCAGCCCGAATCCTTGACAGACGTGCGACTCATCGCCTACTCCGACGACGACTTCGAAGGGATGCAACGAGTCGCGGCCGGCGTTCGCGACTGACTATCCGCTACAGCAGGTGTATGCGTCCGGCACGCCACTCCCAGGCGAGTTCCAGTGCGATCCAGCAGACGAGCCATATCGTGGCGAAACTGAACACCAGCCACGTCGATCCGAGGTAGGTCGTGGTTCCAGCGACGGACTGAAACCACGGATACGCCTGCACACCGACGACGAGCGTCGCAACAAGCCCCAGTATTCCGGTCACGTAATGCTCGACTGTGTTCCCTATTGAGCAGACACAGGCGTCACTGCCAGTGGTCTCCTCGAGTGTCTCGCTGCCCGGTCCCCGAGCGTTGGTCATTGGTACCTTTCCTCAATCTAGGTCTTTATGTCACTGCATATTAACCATTTCGGCGGGATAGATCGCTGTCTATACCGGTTTCAGGACACTCGCTGGGGGCGGCGAAGCTCCCACGAACGGACAGCCGATAGTGTTACTCGTGGCCCGACACACGAACCGGCTCGTACGGTGCTTCCAGCCATTCCACGTCACTCTCTGAGAGGTCGATTTCAAGCGCTGCGACTGCTTCTTCGAGGTGGTCGAGGCTACTCGTCCCGATAATCGGTGCATCGACCCACTCCTTGTCGAGCACCCAGGCCAGCGCTATCTGTGCCATCGAGGCGTCGTACTCGTCGGCCAGTTCCTGCACTCGCTCGTTGACCTCGCGGCCGTTGCCCTCGAAGTAGGGGTGCTCGCGGGCGTAATCGTCCGTTTCGCCCCGGACGGTCTTCTCGACCTGCTCGTGTGGGCGGGTGAGATAGCCCCGAGCCAGCGGGCTCCACGGCATCACGCCGACGTTCTCTTTGTCACACAGCGGCAGCATCTCGCGCTCCTCCTCGCGGTACAGCAGATTGTAGTGGTTCTGCATCGTCTCGAACCGTTCCAGCCCCTCGTGCTCGCTCGTCTGAAGCGCGTCTGCGAACTGGTGGGTCCACATCGACGACGCGCCGACGTAGCGCGCCTGGCCCCGTCTGACGGCGTCGTCCAGCGCCCGGAGCGTCTGCTCGATGGGCGTGTCGTAATCCCAGCGGTGGATCTGGTAGAGGTCGACGGTGTCCATCCCAAGCCTGTCCAGCGAGTTCGACAACTCCTGTTCAATGGCCTTCCGCGAAAGCCCGCCAGAGTTGGGGTTGTCCTCGTCCATCTGGAAGTACCCCTTCGTCGCAACGACCTGCCTGTCGCGGTCGTAGTCGTCAAGAACGGTCCCGAGGACACGCTCGGACTCGCCCATCGAATACATGTTGGCGGTATCGAAGAAATTGATGCCGAGGTCGATGGCCCGCTCGATGACCTCGCGGCTCTCGTCTTCGTCGAGTACCCAGTCACGCCACTCCGAGGTTCCGAAGCTCATACAGCCCAGACAGAGCCGGCTGACCTCCATGCCAGTCGACCCGAGTGTGGTGTACTCCATGTTCTGGTTCGCGTTCTGGGCAGCGAAAAAGGTTCGGCGTCGGTTACAGTGACTCCGCTGCGACCCGCCCGATGTACAGTCTGGCCACAGCGTAGCCGGCGACCGCCAGCAGGACCGCGCCGCCGACGTGGCCGTAGGTCAGCAGCGTCGGACTATCGACCGCAAGCTTCGCCACCGTGGTTGCCGGGTGCTCCGGGAGGAGAACGGCACCGCCGAACAGCACGAGTGTGAGCACGGAGAAGAGCAACTGCGCGGGGCGACGGTTCTGGAGCGTGATACCCAGCACGACGCCGAGCGTCACGACGACGACGGTGACTGCGGTGATGAACAGCAGAATCGCCGCGGGGTTCGAAACCGCGATGCCGTTCGTCGACAGCAGCGCGAGCCACAGCATCGCCTGTGCAGGGGCAAGCAACACCATTCCGAGGGCTTTCCCGTCAATGATATCAAGCAGCGATACCGGGGCCACGCGGAGCAGTTCCATCGTACCCCGCTCGATCTCCTCGGTGACGGTATCGACGGCCACCGAGCCGCTAATGAACGGCGGGAGGAACAGCAACAGCGGAATCAGAATGGTGTAGGTGAACCCGAAGTACTGGCTCGCGCTGACGGTGTCCGGGAGCGGCACGGGCGGCTGGTCGAGGTACGGTGTCCGCTCCAGTCGCTCCTGACGTTCCAGCGCGCTGAGGACCCGGCGCACTTCGACAACGATTAGCGTCGACCGGATGCTTCCCTCGGGGACGACGGCAGTGACCTGTATTTGCTCCCCCGGGCCGCGTGTCGACGGAACATACTCGCCGCGCAGTATTGCATCTACCTGACGCTGGTCGAACGCCCGCTGTGCGGCAGCCTCGCTCTCGAAGGCCGTGACACTGGTCCCGTCCTGTTCAGCGGCCGCGGCCTCCAGTTCCTCGCGGGCGTCGCCGGTGACGGCCATCTCTACCTCGCCGGCTGCGACCGAGCTGGGGTCGTACAACGAGGTGAGACCGACAACGAGGAACGAGGAGAACCCCGCGACGAACAACTGAATGAGCAACGCCAGCACGATGGTCTTCTCGCGGGACAGCGACCGCACGTCTCGCCGGGCGACGACGACTCGCGGGTCGCGCCAGAGTGGGCGATCATCAGACAAGGGTGCTCACCACCGCGAAATTGTAGGCGAAGTGAATCACGATAGCCGCACTTAGCGCAGCGACGTAGGCCCGTCGCCCGCGGCTCGCGCCGACCGATGAGATGGCTGCTGTCACCGTGTGCAACGCCAGCGGCAGCAGGAACAGCAGCCCCGCAACCCACAGCGGCAGGCCAGCGGGCAACGTTGCGCCCTGCAAGGCCGCCTCACCGATAGGCAGACTCTCTAGGTCGGACAGCCTGGCGATAAGCAGTCCTTTCTCGCCGATGAAGAAGCCGAGCCCGGAGAGCGCACCGACGCCGAGCGCCGACCGGAGCGTCCGCTCGTAGCGGGCGTGCTCGTAGCCGGCGTAGACGTGCAGACTCTTTGCCAGTTCCTCGATGACGACGATGACGCCAAGCACCAGCACGATGCCGAGCGACTGGTTCGTCCCGAAGACGTTCAGCGACACCGAGTCGAGGACGAACAGGAACGCGATGGCCCCCAGCTCGGCGACGATGACCAGCGGTAACAGGACGATACTCATCTTCAGCGCGCTCCGGCGGGAGTTGATACCACCGGCCAGCGCATCGAGCACTTTCAGCGGAATCGGTCGCTGGGTGAACATGTCCTCTTCCCGGTAGAGACCGGCTCCCAGACCGAACAGCACCAGTCCAGTCAGCAGCGGTGGGACCGTCGAGAAAACGAACGACGAGAGCCCCACAGACTGGCCAGTCAGGTCCAACACGACCAGCGTCAGCGGTGAGATGAGCGCGATGGGAGTCACGTCTGTAAAGATAGCCGGGACGAACGCGTAGGAGGTCAGCGTCACCGTGATCGTCACCGTCACGAAGGTGAGTTCCTTGAACGAGCGGGCGAACATCGCCCCGCAGAACGTCGCAGAGAGGAAGAGAACGACGAGCGGGACCACCGCCAGCACCGCGACGTAACTCCCTGCCGGCGCGATATTTCCGAACCGTAGCGCCGCGGTGATGAGCGCCGCCACGCCGACAGCGCCCGCAAGGTACGGGAGCGTCTTGCCGCCGATGATATCGCCCCGCGAGGCCGGCGTCACCAGTAGGAGTTCACCCCGGCGGTTCAATCGTTCCGAGAGCATCGACGAACCGTAGGCCTGGATGACGAAGTTCATCGGCACGATGTAGAGGAAGGCGAGCACGAGCGACTCGAAGGGGAACGGCGGCGAGATATCGGAGGGGGTGCCACCCTGCACGTCGCCGGTCAACCGTGCGCCGATAGCGCCGAGGTTTGCACCACTGCCACCGGCGGTTCCGCCGTCACCGCCGCCGCTCGCGGCTGACCCACCAGTACCACCCGTATCTGAACCGTCACCACTGCCACCGGTACTCGATCCACTCCCGTCCGAAGCGTCGGAGCCCCCGGCAGAGGAACCCGACCCGTCACTGCCGTCGCCGCTTCGGGGGTCGAGCTGGCTGCTCCCCGACTGTTGCTCGTAGACAAGCGTCACAGAAACGGGGAACGCGGCGGTCTGGTTGTCGTCCCGAGCGAGTGTTCGATCGTTGTACTGCGCCGTGCTGTCGCGGAGTTCGGTGAGCGCGGCTCGCTCTTTGGCCGTTCGCGGAACGCTCTGTAGCTGGGTCCCCCGGTACAGGAGTTCCTGTTGGTGTCGCTCGACGGCAGCAGGGTCTGGCTCACGGATATCGAACGTCGAGTCATCGGCTGCGACGCCGTAGTACGGACTGTCGTCGTCAACGCCGATCCGGTAGATGCCGTCGTCCATCCCCGCACCGGTGCCACCACTGACAGCTATTGCTGCGACCGCCCCCATCGCAACGAGGGATAGCGCCATCACGACGATGGTCCGCTTGTCGACGCCACCGGCGTTTTTTGTTACCTCCCACTTCGCGACGCGCAGGAGCTTATCCAGTTGCATCTACTCCGCGTCCTCCTCGACGTACCGCGTGCCGCGCGTGCCGGCCTCGGCGACGTTGAGGAACACCTCCTCAAGGCTGGATTCCTCTGTTCGTATGTCAACCACGTCACCACCATTGGCCTCGGCCCGCTCACGCGTCTCCTCGACGGCGTCCATGCTCTCGACGACGCGCTTGTAGGACCCGTTCTCTTGCACCGCTTCGGGGACGTCGACGGTCGTGTAGACGTGATACCGCGTGTGGCCGTACTCGGCCTGGAGTTCTTCGAGATCGCCGCGGGCGACGATCTCTCCTTCGTTCATTATGACGACCCGGTCACAGATAGATTCGACGTGAAAGAGATTATGGGCCGAGAAGACGATGGTTTTCCCCTCTTTCGCCAATTGTTCGGTGAACTCGATGACGTAGTTCGTCGTCAGCGGGTCCAGCCCCGACGCCGGTTCGTCGTAGATGAGCACGTCAGGGTCGTTGATGAGCGAGCGGGCGATGGCGACCTTCCGTTTCATCCCCTTGGACATGTCGCCGAGCTTCCGGTCGCGGTGTTCGAGTTCCAGTTCGTCCAGCGTGTCGTGCATCCGCTCCTCGGCCACGTCCGGGTCCACGTCGTAGAGATCGGCGAAGAATTTCAGATAGGAGATCGGTGTCATCTCCTCGTACAGCGGCGATTCCTCGGGCAGAAAACCCAGTTGCTGGCGCATCTCCGCGGTCTCGGTGTCGAGCCCCGCTATCTCGGCGGAGCCGCTCGTCGGCTCCAGCAGGCCCGCGAGCATCTTCAGCGTCGTCGTCTTGCCGGCCCCGTTCGGCCCGATGATACCGAACACCTCGCCGCGGTCGACCGAAAACGAACTGCCCTGTACAGCGACGAAACCGCCGTACTCCTTCCGAATATCCCGGGCGTCAATCATCTGCCGATTGGTTGTGGGTGAACTAACCTATACCTTGGCTCCGGCCTATTGCTTCTGATAATGGCTCTCGAACTTGGCATCAACAGTGTTTCGCTTGAGAAAACACCGGACGGACGACGCCTTCTCGTCCGGCACGACGCCGACGCGTCGGTCGACACCGTGTGGGATGTCCTGACCGACACCGGTTGCTGGTCGGACTGGGGGCCGTCGGTCACAGCCGTCGAGACGACAGATCGGTACATCGATGACGGGACGGCCGGCCGCGTTCGCGTTGCCGGCGCGGTGTGGCTCCCGTTCGAGGTGACTGCGTGTGCACCGTACCGCTGGACGTGGAACGTCGCACGGCTCCCCGCGACAGGTCACTTCGTCGAAGAACGGGCCGACGGCTCCGTCGTCGGGTTCGAAATCCCCCCGCTGGCGACTGGCTACGCTCCGGTGTGTGCCCGAGCGTGCCGGCGAATCACCGCGCTGGCACAGCAGCGCGACGCGTAGTCAGCGATCGCACCGACCCGTCAGGACTGTATTGGCGTCTTCGAGCGTGTGTCGGTGTCTTCCTCGGGGCTGTCCATCCTCGTGATGTCCGTAATCTCGAAGCGTGTCCCGCCCCGATCGCTCTCGGTCACGTCGATTTCCCAGCCGTGGGCTTCGACGATGCGCTGGACGATCGCCAGCCCCAGCCCGCCTTCGCCGTCAGTTGTGGTGTAGCCGTCGTCGAGCACCGCATCACGCATCTCAGCCGGGATTCCGGAGCCATCGTCCGCGACGTAAAACCCCCCAGCCATCTCGCCGACACGAATCGTCAGGTCAGCACTGCCGTGTTCGAGGTCGTCATCAGCCGCCGGTCGGCTGCTTGTTGAACCGTGTTCTGCACTGTCGCCGGACTGTGTCCGACTGCCCGTGGCGCCATGCTCCACGGCGTTCCGAAACAGGTTCTCAAACAGGTGGCGGAGCCGATCCGGGTCGGCGTCGATGACAGCTGTCATTTCGTTTTGTAGCGTCGCATTCGCCGTCGGCACAGCCTCCCAACAGCTATCGACCAGTTCCCCGAGAGCAACGGCCTCCGTATCACTGATCACGTGTCCGCTTCGAGCCAGCGTCAGCGTCCGGTCGACGAGCGTTTCCATCCGATCCATCGCTGTCGCAGCCGTCTCCAGGTGTTCCGAGTCGCGGTCCATTCGTTCGAGTTCGAGCTGACCTGACGCGACGTTGAGCGGATTCCGGAGGTCGTGTGCCACGACGGCCGCGAACTCGTCGAGGCGTTCGTTTCGCTGCTCGATGGCCTCCCGGCGGAGTCGCTGTCGCTCGGCCTCGACGGCTCGGAATATCGCACGCGCTTCGAAGATACCCATCATGAGGCCACCAAAGCCGCCGACGATAGCCGCGAACAGCGCCCAGCCGATGTCTTCACTCAGCGACCCCGTCGGCCAGGTGAAAATCATCACCACATTCAACAGTAGAAAAGAGATGAGTCCGCCAGCGAACCAGACCCCGATACGCCGATAGTGGTCCGGATCGATCTCCGAGTTACTGAGCCAGAACCCACCGACGATGATCGCCACTGCAAACGGGACGATTGCCAGCATACTGACCACGAAATCAGCAGTGAAAAGAACTGGTAGTCCGGAATCAGAGAAATAAAAATAGTTACCGACGCCTCCGAGGAGGAGCAGCCACCCGACTCCCTGAATAAGGGCTGGCAGGCGATCTGAGCGGCGATCTGGGTCTGTCACTTCCGCATCGATTTGTTAGACGTGCATTTACATCTGCTGGCCACCGGAACAGGTGTGCGGCGTGTTTCCCGGCGCTGTCGTCCACCGCACTGCTAGCTCGGTCTGTTCTTCCTGCCAGCTACTGTTTGGTTACGCGTGCGTCCGATACTTTGTGGATGTCGTCGTCGATCCCGGTGCCGTCACAGTCGTCATTCGGACATCGATAGTGCCAGCCGTCCTCCGTGGCCGCTCGCTCGGTAAACCGGTCACCACATTCGTCGCAGTAGAGCTGCCCGTCCGAACATGTGTCGCGATGGAGTTCGAGTTCGAGTTCTGTGCCGAAGGTCCGCTTGCAGTTCCGACAAATATGAGGCATATTCGAAACTACAGATTCATCCCTTATAGCGATACCGGAACGTTCACGGCCGCTTCTTTCCGTTGACGGAAGGTTCGGGTCGGCCGCCGTCCGTCGGTTTTCGGCACCACATACATCTCATATCTTGGACAGTAATGGTTGAGGGGCCGACTAGCTACGTACACATCACGGCAACAGCCAGTTCAGGACCAGAGCGGCCGCCGTCTTCCAGAGACCGACAGCGATTATGGGTGAAAACCGCTATGCTGTCGTCACGTCGATCCGCGTGCCGCCGGATTCGCTGTCCCCAATCGACACCGTCCACCCGTGTGCCCGCGCTGCGGTGTCGACGAGGAACAGCCCGTACCCCTCGCCTTCCCGTGTTGTCCCGAATCCCTGTTCGAACACGCTGTCGCGGTCCGATTCGGGAATACCCGGGCCGTCGTCGGCCACGTAGAACCCCGACTCGGTGGCACCGACAGTGACAGTCACCGGTCCCTCAGTGTGAGCGACGGCGTTGTCGAACAGCTCGCGAAGGAGCAACTGCAGTCGGTCGTTTTCGGCGTCGACAGCTGTGTCTGTCACCACCTCAAGCGCCGCGTTTTCGTAGCTCGCGGTGGCCCAGACCTCAGTGGCGACATCCGCCAGCGAGAGCGACTCGGTCTCCGAAACGGGGCGTCCGATGCTTCCGATGCGAGACAGGTCGGTAAGCAGCGACTCGACCCGGTTGACGGACCGAAGCAATGCATCTTCGTGGGGCTCACCGATGTCGAGTAGCTCTAACCGACCCATGACGACGTTGAGCGGGTTCTTCGCGTCGTGAGAGATGCCGCTTGAGATCTCGTCCCACTGGCTGGCACCGACCCACCAGTCAGTCGGCCACCGGGTCGCGTACGCTTCGAGCTTCGCGGCCAGCAGCGATGCCGGCGTTTCCCCGGTCACATACTCAGTGACGCCGGCCCGGAGCGCTTCGGTGACCCGGTCCGGATCGGGGTCGATCCCGACGAGTACAATCGGAATATCGGTGGCCGCCGCCCGTAGCTCCTCGAATACCGCAACCCCGTCGTAATCACCGTCATCACTGATGACGACACCCCTGATATCCCCGTCACTCAGCCGGTCCTGTACGTCGCTCGTATCTGGGATTGCCTCGGCTGTTACCCCGTCCGTGGTCAGTGCTTCGGAAAGTGCCTCAGCGAGCTCAGTCACTCCGCTACCGGCCACGAGATAGACAGTCCCACGAGCAGGCGTCATCCCCTGATATTACGAAAACAGGTGATAAGAAACCGACGGTGCCCTACAGCAGGTCTTCGACGTGGTCGGCGACTTCCTCCGGCGTGTCACCGACCGGGACACCGTTGTCCTCAAGCGCGGTAATCTTCGACTGCGCGGTCCCGGTACCGGAGCCGGAGACGATAGCGCCGGCGTGGCCCATGCGCTTTCCGGGCGGTGCGGTCCGACCGGCGATGAAGCCGGCGACCGGCGTGTCCATGTGCTCGCCGATGTAGCGGGCGGCTTCTTCCTCGTCCTCGCCGCCGATCTCGCCGCACATGACGACGGCGTGGGTGTCGGGGTCGGCCTCGAACTGTTCGAGCGCGCCGATGAAGTCCGTCCCGATGATCGGGTCGCCGCCGATACCGATGGCCGTCGACTGGCCGATACCGCGGTTGGTGAGGTTGTCGACGACCTGGTAGGTCAGCGTCCCCGAGCGGGAGACGAGGCCGACGTTCCCCTCGGAGAAGATGTTCCCCGGGAGGATGCCGAGCTTGGCGACGCCGGGCGTGATGACGCCGGGGCAGTTCGGACCGACAAGGTGCGTGTCGGTCTCCTGCAGTTTGCGGTAGACTCGAGCCATATCCTGCGTCGGGATGCCCTCGGTGATGGCGACGACGAGGTCGATACCCTTCGCATCGAGCGCCTCGAAGCAGGCATCACCAGCGAAGGCCGGCGGCACGAACACGACGGCGGCGTTCGCGTCAGCCTCGCGGGCCGCGCCCTGCACCGTGTCGAACACCGGCACGCCAGCGACCTCCTGACCACCGCGGCCGGGCACTGCCCCGGCGACGACGTTCGTGCCGTACTCCAGCATCTGCTCGGTGTGGAACTTCCCTTCACCGCCGGTGATTCCCTGTACAACGACGCGTGTGTCTTCGTCGACTAGAACACTCATGCTTCCACCTCCTTTGCGTACTCGACCGCACGCTGGACGGCGTCCTCCAGCGTATGCTCGACCGTCACCAGATCCTCGTTCAGAATCTCCATTCCCTCCTCGGCGTTGGTCCCTGCGAGTCGGACGGTGACTGGCTTCGGAATCTCGTCGAACTGCTCGAGCGCCTGATTGATGCCGTTGGCGACCTCGTCGCCGCGGGTGATGCCGCCGAAGATGTTGAACACGACCGAATCGACGTTGTCGTCGGAGAACACCATATCGAGCGCGTTTGCGATCCGGTCCGCCTTCGCGCCGCCACCGACGTCGAGGAAGTTAGCGGGCTCGCCGCCGTAGTAGTCGACGAGGTCCAGCGTCGTCATCACGAGGCCCGCACCGTTGCCGATGATACCGACGTTGCCGTCGAGTCGGACGTAGTCGAAGCCGTACTCGTCGGCCTTCTGTTCGAGTTCGTCGCCTTCCGCTGCTTCTTCGCCCATCTCGGCGATTTCGGGCTGGCGGAACAGGGCGTCGCCGTCGATGTTCATGACGGCGTCGGCCGCGATGACCTCGTCGTCGCTGGTGATCATCAGCGGGTTGATCTCCGTGTCAGCGCCGTCGCGGTCGTCCCAGAGCTGGTACAGCGTCGTGAGAACGCTCGCCACGTCGTTTGCGACCTCGCGGTCGACGCCGGCCTCGTAGACGACCTTCCGGGCCTGGAAGGGGTGCATTCCGAAGGCCGGGTCGATGTGCTCGCGGGCGATGGCGTCGGGGTCCTCCTCGGCGACCTCCTCGATGTTGACGCCACCTTTCGTCGAGACCATCGCGACGGGGCGGCCCTCGCCGCGGTCCATCGTCACGCCGACGTACAGCTCGTTGACGAAGTCGACGGCTTCCTCGACGAGCACTTTCGAGACGTGGTAGCCCTTGAGGTCCATCCCGATGATGTCCTCGGCGGCCTCGCGAGCCTCCTCCTTGGACTCGACGAGCTTGATGCCGCCGGCCTTGCCGCGGCCGCCTACGTGGACCTGTGCCTTGATGGCGACCGGATATCCGATCTCCTCGGCCGCGTCGACGGCCTCATCTACTGTCTCGGCCAGCTGCGAGGCAGGCGTCGGGATGCCCGCGTCAGCGAAGACTTGCTTCGCCTGGTATTCGTGCAAGCGCATGTCATGCAGAAAGGCGAGCGGTGGCGATTTAAATCCGTCCGTTTCTCTTCCTGCGACCAAGCGAGGATGGTCCCAGTTTACTGTGGGTGTCGAGAGCGAGATATGCGCACGCAGTGCTATGATACAGTACGGAGACTCGGGACACGAGGGCACGTCCACAGTCGCCCCCGCAATCAGGTACAATCCGATAAACCCACAGCGTCGTA
Source organism: Haloarcula argentinensis DSM 12282 (assembly GCA_000336895.1). Lineage (GTDB taxonomy): Archaea > Halobacteriota > Halobacteria > Halobacteriales > Haloarculaceae > Haloarcula > Haloarcula argentinensis. The sequence continues at coordinate 28,188 of AOLX01000015.1, read as the reverse complement.
CCCCGAAGTGAGCGTATGGCCGACGACAGACACGGAGCTGAGGGTGTCGCCGACGAGACGCTCGGTGCTGTGGCCGAAGCGCTTCGTACCGCTGAAACCGGCGTCGCGCTCACCGGCGCGGGCGTCTCGACGGCGTCGGGCATCCCCTCCTTCCGCGGCGACGACGGTATCTGGGAGCGCCACGACCCGGCCGACTTCCACCGCCGTCGGCTCGACGCCGATCCGGCGGGCTTCTGGGAGGACCGACTCTCGTTGCGAGAGGCTATCTACGGCGATTTAGACCCCGAACCCAACGCCGCCCACGAGGCGCTGGCGGCGCTTGAAGCGGACGGCCACCTCGACGCCGTGCTCACGCAGAACATCGACGGGCTGCACGACGCCGCCGGAACGGACCGGGTCGTCGAACTGCACGGAACCCATCGGCGTGTGGTCTGTGACGACTGTGGCCACCGACGGGACGCGGAAGCGGTATTCGAACAGGCCGCCGAAAGCAGCGACTTGCCGCCACGCTGTGACTGCGGCGGCGTCTACCGGCCCGATGTGGTGCTGTTCGGCGAAGCCATGCCCGACGTGGCGATGAACGAGGCCCAGCGTCTCGCACGGGACAGTGACGTGTTTCTGGCGGTTGGGTCGTCGCTGTCGGTCCAGCCGGCGTCGCTCCTGCCGAAGATAGCGGCTGAGGGAGACAGTACGCTGGTCGTGGTAAACTACGAGGAGACGCCGCGGGACGCGAATGCGGAGCACGTGCTTCGCGCCGATGTCACGCAGGTGCTCCCGGCGATTGTCGAGCGGCTGTAGCGGGCCGGCTACAGCTCGACGCCGCCGGGAATCAGGCTCTGCCCGCGCAGGAGGCTCCCGTCGTGGTCGTAGACGAGCAGCGTCCGTAGCTCGTAGGTCCGTGACTCGCCTTCGCCGTCGGTGAGGCGGACTGTAAACTGTGGGTCTTCTTGGGCGTCCGCCGCGGAAACGAGCGCGTCGATGTCCGCCGTCGGTGCTGTCGCCTCGAAGACGTACTCGCCGGTGAGTCGGTTCGTCAGCGAGAGCACGCCGTCGCTCTCTGGCTGGCGGCGGAAGGTCACGTCGATCTCCTCGCCATCGAGTGTGCCGCTGTCTACTTTGGTGAGGCGCTCGCGGAGCTCTCCTGTCGGCCCGTCGTACACGATCGCGATCGTCGGGTCGTCGTTGTCGGTGGCCGAAGCCTGGATGTCGACGGTAAAGTAATCACGCCTCATTCCGGTGTTTACTGGTACGTGGCCCGGCCAAATGAACGTAACGGCGCACCGACTGTTGGTATCGGTAGCTTTTACCGGACCGGCCTACCCTCTGACAGTAGTATGGCCTGGGTAAAATCAGAGTACGCGGGCGAGTTCGCGGTGCTTGCGACGTGGCTCGTGGGACTGGCCCCGTGGTCGGTGTCGCTGTTCGAGATCGAGGGGGTCACTGTCGTCGGGCTTCGCTTTCTCCCGTTCCGGTTCCAGTTCATCTTCGGAGCGACGCTCCCCGGAGAGCGGCCGTTTCTCTGGGCGTGGCAGGTCGCCGCGTTCCAGGAGTCGGAGCCGCTTGCGCTCGCCGGGACACTCGGGGTCGCGGCCCTGGCCGTTTTCCTGTTGCCGCTCGGCCTCAGCCTCTATTACTACGCCGCTGAGGACCGCGTCGAAGCGAGCCTGCCCGTCGACCCTGTCCGACTGTTCGGCGGGCTGCTCGGACTTGTGGGCGTCCTCACGCTCGCGGCCAGCGGGCTATTCATCACGTCGTTCCCCGGTATCACCGTCCCCATCGGGGCGCTCGTCGCCCTCGTGTTCGCCTATTTGCTGCTGACCGTCGACCGGGCGTAACAGCCAGTCCGGTCCTGTTCGTCCGACCGCTGGCGATTATACTCCTGATAATTTGGCGAGCGAATTTAAGTAGGTGGATACGATAGCAGAGGTATATTCCGCGGAGCACCGTCTGCTCCCCACTGCACCACCGATGTCGAACCCAGACTCTCCCGAACCCGGTGACTTCGTTTCGGACCCGCTCGGCCACATCCAGTCGTGGCTCTCGCGGACCGCGACGGTGTTGAGCGGGTCAGCAGTTCCGACGGCGAACTACGACCCCAGTCGCCACGGGACACTGGTCGAATTCGACGGTCTGGACGGCTACAACGAGGTCGACCGCTACTGGCTGAACGCCCCGTTCGCCTTCGCCTCTATCAATCACGATCCCGACCGCGACGAGCACCTGTACCACGTCGTCGAGCCGTCGCTGAGCGACATCGAGCGGGAACTGCTCGACCGCCTGTTCGAGGACATCCGCATCCCGCTCATCTACCGTGACGATGTGGACACCGACCCGGAGCGCATCCTCGCCGAGGAGCTCGAAGCCAGGCTGGAGGAGTACGGCGTCGTCATCGAGCCCGAGACGTTCTACCGGCTGTTTTACTACCTGCACCGCTCCTTCCAGGGCTACGGTCACATCGACCCCCTGATGCACGACCCGGACATCGAGGATATCTCCTGTGACGGGGCGAACCTTCCCATCTTCGTCTACCACGACGGCTACACGGACATCGAGACGAACATCGCCTACGACGCCGACGAACTGAACGACTTTGTTATCCAACTGGCACAGCGCTCGGGGCGGCACGTCTCCGTTTCGGACCCTGTTGTCTCCACGACGCTCCCGGATGGCTCCCGTATCGAGCTGGCGCTGGGCGAGGAAGTGACCCCTCGTGGCTCCGCGTTCACCATCCGGAAGTACGCCGACGAGCCGTTCACACCCATCGAACTGCTGGAGTACGGCACGTTCTCCGTCGAGATGCTCGCCTACCTCTGGCTTGCCATCGAGTCCAACAAGTCGCTCATCTTCGCCGGCGGGACGGCGGCTGGCAAGACCACGTCGATGAACGCGCTGGCGATGTTCCTTCCACCCCGGTCGAAGGTGCTCTCAATCGAGGACACCCGTGAACTGTCGCTGTACCACGACAACTGGCTCTCCTCGGTGACCCGCGAGCGGCTGGGTGACTCAGACATCACGATGTACGACCTGCTGCGGTCCGCACTCCGGCACCGACCCGAGTACATCATCGTCGGCGAGGTTCGTGGCGAGGAAGCTATCACGCTGTTTCAGGCGATGAACACCGGCCACACGACGTTCTCGACGATGCACGCGGACTCGGTCCAGACGGTCATCAATCGGCTGGAGAACGAGCCGATCAACGTCCCACGGCCGATGGTCCAGAGCCTCGATATCCTCTGTGTCCAGGTGCTGGCCCGCTCGGGCGACGAGCGTGTCCGTCGTGCGAAGACGCTCGCCGAGATCGAGGGGATCGACCAGCGGACCGGCGAACTGGACTACTCGACGACGTACAACTGGCGGGCCACCGAGGACCGCTTCTCTGAGAACAACAGCGAGCTACTGGACGAAATCCGCGAGGAGCGCGGCTGGACGCAGTCGGAGCTGCTGACCGAACTCCGCAACCGCCAGCGGTTCCTCCGCTATCTCCAGTCCGAGGGCATCACCGACTACCGGAAGTTCACGGCGATGGTCAACAAGTACTACGCGGACAAAGAGCAGGTCATGGCAAACATCGACGACGACGCGATAGCCTGACATGGCGCTGAACCCGCTCGGTCTGGCACCGCTCGCCGTCGTCGTCGGGATTCTCGGACTTATCAGCTATAGCACCGTCAACGAGCGCTTCGACCGCAACGTCACGCGGCTGTCCCGACGGCTCTGCGGCCGGTACGTGGGCCAGTCGCCCGAGCGGGAACGCCAGCTCGAAGCCGCATACGTTGATGAGACCTACCGCGGCTACGCTGCCAGAACGTTGGTGTACGCCTGTGCTGGTGCCGTTGGCGGAGCTATCACCGGGGCGTACGCTATCGGCGGCCTGCTGTTGATTCTGCCGGCGCTGGTGGAGCTTGCGCAGGGACTTCCCTCTACCATGGTGGCCGCCTTCGGCCTGCGCACGTTCGAACTTGTGTTGACGCCGACACAGACGCTCTACATCCTCATCGGTGGCGGGGTGCTTTCCGGCGCGGCGACGGCCGGACTCACGTACCTCTACCGCTGGGAACGGCTGAAAAACCAGGCAGACGTGCGGAGCCGGAACATCGACGAGGGGATGGCCCGCACCATCGCCTTCATGTACGCGCTCTCCCGCGGTGGAATGTCCTTCCCCGACGTGATGCGTGTGCTGGCCCGGAATCAAGAGATCTATGGCGACACGGCCAGAGAGGTCGGCGTCGCCGTCAGAGAGATGGACCTGTTCGGCCGGGACATGATCACGGCGCTCGAACACGTCTCCCGGCGGACTCCCAGCGAACAGTTCAAGACCTTCACCGAGAACCTCTCCAGCGTCCTCCAGAGCGGCCAGTCGCTGGCCCCGTTCCTTCGCGAGCAGTACGAGCGCCATCAGGAGGAAGCCGCCGAGCGTCAGGAGGACCTGCTGGAACGGCTGGCCACCGTCGCCGAGGCGTACGTCACCGTGTTCGTCGCCGCCGTGCTCTTCCTGATGACGATTCTGCTCGTCTTCGGTCTAACGACGACGGACACGCTCTGGCTATTACAGATGATGGCGTATCTCGTCATCCCGCTGGCCAACGTCGGGTTCATGGTATATCTCGATAGCAAGCTTCAGTCGCTGGGAATCGGGAGCGGCGGGACGACGGATATTCTGGACCGGTACGAAACGGCGACGCTCGGGAAACCCAGCATAGGGACCGGCCGGCCCGGCCTGACTGACGGCGGCGTCGTCCCGGCCGACGAGGCGAACTGGCTCCGCCTCCGGTTCTACGACCGCATCAAGTCGCTCCGGGAGCTACTTAGCTCCCCGATCCAGTCGCTCGTCTGGAACCCGGTGTACGTTCTCTACCTTGCCATACCCGTCGCGGTGGTGCTGTTGCTCGTCCGTTCCCCCGTGGCGTTCCAGACGTCGTCTGTTAATGTCCGCATCCTCGATGACCTCGTTATCCAGTCGGTTCTGCTGGTTCTGGCGCCGTTCGCGCTAGTGCGGTTCATTTACACCCAGCGGCTGTCCCGTATCGAGAACGCGACACCGGACCTGCTCGAACGGCTGGCGAGCCTGAACGAAGCCGGGATGACCGTCGTGGAGAGCCTCCGACGGGTCCGGGGCAGTGACATCGGCGTCCTCACGCAGGAGATGCACCGCATCTGGGCCGACATCAGGATGGGCGCGAACGTCGACGACGCGCTCGTCCGGTTCGGCCGCAGGGTCCAGACCACAGCGATAACGCGCATCGTCACGCTGCTGACCCACGCGATGCACGCCTCCGGCCAGCTCGGCCCGGTGTTCCGCATCGCGGCGACCCAGTCGCGGGCCGACCTCCGGCTGAAGCGGCGACGACGCCAGCAGATGCTTACCTACCTCGTCGTCATCTACGTCGCCTTCCTGGTGTTTCTGGTCATCATCGTTGCCGTCCAAGAGGTGCTCGTCCCGAGCCTCCCCTCCAGCGTACCGACGCCGGCCGGGGAGTCGAACCGCCTCGGCGTCAACGTCGACCAGTTCGCTCGCTTCGGTCGCGTCGACAAAGCCGCGTACACGCTCGTGTTCTTCCACACCGCCCTCATTCAGGCGGTCCTGACCGGCTTCATCGGCGGTCAGCTCGGCGAAGGGACGCTCAAGGACGGCGCGAAACACGCCGCGATTTTGCTGGGCGTCGCCTACGTCGCGTTCATCCTGCTGTCCTCGCCGGTCGCGTCGATGACGGTCGCCAGTCCAGCCGTCTCCGGCGACCAGATAACGGTCGAATCGGCATCGCTGTCAGAGGGTGGGTTCATCGTTGTCAGGGAGTTCGAGGAAGACGGTAGAGTGCTCGGGACCTCCGAGTACCTTCCGTCGGGGTCCCACAGCGATGTACAGATAACGCTTGACAGGCCGCCGTCGACCGGCCAGTCGATCGTGCTCGTCGCCCATCAGGACACCAACGGGAACCAGCAACTCGACTATCCCTTCGGTAGCAATTCAGGGTCACCGGACCGGCCGTATGCGTCGTCGACGGCCGGCGAGAATGTCACCGTCGAGTACACAGTCGAGTGACGCTGGATTTACAGTGCCCAATCGGGTAGGAGGCGCTGATGGAGTTCGCCGCCTTCGCCGACCGCGCCGAAGCAATCGAAGCCGAGAGTGCCGACACCGCGATAACCGAGGCGGTGACCGACCTGTTCACCGACGCGGGGCCGGACCTCTCGACGCTCGCTCGCTTCGTCCAGGGCCGAGTGTTTCCGGCCTACGAATCCCGCACCCTCGACATCGGGCCGCGGCTCTGCTACGAGGCGATTGCCCGGGCGGCGGGCCAGAACGTCAGCGCCGACGACGTGGAGCAGCGCCTCGCCGACATGGGCGAAATCGGGGCCGTCGCGGCCAGCTACGACCTCGGTGGTCAGCAGGGCCTCGCCGCCTTCGGCGCTGGTGGCGGAGGGAACGACGCGCTGACCGTCGCGGAACTCGACGCCGAGCTACGGGAGCTAGCCGCTGTCGACGGCAGCGGGAGCCAGGGAACGAAAGTCGACATCCTCTTTGGCCTGTTCTCGCGGTGCTCGTCGACCGAGGCCGGCTACCTCGCCCGCCTCGTTCTCTCTGAGATGCGCATCGGCGTCGGCGAGGGGACGGTCCGGGACGCCGTCGCGGCTGCCTTCGACGTGCCGGTCGAGGCCGTCGAACGGGCCGTACAGGTGTCGAACGACTACGGCATGGTTGCCGAAGTGGCCCGCGACGAGGGGGAGTCCGGACTGGCGACCGTCACCCTCGAGATCGGTCGCCCCGTTCAGGCCATGCTGGCACAGGCGGGCACGGTCGCCGGCGCGCTCGAAGACTGGGACCGCGCCGCGGTCGAGTGGAAGTACGACGGCGCTCGCGTCCAGGTCCACTTCGACGGCGAGGACGCGCGGCTGTTCTCCCGGAACATGGAGGAAGTCACCGACCCGCTCCCGGAAGTCGTCGACACCGTCGAGTCGGCGCTGGACGCACCGGCAATCCTCGACGGCGAGGTGGTCGCTGTCGACACTGACGGCGACCCGCTCCCGTTTCAGGAAGTGTTGCGGCGCTTCCGCCGGAAACACGACGTGGCCGCAGCCCGTGAAGACGTGGCCGTCCGTCTGCACGCTTTTGACTGCCTGCACGCCGCCGGTGAGGACCTGCTCGATGCCTCACTGGAGACGCGCCACGACCGTCTCGAATCGCTGTTCCCGGCTGACAGCGATGTTGTCTCCCAGATGTGGCTGTCAGGCGACTCCGAAGAGATTGAAGACTTGGAAGCTGAGGCCCTCGCCGCTGGACAGGAGGGTATCATGCTGAAAGACCCGACAGCGGCGTACTCGCCCGGCAAGCGGGGCAAGCACTGGCGCAAGCGCAAACCCGACGTGGAGACGCTCGACTGTGCCGTCACCGGTGCGGAGTGGGGCGAGGGCCGCCGGGCGAACGTGCTCGGCTCGTTCGAGCTTTCTGTCCGAACTGACGACGGCTACGCCACCGTCGGCAACGTCGCGACGGGCATCACCGAGGAAGAGTTGGACGACCTAACCGAGCGGTTCGAACCGCACATCCGGAGCGAGGACGGCCGCGACGTAGTGCTCGACCCGGCCGTCGTTTTCGAGGTCGGGTACGAGGAGATACAGGCTTCGCAGTCCTACGCCTCGGGCTACGCGCTTCGGTTCCCTCGGTTCCTCTCCGTCCGTGAGGACAGGACCCCGGACGACGCCGACTCGCTGGAGCGTGTCGAGCGGCTGGCCGAGTCACAGTAGCGCCGTTAGGACCGTTTCGCAGCGGACCGACACGCGTAATGGGCGTCTCCGAGAACAACCGTTCATGACAGTCAGACACGACGGCATCACCGCGGAGTGGCTCGGCTACGCGACCCTGCGGCTGGAAGGCGAGGACACGGTCGTCTACTTCGACCCCGGTCGGTACGGCGTCCTCACCGGCGAGTGGGAGCCAGACACGCCCGGGATCGGCCATCCGCCGACGCGGGACCACGCACCAGAAGACGGGGATATCGTCTGTGTGACACACATCCACCACTACGACCCCGACGGCATCCGCCGTGTCGCCAGCGAGGACGCCACCATTGTTGCGTTCGAAGGCATCAACGTCCACGCGACCGACCGCGATCTCGACCGCCTCGCCGATCTCGACTACGAGGTCCGTAAGGTGTCGATGGAGGCCGATGTGCTGGTCGACGACGTTCCCATCTGGACGATGCCGGCATACAACCACGAGGATGGCCGAAACCTGAAAGACGACGGCAGCCCGATCCACCCGAAGGGCATCGGCTGTGGCTTCCTCGTCTCGCTAGATGATACCCGCGTGTTCTGGCCCGGCGACACCGACGTATTGGACGGCCACGCCGAACTCGACGTATCGCTGTTCGTTCCCTCTATCGCAAAGAACTACACAATGAACCGCCACGAGGCCGCTGACCTCGCTGAAGAGATGGACCCCGACCTCGTGCTCCCGATGCACTACAACACGTTCACGTCGCTGGAAGCGGACTCCGGCGCGTTTGCCGAAGACGTCGCGAAACGCGGCGTCCCGGTCGTCTTGGACGAGAACTAGTCAGAGGAGGCCCATCTCGTCTAGCCGCTCGGGCAGGTACGTCTCCGTCACGAAGTCAAGCCCCCGGGACGCGAGCGCCTGCTGCTCGGCCTTCTTGTTGATATCGAGCTGTAGTTCGATCTGTTCCTCCCAGAAGTCGGTCTGGAAGCGCGGGTCCTCCAGTTCGCTCTCCAGGGCGTTGACGTCGGAGTCCGCCAGCGGGTCCGTCGGCAGTTCGTACTCGACGATGTCCTCCGGGCGGATGCCGATGAACTGGGCTTCGGGGGTCGCCAGATACTCGGAGAGGTGTGCGCTCTTGATCGAGCCGTAGGAGACCGACCCGAAGATACGGTACGACCACGGGTCACCGTCAGTGAACACCGTGACCGGGAGGTCGAGTTCGTCGTGGAGTCGTTTGATGAGCCGCCGGGTCGCCCGCGCTGGCTGACCGCCGAGGTGGACGACCAGCGCGTCGTACTCGTCGTCGAAGCCGTTCTCGACGAGTCGGTCGCGCATCCCGCCGGTCTCCACGCAAAGGACGAACTTCGCGTCGTTGTCGAGGAACTCGATGGTGTCGGGGTTGTTCGGGATCTGGTAGCCGCCCTGCCCTACGTCGTCCTGACAGTGGATCTCGCGGTCCCCGCGGTTGGTCTGCTCGCGGAGGAGCAGTGGCCCCATCACCTTCGCTCCGGATTCTTCCGGGCGCATGTGGAAGTCCTCGCGTTTGACGTCGGAGACGATCTCCAGGTCCTCGATGAGGTTGTTCGACTCGTCTTGCGTGTTGAACTGGGCCTCGTCGAGGTCCCAGGACTCGGAGAGGTAGTACAGTTCACGCAGGGTCGATGAGCGGTCTTCCTCCAGTTGCTGGGAGAGGAAGTCGATGGTGTAGACGGCCTTCAGAATCTTCTCGGCCCCCGATATCGTCTTGGCCGACCGCGTGGAGTTGCGGTCGCCGTACACCCAGACCTGCTCGTCTTCGTCGAAGACGATATTGGACTTGGTCCGGGTAGGAATCGTCATTGTCGGGACCTCACCGTCGGCGAACTGGTCGTAGAAGTCCGCCGCGAGGTCGATGAGTTGCTCGCGCGCTTCCTCGGTGTCGGGTGTGGTGTCTGAGTCGGTGCTCATATCAGGCGTTCACCGTGAGTTTCTCCTCTTCGATGCCGTCGACCGAGACGGTGAACTCGGCCTCGCCAGTCACGCTGTATTCGAGGACGGCGGTTTCACCGGCCCCGACAGTCGGGGACCACTTGACGAACCACTCGCCGTCCATCTCGACGACCGTCGCGCCGTTGGTGACCTGCGGTTCGGCGGTGACGATGTCGGTCAGTTCCACGTCCGCGTTCGTGTCGTCGTTGTTCTCGATACGGACCCGGACCGTGTCGTCCTCGACCTCGCGCTCGACGAGGACGTTGTTCATGATGCGGGCCAGCGAGTCATCGATGTGTAGCTCGTCGTTGTCGGTGACCTCGGTGAGCTTCTCGGCCATCTCCGGCAGAATAGTCGCGAGCTTGTCCTGTTTCTCGCGGCGCTGTTGCATCGAACGGCGCTTGTTCAGGTAGCTTTTGAGTTCGCGGGCAGCCTCCCGGATTGCGAGTTCGATTTCGTCTTCCATCTCGGGGACGTTGGCGATGGCGTCCTTGGACTCGCTGGTGAAGGGCACGTTCGTCGAGGCGACGTGGACCATGATGACGGCCGGCCCCTTCGGAATGCCGGAGCCACCGGGCTGGTCGAGGTTGTAGTTGCGCCAGCGGATGGACTTCACTACGTCCGTCGTCGCACAGGCCCCGCGCTGGTACACCAGCGGGACCCGGTTGGCGAATCGCATCACGTCGACTGTCCCCTCACTTTCGAGTTCACCGCCGTAGGCGATACCGGCCTCGACGATGAACGGGTCGCCGCCGTGGACCGACGCATCTCGCGTCGACGCAGCGTAGAAGTCCGCGTCGAACTCTTTCCGGAGTCCTTCCTCGACGAGTTCTGCGCTGATGGGGGAGAGACAGTCAGTCGGCGGTGCGATGATGTCCGTCTCACGCATCGCTGACAGCAGTTCGCTCGCCGTATCGCGGTCGTCAGCGATATCGGAGACCTTTGGCGGCTCCTCCGGGACACCCTCGGCGGCCGTCCAGAGCGCCTCCAGCACGTTTTCGCGGGCCGTCTCACCGAAGGTGGCGTCGTCTTGCTCCTCGGTCATATCGGCCGCGCGGTCGATGTAGCCACGGAGTTCGTCGCGGGTCAGCCGGTGTCGGCCGCCGCCGTCGAACTTGTCGGCCAGTCGGCTCGCCAGCCCCTCGATTGCGGCGTCGTCTTTGCGCTTCGTCGTTACCTCGTCGACGAGCGCGTAGAGATCGCTCGATAGGTTGTCGCTGACGGCACCCCAGGCGGCTTCGACGGCGTTTTCTCGAACTGTCGCGCCGAACGTCGTGTCGCCGTCCGCTTCGGCGTCTTCGGCCGCCGAATCGACGATGGCTTCGACCTCGTGGTACGCGACTCGGTCACGGTCGTGGATGGCGTCGGACACGGCGGCTGCGAACGTCGCAGTGGTCTCAGCGCCTTTGTTCGCCACGGCGTCCTCGACAGCACGCTCGATGTCGGCGTCCTCGTTGACCTTCGGCGGCTGCCAGGCCATGCCGCGGCCGTAGTGGCGGTCGTTGAAGTTCGCGATGACGCTGTCGGCGGTCTTCCCGCCGACGCGGGTGAACTCCTCCTGCATGAAGCCGGACACAGAGTAGGAATCCGTGGCTTCGAGCATCTTCAGGAGTGTCCCCAGTTCGACGCCGTGGGGGTGCGGGCGGATCTCTTCCGTCTCGTCCGGGAGATCCGCGCGCTCGGCCCGCTCGAACTTCAGGGACTCGTCCAGCCCCGGCTCGTCGAACTCGATGCGGGCGTGGGGGTTGACCACAGCAGTGTCCTGAATGTAGTCCCGCAGTGTCGACCGGGCCCGCATATTGGCTTCCATCTCCAGTTCGATACGCGTCCCATGGGGGCGCTCCCACGTCGTCGTCTCGTCGACGCTGATCTCGGGTTCGTTGGTGTCCGTGTCGACGATGAGTTCGAAGTACTGTGCCTCGTCCTGGCCCTTCGGCCGGGAGGTGATCTTCGCCGGCTTCCCGGAGGTCAGCTGCGAGTAGAGCACAGCCGCAGAAATCCCGATTCCCTGCTGTCCGCGGTTCTGCTCTCTGGCGTGGAACCGGGAGCCATACAGGAGCTTCCCGAAGATTTTCGGTGCCTGTTCCTTCGTAATCCCGGGGCCGTTGTCCTCGACGACCAGTTTGTAGTAGTCGCCGGACTCCTGAATCTCGACGTAGATATCGGGGAGAATACCGGCCTCCTCGCAGGCGTCGAGCGCGTTGTCGACGGCCTCCTTGACGGCCGTGACGAGCGCCCGGGCCTCCGAGTCGAAGCCCAGCATGTGCTTGTTCTTCTCGAAGAACTCGGCGATGGAGATGGCCCGCTGGGATTCGGCCAACTCCTCGGCGATCCCCTCGCCCTCGCCGAGTCGCGACTGATACGAGGTCATTGTCGTGCGGTACGTACCCGCGTCGGGGTTAAAAGGTAATCGCCACCAGAGTGAAAGTGAAAACTGACCCCGAAACCGCGGCCCCGCGCGCGTGCGGGAGCTTTATACGTGCCCCTCTATTAGGACTGGTAAGTTCCTATGTCAGGAGAGTCTGATGAGTACGGCGCAAAGTCGATCCAGACCCTCGAAGGGCTGGAAGCCGTCCAGAAGCGACCCGCGATGTATATCGGGTCAACGGACGCTCGTGGTCTCCACCATCTTGTCTACGAGGTGGTCGACAACGCGATCGACGAGGCGCTCGCCGGCTACTGTGACAACATCGACGTAACGATTCACGACGACGGTTCAGTCTCTGTCAGCGACGACGGCCGGGGCATCCCCGTCGATACCCACGAAGAGCACGGCCGCCCGGCCGTCGAGGTCGTGATGACGATCCTCCACGCGGGTGGGAAATTCGACAACAAGTCCTACCAGGTCTCCGGTGGCCTCCACGGGGTCGGGGTGAGCGTGGTCAACGCGCTCTCGAAGTGGCTCGAAGTCGAGGTCAGACGCGACGGCGCGCTCTGGAAGCAGCGCTTCGACCACGGCAAGCCCGAGTACGACCTGAAGAAGGTCCGCGACCTCGAACCCGACGAAGAGACGGGGACGACGGTCCAGTTCTGGCCCGACGACGAAATCTTCGAGACCGGCGAGTTCAAGTTCTCGACGCTGTCGTCCCGACTGCGTGAACTCGCCTTCCTCAACTCCGGTGTCGCCATCTCCATCCACGATGAGCGCGATGGCGAAACTGAGACGTTCGCCTACGACGGCGGCATCCGTGAGTTCGTCGAGTACCTGAACGAGACCAAGGACCCGCTCCACCGGGATATCATCTACTTCGAGGACGAAGAAGAGATCGCGGAGGGGCCGGTACAGGTCGAAATCGCCATGCAGGGAACCGACGACCTGCAGGGGTCGATCCATGCCTTCGCCAACAATATCAACACACGCGAGGGCGGGACACACCTCACAGGGTTCAAAACATCACTCACACGGGTCGTCAACGACTACGCGACCGACAATAATCTGCTCAAAGATCTGGACGATACGCTTAAAGGCGACGACATCCGCGAAGGGCTGACGGCCGTCATTTCTGTCAAACATCCCGACCCGCAGTTCGAAGGGCAGACCAAGACGAAACTCGGCAACAGCGAGGTCCGTGGCATCGTCGAATCGGCGATGCACGACGGACTGGCGACCTTCTTCGAGGAGAACCCCGACACGGCCGAGGTCATCGTCGGGAAGGCCGTTGAGGCCGCGAAAGCACGGAAAGCCGCACAGAAGGCCGAGGAGCTTACCCGCCGGAAGTCGGCGCTCGACTCCACCGCACTGCCCGGAAAGCTGGCCGACTGTCAGACGCGGGACCCCGAGGAAGCCGAACTGTTCATCGCCGAGGGTGACTCTGCGGGCGGCAGCGCAAAACAGGGCCGGAACCCGGACTTCCAGGCTATTCTCCCCATCAAAGGGAAGATTCTGAACGTCGAGAAACACCGGCTGGACCGGATTCTGGAGAACAACGAGATACGGAACCTCATCACCGCGCTCGGGACCGGTATCGGCGACGAGTTCGACATTGAGGACCTGCGCTACGAGAAGATCATCCTGATGACGGATGCGGACGTCGACGGGGCACACATCCGAACGCTCCTATTGACGCTGTTCTACCGGCACATGAAGCCACTGCTGGAGGCGGGCTACGTCTACGCCTCCCAGCCGCCGCTGTACCGGATCCGCTACCGCGGTAACACCTACGACGCGATGACGGACGCGGAGCGAGACAAGATCATCGAAGAGAAGTGTGACGGCAACCCCACCCATGTCCAGCGGTTCAAGGGCCTCGGTGAGATGAATCCGGAGCAGCTCTGGGAGACGACGATGAACCCCGACAACCGGATTCTCAAACAGATCACCATCGAGGATGCCGCGGCCGCGGACAAGATGTTCAATATCCTGATGGGCGACGCCGTCGAACCGCGCAAGGAATTTATCAAGGAGCACTCGCCTGAAGCGGAGTGGGTCGACATATGAGTTCTGACGCTAACGACGCGAACGCCCCGGCAGAGCGCATCGAACACGTCCGTATCGAAGACGAGATGGAGCAGTCCTACATCGACTACGCGATGTCGGTCATCGCGGGTCGGGCGCTTCCGGATGTTCGCGACGGCCTCAAACCCGTCCACCGGCGCATCCTCTATGCGATGCACGAGATGGGCGTCTCATCGAACACTGCCCATCGGAAGTCCTCCTCGATTGTCGGCGACACGATGGGTGATTACCACCCACACGGCGGCTCGGCCATCTACGACACGCTCGTCCGGATGGCACAGGACTTCTCGATGCGGTACCCGCTGATAGACGGGCAGGGCAACTTCGGCTCGATGGACGGCGACCCCGCGGCCGCCATGCGATACACCGAGGCCCGGATGGACCCCCTTGCCGAGGAACTGCTCGAAGATATCGAGAAAGACACCGTCGATTTCTCCAGCAACTACGACGACCGCTTGCAGGAACCCGACGTGCTGCCGTCGAAAGTTCCGAATCTCCTGTTGAACGGGTCTTCGGGGATCGCCGTTGGCATGTCGACCAACATCCCGCCGCACAACCTCGGCGAACTGGTCGACGCGACAGTTCACCTGCTCGAAAACCCCGACTGTACGGTCGAGGACCTGATGGAGCACATCAAGGGGCCGGACTTCCCGACCGGCGGCAACATCGTCGGCCGCGACGCCATCTACTCGGCGTATGCGACCGGTCGAGGCCGCTTACGGGTCCGCGCCGAATACGAAGTCGACCCCGAAGAGGGGCGCATCGTCATCAGCGAACTCCCTTATCAGGAGAACAAGGCCCGCGTCGTCGAGCGTATCGCCGACGACGTGAACGAAGGGAAAATCGAGGGGATCTCGGACCTCCGCGACGAGTCCGACCGCAACGGCGTCCGTATCGTCGTCGAACTCAAGCGCGGGGCAAACATCGACGTGGTCGAAAACCGACTGCTCGACCATCACCTCGAATCCACGTTCGGCGTGATCAACCTCGCGCTGGTCGATGGCCAGCCCAAGGTCCTCTCGCTGAAAGAGAGCCTCCAGCACTACATCGACCACCGCCGCGAGGTCGTCCGCCGACGCTCCGAGTACGACCTCGCCGAAGCCGAGGACCGTGCCCACATCCTCGAAGGTCGGCTGAAGGCACTCGAAAACGTCGAGGACGTAGTTGAGCTTATCCGTAACAGAGAAGACCGCGACGCCGCTCGCACCGGGCTGCAGGAGTCCTTTGATTTCTCCGAGGAGCAGGCCGCCCACATCGTCCGGATGCAACTCGGTTCGCTCACCTCGATGGAAGCGGCCGAAATCGAAGACGAGTACGAGGACGTACAGAACACGATCGACTACCTCGAATCCGTCCTCAACAGCCGCGAGAAGCTTGACAGCGTCATCGCCGACGAACTCCAGGAAGTCAAAGACGACTACGACGACGACCGTCGGACGAGCATCATCGAGGACGAGGGGCAGGTCACCCACGAGGACCTCATCCCCGAGGAGGACTGCGTCGTCGTCATCACCGAGGACGACTACATCAAGCGGATGCCCGTCGAGAACTTCGATCCCCAGAACCGCGGCGGCAAGGGGATCATCGGGGCCGACCCCAAGGAGAACGACCGGGTTTCGAAGGTGTTCCGGGCCAACAGCCACGATTACCTGCTCTGTTTCACTAATCAGGGACAGGTCTACCGACTCAAGACCTACGAGATCCCGGAAATGTCCCGCACCGCACGGGGCAAGTCCGCCATCAATCTCATTGACTTGGACGACGGCGAGGAACTGACCGCCGTCGTCTCGACCGACGAGTTCGGCGACGACGAGTGCATCACGATGGTGACCCGGAACGGCTACGTCAAGCGGACCTGCTGTTCGGAGTTCGAGAACATCCTCTCGACGGGGATCATCGCCGCCAAGCTCGAAGACGGCGACGAACTCATCGACGTGGACGTCACCGACGGCACTGGCGACCTCGTCATCGCCACGGAGGCCGGCATGACGATCCGCTTCAGCGAGAGCGAAGTCAGCGAGATGGGTCGGTCGGCCCGCGGCGTCAACGGCATCAAACTGCAGGGCGACGACAAGGTCGCGGCGATGGTCGCCACTGACGACGACGACCCCCGGTCGCTGCTAACCGTCACGGAACACGGCTTCGGGAAGCGGACCAAACTCGACGAGTACCGCACGCAGTCCCGCTACGGCAAGGGGCTCATCGACATCAAGACCGACGACCGCAACGGTCGCGTGTCGACGGCCAAGGCGGTCACCGACGAGGACCATCTTGTCATCATGTCCGAACAGGGCCAGATAATGCGCATCCGCGCCGGCGACGTGTCGCAGGTCGGTCGGAACACAAAGGGTGTGACGATCATGGGCCTCGAAGACGGTGACCGTGTGGCGAGCGTCACTGTGGTCCCTGCCACCACCGAAGAGTAAGGCTCAATTCCCGGTCGCGTGGTTGTATCGCCTTCTTGCGGTTAAACAGTTACAGTACGCGCTTGCCGAAGGCACTGGCGACGAGTTCACAGGCCAGTTCAGCGGTGCGGTTGTGTTCGTCGAGAATCGGGTTCACTTCGACCAGTTCCATCGAACGCATCTGGTCGTGGTGTTCGGCGACGTACTCCATCGCAATGTGGGCCTCGCGGTAGGAGACGCCGCCACGAACCGGCGTCCCGACGCCGGGGGCTTCCGTCGGGTCGAGCCAGTCGAGGTCGAGCGAGACGTGTATCCCGTCCGTCCCATCAGTGGCGATATCCAGCGCCTCGTCGACGACCTCCGGCGCGCTCCGGGCGTCGATATCAGACATCGTGTATGCTGTAATATCGCTTTTTTCGATCAGCCGGCGTTCCCCGTCGTCCACGTCTCGCAGCCCGACGATGACGACGTTTTCCTCGCTCACCGCTGGTGTGTGCGCCCACTCGTGGTCCGAGAACTCACCGAGACCGAGGACGGCCGCCAGCGACATCCCGTGGATGTTCCCGCTGGGTGTGGTCTCCGGTGTGTTGAAATCACCGTGGGCATCGAACCAGATGACGCCCAGTTCCTCGTCCTCGCGGGCCGCACCGGCAATGGTACCGATGCCGATAGAGTGGTCGCCGCCCAGAACGAGCGGGAACCACCCTTCCTGAAAGGTCGCGTCGACCGCCGTCGTCACGTCCTCACAGACCTCTTTCGTTTCCCTGAAAAATTTTGCGCGACCGTTCTCTAAGCTCCCGGCGTCGGGGTCGCGCTCCTCCGGTCGCGGCACGGCGATGTCGCCGCCGTCGATACAATCGATACCGATATCCGACAACTGGTCGGCGAGGCCGCCGTACCGGATCGCTGATGGTCCCATGTCGACACCGCGCCGGTCGGCACCGAGGTCCATCGGCACGCCGAGCACGCGAACCTGTTGTTGCATACTATCGCCTCCACGGGCGGCAAATAAAGACCCAGCGTTGGGGCAGCGACAGGCGCGGCTTCCTACGTATACGGCGCACAGACCAGCTCGATACCCTCTTCGAAGCTGATCTCCGGTTCCCAGCCCGTCGCCTCGTGCATCTTCGAGAAGTCAGCGCAGGTGTCATGGACGTACACGTCCTCGGGGATCGGGTTCTCGACGTACTCCGGTTCGATGTCCGTTCCGAGCTCGTCGTTCAGCATCTCGACGACGGTGTTGAAGTCGTAGGCTTCGCCGGTGCCGAGGTTGTACACGCCGTTCAGTTCGTGCTCGGCGGCCAGGACGAGTCCGCGGACGATGTCGTCGACGTGGGTGAAATCGCGAGTCTGCTCGCCGTCACCGTACAGCTTCGGTGCGTTGCCGCTGGCCAGGTCGTCGGCGAACTGGGCGATGACGTTGGCGTACTCACCTTTGTGTTCCTCCGCGCCACCGTAGCCCTGATAGACGGAAAAGAAGCGCATCCCGGCGAGCGTGAGGTCGTAGTGGTTCTGGAAGTACTCGGCGTACGTCTCCCGGGCCATCTTCGAGGCCTCGTAGCCGGTGTTGACCGTCACGTCCATATCTTCCGGCGAGGGCTCGGTCCGACTGCCGTAGATGGAGGACGTCGAGGCGTAGACGACGGTGTCACAGCCGTCGTCCCGGGCCTGCTCGACAGTGTTGACGAACCCCTCGACGTTCACGCGAGCGCCGTGGGTCGGATTGTCCTCGTGCATTGCGTAGGAGGAGAGCGCTGCGAGGTGGAACACCACGTCTACGTCGGTCGGCAGGTCGTCGTCGAGGACGCTCTGCTCCACGTACTCTACGTCTTCTGATACGTTCTCGGGCGTGCCGAGGTACCCGTCATCTAGAGCGACGACATCGTTGTTCTCGGCCAGTTTGTTCGCGAGGTTTGCCCCGATGAACCCCCCACCGCCGGTCACCAGAATGCGATTATTTTCCATATCTGTGTCAGGTCAGCGATGCAATAAAGTACTAACGTTTTCCGCGATTCTAAGACGGTTCCAGACGGTTTACCGTCGCATTTAAGGACGGCTGTACCGAACAGGACATTATGTCATCTATCGAACTGACACCCAGTCAAAAGAACATTCTGCAGGAACTGGTAAATCTCTATCGGGAAAGCGAAAGCGCTGTCAAAGGCGAGGATATTGCTGAGAAAGTCGATCGAAACCCCGGTACGATCCGCAACCAGATGCAGAGCCTCAAGGCCCTGCAGCTTGTCGAGGGCGTTCCCGGCCCCAAAGGTGGGTACAAGCCCACCGCCAACGCCTACGACGCGCTCCAGATTCAGGACATGGACCAGGCTGCGGAAGTCCCGCTACGCCACAACGGCGAGCTCGTCGAACACTCGAACGTCGAGGAGATCGACCTGACCAGCGTCCACCACCCCGAGGAGTGTCGTGCGGAGATTCAGCTTCAGGGTACGATGTCCGAATTCCACGAAGGCGACTCGGTGACAGTTGGGCCGACACCACTGTCGAAACTCCAGATTATCGGGACGCTCGAAGGAAAGGACGACACCAACAACAAACTCATCCTCGCTATCGACGATATGCGGGCACCGGCGGGCGAACCGGAACACTAGTCCGTGTCTCTGGTTTTTTGAATTGTTTTTCTGCGGTCACCGGGGCCGCATCATACCGCATTGGTTCCGGATCTCGCCGGAGAATCCTTCCCCCGATGAGAGGGATTTCAAAGGGTTTGTATCAGTTGGTTTCAGAGTCTCCAGTATGACAGAGAACGTGGTCGTGCTCGGAGCGGGGTACGCTGGCGCGGGGGCAATCAAGAGCTTAGAGGACGAGTTAGATGGTGAGACGGACGTTGATGTCACGTGGGTTTCTGAGACGGACTATCATCTGGTCTTGCACGAGTCCCACCGCTGCATCCGGGACCCGAGCGTGCAGGAGAACATCGCTATCCCCGTTCACGAGATCAAACAGCCCTCGACCGCATTCATTCAGGACGAGGTCGTCGGCATCGACACCGACGCCCAGGAAGTTGACCTCGCCGATTCCGACACCGTCGAGTACGACTACTTGCTCGTGGGGCTGGGCTCCCAGACGGCCTTCTTCGGTATCGAGGGGCTCGAAGAGTACGCTCTGACGCTCAAGAGCCTCGACGACGCCCTCGACATCCACGACAAGATCCAGCAAGCCGCCCGCGAAGCCTCCACGAACGACCCAGCACAGGTCGTCATCGGCGGTGCCGGCCTCTCTGGTATCCAGACCGCCGGCGAGGTCGCCGAGTTCCGCGACGAACACAACGCGCCCATCGACATCCATCTCGTCGAAGGCCTCGACCAGGTCCTGCCCAACAGCGACCCCGAACTCCAGGGTGCCCTGCGCAAGCGCCTGGAGGCCGCCGACGTGAACATCAAGTGCGGGGAGTTCATCGGCGAGGTCGACGAGGAGACGGTCTACATTGGCGACGAGGACGAACTGGACTACGACGTACTGGTCTGGACGGGCGGCATCACCGGCCGCGATTGCATGCAGGACGTTGAGCTGGACAAGGACGAGCGCAACCACCGCGTCCATGCAGAAGGAAACTTCCAGACCGACGACGAGCACGTCTTCGCCATCGGCGACTCGGCACTGATCGACCAGCCGGGCGACCAGCCCGCGCCGCCGACCGCTCAGGCTGCTTGGCAAGCCGCCGAGGTCGCCGGCGAAAACCTCGCTCGCGCGGCGCGCGGCCAGCCGCTGAAGACGTGGACCCACAAGGACAAGGGCACAGTCGTTTCGGTCGGCGAGAAAGCTGTCGCCCACGACGTGGTGAACATGCCTATCGAAACCTTCGGCGGGATGCCCGCGAAACTGCTGAAGAAAGCTATTGCCGCCCGCTGGATCAACGACATGACCGGTGTCGGCCGGGCCGCCAAGGCCTGGCCTGACATGTAGCGAGTACCTTTTTACGTCACCCCCTCTCCTCGCGCCTCCGGCGCTGCGGGGAGTGGGTTCGCAAAAATCTACGCTAAAAACGACCTTCTCGCTCCCGCTGGTCGCGAGAAGTGAAACCCCTCGCCANGCGCCTCCGGCGCTGCGGGGAGTGGGTTCGCAAAAATCTACGCTAAAAACGACCTTCTCGCTCCCGCTGGTCGCGAGAAGTGAAACCCCTCGCCACTGGCGAGCGGTATACTGTTTCTACCGCACCGCGACTGCACAGCGCCCGCCACCGCACTACTTGCATACCAGCGTGTCATGGAAACATTCACAGCCGATTTGTTGCGGTGCAAATCGGGGTGGAAATGGTGGGATAGGGATAGCTACAGAAAACAGTACAAATACAGAGGGTGGGTTCAGCAGCAACTAAGTCGATCAATGAGAGAGGCCAATCGCTACAGAAACTAGCGTCTTCGACTGAGAGCTCCACTACCTACTCAACAACCAGCATCTTGTTAGCACCCCGCTGAAATTCAAACGGGACCTCCCGGATGTCAGTGGAGTAGCCCTCTGACCGGAGATTCTGGATAAGTTCCGCAACGAGTTCGGATTGATTGGCATCGAAGCCGTGCAGCGGGAACACTCGAAGCTGATTGCTAATTCGGAGTAGCTCTCGGGTCGTTTCGAGGTGAAACTCGTGGGACAACCGGTCGTCATAGAGGAACAAAAAGTGTGCCGAAAGGACGAGGTCAAACACTTGATCGGCAAACGGTGTCGCCGGCAGATTCGCAGAAACGTATCGATCGCTGTTGTGGGAATAGTCGGATAGGAAGCGTGTAGCCGCCCGTTCGCGGTAGGTTCTGAGTTCAGACGTATCGTCATAGAAATCCCACACGTAGAGATCTTCGACACCATCAAGTGCATTCATCGCGGTTTCGATATCCTCAGCACAGACTTTCGATAACGCGGCCGGTGACCGATCGTACATTTTGTCTACACCGATAGCCTCAATCCCATGATTGTGGGCCTCTGCGACGAACGAACAGGGCCCAGCGGGGCAGTCGAGAACACGTTTTCCGGCCCAGTTAGCGGGATCGAAATCAAAAATCTGCTGGTATTCGGTGAATGTTCGACCAAGGAAGGCGAAATCGTCAATTTCGTACTTTTTGTCCTCGTCGTCACTCATCCTAGTTGCACATATATGCCCACAAGTGTATAAATATATACATTACAGTGGGCACCACCCAAATCAATCGAATCCAGGACTCGCGCCCCTGTATCTTGGGACCGGATCTGGAGAGACGGAGAGTGTGATGGTTTCTATGACACGCTCTCTACACTGCAACAGTGGCCGCTCGCGGCTATCGGGTGTCGAGAAGCCTAGCGGTCGATAGACAGGCCAGCGTGCCACCCATCGGCGTCGGCTTCCTCGACAGCCGCGTCCATCTCCGCCAGATACGAGACGGCGAGGCTAGCACACTTGGCCGCTTTGCGCTCCCCTTCGGTGCGGAACTCGCCGGTAACGCGGTTGGCGTACACCGTACAGACAGCGCCGGCCCGCAGGCCATAGAGGTTCGCGAGCGTGAGAATCGTCGCGGCCTCCATCTCGAAGTTGAGGACGCCGGCCTCCTGAAGCGCCGCGATGCGTTCGTCGCTGCCGCTGGCCTCGAAGTCTTCGAACCCGGGGCGTGACTGCCCGGCGTAGAAACTGTCCGTCGAGCAGGTGACGCCGAGGTGGTAGTCGTAGCCGAGTTCCTCGGCGGCGGCGACGAGCGCCGAAACGATCCGATGGTCGGCGCTGGCGGGATAGTCCTCGCGGACGTACTCCTTGCTGGTCCCCTCCTGTCGCACCGCGCCGGTCGTAATGACGAGGTCGCCGATACTGGCTTCCTCCTGGATTGCGCCACAGGAGCCGACCCGAATAAAGGAGTCAGCGCCGACGCGGGCCAGTTCTTCGAGCGCGATAGCGGCCGACGGGCCGCCGATGCCCGTCGAGGTCACGGAGATGGGCGTCCCGTCGTGGGTACCCGTCGCCGTGCGGTACTCGCGGTGTTCGGCGACGATGTCGTGGTCGTCCCAGTAGTCGACGACCTTTTCGACCCGCTCGGGGTTCCCCGGCAGCAGGACGCTGTCGGCCACGTCGTCCTCGCTCACTTCCAGATGGTACTGTACGTCGTCGTTTGGGTCTTCACTGTCGTCTGTCATTTGTCGAGATGGTCGCTGGTGATTGTCGTCGGCAGGAGCTCCCCGAGTTCGTACACCGTCGGCTCGTCGCCGTCGGTGATAATCTCGAAGGACTCGTCACAGAACTCGCTGAACGTCTGGCGGCACATCCCACAGGGGGTGACGCCGTCTCGCTTGCCAGAGGTGACAGCGACGCGTTCGAACGACTGGTAGCCGTCGCTGACGGCCGCACCGATGGCCACTTCCTCGGCATGTAAGCTGTTGCTGTAGTTCGCGTTCTCGATGTTACAGCCGGTGTAGACGGTACCGTCGCTCGTTTCCAGCGCCGCGCCGACGGTGTACTCCGAGTACGGCGCGTACGCCTCGTCGATGGCGTCTCTCGCTGCGTCGAGGAGGTCCTCCATGCACTGGGCGTCGCAGGGCCGTGTAGAAATTCTATCGGTCTCGGTAGCAGTCGGTTTGCGGGTATCAGGCGTCGGCGGCGCTGACGGCCGCGACAGCGTCGCGGACCGCCTGTGTGGTGTCGGCGACCAGCGCGTCGATATCGTCGCTCTCTGCGTACACCCGGACGTACGGCTCGGTGCCGCTCGGCCGGACGAGCGTCCACGACCCGTCATCGAAGGAGAGCCGGACGCCGTACTCCGTCGAGACATCGGCTTCGGGGAACGTCTCGGGCAGGCTGGATTCCAGTCGCCCCATCGTCTCGGCTTTGGCGTCGTCGGGGCACTCTACGCTCACCTTCTCGTACGGCCGTTCGGAGATGACGGCCCGCCTGTCAGCGACACCCTCCGCAGCGAACAGGCGCGTCAGCACGGCTGCGCTGGCGACACCGTCGATCCAACCGCCGAAGGCGGTGTGGATGTGCTTCCATGGTTCTGCGGCGAAGACGACCTCGGTTTCGTCGGTCGCGTCCGCGCGGACGTTGGCGATTCCCACGTGGAGGGAGCCGAGGTGGATGCGTTCGACGCGGCCGCCAGCGGCTTCGACCCGTTCGTCGATGCGACCGGACGCGTTGGGCGTCGTCACGACGACGGGGTCCGAAACGTCCGCGGCACGCGTGTAGTGCTCGGCCAGCATCGCGAGTATCGTATCTTCGTGGATGACATCACCGTCGGTATCGACAACGACGATACGGTCGGCATCGCCGTCGTGGCCGAACCCGAAGTCGGCGTCGGACTCGGCAACGAACTCGCGGAAATCGGCCAATGTCTCCGGTGTAGGCTTGCTCTCGCGGCCGGGGAAGGTCCCGTCTACGTTCGCCTCCGTCGCGAGTACGTCGGCACCCAGTTCTCGGAGGACCTGTGGCGTCGCCACGCTGGCCATCCCGTTCCCGCAGTCGACTGCCACCGTCAGCCCTGCTGGGTCGCCACCAAGCGACTCGGCATAGTCGGCGACAGCGCCCCGATACTCGTCGAGGTAATCGACCGATTCTGTGTCGCCCCAGTCGCGCCAGGCCGTCGGTGTCGAGCCGTCCTCGATTCGCCCTTCGATGCGCGTCTCGTCGTCGTCGCCGTACTCGGTACCATCGGCGAATACCTTGATACCATTGTCTGTCGGCGGGTTGTGGCTCGCGGTAATCATCACGCCGTGGCGGCCCTGCGAGGCGTAAGCCAGCGTCGGCGTCGGCACGCGGCCGATTCTGACGACTCGCGCGCCGGCACTTTGCAGTCCCGCAGCCATCGCGTCAGCGAGGGCTGGCGAGGTCACGCGACCGTCGTACCCGAGGACGAACGTCTCGTCGTCCTGCCCAGTCGCCTGTCCAACTCGCAGCGCGAGGTCCGGCGTCACCTTCGATACGACATCACCGCGGATCCCCGCGGTTCCGAACAGTTCCATACCGGCGATGCGGAAGCCGACCGTATAATTCTCTCGTTCGCACGCCAGTTCAGGGTCGCTGTGTGAACAGTTTGACGAGTGCTACAGTACCGTCGATGCAAGCAGCGCGAAAAAATAGCGAACTGCCCGGATTACAGCAGTTCGTCGAAGTCGTAGCCGTTGATATCGACGCCTTCGGCAGTGACATCGGCGAGGTAGATGCCGTTACCGGAGCCAGTGTCACGCTCGGCGGCGGCGTTGATCGAGGCGGCAGCGACCTCCTTTGCCTCCTCGTTTGTCATGTCTTCCTCGTAGCGGTCTTCGAGGGTCCCGTACGCGACGGTGAGCCCGGAGCCGGTGACAGTGTAGTCGTCCTTCATGACACCGCCGGCCGGGTCGATGGAGTAGACGTGGTGGCCGTCGTCGTCGACGCCGCCGAGGATGGGGTTGATAGCGAAAAAGGGGCCGCCGCGGGCGAAGTTGCCAGCCAGCGTCGAAAGGGCCTTCATGCTGATGTCCTCACCGCGCCGGGCCTCGTAGAGGTTGACCTCCGCGCGAAGCGTCCGGATGAACGACTGTGCGCCGCCGACACTCCCGACAAGGGTGAGCGCCGCCGTGGGGTGGATCTGCTCGACTTTCTGGACGTTCTTGTTCGAGACAAAGCGCCCGCCAAGCGAGGCACGCATATCTGTCGCGATGACGACACCTTCGGAGGTACTGATACCGATGGTGGTTGTGCCGGTCTTGTTCACCTTCTCCGAATCCTGTGCGGACTGTTCGGGAAGCTCGCCGACTTCGGGCGCGTAGGGGTCGCTCTGGAACTCGTCAGCAGCCTGGGGTCCAGAAAGGTCCGGCCCCGGAGTCATATCTCGCATTACTGTGGGGTACTAGTCGGGCGCTGATAAAACCTCTTTTCCTGATGAACCTGCCCGCCACCACTGCGGGCAGGTTCAGTCGGCTGCTCCGTCTTACGCGCTCGCCTGATCGTAGGCCTCGTTGAGTCCCGACACGGCTCGGTCCATCGGCAGTCGGAGTCCGAACTGCTCCGTGAGCATCGCCACCGGCAGCAGCATGATGCCCAGCAGCAGGGTGAGTTGATACAGTGCGAACAGCGTTGCGGTGTACAGTCGAGCTACCATCTTCCTCGGTCATTGCAGAGTGAGTGTGGTATATAAGTCTTGTCGCCGAATTTCAGTTACGGACTATCGATTGTGAGGAACTACTGGGCCGCTGTCTTGCGATTTGCTGAAATGGCTGAGAGAACGGACGACTACACGAACGACTCCCCGATCAGACATAATGGGAGTGTGTGTCAGATGGCTGGTTCGCATAAGTTATAGAGATAGTAATGGTGACGTGCGCAACAGACGCGAATCAAAACTATCGAATAGTCGGGCCACGAGAGTTAGTGTATGAACTACCTCGTGGCGATGGAAGCAGCCTGGCTGGTTCGTGACGTAGACGACATCGACGACGCTATCGGTGTAGCAGTGAGCGAAGCGGGGAAGCGGCTCAACGAGGCCGAGATGGACTATGTTGAGGTCGAAGTCGGGGCGACCGGTTGCCCGGCCTGTGGCGAACCGTTCGACTCGGCGTTTATCGCAGCCGATACGGCGCTCGTCGGACTGGTACTCGAGATGGACGTGTTCAACGCCGAATCCCCGGAGCACGCCCAGCGGATCGCCAAGAGCGAGATCGGTGGCGCACTCCGGGACGTCCCGCTGAAAGTCGTTGAGGTATTCGAGACCGAAGCCGACGAGGACGAAGCCGAAGCCGAAGCATAACCGAAGCGCTCCTTGATTCGCTTGGCGCAGTAGCCGTGGGCTTTTTATATTACCCATGGTAATTACAGATATGGACTTACCGACGCCACAGGACCTGCGGGAGCGCCGCAACGAACTCGGGCTGACCCAGAGCGAACTGGCGGAGCGGGCTGACGTCTCCCAACCCCTTATTGCGCGTATCGAAGGTGGCGACGTGGACCCACGGCTGTCGACACTTCGGCGAATCGTGACCGCTCTGGAGGAGGCTGAAGGCGGCATCATCAAGGCCCGCGACCTGATGAACTCACCCGTTGTTGGCGTCGCGCCCGACGACTCCGTCCACCAGACGAAAGACGTGATGGACGAGAAGGGGTACTCACAGGTCCCCGTCATCCGCGACGGGGCACCGCAGGGACTCATCGGCAACTCCGACATCCGCCAGCGGCCCGAGGAGAACGTCGGCGACCTCCCGGTGGCTGAAGTGATGAACGAATCTATCGCAACCGTCGAGCCCGACGCACCCATCGACGAAGTCGATGCGTACCTGAACCATAATGCCGCTGTGATGGTCGTCGAAGGTGGGGAAACTATCGGTGTCATAACCGAAGCGGACATCGCGCGTACGGTCAGCTAACTCTAATTCTCAGAAGCGCGAACTGTGATAGTGGTCGCGTACTACCCGTAGGAGAGGCTTAATACCGAAAACAGTGTCAAGGGTATATGTCTATTCTCACCAATGAGAGGGATACGCACATGGCCAATCCCAGCGACCCACTGTATGCCGAACTCGAAAAGGCCCTCGAAACCGCCGAAACCGAAGCAGCCAGATACCACATCCGACAGGCGCTCCAGATTCGGATTGCCGAAGAGACCGCCGGCAAAGACATCCTGTCCGCCTAAGCTTACCTGATCGGTTTCTGGCAGCCCTCCGAATAGCTCACTCGGTGAGTTCGAGGTCGCGAATCGACACCGCCTCATCTCCGTCAGTTACCTCACCGATCACGCGAGCGTCCTCGCTGTCGGCCACGATATCCGCAGCGTCGGCCTCGGGGACCGCAGCAACGAACCCAGTCCCCATGTTGAACGTCCGATGCATCTCTTCGTCAGAGACCTCGCCTTCCGCTTGAACGAACTCGAAGACGGGCTGGGCCTCGAAGGGGTCCGTGATCTCGTACCGGTGGCTCCCCATCCGCGTGAGGTTCGTCCAGCCGCCGCCGGTGACGTGTGCGGCCGCGTGCGTCTCGCTGGCCCGCAACGGCGCAAGCACCTCGCTGTAGATCTGCGTCGGCGTCAGCAGCTCTTCGGCAATGGTCCTGTCGGGGTTCGGCGGGAACGGGTCGGTGTACTCGTGGTCCTGTGTGACTGCCTCGCGAGCGAGCGTGAGCCCGTTCGAATGGATGCCCGAGGATGGCCAGCCGACGATAGCGTCACCTGGTTCGGCCTCACCGGGGAAGACGGCGTCTTTCGGTGCCAGTCCGGCACAGGTCCCGGCGATGTCCAATCCCTTGATGACATCCGGCATCACGGCGGTCTCGCCGCCCACGAGCGCCACGTCGGCCCGCTCGGCCCCAGTCCGGAGCCCTGCGCCGATGTCCTCGCTCGTCGCTTCGTCCGGGGTTTCGACCGCGAGGTAATCGACGAACGCCACGGGCTCGACCCCCGTCGCGATGAGGTCGTTAGCGTTCATCGCGATACAGTCAATCCCGATAGTCGAGTAGTCGTCGACAGCTTCTGCGACCAGAAGCTTCGTTCCGACGCCGTCCGTTGCGAGTGCGAGGTACTGGTCGCCGATGTCCACCAGCCCCGCGTAGTCGCCCTCGAACTCGCCCGCCGCGCCGATGAGCGCCTTCGTGGCCGCCTCGCTGGCGTCGATGTCAACACCGGTTTCCGCGTATGTCAGTCCCTCCTCGCTGTCGGCGTCGTCAGCCTCGGACTCGCTGTCGGTCATCTGTCTCTTATACACATCTCTGATGGCGC
>AOLX01000014.1 GCA_000336895.1 Haloarcula argentinensis DSM 12282 | reverse complement strand
GAACCGTTCGGCCGTCGAGCGGACCAAAGGGCAGCATATTGAAGCCGGCGAGCAGGAGATTGATCTGCAGGCCCATCCGTGCGACTTCCCAGAGGAAGCCACCCGTGCTCGACAGTAGTGCCGCGACGAACGGAACGAGAAAGACAACGGCGAGCGCGAGGTTCGTCACCGGCCCGGCAACGGCGATGAGGCCGTGTTGCTTCGCTGTGAGTCGACCACGGTGGACGACCGCCCCCGGCGCGGCAAACAGGAAGCCGACGAGACCGCCCAGAACTGCGAACCCGAGCATCCGGTAATCGGCCTTGAACGCGGCGATCTGACCGAAGCGGACGGCGACGACCTTGTGTGCCAGTTCGTGCAACAGGAAGCCGACGCCGACCGTCAGCAGGCTGACTGCAAACGTGCTGGCGATTTCGGCACCCGAGAGCCCGCCGAACTGGCCGAAAACGATGCGTCGGAACTCTCGTTCGAGGAAGAAGGTAAACGCCAGTCCGAGTGCAAGCCAGGCGACGAGGAGGTCCCGGAGTTCGCGCTGGCTGAAGCTGAGACCGCCGATAGTTCGGTCCGTGGTGGGTCGTCGTCGTCGACCCGCCATCAGATTACCCCCACGAGTATCTGGGTCCCTTCGCGGACGCCCTGCCAGAGCAGGCGCGAGACACCCTGCATCCCACCGATGTCCGAGGAGATGTACGGAATCAGCACCGGGAACACGACGTAGGAGGCGATTGCGCTGCCGACGTTCGTCAGTGCGACGACGAGGATCAGGCGGAACAGCGGTACTGCACGCATCCGGCTGACGAGGTCCATCACCGGTGACTCCTGATCGTTGAGTATCTGGTTGAGTGTTGCGATATCGCTGATGTTAACCGAGATGTACCGCAGTTCGACGTAGCCCGCGAACCAGCCCGCCGCGAGCAGCGGGAACAGGCTCGTCAGCCAGCCGAAGGCCCCGGCGGCGGCCGCACTCGACCAGTGCGCGCCGGCCACCTTCGCCAGCCCGCCGGCTAGCACGGCGTTGACCACCACCAGCGCGACGAACAGCTGTAGTAGGACGGCCTGACTCGCGCCGCCGAGAATAAGTAGGCCGAAGAAGACGAGAAAGACGACCCCGAAGCCGTAGCCGACGAGTTTGTACAGCGAGACGCGACGCCCACCCTCGGTTCCGGTGAGCGACTCCATCGGCGGAAGCGTCTCCGGGTTGTCGAGATAGTTCTGGATCCCTTCGCGGTGGCCAGCGCCGACGACGGCGAGGACGTGATAGCCGGCCTCGCGGAGAGCGATGAGCCGGTGGGCGATGAACGCGTCGCGTTCGTCGATAAGCGCCTCGGCACCGCCAGGAGAGAACTGGCGGAACTCTTCCATCATCGCACTGACCACGTCAGTGTCGGTCAGCTTCTCCATGTCGAACTCCTCGACGTCGGCATCGCCGCGGAACTGGACCAACAGCGAGGCGATGGGGATTCCGATACCGGCTGCAGCAACACAGATGAGCAACAGCGTATCGAGCAAGCCCTCGACGGTCCCGCCGAGACCGCCCGGCAGAACCCCCGAAAGCGATCCACTCGGGACGATAAACGGACCACCGAAGGCCCCGGCGACGACTGCAAACAGCCCGCCGAAGACAGCACCGATGGTCAGCCCAACGGTCAACGGCGGCCCCATCTCGGCTGCGAGACTGCCGACGAGCTTGAGCTTCTCGACGGTCGTCAACCGCGCCCAGAACCGCTGGACGGTCGTCTGAATGTCCCGGTCAACGAGTGCGACGCCCAGACCGAGCCGTTCGGCGGTGTCGATGCCCGCCTTCATGTCTGCACCCGGCTCGATATCGAACCTGTCGCCCAGTCTGGTCTGGATGTACGACAGCATCCAGTACGCGAGGAACTGAAAGACGGTGTTCCCGCGCAGGAGGTCGCTCGCATCGAGGTCGTCGGGCGTTTCGCCCTTGATCTGCCGATACCGACCCTCGTCGAGTTCGACGGCGACGATATCGGGCTCGGATTCCTCAATCGCTGATTCCACTTCTGCGACGCTGTGCTCGGAAACGTGAGCGGTTCCGACGACGTCGACGCGCCCCGTCCCTGACGGTTCCGGGAACTCGTCTGCCGCCGACTCCGCGTGTTCGGTCATCACCCGCGTTACACATTCGTTTCCTTTACCCTTGTCGGGTCCGGGTGACCGCCGAGAAACGGCGGCCAAAATCATGTTTGCGGCATTGTATGTTCACGTCACGGAGCGAAGCTATTACCGACTCTCGTGTTAATACAGCCGCAGATTCCGTGGTAACTACTGGACGCTGACGGCATCTATAAATACGTAATAGATTTACCGATTCAAAAGACTGATATGTACAGGGTCAGACTGTATCGGATATACAATGTATGACCTGACTGGATTCCAGCGGGACCTGCTGTACGTCATTGCAGGCCTTGACGAGCCCCACGGGTTAGCGATCAAGGAAGAGCTCGAAAACTACTACGAGAGCGAGGTCAACCACGGCCGACTGTATCCGAACCTCGACACGCTCGTCGAGAAAGCGCTTATCGAGAAGGGCGAACGCGACCGCCGAACGAACTTTTACACGCTGACCAAGCGCGGCCAGCGCGAACTCGACGCCCGGAAAGAGTGGGAAGCGCAGTACGTCTCGGCGTAGCCACGTTTTCGAATCCCGTTCGACAGACTCAACCCACGTGCTGGCCAACCTCGGGCCATGCCAACAGTACTTGAAACCTATATCGAGAACCGCTGGATGGTCCAGCCCAACCACTCGAACCACCTGGGCTCGACCCACGGGGGGAACGTGCTGAAATGGATGGACGAACTCGGAGCGATGTCGGCGATGCGCTTTGCCGGCGAAACCTGCGTCACCGCTCGGATGGACCAGGTGAATTTCAAGCGTCCGATACCTGTCGGTGATACGGCCCTGATTGAAGCTTTCGTCTACGACGCTGGCGAAACGAGCGTCAAAGTTCGGCTCCGGGCTGCCCGAGAAAATATCAGAACCGGCGAGACTGAGTCGACCGCTGAGTCGTACTCGGTGTACGTCGCGGTCGACGAGGACAGGAACCCGGTTCCCGTTCCCGACGTGACGGCCGAGACTGAGCGCGGTAAGCGACTTCGACAGCGCGCCCTCGACGGGAAGGCGAACCGCTGAGACTGTCTGCTGTACTCACACGGATTATTGTCACCACGGAGTGACGACTACCGTCACGAAGAGACAGCCAACAGTATGAGCTTTATTCGGCTCCGCCACGTACCACGACTATGACACTCGATGTTGAAACGCCGGAGCGGCCGGAGCTGTCTACCGGCGTCGCTGCCGACGAGTACGACGATGCAGACGTACAGGGCGACGAATACCGTCGCGAGGACCTCGCCGAGGCCCTCGACGACGGTGCGTGGGCGGACGCCTTCGAAGAATGGGCCGCGGATGCGTCACTCGATGCCGACCAGTGGAAGATTGTCACGGACCTGGGACTCATCGAGGAGTTCGATTTCTTCTGGGACTCCTTCGCAGGTCGTGTCGGCTACCACGCTCCGGGCTTGCCCGAGGACTGGCGCGAGCGGGAGATCCACCCGGACATCGATTCCTGGGGCACTGTTTCAGGTATCAACGCCGGACTGACCGAGTTCGGACAGGTCGTCTGTGAGGTGCTGGCCGACGAGTACATCGACTGGGAAGCGGAGGAGGTCGGCGCGGACGACCTCCCGGACTTTTGAGTATCGCAGCGGTTGCACCCCCCTGTCGTCAGTGTCGGTACAGCACTCCCGGTCGTCGGCGCTGAATCGTTCCGGACGACTAGGCAGGGACCGGCAGCCTGATAATCACCCACGCGCTTGCACCAGATATGGCTGAAATCGTCACCCCACGCAAACGCAAGTGTGAGCGGTGTGGGCGGGTCGACGAGTGGGACCCGGACCAACACAGTTGGCGTATCGTCACCGACGACGGCACCAAGCAGTCCGGCGACCCGCACTGTCTTCACGAGTGGGACATCAACGGCACGTTCAATCCGCTAGCCGAGTGAGTTCACCGTTCCGCTGCTGTCGACTTTTTGATAGACAGGCACGCCCCTGCTAGAACGAAGTCCGACAACAGAATCCTGCAAAACGTCTCCGGTAGCCAACAGGCGGCCGGCTAGCGATCGATCGTTAGGACTCGCTATGCGCCCGCTTCAGCCGCGTCTTCGGTCATCGGCTCGCGCGATTCATCGCTGGTCTCATTGCCCTGCTGAATCGATATCGGCTCCAGTTCGACGGTTGCGGCGGCGTCGTCCTCGCCGATGACCTGTCCTTCGGTGACCTCGGTAGTGCCGGTGAATCCGGTCCGTTCCCCGTTGTTGGTCCCGACTGCGGTGAACTGGTACTGGGTCTCAGCACGGACGCTCACGTTCGTGTAACCCTCGTCAGTCCCCCAGTCGTCGTACCCAGTGGTCGAGTAGGGAACGGTCATCTCGAAGTTCCCGTTCTGATCTGTCTTGGTCTGCTGGCGGTAGATGAACGTCTTGTTCGTCGCCGGATTGCGCATCCGCACGGCGGTCTGGACTGTCGTGTTCGCCGGTCCGGTCCCTTCGACCGTTGCCCCGGGCACGCGCTCGAATATCTTCGTCCAGGCGGAGTGCCGGTACTGCGGACTGTTCGGGAATGCCTCGGTCTCACTGGAGCCGACCAGGCGGTAGTGCTCCAGCGCGGGCACCCGCTCGCTCGGGTTGTCGCCGAAACCACCCAGTTGCGAGGTCGTGTCCTGTTCGACGTACTGACGGGCCTGTTCCATGCTCTCGAACTCGCGGACGATCCGTCCCTGCTGCAGGCCCTCCGGTTCCTCTTCGCTGGTCGGCGCCCCGCGGTACTGCGCCCCTTGGCCTGTCTGCTTGTTCTCCCAGTCAATGACGACCGGTCGCGGCTCCGCGGCGCTGCCGTGGAACCGGTACAGTCGTGCCACCGTCGTCTCGTAGTAGGCCTGCTTCTGGAACGTTACCTGCCGGACCCCGCTGCCCTGTGACTGGACGTACAATCGACTGTAGTAATCACTGGCCTGTACGCCGTCGACGAATGCTGATGGGGCGAAGAACTTCCCCCGGTAAGGGTCGTTCCCGTTCGTCTCTGCCATCCGCCAGTCCACGGCAACGTATCTGGTCTTCGCGTCGTCCTCATCCGTGCTGTCGAGGACGTTGTTAGCCTGCGTTTCATTCTGTGCGATCAGGAACGGCGCAGCCGTGTCGGTTCCCTGCTGGAAGGGGTTCGCATTCGGAACCCGTTCGGCTCTGGTAGTAATCCAGTGCCCGTAGTCCCACCACGACAGAACGCCGTATTCCCCTTCTTCATAGTCGAAGTCTTCCTGTTGCTGGTAGGTGCCGTAATAATCGAGTGTCGCGTCACCACCGGAGCCGTACGCCCCTTCCGCGGGCGTGTTCTCTTCCATCCACTGCAGGCTCTCGTCCCAACTCTGGATACTCGGCCCGGGACCGGCCGAACCGGCTTCGACCGGCGTCGTGCCGAAGGCGAACAACGGGACGACGATGACGAGAAGCACCGTGAGAATTGTCATGACCTGGTAATATTCGATCCCGTCGTCGGCGCTGAAATCGAACCAGCGAACGAATCGGCCGACGACCAGCCCTGACAGCACTGCGATCGGTGCAGCCAGATAGTACTCGAATCGCTGTTGGGTAAACGTGGCAAGTAGAATGAAGACTGCCCAGACAACAACGAGCAGTTCTTCGGCGGGCGCGTCGTCGGAGAGGAACTGCTTTCCGAGCAAAAACAGGCCACCGATCGCCGCAACGATGACAGCGAACCCGTGCCAGGCAAACAACTTGCCGACGCCTGGGAGCGGGGTAGCTTCTCCAACGGTACCGGCCGTTTCGCTGATGCTGAACCCGACGACCCTCGTTACGTTCCGCGTGAAGAAGTCCCACAGACTCGGAGTCAACACTGCCATCAGAACGGCCCCGACAGCGAGGATTGCGAACACAGTCGCTGGATACACGTACCGGCCGTACTCGCGCTGCTCCATAAACCGGGCTAGCCACGCCATGAACACACAGCCGAAGCCAACAGCCAGCGCCAGCCCAGGCTGTAGCAGGGACTGAGAGGTTGCTGTGACCTCTAGGACGGTAATTCTCGATGCACTCACCACAGCGGTAGTCGCCATCGTGATTGCGCCTGCGATGGCCGTATGTTCCGGGCTGCTGTCGTGAACATATTCCAGACACAGTCGGATCAGGAAGAAGACGCCGAGTATCCCGAGAAGGAGCACACCGGGCGGCCAGACCCAGAGATACATCGCAATTGCCACACCGGCCAGCATGGACCAGCTGATGGTATCCCGGAGTGCGTCTACATCTCGTTCGATGAACTGCTCGTAGATCGGCTTGTCCCGCGCGGCGACACTGACGGCCACCATAACGCCAAGGACACCGAGTGCTTGGAAGAGGGCTTCTGCGACGTGGTGGTCGGAGAACCCGACGAGGCTTCGTCGTAGGAGCCACCCCGTCGAGAATGCCATCACAGTAACTGCAGTTACGCCGCCGAGGCGGCCGCCGAGTCGCCGTCCGATAAGGTACGTCGGAATCGCAACGAGCGTCCCGAGTACGGCGGGAGCAAACAGGAGCGTCATTGCAACAGTCTGATCACTGGGCGAACCCAGACCGACAATCAGGGCGACCGTTGCGACGATCTGATCGAACAGCGTCCCGAACTGCCCGTTATTGGTCCCGTATGGGAATGCCGTCCAGGGGTCGAACGGCATCGTCGTGGGCCAGTTGTTAACGACGTACTGGGTCGAACGGTAGTGATACCAAGCGTCGTTCCCGCTGAAGAGCACCTCACCGTCTACAATGAAGTTCTCCCAACTCCGGACACGATTCCACAGCATGAACCCGAGCAGTACCAGGAGGACCGGAACGTGGTACCAGCGCTCGGCCCACTCCAGGGCGGACTCGAGTTCGGGGTTGTCGTCAAGATAGCCCCGTGATTGACTCATTGCACGGAAAAACTGCCAAGGCGCGCATAAGCCTTTTGACCTCTATGCGAGCGCAGGATGGAAACGCCTAACAGCACCGGTGGCACACCATCGACCATGCGAGTCTCGGTCGTGCTCTGTACGCACACGATGGAGCGATACGACGACTGCCGGGCGGCGGCCGAGAGCGTCTTAGGCCAGACCTGCGACGACGTGGAACTGGTGCTAGTCTCGGACGGTGACCGAGATGTGTACGAACAGTACGAATCTGACTTCGGCGACCGTGACGACGTCCTGACTCACTGTAACGACCAAAACGTCGGGCTGCTAGAGAGTCGGAACAACGGGGCCGAAGTCGCTACCGGAGACGTTGTCGCATTCATCGACGACGACGCGATCGCTGACGAGGAGTGGGTCGCGGCGCTAGTCGATGCCTACGAACGGCACGACGCGCTCGCGGTCGGCGGCCGGATGACGCCGGCGTGGGTCGCCGGCAAACCCAGTTTTCTGCCCGCGGAGTTCTACTGGCTCATCGGTGTCACACACCGTGGGTTCGGACCGAACGGCGACCCTGACGAACCCGGCGTCGTTCGCAACACCTTCGGCTCGAATATCTCCTTCGACCGGGACGTGTTTCTCGAACTGGGCGGCTTCGACGACGATATCGGCGGCCGCCAGGGCGAAAAGAACCTGCAGGGTGGTGAGACGGAACTCTGCGCGCGCCTGCGATCGGAATACGACGAAGGTGTGTACTACACACCGGATGCGCTCGTCGCTCACAAGATATTCGACTACCGGACCGATCCCGGCTGGCTTGTCGACCGCGCGTTCTGGCAGGGGTACTCGAAGCGCGGGATGGAAGTGTTCGTTCCCGAATCGACCGGTGAGGAGTCCGATTTCCTCGGCGACCTGCTGTTTCGGTTCCTCCCGTCACGTCTCCGTGGGCTCGTCGACTCCCCGTCGCTCGGCGCAGTTCTGCAGTTGTTCTTTCTCTTTCTTCTCACCGGCAGCGTCGGCGTCGGATACCTTTACGGAATGTACGTCTGGCGGTAGCCGTCGCCTCCAGAACATTACCGCTTCTGTAACAGTCGCTTAGTTCAACACCGAATCCAGGACTTCGGTCGCCTCGCCGATAGTCAGGACGCCGGAGACGTGGCTCCCGAGCGCATAGACACCCAGTCCAACGAGCGGGAGGACGCTTAGGTCAACAAACCACGGACCGTACGGTTCCAGTGCGAGCAACAGCAGGGTCGTACCGACTCCGAGAGCGAGAACTCGAACAGCCGGGAACCCAGTTAGCGGCCTGAGGCCGACATTGCGCGCGGCTAAAACGTGAGTCACCGCCATGAGTCCGTACGCCGTCGAGGTGCCGATAGCTGCGCCGACGATGCCGACACGCGGTATCAACAGCACGTTCAGGACGACGTTGACGACCACTGACGCCCCCGTTGCGAGCAGTAACTGTCGCAAGTGTCCACCTGCCTGCAACACCGGCCAGATAACCCGTGCGACAGCAAAGCCCAGTACGCCCGGCAAGAGTACCTGTAGGGGGCGGACGCTGGCCTCGTATGGCGCACCGAAGTACACGGTGAGGAACTGCTCGCCCAAGACGAACACGCCGGCGACGAGCAAAACCGTGAGAACGATGACGTATCGGAGGAGCCGTGACAGCAGTGAGGTAAGGCGGTCTATCTGTCCGTCTTCCCAGAGGTCCGCTGTCGACTGGATCATCACCATCTCCATCGCCACTGAAACGACCCACATGAACTCCGAAACCTGCAGCGCCGCCCGGTAGTGCCCGGTTTTCGTCGCGTCCCAGAAATGGCTGACTAGCAGAACATCGACTTTGTACATGCTCGTCAACAGGAGCGTAAGCGCCATCGACTGAACCCCGAACCGAACCAGCGGTCGCGTGTATGTTTTGAGAGCTAAGCTACGGACCGACGGGAAGACACCAGCCTCACGGAACGCCAGTGTCGTCGAAAGAATTCCAGTGAGCAGAAACCCTGTCGCGAAGCCGGCAAACACACCCGGAACGCCGTACCCGGCACCCGCGAGCGTGAGTCCCACGACAGCGAGGATGACAGACCGAGCAGGGACGAGGGGTTCAGCGAGCTCCTCCCGTTTGTATGCGTGGAGAACACCGCGGCCGAAGTAGTACAACTGCTCACCGATGACCGCACCGAGCATCAGATACAGGGCAGACTGGAGTGTTCCGTCGGTAAACCAGGTGATGAGCCCGATCAGGGCTGGTATCCCGACAAGCAGGCTCGCAGTATGAAGTACGAACGATGTCGTGACAACGCTCGTTCGGTCGTCGCCGGTCTCCCGCGACGCGTACGTCTTGGTCGCTTCGAACAGGCCGAGGTTCAGTATCTTCCGGCTCGGAAGGAAAATCGCCATCACCAGCGCGTAGGTCCCGAACCCGTCCTGGCCAACGGTACGGACCAGTAACGGGATGAAAACGGCGAACGTCAGGAGCCGGCCGAGGTCCCCTGTAAAGACCGAAAGGTATCCTTTCAGAATGCTACCGTCATCGGCCATCACTCGACGTAACCGAGGTCACGCATCTGTTGTTTGAGGTCTTCGTCCACGTCGTTGCGCTCGACGTCGACCGTTTCGCCGTCCCGGACCATCGACACGTCCGCATCGCGGCTCACGATCTTCGTCTCGAAGTCCTGCCACGCGACGGTCGTCGTTCCGTGCCACGGCGCGATAGTGAGCGTCTGATCTCGTGGCGTCTCACGGACGTCTTTCCCGTGCCACTCGGAGGGAATCTCGCCGCCGACTGCACCCAGTAGCGACGGCGCGATGTCGAGAACGCTGAGTGGCTCACACAGCGAGAGGTCGTTCGTCGCCACGGGCACGGTAGTCAGCGCGTCGACCACTCGTCGCCGCTGTGGCTGGTGGAAGTAGTGCCCATCTTCGCCGAACTCGTCGCCGTGATCCGAACTGAACACGACGAGTGGATCCGACGAGTCAACGGAGTCGACGAGGCGCTTTATTTCGGCATCCGCCCGAGCGAGGGTCTGACGGTACTTTTGCGTAATCGTCTCCTTTTCGTCCGCGCTGAGTTTTTCAGGGGCGAACAGCGCCTTTCGATCGATTTCTTTCGGTACGGCATCGTCGCCGAGACCGTACGGACGATGCGTACCCATCATGTGGAGCCACATGAACCGCGGCCCCGATTCGTCGTTGAACGCCGTGATCGCGTTGTCGATGAGTTCGTCGTCGGGAAGGCGATTTGATAACTTCGCGTGAGGTGGTCGGAAGCGGTGGTAGACTTTTCGAATGAGGTCGAACTGTGACGCGAACTGGCGAAGGGGGTTACCGCGGTTGCCTGCGTCACAGTAATTCTCGTACACGTCGAACCCGGTATCGAACCCGAATCGCGGATCAGTGTGGGGTGACGAGGAGAGACCGATCGTCGTGTATCCGGCCTGCGAGAACGCTTCGGCAACTGTCGGGGACACCGCGCGGGACTCGATAGCCCCCTGATACGACGCAGTGAGAATACTGGCGAGGCTGGGGCGCGTGTAGTGGGCTCCGGTCACGCCCCGATGTTGCGAGAACGTAGAAACGAACTCCATTGCGTCCACAAAATCATAGCGGACAGAGTCTGCGGTAACGAAGATGACATCTCTCATTGCTACCAGCACTGACTGAGAAACACTTGAGTCCTGCGATCAGTCCACGTACCCGAGGTCTTTCAACATCTCCTGGGTATCGGCATCAACGTCCTGACCGCTGACTTCGTTTCCGGCGCTATCCCACATCTGTAGCTTTTCGCGGAGGGCGTCGTACGGCGTTTCATCGGTCGCTCCGGCCGCGACGAGGTCGGTCTCTTCACCGGGGTCAGCGGACAGGTCGTACAGTTCGTGGTCGGACCCCTCGCGAATCAGTTTCCATCCCGGCGTGCGGAGGCCGATCGACTCCGTGAACTCCGGATAGGCCGTCAGGAACGCGTCACGATCACCCGGCGGCGTGCCGTCGTCATTCTCACGAACGCTCCGTCCCTCAAACTCCGCCGGTACTTCGACATCCAGCAGGTCCAGCACCGTCGGCGCGATGTCGATCGTCCGGACCTGCTCGGAGACGGTTTCCGGTTCGATATCCGGATGGTGGAACGCGAGCGGGACGTGGAGTTCCTCGTCGTAGAGCTGGCGGCCGTGACCCGTGTATCCGTGGTCGTCCAGCGCCTCGCCGTGGTCGGCGGTAAGGATCACGAGTGTCTCTTCGCGGAGGTTCCGCGCTTCGAGTTCGTCGAGTAGCTGCTGGACGTACCCGTCGACGAGCTTCATCGCCGCTGTGTACTCGTCGTGGGATTCGAGGTCGCTGCGGTCGTAGTTGCGCGGCTCGTGCATATCGAAGTAGTGCACCCAGCCGAAGAAGGGGCTGTCAACGCGGTCGAGCTGGTCGACGGCGTCCTGTGTCACGCTCTTGGCCGTTCGGCA
Organism: Haloarcula argentinensis DSM 12282; assembly: GCA_000336895.1. Lineage (GTDB taxonomy): Archaea > Halobacteriota > Halobacteria > Halobacteriales > Haloarculaceae > Haloarcula > Haloarcula argentinensis. The sequence goes on along the minus strand of AOLX01000014.1, from coordinate 623,489 downwards.
ATGCAGTCTGATGAGTCCCGTCTGGCGCAGAAGCGACTTGAGGTTCCACTGTTCCGTGCCGATATCCTTCACTGCGCCGAACACCGTATTGAACGTCTTCGTGTCGTATATCCGGCTCAGAATCGGGTACAGCGTGTCGTAGGAGCCGCCGCCGTCGCAGTACTCGTCGAATCCGCGTCCGAGCCCCGAGTGTTCGTCACTGAGATGATCGACGCTGACGACACCGAACGTGTCGTTCCCGTCCTCCTGTATTTCCTCCGCTAGTACGGGCACGGATTCGTCGAGCCCCCAGCCATTCTCCTGCACGCCGTGCGTGTGGGGGTACGAGGCTGTCATGAACGACGTGAGACTCGGGTCGGTGGTGTTCGCAACGGTGAACGCCTGATCGAAGTACAGGCCATCCGTTGCGAGTCGTTCGAGCGTCGGGACGATACCCTCGGAGATTCCCCGCTGAAGCCAGTCTTCACGGAGGCAGTCGATACTAACGAGTAATACGTTCTCGATAGTGTTTGAGTCGAAATCTTGCATTGTCAGTCTTCACCGATAATGGCGTTAACGCGGTACGGTTGCTCGTCCCGATACTGCTGTTTTACGATCATCTCTGCGAGGAACCCGAACATCACGAGCTGTACGCCGAATATGACGAGAGCGACAGTCAGAATCAGCCGCGGGACGTGCGGTGCAAGTGACTCTCCAAAAGCATACTTGAGAAACACCATGTGGGACCCGATGAGCCCACCAACCGTCATCAGGACAAGCCCGATGCCACCGAAGAAGTGCGACGGGCGGGTGGAAAACCGGTTCCAGAAGACGTGAAACAGGAGGTCGACGAACCCTTTGACCAGCCGTTTCATACCGTACTTCGTCTCACCAGCGGTCCGTGGCCGGTGGTCGACGGGCAGTTCCGTTATCTTGTACCCGCGCTTGTGTAACTTCGCCGGGATGTATCGGTGTCCCTCTCCGTAGAGGTCTATCTCTTTCAACCCCTCTGCCCGGTATGCGGTCAGTGTACAGCCGAAGTCGTGAATATCCGGGCCGGTCAGCATCGCCAACCGTGTCTGTATCGCCGAGGGAATCGTTTTCGAGAGCGGGTCGTCGCGGTCGCGTCGCCACCCGCTGACGCAGTCGTACCCCTCTTCGAGTTTCGTGAGAAGCTTCGGAATGTCTGTCGGGTTATTCTGGCGGTCAGCGTCCATCGTGACGATGTACGCTCCCGTGGCGTAGTCAATCCCAGCCGCTAGAGCAGCGCTCTGACCGAAATTGCGTCGGAGTAAGACCCCCATCACTTCGTCACGGTCTGTCGCGATCTCGCGTATCGTCTCGGCCGTCCCGTCCGTGCTCCCGTCGTCAACGATAACTATCTCGTACGGGCCGTACGTCGTATTGTCGCGGAACGTAGACTGAATCTCGTCGATCAGCGGCTCCAGATTTTCGGACTCGTTATACGCAGGAAGCACGACAGATGTCTGGACATCACTGTCGGTGTCTGTCGCTGATACGACCGACCCATCCGGCACGCTCCCTGTCTTTGCCATTCTGAGGCTCTGTATGTGCTACAAGATGCGCATTTATTAACAGTTGCCATTTGCTACCCCGACGAACAATGTCAATACCGTAGATATTACGATAATTATCGCCTTAGACTCGTGTTTAGGCTTCTATCTGATCGATAAAAACACGCGCCCGAACTCGACACATAGACCGCTGATCAGGACGCCGTCTCGGAGAACCGTACAGACTATTACAGTCAGTGGTCAATCACGAGGAAATGCCCTCTAGTCCGTGGAACAGAATCAGCAAGTCGGTCCGACGTGAGCCGTTCGTGCCGCTCATTGCGATCGCTGCGTTCCTGCTGATGGTCTTTGGCACCTGGCGACTCCGACCACATCTGACGTTTCCGGACGAGACCGGTGCTATCGAACTCGCTCTCAGGATGGGATACGAGCAGAACCCGTTCCTAGACAACTTTCGGAAAGGAGGGAACCTCCATCTCTACCTTCTAGCGCTCTCCTTTGTCCCGGTGACGCTGTACTGGCTCGCGACCGGCCAGTTTGGCGAAATCATCTCGGGCGCTGCTAACGTCGGGAGTTCACCGAGTTGGGGCGTATCCCCGGACCTGCTCAGAGCCTTCTACGACGTGCTGTTCGCCGGTCGGCTTGTCTCTGTCGTGTTCGGTGTCGGAGCCGTGGTCGTCCTCTACTATCTCGGTCAGGAGCTACTGGACCGCCGTGCCGGAATCCTCGCATCGACGTTTCTGACGTTCACTGTCGGATACGTTCATACCGCCCATTACGCGACTGAAGACGTCCCGATGACGTTTTTCCTCATGCTCGGGTTCCTGCTAACGGTTCGTGCGTTTCATTCAAGAGATACCCGAACACTGCTGGCCGCTGCACTGGTCGCTGGTCTGGCAGCGTCGACAAAGGCGACTGCTGGGCTCCTCGTGCTCCCTCTCGCTATCGTGATCATCGAGCGTCACTGGGACGAATCGGGAAGCATTGTCGAGTTCATTACGGCAGCGTGGAAATACCCGACGCTGACGATACTCGGATACGTGACGACAACTCCGTCGATCTTCTTCCATCCAGTTTCGTGGGCCGACGAGATCTCCCGGTACGTCGTTCGCAGCACGAGCGAATCAGTGTCGTACAACTGGTCCGATCCCGGGTGGCTCATTCAGCTTGCACACCTCGCCGAAGGGCAGGGAATTGCGCTGTTCCTGTTCTCGATGCTGTCTGTGCTGCTCGTCGTCGCCTTTCTTCTGCGGGGCACTCTGGACAATGCGCTCTGGTTGTTGCTCCTCTATGCGATCCCGTACTTCGCAGTTATCATTCAGGGGAACATGACACAGTTCCCTCGGGTGATGCCACTGTTCCCGATTCTCGCAGTTCTCGCTGGCGTCGCCGGGTCCGAGCTAACCCGATCCACTCGTTCTGTCCGAGTTGTCGGGATCGGACTTCTCACGCTCGCCGTTGTCTTTTCCGGGGTCCACACTGCCGCCGGCGTCGCTGATATCAGCCAGTCACGGCAGGAGGCGACCGAATGGACACACGCGAATCTAGATAGCTCCGATTCTGTCGACGTGTATTCTCAGCGGGTGTACCTTCCAGAGTTCCCCGAAGAAGCGACCGTGAACCGCTACGTCATCCACTCGACATTCCCCCGTGAAGAGTGGCAGCCAGGTCTCGAGCGTCTGGACTGTAACGCGCCCGAGTACGTCGTACTCTCTAGCTACCACTACTTTCGTTTTTTCAAGGATCCGTCCGTATACCCGAATGTAACTGAACGCATGTCGGCGCTGTTCGCCGAGGAGGACTACGAGATTGTCCGAACGTTCGGCCCGCCAGTAGACACCGAACTCAGCGCGGAGCGAAAGTTCAGAGACAGTGCCGGGCTTTCGTCGTTCCCCGAGGACGGGAACCCGACTATCGTTGTGCTGAAACGGATAGACGATGAACCGACCTGCTGATGACAACTGTCTGCAGCAATCACTCGCGGCACTCTGTTCGCTCCGGCTACACACCCCATGTGATAGCAAGCGGGTCGTCCGTGATACTGAGCGAGGGCGAAATCTGTGACTGACGAATCACTCCCGAACGTTTGTGTCGTCACTCATCCCCTTGCTGCTGCCGGCGAAAACGCCACGCGAAGCCTGCTTGATATCCTGTCGGCTGTGACATCGGTCGCGCTCGTGACGGCTGACCTCCCGGCTGATTCCGAGATCCGTGACCGGCACGAACTCATCGAACTCACGCAGAAAGGCGCGGGTGACTCTGTCGTCACCGCTGCGGTCCGGTTTCTGCTGAATCAGCTCCGGATGTGCCGCGTCATAGCTGACCGCGACGAAGACGTGGTCCTGTTTTTTGGGGCAACGTCGTACCTGTTACCGATTATCGCGGCTCGGTTGCTCGGGAAAACGGTTCTCGTCGAACCTCGCGGCGACGTACCGCTAACACTCCGGCTGAACTGGGAACAGCAGCTGCCCGGTCAGGTGGCCGCCGGACTCGCCGGCGCGGTGCGTGCGCTGGAACGGGCCGGCTTCGCCGCGGCTCACGGCGTCATCACCTACACGCCGGAGATGGCTCGGCAGTTGGACCTGCATCCGGAGGCTCCGGGAGTGTATCCCACAGGCGCGCGCTACGTCCGGACGGACGAGTTTCGCGTTCAGCGACCCTACGTTGACCGCGACCGCGTCGTGGGGTTCCTCGGACGGCTCGACGAAGAAAAGAACATCCGCGACCTCGCTGCTGTCGCCGCCGAGCTACCCGACGATGTGACCTTCCGATTCATCGGCGATGGTGACCTCCGGGCGTGGCTGGAATCCGAACTCGCGTCAGAGATCGACCGCGGAGCAGTCGAACTCACCGGCTGGGTGGATCATGACGACGTGCCGGACCAACTGAACGAGCTCTCGCTGCTCGTCTTGCCGTCACAACCGACTGAAGGACTTCCGACAACGATTCTGGAAGCCTTGGCCTGTGGGACACCGGTACTGGCCTCGCCGGTTTCGGGCGTCCCCGACGTCGTCCGCGAGGGCGAAACCGGTTTCCTGCTCGATTCACACGGGGCGGCCGTTCTTCGCGAGACGATACTCGAGATTCTCGAATGCGATGGTCTGGACAGGATCAGTGAGAACGGACGCGATCTGGTTGAGTCCGAGTACAGTTTCGAAGCGGCCTGTGAGCGGTACAGGTCGATACTCAAGCGACTGTAAGCGTGGCAGCTATAGCCATTTCGCTAACTGGCCCGCTACCTGTGGCCGCACACAGTCTGATTCTGTGCGCTGCCTCCGTATGCGCCGATTCACTACCGCGATTACAGAGATATCAACAAATTCTAATAACGTCTTGTGTATCTCTTGATGTATACAGATGCGAATCGGACAAACATCGTTCATCTCTTTTGTTTCGAAGGGACTCTCTTCTGCGGCTGGCTTTATTGCGACAATCCTGTTCGCACGGCTACTCGGTCCGGAAGTCCTCGGCAAGTACTATCTCTTGCTCTCTATCGTCGCGTGGCTCTCGCTTCTCGGTTCGATCGGGATCGGCAGTGCAATCACGAAGCGAGTCAGCGAGGGCACGGATATCGGGGAATACAAGCTTGCAGGGGGGCTTACGATTGCAGTTATCGGTGTGCTAATTATTGTCGGTCTGTTGCTCTTTCAGGACCTTGTCACCAGCAGCTTCGAGGTTGACCGCATCGGATTCGTGATTATCCTCCTCGCTGTCGGATTGCTCGGGTCGTACGTCGACGCGATGCTCAATGGGGCCCACAAGGTCCACGTCGCGGCGGTGCTCAAAGTTGCGCGACGAATCGCCAGAACGGCTCTACAGGTCGGTGGCGTACTTCTCAGCTTCGGCTTGACTGCGCTCGTAATGGGGTATGCGCTGGGTGGCCTTGTCCTCGTGATCGGCGGGCTCTACGTTCTCGGTGGTCCGTACCACTTGCCACAAAAAAAGCACTTTGAACGGCTTATCGACTACGCGAAGTACGCCTGGATGGGGCGGCTCGAAGGAAAAACGTTCCAGCAAGCCGACGTTATCATTCTCGGACTGTTTGTGCCGAGTTCGCTCGTTGGGGTCTACGGTGTCACGTGGAATGTTGCGAACTTCCTCATCATTTTCAGTACGTCCATCAGTGGCGCGCTGTTTCCAGAACTAAGTAAGCTGTCGGTAGACGACCGGGACCAACAGGTCGCGTCTCTCGTCCAAGACGCGTTATCCTACACCGGATTGGTAACAATACCTGGCCTCGTCGGTGGGCTACTGTTGTCCAACCGCATCCTTCGGATCTTCGGTGACGAGTTCGCACAGGGGGCACAGGTTCTCGGACTCCTCATCCTCTCAGTGTTGTTCTACGGCTATCAAAAGCAGTTCACGAACGCACTCGGGGGCATCGACCAGCCGAAGGCTGCGTTCAAAGTAAACGGGATACTGATCGCTTCGAACGTGGTGCTGAACGCGGTCTTGGTCTACTCTATCGGTATGATCGGGGCTGCGCTGGCGTCTGCGACGTCCTCGGTGCTGAGCCTGATCGGCGGCTACTACATCCTTGGCAGACACATCGACTTCAGCGTTCCCGTCGCAGAAATCTCGCGGCAAATCGGGGCAACAGTGGCGATGGGTGTACTCGTCACCGTCCTCAACGGTGCGCTGGCGCGAGCAAATGAACCATTACCCAACGAGATCGCTACGACCGCACTCATTATCCTCGGGGCGGCCACCTATTTCGCAGTGCTAGTGTCCATCTCCGCTCAGTTCCGAACTGTCGTTCTCGACAACGTCCCAAAGGTCGCCTCGCTGCGGTAGCTGGTGAGACCGATTACCGGAGGTATCCCAGTTCTTCTAGCTGCTGTTCGACATCGTCGTCAAGTGCCTGTTCGTCCGCCTGATCCTTCCGAACGCCCTTGTCTCCGAAGCTGTCGTAAACGCTCCCGAGCGACGGCTCCTCGTCGTCCCGCGGATATGACACCTGCGCGTCCTCTATCAGAACCGTCCGCGCGGTTGACCCGTGGTCGGCGTCCTTCCGCACGTCGTCTCCAGCCTGTCGATAGACTGCTCGCCACGGGCCGCCGTACTTCGATCTATCCTGGCACGACGCCGGGAGCACTCGCTCGGGCTGTTCGAGACGATTCGTCATAGCGATTGCACGGTCGTCTACGGTAAACGAACCACGCTCGCCGGCCACTTCGTCCCTGACAACGTCGGGGAACCGAGTGAGGCTCGCGATCCGGTTTTCGACGACGCCGTCTGACTCGCCCGGTCGCCGCACGACGAGTGGCACATGCGTCTGTACCTCGCTGATGCCCCAGCTGTGATCCGCAACCTGAACACGGGGGTCGATTCGGCTTCGTTCACCGAACCCTTCGCCGTGATCGCTCGTGATGACGAGGAGCGTGTCGTCCAGATCGCCTCGCTCCTCGAGTGCTGCGGTGAGATACTCCATCGAAGCATCGAGTTGCCTGATACACCCGTCGTAAAGGCTCTCCACTGCCCGGAGCTTCCACCAGTCTCCGTTTGTCACAATCTCCCGTGACGGCGGGGCTGACAGGGAGTCGTGGAGGGCCTGTAGCTCGCTACCGCCCCACTGATCGTACTCCGGCATCGGTTCGTACGGGTAGTGCGCGTCCATCAGGTTGAGACACGCCGCCCACGGACCGTTCTGCGATCCTGACCAGTCCAGAAACGAATCGATGTATTCTGTGGCCGATTCGTCTTCGGCCTCGGTTCCGCCGTCGTAGTACTGGAAGTACAGCCCGTTGATGACCGACCGCAGTGGCGCATCGCTGTTGAAGCACCGGGTGAGGTACTCCCGGTTCGTCTGGTGACCTTCGATATCCGAGGGCGCGATACCGGCTTCGAAGTAGCGATGTCCGGGATCTTGCCGCGGCCCGTCGACAGTCTGGAACGGTTCGGTCAGATTCGACGACACGCCCACCACCACGTTCGGTGTGAAGATTCCCGTTTCGTACCCGTAGTCCGCCGCGAGTTCGTGCCAGATCGTGCTCTCTGGGTCAAGCTCTGATTCGTGCTTGGTCACGCCGTGCTCGGGGACGTGATAGCCGGTAAAGATGCTCGCGTGGCTTGCGACGCTGTGAATGCTCGGCGCACGCGCCTGCTCGTACACCTCAGCTTCGTCGGCAAACCGTTCGAGAAACGGCGTTGTCCGGGCGCCGCTCCCATAGAGACTCATATTTCTCGCCCGGACACTATCGAGAATGACGAGGAGAACGTTCGGCGAATCCATTGCGTTGAGTGACTGGAGTCGCGATAATATGTCTTTCGTGACCTACAGCGTGCAAACTATCGAGTGCAGTCAATGCCAAAACGCCAGACATAACGGTTAACTCCCCCACTGCTCCATCACCACTCATGCCGCGGGTTCTCGTCGGGCCGACAAAGGCGGATATGTCTAACGACGAATACGGAAAGAGCTACAATCTCTTGAATAACCTCCACGACGACGAGTTCACTGTCGATACATACACGCGGACGGTTTCCGACCGGCTCGACCCCGAGAACGTCACCGTGTATCCGCTCGGTGGCTCCAACCGGATCACGTACTACGCGAAGTTATACCGGACGCTCCTGAGAGAGCTCCGCAACGGTCCTGTTGACATCTACCACCACATGAACCTCAGCTATCGGTGGTTCAATCCGCTTCTGGTTTCAGGTCTTCAGGGGGATGTCCCCGTCGTTATCGGGCCCTGCCAGGCGGGACACGCAATCATGGCCGAAGAGTTCAATCGTATGGTCTCCTCCTGGGTCGGGTCAGATCTGCCGCGCCCGCTGACAGACCCGCTACACGGGGCTGTCGACGCAACGCGTGATGTGGTGCTGGACCCACCCCGGATGGACTTATTCAAACGGTCGCTTGCGGCCGCAGATCGGGTCGTCGTCGTCCACGAGGAAGCCCGAGAAGTGTACGCCGATTTTGTCGACGAGTCGAAACTCCGGACGATCCCGCTTGGCGTCGACCCGGACTTTTTCGAGTACAGCGAGCCCGCCGATTCCAAGGAGCTCGTGGCGATCGGGAGCCTCAGGGAACGGAAGGGCTACGACATTTTGTTTGAGGCGCTCGACAGCATCCGACAGGAGTATCCCGAGGCCCATCTCAACGTCTTCGGCGATGGGCCACTGGAAGACGAACTGCACGCGCAGGTCGACCAGCTCGATTTAGAGGAGAACGTCACGTTCCACGGATACGTCGACCAGTCTATCGTCCGAGAACACCTTTCTCGGGCGCGTGCCTTCATCCACCCGTCGAGATCGGAGAGTTTCTCCCTCGTCCGTTTAGAAGCTATGTCGACCGGCTGTCCGGTGGTCGTCACTGACATCTCCGGGGCGCGCGAGATGGTCCGCGATGGAGAGGAGGGCTTTGTCGTTCCGATAGAGTCGCCGGAACCGATCGCTGACGCCGTCACTACCTTGCTCTCTGATTACGAACTCACGAAACAGATATCGAGACAGGCGCGAGAGCGCATCGAGGAGAAGTACGACTGGCGGAAAATCGCGGCGGAGTACCTCGACCTGTACCGGTCGCTGTCTGGCTGAGGCCGTACCGCCGTCTATCGTCTGCATCGAAAGGTCTTAAGCCATCGACTGAGACGTTCGGGGTAGATATGGTCCTCGTAGTGCTGGGTATCGATGCACTCGACCCGGAACTAGTAGATTCGACGGCACATCCGAACTTGACGCTCGCCGACCACCACGCCATCGAGACGATCAGGAGCGTCGAAGGTGGCCCCAGCACCCACGAACTCTGGCCGACAATCATTACTGGCCTCAGGCCACCGGAACACGGCATCACGCTCGACGACGGCGTTGCCTGGGAGAACCCCATCCTCCGATTCGGGAGTGCTGCCGCGGACTACCTCCTCCCGTCGGGGCTACAGACGCGTCTCGGCGCGTGGCTCCTGAACAATACCGAACAGGACGCGTTCCGGATTCCGGCCACTTACTACGAGGAGAACGATCTGACGACGGTGTTCGACGGTCGGGAGGCGGCACCGATCGGCATCCCCAACTATGTGATCGACCCGGACACAGAGGACCGTGAACACAGCCTCCGACGGAACCTCGGTGACCTCTTCGAGCGTGATCTCGAAGCGAAAGGCGGGCACTCGTCGACAGACCCGGCGCTGTTCTACGAGCAGTGCCTCGAAATGTCGATGGTTCGCCTCGCTCGCGCACGACGGGCGCTCAGAGGTGGCCGACATGAACTGGTGTTTGCATACACGAGCGGACTCGATCTCATTGGTCACGTCGCGTACGAACAGCCCTCGCTGCAGGACCGCGCCTACGAGGAACTCGACGAGTTCGTCGGGGAGGTCCGAGATGACCTCGGTGATAACGACGAACTACTGCTGGTCAGCGACCACGGCCTGCAGGACGGCGTCCACACCGACGAGGCGATGGTCGCGGGGACCGACCCCGACATGGTCGACGCGATCGAGAGCGTCGTCGATGTCCGGGCGGCTATCGAAGCCGAACTCGACGGGACCGACCACACGTCGACACCGCAGGTGACGGCATCGGACGACGGCGGTCGGTCGGGGGCAGAAGTCAAAGAGCACCTCGAAGACCTCGGGTACATGTAGCTATGTCGGACGAGCCAAACGTCCTGCTGGTCATCCTCGACAGCGTGCGGGCACAGAACCTCAGCGCCTACGGCCATGTCAACGAGACAACGCCGTTTCTGGACTCCTTCGCCACAGAGCGAGCAACGCTGTACGAACAGGCCCGGTCCCCCGGTGCGCGGAGCGTCACGAGCCACGCGAGCATCTTCTCCGGGTTACACGTCGAAGAACACGGCATCGTCTCGGCCGGGCATCGGCTTGACCCGTCGGCCTCGATCTTCACGCAACTGCGCGAAGACGGGTACAGCACCGGCGTGTTCACCGAGAACGATTGGCTGACGGCCGTCGACGTCGGACTCCGCGACGGATTCGACAAGATCGTCGGAGCGCGGAACGTCCCGTTCCCGGGGGCAGTCAACCCCCACGAATTCGTCTCGAACGAGGGCCGCGGACAGTACATGGAGTTCCTCAAACTCGCGCTGGGCAGTGACGCACCGCTCCGGTCGCTGGCCAACGGCGTTGCGACGAAACTCCAGTCCGATTACAAGCGATTCCTCCCGGATAGTGTCAGGGCGTCGACGCCGGCAGATGTCTACGTGGACTCACTGCTGGACTGGACCGACCATCAGGACGGGCCGTGGGCGGCGTGTCTCAATCTGATGGATGCCCATATTCCGTACGAACCGATGCCGGAGTACGACCAGTGGGGCGGCTCGGAGGCGTCGTCGCTACAGGCTTCCTTCGAGGACCAGAAGTGGGATTTCAACGGCGGCCACCGGCCGTGGTGGCAAAAGAAGGCGGTCGAGTCATTGTACGACGGCGCGATCCGCCAGATGGACGCGGAACTCGAACGGCTTATCTCGGCGCTGGAACAGCGTGGCGAGCTCGACGACACGCTCCTCGTCATTACGAGCGACCACGGCGAGGGCTTCGGCGAGCGAAGCGACGTGCGGCCGGGCGTCCGGGTCGCAGAACACGGCGTCGCGATTCACGACTGTCTGCTCCACGTCCCACTCATTGTGCGCTATCCGGGCCAGACTGAGTCTCACCGGGTCGACCGCCCCGCGTCGCTGGTCGAATTTCCGCGAGTCGTGGATCGGGTGCGGGACGGCGACCAACAGACTGACGGCTTCTGTCCGGACGGCCCGGTCATCGCTACCGCGGTCGGCCTCGACGAACCGCTGCAGGAACGTGCCAGTGCGTACGTCGAGGACCTGTCGCCGTGGACAGCCACGTCGCGAGCGGTGTTCGAAGACGACGGCGAGGGGGTCCGCAAGTACTGTACCAACCGCGACCGTGCCGCCACGGTCGCCAGTCGCGACGCCCAGACCTCGTACAAGATAGCCGACGACGGTGCCGAGCACGTCGACCGCGCGTTCGAATCGATAGCGGAACTCGACGTCAAGACGGCGGGCGAGGACTTCGACGACCTCGACGACGGGACCTACCAGCGGTTGGAAGACCTCGGCTACGTCTGACGGGCCGTCGGGACGCTTTCGTACTCCCAGATCAGATCGAAGTAGCGCTTCATCCCAGCGACGAACGAGCCGTTGTCAGTAATCGCGGCCTGGCGCATATGGTTTGGAACGTCCGGCTCCTCGACGAGCAAAATCGCCTCGCCGCTGTCGTAGTCCATGCTCGGATCGACGAGCGTGCCACGCCAGGGGAGCTTCTCCGTGCTGAACCGCAGGTCGACAGCGGGGTACTCCGCTGTTAGCCGGTCAATAATGTCGGCCTGCACAGCAGCTTTCTCCGGTGGGAGTGCATCGGGATGCAGAAAGAGAACGCTGATATCGACGCCGCGGTCGAGTGTCTCTGCCAGTGCGCGCTCGACGTTATCGAGGTACGCGAAGCTATTGGTGATGACGCGAAGTGTCTCCTCTGCGTCGTCGTACAGCCGGCGGGTCTCGCGTTCGCTCGGTTCGCCCACGTCAACGACGTGGAACAGTTCGGCTGTCGGTGATATGTCTTCGCTCGCCCGTTCAAACCGCGGTTCGTACTCGGCGAGGAAGCTGTCGCGGTAGGAGTCGATGTCTGCGGTAAACGACTCGTATGACTGCCTGCGGTTTTCGACGGCCCGGTCGAGGATGTCGCCGGGAGATTTCGGCTGGTACTCCTTTGGACGGCCGGGGATAACCTTGATGAAGCCCCGGTCGGACAGCGACTCCAGCACGCCGTAGACGCGGGCTTTCGGGATGCCGCTGGCTTCCGCGAGGTTCGGAGCCGTCGTCCGGCCGAGCGAGAGCAACTCTTCCAGCGCCGTCGCCTCGTATTCGGTCAGCCCAACCAGGTCGAACACGTCCGCAGGGTCGCTCATACACGCCCATGTGTGGCAGGGGATGTAAAACGCGTCGCCCGACGCCGGAATCTATTAGTGGATGGCCGCAAGTAGTTACTCGCAGAGTGAGTAACATGACTGCGACATCCCAGACCGAGGAAGACGATCACTTGGCAGACATCGAAGACGGCTGTGGCTGTGCGGAGGTCTGGGAGCACATGAGCGAGCAGCGCGACGACTGACACGGCTCTCGTCGGCTACTCCCGGCTGTCACCGCTTTTTCGCCAATGACTGGCAAGGATCCGGACCGAAAACCCGGACGCGGCCAGACCCGCATTTATTTGCCTTCGGGTGGCTGACGTTGAATCAATGGCCGACCGAGACGACGTCTGTATACTGTTGCCGACATTCAACGAGGCCGAGACTATCGAGTCGGTCGTGTCCGGGTTCCGCGAGCAGGGCTTTGACAACGTCCTCGTCATCGACGGCGGCTCGACCGACGGGACACAGGATCTCGCCGAATCGGCCGGCGCACGGATTGTCGAACAGTCCGGCTCGGGGAAGGGACAGGCTGTCAGGGAGGCGGTGACACGCCACATCGAGCAGCCGTACGTCCTGATGGCCGACGGCGACGCGACCTATCGGCCCGACGAGGCGGACAGGCTACTGGAACCACTGTTGTCGGGCCAGGCCGCTCACGTCATCGGAAACCGGTTTGCGGACATGCAACCCGGCGCGATGACGAAACTGAACCAGATCGGCAACCGCATCATCAACAGTGCCTTCGAAACGATTCACGGACGCGACCTCACCGATATCCTCTCGGGGTACCGAGCGTTCACCCGACAGTCCTTCCAGCGGAGTTCGCTGACGGCGTCGGGCTTCGGTATCGAGACGGAGATGGCCGTCGAGTGTGTCAAACACAACATCTCGACGGCGGTGGTACCGATCACCTACCAGCCCCGACCCGACGAGTCCGACACGAACCTCCGCCCGTTCCGTGACGGCGCGACGATTATCCTGACGCTGTACCAGATGGCAAAGACCAACAACCCCCTGTTTTACTTCGGGAGCGTCGGCCTCGGGAGCACTGTGGTCGGGTTCCTGCTCGGTGCGTACGTGGCCTATGACTGGGTTGTCAACAGCATTTCACACGAGGTAATTGCAGTTATCGGCTCCTTTGCTATTCTGCTGGGGATTCAGCTTCTCATGTTCGGTGTCCTGTCCGATATGCTCGTGGCAGTGAACCGCGAACAGACGCGCCGGCTGGAGGATATCGCCGTCCAACTCACACACGAGAGCCGCAATCGGTCGGTGGACCTGCTTGACGACCAGCAGGTCGGCGACGCGGAGGGCACCGAAGATAGCGACACAGAGACAGAGCCGGCGGTGTCTCCGTACCAGCCCGACGAGTGAGTTAGAACGGGACCAGCGCGCGAAGCTGAGAGAGAATACTGTTTTTCGTGGCTTCACGTTTCCGTTCGAATATCGGATGGAGGTCGTTGAGCAACTCCTGCTCGTTGTCGAACTCCGTGGCGTTCGTCTCCTCGAGCGCCTCGGCGACGGTCATCGAGTGGCCCGACGCGTCGAACGGGACCGCGATGTGGCCGGCGGCGTCCCGAACCTCCCTTGGTGTCGCGGGATACTCGATATCCACGTCCGACAGGCGGGCGTCGAGTGCCGCGATACCGAACTCGATGACGTCTGGCTCGTCGCTGTTATCGGCTGGTGGCCGTACTCCCATTGCTAAAGCGATGGGGCCGGGGGATAGAAAAGTCTACGTTGTCTGGTCAGTTCTTGCACCCGGCCAGCCACTCTTCGGCCCAGTCCTCGATTTCGTCGAACACCGGACAGAGGGATTCACCCTTCGGCGTGAGCTGATAGTACGTCGCGACGGGTGCGTCCTCTTCGAGCCGTCGGTCGACGAAGTCCATCTCCTGAAGGTCGTCGAGGACCCGCGAGAGGGTTCGGGAGCTGGCGTCGGTGGCGCGTTTGAGTTCGTTGAACCGCTGTTCGCCCTTCTGGAGTTCGTGGAGTACGACCAGTCGCCAGCGCGATCCGATCTGTTCCAGCGACTCGATGACGGCACACGGTCCGCTCTCTTCCTCCTCCTCCGCAGCGGTGAATACTTCAGATGACATCGGTGCTACCTGGTATCCTCTTTGTCCGGGAACGTACAAATAGGTTCGGATACGAACCAAGTAACGTAATGAAACCACAAATCGCGGTTCGACAGTCTCGCAGCGAAACTATCCCTGCCCCGGAGGTGAGCGCCTGATGGCGTTCGAGTCCGCCGGTGCGGGCGAACTGTTCTTGCTGGGCCGACTCCTGTTCGGTGGGGTGCTCGCCTTCATGGGCCTGAACCACTTCCAGAACGCCGGACAGATGACCCCCTACGCGGAGGCGAAAGGGCTCCCAGCACCCGCGGCGTCGGTCTACGGAAGCGGTGGACTGCTCCTCGTCAGCGGCGTCCTCCTCATCCTCGGCGCGTACCCCGTCATCGCGGCCGGGGCGCTGGCGACGTTCCTCGTCGCTTCCGCCGTTATGATGCACAACTTCTGGGCGGTCCCGGACGACCAGATGCAAGACGAGATGACACAGTTCCTCAAGAACATCGCACTCGCTGGTGGCGCGCTGTCGCTGCTTGCGGTGGCCGGCACGGCGTGGCCGTACAGCGTCGGTCTGTCCCTGTTCTGAGGCGGCGACCCTGTTTAGTCCGGTCGCCTGACTGTGGCCCAATCACTGTTCAGGAGTGACACCTGCCGCCATCCATAAGCCGCCCCGTACCTGAACTGTGCGTGAATGATGCAGTCGCTGCCGACGCCGGCCATGCCTGCATGGCTCCCGTGGCAGGAAGCGGTCGTCCTCGCCGTGGTGCTCGCTGTCCTCCTTGCCGTCCGGCGCTTCTCGGATGCGCGAGTTGGTGACGGGATACGGGCGCGACTCCTCCTCGGAGTCCCGTGGGGAACACTGCTGACGATTGCGGGTGTCGCGGCAGTGTACCTGTTCTTGCAGGGCGCGTGGTGGCATCCACGGAACCCGCTTGTTACCCCGTTCCGGACGTGGTCGTACTTCTACCCGTTCGGGATGCTCACCGGGGCGTTCACTCACGGCAGCCAAGGCCACATCACGGGGAACCTCATGGGGACACTGGTGTACGGAACGGTCGCGGAGTACGTCTGGGGACACTACCCTCGCAAGCGCGGGGTGCAGACCTTCACGTCGCTTCGGACGAACCCGTTTACCCGAATTCTGGTCGTTCCGGTCGCCATGTTCGCTGTGGGCGTGTTCTCCGCGGTGTTCGCTATCGGGCCGATTGTGGGCTTTTCCGGCGTGGTGTTCGCTATTGCCGGGTTCGCGCTCGTGACACGGCCGACGCTGTTTCTCGGTGCGTTTCTCGGAAACCGCGTGCTCGACCTCCTGTATTCGGCGCTTCGCTACCCCGTGTCGACGGCCTCGGGTCAGACCCGCTTCGTGACGCCGTGGTGGTCCAACATCGCCATTCAGGGACACGCTATCGGTATCCTGGCCGGCGTCATCGTGGCCCTCGCGCTACTGTGGAACCGGGACGAACGCCCCGATACGCTGCGGGTGTTCTTTGCGACGCTCGTGTTCGCCGTCGCACAGGGGCTCTGGGCGGTGTACATCCCGCTCGGCGGCGGCCGGTTTCGGTTGTTCCGCTGGGCCGGGACGGCACTGGTGTTTGTCCTCGCGCTCGTCGTCGCCGCGGCGACCGTCGGTTCTGACCGGCGTTTTCGCCCGTCGTTCGACCGCCGCCCGGCGTCACTCGCAGTGATGGTTCTGCTCGTCGTCCTCGGTGCACTGAGTTTCGCTGCCGTCCCGACGAACGTCGTCGACCTGCAGGCGGACCAGCTTCCTGAAGACGGCATCGAGGTCAGAGACTACGTAGTGACCTACGACGAGAACGTCCCGAACGCGTACTTCGAGAGCATCTGGGTGCCGACGCAGCAAGCGGGGACAAGCGTCAACGCCAGCGGCGTCATCGTCGCCAGCGCGGAGCGGGAGGTCTGGATCGTCGCCGTCCAGCCGGGCCGGCTCGCCGTCAACGGTCAGGAACGAGTCACGGTCGGCGGGGCGACCTGGCGCGAGTCGGTGTACGCAAACCGGACGGACTGGTCGGTCCTCGGCAATTCCAGCGTCTACCGGGTCCAACTCAGGCGTGAGGGCGGCCAGCCCCGGACGGCGTACACCTCGGAGCCGTCGACGGCGGACGTGATACTCGACGGACGGAACGTAACAGTGGCGGCCCG
Organism: Haloarcula argentinensis DSM 12282; assembly: GCA_000336895.1. Classification (GTDB taxonomy): domain Archaea; phylum Halobacteriota; class Halobacteria; order Halobacteriales; family Haloarculaceae; genus Haloarcula; species Haloarcula argentinensis. Next base: position 606,862 of record AOLX01000014.1, on the reverse strand, counting down.
GCAGAACGGATTCGATGTGGTCGTAACACGGAGGAACGAAACGCTCGGGCAGGCACCGCTCCCGGCGAACATGACGCGGACGCGGATCGGCGGGCTGACTTTCGAGCGGAACCGCTCGCGGCTATACGCACGCACGGACGACACTCGCGTCAAAATCGCCGAGCACCGCCAGCAAGCGACGCGGAGCTAGGTCCAGTCGATGCGGTACACTTCCGCCGTAATCGCCTGTCGATCCGATTTGTGGAAGTCGAACTGTCGCGGCAGGTCGAACTCCGTTTCGAAGGCGTGGGTCACTTCGCCGCCGTTGTCCCCGGCGAAGGATTCGACGAACGATTGGCTTCCCTCGTTGTGAATCGAGTACGAGACGCCCGCGATGGACGCGGCAGTTTCGAGGAACCGTCGGTCGGCGTGTTCGTTGTCCGACTGTGCGCCAAAGGGCGGGTTCATGACGACGGTGGTTTCTTCGGCGGGCGGACACAGCGGGGCTGTGGTGGCATCTGCTCGAATCCACGACACTGGCGTCGTCGACCCGACCTTCCGCTCGTTTTCACGCGCCGTCGACAGCGGTGCGGGGTCGATGTCTAGCCCGACCACCCGAGCCGGCGACCGCAGCGCTGCACCCAGCGCCAGCATCCCGGTTCCACAGCCCAGGTCGACGACCGTCTGTCCCTGAATATCGTCCTGGAGGTCAGCCGTATGGACCAGATGGGCGGCCAGATCCGGCGGTGTCCGGTACTGTTCGAGACTGGCCCGTGGGTTGTCGAACCCGGCGACAACGGCGAGTTGCTGGGCGAGCGCACTCTTTGTCGGCATTACCCGAGATACGCCCGATTCATTCAAAAACGTTTGGAAATGCTCAGTAGTTATTCTATCGGGAGCGCAACGACGAACTCGCTGCCGCCGAGGTCGCTCTCTTCGACCCAGATGTTGCCACCGTAGCTGTCAACCATCACCGAGACGAAATAGAGTCCGAACCCGGTCCCTGTCGATTCGGTTCCACGCTCCCCCTTCTCGAAGATTGTCTCACGCTCTGCGGGCGGTATTCCGTGCCCGTCGTCAGCGATATGAAGGTGAATCATCGGCCCGACACGTTCCGTCGTGACCTCGATTGTGGTACCTGGGCCACCGTGCTCGACGGCGTTCGTCAAGATGTTTCCGACGACATCGTCGAGAAGGTCGTCAGCCACGACCTCGATATCGTCGTGGATATCTGTCCTGAGCGTGCAGTCCTCGTCCATCGAGGCCGCTTTTTTTGTTGCCCCTTCGATGACCGGTCCTAAGGCGATTGTCTCTGCCTCTGTCAACCCGTCATCCGACATCGTATTGAGGACGCTCCGGACCTTCTGTGTGAGGTCGACGATGTCCTGACTCCAATCCAGAATCGTCTCGGCGTAGTTCGCCTGTGTCCCGTCGAGCGTATCTGCAAGCGTCTCTGCGCGCGCTTCGATGACGGTCATCCCGTTGAGGATGTCGTGTCTGAGAATGCTATTGAAAAACTCCATCTGCTCTTCGCGGCGCTTGAGGTCGGTAATATCTGTTCCCTCGACGATTATTTTCTCCACGGTGCCGTCGACCGCGACCGGTCGGGCCACGACGGAGGTCGAGATGCGCTGGCCGTCTGCGCCGACGTGCTCGGCTTCGAACCTGACCATCTCACCCTCACTCGCCCGCTCGACAGCGTCTTGGCAACGGCACGCTACGCTCTCGTTGTGGTTCCACCAGGGTGTTTCCCAGAACGGCTCTCCGAAGATGGCGTCGTCGTCAGCGTCGATGAACCCGAGTGCGGTCTCGTTCGCTCTGACGAGGTTCCCGTCGGCGTCGAGGATACCGATGAACGTCTCCGGTGAGTTGAACGTCGCTTCCAGCAGCCGCTGGCTCTCCTCTTGTGAATCGACAGCTAGCTCGCGTTCAATCTCCGCTTCGACCCACTGCGTCAGATGCTTGAGCAGCGTCTGCTGCCAGTCCGAGAACTCCGAAATCGCCTCGTCATCGTTGACGAAACACAGCGTCCCGTACTCTGACCCGTTCGCCCGAAGCGTCGTGCCGACGTACGCCTCCAGTCCGGCCTCCTTGTATGCAGGGTCGGCCGCCATCGATTCGCTCGCGTTAGTGATGATGTGAATCCCGGAGTCGTTGAGGGTGTGCTTACAGTATGTTTTGGAGAGTGGGCGTTCGACGCCCGCTGCAATCGTTGATGCCAGACCACTGCTGGCGACGACTTTGTGTTCGTCCCCGGAGACGACCGTGATGTGGCCGTTCGGGAACCCCAGATGCTCTCGCCCGACAGCCAAGACCGGTTCTACACGCTCCTGAAAGGTAGTTCCGCTGGCCGCCATCGCCGCAGTGAGGTCCTGCATGGCCGCGAGGTAGCGATCCCGTTTACCCGAATCGCTACCATCGGCACCATCCAGCGGATCATCCATAGCAGGTGACACGGACTCCCCGGAATTGAAGATTCGGACCCGTTTCTCAGAAGCTGAAATGCGGGTGATCGACGACAGTGTGACAGTCGACTCCCCCTACAGAGTTGCGTGTGGGAGTTCAACATAGAACGCCGCGCCGCCGTGGTCGCTGTCCTCGACCCAGACGTCGCCGCCATAGCTCCGGACCATCGTGTCCACGAAGTAGAGGCCGAAGCCAGTCCCGCCGGACTCAGACCCCTTCTCACCACGCTCGAAGATGCGGCGAGCGTCGCTGCTCGGTATACCCTCCCCGTCGTCCGCAAGACAGACAGTCACGGTGCCGTCCGCAACCGTCGTCGTCACGTCGATAGTCACGTCGTTGCCACCGTGTTCGACCGCGTTGAGAAAGAGGTTCCCGAACACGTCATCGAGTAACTCGTCAGCGACAACAGTGACCGCCTGTGGCTCGATTGTGACGGTACAGTCGTCGCTGACCGACCGGGCGCGGTCCGCCGCATTGTCGAGGACGGCCTGTATCTCCCGGTGTTCGTGGTCCCGTCCGTCCTCTTCGGTGACCGTCTCAAGCACTGACCGGACCTTTTCGGTGAGTTCGATAAGGTCGTCACTCCACTGGACGATTGTCGACGCGTACTCGCGTTCCTCGCTGTCGAGTGTCTCTTCGAGGAGTTCGCCCCGCGCCCGGATGACGTTCATCCCATTGAGGATGTCGTGTTGTAGAATACTGTTGAAGAAGTCCATCTGGTCGGTCTGGCGCTGAATGGCACGCTGCTGACGGCTCCTGACGACTGCATACCGGAGTGCTCTCACGAGCCGGTCGCCGTCCAGATCCGCTTTCGGCAGGTAGTCCTGTGCGCCTCGGTTGATCGCTTCGATGGCCATCTCCCGGTCCTCCATGCCTGTGAGGACGATGATCGGCACCTCATCTATCATCTCGGTCGCCCGATCGAGTGTTGTGAGCCCTGTCGACTCGGGGAGTCCGAGGTCGAGCAGTACCACGTCGTAGGCTGCCCCCGACTGTTCGTCAACCGGCGCTAGCGACTCGACGTGGGAAATCGTCACGTCATCGACGAAGTGCGCCACCGCCGGCGAGTTCAGGTGATGCTCGACAAGGCGGGCATCGCCCGGGTTGTCCTCAACGAGGAGCACGTCGAGATGTACCGACTCAGTCATCGTTATTTCGGCGGCCGCTTGACGACCGTGAGGAAGAAATCTTCGACGCTACTGACGATGTCGACGAAGCCGTCGAAGTCCACGGGTTTCGTCAGGTAGGCATTCGCGTGGAGGTCGTACGATTCGATGATGTCCTCTTCCGCCTCGGAACTGGTCAGCACGACGACCGGAATCCGCCGGAGCGACTCGTCGTCTTTCATCTCTTCGAGGACCTCCTGTCCGCCTTTACGTGGCATATTAAGATCGAGCAACAACAGATCTGGCCGCGGTGCGTCACTGTACTCACCTTGCTGCTGGAGGAACGCCAGTGCCTCGACACCGTCGTTGACCACGTGCAGATTGTTCAGCACCTTCCCCTTCTCCAGCGCTTTCTCGGTCAGCTTGACATCGCCGGGATTGTCCTCCGCCAGCAGAATCTCCACTGGCCGACCTTCGGCGGACTCAGTCATCGCCACTCACCTCCGTCACCGCGGGCAGCGTAAATTTGAATGTCGCGCCATCGTCCGACGGTTCGACCCAGATACGCCCGTCGTGGCGCAGGACGATTCGCTGGCAGACGGCCAGCCCGATGCCGGTTCCCTCCGTGTCGTGGGCCCCGGCGCGGTGGAAGATGTCGAACACCTCCTCGTGGTCCGCCGCCGGAATCCCGGGTCCGTTGTCCGAGACGGTGAACGTCACCATGTCGTCGTCTTCTTCGGCGCTGACCTCGACGCGGGGTTCGATATCGGCTTCCACGGCGTACTCGATGGCGTTTTCCAGCAGATTCTGGAACACTTGCCCGACCTGGTTCGGATCGGCTTCGACGGGTGGCAGTGACTCCGCTGTGATGGTCGCGTCCACCTCCTCTATTCGCATCTGCAAGGCGTCTCCCGTCCGGTCGAGCACCGCCTCCGGGTCTGTTTCCTCGAAGTCACCCGAGTTTGTCTCGACCCGCGAGTACCGGAGCAAGGCGTTGACCATCTCCTGCATTCGACGAGCCCCGTCGACGGCGAAGGCCATGTACTCGGCCGCCTCCTCGTCGAGGTCGTCACCGTATTCGCTGTCCAGCAGGTCGACGTAACTCGACACCATTCGGAGGGGCTCCTGCAGGTCATGCGACGCGATGTAGGCGAACTGCTGAAGTGCCTCGTTTGATCGTTCGAGTTCCGTCTGCTTGGATTTGAGCCGGGTCTCCCGTTCGACCCGGTCCAGCGCAGCGGCCCCGGTACTCGCAAGAATCTCGAGCAAGAACCGGTCGTGGCTGTCGAAGGATTCGACAGTCGGCGAGCCGATACACAGCATCCCGTAGTCCTCGAGGGGGAGAAACAGCACCGTCCGCAGCGGTGTCTGAGGGACTGATGGGTTCGATAGCGTCTGGTAGTCCTCGACGACGGTCGGACTGCCATCGTGGAACAGGCGGTTTTCGTCGCTTTCGGGACCCATCGGTGGGAGGTCAGATGCCGTCTCAACCGCCGCGAAGTCTGCCGCCTCGCTTGTTGCACCGATCGGATAGAGGGTGTCGTCGTCGCTGTCGTAGGACCACATCGCCGCCAGCGGCTGGTCGATGATGCGCTGTGCGATCTGCGTCACCGTGTCCGCGACCGCACGCTCCGTGCGAGTGTACAGCAGTTCGTTCGTCGCCTCGCTGAGTGTTTCGATGCGTGCTTCGCGCTGTTTGAGGTCAGTGATGTCGCGGGCGACGCTGACCACCTGCGTTAGCTCTCCGTCGTCGAACACCGGCCGATACCACGTCTCGAAAACGAGGCCGTCGATCTCCTGGGTCACCCGGATCTCCTCCCCGTCCAGCGCTCGCTCGACGGCAGTGATGATGTCCGGATACTGGCTATAGACCTCGAACACAGAGGCCCCTTCGAACTCGCCGGGTTCGATCCCGAGTTCGTCCAGTCCCTTCCCAGCCGAGTAAGTAAAGACGCCGTCAGGGTTGAGCGTGAACACGACGACCGGAAGGTTCTCGATCAGCGTCTGGAGTTGCTTGCTCCGTTCAGTGTGTTTGCGCTCCTGTCGGCGGATCTCGGTCACGTCGTGAATGAACGCCACAACGCGGGTTGTGTCGTCGATGACGGCGCGTTCGAGCGACACTTCGACCAGCCGGCTCTCACCGTCCGGACCCTGTGTCGACCACTCGACCTGTGCCGACCCCGATGTGGCTGCCTCCGTAATCAGAGCGTTTGCGTCTGCCGTCGAAAACCCCGGCGGGCTGAACTCGCCGACGTGCATCCCGACGACATCTGCCGGCGGACGCCCGAGCAACGCGCCCGCTGCCTCGTTCGCTCTGACGACAGTCCCGGTGTCGGCGTCGTGGATCATAATCGGGTCCGGATTTGCCTGGAACACGTCACGGAAAAGAGCAGTGTCCTCCGTAGAAGCCATACGTGTGGTGCGCTGGCAGGCTACAAGACTGTACTCCCGCCGTTCTCAGGTGTGAGAACGCTACCAGGTGCCGTGGAAGGTGTCGAACTCCAGCGAATCGAGCGGCTTCTCGCCGATGGCGATCTCGTACTCGCCGGGGGTGAGCATCGGCTTCTTGAACTGCGGGCCGTCGTCGGTGGTGATGCGCGGACAGCCGGTGTTAACGTAGGCGTCCATCCCGAAGTTCGTCAGCCGGTCCGGCGTCACCTCATCCATAGTGATGAGGTAGGCGTTCTCATTGTTCTCGACGATTTCTTGGGCCTGATCCCAGCGACCTTGTCCGATTTTGGTACAGAAGATGACCCCCCAAGACTCGGCGTCCATCGCGCGGTGGACTGCGCCGTAGCGCTGTTTCATGAACTTCTCCGTGTCGGCGACAGTGACGACGTTGTTCACGGGGTCGGCGATGACAACGTGTTTGTCGGGGTGCTCCATCGCCAACCCGAGCGGGTGGAACTTCCCGCCACCGACGTACAGCATCTGGTCGGCGTCAACATCGGCGCTGGCGTAGTTACAGCCGAGCACCTGGCCCTCGTGAGTCAACCGCTCGTCGCCGCGCCGTGTGTGCACGTTGTAGCCGCGCTCTTCCAGCCACTCGCGCATCTCGTCGAACTTGTTCATGTGCTGGGCCGTCGTCACCAGCCCCACGTCGGGGTCCGCTTCGGGGTCGGCCAGTTGCTCCTCGCGGGCCTGCTCCATGATGGGGAAGACGTCGACGTTGGAGAACAGCGGCACGTAGATGATCTTGTCTGATTCCTTCATCGGTGAGTGGCCGAAGTGGACGAACACGTCCGTCCGGCGCATCATGTACGTATCGAGGTCGCAGGCACCGTAACAGGGCTGGCCCGAGAGCAGCACCGTCACGTCGTCGGGGAGGTGCTCGCGGAGGTCATCGGCCACGGCCGGGCCGCGGCGCTTTAGTCCCTCTGGGAACTGCAGGCCCACCTTCTCGGCGTCGCGCTCCTCGACAGCTTCGATGATTCGGTCGAGTTCGTAATCCCACTCGCGGTCGTGCTTGAGCGACAGTCCGGTGTTCCGGAGGTCGCCGTCAGTCCGCTCTTGACTCATTGCACCCCTGTATCCGTTCGAGAGTGATAACCCCCGTGTTTCCGTGAGCGACAGTCACTCCATAATCTCGGCGAGTCGGCGCTCGACCCGCTCGACGTTCTCTTCTAAGTCCTGAGCCATCCGGTGCTGGGTCTCGTTTGCGCCAGCCAGCTCGTCGATGGACTCGGACACCTCGGCAGCACGCTGGGCGATTTCGTCGATCATGCTAGCGATCTCTTCGGCGCTTGCAGCCTGGTCGTCCGTCGCCGCCGCGACTTCGCCGATACCCTGTTCCGTCTCTGAGGTCGCGTCGACGATGGCCTGCTGGTTGTCGAGCACCGTCTCTAAGTCAGTGAGCGCCTGCTGAATCGCGCCCGTCGTCTCCTCGACGTTCTCGGCGGTGCTGTCGGCCATCTCGCGGACCTCCCCGACGATCCGCTCGACCTCGTCGGCGTGCTGTTTCGACTCGTCGGCCAGCTCTTTGATTTCGTCGGCGACGACCGCAAACCCGTCACTGTCGCTGTTGCTCCGTGCGGCTTCGATGTTGGCGTTCAGCGCCAGCATGTTCGTCTGGTCCGCGATGTCGTTGATGACCTCGACGAACTCATCGATTTCCTCGATGTGGCCGCGGAGCTCCGTCGAGTCCGACGCGACCTGTTCGGCGGACTCCGTCGCATCCTCGACGCGTTCGATTGTTTCCTCGGCCGTCTCGACGGATTCCTCGGCGAGTTCCCTGGCCTCGCCGCTCTGACTGCTCACTTCCTCGGCGCTGGAGGCGATTTCCTCGACGGTCGCGCTGAACCCGGAGACTTCGGACTGGACCTCATCGAGGTTGTCGGATTGCTCGCCGGCCATCTCCTTGATTTCGTCGGACTGCTCGGTAACGGCCGCGGCGGAGTCGCCGATTTCGCCGACAGCTGACTCGACGTCTGTCGCCATCTGTGACTGGAGGTTCTGGAGCGCCTCACGCTGTTCAACGATATCACTGAAATCGATCAGTAGCTCTAGCGCACCGATAGCGTCCCCGCCGGGACCCATTAGCGGGATAGCCACCGCCCGCGCGTGTGCCATCGTCCCGTCGGGCCGCTCGGCCGAGCGGAACTCGTCTTCGCGGACTGGCTCGCCCGTTCTGATGACTTCCTGAGCGAGCGTTTCGTCCTGCCCCTCTGTGCCAAACACGTCGTATGCGTTCATCCCGACCGCCTCGCTCGCCGGGAGCCCGAGCATCTGTCCAACCGTGTCGTTCCAGTGTGTGATATCGCCGTCCGCATCGACCACGAACGCAGCTTCCGGTAAATCCTCGACAAGCGATTCGAACGTGTGGAGCCAGAATTCCCCGCTGTCGTCGACAGACTCGGGTAACAGACCGTCTTCGGATGCAGTTTTTGCCATTGTAAGACCTATCTTAGAAACTAATATACCGTTTTCGACTGATTATATCAGCTGATAACTGGTTTGAGCGAATCTCACCAGGAGCGAAGCTACAGAGCGACCAGTATAGTGGCGCTCCTGCAGACCGAAACGACTGCGACAAACACGGCTTCCCGATTCAACGTTGAACAACTGCCGGCCCGAGAATCCGATGCGAGCGACAACACGGCAGGAACGCTGCCAGGGACCGATATCCCGCAGAGAACAACACGGTTTCGGCAGGTCTATACCACCCGAGTTCATACCAATCGGTGATGAGCATCGAGACCGATACCGCCGCTGATATCGACGGTGACCACGTCGAGGCGCTCGCTACAGAGTTCGGCGAAGCGATCGCCGAGCTACCGGTGTACCAGCGATTCAAGGAGACGAAAGACGCTGTCGAGAACCACGACGAGGCGCAGGCGGCCATCCAAGAGTTCGAGCAGATTCGCGAGGAGTTCATGCTCGCCCGCCAGACCGGGAACGCCTCTCAGGAGGACCTCCGGAAAGTCCAGCAGAAGCAGGAGGAACTCCACGACATCCCGGTAATGAGTGACTATCTGGAAGCCCAGAACGAACTCGAACTGCGCCTGCAGGAACTCAACGAGATCGTCTCCGAGGAACTGGCCGTCGACTTCGGCCAGAAAGCCGGCGGTTGCTGCGAGGACTGAACGGCGGTACTTCTTGCGGTCGCGTTTTTTCTCTGACTCCGAAGCCATCGGTCAAGAACGTCGATACCGCCGACAGCTACCATCCGTCAGCGACACTGTTCCACCGACAGGTATCGCCAGTCAGTGATGCACTCGACCGACTGGACAGTTACTCCTCGACTTCGGTTTTCACCACGACCGCCGGTCGCTCGGTCAGTCGAAGCACCTTGTCGGTGATGCTGCCGAGGAGACTCCGGTACTCCGCTGGCCGCCGCTTCGTCCCGAGGACGAGCAGGTCGACGTCCGCCTCGTCGGCAGTCTCGATGATGGATTCAGCCGGTCGTCCGTGTTTCAGGGTCGTCGTCACGTCGACGCCGGATGCCGCTGCATCGGCCTCTATCCGGGCCAGCGTCTCCTGACCCGTCTCTTCGAGGCCGTGCTCCGGTCCCTCCGATTCGTCGACGTACTCGTCGCCGCTGTAGGCCGTGTAGACGTCTTCGTCGACGACATACAGCGCATGGAGGGCCGCGCCGTGTTCCGCTGCGAGGGCAATCGCGTGGGATTCGGCGTTGGTCGAGGCTTCTGTCCCATCTGAGGCGAGGAGGATGTGATCGTACATACAGGTCGTATTTCTCTCAGGTAGGAAATAAAGCGAGGGTTCCGTTCTCAAATAGCGGGAGACGGCCTGGCGTCTTCGAAACATCTTAGCGACCGGGCGTGGCATCTTCCGACATGACAGTCGAATCTGATTGGGACGACTGGCTCCCGCGTGCAGTGGAGTCGGCGACGCCTGACGGACTGGCATTCTGGTATCTGGGTTGTAACGGCTTCATCCTGAAATCGAGCGGCGGGACGACCGTCTTCATCGACCCGTATCTCGGTACGGGCGACCCGCCGCGAACCGTTCGGATGGTCCCAGTGCCGTTCAACCCCGAGGACATCACCGAGTGCGATGCCGTCCTGGGGACCCACGAACATACCGACCACGTTCACGGGCCGTCCCAGGCCCCGATTCTTGCTGGGACGGGCGCGGACTACTACACGACTGACAGCGGTCACGACGTCATCCGGGAGGAAGCGTGGCTGGAGAACTACGGCGTCACCGACGACCAGTTGCACGAGGTCACGGAGGGTGACACGCTCGAAATCGGGGACCTGATTATCCATGTCGAACCGGCCAACGACCCCGACGCCGAGCATCCGGTGTCGTACGTGTTCGAGCACGAGTCCGGGACGTTCTTCCACGGGGGCGACGCCCGCCCCGGCGAGTTCGAATCCGTCGGTGAGCGCTACGATATCGATGTCGGTGTCCTCGCGTTCGGGACTGTCGGGATGATCGACGACAAGGAGACCGGCGAATCCACGCGAACGCAGTGGTACAACGACGAGAACATGATTATCGAAGCCGCGAACGAACTCCAGTTGGACACCCTCGTCCCGACCCACTGGGATATGTGGAAGGGGATGACGACGGAGCCGACCGTCCTGCACAACCACGCCAACAGCTTCGCGTATCCCTCGACGCTTTCAATTGTTGAAATCGGCGACCGGTACGATCTCGACTGAAAACGACTCGCCGGTACCACACGGACGGACTGTCCGTCTTTGCTGGCTCACGTCCTTTTCGTGTTACTGAGGTTACGTCTCTAGATTATATTAATCAGTATAGTATCGAAAAAAGGTGTAAATGTTGGTCAGGTACGTACCTTTAATACTATTGCTGAGACCATACAGACCATGAGCAATTCGCAAGCCTACGACGAAGTCACTGTCGCCGCAGATGGCGTGACAGTGACCAAGCGGTTCGAGGCGGACGAGTTCCCCGTACCCGCGATAGCGTTCAATCTCACTTCGCGACGGTCTGTTGCGGTGACAGTCAGGTTAGTCGACACCGTTCCAGAAGACGTAGCGGTCGAAGACCTGGGCTTCCATCCCGAGTACGGCAGTGAGTACTGGGACATCAACGAAAACCGGATCGCCTTCGAGAAAGAACTCGAATCCGAAGCCGACTACACGACCGTCTACGGTATCCGTGCGACGGGAACCGACGACGTCGAGAAGTTCCTGACGGAACCAAAAATCGAGAGTGTGGACCCGCCCCTGGACGAGGACGAAGAGGACCTCGTCGGTGGGGGCGACGAGGCTGTTCGGGACGTCATCGCCGGTGACGCCGACAGCGTTCCCGGCCTCGAAGACGATAACGACGAAGACATCGAGACGCTGGACCTCTCTGATCCGAACAACCCGGACTCAAGCGTCGAAGCCCCCGAAGAGAGCAACGCTGCGCCGGCAGATTCCGAGGTCCAATCCGGCGCAGTCGTCGCGACGATGGCACAGGAAATCCGCGACCAGAACGTCTCCCCCGAAGACGTGAAGCTCCTCAAGCGTGCGCTCGACGCCGTCTCCGAAGATGACAACGACAGTGACGCCGGCGGCGTCAACGATGCTCGGATCCAGCGCATCCAGAGCGATGTCGCAGACCTCCGTGCGTACACCGATGCCCTCGAAGAGTTCCTCGAAGAGAACGGTACCGGCGAGGATATGATTCAGGAGTTCGGCGAGCGCCTCGACTCCTTCGAAGAGGCTCTAGAGGGGTTCCAGGACGAAGTCCAGTCGGCGACGGACACAGCCAGTTCGGCCTCCGATCAGGTCGACGACCTTTCCGAGGAAGTCGAGAGCGTCGAAGGCCAGCTCGACGATCTCGAAGACGATATCGAAGCCGTCCGCGAGGAGATAGACGAGGGTGACCTCGCAGAGCGGATCGACGAGACCGAATCGGAGATCGAGGAGCTCAAACAGTGGCGCGAACAGCTATCGTCGGTTATCGGCGGCGGCGACTAACCGAACTCGTTTTACCGATCCCCCGTCTGTGCCTGCATAATGACGACGACGAGAGTGGCCGTTCCGCGAAAGGGCCGGCCTCTCGAAGCAGTGCTGGAGCGACTCGCCGGACGCACGGGGACGACCGACCTGGCCGACGAGATCATCTCGACGCTTCGCTACGAGAAGGCCGTCACCAAAGGCAATCAGGACGCGGTCGCCGACGTGTACCATCGCATCAGCGACTACTCCTCGCTCGATACGCCATACGAGCCGGAATACACGCTGCTCCGTGACGACCGCGACGGGATGCCCCGACGAATCGTCTTCGACAGCGTTACCGTGCCGACCGAATACGGGGATGTCCAGCTGGTCGGCCGCGAGGAACCGTTTCGGGCGCTCCGGACCCACGAGTTTGCACTCGGGTTCGACAGCGCCGACCTCGTACTCGAAGAGGTCGTCCAGCTTCGGGACGAGCCGCTGACCGCCATCCACGAAATCAACGACCGTATCGACCCGCTGGACACTGACGTGCGAGTCGTGACCGGATTGGGCGATACGGTATACCACACGCTGCTGGCGACGCCGGAGGTCATGGACTCACAGGATGAGCCCCTCGACCGGACTTTCGTCACCAACTACGAGGGCGAACTCTGTATCTCACCGCGATACGAGCGACTCGTCGAAGCCGTCCTCGGGACGAGTGCGCTCGATGGCGTCTCCTTTACGTATCCCATGGAGGGTGGCGAAGAGGAAGCAGACATCGCGGCGACCGGCCTCGGCGTCTACCTCACCGTCACGGGGTCGACTGCTCGCGATCACGGCCTCGAACTCGGCGAGCAGCTGTTCCCCAGCGAGACTGTCCTTCTGGAAAACGCCCACGAACGTACTGAGACGACGGAACAGGTCGCCAGTCTGTTCGAAGAGCCAGAAGAAACAGCGCTGCAGTCGATTTAGCTTCAGAGACGCCGCTGCTGGATGAGTTTTGCGGCAATGCTGACAGGCACGACGACCCACGCTACGAGTCCCGCGGCGACCATCGGCGTGGTCAGCCCGGCCTGTGCCAGCACGCTACCGAAGCCGCCAGCGACCACGTCCACCTGCGAGAGCGCGAGCACGCGGAAGCAGTCCACGGGGTTGAACAGTATCGCCGCGGCGATAGCGCCGGACCCGAGGTCGAACCCTGCGACCGCCCCGAGCGCGATCAGGTCGTGCAACAGCGCGACCCACAGCCAGATGGCCAGTACGGCACCGAGCGCGTGTGTTTTGGTCTGAGCGAGCGTCGAGACCAGCACCGCCACGCCGAGCATCGCACAGGCGGTCAACACCGCTGCGAGGGCGACCGCCGCGTACTGGCCGACGCTGGCGAGGCCGATGTAGCGGACTGTCAACAGTGCGCCGGGAACGAAGCCGAGCAACATCGCGCCGGACAGCACCGCCGCCCGGCCAATGGCGGTCCCGACGACGACACGGCCTTTCGTCACCGGGAGCGCGAGCATGAGCTCCAGCGAGCCGCGTTCGTCGGCCCCGACGATGGCGTCGTAGCCGACCGCCAGCGCGGCTAGGGGGACGAGGTAGACGCCGAGTTCCGCGATGGTTGCAATGACCGCATCGAAGCGGCCCGGGCCAACTGAACTCGCCCCGAACTGGACGACTGCGGTGGTAAAGAGGCCGAACAGCAGCGCCACGCCGAGTGCCCACCGGCTCCGGACGGCTAGCCGGTACTCGCGGCGAGCGATGGTGAGCAGGCTGCTGTCGGCGAGCCGGGCAAGCGCCGATTCGTCGGCCGCGTCCATCGCCGTCTCCGTCTCGGTTCCGCCATCGTGCAACCGGGTAGTTGGAGTGTCGGCCGCGACAACGCCGCCGTCCGGGGTCGGATCTGTCGAGGAGTCAGCCTCGCTCATACCGGCTCACCTCCCACGTCCTCGGTCGCCGCCTCCGCAGCCGCTGCCCCCGCTGTGCCGTCGGATCCGGAGCCATCGCCGCCATCAGCCCCGACGGCCTCGTGGAACGCGGCTTCGAGGCCGGGTTCCCGGACCTCGAAGCGGTCGATGTCGTACCTCTCACCGACGGCGGTTAGCAGGTCGTAGGCGTCGGTCGGGGCGGCGGTGACAGTCAGGTCAACGCCGGTACGGTTGACACTCGACGCACCCTCGTGGTTGCGAAGCATGCCTGCCACATCGCTCGCAGCCGCCTCGGAGGCCAGCGACAGCGACACCGTCACCTCGTCGGCGGCGGCGCGGCGAAGCTCTTCGACCGGGCCCGCAGTCGCCACCTGTCCGTCGGCGATGATGACCGCCTCCGAGCAGAGCCGCTGAATCTCCCCGAGCGCGTGCGAGGAAAAGACGATAGTCACGTCCGTCTCCGACGCCAGGGATTCCACGACCTCGTGGAACGCCCGGATACCGTCGGGGTCGAGCCCCGCGGTCGGTTCATCGAGTATCAGCACGGCCGGCTCACCGACGAGCGCGGTGCCGAGGCCGAGCCGGCGGTTCATCCCGTTGGAGTAGCCGCCGACCCGGCGGTCCGCGGCGTCCGCGAGTCCGACGGTGTGCAGGATGCGCTCGACGTGGTGGTCCCTGTCTTCCCGGGGCACCGAGCGCATCCGGGCATGGAAACTGAGTATCTCGCGGCCGGTCAGGCTCGGCGGGAAGCCGGCGTGTTCCGGCAGGTAGCGCACCCGCTCGCGAACGGCGGTCCCGTTGGTCGGGTCCGCACCGGCGACGGAGACGCTGCCATCGTCCGGTCGGTTCAGCCCGACCAACAGTTTGAACAGCGTCGTCTTGCCGGCCCCGTTCGTGCCAAACACGCCGAGGGTGGCCCCCTGCTCGACAGACAGACTCAGTCCGTCGAGCGCCTGCACGTCGCCGTAGGCTTTCGATACGTCGTCGACGTCAATCACGTTCATAGTAGCTCCTCCAGTTCTCGTGGGGTGGTTCGGTGAGCGGGCGGGCATCGACGACGCCGGGCGACCGGACGACCGGAACGGACGATTCGGCCAGCCGAACGGCGTCGAAGGCCGGGCTGCTGGCGAACACCCGCGCAGCAGGCTTTTGGGCAGTCACTTGCTGGACGGTCCCGGCCGGCTGGTAGCGGGTGTCGCCGACGCCATCGTCATTGACGTCCGTCGGGTTCGCCTGGGACCAGTAGTTCCCGACGCTCTCGTTCCAGTGGACCTGGGCGCTCATGACCGCGAGCACCGGCCTGTTGTTGCGGATGAAACTGTTCTCGGTCACGGTACCGTCGGTGCTCCCCGCGGCGATGTGGACGCCGACGTCGTTGCCGACGACGAGGTTACCGACGATGCGGTTGCTGACTGAGTTGTAGACGAACAGCCCGTTCTCGTTGTCGACGAGGTGGTTACCGCGGATGTCCGTGTCGTCGATGCTCTTGACGAGGATCCCGTGGCCGGACTGGCCACTGTTGTTCACCGCGACGTTGTCCGCGATGACGAGGTGTTTCGACACCATCAGCGCGTACCCGACGTCGTTGTCGAAAGCGGTGTTGTCCCGCAGGTGGCAGTCGTCGGAGTACATGTAGTGGACGCCGTACCGGAGGTCCCACATGGTGTTGCCGGTCGCATTCACGTCCTTGGCCCAGTTGAAATAGAGCCCGTCCCGGACAGTGGTGATGTCGTTGTTCCGGATGACGCTGTCCTCGGTCTTCCAGATCTGGATGCCGTTGCCGCGCTTGGTCAACTGCGTAATCTCCTCGCGGCCGACGATGGTGTTGTTGCGGATCTCGGCGTCGTCGACGCCGTCGAGCCAGATGCCGAAGGTCATGTCGGTCACGCGGCTGTCGCGAACCGTGACGTCGCTGGCGTTGACGAATATCGCGGCATCATTCGTTGCAGTGTCGTAGCCGCTGTTGCGGACCCATAGGTCGGTGACGGTGACGCCCTGCGCTTCGATGGCGAGCACATCGCCTGCGCCGTCGCCGTGCAGCAGCGTCGACCCGGGACCGCTCCCGGACAGCGTGACGTTCGGCGTCGTCACGACGAGGGTCTCGTCGAAGCGACCGTCGAGCGTGACGGTGTCGCCGGGGTCCGCGGCATCGACCGCCGCCTGCGCGCTGTCGTAGGTCTTGCCGTCGACCGTCGCGGTGCCGTCGGTCGACGGGGCGGTGAACGAGTCGGTGTCAGGCACGTCGGGGTCGAAGGCGAGGTCGTCGTGGGTCCCGCCGGTCTCGCCGGCGCTGGCCATCCCGACAGCCATGACTGACAGCACGAGTAGGACCGCGGTACCAACGGCGAACACACGCTCGAAATCGTGGGACAGTGGCCTCATGAGTAGGGTTCTGGGTGGTCAGATTCGGCCGCGGTGGTCGTCGGGCGGTGCGGAGCGTCTTCCTCGTCTTCGGTGTCGCCGTCGCGGCCCAGACGCTCCTGAACGGCATCTGGAAATCCGGTGAGCCGGTCACGGAGTCGGGCCGGGAGCTCGCTGAGCGTCGCAGCTTGATCCCGGTAGTAGTACGAAACCGCGAGCAGTCCAACGGCTGTGGCGGCCATGTACGCGCCGAGACCGAACCGGGAGACGCTGGTGATGTTGGCGACCTGGTACTGGCCCCACAGCGGCGGCGTGAAGCCGTCGACGCCCATCACCGGCGCACCCGGGTCGAGCGTGTGGCCGGCCTCCCAGAGTCGGTACTGGATATCAGCCAGCATCACGGTGAACACTAGCACGGTGCCGCCGAACTGGTATTTCAGGCCACGCTTGAGCTTTTCAGTAGTCGGCGCGACGGCGACGAACACCGACAGCAGTGACACGCCGATGAACGCGACCGGGCCCAGCGACCACTCGGGCACGTCGATGGCGTTCTCCTCGACGGGGAAGTTGGGCTCGACTAACACCGGGTCGGGGAAGTAGAACCCGACGTAGTGGTTCAGCCGCGCCATCTCGATGAAGTCCCCGGTCAGGTGGGGGTAGGCGTACAGGGAGACGCGGAGCGTCGTGCTGGGATATTGCACCGCATCAACGCTAATGCGCCACATCGGAAACGCGAGCGCCGCGACGAACAGCAGCGCCGCTATCGCGGGGAGGCCCCGCCGGATCTCACGGAAGTCGTCGATGGTGGGTCTTTGCATGGCTGAACACCTCGGAAACGGTTGTGGCGCTACCCCTCCGACGGCTCGACGATCATCCGGCTGCGCATCTCCAGGTGCAGGGCGCTACAGAAGTACGTGCAGTAGATCCAGTACACGCCGGGGTCGTCAGCCGTGAAGGTGACCTCGCGAGTGTCCTGTGGGGCCACGGCGTAGTTGATGTCGTGCTCGGGGATGGCAACGCCGTGGATAATGTCCTGCACGCCCTCGATGTTGGTCGTGGACAGTTTCACCTCGTCGCCCTCCTGAACGGTGAAGTCCGGCAGGCCGAACTCCGAGCGCTTGGTCGTCATCTTGACGTGAACGCTGTTCTCGCCCGTGCGCTCGACGCCGGAGTCCTCCTCGGTGATGTAGGTCTCCTCGTAGTCGTCCTTGTCGTAGACCTTCTTCGCGTCGATCTTGTCCTTGTGGGCGAACACGCAGTCGTGTGGCTCGGGGTAGGCCGGGTGGTCCGCGACCAGTTCCATCTCCTCCTCGCCCTGCCCGATGTGGATGAGTTGGTCGTTGTCGGGCATGATCGGGCCGACGGGGAGGAACCGGTCTTTCGAGAGCTTGTTCAGGCTGACAAGCCATTCCCCGTCCGGGTCGGTCGTCATCGCCTCAAGCGCCTGAATGTGGCCGGGGTTGTAATGGACGTCCTGCTTCTCGATGATGGGGTCTTCGGACCCCTCTTCGGCCTCGACGGCCGCCTCGATGTCCCACTTGACTGCTTGAGAGTCGATGAACAGCGACGTGTAGGCGTGCCCGTTCCCGTCGAAAGTGGTGTGAAGCGGCCCGAGTCCGACGCGTGGCCGCCCGGCGACGACCTCTTCGGGGTCGGAGGAGTCGGCCAGCGCATTCAGGTCGAGCATCGTCACCGTCGGCGAGAGCTTCCCCGCGATGAATGCGTAGTCGCCGTTCGGACCGACCTCGACACAGTGGGGGCTTTTCGGCGTCGGGATGTACTTCACGATCGGGCGATCGCCCTGGTTGAGCGAACTGCCCTGCGTCCCGTCGACGACAGGAATGCCGTTGACCCCCTCGTAGTTGCCGTTCTCGACGGCCTGCTCGATAGCCGGGATGTCGAAGGCCTTGACGTTGTCCCGGTCGTCCTTCGTCATACCCTGAATGTCGGTGGCCTCTTCGCTGTTGTACGCCGAGGAGATGGCCCACCGACCCTCTTTACCGGTGTCGACGATGTCGAGGTTCCCATCGACCTTGACCTGCCACTGGGTCTCCATCGATTCGGGGTCGACGGCGACGAACAGCGACGTGTAGTTGTCCGGGTTCTTCACGTCGGTCCCGTCGTTGGGTAGCGGCACGCGGAACTCGCCGTTCCCCAGCACGTACTTCGTGTCCGGTGAGAGGACGGTACAGCCGTGGATGGCCTGCATGTTCGGGACGTCAGTGATCGCGTCCGTCTCGAAGTACGTGAGGTTCACGCGGGCGATGCGGCCGTTGGCTTTGTCGTTGACGTACAGGTACTCACCGTCGTAATCCCCGTCCGTCTCCGAGAGGTTCGGGTGATGGTTGTCACCCCAGCTATACCCGCCGCCCTCCTCCAGCATCTCCTGCGTGCCGTCGGTGTACCCGTACCCCGACGCACAGTCGGTGTTGAACACCGGAATGCGGGTGAGTTCGCGCATCGACGGGATGCCGACGACCCGCAGTTCGCCGGAGTGGCCACCGGACCAGAAGCCGTAGTATTCGTCGTGTTCGCCGGGCTCGACCGTGTGGCTCGCGCCGCTGCCAGAGGGTGTCGATTGGCTGCCAGCGCTGCCGTCTCCGCCGGTCAGCGCCGAGCAGCCGGCGACGGATCCCATTGCACCGGCGGCGACGCCGGCCTTCATGAAGTCCCGGCGGCCGAGCGAGAGGCCGGGCAGTCCCAGCGAGAGGTCGTCGTCCTCAGTCGTTTCGTCCGGGGACTCGACCTCCGCCAGTACCGAGTCGAGGGTTTCTTCGTACTCTTCGAGAACTTCGTTCGGATCGCGTGGGGTTTCGTTCTTGCTCATATCAGACCACCTTGATTGTGCCGACCATCCCGTTCATCTCGTGGGGGATGCAGTAGTACTCGTACGTGCCCGTCGTCTCCAGCGTGACCTCGTAGCTCTCACCTTTCGGGATGTTGCCTTCCTGCCCGTTGCTGTACCCGTCTTTCGCGGCCTGCTGGGAGTCGAACCCCCCAGACGCGAAGTAGTCCGCACCGTCGGGGAGCTTGTCTTCGTAGGCTGTCACCGTGTGGCCGATGCTACCGACGTTCTCGAACGTGACTGTCGTCCCTGCCTCGACCTGGATTTTCTTCGGTTCGTATGCCAGTTCGTCCGTCATTTCGACGGTACTCGTCTCGGTCCACTCGGACCCGCTTCCGCCGTCGCTGGACTCGGTCTCGCCGCCGTCTGACCCGTCACCGCCGCCACCCGAGTCGCCGTCACCGCCGCTATCGGACCCGCCGCCCGATGAACAGCCAGCTAGCGCGACTCCGGCCGCGACGCCCAGACCGCGCACGAATGTTCTACGCGTTGCCATTGTAGCTCACGGCTGCAACTCGAAGACCTACCTGTATATATAGGGAACCGCACTCTCAGCTCGCAGGAAGTGGGGCGAATATGTTCGCCGCCACATAGTGGATGGTATCTCGTCGTGAAGGCCGGCACAAAATACAACGGCTGTGCAATCGTCTCTGAGGTCCCCGGGTCATGTGGTGAGTGGCAGCATCCAGTGCACCGCGCTTCGGTGACACCTACAGCTGTCTGCCCCGGGGACCGCCTTCGCTCAACTGTCGACAGATTCCTGTAGCCGCGCGAGACTGGTCAACACCGGATACGTCCAGAGTTGCTCTTCGTACATGTACGTGCAGAACTCCTGTGTCTCGAACCGGTGGACGCTTGAGTGGAGTTGGTCCTGTCGCTGCTGTAACAGCGCAGTAACGTCGCTCTGGAACGTCTCGCGATACCACTCGGGGACGACTGTGCTGTCGAGTGTCTCGATGGTCTCTCGCAGACTGCCGCGGTACTCCCGCATCGATTCCTGTTCGATTTTGACAGCCCGGTCTAGCGAGGTCCGTTCGTCGATTGCTTGCTCGGTCGCGGCCACCAGCGAGCGTTTGAGCGGCGGCGAGAACCCGACATTTGTCTCAGGGTGAAACAGCGCTGCGTAGTCCGGCCCGAACTCGATAGCGACGTTCTCGACCAGTGATTCGTCGTACACCGACTCGTAGTGGTCGACAGCCAGCACCGTGTCGGCGTAGGCGTGCCGTAGCGCTTCGACGGGGTCGGATACGGACTGTCGACTTCGCGCACCGACGGGGGAGGAGGGCTGTTCGACGGGGTCGACGGCACGGAGACGCTGCAGGAATTCTTCGAGACCAGCCTGCTCGGCGGCAAGCTCCGTATGCTCCTCGTCAAGAACAGCGAGAGCCGTCTCTATCGGCTCGAGAATGTGGTCTCGCCATGTATGCAGGAACCACTGCGTGCCGTCCTGCGCAGGCGTCGTTGACATACTAGTGTCTCGTTCAGTAACAACAATAAGTGTTTTAGTTACCGGTCAACACCCCCGTGTTCTGGACGGCTATTTATATAGTCTCAGCACGTCGGCAGTGTTGGGATCGTGGTGTGTCGTGCGGTTTCGCTCTCTTGACAGTGTCAGTGCCTGTAGAATAGCATCTGATTTCGAGAACGAGTGCCACTCTCAGATTTGCTCATAGATCTGTGCTATTTAGAACGGTATAATGTGAAAACTGGAGTTGCAGGTAGAGTTAGCAAACTCTGGAGCTACACAACAGATATTTGCATACGTATTAGCCGTTTATAAATATATTCTGATAGTATATGACTACAAATCCCGACAGATGGCAGTTGTGGGATCAGAACTGTGGACTTCGCCATGTTTCGTCTCCAAGTAATTCTGTAACAGAGGAGTCAAATGGTTTTAGCGTGCTAGGTATTGCTATCTGTCGGTCGGTAGCAGTCGAGCGGTTGTTCCGGTCGCTCATCGCTCACATCCGGGTTTTTAAATAATGACGGCAACTCTACTCGGGTAATGACCGACGACGCCGACACACAAAACACGGGCCGACGGATACAGTCCGTGGAGAACGCCTGCGAGATCATTGAAGCCGTTCAGGAGTCACACAGCGCGACGTTGCAGGAACTGAACGAGCGAATCGAGCTCTCCCAGGGAACGCTTCACACGTATCTCGCGACCCTGACCGACTGTGGTTTTCTCACGAAGGACAACGATACATACCAGCTCGGCTTTCGGTTCGTCACGATGGGCGAACACGTCCGCAACGAAACAGAGCTCTATACTGCCGGCCAGGAAGAAGTCGACAAATTGGCCGACAGGTCCGGCGAGTACGTCCATCTGGTTGTCGAAAACGACGGTCGTGAAGTCGCCATCTACGAGCGGCGAGGCGAACACGCCGTCGGGATGGACTACCACCTCCAGTTGCGGGAGGCACCACAACACCTCCATGACAGCGCTTCGGGGAAGGCAATCCTCTCGTGTCTCCCGGACGAGCGCGTCGAGAAAATAATCGATCGGGAGGGCCTCTCACGACAGACACAGCATACGATTACGGACCGAGAGACGCTCTATGACGAGTTAAAAACCATTCAGCAGCGGGG
Source organism: Haloarcula argentinensis DSM 12282 (assembly GCA_000336895.1). GTDB lineage: Archaea > Halobacteriota > Halobacteria > Halobacteriales > Haloarculaceae > Haloarcula > Haloarcula argentinensis. Next base: position 585,225 of record AOLX01000014.1, on the reverse strand, counting down.
ATTCGCGACGAACGACGAGGAAGAGATCCGCGGCCTCCGGGCGATCGGTGCGCCGATCCTGGACAACGACGGGACCGTCGTCGGCGCGGTTAGTGTGACTGCACCGACCAGCCGTCTGAAAGGGAGCCGGTTCGACACCGAAATTCCCGAGATGGTGATGGAGGCCGCAAACCTCATCGAAGTCAATCTCGAAATGACCTCGTTCGACCGGGGCACCTAACAACGGCGTTGTACACTTGTCGCTATGTGTCGGCGACGACCACGAAACGACGACGCCGCCCGGTTTCCGACATTTGGATAGCTCAAATCCCGGCTGCGCTACTGTGACCGCCGAACAGAGTGGTTCACCCGGCAAATGAGCCACAATAACAGTCGTACCATCGTTAGTAAGAGTTCGGTGATAGCGCAGCAGGCCCGATAGCCATGCCTACAGGCTGTTTCGAGCGGATCAATGCGGGACTGACACCTGTCGTGGATGGTCGCTTCCAGTATAGTACTCCGCCACTGCGTGCCAAGTCTATTTTTGAGGTAGTCAAAACGCTGGACGATGCTCAATTCAGTGTTCAGATCAGGATAAAGCATCCGTACGCCGATATTTGTCCTATCTGGCGGGGCATCAGCTGACCAATGTGGCCGCATCTGCATTGAGTATATCAACTCTATATCTGCGAAATATCCCGCATATGAGCCTCTGAACCACTCTACAATAATCCATGAGCGACGAATAACGGTACTCAGAGATTTTTGCTATATTCAAACCAGTCATCCCGCAGACAGTCCCAAATGTTTATTAACAATACCGGTATTGGTGCCGATACACTGTCTCACTCCAGCCGTCGGATGGTGACAGTCAGGACGGAATCAGCGTGCTGAACAACTCAGCGTACTCGCCCCATTGGTCCCGAAGCGAGTGGGCGTACGCACCACCGAACACAAACCAATCATGAGCACACAGAAGGAGCCACCAGAGCAAGCAACAGACGAGGACGAATCGCCAATCGCGACTGCCCGCCACCAGCTGGAGCAAGCGGCCGAACACCTCGACCTTTCTGAGGGGATGCTTGAACAGCTCCGCCACCCATCGAAAACCGTCGAGGTGTCCGTCCCGATCCGCCGGTCCGACGGGAGTGTCGAGGTGTTCGACGGGTATCGCGTCCAGCACTTCGAAGTCAGAGGGCCGTACAAGGGCGGTATGCGATACCACCCGAGTGTCTCCGCCGAGGAGTGTACGGCGCTGGCGATGTTGATGACGTGGAAATGTTCGGTGATGGACCTCCCCTTCGGCGGCGCGAAGGGCGGCATCGTCGTCGACCCGTCGACACTCGACGCACAGGAGACCGAGCAACTGACCCGTCGGTTCGCCGAGGAGCTACGGGAAGTCGTCGGGCCGACGAAAGACATCCCCGCACCCGATATGGGGACCGACGAGCAGACCGTCGCCTGGTTCATGGACGCGTATTCGATGCAGGAAGGCGAGACGGTCCCCGGTATCGTGACAGGCAAACCGACGGCGGTCGGTGGGACACACGGCCGTGAGGAGGCACCCGGCCGAAGCGTCGCTATCGTCGCCCGCGAAGCACTCGACTACTACGACGGGAACATCGATGGTGCGACTGTCGCCGTCCAGGGCTTCGGTGCCGTGGGCGCGAACGCCGCACGCCTGCTCGACTCGTGGGGTGCGTCCGTCGTCGCTGTCAGCGATGTGGACGGCGGCATCTACGACGAATCCGGCCTCGATATCGAATCGGTTTCCGCTGACGGCGACGAACACGGCCAGCTAGGGGCTGTTGACGCACCACGGCAGCTATCCAATGCCGAACTGCTGGAACTCGATATCGATGTCCTCATCCCCGCGGCAGTCGGAAATGTTCTGACCGAGGAGAACGCTGCGGACGTGCAGGCGAGCATTATCGTCGAAGGGGCGAACGGCCCGACAACGACAGCGGCCGATACAGTGTTCGAGGAGCGCGACATCCCAGTCATCCCGGATATCCTGGCGAACGCCGGTGGCGTCACCGTGAGCTACTTCGAATGGCTCCAGCACATCAACCGACGAAGCTGGTCACGCGAGGAGGTCAACGAGGAACTCGAAGCCGAGATGCTCGATGCCTGGGAGGCCCTTCAGGCCGAGGTTGAGGACCGCGATGTCACGTGGCGAACGGCAGCATACATCGTCGCGCTCTCGCGAATCGGTGACGCTATGAACGCCCGCGGGCTATGGCCGTAGCAACGGATGTCGCTTCAGTCCACCCACTCGCGAGACCACAGTCGTCCCGTGTCACCTGTCGCGGTGCTCGGTGTCCCGTTCGCCCTCGGTGCCGACCGGCGTGGCGTCGACATGGGCCCGTCGGCGATTCGCTACGGCGGCCTCACCGCTGCGCTTGACACGGCCGGCGTCGACTACACTGACGTTGGCGACCTCTCGCCGCCGACCCTACAGTCCCAGCCAGTGTCCGACGACGACAGCGCGAAGTACCTCGATGCTATCGCTGAAATGACCGGCACCCTCGCCGACCGGGTGGCGACCGAAATAGCCGACGGGAGCGTCCCGCTGGTGTTAGGCGGTGACCACTCTATCGCAATGGGGACGATGCGCGGTGCGGCTCAGTCATCGGCACTCGGCGTCATCTGGTTCGACGCCCACGGCGATTACAACACCCCGACTACGTCACCCAGCGGGAACGTCCACGGTATGCCGCTTGCGGCCGCCCACGGCTACGGCGACTTCGCAGAGATGCCGTGGGCCACCGCCCCGAATGTCGCTGAGGAGAACACCGTCATCGTCGGCGCACGGAGCCTCGATGCTGACGAACGAGCGGTCCTCCGTGAGAGCGACATCTCCGTCTTCACGATGGAAGACATCGACAAGCGTGGTATCGGACCAGTCACCGACGAGGCGCTCGATATCGCGACCGACGGCGTCGACGACATCCACGTGAGTCTCGACCTCGACTGGCTCGACCCGGACGACGCGCCAGGGGTTGGGACACCAGTCCCAGGCGGCGTCACCTACCGGGAGGCACATACGGCGATGGAACGGGTCGCCGACCGCGACGCCGCCGAATCGGTGCTGCGCTCGCTCGACGTCGTCGAAGTCAACCCCATCCTCGACCAGCGCAACACGACGGGCGAGCGAGCGGCCGAACTCGCCGCCAGCGCGTTCGGCAAGCGGATCCTGTAGCCCAGTTTCGAACCGCAGCACGGACTCAATTGCGTGTCCGCAACGCGGGGCCAGAACACAGTGATTTATTACCAATGATTGCCTTTATGTTAGCATGGACCGCGATACTGCGGAGCCGCGTGTCGATAGCCTTCCTGGCCCACGGAGCAGCGAGTGGGTCGAGTACCACCACGAAACCGCCGCGCCGAGCACGTACGTGTACGATTTCGTCTGGGACATCACCGAGGACGCAATCGGTCCGTTCTGTACAGACGCGGACGGCAACGTCCTGCTCGATTTCACCTGCCACGTCGCCGCGTCGCCGCTCGGCTACAACAACCCGAAAGTGCTCGACCGGGCCGACGAGTTCGACATGGTCGACCCGCTGAAAATCGCCGGCCAGGACTTCTACGTCAGCACCGGCGGCTCGCCCGACGAAACGTCGCTACCGGGTCCTGCTCACCTGATGGATCGGTTGACCGACATTACTAGCCACTACGACTTCGACACCGTTTTCCTCTCGAACTCTGGCGCAGAGGCCGTCGAGAACGCGATGAAGATCTGTTACGACAACTGCGAGACGCCGAAGTACGGCATTACCTTCGACGGCGCGTTCCACGGACGGACCCTGGGGGCACTCTCCCTGAACCGTTCGAAGTCGGTCTATCGACGGAAGTTCCCCGAACTCAGCGGGATTCACGACGTGGAGTACTCGGAGGCCGGGGTCGAGCGCCTCCGGTCGAAACTCGACGCAGACACCGGCCACATCCCGCCTGAAGAAGTCGCGTTCCTCATTCTGGAGCCGATACAGGGTGAAGGCGGCTATCGTGTTCCGAACCCCGAGTTCCTCTCTGCCGTCGACGACCTCTGCCGAGAACACGACATCCCGATCATCGCCGACGAAATCCAGTCGGGAGCCGGCCGCACGGGCGAGATGTGGGCCGTCGACCACTACGACATCGAGCCGGACGTCATCACGAGCGCCAAAGCGCTCCGGGTCGGCGCGACCATCTCCCGGTCGGACATCTTCCCGTCCGAAACGTCTCGGCTCTCCTCGACGTGGGGGGCCGGCGACATCCTCGGCTCGATGCGTGGCGCGCTGACGCTTGCCGCTATCGAGGACCACGACCTACTGGACAACGCCGCTGAGAAGGGGACGTACTTCATGGATCGACTCCGCGATATCTCGGCGGACCGTCTGCTGGTCGAGGACGTGCGTGGCCTCGGCCTGATGACCGCACTGGAGTTCGATACGGCCGACCGTCGCGACGCCGTGATGGAAACAGCGCTCCAGCACGGCCTCCTCACGCTCGGCTGTGGCCAGAAATCCCTCCGACTCCTCCCGCCACTCGACGTCACCGAGCGCGAACTTGAACTCTGTCTCGACATCCTCGATTCGGTGTTTACCGAGGTTGCAGACCCTGTCGCGTCGGCCTGACTCTCGCGACTTCTGCGGTAACCGCAATGTTAAAATATGATTAATTCAATTGTGGCACTATGCCACGAGAGGCACGCGTAGACAGACGGAGGTATCTGCAGGCAATCGGTGGCACTGTCGCGACCCTGTCGGTCGCTGGTTGTCAATCGGGGAGCGGGGACTCACAGACGCTTACCGCGGGCACAGCGCCGGGCTTTCCGCCGTTTGAGATGAAACAGGACGGCGAACTCGTCGGCTTCGACGTCGAGTTGCTGGAAGCCGTTGTCGCGGCGTCGGAGTACGAACTGAGCGGCTGGGAAGAACTTGAGTTCAAATCACTTATTCCGGCGCTGAACAACGGGAATGTCGACGTCGTCGCAGCTGGCATGACGATAAACGACGACCGTGACGAAGCGATCGACTTCTCTGACCCATACTACAGTTCGAATCAGGCCATCGTCGCCCGGGAAAGCGGGTCGTTCTCGCCGTCGTCGCTGGACGATCTCTCCGGAGCGACAGTCGGGGCACAAAAGGGGACGACCGGTGAATCCGTTATCAAGGACCAGCTGATCGACGCGGGGACGATTTCGGAGTCCCAGTACAACGCATACGGCAACTACGTGCTCGCCGTCGAGGACCTACTGAACGAAAACGTCGACGTCATCATCATCGACGTCCCCGTCGCGAACTCGTTCGTGGCAGATCGCCCCATTGAGTCCGCGTTCGTCCACGAGACTGGTGAGCAATTCGGCTTCGGGATTCAGTCCGGTAACGACGAACTCGCGGGCGCGCTCAACAGTGGGCTGACCACAGTTGAGGACGACGGGACGTACCGGGACCTGACCGAGAAGTGGTTCGGACAGAAGTGAGGCCATGGCAGCAATCCTACTGCAGACCGTCGACTGGCTGTTCGTCATCGACAACATGGGCCTGTTGCTCGGGGGGACAGTCGTCACTATCGCGCTCACCGTAGCCAGCATTCTCCTGGGATTCGTCGTCGGGTTTCCGGCCGGTGCGATAGAAGTGTACGGCTCGGACAGGGCCCGGCGGGTGGTCGAACAGGTCGGGGTTGTCCTCCGTGGTACCCCGCTGCTGGTCATCATTATGATCCTGTACTTCGGCCTCTCTATCTCCAGTAGCGCGTTCGTCACGGCGACTATCGCACTCGGCCTCCGGAGCGCCGCCTACCAGTCACAGATCTTCCGTGGTGCGCTCCAGAGCGTCGACGACGGGCAGCTGGAAGCGGCACGCGCCGTCGCGATGTCCCGATTCGAAGCGATTCGGCACGTCGTCGTCCCGCAGGCGCTCCGCCGGAGTGTTCCGGGCTTCCAGAACGAGTTTACCATCGTCCTCAAAGACACGAGTATCGCCATCGTCATCGGAATCGGCGAGCTGCTGACGACAGGACAGAACCTCTACGAAGGCGGACAGTCGACAGCGGCACTCGAGATTTTCCTCGCCGTCAGCCTCGTCTACTTCGTGCTGACGTTCGCGACGAATCGGTCACTCGACAGACTCAGCGACTACTACGCGGTACCGGAGGGAACGACATGACACAGCCACTACTCTCAATCGACGATCTGCACAAGTCCTACGGGAGCGAAGAGGTACTGGAAGGCGTCGGCCTCGAGATGGACCAAGGTGACGTGACGGTTCTCATCGGTCCCAGCGGCTCGGGCAAGTCCACGTTGCTCCGATGTGTGAACCGACTGACGGAAATCAACAGTGGCCGGATCGCCCTCGATGGGCAGGACGTGACTGGAGCCGACACCGACGTCAACGAACTGCGAAAGCAGGTCGGCATGGTGTTCCAGGACTTCAACCTCTTTGCGCACCTGACGGCGCTCGAGAACGTCACGCTCGGCCCGAAAAAAGTACTCGGCATGGACGCTGCTGACGCCGAAGCGGCCGGACGGAACCACCTCGAACAGGTCGGATTGCTGGAACAAGCGGACTCCTACCCCGCTGAACTCTCCGGCGGGCAGAAACAGCGTGTCGGCATCGCGCGCGCACTCGCGATGGACCCGGAACTGGTGCTGTTCGACGAGCCGACCAGCGCCCTCGATCCCGAACTCGTCGGCGAGGTCGTCGAGGTGATGCGCGACCTCGCCGACGAGGGCATCACGATGCTCGTCGTCAGTCACGAGATGGACTTCGCCCGGTCGGCCGCGTCGGACATCGTGTTCCTCGACGACGGCGAGATCGTCGAACACGGCCCGCCGGAGCAACTGTTCCAGAACCCCACTGCGGACCGAACCGAACAGTTCCTGAGCAGATTGCATGCACACGAGGAAACGGCATGAGCACAGCTGAATCGACAACATCCCCGAACCCGGGGCTCCGGGACCGCGTCGGGACGGTCTTCACCGTCCGCCCACTCACAGTGGGTCTGGCACTGTTCTGGGTCTGGGTTCTCGCCCGGTGGACCACTGATTTCGTCCTCGCAGGAGTCTCCGGATTCGACCGCGGCACACCATTTATTCCGGCGGCCCCGTTCCTGACAACAGCGGATGCCGTCGCGTCGCTCGCCACGCCACTTGGTGTCGCCGGAGCGCCGCTCGTGTGGTTCGCCGACACGCTCCGGTTTGCCGCCGACGCGACGGCGTACCTGCCGGCGCTGGCACACGGTATCTGGACGACCGTTCTCCTGACGGTCTTCAGCGTCTGTCTCGGGTTCGCGCTGGCGCTCCCGCTCAGCGTCGTCCGGGTGTACGGCGGGCGGTGGGCCCGGTGGTTCGCTCTGTCGTACACGGAACTCATTCGTGGGACGCCATTGCTCGCCCAGTTGTTCGTCCTCTACTTCGCGACCTCACTGACGCAGGTTCTTAGAGGTGTCCCGGGAGTCGGTGTCGGCTTCGTCCCAGCACAGGCGTTCTGGGTCGCTGTCATCAGCTTCACGCTGAACAGCGCCGCCTACCAGTCCGAATACCTGCGTGCGTCGCTAGAGTCAGTCGACGGCGGGCAGCTGACTGCCGCACGCGCGATCGGGCTCTCGAAGCTCGAAGGGATACGGTACGTCGTCGTTCCACAGGGCCTCCGACTCGCGCTTCCCAGCTGGACGAACGAACTCGTGTACCTTATCAAGTACTCCTCGCTGGCGAGTTTCATCACTGTGCAGGAACTGTACGGCCGGACAAGTACTATCGCTAACGAGACGTACCAGTATACAGAGCTGTTCGTGCTGGTAGCGATACTGTATCTGGCGCTGGTCGTGTCGGCATCAGCACTGATGGACCGTGTCGAATCGCACACTGCAACAGCCGGTGTCGGACACACCAGACAATGACTACTCTCTTACCGTTACCAATCAAACATTGCAGCACATCCCATGAGTCAAACCGATAGCGCCGGAGCACGGCTTACACTCGACCTGTGGCACCCGAACTGCTGGGCTATCGAAGCGACCGACCGAACCGATGGTGGCATCCTGGCACACACGGTGCAACAGACCGTCCAGTCGCCGACAGCATCGGTCAACGGCGTGTTTACGGCGTATGGAGCCACGAAGTCAGACGTCGAAAACTGCCTTGACGCAGTCCGTGCATCGCCCCACGCCGGAGAGATACAGGAGCTTCAGGCACGTATCGGACACAAACACGACGCGCCCGGAACCGTCGTCAGACAGTTCCTGCTGGAGTACGATCCGGACGAGCTGGTCTGCCCGACGCTGCTCGAACACGGGTTCGTCCACAGCGCGCCCGTTCGTATCGAAGACGGTCGCGAACGGTGGCAGGTGAGTTTCACCGGCGAACGGCCCGAAATCCAGTCCGCACTCGATGCCGTCGAAGCCGACGCCGACGCTGACGTGTCGGTCGAATCCATCGTCACGCCGGACAGCGATACCGAGCGGTCGGTGGGTGGGCTGCGAACCGACTCGCTAACGCCGGCTCAGCGACGGGCTTTCGAAGCGGCCCGCGAAGCCGGCTACTATCAGTGGCCGCGTGGAATTTCGGTCCGCGAGCTCGCCGCCGAGATGGACATCTCGAAGACGACGCTCCTCGAACACCTCAGAACTGCCGAGTCGAAGCTTCTGGATCCCGAGTAGCCCTATCAGTACTTCATCCGAGTAGGTAGCCCCGAGACGTGTGTCGTCTTGGCGTCTTCGGTCTCTGGGTACGTCCCGTTCGCGCCGGTGATACTCCTGTCGTATGCGGTCACTGAGATCGTCCATTGAGATAGCATAGCTGCGAAGCAGAATCGATCGTTTCTATATAGCGGCATATGATTTACGAGTGTCGCAGCTACCATTCACACTATCGCTGTAGTGTTAGATAAATAATATAACAGTCACAGTAGCGAGTAGATTTCGGCCTCGTACACATCCCTGACTCGGGTCCCCCATTCGTGGGTGTACGTGTCGATGACATCTTGTGCCACGTCGCCCCTGAGGTATTTGACGACGCCACGGTCGCCGGTCCGATCCCGGAGATGCGTCGTGAAGAAGTGCCGGAAATAGTGCGGCGTCACGTTCTCTTCGGCTCCGCCACCATCCGTGTACCAACCGAACTCGCGGGCGTGAGACTCGACGATATGGTGTACCATGTTCGGCGTAAGTCGCTCCCCCCAGCTGTCGCTTGTAGAGACGAACAGCGGCTCCGCCGGGGACTGCGTGTCCGGTCGGATTGCGAGCCAGCGCCGCAGTACTGAGCCCAGCTCTGCGTCGATTGGGACTGTTGTCTCGCGCTTGCGCTTGTTGGATGCTGTTCGTTCCTCCTCATTACTGGTCTCTCCGTGGGTCGGTTCCGCTGCGACGAACAACGAGTCCGGACGCCCGTCGAGCCCCGCCCGGACCGGTATCTCCGGCCTGGGGCCGGGGGTTTCGAGGTTGAGGTCACGGATATCGAGGTTACACAGTTCGCCGGCCCGCATTCCCGTCTTCAATAGCGTCACTACGATAGCTTGCTCAAGTGGGTGCGGGATGCTGTCGACGAACGCACGCATCGACTGGAGGTCTATCTCTCGGCGGGTTGGGTCGGTGTTGATGGACTCGTCCATCTCTTCCATGACCAGCGTCATCGGATTCGATTCGAAGACCCCCACCTGGGTCATGTACGCGAAAAACCGGTGTAGATAGGATGCATACGTTGCGACTGTGCTTTCTTCGACGTTTCCACGAAGACTGTGGACATATGCCATACAGTCCCGGTGGGAAGCCTCTCGGATGGGAATGGCCTGGTGGCCATCCGCCAGATAGGACTCGAAGTCCCGAAGGACGCGCTCGTAGGACGCACGGGTCCGGTCGCTCTTTCCGTGATACGTGATGTCATCGAGGAAATACCCGACAGGGTCCGACTCGGCGTCTGGCGTGGCTGTATCCGTGCTCATTCGTCTCGAACGTACCCCCCGTGTCGCCCGCTGTACTGCACTTCGTTGTTGGACTGCAGTTCTTGTAGCGTATCTTCGAGGCGTTCTTCGATATCATCGGTCAGTTCGGCGAGTAGGTCGTCCCACTCGTAGTAATCCCCGTCAGCTAAGATCTCCCGGACCCGGTCTTTCAGCCCGTCACCCCCAGGGGTAGCGTCCGGAGAACGGGGTTCCTCGCTATCGCTCTCAGCGTCGTCCGATTCAGGCGTCTCGGAGGCTGCTGACTCGAATCCGCTTCGACCCGCCTGTACCATCGTCCGGACGAACTCGCTTTGACTCATATCCAGTTCCTCAGCGTGGGCTTGCCACTGTTCTTTCTGATAGGCCGGAATGTACGTCCGAACCGTCGTTCGCTCACTGTCACTGGACACAGTTACCCCTGGGACGCGGGGGACTTCAATGTAGTCCCATACTTAGAGATAAAAGCCTTTATTTGGGCGTGTGACACCCTATTTCGCCGCTATTTGCCGCGATACTGGCAATAATCCAATACTTAATCAACCAGTGAGTACATATTCACAAATACAAATCGGTCGCAGATTACCGTCCTCTTTGTTTAGTCTGCCTGCCCAACAGATTCGGACGGACGAAAGCAGCGTACCGCCTGTCAACTATCCCCCAATATTTGATTTGATCTAGTGAACGACTGGGAAGTAAGTCGGGATGATTCAGATCTGGTTTGTTACTCAGCCAAGCCAGATATGGATAGGAGTCTATCCAACAGTTCGGTAGCACCGATTTCCCTGCAACAATTAGTTCCCGAATCGCCCCAGACTACATAGCAGCCACGGTTTCTCAAACAGAAAATGAATCAGCCGTGCTGATCCTCCCTTTACTAGAGAACAGCGCGATCTCTGTGCGGCTCTCAATCAGTCTGAGAGTTTCCCGACAATATATGCCCGTCACGTTGGATGGTACTCAGGTCTGTAGTCCGGTCCTTGTGATGATAAGAGCGTGTGACTCCGATCAGTCGTGGTCGCCTAATAACCGCCACAAGCGTGCTATCGGCCTGACTGCCTGTTCTGTGTGCCGCCACAGGTGAACATCTGGGCAGGACTACGCTTTTGACTAGATACATCGTGTCTATGCCGTCCTCATACCGTCGTTCCAGCAGGGCACGACATGTGCTTCAGAGGTGACAGCGGCGTCGGGCTCGTTCAAGTTAGCGGAGACATTCGTTACTGTATGACTGTCAGGTAGTCGTTCTGCCTTCGTATCCCGAAAAGCACTGTGCCTCGGGCAACTCCAGTTGCAACCGGGCTTCGCATCATCTCACGGAACCATTTGACCAGCTCATAGCCTTCCAGGTATTGCCCGCCGACCGCGGCAGGATAAGCGACAGGAGTGTTTGCAGCAATATCCAGAGTAGCCGTTCTGTCGACTAGTTGCGTGTCCTGTGCCTCGCCAGAAACAGTCCCGGCTGAAAAACTCAGTAGAAGCAATCAGTCCTGTCGTGCCACAGTTCCAACCAGCCCCGTCTCTCGGCGTCAGTAATTTGAGCTGTCAGCGCTTTCCATCCGGAGACGCCGGTATGTTACCTGCCTCTCGGTTAGCTCTTGATCGGTAGCTCAGGCCGGGACCACTCGTCTAACTGGACGACAAAATTATGTTGCGAATGATGCCCTTACGTAGATGCCCATCGTTATAGTTGCCACGGAAACCCAGTAGATTAGAGCTCTATAACAGGCGTATTCGGCTCGTCATTTGTTTTCGTATCGAAAATCCGCGTCAGGCTTCACTGTTTACGCACACTGTTGAGCGGTAGAGGCTCCGAAAGCAGCCGTATCTCTGCGTTCAAGTTGCCCTCGGTCGGCGTGGCTCTGTCATCCTCCTGTGCACGTAACACCGAGCACCTCTGATCTCTGGAGGCCAGATAGATAGTGCCGTAGACTGTTGAACCGAAACCCACCTACATTAGCGTGTCGAGGCTGAAGCTAACGATATGCGTTCTCGACGAAACGACCCCTCGCGGGCGGGTGAGCCTGATGGCTAACGACGCACTTGTCCTTCTGTTCATGATCGCGATTGTACTGGTAGTCATGATTATCACTCTTATTGGCGGGTTCTATCTGGTCAAATACCTCGTCGAGCGCACGTTCAATTCGTAAGCTCAGGTCTGCAGGGATTTCTGGCTAAGATTTTCGTGGGTGGTGTGATTCTGTAATTATTACTGGTAATCCTCATACTACAGCTCAGTGATCTACCTGGGACAAATAAATCTCATATCGCTATATCGAATTCGAGTGCGTCGCTACCGATTCGGACCGGAATCAATACCTCGATGAGCGTAGCCTCATCGCGCTGGGACGGCAACTTACTTCTAGAAAGGCCGAGCCGGGCCACGTACCCTCGCAGTGAGGATACCTCTGCTCGTAAGCTATTCGAATTTAGCACTGGGTCACCGTGAGAACGATGGCCGTCAGCAGATGTCAGCGTTGTATGGCAGCCTGGTCTTGATCAGGCCTCCGGTAAAATCTTCAGCCCCGGTCTTCTCCCGTCGCAACTCCCAGAATCGTCGTCTCTGCGTCGAAATACGTCGGCGCGTCGGTTTCGATTTCGAATTCAAGAACGGTTTCGAGATCACCGGAGCCCTCGGCGAGCTGTTCGGCAAGATCCGTATATCCCTGTGCGAGTGCCCTGTATTCGTCGATTTCCTCCTGCTCCGCCTGTGCTCGCTCCTGTTTGTCCTCTATCTCGGCGATAGTAGCTTCCGCATCGGTATCCGGCCCGGAACGCTCGGCCAATGTCGCACGAGCGTTAGCAGTGTCCCGTTCTATTTCTTCGAGCAAATCGGAGAGCTCCGTACTACGCTGGTCCAGATGCCCCGCAAGAATCGCAGCCTGGGTTCGACAGTACTCGGCGAGTTCCGGCCGTGAGATATCGCCCGTGTCGTCGCTCATTGAGCGAGATACGTTGCCGGTGTGAAAATCGGTTTCGGTAAACGCAGTGAAGCGGGCTACTCTTCTTCCTCTTCGCCGAGACTCTGTGACGGACCGCCCGAGAAGACGAACTCGTGCTCGGCTTCGGTTTCGAAGCGGTTCAGGATATCCCCGAGTGGCTTCGCGTAGCGTTTGAGCTGTTCGGCCCGTGACGACACTTCGTTGAGCTCTGCGGCCTGCTCTTCGGCTGCGCCAGCGACGGTCTGGGTTTCGGCCATCATCTGGTCACTCGTTTCGGCGGCTGACTGTAGTGTCGTCGCAACTGTCCGGAACCGTTCGAGCGAGTCGCCCAGGTCGATGTCCGGGTTCTCCGCTTCCAGTTCTTCGAGTGTGTCCACGAGGGTATCGAGATCCTCGGAAATAGTAGCGAGGCGATCCTTCTGATCGTAAGCGTCGTCGGAGATCTTTTGTGTCGATTCGGCGACCTGCTCGGACGCGTCACGGACGGACTCCGCACTTGACAGAACGACGTCTCCGGATTCTGCAACTTCGTCGGCGAAGCTGTTGAGCTGACCGATCGTCTTTTCCAGTTCATTGACCATGCCGTTGAACTCGCTGGCGATACGGTCCATCGACTCGTTCTCGCCGTCGGTTGCCATCCGCTCGGTGAGGTTGCCAGCGGCCGTCTCCTCCATCACATCGGAGAATTCTTCGGCCTTCTTCTGGAGGTATTTGTTGACTTCAAGGGCTTCGGCCCGGGAAACCTCCGCCTCTTTCTGTGCACGCTCGGCCTCGTTGATCTGCTGTTTGAGTCCGTCGCGCATATCAGCGAATCCGCTGTACAGGCGGCCGATATTGTCGATGCGACTGGTGGCGATCTCGACGTCGAGGTTCCCCTGTCGCATCTGGTCCGTTTTTCGGGTCAGGCGGTCAATCGACGTTGCCGTGTTGTACCCGAGTATCGCACCGACACCCGCGATGAGCAACACCATCAGTGCCGTGCCGATAAGTCCGTACTGCTGGACGTTCTGGACGAAGCCAAAGACCGCGGAGTTGGGTGCGTGTACGAGAACGACCCAGTCAGTGCCCTGAATCGGTGCATAGCCGACAGTGTAGCGCTCGTTGAGTACGTCGGTCGCCGGCATGTCAGCGGTGACGCCGGACTGTTGCTCCGACGAGCGGAGGTCAGCTGCCGCGTCGATCGGTTCGGTGGCAGGGCTGTTCGAGCTATACGACTGCAGTATGTTTTCGCCGAGGCCGCGGCTCCCGTCTCTTGGTTCGTCGATCATGACGACCGCCGATCCGTTGACGACCTGCGTGAATCCGCCTTCGGCCCTGTTGTTCCCCTGAAGCGAGTTCGCGATTTCGTCAAGCGAATACTCGATGAGGATATATCGGTTCTGCGAGGCATCAACAGGACTGACGAAGCCGACGACCGGGCCGGAGTTCGTCTGGTACACGTCGGAGACGACGACATCGCTTGCCGTTTCGAAGTTCGTACCGGTAAGCCAAGCCCTGCTCGTCGATCCGAGCGGTGAGTTAGTCAGCACCTGTGAGTTAGATGTGCTGGCGACAACCTGTGATTGGCCGGCATTCCGTTCGACCAGATGGATGTCGGTAGCATCTGCGGACAAGGCGGCTTTCCGATTGTTAAGTTCGATATCGATATCGTCGGTATCACTACTGGCCCAGATATCGTCGGAAGAAACGAATTGGGTCGATAGCCGGTTTCGGTCAACCCACTGTGACAGGATGTCTGCCTCCTGTGCGGCGGCGTTTTCGTAGTCGCTCAGAACCTGTTGTTCGGTGTAGTTCTTGACTTGCTCTGTCGCGGCAAGGCCGATGAGCCCAACCGACAGCGCCATAATGAAGAGGACGATGCCGAATTTGAGTGCGAAGTTTCGCCGGATAAAATCCGGGACGACTGTCGCTAGAATCCCACCGGAGGTGTTCGAATCGGTCTCTGAACTGTCTGGTATCTGTGTATCTCCTGAACTCATACTTAGCTCCCCCCAAGCGAACAGTTAGCCGCTGGCCCGCTATCGCAGGCGTACTGTACATCCGCTGGTTCTCCAACTAGGCCGTAGTAGCTGCCATAGGACTGCCGCACCTCCGGCTTTCCTCTCACAATCGGCACTTGACGCATCGCCTGGTGATCACAGGCCCGGAGGGTCTGTGTTCCGAGACCGGCGTCGTACTCGTGTCCTTCGAGCGCTCCGATGACATCGATCGGGTTGAACGTTCCCGCCCGCTCGACTGCGCTGGCATATTGTAACGTTTGCGTGTATGCGATGTGGGCTGCTCCTGATGGGGACGCCGATTTCGAGGTCCCCGTCGAACTGCCGTACTCTTCACGGAACGTCTCTCGGAAAGTATTCGACAGCGGCGAGTTGATCTCCGGACTCCAGGCGACTGTTCCGATAACGCCCTCTATCGCACCGCCTGCGGTCTGGGCAATATCTCTCGAGGCTATCGGAAGGACGATATTCGAGTCCGGGAACTCGTCTCGGAACGCTCTGAGTGCGTTTACTGCGTCGAGGCCACCAAGCCCGAGGACGATCACGTCGAAATCGACCGACTTGATGTCTGCTGCGTACTGGGAGTAGTCGCTTGTCCCGACCTGTGCAGTCGTATCCCAGACAGGTGCCCAGCCGAGATTCCCGAGGGTTGTCTCCATATCGTCCCGGAGTGTCCGTCCCCACTCGTTGTCCTGAGAGATCTTGACGTAGTTGATGTCGTCTCCGAACTCATCACCGAGGGCCGGGGCCAGCGCTTCGGCCGCCATACGGTTGTTGAACATCTCGCGGAAGGAGTACCGGTTGCAGTCAGCACCCGTCAGCGAGTTCGCGTTACCCATCGTTGCCATGTAGATGACCTGGTTCTGCGCCGCAACCTCCTGATTGGCCAGACCGGAGCTGCTGGACGTGCCACCAGCAAGCATAATTACATCTTCACTATCGACAAGCCGCTGTGCGTTGCTCCGGGCGGTATCTGAACTGCCGCCCGTATCTTCGACGGCGAATTCGACTTCCTTATCCAGAAGGCCATCACCGTCAAGCGGCGACTCGTACTTCTCGCTCGTTACCCACCCACCACCGTTGTTAATGTGTTTGACCGCGAGTTTGAAACCCCGTAGTTCCTGCTTACCGGCCGTTGAATACGCTCCCGAAGAAGCGACGTTAAAACCGAACGTCACCGAATCCCCGGACACCGGAAAGTTTCCAACTGGAGTTGGGGTCGGCGTCTCGTCCCCATTTGTCACACCCTCGCTACCACCACAACCTGCAAGTCCGGTCAGCCCGGCCGCACCAATCGAGCGGAGTAGGTTCCGCCTAAAGACAGACGGCCCACCACCATTTCTCCCTGAATCCATACTGGCGTGTGTAAATTACTATAGCACATAAACTTTTGGAGAAAACTAATGCTGACGGTACTCGGCGATTAAAACTACAAATTGACTGACTATAATATAGTAAGCGGAGACTACCAGCCCCGTCAGACGACTGGTTCTCCAGGATTTATACCCAGCCAGTGAGCAACGTCGGATATGACGGAGTTAGTGACGTTCGGCGAGACGATGTTGCGGTTATCGCCACCTGACGATGAGCGACTGGAGACCGCAGACCAGTACACTGTCAAGGCGGCTGGCGCAGAATCAAACGTTGCAGTCGCCGCTCAGCGGCTTGGGCTCGATTCGCTGTGGACCTCGAAACTCCCCGATTCACCGGTCGGTCGCCGAGTCACGGGTGAACTCAAACACCACGGCGTGTCGGTCGAGATTGCCTGGGACGAATCCGACAGCGCCCGGCAGGGCACCTACTACCTGGAACAGGGCAGTCCACCACGGGGTAACGATGTTATCTACGACCGCCAAAACGCCAGTGTCACAACCGCTACACCGGCTGAACTTCCGACGGGGACCATCACAGACGCTGCGGGATTCCACACCTCGGGCATCACACCGGCGCTTTCCGAGACGCTCGAATCGACCACTGCTGACCTCCTCTCGCTCGCACAGGACGCGGGTACGACCACGAGCTTCGACCTGAACTACCGCTCGAAGCTCTGGACGCCGGCGAAAGCCCGTTCAGTTCTGACCGAGCTATTCCCGTCTGTCGATGTGCTCGTCGTCGCCGAACGCGACGCAAACGTCGTGTTGGACAGGACCGGTGATGCGGAAACGATTGCTCGGGACCTCGCCGCCGAGTACGGGTTCGAAGCGACAGTGATCACCCGCGGCAGTGACGGCGCGCTCGCGCTTGCCGACGGGACCGTAACGGAGCAGCCGACGTTCGAGTCGACTGACGCACATCCGGTCGGGACCGGCGACTCTTTTGTCGGTGGCTTCCTCTCGCAGTATCTCTCCGGCGGTACTGTTGCAGACGGGCTTGCCTGGGGTGCCGCGACGGCCGCACTCAAACGAACCATCCCGGGCGACATTGCGGTCGTGTCGCCCGACGAAGTCCGCTCGGTTCTCAGTGGCGACACGGAAGCGATTTCGCGGTAGCTACGCCGTCCAGCAAGCTTCTTATCCCTTCGCGGGGAACGGCAGGGTATGATTAACTATGAACGCTGTAAACTGTGGTTCCCCGGAGACGGAGGTCACAATGCGTAGCGCAAAGATCGTCTGTACTCTCGGTCCCGCGTCAGACTCGATCGACGATATCGCGTCGCTTGCAAAGGCCGGTATGTCCGTTGCCAGACTGAACGCGAGCCACGGCTCGCCGGAACACCGCCGTGAAATGATCGATCGAATCCGCGAGGTAGACGAAGCCGTCGAGGAGCCGGTCGCAGCCATGCTCGACATGCCAGGTCCGGAGGTCCGGACCGCGGAGATCGACGAACCGATTCAGCTCACGGAAGGGTCTACTATCCGGTACGTCGTCGGTGACGACGCGACGCCGGAGGAGGTCGGTCTTTCGCAGTCGATTACGGCGGTCGAACCGGGCGACCGCGTGTTGCTCGATGACGGACGCATCGAAACGACTGTCGAGCGCGTCGAGGACGACACAGTGTTTGCGACCGTCGAGAACGGCGGAAAGCTCTCCGCCCGCAAGGGCGTCAACGTTCCTGGCGTCGAACTCGACCTGCCGACCATCACGGAGAACGACAGGCAAGAACTCGACGTGGCCGCCGAGAAGGAGCCCGATTTCGTGGCCGCGTCGTTCGTCCGCGACGGCGAGGACATTTACGAGATCAGCCAGGCGCTCGAAGAGCGCGGCGTCGACATCCCGATCATCGCCAAGATCGAACGGGCGGGGGCCGTCGAGAACCTCGACTCGATCATCGACGAGGCTTACGGCGTGATGGTCGCCCGCGGCGACCTCGGCGTGGAGTGCCCGCTTGAGGATGTCCCGATCATTCAAAAGCGCATCATCCGCCGGTGCCACGAGGCTGGCGTGCCGGTCATCACGGCAACCGAGATGCTGGACTCGATGGTCCACTCCCGGCGGCCGACACGCGCGGAAGCCTCCGACGTGGCTAACGCCGTGCTTGATGGAACTGACGCAGTGATGCTCTCCGGCGAGACGGCGATCGGTGACCACCCGACTCGCGTCGTCGAGACGATGGATCGGATCATCCGCGATGTCGAGGGCAGCGAGGAGTACGCTGAGTCCCGCGAGCAGCGCGTGCCAAACGCCGGTGATACCCGGACGGACGCGCTCGCACGCTCCGGTCGGTTCCTCGCCCGCGACATCGGGGCATCGGCGATTGTCGCCGCGTCCGAGTCCGGCTACACCGCCCTGAAATCGGCGAAGTACCGACCGTCGATTCCCATCGTCGCGTCGACGCCAAGCGAGCGCGTCCGCCGGAAGCTCGCGCTCTCGTGGGGCATCACGCCTGTAACGACCGAGTACACTACCGAGGGCGCTGATGCCGTCATTCAGACAGCAGTGCAGTCGGCCCTCGACACCGAAGCCGCTGACAGCGGTGACACAGTGGTCGTCCTGTCCGGGATGATGACCGAACTGGAGGGGATGAACACGGCGAACATGCTGAAAGTCCACGTCGCGGCCGAAACGGTCGCCAGCGGTCGGTCCATCGTCGACGGCTTGGTGACCGGCCCCGTCCATCGGATTTCGACGGCCCCGCCCCGGGAGTCGCCGGGCGACCTCTCGAACGTCCCCGATGGGGCGATACTGGCGGTTCCGGAAGGGTTCGACGGCGAGTTCGTCGGCGACACTAGCCGCATCGGCGGCATCATCGACGGCCATGAGGGTGTGACGAGCTACGCGGCCATCGTCGCCCGCGAGCTGTCGATTCCGATGATATCGAACGCGGACCTGCCCGATGCTGTCTCCGACGGGTCGACCGTCACCCTGGATTCTGAACGCGGCGTCGTCTACGAGGAGGCCGTTGGGCGAGAGGACATCTCGGGCAGGGAGCGAGACTACTAGCCGCAGTAGAATCTGTGTAGTTAAGTATCGGTGGGGCAACCCTTCGACCAGCATGGGCGCTTACGCAGGGGTCGACCTCGGAGCGACACATATTCGGGCTGTTATCGGTGACGAGACGGGCTCGATCGTCGCGTCACACAAAACTGAGACACCGCGTGGACCGGCAGGTATCGCGGTCACGGAGGCGGTCCTCGACTCGATCCGGCAGGCCTGTGATGCCGCCGACATCGCACCCACAGACGTGGTTGCCGCCGGGATCGGTTCCTTCGGTCCGATGGATCTGGCCGAAGGCGTCGTGGAAAACCCGGCGAACCTTCCCGACACCATCGACCGGATTCCGCTGACCGGGCCGGTCGAAAATCTCATCGGCAGTGAGCGGGTCTCGTTGCATAACGACGCGAACGCCGGCGTCATCGGCGAGCGGTTCTACTCGGACCGGAGCCCCGATGACATGGTGTATCTCACTATCTCGTCCGGAGTCGGTGCCGGGGTCGCCGTCGACGGGAACATCCTGTCAGGCTGGGACGGCAACGCCGGCGAGGTCGGTCACCTGACAATCGATCCGAACGGATTCATGACCTGTGGCTGCGGCCACGACGGCCACTGGGAAGCGTACTGCTCGGGCGAGAACATCCCGCGATACGCCACGCAGTTACACCGGGAGGACCCCGTCGAGACGGCGCTCCCAATCGAGACTGAGGAGTTTTCCGCGGCGGATATCTTCGAGTATGCTGGCGAAGACGAGTTCGCGTCCCACGTCCTCGATCAGATCTGTCACTGGAACGCGATCGGCGTTGCAAACATCGTTCACGCGTACGCGCCACTCGTCGTTTATGTCGGCGGGGCCGTTGCGCTCAACAACCCCGAGCAGGTGCTAAACCCGATCCGGGAGCGGCTTGACGACATGGTGATGTCGAACATCCCGGACATCCAGTTGACGCAGTTCGGCGACGACGTCGTGGTTCGCGGCGCACTGGCGTCCGCGCTGACTGGCGGCACAGGTGACCCATCACAGCGCGTCTGAAAAGCGTCGACCAGCCCGCGGAGCGTCGGGCTACTGTTGCAGGTCGTACAGCCGGCGGAAGGCCGTGGCGGGGAACCGCGGTTCGACACGGCTTGGCGGGCGTCCCTGACCGTTAGTGACCGTCGCCTCGACACGATCAACGACACCGGATTCCGCCATTTCGTAGAGGAACCGCTTGACGGTCCCGGCGGAGAGATCGACCGATTCTACCGACGCAATCGCCTCCGTCGTTGCCGTTACCGAGGAGCGTTCGCTCTCCTCTAAGTCGATGAGTTCTCTGAGGACGGCCTGCCGGTTCGTCGGCAGGGAGAGGACGACCCCCAACGAAACGCAGGGATCGGGCACCTCCGCGATGGCCGCGTCGACGTTGGCCTGTGTGATGCGGTCCTGTCCCCGTTCCTCGGCAAACTCCGCGGCGATAAACAGCGCGGCAAGGGCATCGTGGGCGTTTCCGTCCGCCCAATCGGCGATATGCCTCGCCAGGCTGTGGTCGAGCCCCTGCTGGGCCAGTCCGTTCGAGGCCCTGGTCATCAACACGTCGACAAGCATCTGCCGTTGATAGCGGTCAATACTGATCGACTCGGCGGTGTACCGCGTCAGTTCAGTTGCCGACGGGTCATCGCGACCGATAGCGAGCCAGCTGACGTTACTCGGTAAGCCAGCAAACAGGTCAACAAGAGCCGGGGCCTGAATGCTCTCCGGTTCGCTGATGTGGTCAACCGCGATGACGATACCTGTGCGTTGCTCTCGGACTAGCTCGTGGAGTCGTGATTTGAGCGTCTCCGTCCCGATCCCGTGTTCCGGCACCGAGTCGTCCACAAGCGAGTCCAGCACTGCATGGTAGAACGCGAACTCGCTCGCGGTCTCTCGGGCGTTCACGTACACGAACGACGGCGAGGTCGGTGGCTGTGCACGGGTCGTCGTGTGGATGATCGCCTGTTGCTCCGTGGGAAGCTGTTCTAAATTGGCGAAAAGCGCTGTGATAACTGCGGACTTCCCTGAACCACGGGGTCCGTACACGTACGCGTTCGGCGGAAGCTGCCCGTCGAACACCGGATCAAGGTGGTCGAGAAGCCGTTCAAGCACTGGACCGCGGTCAGCCGGCTCCTCTATGTGGACGACCGGTGAGATCGACTCGTAATCCTGAATGAGCCGTGGCTCACCGTTCCGGCGTTGTCGACGCTTGATTCTCGCTTCGATGTCCATGCTTGGCAATTAGATCGTGTGTATATTCGATTGGACCTGTAAATAAAAAGCCGTATGAGTTCTTACGGCAGAGGGATAGCGGCGGACGTCGTGAACACTCCAGCCAGTGCCAGAATGCCCAGGATGAGAGTCGTCGTAATAATCGATGCGGCTGGCGGGTCAAAGTGCGTATCCGAATGCGCGTAGAAGATGCGCTGGTAGACCTCACCGAACAGCGCACCCAGGATACCGAAGAACGCGCCTAGGCCGAGCGCGACTAGGACACTTGCTCCGTCCGTCATCGCCATGCTGGCGACGAACGTTGCCGGGAGCGTCATGTGGTGCGTAACCGGGAATTTCTCCACACCGAGGTTCAGGAACAGCAGACTCGCTGCTGAGATACCGAATGGGAGGAAGAGACTCCCGGTTTTCGCGAAGATGTATGCACCAAGGATGCCGGTGATGAGGCCGAGCATTGCGACGTGTGTCCATTTGTACTGGTGTGGCAGCCACGGCTCGACAGCCGGTCGCTCGGCGGCCATTCCACCGTCCGTTGCGACTTCCTCACCCGACCGCATCTTTCCGCTCTCGAACGGCGACATATCGAGCAGGCCGCTTCCACGGGCACGGCCGATAACCGGGTAGCCAAAGACTAGACGGGCGATAACAGCGGTCAGGATGACGCCTGCCGCAGGCGGATCGATCGGAACCCCGAGTCCACCGGACGTCTGCCGGATCGCCATACCCAGGATACCGAATACCCCACCGACAGCAAGGACGTCCGGTCGGGTACCGAGGGCGTAGGCGATGTCCTTCGCCGGGTGGTAGTCACCGTCGTCCGGCTCGTACATTCCGTCGTACTTCGCGGCGTAAGCGGCTGCTGCCACACCACCAGCGAAGGCGACGTGTGGCCCGAACACGGGACCGAAAGCCAGTGGGCCGACGATGCCGGCTCCGTACCCACCGGCGGCACCGGAAATGACGTCAGGCGAACCGCCGACGAACGACTCTGAGACGACGTTACCGGCTTCTCCAATCAGCACCATGAAGCCGGTGAAACAGAACGCCGGGAGTGCACCGATAGATGCTCCGAACGCGCCGCCCGCGAACGCCGCGATGGCGAGAACGAGCATATCGACTGCCGTGAGTCCGAATGCGATTGCCATCTGTTATTCCTCCTGTGCCCAGTCGCGGGAACGGTCGACGGCGTCGTCCCAGCGGGCGTACATCTTGTCTGCCTTCTCGACGTCCATCTCCGGCGAGAACTCCTCGTCGACCTGCCAGTTGTCCCGGAGTTCGTCGACGGTGTCCCAGTACCCGACGGCGAGGCCGGCTGCGTATGCCGACCCGAGGGCAGTGGTCTCGTCGACCTGCGGTCGAGCGATGTCCGTTTGGATGATGTCGGACTGGAGCTGACAGAGGAAGTTGTTCTTGACTGCACCACCGTCGACTCGCAGCGTCGTCATCTCGACACCGGAGTCTTCCTCCATCGCTTCCGCGAGGTCGCGGGTCTGGTACGCGATGGATTCCAGGGTCGCACGCACGATATGCTCCTTTCGCGTTCCGCGAGTCATACCGACAATCGTCCCGCGTGCGCGCCCGTCCCAGTGTGGAGCGCCGAGACCCGTGAAGGCCGGCACCATGTAGACACCGTCGGTTGATTCAACCGAGCGGGCCAGTTCCGCCGTCTGGGCGGCGTTGTTGATGAGGTCGACGTCTTCGAGCCATTCAATGGCCGCGCCAGCGATGAAGATGGAGCCTTCCAGCGCGTACTGGACGGGCTCACCGGACATCTGGAAGCCAACGGTCGTCAGCAGGCCGTTATCCGAGGCGACTGCTTCGGAGCCAGTGTTCATCAGGTAGAACGCGCCGGTGCCGTAGGTGTTCTTCGCATCACCCTTATCGAAGCAAGTCTGGCCGAACAGCGCGGCCTGCTGGTCGCCCAGCGCGCCCGCAACGGGGACCTCCTCTTCGAGGAAGCCGTCCGCGTCAGTGTGCCCGTACAGGCTCTCGTCGGAGGACGGGCGGACTTCCGGAACCATGGACTTCGGAACGCCGAACTCTTCGAGGAGTTCGTCGTCCCACTCCATGTCGTGGATGTTGTACAGCATCGTCCGCGATGCGTTCGAGACATCCGTGATGTGGTTCCCGGTGAGCTTGTAGATGAGCCACGCGTCGATGGTGCCCATGAGGAGTTCACCGTCTTCGGCCCGCTCGCGGAGGTCAGCGCCACGCGAGCTCTGCATCTTGAGCGGCTCCGCGTTATCGAGGATCCACTCGGTCTTGGTCGCCGAGAAGTAAGCGTCACATTCCAGCCCGGTCTTCCCCCGGATCCACTCGACTTTGTCCTCTTCCTGGATTTCCTCGACGCGGTCGGTGGTTCGGCGGTCCTGCCAGACCAGCGCGTTGTGGACCGGTTTGCCGGTCTCCTTGTCCCAGACGATCGTCGTCTCACGCTGGTTCGTGATGCCGAGCGCCTCAAGCTGTTCGGCACCGACACCTGCATCCGCCAGCCCCTTCGTTACGACTTCCTGCGTGTTTTCCCAGATCTCGACGGGGTCGTGCTCGACCCAGCCGGGCTCCGGGTAGATCTGTTCGTGCTTCTCGTAGGCGTTCGCAACGACCTGGCCGCTATGGTCGAACACCATGAAGCGGGTCCCGGTCGTTCCCTGGTCGATCGCGCCAACGTATGTGTCTGCCATTGTTGTGTTCTCCGTGGTGGAGGTAGCTTATTTATGAAAGCTACCACCTTGCCAGTAAACAACATAGTGAACCATTATAAAGATTACTAATGGTGATGTTTGGCTAGTAAAGAAAGGAGGAGACGGCGCTACCGGTCGGAATCGTACCGCTCAAGCTGCTTTGTGACCTGTGTGTCGAGTCGATCGAGTGCGGCCGGGACCGAATCGGGCCCATCCATACTGTCGACTGCGTCTTCGATGATTGTTCGAACCGTATCGAACGGGCCGATCTGTGCGCCCCGCGTTGCGGTGGTATCGCGCGTCTCAATGAGCTGGTCGAACGCCGTCTTGTAGTGTGGGTTCTGGTCGAACCAGTCGTCAGCCCGGAGCTGTGGAATCGTCTCTTCGTGGACCGGGAAATACCCGGTTTCCTGGTGCCACCGACGTTGCTGGGCTGGTTCGGTAAGCCAGGTGAGGAACTCGCCGACAGCGTCGTGTACGGCCTCGGAAACGGCATCGCCGACCCAGAGGGATGCGCCGCCGACGAGTACGCCGGTCCGGTCGTTGAGCACGGGGAACCGGCCGGTCCCGACATCGAAATCGGCACTGCTTTCGATGCTGTTCAGCGACGACGTCGAGCCGATCAGCATCGCGGCGTTCCCCTCGGCGAAATGGGCCCGAGCCGCGCCTCTGGCTTCGATTCCGGGGTCGTGGTACAGTCCATCCGCTTCGAGGTCTTTCCACCACTCGAACAAGTCGTGGGCGAACGCCCCGTCGAGATAGCTCTCCGTCGGTGACCCGGACCGCCCGTTGTTCTGGTCCACGAGGAGCTGGTCAGCCTCGGCAAACCACTGTTCGACGAACCACGAGTAGTTCGCGAACGTGATACCGGTGTCCACGCCTCTCCCGTCGACGAGCTGCGCAGCCGCGCTTCGCACGTCAGCGAGAGTTTCCGGGGGCGAATCGGGATCGAGCCCCGCCTCCCTGAACGCGTCGCGGTTGTAGGCCATCACCGGGTTCGACGCGTTGAACGGCAGCGAGTGGAGCTTCCCGTCGAACCGGTAGTAGTTCGTGACCGGGTCAAGCAGCGAGTCGATGTGGGTTGCGGGGAGGAGTTCCTCGACGGGCCTAAAGTGTCCACTGTCGCGCGCACGCGTGGTACCGATCTCAAATATCTGCGCAATCGCCGGTGGGTCACCGTTTTCGGCGGCGTTCAGCGTCGCATCGAGGGTTCCGCGATAGCTCCCTTTCGACCGCAGTGTGAGACTGATACCCTCCGTCTGTGATTCGAACTCGCGAACGAGTTCTTCAAGCAGTAGCGCTTTTTGCCCACCCATCGCGTGCCAGAACTCGACGACGGTTCCGTCCGTGTTTGCCGCCGCCGAACCGGTCGCAAGTTCGAACGAATCCAGCGACGCGTCCAGTGATTCGGCCCGCTCGGTGAGCGTCGAGACCCGCGTCGAAACCTCCGCGAGTTCCGTCGTCTGGTCCGCTGCGGCGTCGGCGGCGATAGCCGCCTCTTCAGCCGTCCGGGTGCTGATGTCCTCGACGTCGTCGACCATCGAGACGACTTCCTGTGTGGAGTCGGCCTGCGTATCCGTCGCATCGTCGATCTCCTGGACGCTCGAATCGACTTCCTCGACCATCGAAACAACGGAATCCAGTTCGTCGAGTGCGCTGGCGACCGACGACCGGGTGTCCTCGACGCTTTCCCGAGTGTCGTACATCTCTGACACCGTTGCGTCGGCCTGTTCGTGCACTTCCTGGATGGAAGCCGCGATTTCGTCGGTCGCTTCCTTCGTCTCGGTCGCGAGCGATTTGACCTCCTCGGCCACGACGGCGAACCCGTCGCCGGATTCCCCTGCTCGGGCCGCTTCGATGTTGGCGTTCAGTGCCAACATGTTGGTCTGGTCCGCGACGTCCGTGATGAAACCCACAATCTCCTCGATGTCCGACAGCAGGTCGTTCAGTTGTTCGACCTTGTCGACGGTCGCTTCGGCGTTGTCGGTCAGCCGGTCGAGCGTCGTCATCGCCGAGGACGCCGACTCCAGTGCGGATTCGCCTCGAACGCTGGCTTCGCTGGACGTGTCTGCGACCTCGTTTGCGGCGCTCGCTATCTCCTCTATCGTCGCCGAGAGGTTCCGCATCTCGTCGGAGATCGACTGTATCTCGTCGCGTTGCTCGTCCGAACCGGTCGAAATCTCGCCGACAGCGCCGCTCACGTCCCGACTGGCGGACTTGACCGACCCGAGACGGGTATCGACCTGTTCCGTTGCGGCGGTCACCTGTTCACTGAACGACGCCATTCGGTCGACGGTGTCAGTCCATTCCCGGAGCAGTTCGCTGTATGCGTCGTACAGCGGTTCAGCCGCCTCAGCTGGTGGCTGTCCGGGTTTCGTAGTCAGGTCGCCGTCGGCGTTCGCCTTGGCAACAGAAGTGAGACGGTCGACAGCGGTTTCGAGCGCTTCACGTTCCGCCCGCTCCTGTTCGAGTTCCGCCGCCAGTTGTTCACATCGTGCTTCCAGTTTCGCCTGTTCAGGGTCGTTTTCGGTCTCTGTGTCCTTCTGGAGAGCGCCTGCCGACGGCGGTTCGGTCTCCGACTCGTTTCCATCCCGCCCCTCTGTGACGCCGCCGTCGGTACGTTCTCCATCAGGCGGGTCGTCTTCTGAGTCAAGTGGGTTCCATTTACTCATTGTCACTCCCGTTGGCCGAACGGCCAACACGTTCTCGGGAATAGTCCACTATCAAAATATATAATAGTTACTGTCGAAACGGTAGGAGTGATAACTACTGTTCGGGTACAGATACAGTGCCAAGACAGCCGTACTGAAGCTGCAAAAATTGAAGATATTCACCTATAATCAGTATATGGCAAGGAACGTACAGTTCCTCCGCTCAATAGTTAGTGGGACTTGTATGCTAATAGTCCACAATTAACAGTACGCGTTTGAGCTATCCCTCATGATTACTTAGAAAATTTACTACCCAAACACCAGCAACGGTAAAGTGAAGTGTATGCGCTCCAAACCCACGGAAAGATAGATGGGACCGACACCACACATCGCCGTCATCGGTGGCGGCTCGACTGGGGCGGGCATCGCGCGGGACCTCGCGATGCGCGGGCTCGACGTGACCCTCGTAGAACAGGGAAATCTGACCCACGGGACCACCGGTCGGATGCACGGGCTGCTCCACAGCGGCGGTCGATACGCCGTTTCAGACCAGGCCAGTGCGACCGAGTGTATCGAGGAAAACCGAGTTCTGCGTGATATCGCAAGCCACTGTGTCGAGATGACCGGTGGCCTGTTCGTCAAGCGTCCTGAGGACTCTGAGGAGTACTTCCAGAAGAAGCTCAACGGCTGTGAGGAATGCGGTATTCCCGCCGAGGTCGTCTCGGGCGAGGAGGCACGCGCGATGGAACCACACCTGGCGAAGGACATCGACAAGGCCATCAGCGTTCCTGACGGGGCTATCGACCCGTTCCGACTGGTCGTCGCGAACGCCGCGAGCGCACAGGAACACGGCGCACGCATCGAGACCCACTCCAAAGTCACCGACCTCATCGTCGAAAGCGGCGAAGTAGTCGGCATCGAAGTCGAACACGACTCCGGTCCCGGAAAGCGGGTCCACGGCACCGAAGGCGGAACCGAGGAAATCCGTGCTGACTACGTCGTGAACGCGACGGGAGCCTGGGCCGGCCGCATCGGCGACATGGCCGGGCTGGACATCGAAGTTCGCCCTTCGAAAGGTGTCATGACCATCATGAACATCCGTCAGGTCGATACCGTCATCAACCGCTGTCGTCCCAAGGGCGACGCCGACATCGTCGTGCCCCACGAGACGACT
Organism: Haloarcula argentinensis DSM 12282; assembly: GCA_000336895.1. Lineage (GTDB taxonomy): Archaea > Halobacteriota > Halobacteria > Halobacteriales > Haloarculaceae > Haloarcula > Haloarcula argentinensis. The sequence continues at coordinate 557,271 of AOLX01000014.1, read as the reverse complement.
GCGATTCTGGGCACGACCGACGAGGAGGTCGAAGACCCCGAGGACTACCCCGAAGAGCAGTGGGAGGTCGACATGATGATCGACACCCTCTCGGAGCTGATTCCGATGCTTGACGAAGCCCGGACCATCCGCTCGTTCTGGGGCGTCCGTCCGCTGTACGAACCACCGGACGTCGGCAGTGACGACCCGACGGACATCACACGGGATTTCTTCCTGCTCGACCACGACGAGCGCGACGACCTGCCCGGCATGACCAGCATCGTCGGCGGGAAGTTCACTACCTACCGAATGATGGGCGAACAGATCGCCGACCACGTCTGCGGGAAGTTCGGCATCGACGCTGACTGCCGGACCGCCGACGAACCACTGCCGGGCAGCGAGGACTTCTCGGTGCTCCGGGACTACATGGACGAGTTCGGGCTCCGGTCGCCGATCGGCCGCCGGAGCGTCGAGCGACTCGGTTCCCGGGCCGATGACGTGCTCAAAACCGACGGGCCGAACCCGACTGTCTGCGAATGCGAGGGCGTCACCCGCGCCGAGATTCAGGACGCTATCGAGGGCTCGGGCTCGGACCTCAACGCCGTCCGCATCCGAACCCGCGCGTCGATGGGGAACTGTCAGGGCGGCTTCTGCTCGCACCGGATGGCGAGCGAACTCCACTCGGAGTACGACGAGCCGGTCGTCCGCGAGGCCTGGGACGAACTGCTCCAAGAGCGCTGGAAGGGTCAGCGCCACGCCCTCTGGGGCGAGCAACTCTCACAGGCGGCGCTGAACTACGCGTTGCACGCCACCACGCAGAACCGTGACCAGGACCCGGCGAACGGCGACCCGGTCGACTTCTCGGCGTTCGATTCGGGCCGCGGCCAGACAGGCAGCAGCGTCGACAGCGCGGACGTAGCCGCTGACGGAGGGACAGATGGCTATTGAGTCGGAGGTACTCGTCATCGGCGGCGGCCTCGGCGGGCTGACCAGCGCGCTGGCGGCCGCCCGCGAGGGAGCCGACGTGCGACTGGTTTCCTACAAACAGAGCACGCTCCGACAGGCGTCGGGCCTGGTAGACGTGCTCGGCTACACGCCGAACGGCGACGGCCCGCTGACCGATCCGTACGAGGCGATTCCGTCGCTGCCAGAGTCCCATCCTTACCGAAAGGTGGGCGTCCAGACGGTGCGGAACGCACTGTCGCTGTTCGACGACGCGGTCCCGACCTACGAAGGTGAGCACACGGACACGAACGCGCTCCTGCCGACCCACGGTGGGAGTATCAAACCGACCGCCCGCTACCCGGCCGGAGCCAGCGCTGGCCTGGCCAGTGACACCCGCGACACGCTGCTGGTCGGCATCGAGGAGATGGTCGACTTCGACGCCCCGCACGTCGCCGCCCACCTCGATGCGACGGGCGTCCCGTTCGACGTGCGCGGCGAGACGATCCGGTTCCCGGGCGACCTACGTGCGGACGCGAAGGTCACACGGTATGCCAAACTGCTCGATACCAACAGCGAGGTCGCTGTCCGCGGGCGAATGGTCCCGGCCCGCGAGGCGCTGGCCCAGCGTGTGAACCCGCTGCTGGAAGGCGAAGAGCGGGTCGGCTTCCCGGCGATTCTCGGCGACGACAACCCCGGCGCGATCCGCGACGCACTGGGCGACCACCTCGGCGTCGACGTGTTCGAGGTCCCGATGGGGCCGCCGTCCCTGCCGGGTCTCCGACTGGAGGACGCGCTGTTCTCGGCACTGGACGAGGCCGGGGCCAGCATCGAGACCGGGAATCCCGTCGTCGACTTCGAGGGCGAGGACCGAATCGAAAAGGTATTTATCGAGAAAAACGGCGCGAAGATCCCCAACAGCGCCGACCAGTACGTCCTCGCGACCGGCGGCTTCGTCGGCAAGGGCGTCGAGTCCGACCGCGATGGGGTGTACGAACCGGTGTTCGACTGCCACGTTCCCCACGCTGCGGACCGCTACGACTGGTTCGAAGGCGAACTGTTCGGCGACCACGAGTTCGCTCGCTACGGCGTGGCGACCGATGACGACCTTCGGCCCCTCGATGCGAACGAGCACAGCGAGTTCGAGAACCTGCGCGCTGCCGGCTCGGTGCTGGGCGGCTACGACTTCGCCGCCGAGAAATCCGGTAGCGGCGTCTCGATTGCAACAGGCTACGCGGCGGGCCAGCGCGCCGCACAGGAGGCACGATGAGTGACGCTGAGACCCCACCAGAGACAGAGTTTGACCCGGTAGCACCGAATACAGGCGAGGAGTTCGAACCAGTCGATGTCTTCCCCGACAGCGATGACTTCGACCTCCGTCCCGGCGCGGACTCCTGTTACAAATGCTCGACCTGCGACACGAACTGTCCCGTTGCGGAGGTCGACGACGACTTCCCCGGCCCGAAGTTCCAGGGCCCCGAACAGTGGCGGCTCAAGCAGTCCGACGACGACCACGAGATCGACGACTCGGTGATGGACTGCTCGAACTGCATGCGCTGTGACAACGCCTGCCCGTCGGGCGTCCCGCTCAGCCAGATGCACAACACCGCCCGCGGGGAGTACGTCAGCGAGCAGATGGACAAGCTCTCCGTCGAGTACATCCGGAACCGCATCCTCGCGAACTACCGCACCTCCGCGTTCTTCGCGAGTAAGGTCCCCCGACTCGCCAACTTCGCCATGAACTTCGGCCCGGCCCGCTGGGTCATGGAGAAGACGCTCGGCGTTACCAGCGAGCGTGACTTCCCTGCCTTCGCAAAACAGACCTTTCGCGATTGGTGGGCCGACCGCGGCGGGCAGGTCCAGTCACGGGAGAACGCGAAGGCGGCACGAAAACGGCGTGGACTCCCCGAAGACGCCGACAAGAAGGTGGCGTACTTCCACGGCTGTTACTCCAATTACAACACGCCGGAAGTCGGCAAGGCAATGGTCCGGGTGTACGAGGAGTTCGGCTACGAGGTCGTCGCGCCCGAACAGAAGTGCTCTGGAACGCCGATGTTCGCCAACGGGATGCTCGACGACGCCCGCCGCCACGCCGAGACGAACGTCTCGTCGATGTCCGAACTCGTCGACGAAGGGTACCACGCTATCGCCTCCTGTACCTCGTGTTCGATGGCGCTCCGACAGGAATACCCCGAACTGTTCGATATCGACGGCATCGACAAGGTCGCCGAGAACACCTTCGAGGCCGTCGAGTACCTCCGCATCCACGAAGACCTCAAAGGCGAAGTGCAGGCGGCCGACGTGGACGGTGACCTCGCCGAAGAGTTCGCCTACCACGCCCCGTGTCACTCGCGGAATCAGGGACTGGACCGACAGGCCGTCGAACTGTTCCGTGACCTGGATGGCGCCGAAGTCGAGGACGTCGGCGACTCCTGTTCCGGCATCTCGGGGACCTACGGCTGGAAAGAGGAGAAATACGAGAAATCGATGGAGATCGGCGAGGAGATGTTCGAGCACATGGAGCACGCCGAAGGTGAAACCGGCATGACCGAGTGCCCGACCTGCGCGATGCAGATGGAACACGGCAGCGGCTACGAGATCCGACATCCGCTCGAACTCCTCGAAGCCGCGCTTGTAGAGTAACTGGAAAAGCTCGTTTTCTGCGGTCTTAGTCTTCGCCGCGGACGAACGTAACCGGACACGGCGCGTTCAGCATGACTTCCTGTGCGGTGGAGCCGAAGACGGCCTTCCCGGTCGGCGAGCGCTTGCGGCCGCCGACGACGACGAGGTCCGAGGTCGTGGCTTCGGCGAGGCTGACGATCTGCTCGCCGTGGTTGCCCACAGCACCTCGAACCTGTGTCGACAGCCCGGCGTCGTTGAACCGCGAGACGAGTTCCCGGACGGTTGTGTGACGGTCGGCAACCTCGTCGGGGTCGGCTTCGCCAGTCGATTCGAATTCGAGCCTGTCGACGACGCCGTCGTACTGGTCGTCGGTGAATACGTGTGCGACGATGACCGTCGCACCGGCCGGGCTCGCGATATCGAGCACAGCGTCTGCGAGTTCGTCGATTCGGTCGGCGTCGTTCGGTCCAACTGCGAGAAGAACAGTTTCGAGTGCCATACCGGCTACTCCGGGGGCAGACGCGTAAATCCTTCGATGGGTACTACTTTCGTAGTAAGTCGTTGTAACGATGCCTCAACCGGTGAGCTTCAGTGGCTCACCCGGTGTTTTTCATCCCGGCTGCGATACCCTGAACGGTGAGCCGAAGGGTCCGGCGCTCGGTTTCGGTCCGGTGGGACTGCTTGAGCAGGCGGACCTGCAACAGGTTCAGGGGGTCGACGTACGGGTTCCGGCGCTCGAGGTTCTCCTTGAGCCAGTCCCGCGAGAGCAGGCCGTCCTGCCCGGTAATTTCGAGCACCTTCTCGACGGTGTCCTCGTACTCCTCGACGATACGCGGGTAGATGCGCTCGCGGAGTTCGGGGTCAGCGAGGTCGGCGTACTCTTCGGCGATGCCGAGGTCGGTCCGGGCGAGCGCCAGCGACGCGTTGTCGAGTTTCGTCCGGAAGAACGGCCAGTTCTCGTACATCTCTTGTAAGGTTTCCATGTCGCCGCCGCTTTCGAGGTAGGCGTCCAGCCCGGTCGAGATCGAGTACCAGCCGGGGATGATACAGCGGGCCTGCGTCCAAGAGAACACCCACGGGATAGCCCGGAGGTCCTCGACGCTACGGTCCTCGCTCCGGGAGGCCGGCCGCGAACCCATGTTGAGGTTCTCGATGACGGTAATGGGCGTCGCTTGGTCGAAGAACTCGACGAAGCCGTCCGTTTCGAGCAGGTCCTGATACTCGTTGCGGGCGGCGTCGGCCGCTATCTCCATCGCCTCTTCCCACTCGTCGGGGATCTCCTCGACGGGCTCCTCGATCGCGTTTTGGCGCGCCCGGATCTGGGCGTTGAGCATCTGTTCGAGGTTCCGCTCGGCGATGTCGTGGTTGGCGTACTTCTCGGCGATGGCCTCGCCCTGCTCGGTGAACTTGATCTGGCCGGTCACCGTCTCGTTTGGCAGGGCCAGCATGGCGTCGTTCATTGGACCACCACCGCGGGAGATGGAGCCGCCGCGGCCGTGGAACAGGCGCATCTCCACGTCGTAGTCGTCGGTGATGTCCGCGAGTCGCTTCTGGTTGTTGTACAGCGACCAGTTGGCGGCGAGGAAGCCGTTCTCCTTGTTCGAGTCGGAGTAGCCCAGCATGATCTCCTGAATGTTGTCCCGGGCCTCCAGCGCCTGGGAGTAGGCCTCGTTCTCGAACAGCGTGCCCATGATTCGACGGGCTCCGGAGAGTGCGTACTCCGACTCCAGCAGCGGGACCACGTCGAACCCGCAGTAGCCGGGCAGGTCGACGATGTCGACCTGATCAGCGAGGAACAGGACCTCAAGCGCGTGGCTTGGTTCCTCACACCACGAGATGGCGTAGGTGTCGATGGCGTCGATGCCGAACTCGTTTTGCCAGTCGGCGGTGGCACGGAAGCGGTCGAGGACACGAGTGGCGTCCTCGGAGAGCCCTTCGGTGTCTTCCATGTCGATGACGGGGTTGTCCTGCAGAATCGCTTCGGTCAGGAACTCGACGCGCTCGTCCTCGTCCATCGACGCGTAGTCGATGCCCTGCCGGTCGACGGCCTCGGCGATGGCGTCGGTGTGCATCTTCCGGTGGTCGCGCAGGTCGAGGCTAGCGAGGGTGAAGCCGAACGTCTCGACCTTGCGGATCAGCGGATCGACATGGGCCTCGGCGATGACTTCGGCGTCGTTCTCTCGAAGGCTGTCTGCGATGACGCGGAGGTCGGTCAGCAGTTCCTCCTCGCTCTCGTAGCCGCCCTGGCGGACATCGCTGACCCGGATGACAGATTCGCGCATCAGCCGGAGTTTCTGGCGGTAGGGTTCGTCCGGATACCGCTCCTCGGCTTCCTTGGCGACGCCGGGGAGCTTGGATTTATGCCGGTCCAGTCGCTCGTTGAACAGCGCGTCAGTCGCGATGTTCGAGGCGTCTTGGCTCAGTACGCCGGAGAGCTCTTTGAGCTTGTTGCGGTACAGCGGCAGGACAGTGTCGCGCTGTCGCTCCAGCGTCTCTTCGGTCACCTCAGTGGTGACAAAGGGGTTACCGTCGCGGTCGGAGCCGGCCCACGAGCGGAACTCGTAGAGCGTGTCGATGTCGATGTCCTCGTCGTACACGTCTTCGAGGGTGTGTTCGAGTTCGTCGTACACCTCGTCGATGACGTCGAACAGGACGTTTTCGAGGTACCACTGGACGTTCAGCGCCTCGTCGGTGACCTCCGGGCGGCGGTCACGGACCTGTGGGGTCTGCCAGAGGCTCGTCACTTCGGCGTCGAGGTTCCGCTCGATGCGCTTCCGTTCGCGGTCAGTGAGCCGCCGTTCGTCGAGTCGTTCGATGTCACGGGCGACCGACCGGAGCTTCGCCTTCACCGTCTTCCGTCGGGCCTCGGTCGGGTGGGCCGTGAACGTCGGCTGGATGAGCACGTCTTCGAGGACCTGCTCGAACTCCTCCGGATCTGCACCGCGTTCGGCCAAATCGCGGACAGCTTCCTCGACGCTGTCGGCCAACACGCCTTCCTGGCTGCCCTCTCGGATTTCGCGGACCCGTTCGCGCTCCTCGGCGAGATTGATAAGTTCGAAATAGGTGGTAAATGCGCGTGCGACAATATCCTGCGTCTCCGGGTTCAATCGGTTCAGAGCCCGATGGACCTCCTCCCGCGTCTCGGCGTCTCCACGCCGGTAGTCGATACACGAGTTCCGGATCGTTTCCACCGTTTCGAATGCCTCGGTCGAGGTCTGTGCCTCCAGCACTTCGCCCAGGAGCGCACCCAGCTCCCGTACGTCCTGGTTTATCTCTCTGGCGTGCAAAGTCATACCACTTCATCCAGAACCGAGCCCTAAAACACTATTGAAACGGTGTATCAGGGATAGACGTTCGTGAAGAACCCGGTTGCGAGAAATAGTTATTATTAATCGTGGGATTCTTTACCGTATCACACGAATCACACACGAGACAGTGGACTGCCAATGATAGATATCGCACTGGACATGGAGCAGTACGACTGCCCGTTCATCGACACGACGGCAGACCACGATGTCGCTTTTGCAGCGGTACACTGGGACTTCGACCAGCGCGCGCGGGAGCTGGAGACGCGGATGATCGTCGAAGCCGAGGATGCGGGGGTACTCGATACGGGGCTGGACAGCTTGCAAGCCCACGAGAACATGAACGACTGTGCGCTGTTGCGCCGGGAAGACAACGCCGCTCACATCAGGACGACTATCGAGGAAACGGCGGCGATGCAGACCATTAGGGACAACGGCGGCTACATCACCGGACCGTTCCACATCGAGGCGGGCAGCGAGACCTGGCACGTCGGCTTCGACCGCGGCCGGGACGCAGACACGACGCTCTCGGAACTGGACCGCGACAACGAGTACGACGTAATCGAACGCACGTCGACGACGCTCCCACAGCTGCAGGACCTCGTCCAGAACGCTGGCGCGGCAATGACACTCGTCGACGGCTGTCGCGACCTCTCGGATACCGAACGCGAGACGCTGGAAACCGCCGTCTCCGAAGGGTACTTCGAGTCACCCCGTGATGCGACGCTGGGATCGCTGGCCGAGGACTTCGGTGTGTCCAAACCCGCCGTCTCGAAGAACCTCCGGCGCGGCGAGCGGAAGATGATCGAGCGCGTCGTCGAAGCACTGGACGTCATTGAGGACTGATTTCGATGTCCCGGTCGGTCTAATCGTTTCTCCGCTCGGAGTGATAGACAGCTGCGGGACCGCTATCGCCACAAGATAACACCGATACTGTGGGTTGGGATATGAATCGGCCCGGTCGGTTCCAGCCAAACGGGAGGGAAAGAGTGGCTTCCGCGCATGATCTCGGGACTGTGAGCGGATCGATCACGTTCCCATGTCCGGACTCAGTACGAGTGCATAGGCAGAATCAGTGGGGATAATATCTCGATTGAAAGTATTTTATACAATCGTAGGGGTGTCATAATAATGGCTGACGAAGACGCCGAATCATCTTCTGGAGAACCACTTACAGTTTTTGGGCTGCGCCTCACAACGGTACTCGGGTTACTCTTGGGAATCTTACTCGTACCGTATCTTTGGTTTGCGAGGCGGTGGCTTACTAGGGCCATCATAGTCCCAGTCGCCGGATTCCTCGGAGCGTTCATTTTCGCGGGTTTTGCGGGAGGAATGGAACTGTTTGACTTCCTCGGTGTGAACCGTCGGATTGGATTTCTGGTTTCAATCACCTTCGGAATGATGTTGCCGTGGTTGGTCATCCTCGGTATCCTGCATCGGTACACTGATCACGAAATCCTCTAAGTACGTAGTACGATTGAGACGGCGAGTAGCGACGCCTTCTTAGCTGAAATTGGATCCGTTGATAAGCAGTTCTCTGATTCGCGCTGTGGATTGTGGAACGCGCTACATATGATTGGACTTTTCACCGCATTTTCACCAGGCTGCGGGAGCCACCGGGAGGGTTGTATGAAAATGTACACAAGCTATTCGCAATAAGAGAATAAATTCTGCCCATGGAAATCGGTCGGAAAATCCCGTCAATTGGCCTCAGCTTAGCTGGATTCTATGTTTTCTGGTTGGGTATCAAGCAGTATCGGGCACACCTGCGAATAGATCCCAGCCACGAACTCGGACTCCTAGCTGAAATCGTAACTCTTGCCTATCTTCTGTTCGGAATTACGCTTCTGGCTGTGTCAGTGTGGGCATCATTTCGTCAGCGACCAGTGATACCGACAGTGATACTCGTTTGGCTAGCCGCCCTCAAAGGGACCTTTGTCGCAAACATCTACGCTATTTCGTTAACACACAGTTCGTGGTGGCGCTTGGTCTGGGACTCTCTGCTATTCCACCGTTGCTAACGTGGGTGACCGCTGAGATGTACCGGGTCACAGCTTCTGAAGCAGTTACGTAACAGATCGGCAAACAGTCATGAGGGTCTCATTCGCCGAGTGGGGAACGACATAGGCAATCTACCGCTGTTTTGTGCCAGTCCCGGTACGGACGAGAACTGCGTTCTGGCCGCTGCGTTAACATGTTAACTCAGAACACTATGTGGCCGGCAGATCTACAATAATTTGTTATGCAGAATACGGCCACACGGAGGCGCGTTCTCGGCGCGCTCGGTGCCGGTGTTGTCGGGCTCAGCGGCTGTGTCAGTGACGACTCATCCATGACTGAACAGGACGATTCGGACGGCGGTACGACGGACAGCGGCACGAACGGTGAATCGGGCGGCAGTGGCTCGGCACAGACAGTTAGTATCGGGGTCCTGCAGCCCCGCGCTGGTGACCTGAAGTACTACGGTGATCAGTCGCTGTGGGGGTTCCTCTCCGGGCTGGCATACAAAGGCGATACAGACCCGCCGACTGACCCCGGCAGCGGTGAGATCACGATTACCGCCGGTGACACGGAGTATCGCCTGTTGATACGGGACACGGAGTTCTCGGCGGATACGGCCCAGACGGCGGCGACGAACCTCGTCGAAAACGAGGACGTAGACATGCTCGCCGGCTGTGCGTCCTCGGCGGTGGCTAGTCGGGTCGTCACGACGGTCGTCAATCAGGCGCAGATCCCGATCATGCTCGGGCCGGCGGCGTCGGCCGACATCACGTCCAACTCGGATACCTGTAGCGACCTCGTCTATCGGGCCAGCGAGAACACCGCGATGGATGCCCGCTCGGGCGGAAAGTACGTCGCCAGAGAGACGGACGTGTCGAGCGTCTACCTGTTCGGCGCGGATTACAGCTTCGGCCGTGCGGTGGTCAACAACTACCGAGACGTGCTGGAAGCCGAAGGCGTCGATATCGTCGGCGAACGCTTCGTCGAGCAGGGCTACGCCGAGTGGGAGGGGCTGCTGGACAACGCCGAAGAAGCGGGTGCCGAGGGCGTCGTTGGCGGGTTCACCGTCGCGACGCTTCCCGCGATGTTCAACGCCTTCCTCTCGGGCGAGTACTCCTATCGGGTGTTTGGCGGGTTCGCCACGCGAATCACCAACAGCGTCGTCGGCGGGACGATGCAGAGCGTGCTTGGCGAGCCCCTGACAGCGGAGAAGATCAGGGACTCACAGCTCGGGCCGTTCACGACTCGCTACCACTGGAACCAGTACGACAACCCGATCAACGACGCGTTCGTCGACAGCTACACAAGTGCCTACGGCGTCGTCCCGGACCTGTTCTCGGCGGGGACCTTCACCGGTGCGTCGGCGATCCATCAGGCGGTTCAGGAGAGCGGATCGACCGAGGGTTCGGACATCGCCGATGCCCTGAAAGGGATGACCGTCACCGACACGCCGAAAGGCGAGAACGGCTACACCTTCCAAGAGTACAACAATCAGGCGCGGTCGGCGATGACTGTCGCGAACCCGATTCCCACGACCGATGAGTGGGCCGATAGCTGGGGAGCCGCCATTATGCCCGGCGACCCGCTCGCCCGCATCAGCGCCGACGAAACGACCATTCCGCAGGACAGCGACCAGATGGGCTGTTCACTGTAGGTATGCTCAGAACACAGGGACTGACCAGAGAGTTCGGGGGACTCACCGCTGTCGACAGCGTCGACTTCGAACTCGACGCGGAACTGTGCTCGCTCATCGGCCCGAACGGGGCCGGCAAGACGACGTTTTTCAATCTGCTGACCGGGACTCTCTCGCCCACCGAGGGGACGGTCGAACTCCGGCGTGACGGAGCTTGGCAGGACATCACCGACGCCTCGCCCCACGAGACGGCCAGCAAGGGCATCCACCGCTCCTACCAGGTGACGAACGTCTTCCCCAACAGCACGGTTCTGGAGAACGTCCGGGTCGCCGAGCAGGCCCACAGCGACGACGCGACGACGTTCTGGCGCAACGTCGACCACTACGACGAGTTCACCGAGCGCGCCCACGAGATTCTCGACCGGGTCGGACTCTCACATCGGGCCGAGGACCTCGCGAGCACACTGAGCCACGGGGCAAAGCGCAAGCTCGAAGTCGCTATCGCGCTAGCGGGCGACCCCGCGATCCTCCTGCTGGACGAGCCAAACGCCGGCGTCTCCTCGGAGAGTGTCGACGAAATCAGGGCCCTCATCGAAGCAGTGGCGGAGGATTACCCAGTCCTGCTGGTCGAGCACAACATGGACATCGTGATGGGCGTCTCAGACCGCGTTGTCGTCTTGCATCAGGGCGCAGTCATCGCTGACGGGCCGCCGGCGGAGGTGCGGGCCAATCCAGACGTACAGTCGGCGTATCTCGGCGGCTACGAACCGGGCAGTCTGGACGACGATACGACTGCGGCCGGGTCCGACCGGGACTCGGAGGAGGGGACGGCGTGAGCCTGCTCGAACTCGACGGCGTCCACACGTACTACGGCGACAGCCACATCCTCGAAGGCGTGGACCTCGCCGTCGAGAAGGGAGAAGTGGTCGCACTCGCGGGGCGCAACGGCGTCGGTAAGACGACGACACTCCGGACCATCCTTCAATTGACGCCACCTCGCGAGGGGTCGATCACCTTCCGGGACGAGTCGCTGGTCGGGCTGGAAACACACGAGGTCGCCTCTCGGGGACTCGGCTGGATTCCGGAAGATCGCCGGATTTTCGGCCAGCTCACGGTCGAGGAGAACCTCCGGGCGGCGATTCCGGACCCGGACGACGTGCGCGACGGCCTCCGGCTGGCCTTCGACTCGTTCCCCATCCTCGAAGAGCGGCGGGGGCAGGACGCCGGCACGCTGTCGGGCGGCCAACAGCAGATGCTCGCCATCGCCCGCGGGCTGGTCGGCGACAACGACCTCCTGCTGGTCGACGAACCGAGCGAGGGGCTGGCCCCGCAGATCGTCGCGGACGTGGCCGAGGCGCTGTCGAAGGCAAGCGAGGACGTGACGATGCTGCTGGTCGAGCAGAACCTCCCGCTGGCGCTCGATTTAGCTGACCGGTTCTACATCCTCGATAAAGGCCGTGTCGTCGACGACGGTGAGACGGCGGCGGTGACCGCCGACGACGAACGGTTCAGGAGGTATCTGTCGGCATGATCGTCGAAGCGCTCGCGGAGTTCCTGACACTCGGCGAACTCGGCGGTGTCATCGTCAACGGACTCGCCAAATCGGCGCTGTACGTGATGATCGCGAGCGGTCTGACGCTGATTTTCGGCCTCATGGGCGTGTTGAACTTCGCCCACGGGTCGCTGACGATGGTCGGGGCGTATCTCGGCGGCCTCCTGATGGTAGTGACGGTCACTGGCGGTACAGCGCCCTTGACCCGCCTCGGTCTGTTTTTCCTCGCTATCGCCGTCGTGTTCGCGCTGTTGACGGTGCTGGGCGGGGCTATCGAGACAACCATCATCCGGCCGCTGTACGACCGGCCGCCGATATACCAGATCCTACTGACGTTCGGGCTGACGCTCGTTATCGAGGAGGTCGTCCGCATCGTCCTGGGAGTCTACGACCTCCAGCCGCTGTCCGACTGGCAGGCCGCCCTGGCGACCAAACCGCAGTTCCTCCGCGAACCAGTCGCGCTCGGTCCCGTCAGCGCCGGCTGGATGTCGCTGTTCCAGATACTCCTCGGTACGATCACGGTTGTCGGTATCTGGGCATTCCTCACGAAGACCCGCTATGGCCTGTACATCCGGGCCGGGAGCGAGGACACAGAGATGGCGTCGGCGCTCGGCATCGACGTTCGTCAGGTGTTCACTGTCGTGTTCGCGCTGGGTATCGGCCTGGCCGGTGCGGCCGGCACGTTGCTGATGTGGGACCCGACCTGGGGTGCGAGCGTCCCGCTTGCGGCCGAGACGCTGTTGCCGGCGTTCATCGTCGTCATCGTTGGCGGCCTCGGAACGTTCCGTGGCACCGTCGTCGCCGCACTAGTTGTCGGGATGGCCGACGCGGTAACGACTTGGTGGTTCCAGAACGTCATCGAGTTCACGGGCCTGCCGGAACTCGTCCTGTTCCTGGTGCTCGTGGTGACGCTCATCGTCCGTCCGCAGGGCCTCTTTGGTGTCGAGGAGGTGGGGGGCCATTAGCGCCGAAACCGAGGCCGACGCCGAGGCGGCGTCCGAGCCACCGGCGACGACCGTCGAGACGGAGTGGCCCCGCGAATACCTGCGGGACCACACCGCCCACATCCTCGTCATCGCCCTGCTGGCGCTATACCCGCCGGTGTACCACACACTCTTGAACTCGCCAGTCAGCGCCGAGACACAGATGCTCCTGCCGACGGTGGAGACGATGGTCGGCGTCCTGTACTTCGGCCTCTTTGCCATCTCGTTTGACTTCATCAGCGGCTACACCGGCTACCTCTCGTTTGGCCACGCGGTGTTCTACGGGACCGGCGCGTACACTGTCATCCTCATCGCCAACGGGAAGCTGCCGCTACTCGGGCCCGGAACGCCGTTCATGCTGTCGTTGCTCGTCGGCGGTCTCATCGCCGTCGTGCTGGCCATACTCGTGGGACTCGTCTCGTTCCGCCTCTCGGGCGTCTACTTCGCGATGATCACACTCGGCTTCGCGCAGGTGTTCTACGTGTTCGTCCGCGGCTGGGACTACGTGGCGACCAACCCCCGGGACGGCCCGGCGGTCGGGCCGAGCCACGCTGAGGGCTTTCAGATCGGGGCCCCCGGTATCGACCAGCTATCGCTGTCCATCGGTGTCCTCACCGGCGACGAGGTGGCACTGCTCGAGTCGACGCTGTCTGGCACCGAAGTGTCCTACTACATGATCGGCCTCGTCGTTCTGGCCTGCTACTTCGCCATGCAGCGGGTTATCCACTCTCCGTTCGGACGGGTGATGATCGCTATCCGGGAAAACGAGGAGCGCGCCGTTGCTATCGGCTACAACACGTATCTGTACAAGCTCGGGGCCTTCGCCATCAGCGGCTTCTTCGCTGCCGTTGCCGGTGGCCTATTCGCCGGCTTCAAGCGCTCGGCCAGCCCGGAGAACTCCTTTTACTTCCTGGTGACCGGCGACGCCCTGCTGGCGAGTATCATCGGCGGCTTCGGGACCCTCGCCGGGTCGCTGTACGGCCACCTGTTCGATGAAACAGTGAGAGAGTTCCTCTCGAAAGCCGGGCAGGGCGGCGGCCTGTTGCCCTATCTCCGTGCGTTGCTGGGCCAGGAAACGCTTGACGCGACCCTGGTCGGGGATACGACCATCGGCGGGCTCATCGACCTGCTGTTGAACGGCCACGCGAGCCTCTACGTCGGCCTCGTGTTCGTGCTGTTCGTCCTCTACGTCCCCGACGGCCTGCTGGGGACGCTCCGGGAGCGTCTCGGCGGGACGTTCGCCGAGGCATTGCCGGCGAAGCTCTGGGGTGATTCGGAATGACGAAACCGGTGAAAACGACCGTCGAACCGCCTGAAAGAACGACGACCTGGGCGTGGGGCGGCCGCTCTCCACCGGGTCGGCCCACGGCGGCGCATCGACTGCAAGACGACACGCGGTGTGACCACCCGAACACGGAGCCAGTAGAGCAATGACTGCGGAACCGGACCACTTGAAGGATATCCAACCAGAAACAGACAGTATGCAATACGCGACCAACGACGGCGTTTCGCTCGCCTACGAGCGCGAGGGGCCGCCCGACGCCGAGACCGTCGTCTTCGTCGAAGGCATCGGCTATGGCCGCTGGATGTGGCTGTGGCAACAGGAGACGCTCGTCGACGAGTACCAGACCATCGTGTGGGACAACCGCGGCACCGGGGACTCCGACGAACCGGAGGGGCCGTACACGATGAGTCAGATGGCGAGTGATCTGGAGGCCGTACTCGACGACGCCGGCATCGAGCAGGCCCACATCGTCGGGGCCAGCATGGGCGGGATGATCGCCCAGCAGTACGCCCTGGAGTACGACCGGGCCAGGTCGCTGACGCTCATGTGTACCTCGCCGGGCGGCCCGGAGGCCAAGCCTGTCCCCGAGAAGACACAGCAGCGGATGTTCGCCGTCCCCGACGACCTCGACGAGCGCGAACTCCGGCGGTACAAGATGCAGCCAGCGCTCTCGAAGTCGTTCATGGACGCCCACGAGGACCTCATCGAGCGCATCATCGACTGGCGCATCGACAGCGACGCCAGCGACCGAGCACTGGAATGGCAAGGCGCGGCGGTTCAAGCGTTCGACGCGTCGGACCGCCTCAGTGAGATCACAGTTCCGGCTCTGGTCATCCACGGCACCGCCGACGAGGTAGTCCCCTACAAGAACGGAAAACTGCTGGCGCGGGGCTTGCCGAGCGCCGATTTCGTCACCGTCCACGGAGGTCCGCATCTGCTGTTCATCGAGGAGTACGAGCGCGTCAACACACAGATTCGGGAGTTCATCGACGATGTCTGAGGGCACGCCGCAGGACTGGGTCGGTGCCTGGAGCGAGCGCCGGGCCGCGCTCACGCCGGACCGTGAAGGACTGATCGACGCGACGACCGGCGAGCGGTTCACGTACGCCGAACTGGACCGGCGGGCGAACCAGACTGCTCGACTGCTCAGGCAGTACGGTGGCGGTGCGGACGACGAGGCCGCTGGCTCTGACGCTGCCGGCACCGTTGCCGTCGTCTCGCGGAACCGGCCCGCCGTCGTCGACCTGTTCTTTGCTACCGGCAAGATCGGGAGCCGACTGGCCCCGCTGTCCCATCGACTTGCGCCCCCGGAACTCGCTGAACTCCTCGACCGCGTGGCTCCGGAAATCCTCGTTGTCGAGGCCCCCTTCGCCGAAACTGTCTCGACGGCTCTGGAGATGACAGATGCGACACCACCCCGACTCCTCCATCTCGAAACCGCCACCAACGACGCGTCCTCGGCTGCCACGCTCGACAGCACACCCTACGCTTCGGCCCTCCCCGAGGACGACACGCCCGTCGAGACAGCGACGCCGGCCCCCGGCGACACGCATCTCCTCCTCCACACTGGCGGGTCGACGGGAACGCCAAAGGAGACGGAGATCACGCATCGCAACATCGTCTGGAACTCCCTGAACACGATCACGGCCTGGGGACTGCGCGAGGACGACGTGACGCCGATGGTGTTCCCGATGTTCCACACAGGTGGCTGGAACGTCCTCACCGTCCCGCTGTGGCACATGGGGGGGACAGTGGTCATCGCCCGCGAGTTCGACCCCGGCGACGTGCTTGAGACCATCGACGCGGAGGACGGGACCGTCCTCGTCGCCGTCCCGGCAATCCTGCGGATGATGACCCAGCACGACCGCTGGACGGAGACGGACCTCTCGTCGCTCCGCTTCGCCAAGTCCGGGGGTGGCCCCTGCCGCAAGAGCGTGATGGAGACGTGGTGGGAGCGCGGTGTCAACCTCTCGCAGGGATACGGCCTCACCGAATGCGGCCCGAACAACTTCGCGATGCCCGAGGGCTGGCCCCGTGGGAAGGCCGATTCCGTCGGCAAGCCGGCGATGCACGTCGACGCCAGGGTAGTCGAGCCCGAGGGTCCGAACGAGAAAGACGATCAAACCAGCCAACGAAAGACAGTCGATCCCGGCACCGTCGGTGAACTCCAGTTGCGCTCGCCCCACGCCGCGACGGGCTACCTCGACAATCCCGAGGCCACCGCCGAGACGTTCGGTGACGGTTGGGTGTCGACCGGTGACCTCGCTCGCGTCGACGCGGACGGCTACTACTACATCGAGGGCCGCACGAAGCACATGTTCGTCAGCGGCGGCGAGAACGTCTATCCCGCGGAGGTCGAGGACGCTATCGCCGACCACCCCTCGGTCGGTGAAGTCGTCGTGATTCCGGTTCCCGACGACAGGTGGGGACAGGTCGGGAAGGCCGTGATCGAACCCGCCACCGTCGTTCGTTCGGACGATGCTGACGGTCGGCCGTTGACCCTCGACGACCTCCGGACGTTCCTCGATGACCGTCTGGCCCGGTACAAACACCCCCGTGACATCGCGTTCGTCGAGGCGATGCCGACAAGCGGCCCGGACAAAATAGATCGGGGAGCAGTCTCGGACCGCTTCGGGGCGTAATCCGTCATTGCAGGCGTAACTTCAAGAGGGGTGATGCAGTTCTATTTACACAATATGTCTGACACGTATGCGATTGCGGACTCAATACACGTGTTGCAGGTAGATGAGGCCCCACTACTCGACAAGACCGCAGAGTTCCCGGACAGACGTGGACCGGATTCGCTTACACTGACTACGACTGACCGGGCTGACAGTGCGCTGGAACATCTCGAAGACGACGCTATCGATGGCATCGTTGTCGCGGACGACCTCCCGGACCGGTCCGGTCGTGCGTTCGCTGACACGGTCCGCGAGCGGGACAGCACTGTTCCAGTACTGTTGCTGACCGAGTCGGAATCCGTCGCCAGCGACGCACTCTCGAACGGGGTCACCGACGTTTTCAGAAGAGACGCAGCTGTCGACCGTAGCCACCTCCTCGCCAATCGGATTCGGTTGCTCGTCGAACATCACCAATCGACAGCGATCGCTAGCCAGACCAGACGGCGACTCACAGAACTGGCAGAACAGTCGAACGAACTGTTATGGGTGTTCTCTGGGGACTGGTCCGAGATACAGTTCGTCAATCCGGCATACGAAACGATCTACGGCCGCTCCGTGGATTCCTTGCAGGCGAACCCCGCGGAGTTCATGACAGCGATTCACCACACGGATCAGGACAGGGTCATACAGGCGATGCAGCACGTTTCAGCCGGCGACCCTGCCGACCTCGAATTCCGGATCACCAAACCGGATGGCGAACAGCGCTGGGTGCGGGCCGAGGCGCAACCCATTGTTGAGGATGGCACAGTCACCAGAATCGTCGGGGCCTCGCGTGACATCACCGAGCGGAAGCGACGCGAATCCGAACGCGCTACGGAACTGGATAGCCCCGACACGCCGGTCGATGCAATGCCAGATCTGTTCTATGAACTCGACGAGAACGGCGATCTGATTCGTTGGAATGATGCACTGGCGGCAGACACCGGACACGAAGACGCTGATCTCGCATCGATGACTCTGGCAGCCCTCTTCGCCACATCCGATCGTGAAAGCGTTCGCCAAAGTATCGAGTCGGCTTTTGAGACCGGGGAGACATCGTTCGAAGCCGATCTGCTGACTGCCGACGGAACGACAGTCCCGTACGAATTCACCGGCGGCCGGATAACAGCTGCTGACGGCTCGACGCTCGGTGTAGCCGGTATCGGACGGGAGATTTCTACCCGCGACAGCCATCAACAGGCTCTTGAACAACAAAACGAGCGCCTCGACGAGTTCGCCAGCGTCGTCAGCCACGACCTCCGGAACCCGCTTGACGTTGCCCGGGGCCAGCTAGAACTCGCACAGATGGAACACGACAGCGAGCATCTCGACGCAGTCAAGCGAGCCCACGACCGTATCGGACAGCTCATCGAGGACCTCCTGACGCTGGCCCGGAACGGCGAGGCCGCACTCGACAGCGAGCCGGTGCCGCTCCAGACCGTCGTCGAGCAGTGCTGGCACACCGTCGAGACCGGCGACGCGACACTGGAGCTACAGACCTCAGCCGTAGTCCGCGCGGACCCCAGCCGACTCCGGCAGCTGTTCGAGAACCTGATCCGCAACAGCGTAGAACACGGACAGACGCCACACACCGAGAGACAGGAAGGCACCGGCGAGCAGCGTACGACACCCTCGGTCTCACAGTCGCAGGGAGCAGCCGTCGGCCTGACGGTAACCGTCGGTGAACTGAACGACGGCTTTTACATCGCGGACGACGGCGTCGGGATTCCGGCCGACGAGCGAGAGGACGTGTTCGATGGCGGCCACTCGCTGGCTTCGGGTCCCGGGTTCGGCCTCCGAATCGTCGATCAAATCGTCGATACCCACGGCTGGTCGATAACGGTCGGAGAAAGCGACGCCGGTGGTGCTCGCTTCGAGATCACCGGCGTCGAGTTCGAGACGGCGTAACTGTGCCGCCGTGAGTGGTATCGGGTGACCACCACGTCACCCGGTGCCGCCCCAGTCAACACCAACGATGGGGGCCGAACCTTACGCTTCGTCGAAGACGGTATCGCCCTCGACGACGTGCTCTTCGACAGCGTCGAGATCGAGCGTCAGCCCGAGGCCCGGTTCTTCCGGAATCTCGATGTAGCCGTCCTCGATGACGGTCTCCTCGACCAGATCGTCCCACCAGCCGAGTTCGTAGGAGTGGTACTCGACGGCCAGTGAGTTCGGAACAGACGCCCCGACGTGGGCACTCGCCATCGTCGCAACCGGCGAGGAGACGTTATGCATCGCGACCGGAATGTAGTACTGGTTCGCCACGTCGGCGACCTTGCGCGTCTCGCGCATCCCACCGACTTTCGGCATATCCGGCGCAATCATGTCGACGGCCTGATTCTCGATGAGCCGCCGCTCCTCGGTGACACGATAGCGGTTCTCGCCCACGGTGATCGGCGTGGTTGTGGACTTGGTGACCTCCTCCTGCACTTCGAGGTTCTCCGGCGGGACGGGGTCTTCGAGCCACCAGACGTCGTACTCCTCGATGGCGTCCGCGAGGCGCTTGCCGGAGCTGCCCGAGAACGTCCAGTGACAGTCGAATGCCACGTCGGCCTCGTCTTTGACCTCCTCTGTGACCTTCTCGACGATCTCGGCCTTGTGACGGATCTCGCCCGGACGGAGGTGTCGGTTCGCACGGTCCTTTTCGAGGCCGCTCGGCACGTCGAGGTCGAACTTCAGGGCGTCGTAACCCAGTTCGTCGACGACGCGGCGGGCCTCCTCGGCACAGGCGTCGGCGTCGGCCTCTTCCTCGGTGTGGCAGTCACAGTACACGCGCATCTCGTCGCGGTACTTCCCACCGAGAAGCTGGTAGGCCGGCACTTCGAGGATCTTGCCCGCAAGGTCGTGCAGTGCGACTTCGATGCCAGCGATAGCCGTCACCGTGACACCCTCGACGCTCCCTTCGCCACTCATCTTCTGGATGAGGTGCTCGTAGAGTCGGTCGATGTCCAGTGGGTTCTCGCCGACGACGAACGGCTTCATCCGTTCGATGAGTTCCGGGACGCCCGCGCCCCAGTAGGCCTCGCCCGTACCGACGATGCCTGCATCGGTGTAGATTCGAACGAGCGTCCACGGGAAGTTCCCGTCGACCATCGTCGTCTGAACGTCGGTGATCTCCACGTCGCGGCCACCACCGCGCTTGGCGGTAACGCCCATTGTCTCCGCAGAGAGCTCCCGCATCGTGTACTCTGCGTTCGGGTCGTGCAGGTCAGCATAGTCTACGTCGTTTGCCTTTCCCATACCCCTCGCTTGCTATCGGCGTTACAAAAGTGTAGAGGAAATCGGTTTCACTCTGTGACCACGCTACGCGGTCACTGCCGCCTGCCTTCGGTTCGTAATCGCTACCGAGATATTCGAACTACCTGTTCTCTATAAGTTGAAGTGGGACCGCCGAGATTCGAACTCAGGTCCGACGCACCCCATGCGCCGAGGATACCGCTACCCCACGGTCCCGCACTCTGGGAGAGGAGGGTGTTTTAATTAAGGGCTTCGCTTTGGTGACGAGAGTGGCAGCCCGTAACGGGGAGACACCGCTGGCGTGGTTCCTTCATTCGGCAACTTCGATACCGGGGCTTTCGATGGTGACATCGGTAAGTGACCAGCCCTCGGTCGCAGACCGAGCGTCGACACCAATAGCATCCCTTTGGGCGGTCACAGAGATAGTCGACTCAAAGATGGTCCACGATGCATTGGTGTTGACGGCGTGGATTCCCTGCTGCTGGCTCTCGATGGTCGTGTTCTGGATGGTCCACGCACCGGTCGTTCGTGCGGTGAAGACCCCGATATCGCGAGTTTCGAGAGTGGAATCTTCGAGTGTCCATGCGCCGCCGGAAAAGGCGGTTACGAGACCGATGTCGCTTCGGCTGACCGTCAGGTCAGTCACCGCCCAGTCACCATCGCTGTTGATAGCTTTGACGCCTGCATCGCTTCGGCGGACCTCCGTGTTCTGGACCGACCAGTCACCAGTTGTCCCAGAGGCGTCGACGCCGTCCGCACCGGACTGGTCGACGACGACCGCGGCGACCGTCCAGTCGCCAGAGGACTTGCGGACGTCGACGCCGTCACCGCCAACTTCGACAAAGCGGGTGTTGCGAATCATCCAGTCGCCGCTGGTGCCGCGGGCGAACACGCCGCTGTAGGCTGTGCTGGCGACGGCGGCGTCTTCTATAGTCCAGTTCCCGGTCGTGTTTGGTGCATAAACGCCGACATCAGCAGCGATAACAGTCGTGTCACTGACCGTCCAATCACCGCTGGTTCCGTTAGCGGCGACGCCAAAGCGGTAGTTTCGTACGGTGAATCCGGTGACGTTCGGTTCGGCGGTGCCGGCCACCGTGATGCCGGTCCCATTGACGAACCGCGACCCGTCCAGTATCGCCCGGTCGGGTGCAACGAGAGTGATGCTCTCGTTGACACTGACCTCTTCGTAGTAGGTACCCGGCTGAACTTCGACAGTGTCACCGCTGTCGGCGGCATTCACGGCGGCCTGTATCGACCGATAATCAGCACTCCCAGATTTATCGACGGTCAGCGTCTCCTGTCCTGTCTGGGTTCCAGCCGCGCCGGCTGGCACGACAGCCAGTGTCAGCATGATCGACAACAGGAGGGCAGGTAGTCTCGTACGCGTGTCGCTCATAGTTGGAGTGGTAGGGAGCGAATAGACGTAAACCGTAGTGTTCTTTCACCCGTCGACGACAGGCCGCTGCGGTAAAGCTGGCAGTACCAGCGACATACTCGGCAACGCGGCGCGCGAAAGCGTTATCGGCCGGACTGGCGAACCACGGGGTGTGCTGGAGTTGACGTACGAGTCGGGAACCATCCGCGTAACGGGAGACCCCCCGTCGGACCTGCCCGGCATCGAGTACGACCAGCGGTCACAGACAGGGCGAGCGCCGGCCTACCGGTACGCCGAACTGATTGCCGAACTCGATGAGCGTGGGGTTGCATACGAGGACCACATCGGTGCGTTCCCCTCGCTGTCGCTCTCGACGGCGTACGACCTCCGGGAGTACCAGCAGGCGGCACTGGACGCTTGGCGAGGGGCCGATGACAGAGGCTGTCTCGAACTACCGACTGGGAGTGGCAAGACCGTCGTCGGCATCGCGGCGATGGTCGCGCTGGGGACGCCAACGCTGGTCGTCGTCCCGACCATCGATCTGCTGGAGCAGTGGCAAGGCGAGCTACAGCAGGAGTTCGACCATCCCGTCGGCCGTATGGGCGGGGGCGAACAGCGCGTCGAGGATATCACGGTGTCGACGTATGATTCGGCGTACCTGCGGGCCGATGAACTCGGTGACCGGTTCGGGTTCGTCGTCTTCGACGAGGTCCACCACCTTGGCGGGGAGGGGTATCGGGACATCCCTCGGCTACTCGCTGCGCCGGCTCGACTTGGACTGACAGCGACGTTCGAGCGGCCGGACGGAGCCCACGAGGCCATCGAGGACCTCGTCGGCTCGCTCGCTCGGCGAGTCAGCATTGACGACTTAGCGGGAGAACACCTCGCGGACTACGATATCAAGCGACTCGAAGTTTCACTTACGCCGGACGAACGGGACCGTTACGAGGAGTATCAGGGGACGTTCACCGACTATCTCAAGCAATCCAACATCCAGCTCCGGTCGGGCAGCGATTATCAGGAACTCGTGAAGCGGTCTGGCAACGATCCGGCGGCTCGCGAGGCGTTGCTGGCGAAACAGCGAGCTCGGGAGGTGATGATGAACGCACAGCGGAAGGTCGACCGGTTGGCGACGATTCTGGACCGCCACCGCGAGGACCGCATCATCGTCTTCACTGCCCACACCGACCTCGTGTACCGCCTCTCAGAGCGATTTCTCATTCCGGCAATAACGCACGAGACTGGGGCGAGCGAGCGCCGGGAAATCTTAGAGCAGTTCCGTGACGGAACGTACACTCGGGTCGTGACGGCGAACGTCCTCGATGAGGGTGTTGACGTGCCCGACGCGAACGTCGCCGTCGTCCTCTCGGGAAGTGGCTCAGAGCGGGAGTTTACCCAGCGACTCGGCCGGATTCTACGGCCGAAAGCCGACGGCGGGCGGGCACTGCTGTACGAACTCGTGACCGAGGAGACTGCGGAAGAGCGGGTCGCTAGGCGACGCAGATAGTGACCGATGCGCGTCGAGGCGGTCCCTGAGCCTGCCGATGGGATTGCCCGACGCCCTGTTTTTTGTCGCTCCGTCGCAGAAACACGCGTGTGCTGACGAAAGACCTCCTGCGGGTGTCCCGGGCGGGCGGCGGCTATCACCTGCAGTTCGCCGACACCGACGCCGAGCGACTTGCGGCCCGCGTGCTCGGCACCTACCAGGGCCACGTCGGCGAATCCCGCGAGACGCTGGAGGCAGCACTCGCGGACATAGAGCGTGAGGCCGACGATTTCAAGCTGGTCCGCGGGCTGGCGAAACTCGTCGAACGGGAGGCTACCTTCGAGACGCAAGCTCCGGTCGACCCCGTTCGCGCCCGTCGTCGGGTGTTCGAAGTCGCTGCGGACATCGGGGTCGTGAGCGAAGCCGAGCGCCAGCAAACACTCACCGAGGCAGCCGATCACTTCGGCACGGACGCCGCGACGCTGGCCGACGCGCTGTACGCCGACCGGGACTCGCGGCAGATCCTCACCGATGTCGACTCGCGCTGGGGACCGGCCGAACTGCGGACCCAGTACAATCTCTCGCTGGCGCAGACGGCGTTGTTCGACGCGACGGGAGTGCGGGTCCGCTCGTCGGACCCGAAGGCGCTCATCTCTGCCGTCAAACGCCTCCGGCTGATGTACGAGATTCGCCGGACAGCGGACGGTCGAGAAGTCGTCGTTACAGGACCGGACGCGCTGTTCTCGAACACGCGCCGGTACGGGACCCGCTTCGCTCGTCTCCTGCGGACGGTCGCGACCGCGAGCGAGTGGGAGCTGACGGCGGCCATCGACGACCGGGGCACCGAGCGGGAACTCACGCTCTCGGACGCGGATGTCTCCGTGCCCGGCGTCGAGCCCGTAACGGAGGTCAGCTACGACAGCGGCGTCGAAGCCGACTTCGCCGGTCGGTTCGCCGCGTTGGACCTCGACTGGGACCTGATACGCGAACCGGAGCCGCTTCCGGCCGATGAACACGTCGTCATTCCGGACTTCGCCTTCGAGTGGCGGCCCGGCGCTGACACCGGTGTTCGTGATACTGGGCGTGGTGTGGAGGACTCGGGCGAACGCAGCCACGACGCCTTCCGCGTCTTCTTCGAGATTATGGGGTTCTGGACGCCGGAGTACGTCGAAAAGAAACTCGCCCGCCTTGACGCGCTAGATGACATCGAGATGCTGGTCGCCGTCGACGAATCGCTCGGCGTCGGCGAGGAGATCGAAGCGACGGACAATCGAGCAATCCCGTACTCCGGCACGGTCAGCGTGAAAGACGTGCGAGACGCTCTGCGACCCTACGAGGAGCGACTCGTGCGTGAGAGCGCTGCGGAGATCCCCGACGAACTGCGGCCGGATGCCAAAGTAATCTCGCTCGCTGACCTCGCCGTGGAGTACGGTGTCAGCGAGGACGCGCTGGCAGACGTGGCCTTTCCGGCTCACGAGCGTGTCGGCCGCACGCTCGTCGATCCCGCTGTGCTGGAGGAACTGGCCGAGGATATCGAATCTGGAATGGCCTACGAGACGGCGACCGACCGGCTGGCCGACTACGGTATCAAGGACGACAGCGCTGCACTCGCACGCCTCGACTATCGCGTCGCCTGGAAAGGACTGGGTGAGGGCACAATCCAGCCACGGGAGTGAGCCCCTGTGGGACACCGCTGAAAGTCAATTCCCAGATACAGCAGATCCACGCCAGAATGAAGCGAGCGACTCGGTGCTCAGGTCGCCTCGTTGAGTGGCTCCTCGGACTGCTGGCGTTGCCACTGGGGCGTTTCAACGAAGAGACGGAGCGGCCAGATAACGTAGTACAGTGGGTGTAGTGGACCAGGGAGCGGGCAAAACTGATACTCCGAATAGCTCGGGTGAAATGCTGAATACAGCAATAGGAACGGTACCAGCGCAGTCATCGAATCACTGGCAGCTATGTAGAACCGCGCGGATTCGAGCCGTGTCGGCGCTTGTCGCGTCCCGGTGGCCAGCGACTCGATGACGTCAGTGGCTAGTTCGGAGACGCGGCCGTCCGTGCGAAGGCGGTCCAGTATCGGCACTGGGAGGTCGTACCCGAAGGCGGCACGGGCGAGCGCAGCCCCGAGTAGTAGATTCCGCTCGACGCCAGTTTCTCGTGCCCGGGCAAGGACGTGTGACCAGTCGGCATCTGCGGACTCCAGCGCCGCAACGAAGTCACAGAGCCACTTCAGGAGATACCAGCGGTGCTTGGTTCCGTGAAACGCCAACACGAGCAGCCGGTCTGACTGCGCAAGCGCCGGGAGTGGTTGGCCGCCGACCGCCACTGCGCCGCGGCGGTCCCAGAGTTCATCGAAGGATGTTGAGAACGGCCGCTCGGCGTCGCCAACCCGCCAGCGAAGCTCAACGTCGAACTCCGGCCCTCGCATCTCGTACTCGTGAACGATTGCTTTCGTCACAGGACCGCCCAACAGTGCGGCGTCGTCCAACCGCGGCGTGCCCCCGCGCCACTCGTATCCTCGCTCTTCCAGAATATCCGCAGCAGCGGGGATATCTTCCGGATGGACAAGCAGATCCAGGTCGTTGTACTCACGCGCTGTTGCGTCGTCGTACGCAACGGCAGACAGCACCGGTCCCTTGAACGGCATTACGCGTACACCGCGTGTCTCGAAGCGCTCTAGTATCTCCTGTAGCTCGGTCGTGAACGCGAGATTTCGCATCCGTTTTCCCTGTACGATGCTGCTAAGTCGTGTCAACACGTCCGCTGGCACGGTGAACTCATCACCGCTCTCGCGTGCCATCACCTCCAGCCCCTCATAGAGGAGTTGCACGACGCCGTGATACCGGGCGAGTTCAACGACGCGGTCCCAGTCGGGCGTGTCATCCAGCGGGAGAGGCTCGGGGGAAGCGTCGGTGACAATTGCGGTCCGAGTACAGTTGAGCACCACCTGAAGTTCGGGTTCAGCCTCCGTCAGCATGAATCGCTCTTGAGATCAGACTGAATTCTGGCTGCGACATCCCGAATCGTATCGAGATCTCGTGGCCGGCGAAGCCGTCTTATATTTGTCTTGTCGACGATCTCCCCGCAGGCGTCGAAGTTAGACACGGCCTGACCGTCGGCTTCCAGCGCGCCCAGCGTGTACGTGTTATCGACGAGCGCCATGATCTGCTCGTTCGGCCTGACTGATTCTACTTCGATTGTTTCGCCGTCTTCGAGGAGGTAAATGCGCTCTAACGGTACCGGAGTCGCGGGCTGGTCGTGCCTGAGCCCGTAGAAGTGTCGAGGGCGCCCGTCGTGGACCTGTTCCGGTGGTTCGACCGGGGGGTCGAACGCCTCAACTGCCTCCGGATCGAGTTTCATCGATGGGTAGCCGCTCCGGACAATCGGTCCTTCATCGTCCAGCGCTATCGCAGCCACGTCGTCGCTCAGGACACGGTGTCCGTCGAGCAGGCAGGCCATCGCAGTTGTCGTTTTTCCGACCCCCGACTCCCCGACGAACGCCACTGCACGCCCGTCGATGCTGACAGTACTGGCGTGCAGCACGAAGTAGCCCCGTTGATCCAGCAGGTGGTTCAACGCCGGGCCGACCAATACATGACGGAGCACTTCGCTGGGCACGCCCTCGGCCGGGTCCACAGCGATGGACGTGCCGTCGCAAATTCTGACCGTTGCGGCATCGTATAGAAGGTAGTATTCGCGCTCGGTTACCGCGTGAAAGGTCGTCCCGGACGCAGCCGACAGTGGGCGGGGAATCCGTTCCTCGGTGATGGTGACATCGACTCGCCCGTCGGGCGCTGTCTCAGCGGGTGGAAGCTCCGGTACGTCGAAAGCCGAGCGGACCGTCAGGCCAAAGGCTTCGTACGTGGCTGCGTTTGTCGTCGCCATCCGGCTAGTTTCCTCCCTGCGTGGTTGTCCGCCGATTCCATCTATGTTGAAACACACCCCATCTACGGCACCCCTTGTTCATAGCAGACCGCTTGACTGCTGTGGTGGATAAGAATGGGTTCTTTACTCCCAGTACATATCGATAGAACCGTCGCGGTGAATACACTGAACGTCGCCAGTGTCGAGTACCAATAAAAGAGAAGTCTGTTAGATATGTGAGCCCGCTGTGGACGTTAGCTCCACTTCCCGTATCCGTCGTCGTGGTCCCACCAGTTCGTTTTTTCCTCGACAGTTCCGTACGTTTCGACCGACGGCGTTTCGTATTCCTTCATGGGTTACCCCCGGCCCTGGTTTCAGATGTCGGTGTCTTTGTTATAGTATCTATTATCGTTGAACCACTACAGAATAGAGTGTTTACTATTCGTTAGCCACGTACTTCGCGTTCGGTGAGTGTTCGGAAACGCCCGAAGTCGTCGATATCTCCGATAAGGACATCCCCGTTCGATTCGATCCAAGCGTGTGCCTCGAACGTATCGGACTGCGGATCCACGCCGAAGCGGAGACGATGCGGCAAGTCGTTGGCGACCAGCAGTGTACTACCAGTGAGTGCTCGGTCGAGACAATCGTAGGTGCCCGGTAGACACGATCCTGCTGTCAAAACCGCCCAGCGGACAGACTCCGGTGACGCAGACTGTCGATGGCAGGGGAGAAACTGAGCGGCCGTACCGAAATATCGCTCCGCGTCCTCCAGCCCAGCGACTGCAAGCAGTACCTTGCTCGCAGCGATCAGTACCACTGCTTCACAGAGCAAAAGCTTCTGTCCCCGAGGCAACGCTCTGCACTCACGGAGTCGGGCTCGCATCGACATTGATGAGTTGCTCCCCGGCAAGCGTTTCCAGAAAGTGTTCCACGTCATTTGCCGCTCGGTTTCTGTCGACATCGTACTCCCCGACCAGCGCCGAGACGATGTCCGCTGGCTCAGTCGGTTCCTGAATTCGCTCCCAGATATCCGGGCCGACTCCCGACAGGCCCTGGTACCGCCCCGTCTCGTTGTTGAGCAACACGATTTCCCCGTCGATAGTCGTGGTGACACAGTTATCAGTTGCGACGACAGTCAATCCGGAATCTATTGCGACCATACGGATATCCGCGCTACTCGCACTATTTGTTATGGCCTCTTTTCCTCCCCGCCGCCGCTCTAACTGCCGGTAGACGTGCCCTTCGCTCCCGAACGACCCGGCCGTAGTAAGCCGGTAACTATGCCTCATAGAAACCGCATCCCGAACAATGGCTACGACTCCCTCGGTCAGTGAAAGATACGCATCGTTGCGCCGCGTGGCGCTGTATCGACCGGCGCTGACGGGGAGTATCGTCGCCGCCAGCCTCTTCGTGATGCTGCTGGAAGGCGTCGGCCTCTCGTTCCTGTTTCCGATACTCGACGCCGCACAGACCGGCCAGGGCCTCCCGTTTCAGCCGGACGGCATCACCGGTCAATTCCTTTCCGCGTACACCGCTGCAGGACTGCCGCTCACACTCGAATTCCTGTTGGCCGGCCTCGCGTGCGTGATGGTCGTCCGGTACACGGCGTCGTTTACCGTGAAATGGCTCGCGGCGAAGCTCACACAGACGTACGAACGTGACCTCAAAGACCGGGGCTACGAACTGGCAATGGGCGCATCAGTTGCCTACTACGATGATAAGGGGTCCGACGACATCATGAACACGATTCTGACACAGACCCGCTACGCCGGGCGTGTCATCGGCCGGATTATCCAGTTCTTCCAGCAGGCAATCCTCTGTCTGGTGTATATCGGAATCGCGCTGGCTATCGCACCGATGCTGGCAGTCGGTTCGGCTGTCGCTCTCGGCGGTGTCACAGCGATCATCAGATACGGCATCGAGCCCGGGTACGCCGTCGGCGACCGTGTGGCGACGGCAAACGAACAGCTACAGGAGACAACACAGGCGGGGACGCAGGGTATCCGTGACGTGAAGCTGTTCGGCATGCGCGACGGGCTGCTTGCCGAGTTTCGGGCCACGCTCAACCAATACACTTCGACCAGCATCGCTGTTCGCCGGAACGAGGTCGCAATCGGCAGCTTCTATCGACTCTCGGTCTCGCTACTCCTATTCGGGCTCGTCTACGTTGCACTCAGTTTCCGGGCGCTGTCTATCCCGGAACTCGGCGTGTTCCTGTTCGCGATGCTCCGACTCGCGCCCCGACTGAGCTCGCTCAACTCCACCGTCTACGCTATCGAGGGAGAGCTACCACATCTGGTTCGAACGCACCAGTTCATCGACCGCCTCGAATCCCAACAGGAGACGACCGGTGGGGAACCGGTCCCGAACCGAATCCGGCAGATCGCGTTCGAGAACGTCTCGTTTGCCTACGAAGACGAGCCAGTGCTTGCAGACTTCTCGATGACTGTCGAGCGAGGCGAGTTCATCGGTATCGTCGGCGAGTCCGGCGGCGGCAAGTCGACAGTCGTCTCGCTGCTCACTCGGCTCTATGCGGCGGATAGCGGTGACATCCTAGCGAACGGGACGCCGATTTCGACCTATGCCCTCGACGAATGGCGTGGCGCTGTTGCGATGGTCCGACAGGACCCACATATCTTCAACGACACGTTGCGGTACAACCTCACTGCCGGCCGGGATATCTCCGACGAGACGCTCTACGAAGTCGCCGAGAAGGCTCTCGTCCTCGAGTTCCTCAATGACCTCCCGCAGGGGCTCGACACGGTGCTGGGCGACGACGGCGTGAAACTGTCCGGCGGGCAGCGCCAGCGCGTCGCACTGGCGCGAGCGCTCCTGACCGATGCGGAGGTGCTCGTGCTCGATGAGGCCACCAGTGACCTCGACTCGAATCTGGAACGGCAGATCCATCGAACCGTCAAGACGCTTGACGGAGACAAGACCGTGATCGCAATCGCCCACCGACTCTCGACCGTCTCCAATGCCGACCGAATATACACCGTCGAGGATGGGCGGGTAACGGAACGGGGGAGCCACGCCGAACTGCTCGACGACGACGGGACGTACGCGGAGTTGTACGCGATGCAAGGAACGGCAGCCGCGAAGTCTTCCAGCAGCTGAGCCGTTCTCGTCCAAGTGGTCGTACCGCCCGGGTCAGACCTCGCGCCGCCGGCCCTTCGGGACCTGTGATCTGAGTTCGCCGTAGACGTACAGGCCGACGCCGACCGGTTCGGCCTCACCAGCAAGGTCGTGAGTGACGACGAGATACCCCCAGTCACCGTCCCAGTCGAGTTCCTGATCCTCGCCGGCCACGAACGCCCGGGCAGCGTCCGCATCGAGGTGGATGACGTTCTGGCTGGCGTGCTCGCCGAACCGCTGGACGGCCTCCAGCGTCGGCTTCCAGTGTTCCTGGCGTGTCCGCAGGAACGTCATTCCCAGTCCTTCGATATCGACTGGCGACGGCGGGCTGCCCTGATACAGCCACAGTTTGCCAGCACCGCGCTCCCAGAAGGTGTACCCCTCGAAGGTCTCCGGCGGGACGCCAAAGCGTTCAGCCCAGAAGTCGAGCACTTCCTGTCGGGTCGCTCGCTCGGGGTCGTCGCGCGCTTCGTCCGTCTCTGGGAGCCGCGTGAACTCCGTACTCTGATCGCTCATTCTGCAGGCACCTCCAGTTTTGCACAGAAGAACCCACCTGTATCGTTGTGATGCGGGTAGATGCGTTTAGCGTTGGTCACGCTCGGGTCGAAGCGCTCGTCCTGCCACTCGGTGATCCCCGAGGCGTGATCGAGCGGGAGGTCGTAGTCCACGATTTCACAGGCAACTTCGTCGAGCACGTAGTCCAGCACGGCCTCGTTTTCCTCCGGGGCGAACGTGCAGGTGGAGTAGACGACGGTTCCGCCGGGCTCGGTCACTTCGACGGCGCGCTTGAGGATACCTTTCTGCACGCCGGAAATGCCTTCGACGTGTGAGAGCGACCAGTCCTCCAGTGTGTCGGGGTTCTTGCGAATCGTCCCCTCACAGGAACAGGGGACGTCGACGAGCGCCCGGTCGTATCCCTCGCCGCCGAAGGGCTTGAGCGAGTGGTTGCGGCCGTCCTCGTGGGTAACGGCAACCGTCGTCGCCCCCAGCCGCTCAGTGTTGGTCCGCAGCGCCGAGATACGTCCGAGATTGTTGTCGGTTGCGACGACTTCGCCGGCATCCTCCATCCGCGCGGCGAGCTGGGTCGTCTTGCTCCCCGGTGCCGCACAGGCGTCCCAGACTCGCTCACCGGGCTGAGGGTCCAGTACGGTCGCCGGAATCACGGACACTTCTTCTTGCCCGTGAATCCAGCCGTGGAAGTACGGCCAGTTCGCGCCCGGTGAATCTTCGGGCAGGACGAACAGACCGTCGTGCCAGTCGACGGGGTCGTAGGCGATGTCTGCATCCGCAAGCGCCGTCCGGACCCGCTCGACGGTGGCTTTGATCGTGTTGACCCTGACAGCCGACGGCAGCGGGCGTTCACACGCGTCGATGAACGCCTCGAAGTCGTCGATGATGGGTCGGTAGCGGTCGAGTGGTTCCATTGTCCGGCGTTCGCTGGCGGTCGGTTTGTGGGTTTCGAACGGCACCGGCCCATGGCTTTCAAGCCGCCGGCGGACGATATCCGAGGTATGGCACACATACAGGTCCACCGCGACGACATCTCCCTCGACTCCCCGACACTGGTCGAGGGGCTCCCGGGCGTCGGCCTCGTCGGCAAGATAGCCGCTGACCACCTCGTCGATGTCTACGACATGGAGTACTACGCGTCGGCACACTGCGAGGGATTGCCAGAAATCGCCGTGTACGGGACGGACGACCCGGAGGTTCGCCCACCGGTCCGGCTGTACGCGGATGAGGATCGCGACCTGCTCGTCCTCCAGAGCGACGCACCGGTTTCCCCGTCCGGCGCGAAGGAGTTCGCCAGCTGTATGGTCGGCTGGTTCGAGACCAGCGACGCGACGCCGATCTATCTCAGCGGCCGTCCTGCGGAGAAAGACGGGGTTCCGGCCGTGTACGGTATTTCGACGGGCGACGGAGCGGCGATGCTTGAGGGAGCGGGCGTAAATCCGCCCTCTGAGAACGGCGCGGTTACCGGGCCGACCGGCGCGCTGGTCCACGAATCACAGCGAACTGGGCTGACGAGCGTCGGACTTATCGTCGAAGCCGACCAGCAGTTCCCCGACCCGGAAGCGGCGCGGGCGCTCCTGCAGACGGGTATCAGTCCGCTCACTGACTTCGAGATTGACACCGAGGCGCTGGTCGAGCAGGCCGAAGAAATCGGGCGTGCCAAGGCACAGCTCGCACAGCAACTGCAGGAGAATCAAGAGGAGAGCACGAGCGCACGGCCGCTCGGGATGTATCAGTAATGGCGGGCGCAGACGACATCGTTCGCGGGTTACTGGTGGTAGTTATCGTCGGTATCGGGACGATCCTGGGGTGGGTGCTGTTTGTCAGAACGCCCGACACCCTCGCACAGTTGCTCGGCGTCCTGCTTGTCGTCGCTGTCGCCGTCGCCACAGCCCGTATCGGCAGTAACATCGCCGGCTCCCTCCTCCCGGCACACAACGTCGCGGAAGTCGCCGTCGAAGGGCCGATCAGCCGTGACGGCGGTGGTGGCATCACCAGTCCGCCGGTCGGCGCGTCGGCCGACGACATCGTCGAACAGATCGAACGCGCTGACTCCGACCGCGGCTCGGAGGCACTGCTCCTGAAGCTGAACACGCCGGGCGGCGAAATCGTCCCCAGCGAGGACATTCGCATCGCCGCCGAGCAGTTCGACGGGCCGACCATCGCCTACGCGACGGACGTCTGTGCCAGCGGTGGCTACGACATCGCCGCCGGCTGTGACGAACTGTGGGCGCGCGAGGGCTCTATCGTCGGCTCCATCGGCGTCGTCGGCTCGCGGGTCAACGCCAAGGAACTGGCCGACCGCCTGGGCCTCTCCTACGAGCAGTTCACCGCTGGTGAGTACAAAGACGCCGGCGTCCCGCTGAAGGAAATGTCCGAAGACGAGCGCGAGTACCTGCAGGGCATTGTCGACGACTACTACGACCAGTTCATCGACACTGTAGCCGAGGGCCGCGAGATGGACGCCGAGACGCTCAAAGACACCGAAGCGCGCATCTTCCTCGGCGAGGAGGCCGAAGAACGTGGGCTTGTCGACCGACTCGGCACGCGAGACGACGTCGAGGCGAGCTTGGAGCAACGGCTGGGCGAGGATGTGACTATCAAGGAGTACGAGCCCGAACGCGGACTGACAGGAAAACTCCGCGGGGGCGCACAGCAGGTCGCCTTCGCCCTCGGCGCGGGTATCGCCGGCGTCGCCGACGGCGATATCGAGGGTCTCTCCTTCCGGCGGTAGCTCGGGAGGTTTTTTATTCGGGGACCGCCTTCGCCGTAGTGTGACTACGCTGGTGGTGTGTATCGACAGGGACAGTCCGGCCGCAGCGGCGTGTCCCGTCGTCGGCCGCGACGCCGTCGAGTCACTCATCACCCAGACAGGCGTCGTTGATCCGGAAGACAGCCGGGTCAACTGCCTTCTCGAAGGACTGGCGGTCACGGACGAACTCGAGGCCGAGGGGTCCGCCCCGGTCCTCGCCGTCGTCGGCGGCGGGAGCGACAGCGTCGGCTCTGATCGGGAGATCGCCGGCCAGATCGACGCTCTGGTCGCCGAACACGACCCCGACTCGGCGGTCGTCGTCGTCGACAGTGCTGACGATGAGCGGCTGGTCCCCATCATCGAGAGCCGTGTTCAGGTCGACGCCGTCGACCGCGTCGTCGTCCGCCAGGCCCGCGACATCGAATCGACGTACTACCTGCTCAAGCAATTCCTGGCCGACGAGGAACTGCGTAAGACAGTGCTGGTCCCCGTCGGCATCATCATGCTCGCGTTCCCGCTGTTGCTCGTCGTCACCAGCCCGACCATTGCCGTCGGCGCTATCGCGGCCGCCATCGGCGTGTTCCTCATCTACAAGGGACTGGGTATCGACGCGTACCTTTCACGACTCCCCAGCCAGACCCGGGAAGCGCTGTACTCGGGGCAGGTGTCGCTCGTGACCTACGTCGTCGCCGCCGGCCTCTCGCTCGTCGGAGTTTTCGCCGGTGTGCTAGGCGTTTCTGCGGTCGGCGATATCAGTCCCTTCCTGCTGGCGAACCGCTTTGCCTTCGCGTCCGTGCCGTGGCTGACCGGCGCAGCGCTGGCCGCCTCGCTCGGTCGCCTACTGGACGAACTCATCCAGCAAGAGGGGGTCCGGAGCGCGTACGTGAACCTCCCGTTCGGTGCGGTCGCGGTTGGGCTCGTCGTTCGCGGCTTTTCTGCGTACTTCCTCGAACGCGGTGGCGTGTTCGAGCCGTTTCAGGTGCCGGAGACGAACCTCAGCATCGTACAGATTCAGGGGTTCTCGCTGGATGCAGGGACCCGCCTCGGGCTGTTCATCCTCGCAGGCATCCTCATTAGCCTCGTCGGCGTCCGGGTCGCGACCTACGTCAGCCACACCGATATTGAGGACGAACTGGTGGAATAGACAGCGATTTACGCCGCCGACGGCTACCGGCGGCTATGACAGACGGCGCGTGGGTTTCGCTGTTCTCCGGCGGTAAAGACTCCTCGTGGGCGCTGCACCGGGCACTTGAGCGGGGCCACCCCGTCGAACGCCTGGTGACGGTCCACCCGGAAGGCGACTCCTACATGTACCACGTTCCGGCGACCCGGTTAGCCCGCTTAGCTGCCGAGAGCATCGGCATCCAACTGGTCGAAGTCGAACCTGATGACTTCGGAGCCGACGACGTGCCTGACTCGGGCGAACAGGGCGATGCCGAACTCGAACCGCTGGAAGAAGCACTGCGTGAACTCGACGGTGAACTGGACGGCGGCATCACCGGCGTCACTGCCGGGGCTGTCGAAAGCGAGTACCAGACGACCCGCATCGAATCGATGGCCGACCGCCTCGAAGCCAACGTGTTCGCGCCGCTGTGGCAGGAAAACCCCCGCGACCTCGCTGACGCGATGCTGGACGCCGGCTTCGAGATTCGGATCATCCGCGTGGCCGCCTACGGCCTCGACGAGTCCTGGCTGGGTCGCACGCTCGACGCCGACGCGCTCGACGAACTGGAGGCACTCAACGACGAGTACGGCGTCCACATCCTCGGCGAAGGTGGGGAGTTCGAGACGCTCGTCACCGACGGGCCACACATGGACCGCCGGATCGAATTGGAGTACGAGACGCAGTGGGACGGCAGTCGTGGGACGGTACAGATCGAAGACGCGTGGCTGGCGTAATCAGGAAAGACAAAACGGCTGGGCGGGACTAATCGCCGTTGGTCAACTGCGTGTGTGCGCCGATGAGCGCACCGGCGAGGTCCAGACTCTCGACTTGCGTGTCGCGGTCGATAATCGACTGGCGGATGTCCGAATCGATGATGGTCGTGTCCGGGAACACGATGGTCCCGTCGAGGCTGGAGTTGACGATTTCCGCCCCCGAAAGGACGTGAACGTTCTCGCCGAGCGTGGTGTTCTCGATGGTGGCGTCCTCCGCGACGACGTTGTCCCCGTCCAGTTCCCACGCGACGGCCTCCAGATAGCTCTCGGGCGTCCCGATGTCGTACCAGGCGTCGTCAAACGTGAACGCACGGACCGGCCCGTCATCGACGAGCCACTGGATGAACCAGCCGGGTTCGTCGGGGTTGTTTCCGTCTTCGAGGTACTCGTCGAAGCGAATCGCATCCGCCGGGAACGCGTAGCAGGCAATCGAGACGAGCGTGCTGTTGGGATCGTCGGGCTTCTCCTGGAAGTCCGTGACCTCCTCGCCGTCGAGTTCGATGAGGCCGTAGGAGCTGGCCTTTTCCAGGGACCCAACATCATAGGCGGCGAGCGTGGGGTCGTCGTACTGTTCGAAGTAGTCGATGAACTCCGCGATGTCGAAGCTGATGAGGTTGTCGCCGGCGATGACCAGCAGGTCCTCGTCGCCGAGCCCTTCGCGGTCGACCAGTTGGGCGAGCGCGCCGACGACCCCGAATTTCTCGTCTTCCTCGGCGGTTTCTTCGACGGTCAGGGACGGCTTTTCGAAACTGCTCGCGGCGATGTGGTCCCGGAAGTCGTCGGCAAACCGCTGGTTCGTACTGACGAACACGTCAGTGATGCGATCGTCCTCCTCTAATTCACCGAGAATCCGGTCGATGACGGTCGTTTCACCAACAGGGAGCAGCATCTTGGGCCGGTTCTTGGTGACAGGCCAGAGCCGGGTGGCGTACCCGCCTGCGAGGACAATCGCTTTCATGTCCGGAAGCAGACAACCAGAATACAAGTTCTTTTTCATCGGCTGGACCACGGCACTTATCGGTGCCCCGGAGTACAACCCCGTATGACTGACGACGCCGACGGCCCTGAGACTGGGGCGGGAGATGCGAACCTCACAGAGAAGATCAACCAGACGAACGTCGACGAGCGTATTTCGAGCCTGGAAGCGGCCTACGACGAGGTTCCGGTCACCGAGGAGACCTTCGAGCTATCGCCCGACGAATACGCCGACGTGTTCGCTGCGACACGCGGGACTGGGTACTCCGGGAACAGCGTCGTGTTCGTCACCCGAGACGGCTCCGAGTTCCCCGAGCTAAGTGACCAGATACCAGAGCAGGCAGCCGGCGATACCCGCGACCGTGTCCTGCTGGTGCTTGGGCGCGGCGCTGACATGTGGGCGCTGCCCGGCGGCGGCAAGGGGGACGAGTACGAGTCGGTCCAAGGGACTGCCGTCCGCCGCGTCAACGAACAGACCGGCATTCGCTGTACAGTTACCGGCGTCGCGGAGGTCGTTCACTCGAAGTACTATCCGGACACCGATGCACAGGGATCAGTGCACACGCTAGACATCTTCCTCGAAGCAGAGTACAAGAAGGGGAGCCTCGACGTGGACGAGTCTGAACTCGTCGGCGCGGCGTGGTTCGCGGAGCCGCCGGAACGCCTGACCCCCGGAGCTGAAGACCGGGTCGCGGCCTTCCTCGGCGACGAGTGACTCCGGAATCCGGGGGCTCTCCGTTAGTGTTCGACTAGCTCCACGAGCACCCCGCCAGTCGTTTTCGGATGAAGGAACGCCACGTCATGCCCCCACGCACCCGGCCGTGGCTCCTCGTCTATGAGGTCGATGCCGCAGTCACTAACGGTCTCTAGCGCGGTGGTGATATCGTCTGTCTCCAGAGCCACGTGATGAATGCCCGGCCCATTGCTGTCGAGATATCTGGGAATCGCGCCGTCAGCGTCCGGTACCGGCTCCAGTAGTTCGAAGTAGCCGTTGTCCAGCTCCAGAAACGTCACGTGCAGGCCGTCGAATGTCTCCTCGTGGACGACCGGTGTCTCAAACGCATCGGCGAACAGTTCTGCGAGCGGGGCGGCGTCGTCGGTGGCGATGCCGGCGTGATCGAAGCGCATGGTCGGCCGTACACCGGGATGGCTTATAATTCTGGGAGCACGGAGGACTGGAAAAACAGGCAATATCCGCGTCTCGACCGAGCCTACATCGACGAGCCGGGCTGGTACTCGCCGAACACGTCCCGGAGCACGTCACACACCTCGCCGGTCGTGGCGTAGACTTTCACGGCGTCGATGATGTAGGGCATGACGTTCTCGTCGCCCTCGGCGGCCTGTCGGAGCGCGTCGAGTTTCGCCTCGACGGCCTCCTCGTCGCGCTCCTCCCGAACCGTAGCGACGTTGTCCTGCTGGGCCTGCTCGACCGCTTCGTCGACCTCTTCGATGTCCTGCTCGCCCTCTTTTTCGACCTGATACTCGTTGACGCCGACGATGACGCGCTCGCCGGCTTCCTGCTCACGCTGGCGTTCAAAGGCCACGTCCTGAATCTGGCGCTGAACCCACTGTTCCTCGATGGAGCGGCGCATCCCGCCGCGTTCGCCGACCTCCTCGATGAGTTCACGGGCCTCGGCTTCGAGTTCGTCGGTCAGTGATTCGACGTAGTAGCTTCCGGCCAGCGGGTCGATGGTGTCCGCTGCGCCGGACTCGTGGGCGAGAATCTGCTGGGTCCGCAGTGCAGTTCTGACAGACTGCTCTGTCGGCAGGCCGATGGCCTCGTCCTTGCCGTTGGTGTGGAGGCTCTGCGTTCCGCCCAGGACCGCCGCGAGAGCCTGATAGGAGACGCGGACGACGTTGTTCTCGATCTGCTGGGCGGTCAGCGTCGAGCCAGCGGTCTGGGTGTGGAACTTCAGTTGCTTGGACTTGGGGTTCTGGGCGTCGAAGCGCTCGTCCATGATTTTCGCCCAGAGGCGGCGGGCCGCACGGAACTTCGCCACTTCCTCGAAGATGTTGTTGTAAGAGGCAAAGAAAAAGGAGAGCTGCGGGGCGAACTCGTCAACGTCCAGCCCGGCCTCGATAGCGGCCTCGACGTACTCGATGCCGTCGCCGAGGGTGAAGGCGATCTCCTGGGCGGCCGTCGAGCCAGCCTCACGGATGTGATACCCGGAGATAGAGATGGTGTTGAACTTCGGCGTCTCGGCGGCACAGAACTCGAAGATGTCGGTGATGAGCCGCATCGACGGCTCCGGCGGGTAAATAAACGTGTTCCGGGCGATATACTCCTTGAGCACGTCGTTCTGGATGGTCCCGCGAAGCTCCTCGCGGTCGACGCCCTGCTTGTCGCCGACAGCGATGTACATCGCCAACAGCACCGACGCGGGGGCGTTGATGGTCATACTCGTCGAAACCTCGTCCAGCGGGATGCCATCGAACACAGTCTCCATGTCGTCCAGCGAGTCGATGGCGACGCCGGTTTTGCCAACTTCGCCGGCGGCCATCGCGTGGTCAGAGTCGTAGCCCATCTGGGTGGGGAGGTCAAACGCCATCGACAGCCCGGTCTGGCCCTGGTCGAGCAGGTAATTGAACCGTTCGTTGGTCTCCGTCGCGGTCCCCATCCCGGCGTACTGGCGCATTGTCCAGAGGCGGCCCCGATAGCTGGTCGGATACACGCCGCGGGTGTAGGGCTCCTGGCCGGGGAAACCCAGATCCTCTTCGTAGTCGAGATCCGAGATGTCTTCGGGGGTGTACAGGCGGTCTACCTCGTGTCCTTCGGTGTCCGTGGTGAACGTCTCCTTGCGTTCGCCAAAGCGATCGACGGTGGGCTGGACGTCGTCTTCCTCCCACTGAGCCTTCGACTCCCGTATCTCCTCCAGCTCGTCGGGGTCAAACATGGACGGATTGTCGGACGGCGGAGGCTTAAGGGTTCTTAAATCCTTCACGGTTTGTAATACTGGTCCGTGGCGATTCGCGGCGCGCTGTTCCGAGGCGGGTTTATATCGTCGCCGTCTACCGAGGGCGTATGCCAATCGAACCGGGTGACGGCGTCACCATCGAGTACGTCGGCCGCTTCGAGGACGGGGCTGTCTTCGATACGTCACGTCCCGAAGTCGCCAGGGAGCACGGACTCATGGAGGCACAGGGTGTCGAGGCGAGCGAGTACGCACCGCTTTCCTTCACCGTCGGTACGGGGGAGATCATCGAAGGGATCGACGAGGCGCTCGTCGGCATGGCCGCGGGTGAAGAGGCCACCGTCACGGTGCCCCCAGAGAAAGCCTACGGCGAGTTCCAGTCCGACCGCATCCGCGAGTACGACCCCGAGACGTTCGAGGGCATGGTGGGAAAAGAACCGGAGGTCGGGCTCCACGTCGAGGCTGAAAACGGCCTGCACGGGGACGTGACTGCGGTCCGGGACGACGCCGTTGAAGTCGATTTCAACCACGAACTGGCCGGCAAGACGCTCGTGTTCGACATCGAAGTCGTCGACATCCGGTAGCC
Organism: Haloarcula argentinensis DSM 12282; assembly: GCA_000336895.1. Lineage (GTDB taxonomy): Archaea > Halobacteriota > Halobacteria > Halobacteriales > Haloarculaceae > Haloarcula > Haloarcula argentinensis. The sequence goes on along the minus strand of AOLX01000014.1, from coordinate 517,539 downwards.
AATCCGGCGACAGCTAATCAGTCGCCCGTGTCGTACTTGTATGTCGCTTCGTCAGGGTCGATACCGAAGTCTTCGGGCCCTTCCTCCGCTTCGGGCTCCTCGGATTCCCCGGCACTGGCCTGCTTGAACCGCCCGCGGAGGTGGCCGGGAACTTCGAAGCGGTCGGCGGTTACCCGGAGCGGCACCGCGTCCGGCTGGATGTTCTCCTGCTTGGTCGCGAGTCGGTCCCGTAGTGGGTCAGGCAACTGGGCCGGTTCGATGCGCTCGAAACCGAACTGCGCGAGGTACTCCGAGGCGTTTGTCAGCGAGTAGACGGTGTCGAACCCCTCGTCGCCAGCGTACTCGACCAGCCGCTCGATGACGTGTGCGCCGACGCCCTGATTTCGCCATTCGGGCAGGACGCCGATGCTTGTCAGTTCACAGACTGGCTCGTCGCCGCCCTTGTGGATACGGATCCGGCCGAAACCCGCCTTCTCGTGGCTTTCCTCGTCGATAGCGACGACGTAGTCCCGGGATCTAAACGCTGTCTCGTCCAGCCCCATCTCTTCGATACGGTCGAGCAACCAGACTTCCTCGCGGTTTTTCGCATCCCGGACGTACATGGCTTAAACTTAACTGCCGCAGTCAAAAGGGTTTGCGGCGCGATTGAGACGGGAGACGACCTGGTGGAGAGGCAATCACTAAGACTGTTCAACATGATTGATTACCCATGATCTCGCTCGAGATGGACATGGTCCAGTACGACTGTCCGTACATCGATACAACACGGGACTACGAGGTGTCGTTCCTGGCCAAACAGTGGGATTTCCACCCTGTCGAGCGGGAGCTTGAGACGCGGATCATGGTCAACGGCGCGGACCGCGAGGAACTAGATCGCGGGCTGAACGCACTGGAGACCCACGACCACATGGAGTCCTACCAGCTCCTTCGTCGGAAAGACGATCTGGCGCTCATCCGCTCGCGCATCGACGAGACGAACGCGATGAGCGTCATCCGCGACCACAGCGGCTACATCACCGGCCCGTTCCGCATCCGGGACGGGTCCGAGATCTGGCACGTCGGCTTCGACACCGAGCGCGTCGCGGAGGGGACTCTGTCGGAACTCGAACGGGACAACGACTACACGATCCGGTCCCGCGAGTCGGTCGACCTGGAGGACTACTACGACCTGTTGCAAAACATCGACTCGGCAAAGCGGCTGGTCGATGGCTGTCGGGAACTGTCGGATGTGGAGCGGGACACGCTGGAGAAAGCCGTCGAAGGCGGCTACTTCGACACGCCCCGGGACGCGACACTCTCCTCGCTCGCCGAGGAGTTCGACGTGTCGAAGATGGCTATCTCGAAGAACCTCCGGCGCAGTCAACGGAAGATACTCGACCGCGTCACGACGGCGATGAACGACGTGACCGAGTGAGACTGGCTTCAGCGTTGCCCTGCCGCTACTCCGCGCCGCTGCCCTGCATCAACTTCTGGATTTCCTCGTCCGCCGCCAGCTCCTCCGGGTCGCCGCTGGCGATGATATCCCCGCGCTCGATGACGTACAGACGGTCTACGACCTCGGGGACGTGCGTGACGTTGGATTCCGCGATGAGTACCGCGATGTCGCGGTCGTTGATCGCTCGGATGTAGCGTTTGAGGTTCTCAACGACGACCGGAGCCAGTCCCTCCAGCGGTTCGTCGAGGATGAGCAGATCGGGCTGGAGCGCCAGCGCCCGGCCGATGGCGACCATCTTGGCTTGGCCGCCGCTGAGGTTCTGAACCTTCGCGTTCCGGCGGTCATCGAGTTCAGTGAGCACGTCGTAGACGCTCTCGATGACCCCGTCCTCGTCGTCGATACCGCGGGCCTTCCCGCTGGTCCAGATGGGAAGTCGGAAGTTCTCGTCGACAGTCATCCCGGTGAACAGCTTCCGGTCCTCGGGCTGGTAGCCGATGCCCCGCTTGGGAATCAGCTCCGAGCGGATGCTGGTCAGATCCTCACCACGGAACATGACTGAACCGCTCCAGACCGGCGTCAGACCCATGATGCCCCGGAAGGTGCTCGTCTTGCCTGCCCCGTTGCGGCCGACCAGCCCGACCGCCTCCCCGGCGTTCACGTCGAGGTCGATGTCTTCGGTCACCTGAAACCCCTCGACGGCGGCGTTGAGGCCGCGAACGGACAGCAGCGGTTCGTTACTCATCCTCGCCCACCCCCAAGAGGAGCCGTCGGAGTTCGTCGTCGGTTTCGAGCATCGTCGGCGGGCCGACCCCGTGGACAGTTCCCTGATGGAGCGCGACGACGCGGTCGGCGTACTCCGTGACGATGTCCATGTCGTGTTCGATGGTCACTGTCGTTACGCCTTCAGCTCGGCCGACCTCGACAATCGTCTCGATAACGTATTCCTTTTCGCGGGTCGAGACCCCGGAGGTCGGCTCGTCGAGCAGGAGGTAATCCGGATCAAGGCCGAACGACATCGCCACGTCAAGCAGTTTTCGGTCGCCGTGGGGCAGTTCTTCGGCGACGGTGTCGGCCGCGTCTCCGAGCCGGAACTTTTCGAGCAGTTCCTCGACCTGCGACTCGACCTCTTCGTGGCCGTCGGCCATGGAGAACAGGCTCCAAGTCTTGCCCTGTTCGGTCAACACGACCGTCCGGAGGTTCTCCCGGACCGTCATCTCCTCGAACACTTTAACGACCTGAAAGCTCCGAGCGATGCCGGCATTGACACGCCCGTTTGCTGACATGCCGGTGATGTCGTCCCCATCGAGGACAATGGACCCCTCGTCCGGCGAGAGAAAGCCGGTAAGCAGGTTGATGAACGTCGTCTTCCCGGCCCCGTTCGGACCGACGATGAAGACGAGTTCGCCCTCCTCTTTACCGAATTCGAGTGTAATGTCGTCAGTTGCGACCAGTTCACCGAAGGACTTCTGCAGATTGCGTGCTTCGAGCATCTCAGTCGACTCCAAAGAGGATTATCCGCAGGCTAGTCATCGCCTCTGTCACCTTCCGTTCAAGTGACTGCGCGGCGCTCCGGCCCCACGCCGACAGGACGGACGGCTCACGACGCAGTTCACCGAGCCGCGTGTTGACGATACCACCGGACCGCAACGACCCGACGATCCCTCGCGGGAACCCATACACCAGTATCAGCAGCACAACACCAGTCAGGAACTCGTAGTACTGGGTGATGTCCTGACCGACGTCCTGCAGGAAGATGAGGACGACACCGCCGATGAGCGGACCGACCAGCGTCCGGAACCCGCCCAGAATCGTCATGAACAGGATGTCGCCCGACCGGAGGAAAAACAGCGTTCCTTCCGGGCGGACGTACTGACGGACGACGGCGTACAGCCCGCCCGCGACGCCGCCGTAGATGCCTGAGATGACGAACGCGGCCCAGACGTACCGCCGGACCGGCAGACCGATGAACCGCGCTCGGGTCCGTTCCTGCCCGATGGCGTCCAGGGCGTTGCGGAACGGCGACTGCGTGATGCGATACATCACGAACAGCCCGATGAGGATGACGACTACCGTCAGGTAGTACGTCAGGACCTGGTACACGTCCGGGCTGAACGCGGTTCCGAACAGGAGCGGCTGGTTTGCCGGCCCCGGCCGGATCGGGAGCCCATCGCTCCCGCCGAGTGCGCTCTGGCCGAGCGCGATGGCGTACAGGAGTTGGCCGAAGGCCAGCGTCAGGAGCGCGAAGTACAGCCCGGTGTGCCGCAGCGACAGCACCCCGATGATGGCCGCCATCACCGTCGCGGCCGCGATAGCCCCGAGCAACAACAGGCCGACACTCTGGACGCCGGCGTAGCGGGCCAGCACTGCGGTCGCGTACGCGCCGGTGCCGAAGAAGGCCGCGTGGCCGAATGACGTGAGCTTCGTGTGACGAAGCAGGAGATTCAGCCCGACCGCCGCGAATCCGAACAGCAGGCCCTGATGGATGACACTGAGCTGGAGGCTGTCTGAGAGGCTCGCAATATCGGGGATGACGAACAGGAACACGACACCGAGGACGAGGAAGGCTGCTTCCCGACGGGTCACTTCGACCCCGAGGAAGCGGTACGCCGGCGTCCCGTCGCGGTCGACGCGCTCCGGCATCACGCCGTCTCACCCCACGTCCCGAACAGGCCCTCTGGCTTGACCAGCAGAATGAGCGCCATGATGGCAAACGGGGCCGCGATCTCGCCTGGCGGGTACAGCGTAATCATCCAGCTCCGGATGACGCCGACGAGGAGCGCGCCGACGAACGCCCCACGGAGGCTGCCGAGGCCGCCGATGACGATGACGACGAAGGAAAGCACCAGCGGATTGGTGCCCATCTCCAGGGTCGCCGATGTCGGTGGCACCGCCATTGCACCGGCGAAGCCGGCGAGGAACGCGCCCAGCGCGAACACGAGCGTGAACACACGGTCGGTGCTGACGCCGATGGCAGTCGCCATCTCGCGGTCGATGGCCGTCGCACGGATGATGCGGCCGGTCTTCGTCCGCTCGAAGAACCAGAACAGCCCCACGACGACGGCCGAGCCGACGAGGATGACGAACACGTTGTAGGTCGGGTAGTTTAGCCCGACGAGTTCGCTCGTCGGAATCGTGTTGATTGCGCTGTAAACGGCGTCAGTCCGTATCGAGCTGTCCCCCCAGATGAACTTCTTCACGTCGAGGAGGATGAGCAGGAGGGCGAAGGTCAGCACCAGCTGGTACACCTGGTCCCGGTCGTAAATCTGACGCAGGAACACCGCTTCAAAGAGGGTGCCGACGGGGAGGAGGATCGCCGCCGTCACAAGCACGGCGGCGAGGACCGCGAGGACGAACACGGCGGTGCCGACGACGCCGCCCCCCGGCGGGCCGATGATACCGATGATAAACCCGAACACGCCGATGGCGGTGTACGCGCCCAGCGAGAATAATTCTCCGTGAGCGAGGTTCAGGACGTCCAGAATCCCGAGAATGACCGTCAGTCCCGACGCGATCATGAACAGGATGAACCCAAACTGGATGCCGTTGAGCGTCTGGACGAGCGCGGCTGTGGGTGTTACGGCCATGGCTCGGTATCAGGCGCTCCAGCTATCCAGCCAGTCGCTGCCGGTGACACCTGGCGGCGGTGCCGTCTCGGTGGCGGCGTAAGTGTTCACGTCCTCAAGTCTGGCCGCGCCGAGGTCGTCGTCGTACACCATCTGCCCGGCGAATGAGTTCGACGCTCCCTGATGGTCCTCGGCGATGTTGTGGTAGCCGGCCGGCGTGAAGAAGCCGTGCCCTTCCAAAACCTGCGCGATTTGCTCCTGACTTGGGTAGGTGCCAAGCAGGTCGATGGCCTTCTCGACGGCCGTCGCCCAGGCAGTGACGGCTCCATACCCGCTCATATAGTGTGCCGTTGGGACGGTCACGCTCTCCTGCTGTGTTGCGGCGTCGAACAACTCGCGGCCGGGCTGCCAGTTGCCGAGCGCCGGCAGGCCCCAGTAGTAGTTCCGCGACCCGGAGTAGATGTCCGTCCCGGCCAGTGCATCGCCCGGCACATCGCCGGCCGCGCTGTACAGCGTCGTGCCGAACACTGTCGTGTTCTCGAACATGTCGTTGGCGTTGGCCTGTCTAACGAACGTCGTCACGTCGCCGCCCCACAGGCTGGAGAATGTCACGTCCGGTTCCTCGTTGTTGATCGACGTGATGTGGTTTGCCATGTCGCTGGCCCCGAGTTCCGGGAACCCCTCGTAGACGATTTCGGCGTCAGTGAGTTTCTGAATGGCCTGTGTGAACACCCGCATCTCGTCCTCGCCGAAGGAGTAGCCGGGGTTGACCCCGGCGACAGTCGAGATGTTGTCAGCGCCGATCCGCTCGACGGCCTCCCGGGCCATCGTCACCACCTCCATGATGTCGTAGTTCTGGAAGCGGAAGGAGTAGGTCGGGTCGGGGACCGTCTCCTCATAGAGCGTCGTCACCGTTCCGTCGGTACTGACGTTGATGACCTCGTTTTTTTCGACCTCGGGAGCGATCTGGCTGTGCGTGCCACTGGAGATCGGGCCGAAGGTGACCTCTTTTTCTTCCTCAATGAACTGGTTGTAGCTGTCAAGCGGGTTCGACCCCTCGTTGACCACGTCCAGTTCGATCTCGCGTTGCCCGCCGATACCGCCCGCGTCGTTGATGCGCTGGACTGCGAGTTCGGCCCCACGCTGGGCCTGTATTCCGAGTACGCCCGGTGCGCCCCGTGTGAAGGTCAACAGCCCGGCCTGTATCGGTTCGTCAGAAATTTCGCCACCGGACTGCCCACCCTGGTCCGCCGCCTCGCCGTCGCTCAGCAGCGTCGAGCAGCCAGCGAGCGCTGCGGCGACGGCTGAGCCGCCGACGGCGGAGAGCAGTTGTCGCCTGCCGATACCTTCGCTGTCATGGTCCGTTGTCGTTCGTTTCATAGGTGTGTCCCAATACGCCCCGGACGAGTCCGAGGAGGCTGGTCACGCGGTGTGTGCCACGCTCACAGGGATGACTAAGTCTTCCGACGTAACCCACGAATAACGGGAGGTTTACACGTAAACCACGACGCCGGTGAGATGACGGAACAGCGTTCTCGGGCCGGACTGCGGGCGCGTCACAGCAGCCAGTCGGGTATACATGTCAACCCGCCCCTATTCGGAGATGACTGGAGAACGTGTGACTGAATGGCATCCAGCACCTCTCACGAACGGCTCGAAGTCGAGCCGATCGACGAGTCTTCGATCCTGTTCGTCGGCGACGACCACTACACGAGCGACACCGTCTGTCTGGTGACCGGCGGCGGGTCGGGTATCGGCCGAGCGACGACGCTGGCGATGGCCGCCAACGGGGTGACCGCCGTCGCCACGGATATCGACGCGGACGGCCTCGCGGAAGTCGCGGACACAGCGGCGGACCTCGACCTCGATGGAACCGTCGAGACGGTGACCGGTGACCTCACTAACGACGCGGATATCGAGTCCATCGTCGAGACTGCCGCCTCTCATGGCACCGTGCGCTACCTCGCCAACATCGCCGGTCTCCAGCACATCGACGCCATCGAGGACTTCCCGATGGAGAAGTACGACCAGATGCACGACGTGATGTTGCGCGCCCCGCTCGCACTTTCAAAGCGCGTCATCCCGCATATCCGCGGGACTGACGACGGCGTTGGTGCTATCGGAAACATGGCGTCGGTCCACGGCCACTACGTCACCTCGGACAAGGTGGCTTACAACGTCTCGAAGTTCGGTCTGCGGGGGCTGACACAGTCTATCGCCGCCGAGGGTGGTGACGGCCTCCGCGGCTTCTCTATCAGCACCGGGTACGTCAAGACGCCGCTGGTCGTCGACCAGATTCCCGACACCGCCGAGCAACGGGGCATCAGCGTCGACGAGGTCATCGATGACGTGATGCTGGGACAGGCCCGGGTCAAGGAGATGATGGACCCCATCGACGTGGCGAACCTCTTCGTATTCGGCTTCTCGACCCACGCCGACCACCTCAACGGCGGAGACCTGCTGTTCGACGGCGGCATGACGACGACTTACGAGTGAGACTGTGGTGTGTGGATATACACTGTTTCTCCGCCACCCACGAACGGACCGGCACCGGGTCACCCCGGCAAACACACGGACGCATCGCGTACCGGACGGCGGTACCAGTTTATACCAGACAGACAAACACTACGGAACACTGACGCAATGAGCGAGCAAAACCACGTAGACTCCATCGTCCACGAACCGAGCCATTCGTTCGTCGAATCGACGAACGTCTGGGAGTTCATGCAGGAATACGACATCGACAACTACGACGAACTCATCGAGCGAACGACCACAGACCTACCTGAGGAACCCGACTCGGGCGTCGAGTGGTTCTGGGACCTGCTCCCGGAGTACCTCGACATCGAATTCTTCGACGCATACGATCAGGTCCGGGACAACAGTGAGGGGCCGCAGTTCACCGACTGGTACGCCGGTGGGACTATCAACGCCGCCCACAACGTCCTGGACCGCCACGCAGCGCGGGACAGCCCCACTCGAAACACAGTCGCGCTCATCTGGGAGGGCGAGCCCGGCGACGTGCGGGACATTACGTACCACGAACTGAATCGACAGGCCAGCAAGGTAGCGAACTATCTGGAATCCGTCGGCGTCGGCACCGGCGACACCGTCGGCCTGTACATGCCGATGGTCCCCGAAGTCGCGTCGATACTGTACGGCTGTCTCAAGGTCGGCGCGATCGCCGTGCCCATCTTCTCCGGATTCGGCGTCGACGCGACGGCGACCCGTATCGCGGACGCCGAGTGTTCTGTCCTCTTCACCGGCGACGGCTTCTACCGCCGGGGCTCCGAGGTCCACCTCAAGGGGAGCGCTGACGAGGCAATCAAGCAGGCCGGCGAGGAACTCGGGACGACACCGGTCGAACACACAGTCGTCTACGACCGCCTTGGCGTCGCCGACGACCCCGACGAGACCATCCGCTGGACACGTCGCGACGAGTGGTGGGACGAAGCAATAGAGACTGCTGATGACGAGTACGCGGCTAAGGAACTCCCGAGCAATCAGGAGTCGATGTTGCTGTACTCCTCGGGGACGACCGGGAAGCCGAAAGGAATCGTCCACACACACGCTGGCGCGCTTATGCAGGCAGCCAAAGAGATTTACTTCGGCTTCGACCACGAGCCGAGCGACCGCTTCTTCTGGGTGAGCGACATCGGCTGGATGATGGGGCCGTGGACGCTGCTGGGGAACCACGCTTTCGGCGGCACCGTCTTCATGTACGAGGGCGCGCCGGATCACCCGGAACCGGACCGCTTCTGGGAGATGATCGACCGCCACGACATCACCACGTTCGGCGTCTCGCCGACCGCGGTGCGGGCGCTCCGCAAGAAAGGCGACGAGTGGCTTGAGGGCCACGACCTCTCCAGCCTGCGACTGCTGGGTTCGACCGGCGAACCGTGGGACCCCGAGAGCTGGCAGTGGTTCTACGAGCACGTGGGCAACGAGGACTGTCCCATCATCAACATCTCGGGCGGGACCGAGATAATGGGCTGTTTCCTCATGCCGATGCCGATCCAGTCGCTCAAACCCTGCACGCTGGGCGGTCCAGGGCTGGGGATGGACATCGACATCGTCGATTCCGATGGCGAGTCCATCGCCGACACGCACGAGCGCGGCTATCTGGTCGCTCGGGACTCTTGTCCGTCGATGACCCGGTCGCTCTGGTCGGGCGACGAACGCTACCTGAACGAATACTGGTCGACCTGGGACGACATCTGGGACCACGGCGACTGGGCCCAGAAAGACGAGGACGGCCTCTGGTTCCTCCACGGCCGGGCCGACGACGTGCTCAACGTTGCCGGACGGAAGGTCGGGCCGGCGGAGGTCGAAGGAGCGGCGATGGAACACAGAGCCGTCAATCAGGCCGCCGCCGTCGGTGCGCCTGACGACACCACCGGCACCGCCGTCGTCCTCTACACCGTGCTGGAACCCGGCTACGAACCCTCCGACGGCCTCCGGGAGGACATTCGCGCCGCCGTCGGTGAGGAACTCGGCAAGCCGTTCCGACCCCGTGAGGTATTGTTCGTCGACGAGTTCCCCAAGACTCAGAGCGGGAAGATTATCCGCCGGGCCATCGCCGGCGTCTACCGCGGCGAGGACCTGGGCGACATGTCCAGCATCGAGAACCCCGCGGCGCTGGACGAGATCCGCGAAGCGTCGTAATCAGCTCCCGACGGCATCCTTGGCGGGCTTCTCAAGTCGTAACAGTCCGGGCAGCGCCAGCACCGCCAGAACGACTTCCGTCCCGCCGGCGACGAGGAACGCAACGGGATAGCCGAAGACTCCGGCGACAGTCCCTCCGATGAGGATGCCAGCGAGGAAGCCGACGCTACCGAAGATGTTGAACCCAGCCATCGCAGTGCCGCGCTCCGTCTCGCCGGCGAGGTCCGAGACGAGCGCCATCGTCGCCGGGGCCATCAGTGCGCCGATAACGCCAGTCAGTACCATCCCTGCACCGGCGATGGCCACCGTCGGAGCCTGCCCGACGCCCATGACCGTGAGTCCGTACAGCACCGATCCGAGGACGATAGGAACAGTACGGCCAATACGGTCAGAAAGCACGCCGAAAGGATACTGCAGCAGGGCGAACGGGGCGAAAAACAGCGCAAGCATGATCCCGGTCTCGCCAGGCCCAAGTTCGAACGTCTCCCTGAAATACAGGGTTCCGACGAGTGCGAAAAACCCCGCAGTGAGTCGGTCGATGAACCCGAAGGCGTACGGCACGCCGAGCGTCGGCCGCTGTTTGAGCCCGGACACGGTCGCAGCCAGGCCCGATCGCCCGTCCGACGGTGCGCGGTCGGTTACGAACAGGGCGGCCACCGCGACAACGAGCGACAGCGTGCTCGCCACGTACAGCGGGAGCGTGGTCTGGATTTCGTACAGTTGGCCGCCGAGTGGCGCACCAAGCGCCGTCCCACTGCCGATAGCGATTCCTGCCGCTCCCATGTTCTTGCCGTGGCCGCCGCCGAGGTCCATCAGCATCGTCATCGCCAGGGAGAACGCGGCGATCGTAGCCCCACCCTGAAGCACTCGCAAGACCAACACGCCGATAAACGGGAGCGAGACCGTTCCGGGAAGCCACGCGATGAGGGCATACAGAACTGCGCCTGCGCCCGCCCCGCCGGCGATGTACGGTGTACGCCGTCCGGTGGCGTCACTGAGTACGCCCCACACGCCGGCGAAAACGACGAACGCCCCGAACTCAGCGGCGAGAAACCACATACTTGCGTTCAGGTCCGTCGTCGCACCCAGCGACTGGACGAGTCTGTCGACGCCCGGATACAGTAAGACCTGCGCCAGTAACACGGCGAAGATAACGCCCGCGAGAACGCCCCGGTCTGTACGGTTCGTCACAGACAACCATACAGCGAGCCGAAAAAAATAGATGTCGGACGAAAATACGGCACGCTACTCGTCAACCACTACAACTACCGATGACAGAACAGCGCGTCCGCTACCCGGCCAATCCGCGTTACTCAGCGCCGTGGGGCGGAACGAAACCGCAGTTCGAACAGCCGTTGTGCTTCGTCGTCTGGTAGCTCAATTCCGCCCCGCAGTTCGGACAGTTGTACTGATCTGAACTCATTCACGTACTGGTAGTGTTCGACAGTACCTAAACCTTTTCTCGACAATTGTCTATGGCGCTTTTTCGGCCGGGTTACGGGATGTAGCGAGGCTTAGACTGTAATCCACCAGCTTGTGGGACGGATAATTACATCATTCAGAAAAGATGAACAAGGGTCTAAAACGAGCGTTGGCCGACGCTTGTAGCCGTTGCCACGCATATACCGGCAGCCGTGTCCGCTCTATGCGCCCGACCACACCGCATCAGGGATTGCTGCCGGCGCAGCCTACATCGACTTCTGTCGAAGTCTTGGAGTGGCAATACTCCGGCCGTTAGCAGGCTCTGAGTTCCGCTACTGGAGACCGCCCGTTTCGGTCGACAGGCGGATTCGGCTGTGTACTTATGTCTGGTGTGGCGAACGCCGCTACTGAGACAGCAAGAGAAACAGCGATACGGAACCGGTGTCGTTCCGTGGCCGTTTACATGTAGCCGAGGTCGCGCAGGCGCTCCATCAGGTCTTCCTTGTCCTGGGCGCGGCCGGCGCGCTCGGTCGTGTTCGCCATGTCCTGCAGCCAGGCGGGCTCCTCGGCGGACTTGTCGGTGCTGACCTCGCTCCCGAGCGAACGGAATCCAGCGAAGTACTTCGGCGAGACCGGCACGTCTTCCTTCTCGATGCCCTCGGGGAGGTCGTCCTGACCCTGTGGGACGTAGCCGTCGTCCGGGTAGCCCTCGACCGTGTCCGGGACGACGAAGTTCCAGAAGGCCTCCCACACGTCTGCTTCCGCGAACTGGAGGATCGACTGGATGCGGTCGTGCGGCGGGTAGATGTCCGGGTCGTGACGCGGCGAGAAGAACGTCTCGTCGGCGCGGGACTCCTGCTCGTCCCAGCGGATGCCCGACAGGATGCCGTCCACGTCGTGTTCCTCGATAGTGTCGTTGAGCGCCACCGTCTTCAGGAGGTGGTTACCGACGTAGGTGTCCAGCAGGAACGGGAACGTGTCCTCCTCGTATTCGAGGATGTTCCGGATGTGGTGCTGGTTGTGCTCGGAGAGTTCGTCGACGGGGATGTCGTCACCCGGTTCGAGACCGTTCTCGTCGACGTAGTTGCCCACGTCTTCGTTGCGGGCCCAGATGACATCGAGGTCCCACTCGTCGGCCCAGTGCTCGACGAAGTCGATGAGTTCGTCGAAGTGCTGGTAGTGGTCGATGAAGACGACTGGCGGAACTTCGAGGTCGAAGCGCTCGGCGACTTCCTTGACGAAGTACAGCGTCAGCGTCGAGTCCTTGCCGCCAGTCCACATCACGACAGGGTTCTCGTACTCTTCGAGGCCGGTCTTCGTGACCTCGATAGCCTTCTCGATCTTGTGGTTGACGGTCGGGTACTCTTCGGGGTCTTCGCCTTCCCCGTCAGTGTAATCAACGTCCAGATAGTCCGGGAACTCTGCTGATTCGGACATAGTGTAATGAGATATAATTACGAGTGCCAAGTACTTTTTGGATGGTCGACAGGTGTGTGAGGCGGTGGCAAATAAAATGACGGCCGCGTCCGTTCCGGTCACTCGGGTTTTTTGCTGCCGGCGCAGAAGGTGTGGTATGGACGACCGCCCAACCCTCCCGGCCCGTCTCTTTCACCGCTGGCTGTTGCGCTATGTCCCTGTAGCCGCGCTGATCCTGATCGTCAGTGGACTGCTCGGGTACGGGCTCGGCAGCCAGGTCCCCGCAGAGTGGCTTCAGAACCCCGGAACGACCGGCGAGAATCCATTTATGCCGGCTGAGCTAACGACAGTCTCACTGACCATTAACAACCTCGGTGCGTTGCTCGTGATGTCGCTCGGTGCGATTTCGCTCGGTTCGATGACGGTTCTGTCGCTCGTCTTGAACGGACTGCTTATCGGTGTTGTCGTCGGTATCGCACTCAAGCAGGTCTCGCCCGTCGTCGTCGCTGCGCTCATCGTCCCACACGGGCTTATTGAGGTTCCCGCACTGCTCATCGTCGCCGCCGTTGGACTGCGGTTCGGATGGCGCACGATACAGTACATCCGCGGCCGTACGAAGGAACTGGTCACTGGACAGGATATCCGAGAAGCGGGATGGTTGCTTGCGACAGCCGCCGTGCTAATCGTGATTGCTGCCTACATCGAAGCGAACCTCACCATCGAAATCGCGTCACGATTTACCGACGCTGATCTCTCGGGCCTCACGCTGGCGTAGCGGTCTAAGCCGTTTGCTATTCGCTATTGAGCTACGGCTCGACAAAACTGAATCCGTGACTGGACGCTATGCGGGCCGCGTTACGAGATGAACTCGTTGTCGCGCCAGTTGACGCCCTCTTCTTCCTCGCCGTCGCGGGGTTCCTCTGCAACGTTGATCGCAGCGGGCCGCTCTTCCCCATCGACGATGCGGACAGCTTTGAGTTCCTCGTCGACCGCCGCAATTGCTGTCAACGTGCCTTTTTCTGCGACTTTCGCGACCTCACACAGGACCTCGAACATCGCGTACTGGAGTGCGGTGTTCTGGAGCACGGTCTCGCGGTCGCCCTTGAAACAGGCGTATTCGACGAGTTCAGACTCGATCTCTTCTTCTTCCTCTTCGAGTGCGCCCCACTGGGGGCCACCGCCAGAGCTTCCGGTACTCGCGGCCCCGGGTGGACCCATCTCGTCGGGGTCCTCCTCGTACACCCGGTTCTCGGTGACGCTGGCCTTGAGTTGGGCCGTTGGGGTGTACTTGCTCATGGAGTCGTCCTTGGCGACGGCGCTGACGATTAGCGTATTATTTCGACGAGTAATGTCGATGTCAGCGATTTCAGGTGGAAGGTCCGGATCCTCGAAGAAATCGTAGGCGTCTTCCAGTGGCAGTTCAAGTGTCGAGTGAAGTCTGTATACGCGGCTGGTCATGGTTGGGGAAGCGTGTCTCAGTCGTCGAAGGCCGTCCGCTGACGCTGTAGTCACTACTCCTTAGGGGCCACTTGCTTATATGACCTGTCCTTCATTCGCGGTTTCACCGCTCTATATCAGGGAATCTTTCAGGCGTATGTTAAAGGTGTTTAGCGATATTCTAGTAGGCCATATGTTACGGGTATTCAGTGGCTACTAGTCGTCCGCTGGTGCAGGGTCGCCGTCCTCCGGGCTGACTTCCCCTTCGATACTGGGTGGGTACTTCCCGCGGTCGAGTTTGAGGTCCGACTGCGGCCGTGCCATGCAAGTCAGCGCGTAGTTCTCTCGCTCCCGATCGGTCAGACCACGGGCAGCAGGCTGGGTGACCGACCCCTCGACGATTTTCGCCGAACAGGCCAGACACATCCCCACACGACAGGAGTACTCCTGAGCGATACCCTCCTCGATACACCGGGAGAGAATCGTCTCCTTCTCGGAGACGGTAATCTCCTCACCCGTCTCCACAAATGTCACCGTATGCTCGGTCATGCTCGGCCATTTGATACCCCCCAGCAAAACTCTTTATCACCGCTGTCCCGGAGTGAAACGGACTGCTATCCGTCGATGCCGCATCAAACACCCGTCCGTCGCGAGAAATTGTTCCAGCAGTCCGTCTGAAACCCGTAGCGGAATAATTTTCTCTCTCCGGGCAGGACGAGAGTGCATGACCACACACCAGGACGGCAACGCCGGCGGAGAGTCGGCGACGGCACGGACCGTTTCCGTGGACGTTGTCGTCGTCGGGGCCGGAACATCCGGCTGTTACGCCGCCGCGACTATCGCGGATGCAGGCTACGACGTCGTCGTCGTAGAGCGAAAGGACGAGACGGAAGCCGGCCACATCGCCTGTGGGGACGCACTGAAGGGAGCCAGCGACTTCCCCGACGCGATTCCGAAGTCCCAGCTCGAACCGGCCTTTACCAACACGGATGTCGACCACGGCCGCTTCGAGATACCGCAGGAGGACACTGTCCTCGAAATTCCCGTTCCGGGCGAACTCGCTGTCATCGATCGCTGGGAGTACGGTCGCTGTCTCATCGAGGGTGCATCCGATAGCGGCGTGGAGTTCCACTACGATACGGTCGTTCAGGACGTGCGACAGGACGACAGTGGCCGTGTGACCGGGGTGAAAGCCATGCGGAAGGGCGACCCTGTCACGTACGAGGGTGACATGGTCATCGACGGGGCCGGCGCACTGTCAATCCTGCAGGACAAAACCGACCTCGAGGACGCGACCTTCGATACGAACGTCCAGTACTCGCAGTTCTGCTCGGCATACCGGGAGATTATCGAGGTAGACGAGCCGGTCGAGTGGGACGACGCGCTCGTGTTCAAGCCGACCGAGCGCTCTGCCGGGTACCTCTGGTACTTCCCACGCACGGACACGGAGATCAACGCCGGTCTCGGGTTCCAGATGAACGAGGAGCCGATGGAGCTGGTCGACGACCTCAAACGCGATCTTCAGGGCCGTAGCGAGTTCGAGGGCGCGGAGGTACAGGATAAACTCGGCGCTGCACTGCCGACGCGTCGGCCGTACGACTCGGCCGTCGCGCCCGGGTTCATGGCCGTCGGCGACGCTGCTGGACACGTCAATCCGACGACCGGCGGTGGGATCGCCGGTGCAGCCTATGCCGGAACCTACGCCGCCGAACAGGCTATCGAGGCTATCGAGTCCGGCCGAACGGACGACGAAGCCGCGCTCTGGGAGTACAACGAGCGCGTGATGGACCACTTCGGGGCCCGGTACGCTGCGCTTGACGTGTACAATATCTTCACCACTGCCTACGATGTCGACGATCTGATGGCGTTGCTGGCTGCACTGCCCGGCGAGAAGCTCGCCGAAGCGCTGTACGGCGGCTCGACCAGCATCGGGCTCGGACTCAAGCTCAAGATGGCCGTCAAGAGCATCGGCCACCTCGGGACGATCCGGGACCTTTACCAGACGAAGAAGGCCGCCGACCGGCTGCTGGATCATTACGAATCCTACCCCAGCGAGCGTTCCGGCTTCGAGTCCTGGCAACGCGAGCGTGACTCGATTATGGACGATATCTACGAAGTCACTGGGGCAGAGCCCAAGTACTGATTCGGCGGCTCGGTGCGTTTTTCGGTTGGTTTTGATCTTTTGGCATGAGTTCGCTAAGGGCAGATGTAGCGTTTTGAATTCGGTCTGGATAGTAGTTGAGTAACACATAAACTATAATTCTGAACGACAAGTTTTATTGTTCGACAACGTGATATCAAAATGAAGTCACTCTGGGGTCGGTCGACCGGGGGGTCACCGAGACGGAGACAGCGTGTCGACCGTCGCCCAAGTGGGGGTCAATCATGCTAGCACGCAGATTCAAATCCGACGATAGTGCAGTCTCGCCAGTTGTGGGAGTTATACTAATGGTTGCAATAACGGTGCTGCTGGCGGCGACAGCAGCGACGTTCTTCCTCGATTTCGGTTCCGGGAATCTCGGCCAGAGCGCGCCACAGGCAGCGTTTTCGTTCAATTACGACTCTGAGGGTCCCGACACCCTGACAATTGAGCACCGGAGCGGTGACTCGATCCAGGCCGGAAATCTGTACATCACCGTTAGCGGGGCTTCAGGCGCCAACGGACAGCACGATCTCTCGAGTCTCAGCGGCGCGCCGTCGGCTGGTTCGGAAATCACAGCCGGGTCGCAGGTGACGTTTTCCAAGACGTCGGACCTTTCTGACGCCACGGTCACGCTAAACTGGAAGTCGCCGGATAGCGGCAAATCAATTCAGCTCGCCAGCTGGGAAGCGCCGTAGCGTCGTCACTTGCTCAGTTGGCTGATTGCTTCGCTGATGACATCGATACCGATTGCCAGCGAGTCCTCATCGACATCGAACGTCGGTGTGTGGTGGCCGCCGGGGTGATCGGTTCCGATGCCGACGAACGTCGCCGTTCCGCCGTGATCTTGGACGCGGTCCATCAGGTACGTCGCGTCCTCGCTCCCGCCGAGGTCGTCGGTTCGAAGACGGCTGGTAACGCCGGAAACCGAGTCTGCCGCGTCGTACACCACATCCGCGAGCGCGTCGTCGCTTACCGCACTCGGCGCTTCTGCGGTCGTCTCGATAGCGACTTCACAGTCGTGCATCTCTGCGGCCGACGACATGACGGTGTCCGCCCGCTCGCTCATGTATTCCTTGAGCGGGGTCGTTTCACCACGGACTTCCCCTTCCAGTGTCGCTTCCCCGGGGACGATATTCGTCGCTGTCCCACCCTCGACAACTCCAGCGTTGACACGCGTTGCGCCGTCGCCGTGCCGGCGAATCGCATGGAGGTTCTGGACAGCGGTTGCGAGGGCCTGCACAGCGTCCCGTCCCTGTGCCGGATGCCCGCCGGCGTGCGCTGTCTCACCGGAGAATGTCGCCTCGAACTGTCGAACGGCGAGGAAGCCGCCGACGCCAGCGACGATCTCCCCGGTCGGATGGTCGAGACCGATATGTATCGCCAGCAGGTGGTCCACATCATCGAGATGACCGCTCTCGGCGACGGCCTTCCCGCCGCCGATGACCTCCTCTGCTGGCTGGAAGACGACTTTGAACGTGCCACGGAAATCGCTCTCTTTCACGGCCTCTAGCACGCCGAGGCCAATCGTCGCGTGAGCATCGTGTCCGCAGGCGTGCATGTACCCCTCATTCGTCGAGCGGAACTCCGCTGTCGTCGGGGCATGTGCCACGCTGTCCGACTCTGGTATCGGCAGCGCGTCGATGTCGACCCTGAGCGCGACGGTCGGTCCCTCTCCCCGTTCGAGTACGGCCAGCGCACCGGTGAAACCACCAGCGGCGGCCTCCAGCACGTCCTCGCGGGCACCGGCTTCGCGGGCCTTCTGTTGCCAGTCTTCGAGTCCGTCGTCGTCGGGGACTGCCATCCGTGCGTCGCCGTCAACGACATCCTGGCCGGTATACAACTGATCGACGCCGATACGCTCTATTTCGTCGACGATACGACTGGTGGTGTAGAACTCCCGCCACGCGGGTTCGGGATAGCTGTGCAGGTCGCGCCGGACAGACCTGAGCCGCTCCTGCTGGGCTTCGTTCATGCCGGCGAAACGGGTCACAGTTACTTATAAGAAACCACAGGCGCGAACGACGGCTCCCCGTCCCTACGATCCGCTGCCGACCTGCGTCCGCTGTTCCACGCCGGCCTCGACGTGGATGGCGTTCGGGAAGGTTCGTTGAGTAACGTTCCGGGCGAACTCCTCGTACCCGACGATCTCTATCGTCCGGGTGTAGACGGTGTGGGTCCAGGAATCGAAGCGGCCACCGTCCGGTCCCAGCGTTTTCGACTGTGGAATCCGCAGTTCCTGTGGTTGCTTCGGATGCGGACCCTTGAGTTCGACCCCCTTCTGCTCAGCGCTCTCTTTGATCTCTGTGACAATGTCCTCAAGGCGATGTCGGTCCCCACTGGTGAAGGTAAGCGTCGTGACAAAGGGCATCTGTAGACGAACACTCAGTCGCGAGTGACAAAAGGCCATCTGTTTCCGTTGTGTCTCCGATATTCTCTTAAGTAGCGGTGTCATAAAATCCGATAATGATAGAGGCCACGAGCGCGGGAGCCATCCTCTTTCGCGATACGCGTGGCCGGCGGGAGTACCTCCTGCTCAAGAGCCGACCCGGCGATTGGGAGTTCCCCAAGGGCGGCGTCGAGGGCGAGGAAGAACTCCAGCAGACCGCCATACGCGAAGTGAAAGAGGAGGCCGGTATCGGTGATTTCCGGCTTTTAGACGGGTTCCGCGAAGACTACGACTACGTGTTCGAGGCGAACGGCAACACCATCCACAAGACGGTCCACCTGTTCGTCGCGAAGTCGTTCGAAGCGTCAGCCGAACTGTCCACAGAACACCGCGACCTGCAGTGGCGCGATTACGAGCAGGCTATCAACACGGTCACGCAGGACGGCCCCCGCGAGATACTCGAACAGGCAGACGAGTTCCTCGACGAGCGAGAAGACGAGGAGTAGGGTAGCGCGGGCGGCACTCAACCGTACTCATGCGTACCGACGAGGCGCTCTGGTTAGCGGTAGCTCTACCTTCGCTTGATGAGTCGGGAGAACTCTCCGAGGAACACAGACTCCCTAAAGTGTCATATAAGATTATATTTTAACCTCACTTTTCGTGGTAGGATACTCGACCGAGCACCTACATATGTAATCTAAGCTTCTTTTTCCGATATCAGCCGTTGCTAAGTTAGTTTCTGCTGGTAATATATTATATAAATAGTATTTGTCCCAATACTAACAGTATTTTTAAATAGGATAAGATTACAGTTTGCAAAGAGGCATCCAAAATGTTAGAAGACGGACTATCGTACCCAATGCAAGGCGACAGTTGGATAGCACAGATGTTGATCGGCGGCGTACTGCTGGTGTTCTTTTTCCTGTTGATACCGGTGTTCGCGTTCAACGGCTATTTGCTTCGTGTGATCGGAACGACCGTCGACGGTGAATCCGAGCCACCTGCATGGGACGACTGGGGCGAGCTCATCATCGACGGAATCAAGTTCAGTATCGTCGGTCTCGTGTACTCTATCGTACCCATAGTCGCCATCTTCGGTATCGGCAGCGTCCTCCTCGGACTGGGTGGCGCTGCTGGCGAATCTGGCGGCGGAATCATCGCCGGCTTCGGACTCATGACAATCCTCCTTCTGATTCCGGTGATGTTCCTTGTTTACTACATTGTCCCGGCAGCGCTTGCCAATATGGCGGTCGAAGGCAGCCTCGGCGCTGCGTTCGACTTCTCGCTGCTGAAAAATGTCGTCCTCACGAGCGACTACTTCATCGCAGTCCTGATGCCGATTGTCGTCGGCATCATCACGAACCTCATTAGCAATATTCTGGCGGTTACTGTCATCGGGCTCGTCCTCGTTCCGTTCGTCACCTACTACGGGCAGGTCGCCGTCTTCCGCATGTTCGGAACGGCATTCGCCAGCCAGACGAACAAAAACGCAAAGCAGGTAACAGGCCCGACCACGTCAGCCTAACCCAGCAGTTCTTACGCGGCCGACTATTTTTTCGAGATACGTGACATTGAGTGGTAGAGCCAACCCGGACTCCGAGTTCGCCTTCGAGCTATCTGTCTGTCAGTGGGCTGAGCGCGAGTGGTCGCCGTCCAACGACGCAGCAGTGCTGGTCGCCAGACAGTTCGGGACGAAACACCGCCGGTGGGACACGATTGTACTGGAGTGCGATCCCGATGGACTCCGCGAGCGAGCGAAATTCGGGGCAGAGTCGTTCGATTCAGACCACCTACACGTTCTGCAGAACGCGCCGGCCGACTGGACGTACTACCGCGACGCACTCCCTGATCCGGGCTATCCGTGGCGATATGTCCGGGAGTCGATTCACGAGGCAGCCGACCGTGATGCCATCGAGACCCGCAAGCGTGGCAATCGGATCGAAATCCGTCAGGTGCGTCCCTATCCGGACTGGTTCCGGCGGGTCATCGCCATCGAGAACAAGCCCGATCTGACGGCCAGCGCCGCCAGAAATCTCGTCCCGCAGTTACAGCGGGACATCGCGCTGTCGCTGGCCGACGAGGTGTGGGTCGCGACGGCGACGACTGACGAGCGCGTGGAACCGATCCTGCTGGCGGACCTGCCAGCAGCCGCCGGTGTGTTGACGGTGGACCCAGAACCCGGCACGGCTGAGACGGCCTGGCAACCGCGGTCGCTGTCGGTCGACGAGCCCGGAACACGCATTCTGGACCGGCCAGACGACGACACCAGCGCGGCGCGGTTCGAGTACGTGGACACCGACTGGAAGCACGAGCGGCGTCTCGCCATCGCCGAACGGGCGTACGCTCGTGGGTGGCGCGGCTATGCGGACACAGTGCGCCCTGATTGCAGGCACTTCCAGCTCAGTACCGACGAGACTGGCGTGTACCCCCACTGTGCGGCGAAAGACTGTCTGCCGACAGCGGCGGAGTGTCGGGGACAGTGCCCGTCCTACGAGCCGGAACCACCGACGTGGCGGTCGATGGACTGGCCGCTCGACGGCGGACCGGGCAAGGCGATAAAACGGCTGTTAGCGCGGCGGCGACGACGACAGCGGCCGGGACTTTCGGAGTAACCGACCGACACCGCGGTCCGGATTCACTTCTCGGACAGTTCGATATCCAGTTCGTCCCGCGGCACGGCTAGTCGAAACGTCGGGACAGTCTTCTCGACTGTCTCCACGATTCCCTTGTCTGCGAGGCTGCGAAGCGCGGAGCGAACGTCGTCGGTGTCGCGGTCCTCGCCGACCTCGCGGAGTGCGTGTAACACGGCGACGACGCTCTGGCTCTCCTCGTCCGGCCCGGCGATCACGTCGACGATAGCCTGCTGGAGCGGGGTGACCGTCACCGTCTGTATTCGTTCGGAGTCCTCCCCGTCGATGAGGGTCGTCGCTTCCGGCGTCGCACAGATGAGACTGTTGTCGTTGCGGTAGTAATGCTCCTTGAGTTCAGATTCGAGGTACTGGTGGACCTCGCTCCCGCTGTCCATGTCCCAGCGCTCCTGTAGCTCGCCGTTTTTCGTCGGCTGGAGTTCGACGATGTCGGCAAGCCGTTCGCGGGCCTCTTCCGAGAGAGTCATGGCCCGTCGGTACGACGACCACGTATTTCGGTGTTCTGAATCCGGGTAAGGCTCACTCGTGTCTGAGTGCGTCGATTGGGTCGACCCGAGCCGCCCGCCACGCCGGGTAGAGCCCGGCGACGACGCCGACCAGCACGCCGACACCGACAGCCAGCGCCATCCACAGCGGCGCAAGCGAGAACGTCACTTCGGCGTACCGGGTCGCCCCGTAGCCGACGAGCAGTCCGAGCGGCACGCCGAGCAGCGAGCCGATGGTTCCAAGCAGTGCGGCCTCGACGAGGAACACCTGCATCACGTCGCGGTTGCGCGCGCCGACGGCTTTCATGATGCCGATTTCGCGGGTCCGCTCGGTGACGCTGACGAGCATCACGTTGGCGATGCCGATCGCGCCAACGACGAGCGCGATGACGGCGATGCCGGTGACAAAGCGCGTGATTCGCTCGATGACGTCGCTGATCTCCTCGACAAAGTCGTTCCCGGACCGGGCGATAAGTTCCGTGTCGTCGGCCGACAGCGACCGTGCGTCGGACTCACCGGAGAGGTACGTCTGAATCGCCGACTGCGTCTCCGGGATCTCCCGCGGGTCGACGACGAGGGTCACCTGCGGGTATGCCCGCTGTCGCACGCCCGCCGATGGGCTCTCGACGACGGACTCGTAGAAAGGATCGATGGGGACGTACACCCGCGGCTGGCGGGCGAACTCACTGACCGGGACTTCCCCGCGCGTCCCGTTGACGACACCGACGACAGTGACGTTCCGCTCGCTCCCGTCCGGCATCGTCATCGTGAGCCGCTCGCCGGCCGTGAGGTTCTCGGAGAACGACCCGGCCATACGCTCGTTGACGACGACGGCTTCCTCGTCAGTCTCGAAGGAGCGCCCCTCGACGAGGACCCCTGGCGTGAAACTAGCCGGCCGCGTCGCTGTGACCTGCTGTCTGGCGAGTGTCTGGTTCCCGTGTCGTACTGACTGCGTCTGGACGATACCACGCGGGAGCACTGCCTCTACTCCCGCGATTCCCTCCAACTGCTGAATGTCATGCTCGGTAAACACCGGCTGGAGGGTCCGGTCGAAGTCGTCATCGCCGGACGGGGTGCCGAACACGTAGATGTTGCCCGCGTTCGATGTCTCGATGTCGCCGACGATTTCGGCCTCGACGCTGGCCCCGAACGTGGCGAAGGTGATGACCGACGCGATGCCGATGACGACGCCAACAACTGTCAGCGCCGACCGGAGCTTGTGCGCTCTGATAGACCGGAGTGTGATACGCACGCTCTCGCCGGTGTCCATCAGTGCTCGCCCCCGGAGACGTCCTCGATAGACTGAATGTGGCCGTCTTCGACGTGGACGATGCGCTCCGCCCGCTCGGCGACGTGGCGTTCGTGGGTCACCAGCAGGAACGTGTTGCCCGCCGCATGGAGGTCGTCGAACAGGTCGAGTATCTGTGCGCCGGTGTCCGTGTCGACGTTGCCGGTGGGCTCGTCGGCGAGAATCAACGCCGGGTCGGTCGACAGCGCACGGGCGATGGCGACCCGCTGGCGCTGGCCGCCGCTGAGTTCAGAGGGGACGTGGTCGGTTCGGTCGCCGAGTCCGACTTCAGAGAGGAGCGACACCGCCCGCTCGCGGCGACGATTGCGGTCCCAACCGTCGAAGACCAGCGGCAGGGCGACGTTCTCAACCGCGGAGAGTCGCGGCATGAGATTGAACGTCTGGAAGACGAACCCGACCTCTGTCCCGCGAATGTCGGCCCGCTCGGCCTCGCTGGCCGCCGAAACGTCCTGTCCGTTGACCACGACCTGCCCCGACGACGGCGTGTCCAGCCCGCCGATGAGGTTCAACAGCGTGCTCTTCCCGGAGCCGCTCGGTCCCATCACCGCCGTGTACGACCCCGCCGACAGGTCCAGACTCACGTCGTCCAGCGCCGTCACCGTCCCGCCGAGGTCGTACTGCTTGCTGACGCCGTCGACGCGGACAGTCGTGTTCGCTGACTCGCTCACGGCCACGCGTACGGACTGGACGGCAATGAGGGGTTCGCCCTCTGTCATAGTAGTCCGCGCTGTGACAGGAGCAACCCACTTACCATTCCAGTCCTAAGCCCGGACAATGACAGCCGATACCGGACGGAAACTGGCTATCGTTGCGGTGTTCGTCACCATTGGACTACTGGCCGCTGGGGCGGTCGCCGGCATGTCCGGCCTCAGCGAGATGGGGCAGCCGTCCGGCGACGACGTGCTTGAGCAAACCGAGCAGCGCTACGACGCGGCCGAAACAATGACCGGAACGGCGACGGTGACCGTCGCGAACGACTCGGAATCGAAGACTTCGACGGTGGAGTACGCCGCCGCTGAACCGAACAAAACGTGGGCCGCAGTCACGAGTGAAAACCGGTCCTACGAGATGGGGACGAACGGGACCGTCGTCTGGGCGGTCGGCGAGAACCAGTCGTATGCCCGCGAACTGACCGAGGAGTCCGTGGCGATGAACGACACCACCGACCCGGTTCCCAAGGAGAACGTCACTGCGACGCTCCGGGGGACTGAGGAGGTCAACGGCGAATCGACGTACGTTCTCGACCTCGAACCGACCAACGAGAGTATCGACGCGCCGAACACGACGCTGTGGGTCGATACCGAGGACTACCGCGTCCACAAGATGACCACTGACGATGGGACGAACCGGACGGAACTCACCGTCGAGGAGACGAACTTCAACGTCAGTATCGACGACAGCCAGTTCGCCCCACCGGCTGACCGAGTCGCCGTCACGACCGTCGAGACGTACGACTCATACGACGCAGCCCAGTCCGCGACCGACCTAGACCTGCCGGAGTACGAGAACGGGACTTTCGAGGAGGCACGGTACATTAGTCGGCCCGAGAGCACGGCTGTCGCTCAGCAATACGATGCTGATGGCGAGAACGTAACGGTCCTGACCGCGACCGGCGCATCGAGCTATCTGGACGATGCGGAGAACGGAACGGCAGTGCAGGTGAACGGCCAGAACGCGACCGCAATCGAGCGCGACGACAGGGCTGTCGTCTACTGGACCGAGGACGATGTCACGACTGGCGTGGTCGTCGAGGGAACGACCGACGAGGCCGTCGCTGTCGCTGAAGAACTGTAGCGACGCCCGCCAACTGTCTGTATTCTATAGGTCTTCCAGCGTTGACTTGATCGACGCCCAGTGGCTCCCTTTCCAGAAGTGTTGCCCGCAGTCTGTACAGCGCCAGACCCGCTCGTCACTGGCACTCGGTGCGTACTCCGGCGTCGGTTCTACCGGGTTGACCTCCTCGACCGGGCCGTTGCAGACGCCACAGTAGCCCGGCTCCGAAGCGAGCGAGAGTTGGAAGCCGGCGTCAGCGAGTTCCCGCAGCTGATCGTCAACCTCCCGCTCGGTAAGGAGCACGCTCTCGGCTGCGCGGGCGGCGAGGTCGCTGTCCCGAGTTATCACCAGCCGGTCCTCACGTTCCGCTATCGCGAGGAGGTCGTCGTCAGCCTCGGCGTCCCGGTCCAGCGCGTAGGCCGTGTCGTAGCCACACATCCGAAGATAGGTGGCGAGCTTGCCGAGCATCGCATCGAGCACGAGCCGGTCGCTGGGGGTGTCGTCAGGCATCGAAGAACTCTCGAAGGCCCTCGGCGTCGCGGGTGTTCAGAACGTCGCCCGTTTCGGCCCAGCCTCGCCGCGCCGTGTGGACGCCGTAGCGCAGGAGGTCGAAGTTACCCGGACTGTGGGCGTCCGTGTTGATGGCGATTGTCGCCCCGGCCTCGATGGCCTGCTTGACCGCGCCACCGCCAAGATCTAGGCGGGCGGGGTTGGCGTTTATTTCCAGCGCCGTGTCATTGTCGGCAGCGACAGACGCGAGCCGCTCCACATCCACGTCCAGCCCCTCACGACGGTTGAGATACCGGCCTGTCGGATGCCCGATGACGTTCACGTCGGGGTGTTGTGCGGCCGCGACGAGGCGATCCGTTCCGTCCCCGTCCAGCGCGGCGTGGGGTGAAGCGACCACCACGTCCAGTTCCCCCAGCAGGTCATCGGCAACGGAGAGACTGCCGTCCGCTGCGATGTTCGCTTCAACGCCCGTGAATACGTCGATGTCAGCGCCCGCCCCAACGGATTCGACCTCGCCGAGCTGCTCACGGAGCTTCTCGTCCGGGACACCGACTCCACCGACCATCCCCGGCCCGGTTGCGTGGTCCGTGACGGCGAGGTAATCGTGACCGAAGTCCGCGGCACCCTCAACCATCTCCGTGATACTGTTGCCGCCGTCCGACCAGTTCGTGTGGGTGTGGAGGTCACCACGGACCTCGCCCTCGGTGAGGAGGTCCGGGAGTGCCCCGTCCGCGGCAGCCTCGACTTCGCCGCGGTTCTCTCGAAGTTCCGGCGGGACCCAGTCCATGCCTAGGGCGTCGTACACCGCTTCCTCGGTTTCGCTGGCCACCAGTTCGCCAGCCCGCTGGTCATCGTCTTCGACGCCCTCGACATCAAAGACGCCGTACTCGTTGACTTTCAGGTCCTGCTCGATAGCGCGGTTTCGGACCGCCACGTTGTGGTCCTTGCTCCCGGTGAAATACTGTAGCGCTGCGCCGAACTCCGATGGGTCGACGATCCGAAGATCGACCCGAACGTCGTCAGCGTAGGCGCTGGCTTTTGTGTCACCGGACTCGATAATCCGGTCGAGGCCGTCCCAGTCGGCGAACCGCTCGACGACGGCATCGGGGTCAGTGGTCCCCACGAGCACGTCTACGTCGCCGATGGTCGGTCGCCAGCGGCGAATCGAGCCGCCGAGCGCGCACTCGGTCACGGCGTCACCGGCGGCCATGTAACTCCGAATCCGGTCACCGTACGGTCGGGCCTCGCCGAGCAGCGACCGCTCGTGGGCCTCACGGGCGAAGTCGATGTTGTCGAGGATGTTCTGCTCTGTTTTCGCGCCGAAGCCCGAGACCGCCTGTATCTCGCCGGCCTCGGCGGCGGCTTCCAGTTCATCAAGAGTGGTGATGCCCAGCGCCTCGTACAGCGAGCCGACGGATTTCGGCCCAACCCCCTCGACCGCTGTGAGTGCGTCCATCTCGACGGGAAGCTCCTCGCGGAGTTCGGTCAGCTCCTCGATTTCGCCGGTCTCGACGTATTCGACCACCTTCGAAGAAATGGCGTCGCCGACGGCGTCTATTTCACCGACGCTGTCCTCGCCCTCGGCGGCCAGTCCCTCGATTGCGCCGGGGAAGTCCCTGATGTTCTCGGCCGCCCGGCGGTAGGCCCGGGGCTTGTACTCGACGCCTTTCGCGTCCAGCAGGTCAGCGAACTCTTCGAGCAGTGTTGCGATTTCGTCGTTCCGGCTCATGTTAGTAGCTCCGCCCGGCACGACCCGTGCCGGAGTCCGCGTCCTCATGTCCCAGCGCTTTCTGGAGGAACTGCATCCAGCGCTTCCTGTCGGCCGTCTCCTGGGCCTGTGCTTCCTGTTCGATGTTCGCCGCACCGAGCTGTTCGAGGGCGTTCAGCGCCCGGTCGATGCCGATGATAGCCGTGGCAAGCTCCTCGCCGCGTTCGTAGCTCACTTCGTTGTCCTCGATCCGTTGCTTGCGCTGGAGGCGCTCGCGCCGCAGGTTCTTCTTAGCTTGTTCGACGCGCTCGCGCTCGCCTCGTGGAATCGTCTCCCGACGCTTGATCTCGAAGACGAACGACTGGAGTTCGATCTCCTCGCCCTGAATGGTGATCTCGTCGGGGATGTCAGCACCGACGGTCGCGCTGTCGCGTTCGATGCGCTCTAGCAACTGTTTGCGCTCGAACTCTTTCACTACCGGATGTTAGACCGGGGTGCCCTTACCCGCTTCGCCCATCGGCCACTAAGGCTTGCGCGGCGGTGCCTGTTTTTGCTCTACCCACGTGTGCCCGTTCAGCCTCCGTGTTTCAGGGAGACTCAGTGAGCGGTCCCGACTGAAATAAACTAAGTCGGCGATATCTTTTTCATTGTCTCTGTCGTTCTCATCGTACGAGAGTAATACTGCCCCCCTCGTTTATTACATGACTCTAACGTTCGAACCGCTTGACGACCGTCCTGGGCTCGCGGTCATTGACCAGATCGAGCGCCAGCGCTACCGGATACACACGCCGACCCCAATCGCCCTCAGAGAGGCGGAGACCGACGTGTTTCAGTATCCCGTCGGGGACGCTGTCCGGATACGGACGCGCGCTATCGAACTACCGACAGTGGTCATGGTGTACGTCCGTGACGACGACGGCGCGATAGCCGCCGAGGTCGCGCAGTTCGAGTCTGAGACGCTGCCGGCGGATGATTACGTACTGGACCCGCTGACGCAGATCAAGACGTACATGCGGGTCGAGGACACCAAAGTCGAGGTCACCGTCGACTCGGACCGGACCCGAATCGAGTTCGACGCTCCGACGGACCTGCTCATCGGCGCTCGCTCCCAGCACGACCGCCCGGCGGCCACGGTCACGACGACCGAGCAACCGGCGGACGTCATGGCCGCGGTCGAGACCTTCGGGTCGGCGCTCAAGGCCCACGACCCAGAGCGCTCCTATCCGACGCTCCGCGGCCACCCGCCGGCGCTTGAAATCGGTGATACGCTGGACATCCCAGCGGATATCGACAGTCCGGATACCGGTGTCACGCTCGAACTCCCGCCCGATCTCGCGTCTATCTTCGTCGCCGCGCCGCTTTCGTACTACCTCGGTGCCTCACTTGCTCCCGCATCTGAGCCACGGCTCACGACCGACACAGGATTTACGTATTCACTCGACACCGCACAAGGCTTCGAATCCGAGGTCGGACGGACGCTCAAACGGCTGTTCTTCCTCGATTGTGTCACACGCACTGAGGGGTTCCACAAGATCGACTTGCACGAGCGTTCGGCCATCGAGCCCTACGTCGATCTCGACTTCGAATCACTGTATCAGCGGCCGCTGGCGGAGCAGGTCGCCACCTATTTGCAGGTCCCGTACGACGTTATCGAGGACCACATTCCGAAGTGGCGGCTGACGACACATATCGACCCGGAGCCGGCGAACGCGGAACAGCTCCCGTATGTCGTCGACGATCTGGCTATCGTCCGAACGCATCAGCAACAGCGGCTGAATCAGGCAAGCGTGCCGGCGGAGGCCGAGGCTGAATTCACCCGCGACGATGTCATCACCCGCGCCGCGAGTTCCGAAACTGACACTCCCACAGCCGAGACGGACTACGTCGAGCCACAGGCCGAGAACTCACTCGAACAGGCTTGGATCGGGGACAGCATCCCCATCGGTGCGAGCAAGCTGACCAAAGCAGCGTTCGAACACCGACTTGACCGCGATACGAACGCCGAGGACATCACGATTCGCGTCGTCCAGAACGACGCCCGGATGGACGAGGAACGGCAGGTCGTCGATGACGTGTACGGTACCCGCGACGATCTGCCGTTCGATGTCACGGTCCACGACGACTTGACGACGGCGGAACTCAGAACGGTCCTCACGACCGACGCGGAATTCTTCCACTACATCGGCCACACCGAACACGACGGTTTCGTCTGCTCCGATGGCAAGCTCGACGTGACGACGGTCGACTCGGTCGGCATCGACACGTTCCTGCTAAACGCCTGCAACTCGTACAATCAGGGCTTGGCGCTCGTCGAGAAGGGTGCAATCGCCGGCATCGTCACGCTCAACGAAGTCCTGAACGACGGCGCGGTTCGCATTGGGGAGACGGTTGCCCGGCTGTTGAACTGTGGCTTCCCGCTTCGCGCGGCGCTTACTATCGCACGCGGTGAGAGCGTACTTGGTGGGCAGTACATTGTTGTGGGTGACGGTGGTGTGACGGTTGCACAAACAAAAAATGGGACACCAAATTTGCTGGATATCTCTGCTACTGCAGCGGGATATAATGTAGAAATGATAGCATATTCAATGGACAACAAAGGCTTAGGAGCAATCATATTTCCGTTTTTCGAGGACTGTCAAGAGTATTTTTTATCCCCAGGATCGATTGGAAAGTTCACCATCTCTAGCTCAGAATTGTCTGAGTTCCTTCAGATGCAACAAGTTCCAGTCAGGACTGACGAGAACCTCTATTGGAGTAATTCGATGGAACTCGAGGATATCAGCTGATTTCTGGGAAGAATAACTTGTCGTGAGCTATTAGATCTGCTATTGCTATACTCTACGGTCCAATGTATATATTGTTGTTAGCTGCTGCAGTCCCTGCCTGTGACAGTAGCATCAGGAGGGTGAACAGTGCGCCGGCCATTTTCGGGTGCTCTGCGAGGTATTCGCGCATGGTGGTATCTGACATGATACAACTTCGATGATGGCAGGCAGATAATTAAATTTATTTGAAAAGTACCTACATATTATATATTGTATTAAGCATAGAATTAACAGTTAAATCCGGAAACTAATATGCACAAGGCCAAGAGCACGAGTTTAGAAGGAAAAATCACACAGGGATTGTGCGTGCAGACGCGGAGAAATTACCGATACCCCCCATCAGTAGCGTTTAGTATGCAGGTATGTAATTGATAATCAGGGTTTAGTATTGATGTGTAACTGGAAATCAGAAGACAATTATTCAGGATATATACGTCCTGCTGGCTCGCTTCAGGGGTCGGACGCAGGGGGGTCGATGCATGCAACAATCGCGACTACTTGCTGGAATCGATGATTGCTGGCGGCTCTTTTTGCATATTAGTTTCCGGATTTAACTGTTNGAGACATACACCGCTTCTCCGGACTGAATCAGTGGACCGACGCGACGAGATGCGGACAGAGGTCCCGATTCCGCTGGCGAAAGTCGAGCAGTCTCAGGAGTGTACGGTGTTGCACGTCGACGACGATCCACAGGTTGGTGAGCTAGTCGAGGTGTACCTCGAACGCATCAACGACGACTTCGATGTCGTGACGAAGACCAGCGCCGTCGCCGCGCTTGATTTCCTCCGGACCGAGCAGGTCGACTGTATCGTCAGCGACTACGATATGCCAAACACTGACGGACTGGAGTTTCTGGAACTCGTCCGCGAGCAGTACCAGGACATCCCGTTCATTCTGTTCACTGGCAAGGGCAGTGAGGAGATCGCGAGCGAGGCGATCGCATCGGGCGTCACGGACTATATGCAAAAGGGGGGTAGATCAGATACGTACGACGTTCTCGCCAATCGCATCGAGAACGCCGTTGAGCAACATCGCACCGAGCAACGGTTCTGGAACGCCCTCTCGTGGTATCAACGGCTCGTCGAACAGGAGCTCGCGGGCGTCTGTATCATTCAGGACGGGGCGTTCGTCTACGTGAACCAGAAGCTGGCGGACATTTTCGACTATGACCAGAGTGATCTCATCGACGAATCACCGGCCCTTCTCACGGCGGAGGGCGACGGCGACAGACTTCCCGAATCACTCCGAGGAGCGGACTCAGACGAGCTCGAAACGTTCCATTCGGAGTTTGAGGGCCGACAGGCTGACGGCGAAACGCGGACCATCGAGGTGTCCGGCGGGTCGATCGAGTACGACGGCGACCCGGCGTGGATCGGTGTACTTCGAGATGCCGAAAGCAACCCCGACGTTGGCGAGTGAGTCGCTGTTTAGCTGCTGTGCCGCCTTTTGATTCTACTAGCGCAGACATCGCAGTATCGTAGCGGTCTGCCAGTGGCTGTCCCACTGTAAGCACAATCCCTTTCCACCGTCCACTCATATCGTAGTACAATGTCGGAGTGCGATGCCTGTGGAAAGCAGGAGAACATGCCGTACCAGTGTGGGCACTGCGGCGGGACCTACTGCGCGGAACACAGACTGCCCGAGGCCCACGATTGCCCCGGACTCGATAACTGGAGCGATCCGGGTGGCGTGTTCGACAGCGGGTTCGACGAGAGTGTAAACAGTGGCCAGGCCTCCGGGGGCGGCGTCACCGACCGGCTCGGTATCAACACCGGGCCGGGCGGGCCGCTGGCGTACTTTCGGGGGAACGTCACGTACCTGTTCCTGGCCATTATGGGTATCTTCTTTATCCTCGAAAACATCGTCCGCCTTTCCCTCGGACCAGAGGCGTTCAACACGCTGTTTGTCCTCCGCCCGAGCCACCCCGAATACGTCTGGACATGGGTCACGTCGGTGTTCTCACATGACCCCAGCGGGTTCTATCACATCTTCGGGAACGGGATTATCATCTACTTCTTCGGCCGGATCGTCGAGCAGCAGATCGGATCGAAGAAGTTCGCGATCTTCTTCCTCGTCTCCGGCGCACTGGCGGGCCTCGGACAGATCGCAATACAGGCAGTTCAGGGAACGTCCGCCGGTGTCCTCGGAGCCAGCGGCGCGGCGCTGGCGATCATGGCGTTCCTGACGGTCCTGAAACCGGACCTCCGCGTCTACCTGTACTTCCTGATTCCTGTCCCAATTTGGGCAATCACTGGCTTCTACTTCCTGTTGAGCATCTTCGGGTCGCTCAATCCGATGGGGGCCGGCCTGCTCGGCGGAAACATCGCGCATCTCGCCCATCTTATCGGCCTCATCATCGGACTCTGGTACGGCCAGAGAATCAAGGGCCAGACCCGGATGCCCGGCCAGATACAGTTCGGCGGTGGCGGCGGCCCAGGCGGCCCCGGTGGACCGGGCGGTCCGGGCCGGCGTCGTCCATGACGATGCACCCGGCTCGCCCCGAGTTCGTCCCAGACCCGTCGCTCTCGCAGGCTGAGATGGAGGAGTTGCAACGCGACATCGCCCAGGCTGCGCGGTTCGAAGACGACCTGGACTTTTCACCCGAGACAATCGCGCCCGCCGGAGACGCGCCGGACAGCGACCAGACCACGCTGGGTGCTGGCGACGATACGACGGACGCGCCGCTCGTCGCCGGCGTCGACCAGGCGTTCGTCGACGACAAGGCCGTCTCGGCGATTGTCGTGCTACGGAACGGCGAGGTCATCGAGCGGGTCAGCGCCGTCGAACGCACCGAGATTCCGTACATTCCCGGCCTGTTGTCGTTCCGCGAAGGCGGCGCAATCCTGGCCGCGTTTGCGGAGTTGGAGACCGACCCCGACGTGGTACTCGTCGACGGCAGCGGCCGCATCCACTTCCGGGAAGCCGGGCTGGCCACACACATCGGCGTCACGCTGGACGTGCCGGCCGTCGGCGTGGCCAAGAACCTCCTCTGTGGCACGCCGGAACAGTCGCTCGACGAGACGTACCCGGAGGGAACGCGGATTCCGATTGCAGCCGACGACAGCGTCGAGACCTGCCCCGGCGGGACCATCATCGGCCACGCGGTCCAGACACGCCAGTACGACTCACCGAATCGGTATGTCAATCCGCTTATCGTCAGCCCCGGCCATCGCGTCAGCGCAAGCTCCGCGGCGGATATCGTCGAAGCCACTGCAGACGGCTACAAGCTCCCCGAGCCGACCCGGCTGGCCGACAGCTACGCCGACGAGGCGAAGGCGACCGTCGAGTAGCTCGTTCGGATAACCGACAGTATAACTTCCCGGGGTGTGTTCTCCCGGCCAACACATGGCGAAGACGGTGCTGATTACGGGTGCGTCCTCGGGTATCGGACGGGCGAGTGCCGAGGCGTTCCTGGCCGACGACTGGACTGTCTGGGCGACCGCCCGCGAGGAATCGGACATCGAAGACCTCGAAGAGGCGGGCTGTGAAACCGCCGAACTCGATGTGACGAACCCGCGCGAATGCGAGCGTGTTGTCGAGGCGCTCATTGAGTCCGAGGGGCGGCTCGATTGTCTCGTGAACAACGCCGGCTACGCACAGTTTGGTGCGGTCGAGGACGTATCGACGGCGGCGTTACACGAGCAGTTCGACGTGAACCTCTACGGCCCGCACCGACTCATCCGCGAGG
The DNA here is from genome assembly GCA_000336895.1 of Haloarcula argentinensis DSM 12282. Lineage (GTDB taxonomy): Archaea > Halobacteriota > Halobacteria > Halobacteriales > Haloarculaceae > Haloarcula > Haloarcula argentinensis. The sequence goes on along the minus strand of AOLX01000014.1, from coordinate 484,126 downwards.
CGCTCCCGCACATGCGTGCCCGGGAGAACGGGACCATCGTCAACGTCTCCAGCGTCGCGGGCCGTATCGCGTTCCCGAACCAGGGTGGCTACGCCGCCTCGAAGTTCGCCCTTGAGGGGCTCAGCGACGCGCTCCGGATGGAGGTCGAAGGGTTCGGCATCGACGTGGTACTTGTCGAACCCGGGCCGGTTGAGACTAACTTCGACGACCGCGCCGACGAAGAACTCGACGACCTGGATACGTCCGGCGCGTACGACTGGCTGTATCAGGCCCACGAAGATTCGAATCTCGTCGGGATTCAGGACGCGCTCTCTGTCACACCCGGAACGGTTGCGCTGACTATCCGTGACGCTGCCAACGCCAGCGACCCCGAACCACGGTATCCCGTCGGACAGGGCGCACAGCTACTTCTCATGCTCGACTACCTGCCGGCGCGGTGGCGCGATGCAGCGTTCGGCGTCATCCGAAAGTTGACGAGCTAACCGCCGCCTTCGCCCAGTTCAGTCCAGACAGGCTGCCACAACTGACAGCAACCGTTCGCCACGCACTTCCTCGGCGAACAGCGGCACGCGGCGGACGTCGTGGCCGCGGAACATGTCCTGTGACCGGGCCAGGGCGTCCTGCTGGACTTGCCAGCGTCGCGCACAGAATTCACAGTCGGCGTGGTTCGGGCCGGCGATGTCCACGTCTTCGCCGAGCACCTCGCTCGGGTTCTGCATCACGCGATTGACGACGACGGTACTGACGGGGATGTTGAACTCGCCGAGTTGTGCGAGCAATCGCTCGGATTCGACAACGGACAGTTCCTCGGGCACCATCACGATGCGAAAGTCCGTCTTCCGTGGGTCCTGCAGAATCGACCGCAGGTGCTCGATCCGGTCCGACAGCTCCTGTAAGTCCTCGATACCAGCCTCGGCGTCGACATCCTGATCATCGCCGAACATTCCCGTGAGGTTGTCCATCATCCCCGAAAACCGCTCGCGAAGCTGGAGAATCTTCCCGACCATCGAATCCATCGTCTCGGGGAGTTCCAGCAGACGGAGGGTGTGGCCGGTTGGTGCGGTGTCGATGACGACGCGGTCGAAGCGGTCGTCGTCGACGTAATCCAGCAGGAGCCGGAGCGCCGCGGCCTCGTCAGCTCCGGGCATCGACCCGCCAAGGAGTCCCTCCTCGCCGCCGATGGGGTCCTCGGTCTGGCCTGCGCCTGCTGCGCCGCCCGCGCCACCACCGAACATCCCATCGCCGCCGAGGAGTTCGCCCACACCGCCCAGTGCGTCTTCCTCGACACCGAGGGGCCCCTCGCCGACGGCGGCCTCCGGATCGATCTCTGCGGCGTACAGCGGGATATCCTCGCGGATGCGCGTCGGCGTTGCTGGGATGTCCGCTTCCAGTGTGTCCGACAGCGAGTGGGCAGGGTCCGTGGAGACGACGAGCGTCGCCGTGTCATCGCGCGCAGAGGCCAGCGCGGTGGCCGCCGCACACGTCGTTTTGCCGACCCCGCCTTTCCCGCCGTAGAGGACGTACTCCGCTGCGTCGATTCCTGCGGGTGCATCGATGTCGTCGACTGCCTCGACGTCGAGTTCGCTCATGCCAGAAGCTACGCTCGTCTGGCCTTGAGTACTTCCCGAAAAAGAGGTGTCCTACTGTCTCGAAGACCGCGCTTCACGGACGTCCGCGCCGTCCCGGAGTTTGTCCTCGCAGTTTGGACAGACCCGGGGGCCATGACCTTCGACGGCTTCTGGTGTAAAAACCCGTACGTACTGCTCGGTTACGAATTCACCGCAGTTCTGACACTCGGGCATCTATAGGTACACTCGTTCCACGATGTAAATGCCTTCCGCTGGCGACGAAATCTTCCGGTTAATCACCGGGCGGCGCTACTGGTGGTCGGCCCAGAACGAATCCAGTTGGCTCGCGAGGAAATCGGGCGTCATCCGGGTGAATTCCTCGCGCTCGCCGGCGGGCAGGTACGGATACACCGAATGCCGCGCATCTGGTGTGTACCGGCGGCCGACTAGCGCCCGCACGCCGACCTCGTCAACGCCGCGGATGACGCGGCCGATGGCCTGGCGCGCGCGCCGCACAGCCGGGACTGTCAGGGCATACTCGAAGGCGTTGTCCTCGCCGAAGGCGTCGCCGTATGCTCGCTGGACGCCCCGGACGCGCGGCGACCCGATGTTCACCAGCGGAATGCCCACGACCGCGCAGGTCGATAGCTTCTCGCCGTCGTAGTCGACGCCCTCGGTCAGCGTCCCGCGCGTCGACGTGACCATGACTTTCCCGTCGCCACTGAAGAACTCGCGTTTCAGCCGTTCGGTCTCCTCGTTGCTCGATGATTCGTCCACGAGGACCGGCTTCTCGACGGCCTCCTGCAGATACGCGCCGGCCCAGCGCGCCTCCCGGTAGTTCGGCATCGCCACCATCACATTTCCGGGCGAACGAGCCAGCGCGCGCAGCGCCTGTGCGTACTCGTCTCGCGTCGGATTCCAGTTGTCACCGAGCGGGCGCATCATTTCGGGGTCGCCCCGGTTGCGCGCAGTAAACGGCGTCGCGTCGACGAGGTACGACGCCCGGTTCTCGGGCGGGAACGGTAGGTCGTAGGTCGTCGACCGGACTGGTCTTCCATCGCCGGATTGTTCGTCGGGGGCCGTCGAGCCCGTCTCGGCCATCGAGTCCAGTCCCGACACGCGGGTGAACACGTCTAGCGGCTCCAGCGTCGCGCTCATCAGGACACCGCCACCGAGGTCGTCGAAGACGTTCCGCAGGGCCGTCGCGGGCATACAGTTGTAACACAGCAGGCCCGGCGTGTAGACGGCCTGGTAATCGGCTTCGAGGGTCTGGCCGTGGTTCGGCGAGTGTTCCAGTTCGATCTCCCGGAGGAACGTCGCGTGGTCGCGCTCCCACCACTGGCCGGCCAGCACGCCGACGGCAGCACACACCGGCTGGCGGGTCAGGCCGAGCTGGTCGATCGCGTCCTCGACGGCGGCCCCGACCTTCGACAGCGAGCGCCAGAGTGACCCGTCGTAGCCCTTCTGCTCGGCCCACTCGGTCAGTTCGTCCTGCTCGACCGTGTCGGGGTCCCGAAGCGGAATCTCCCTACCGTGTTCCGGTAGCACCGACGGGTCCGCGCGCCAGCCCTCGTGTTCGGCGTCAAGGAAGGACTCGACGCGGTTGTCGAGCCACCGGACGAGGTCGTCATAGAACTTCCGGGCTTGGTCGACAGCGTCCAGCGGAACCTCCCGAGCGGACAGCACCTCACGGACCTGCGCCTTGTGGTCGGCGCTCTGCTGGGCGCGCTGGATGAGCGTCGTGCAGTCGTTGCGCGCCTGCACGAGGCTCTGGCGGCCGAGGCGGTCCGACAGGAGGTCCCGGACGCGCTCCTCGAGGCGATGCGCCTCGTCGACGATGACGAGCGTCTGGTTGTCGAGCACGTCCGCCAGCAGCGGACGAGAGCCCGGATCGAATAGGTGGTTGTAGTTCCCGACGATGACGTCGGCCTCGTTCAACATCACGCTCATCACCCGGTGGGGACAGGTCCCGCGTTCCGTCGCCGCCGGGAGGTAGTCGTCCATCGTCACCACGTGCTCCGCCCCGGCCGAGAAGTCGACGGGCGAGCCTTTGTTGCGAGCGTACCAGTCCGCCTCGAACGGACAGTACAGCGGCGGGTCTGATCCCTCTGCCATCGACTCCGGAGCCGTTGGCTGGGCCTGCCGGTACGGCGAGGCCGCGCCGGCCGTCTGAAGTGTGTCGTCGCCAAGGGTCGATTGGTCGGTTGCGTCGGGGCGTGCGGCCGCAGCGAGGTCCTGTCCCTTCCGCGGGTCCCACCACTGGTCGTCGTCGGCCTCACCGGCGATTGCGGCGTCTGCGACGGCCGCGCCATCCGAGTGCCCGTCGTCTTCGACCAATCGTGCCGTCGCCTCTCTGAGGTCCTCACAGCGGTCGTGTGTCCCCACGTCGTCCGGGAACTGCCCCTCGCGACCGTACGGACAGAGATCGCGCTTCCCGACGAGCGAGATGCCGGCGAACGGCTCCTCGATACCGGCATTGAGCGCTCGCAGGTCGTCGACGAACTGCTGGAGTTGCTGTTTGACCGGCGTGACGACGACCATCCGCTCGTACAGGTCCGTATCGCGGACCAGGGTCGCGCCGGCGGTGAGCGCGGCCATCGTCTTGCCCGTCCCGCATGGGCCTTCCATCGCGAGAAAGCCGCGTGCCTTGCCCGCCTCAATGGCTCGTTCGACGGCGTCGGCCTGATTCTCGTAGGGCTCGTCGAAGCCGAAATACGTGCGCCAGGACTCCGTGCCCGTCGAGGCGGGGTCTCCCATCGGAACGGGGTTAGTCGTCCCGGTATTTGAACCGCGGGGTTCCCGTCCGTCGCAGTCGCTCTGTGCGAGTCGCGTCGGGACCGCAGTGAACCGAAAAACGGGCTGTGACTGGCTGCCGCCCAGTCACTGGCACCGAGCCGCTAGTCCAGCAGGCCGAGGTCGCTCAGGCGTTCGACAATGGTGTCGACGGCTTCTTCGGCGTCCTCTTTGCGCTTGCCACCGGTGACGACGAGCTTCCCCGAACCGAACAGCAGCGCGACCACATCGGGTTCGTCAAGTCGGTAGACGAGGCCCGGGAACTGCTCGGGCTCGTACTCGATATTCTCGAGCCCGAGGCCGATGGCGATGGCGTTGAGGTTGAGCGAACTCCCGAGGTCCGCGGAGCTGACGATGTTCTGGACGACGATTTCGGGGTCGTCGTCGACCTGAATGTTCAGATCACGGAGCTTGTCGAAGACGATACGCAGACTCTGGTGGACGTCGTCCGTCGACTTCGCACCCGTGCAGACGATCTTGCCCGACCGGAAGATGAGCGCGGCAGATTTGGGGTCCTGTGTCCGATAGACGAGGCCCGGGAACTGCTCCGGGTCGTAGTCGGCACCCTCGAGGTCCATCGCGACGCTCTCAAGGTCGAGTTCTTGTCCGATACCGGTCGAAGCAACGACATTTTCGATGTCAATGCTCTCTTTTGGGTCGACCATATAGTGTTTTAAATACCGGATTTAAATCATATAAACGTTTGTGATGCTGTGATTACTAGTCGTTCTTCGACCTCTACAACGTCCGACAGATTCCATTCAAGTAGGGGTCTGTCGGTTTCACGGCCCTGCTGTGGCCGTTTGTTCCTGCCCAGTAGGCTTCCAGCCCGGCGGTCACTGGGCCACTGAAGACGCGACGATACCGCTATACAGTGTGGCCGTCGTTGTCGACGACGCTCGCAAACGCGACGTTTTCCTGTACGGTCTCGATCTCGACGGTCGGCGAGTCGCCCGGTTCGCCGTCGGGGACGATGACGACGTATCCGCGTTCAACCTTGGCGATGCCGTCGCCCTGGTCGCCGAGCGATTCGATGGTCACGTTTCGGATTTCGCCCTCGTCGACCGGCGGTTGCGGGACACCGGTGTCGGCTCGTGCCGGATTGGTCTCCTGTGTAGGCGTCTGCGGCTGGGCTGTCGCCGACGAGTCGGCATCGACCTGCGATAGCAGGCCAACGCGGTAGGTCTCGCCCGGCGAAATCGCTCCGTGGGACACTTCGCTTTTCGGAATCTCGACAATATATCGGTCCCCGTCAGTCTCTACTCGCGCACTGAACAATGTACTGAGTGCATCTGGAACTTCGACCATAGCCTATTCTACGGCTCATGATAGATAATGGTCCTGCCCTGATGTGGTGAAAATTGCCGGCAGTTGCCGATTAGTCGTCGCTTTCGACGCGATTAGTGTCCGTTTCAACCCCGACTTCATCAAGCAGTTCCGTCCTGTGCTCGTCTAGTAGCGGCGCGCGACCACCGGGCGAGGGCATCGTCTCGGTCATCTTTATCGGACTGCCGGCGATGGTTATCTGCTCGTCGGCACCGGGCTGGTCGACATCGGTGAGCATCTCCCGGTCGTGGATGTGCGGGTCGTCGAAGATATCAGCGGTGTTCTGGACCGGCGCAGCCGGCACGCGCCCTTCGAGCAGGTCAAGGAGCGTTTCCGAATCGATGGTGGCGGTCCAGTCGGCAATCTCGCGGCGCAGGGACTCCCGGTTCGCGATCCGGCTGCCGGCGTCTGGATAGTCCGCGGCGAGATCCGGGCGCTCCATCGCCTCACACAGCGCCTCCCAGTGGCCGTCGGCGAACGCCGCGATGACGACGTGGCCGTCGGCGGCCTCGAAGGAGTCGTACGGGAACAGCGTCGGATGCGAGTTCCCCTGCCGCGTCGGTGACTCGCCATCACAGGAGTACTGGTACACTGTTCGCTCACACAGCGACACCATCGAGTCGTACATCGCCGTATCGACGTACTGCCCCTCCCCAGTGCGCTCGCGGTGGTGCACGGCCGCGAGGATGCCGACAGCGTTCAGTACGGCAGTGAAGAGGTCGCCGACGCCAGGGCCGACCTTCGTCGGCGGGCCGTCCGACTGCCCCGTGATTTCCATGACGCCACCCAACGCCTGCGCGATAAGGTCGAACGACGGCTGGCCCTGTCGATGGGTTTCGCCCGTTCGCGGGTCGCCAAAGCCCCGGATGGAAGAGTAGATGAGGTCCGGGTTGTACTCTCGTAGCGTCTCGTAGCCGCAGTCGAACTTCTCCATCGTGCCGGCTTTGAAGTTCTCGACCACCACGTCTGCGCGCTCGACGAGCGAAAGGAACGCCTCGCGGTCATCGGCGTCCCCGAGGTCGAGTTCAAGCGAGCGTTTCCCACGGTTGACGCTCTGGAAGTACCCGCCGTAGGCTTCTTCGTCGCCGTCGCTCACGAACGGCGGGTTCGACCTGATGAGGTCGCCGCCGGGGCGTTCGACCTTTACCACGTCCGCGCCCATGTCTGCGAGCAACATCGTACAGTACGGTCCGGCGAGGACCTGTGTCAGGTCGAGCACACGTAAGTCGTCAAGCGCACCCATGCGAAAACCACGACGGGGCGGCCGCATAAACCTTCTTGAACGTCCGTTATAAATTCCTTAAGGCCATATTATCATGAAAGACCATTAGGTTTATCACTACCCGCCGATGACGGGGAAGTACATGCCCCGGACCGTTATCCTCGGCGTGATTGGCTCCGACGCGCACGTCGTCGGCATCACGATTCTAGAGCAGGCGCTCTCGGCCGCTGGCTTCGAGGTCATCAACCTCGGTGTCCAGACCGCACAGGACGAGTTCGTCTCCGCCGCGAAATCTCATGACGCCGAGGCAGTACTGGTATCCTCGCTGTACGGGCACGCCCGCCAGGACTGCGAGGGGCTGCACGACGAGCTCGACGACGCCGGCCTCGACGTGCTCACGTACGTCGGTGGGAACCTCGCCGTCGGACAGTCCGACTTCGAGGAGACGCAGGCGACCTTCCAACAGATGGGTTTCGACCGCGTCTTCGACGCGGAGACGGACCCGGAGGAGGCAATCGAGATGCTCCGCGAAGACCTGCAACTGACGACAACAGAGGCGGAGCAGATCAGGGTTGACGGGTGACTATGCCAACTGACGAGCGACTCAGCGACGACCAGCTACAGCGCATCGCAAACGACCTCAGAGACAACTGGCACACAGGCCGCGAAGTCGACTTCGAGGAGGCTATCGCCTTCCACGAGTCGCTGCCGGCCTCAAAGCAGTTCGCCCAAGTGTTGGAGTCCGCCGACCAGCCGCTCCTCCAGCCGCGGGCGGGCGTCCCCTGCCTCGAAGAACAGATCGACCTGCTGCGGTACCTGCAGGACGAGGGCGGCGCGGACCTCCTGCCGACGACCATCGACTCGTACACGCGGGACAACGAGTATGAGAAAGCGGAGGAGGGACTGGCCGCCTCCCGCGGCAGCGACGAAAACGAACTGAACGGGTTTCCAGCGGTCAATCACGGCGTCGAGGACTGCCGGCGGCTCATCCGGGCGCTAGACGCCCCGGTCGAGGTTCGCCACGGCACGCCGGACGCCCGGCTACTGGCCATGGTCACGCTCGCCGGCGGCTTTCAGAGCTTCGAGGGCGGGCCGATTTCCTACAACATTCCGTACACGAAGCGACACGACCTCGCGACGACCATCGAACACTGGCAGTTCGTCGACCGGCTCTGCGGGGCCTACACCGAGCGCGGCGTGACCATCAACCGCGAGCCCTTCGGCCCGCTGACCGGCACCCTCGTCCCGCCGAGCATCGCCATCGCGGTGATGCTCGTGGAGGGCGAGCTTGCTGCGACACAGGGTGTCCGGTCGCTCACGCTGGGCTACGGACAGGTCGGAAACCTCGTGCAGGACGTGGCGGCGCTGCGAGCGTTGCGGAAGCTCGGCAACGAATACCTCCGCGACGAGGTGACTGTCACGACCGTCTTCCACGAGTGGATGGGAGGGTTCCCGCCCGACGAGGCGCGGGCCAACGGCGTCATCAGTCTCGGCGGCGCGACGGCGGCCGTCGCCCAGCCGGACAAAGTCATCACGAAGTCCGCCCAGGAGTTCCAGGGCGTGCCGACGAAGGAGGCCAACGCGGCCGGACTGCGAACGACGAGACAGCTTATCGATATGATGATCGAACAGGACATCGACCTCGGGGGTATCGACGAGGAACAGGCGCTCATCGAACGGGAGACACGGGCGCTGATGGACGCTATCTACGAGGCCGGTGACGGCGACGTTGCACAGGGCGTTATCAACGCCTTCGACAGCGGTGCGCTGGACGTGCCCTTTGCACCCAGCGACGCCGCCAAGGGCGCGGTGCTGCCGGCCAGAGACGACGACGGCCGAGTCCGCATCTTCGAGTTCGCGGACCTCGCGCTTCCGGACGACATCAAGGAGATTCACGCCGCGCGGCTCGGCGAGCGGGCCGAGACCGAGGGCCGCGACCAGTCGTTCCGGATGGTCGCCGACGACGTGGACGCCATCAGCGACGGGAAGCTCATCGGGCGGCCGGCCGGCGACAACAGCCCTGCGGGGGGTGCAAGCGATGCGGATTGAGGACGTTCGAACGGTTCCCGGCCTCTCCGGGTTCTTCTTCGACGACCAGCAGGCGATCAAGGACGGGGCGACACAGAGTGGGTTCGCTTACGACGGTCAGCCGGTCACCGAGGGGTTCGACCGCATCCGCGAGGCCGGCGAAGCCCTCATCGTCGAAATCGAACTCGCCGACGGCTCCATCGCGACCGGCGACTGCGCTGCGGTCCAATACTCCGGGGCCGGCGGCCGCGACCCGCTGTTCCGGGCTGAGAAGTACCGCCCGGTCGTCGAAGGTCCCGTCGCCGACGCGCTCCGCGGGCAGGACGCAACCCAGTTCGGGGCCAACGCGACGATGCTGGAGGAGATGAGCGCCCAGCGCTCGGGCGGCGACCAGCTCCACACCGCGGTCCGCTACGGCGTCTCGCAGGCGCTGCTGAACGCCGCCGCGCAAGCACGGGGCGAGACGCCGACGGACGTGCTTGCCGACACCTACGACACCGAGCCGGCGACCTCGCCGATTCCGGTATTCGGGCAGTCAGGTGACGAGCGCCGCATCAATGCCGAAAAGATGCTCATCAAGGGCGTGCCGGTCCTGCCCCACGGCCTGTTCAACAGCGTCGAGAAGGTCGGCGAGGACGGCGAGGGGCTGCGAGATTACCTCGCCTGGCTCTCCGACCGGGCGACCGCTCTCGGTCCGGAGCCGTACTCGCCGCGCTTCCACATCGACGTGTACGGCATCCTCGGGAAGGTGTTCGGCCCGCCGTACGACCGGACCGAGGTGACCGACTACTTCGAGACGCTGCGGGAGGCCGCCGCGCCGTACCCCCTTCAAGTTGAGGGACCGATGGACGCTGGCGGCCGGCAGGCACAAATAACCGAGATGGCTGAACTCCGCGACGGACTGGCCGATGCGGGCGTCGACGTGGACATCGTCGCCGACGAGTGGTGCAACACCTTCGAGGACGTGCAGGCGTTCGTCGACGCGGAAGCCGCCGACCTCGTTCAAATAAAGACGCCGGACCTCGGGGGCATCCAGCGCTCGGCTGAAGCGGTGCTGTACTGCGACGGCACGGACACCCGTGCCTACGTCGGCGGGACGTGCAACGAGACCGTGACCTCCGCACGGGCCTGTGCCCACGTCGCGCTGGCGACCGACGCCGCGCAGGTGCTCGCGAAACCGGGCATGGGTTTCGACGAGGGGTTCATGGTCGTCACGAACGAGATGCGGCGGGCGCTTGCCAGGCGGGACGCCACACAGGAGGTGCCGGCCGATGACTGACTGGACCGACCCCGACGCGCTGGACCTCTCGGACAGCGAGGCGTTCGACTCGATGGTCGACCGGGCTGCCACCCGAGAGAAGGGGCACTTCTTCGAGTTCTTCGCGGATGGCGACGAACTCGCTCACGACCCCGGCCTCCGACTCACCCATCACGGCAGCGAGCAGTGGATGGGCCAGACACTCAACCACGACCCGGCGTACTGGCGGGCCGACACCGCCCGCGAACGCGGCTTCGACGAGCGCCCGGTCCACCCGGATTATCTGCTGGCGTGTGTGATGGGCATCACCGTCGAGGACCTCTCGGAGAAGGGTGGCTACTTCCTCGGCCGCGACGACGTGACGTTCCATCAGCCGGTGACGGCCGGGACGCCGCTTTCAGTCACCTCAACCGTCGTCGACACCCGCACGTCCTCGTCCCGTCCGAAGTACGGCATCGTCACCTGGGAGACCGAGGGCCGGGACCGCGAGACAGGTGAGACACTGGTATCCTACCAGCGGACGAATATGATTCCGCGACGCGAGCCGGCAGCCACCGACGGCGGCGCTGTCGGGGAGCAAGACGAAGGCGGTCCAGCGCTGCCCGAGACCCTCGTCTCTCCAGATGGCAAGTACTTCGAGGACTTCCGGCGGGCGCTCGACACCGCCCAAGAGGAGCACGCAGCCGTCGCCTACCGCCACGAACGTGGACGGACGATGGACGACCAGCTCGTCGCCGGCCTGCCGCTGGCGACGCTCAACACCGCTCGCCAGCACCACAACCGCGACGAAATGGCCGACTCGCCGTCGGGCGACATCGTCGCGTACGGCGACGTGACTCGCTCGATTGCGCTGGCACATGCCCGCTCCGACGAGGCGACCTACCGCGAACACCGGTTCGCCGACGAGCGGTTCCACGACTTCGTTACGCTGGGGGACACTATCTACGGCTTCACTCGCGTCCTCGACTGCGACCCCGACGCCGGACCGGAGCGGGCCGGCGCGGTCACGTTCGAGCACGTCGCGTTCAATCAGGACCAGACCCCGGTCTACTCGGGCCGGCGAACCGCACTCATTCAGCGAGATACATGACACGACTCTGTCGCTCATTCCAGACCGCACCGGCCGCGATACCAAACGACAACAGCGCGAAGTTCCTCGTCTCGGGACTCACCAGCGAGGGGTTTCAGGCCCCCGACTGGCTCGTTCCCGACATCGAGGACGGCACCGCGCCGTCGATGAAAGACGAGGCCGTCGACAACATCGTCGAGCACATTCCGGACCATGCCGACGACTTCGCCGGGGACATCCTCCCCCGTGTCGAGTGGGCCTACGACGACGCCGACGCCCGCGAGCGCGGCATCGAGCAGGTGACTCGCCTAGCCGAGGAGGTCGGCGAGGAACTCGATGGCTTCGTCTTCCCGAAAACCGGCCGCCTCGACGACGTACGCGACGCCGCAGGGGTCGTCGCTGACGCGGAGCGCGACGCCGGACTTACCGAGGGAGCACTGGAGATGGCGATCATTCTGGAGACGGCCCCCGGCCGCTCGGACCTTCGTGAGATCTGCCAGTACGCAACAGACTCCCGGCTCTCCGGGCTCGTGTTCGGGCCGGTGGACTACACGGCGGAACTCGGCGGTCGCACGCTCGACGGCGAGCGGCCCCGCTGGGACGGCCTGCTCGAAGCGCTGTCGAACGAGACGAGCGCGGCCGATATCGTCGCCATCGGCGGCCCCTTCGACCAGTTGTTCCACGAGCGCGCCGGCGTCACCTACTACAACGCCGAGGGGTACGCCGATCAGGTAGAGTACGAGGCGACTATCGGCATTGACGGCTCGTGGTCACTGCACCCCAAGCAGACCGAACAGGCGAATCGCATCCACATGCCGACAGTGGAAGAGATGGAGCGGGACCTCCACAAGATCGAGTCGTTCAACGAGGCCAAACGCGAGGGCACCGGCGCGGTCGTCGTTGACGGCCAGATGGTCGACGAAGCGACCTACAAGAACTTCGCCAACACCGTCAAGACTGTCCGAGCCATCGACGAGACACATCCTGCCCAGACCGAGGCGTACTACGATGACGACTTGCTGGCACGGGCGAGAGACGTGGAACTGATCTTCGGCTAAGCCGGCGACCGCTTTTCACTCGAAATAGTTCGCCAGCCGTTGGGCTGCCTCGTCGACCCGAGCGGTCACCAGCGCGAACCGTATCCAATCGCTACGGGACTCGCCGAAGGCCTCGCCGGGCATCCCGGCGACGCCGGCCTCGTCGATGAGTTCGTACACGTTCTCGAACGACCCAGGGAAGTCGGGGAACCGCGCCATCACGTAGAAGCCGCCGTCGGGGCGGTTGTACTCGGCACCGGCCGCAGCCAGTGCGGCACAGAAGTCGTCGACGCGATCTTCCAGTCGTCGTCGGCAGGCGGCGTAGTAGTCTGGACTCGTCGTCTTCAGCGCCCGCAGGACGGCGTACTGGGCCGGCCGGCTCCCGGTGACGTTCGTGAGCATGTGCTGAGTGCGAGCGCGTTCAAGCAGTGTCCCAGTAGGCCCTTCCTCCGGCGGGAAAATTGCATAGCCGACTCTGAACCCTGTTATCGCCATCGTCTTCGAAAAGGAGTTGGTAGCGACGACGTGGTCGGAGTCAGCGTTGAGTGCTGAACTGAACCGACCCGCGTAGTCGAAGTGGTCGTACACCTCGTCACTGAGCAACAGCGCGTCGTACTCCTCGGCGATGGCCGCGAACTCGTCCATCGCGTCGGCGTCGTACACCGCGCCGGTAGGGTTGTTCGGCGAATTGACGACGATGACGGCTGTGTCCTCGCTTGCAGCTGCTCGAACGTCCGCGGGGGCCAGTCGGTTGTGCTCGTCGACCGGGACGAAGGAGATGTCCGCGCCGATGAAATTCGCCCGGCCGGCGTAGTAGGGGTAGACGGGGTCCGTCAGGAGGATTTCGTTGCCGTCGAAATGGTGGAGCCCGCCGGTCATCGCGAGGTGGTTCGCCTCGCCAGCGCCGTTCGTGATGAGTACGCGGTTCCGGTCCACGCCGCGCCGAGCGGCGATTTCGTTACGAAGCGGCGTGAGGCCCACGCTTGGCGGATACTGGTAGTCATCGGCCGGGGCTTCGGCGTAGTCTCTGAGCCCGTCCCGAAGCCCCTCGGGTGGGTCCCAGTCGGGATTGCCCGACACCATGTCCACCACGTCCCGATCGGCCCGGGCCGAATACTGCATGACTCGGAAAAACTGGGGTTCCGTGTAGTCCATATGCACACTCCGACCGCCGGCCCCGTCTGCTTTTCTGTCTACTGGCGGATGTACAGCGTCAGTCCGCCGAGGGCGAGCAGCAGGACCCCCCACAGGAGGTCCGAACCCGGCAAGACCCAGAGGAACAGCGTCACGAGGCCCGACGTGACGAGTGACCAGCCAAGCGTCGTCTGATAGCTCATACACGTATTTTGTCTCCGAACTGAAATATCCCGGCCCGCCCTGAACGTTTATTCGCCCATCACGACAACTACGCCCAATGGCAGACGATGCTGCGGACCCAGTCGAGAAGCGCGTCGGCAAGCGTCTCCGAGAGGCTGCTGCCACGGTCGCCACCGCGGAGTCCTGTACCGGTGGCCTTGTCGGGTCGAAAATAACGGACATACCCGGCTCTAGCGATTACTTCGACCGCTCACTGGTCACCTACTCCTACGAGGCCAAGCGGGAACTACTGGCTGTCTCGCGGGAATCGCTGGACGCTCACGGCGCGGTCTCAGAGCCGGTTGCTATCGAAATGGCCCAGGGCGTTCGCGACACTGCCCGGACCGACTGGGGCGTCGCCACGACTGGCGTCGCCGGGCCGAGCGGCGGCTCGCCGGAGACGCCCGTCGGGACGGTGTACATCGCCGTCGCCGAGGCCGCTCCGTGGGGGACCAACGAATCTGGCGTGACAGTCTCCCGCTACGAGTTCGACGGCACCCGTCGCGAGATCAAGGCGGCCATCGCGACACAGGCGCTTCGGGACCTGGAAACCGCAGTACAGGAGTAGTAAGCTCTTTCAGTCGGGACACAGACGGTCCGGTAGATGAACAAACGTGGGCACGTCCTGAACGCGGTCCTCCTGAGCATCGGACTGGGGTACGTTCTCGACCCCTCGGGCGACGTGACGACCTTCGCGACAATCGCGGAGGTGTTCCTTCCCATCGTCCTGGGTGCGCTGTTCCCCGATGTCGACACCGCCTTCGGCAAGCACCGCAAGACCCTGCACAATCTTCCCGTCCTCATCATATTCTTGGCCCATCCGCTGTATCACGGCGGCAATCTCCAGTGGGTGTGGCTCGGCGTCCTCACGCACTACGTGCTTGACTACTTCGGCTCCCGACGGGGGATTGCCCTGTTCTACCCGTTCTCGGACACAGAGTACGGCTCGCCGACAGGCGTGACAACGTCAAGCGACCGCGCCGAAGCCGTCACCGTCGTGATTACTGCCTTCGAACTGCTCGCGGTTGCCCTGCTTGTCCACGTACTCCCACAGTATCTGCCGCCAACGGTCAGAACCTTCGTCGTCGAGAACAGCGCGTTTCTGGTTTAGTACACTTTCACGTCGTTGAATCGACCGTCGTACGCGACGTGGTCAGGATGCGTCGGCTCGGTTCCCTGTAACATCAATCGGTCGAACTTGCCCCACGTGTTTTCGAGCCCCAGGTGCGCCCACTCGACCGCCCGCCGCAGGTCGTGTGAGAGACCGTCGCGATGGAACAGCGATCGCTCCACGTCGTTTTTCAGCGCCGTACTGAGCGCCGCCACGTCGTCGAACGCTTCGGTAAAGTTCACGTACGCCTCGCCGACGGTCCCACGGACGTGGGCATACGACGAAACGAACGGCTCGTGACCGGTTTCCGACGTGAACGACTGCGCGCGGTCCCGGTGGTGGGACAACTGCTTGGGGTTGTACACTTCCAGCGCGTCGATACTGTCGTCGTACGCTTCGATATCGTCCAGTCCGAGACTGACATTGAGAAATCCGGGATGCGGAACCAGTACAGCCGCATCCTGGCGATCCAGTTCTCGCATCGCGCCGTCGAAGGTAATGAAATCCGGGATCGGCTCTTCAAGTCCGATGCCTAGCACGTGCCGGCGCTGTTGCCAGGTGCCAGTAAATATCTCTCTGGCTGGAAACACAGTCAGCTCTTCGTCGGAAAACGCCGCTGCTTGCCGCCGTATCTCCGGTAGTCGCGTGAAGTGCGGCGCATACACCAGCGCGTCGAGGCCACGTGCCTTCGCGCGCTCGACAACCCCATCGTCGAGCACTTTCACGTGGAGATCAACGGCGTACCCCTCGGGTTGCACGGTGAACGCTAACTCCGTACTGCCATTAGGGGTTTCCGTTTTGGCAATCTGAGGGACAGACTCCTGACAGGTAGCAGCCAACGTTTTTAACCCCGCGTCGCCTGCCACTGAGCAAATGCCACGCTGGGAGTGCGACATCGAAGGGGACGACAGACAGTTCGACCGCGTCGAGGAGCTTATCATCCACCAGTCGGTCGAACACGACCGTATCGAGTGCAAGGTCTGTGGTGCCGTCGTCCCCGACGGCTACTTCGCTATCAAGCACGCCTTCGACGAACACTCCCGTGCGGAGTACGTTCGCGCCTACGACGCCTCCGCCGCCGAGGTCCGCCGCCGCGAACAGATCAAGGAGTCCGTCGAGGCCGCCGCCAACATGAGCGAGGTCATCGATCGGCTGGAAGGCGGCGAAGCGTAGCGACTGCGCGTTTTTGAAAACGGAGACGGCGTATCAATTGGTACGTCGCCGAAGAAGGATTATTCCGGTCTCTCACGGACAGCTACGCTCCCCGTTCGAATTGAACGAGGCGCGCTTCGCTGCGCTCAGCGCTCTTCGCTATCCAACACCCGAATCTGGTCACCACGCACGGTAACCGGAATCGGGACCGTCGCCTCGTACAGTTCGACGGTGACCTGATCCTTGCCTTCGTCGATACGCTGGACCTGCGCCTTCTCGCCCTTGAACGGGCCGGCGATGAGTTCGACGATGTCGCCCTCCGCGATACCTTCCACGTCCGGTTTCGGTGAGAGGAAGTGCTCGACTTCCGCCATCGAGGACTCCCCCTGCACGACGCCGTTGGCGTGGGGAATCTCGTCGAGGATGCGGTCGAAGACGTTGTGATCGTCCGCTTCCACCATCACGTAACTGGTGAGCGAGTCCGGCGCAAGCGCGGCGTGGATCTCGTCTTCCTCGCGGGAGATGATCATGTCCGCGACGGTGCGCTCCTGACTGGCCGTGGTTTTGACTGCGTAGATCCCCATCGGTTTACACCGGCTTGCTGCCAGGGATGAAGGTCATCACGGCGAAGATGATGAACCCGAGCAGTCCGACCAGCGCGATGCCCGCGCCGGCGATTTTCGCGATCTGGGAGAACTCCTCCCACGACGGCGTACTCGCCAGTTTGAGTACGCGGATGTAGGAGGTGAGATCGTATGGAACGTCCATAGCGGGTCGTACCCACTGGTGGCTTTTCTATATTGTGGTGCGCGGCGACGAGTCCGACCCTTCACAGAGCGGACTGTATAGCGTCACAAAAAAGCAGCCGACAGAACGGACCGATAATCGGAACGGGCGTTCTGAACTCGTTCAGTCAGTCGTCGGTCAGCGCGGTTCCGTCCGACCCGTGTGACCCCAGTTCACTACTGCCATCGGCATCGCTGGTTTCGAACTGGTCGATGAGTTCCTTGAGGTCGGTCGCCTGACTGGAGAGCGACTGTATCTTCTCGGTGACCTCCGTGATCGACGCCGTCTGTTCCTCGGCGGACGCGGCGACGTTTTCGGCCTCGGCGGATGTCTCCTCGCTGATCGAGCCGACTTCCTCGGCCATCGAGACGACTTCTTCCATCGAAGCCGCCTGCTCGTCGGTCGCGTCGCTGATAGCCTGCACGCCGTCGTTGGCTTCGTTGACCTGCTGAACGATACTGGTCAGCGCGTCGGTCGCGTTTTCGACCGTCTCTTTCCCGGTGTCGACGCTTTCGCCCATCTCCTGCATGTCCTCGACGGTGGTATCCGTCCGGGACCGGATGTCGTCGATCATTGACTCGATGTCAGTCGTCGCTTCCTGCGTTTCCTCTGCGAGCGTCTTGATCTCGCGGGCCACGACAGCGAACCCTTCGCCCGCCTCACCGGCCCGGGCGGCTTCGATGTTCGCGTTGAGCGCGAGCATGTTCGTCTGTTCCGCGATCTCGTCGATGAGCGTCGTGACCTCACCGATGCGCTCCATCTCCTCCGCGAGGGACTCCACCTGTTCGATGGCCTCGGTGGACTTCCGTTCGAGCGCCTCGATTTCGGCGGCGGCCTGCTCGGCGTATTCACGGCCGGATTCGCCGTCGTTGACGGCCTGCTGGGACTTCGATGCGACTTCGTCAGTGGACGAGGTGATTTCCTCGACGGTCGCCGACAGGTCGGTCATCTCGTCGCTCACCTGCTGGATGTTCCGGTTTTGCTCGTCAGCGCCTTCAGCGATCTGTTGCACCGACTCGCTCACCGACTCGCTGGCCGACCGCACTTCCTGTGCGCTTGCGGAAATCGTCTCTGTCGAGCTGTCGACGGTGCCGGCGAACCCTTCGATACGGTTGACCGTCCGTTCGAGTTCCGTGATCATCTCGTTGAAACTCTCCGCGATGTCGACCATCGCGTCGTAGTCGCTGTCGGTAGCCATCCGCTGGGTGAGGTCCCCGGCCGCCGACTTGTCCATCACGTCGCTGAACTCGGCCGCTTTCGCTTCGAGGGCGGACGCCATCGACTCAGCGTCCTCTTTCGCCGCCTCCGCCTCGTCTCTGGCGGCCTCGACGTCAGTAATCAACGTCTGGATGTCCTCGCCCATCTCCTCCAGCGCCGCGCCGAACTCGCCGGGAATGTTCTCGTCGAGCGCCGGGTCGTCGAACCGCTTCGCAGCGAGCGCGTCAGCCTGGTCCGCGGCGGTCGTCAGGTACGCCTGCATCGACGCGAAGGAGTCGTACAACTGTCCCATCTCGTCGACGCGCGTGGTCTCGGGGAGGGTGCTGTTGATCTCACCCGCGGCAATGTCCTCGGCGCTTTCGGCCACGCGGGAGAGTGCGTTTGCGGTTCCGCGCCCGATTGTCACGCCGACGACGAACAGTGCTCCGACGGCAAGCGCCACCAGGAGCGCGATGTTCTGGGAGACAGCCGACTGCAGGGCGAACGCACGATCTTGGGGAACGTGATACAGCAACGCCCACTCAGTGCCGGTCACCGGCGTGTACGCCATCACGTACTGTCCGTCTTCCATGCCCGTTCTGGCGGAGACGGACTTGTAGCCGGTTTCGCCGTTCAGTGCTGCTTCGACACTCGTGTCGGTCGAATCCCCGGTCGCCGCGTACTCTTCGAGAATCGAGCTTTTCCGGTTGTCGAGTATGATCTGGCCGTTCGACCCGACGACTTTCACGTCGCCGGTCGCAAACGGTGACGTGAACTCATGGGAGCGCGCCTCAAGCGACGCCGTCAGCACGACGTATTCATCGGTGCCGGAGACGGGCTGGACGAACGCGATGACCGATTCGTTCCCGCTCTGGTACGCTTCGGACGTGCCCGTCGGTCCCGACGAGACGACTGCACCACTCGCGTCGGTCCACGGGTCGTCAACGTCGCTCAGCGCAACGCCGTTCAGGTCGTCGTCGGTGCTGGCGGTGACTGTGCCGTCAGCAGTATCGACGTAATGCAGCGCACGGACATCTCCCGGGAGCCCGATGAGCTTCTGTTCGAGCCACCGCTGGTGGTCTGTATCCGAGGTTGACTCGGACCGGTCACCGATAGACGCCGCGAGGAATGACGCAGTGGATTGCTTGTTCGAGACCCAACTCGACACGGAACTCGACTGGGATTCTGCAACGCCGAGGATCTGTTCCTCGGTCTGTGACTCGACCAGGGACCCCGTGTCGAGGTGGATCGCTGCGCCGCCGAGCGCGAGCACGACGACCACGCCGAGCAACAGGACGCCGAACTTCGCCGCGTATCGCTGCCGAATAACGTCAGGGAGCGCACGCTCCGTCGCCTGAACCATTCGGCTTGGAAGTGAACTCATTGGTTGCCTCCTGATTTGAAGAACCGTGACTGCAGTAGCTCCAGCGACTCAACTGACCCGTTGTTGACTCGTTCGATCAGGTACGAACTCAGCGGTTCGAGGTTCGCAGTCAGGTCAACGCTTCCGGACGCGCCCTGATAGTTCACCGCTCGGCCTGCGTCGGTGAGTGACCGAACGCGGCCGAAGTCGCCGACAGAGACAGTGTGTCCGGACCCGCCAGAAACCGACTGAATGGTCTCGGCGATTGCCGGCCCGCTGGCTTCACCGGCCTGTTCGGCGGCACAGGCCATCAAAAACAGCGCGTCGTAGGCATTGACAGAGTACGCTCTGGGTTGGTCGATGTCCGAGAGCCGGCGGACGAGTTCGAAGTACGCTTGCGTCCGAGCAGAGGACAGCGACGCGCTGTAGAATCCGTCGTAGTACGACGGGAGGTCGCCGCCGAACATCCCCGCGGACAACACCCAAGGAACGTCGTACTCCGACTGATTGTATGCATCAAGGATACCCCGCTCCTGGCCGGAGACGCTGGTGAAGCTGACGGCATCAGGGTCGTTCTGGAACACGTCCGCGATCGTGTCGTCGAACGATCCCGACGACGGGTCGTACCGAACGTCGGCGACGATTTCGGCGTCCAGTGCCTCACGCTGTGCGTCTGCCAGTCCAGCACCGAACGAGTTGTCGATGCTCAGTAACGCGACGGAGTCCGCATCGATGTACAGCGGGTCGTCGACGACCTTCGCCATGACCAGCGCTTGCGTCCCGTCGCTCGGTACCGTTCGGCCGAAGTATTTCCGCCCGTTGGCTCGGCCGGCTGTCGACAGTTGCGGGGCAGTACTGGCAGGACTGACTTCCATGATTTCGTCGCTGGCTGCCTCCGGTGCGAGGGCGAGCGACGCGTCGCTGACGAGGCCACCGACGAAGCCGGTGACACCACGGTCGACGAGCGTCCCGTACTGCTCGACAGCGGTTTCGGCGTTCGCTTCGGTATCGAGGATGGTCACTTCGAGGTCGTTCCCGCGGATACCACCGGCCGCGTTGACGTCGCTCGCTGCCTGCTCGACCATGCGCTTGCCGTGTTGCCCGAGTGGGGCGAGCGCACCACTGAGTGGGAGGAGGGCACCAAACTGGACGGTGTCACCGCTCCCGCTCAGAGAGCCAAGGCAGCCAGACGAGAGTCCCAAGCTCCCAGCTGCAATACACTTTTTGAGAACACCACGCCTCGAGTCTGAGTACATAGACAAAGAGTCCGAATTTCTGGATAAACGCTTTTCGGCGAGAATATCATTTATGATAGGGGGAGTGTAGATGAATCTGTACGTTTTGGTGATTAAAAAGGGGTGAAAAATCTGAGACGACGAGGCAGTTTAGTCGACGTAGTCGATGTCTTCGCCGAGTTGCTGGGCGGCCTTCTCCTGTTCGGCCTCGCTCTGGCCGTAGATCTGTGGGCTCTCGACGCCGGTGACGACGATCATCGTCTCCATCTTGCCCTCGAACTCGTTGTTGACCGACGCGCCCCAGATGATGCGGGCGTCGGGGTCGATGCGATCGTAGATCTCTTCGACGACGCCCTCGGCTTCCTCGATGCTCATGTCGGGGCCACCGACGACGTTGACGAGTGCGGAGTTCGCGCCGTCGAACTCCACGTCCAGCAGCGGGGAGCGAAGCGCCGAGCGGATGGAGTCCTGGGCCTTGTTCTCGGAGTCGGACTCCCCGAGGCCGATCATCGCGACGCCGCCGTTCTCCATGATGGTGCGAACGTCGGCGAAGTCCACGTTGACGAGGCCGGGCTTGGTGATCAGTTCGGTCATGCCCTTGACCGAGCGCATCAGCACGCGGTCACAGATCTTGAACGCGTCCTGGAGCGGCATCGACGGCGCGTAGTCCAGCAGACGGTCGTTCGGGACGACGATGACCGTATCGGAGACGGATCGGAGTCGTTCGAGGCCAGCGTCGGCGTTGGCACGGCGGCGCTCACCCTCGGCGGTGAACGGAATCGTGACGATAGAGATGGTGAGTGCGCCGGCTTCCTGCGCGGCCTGTGCGACGACCGGGGCCGCGCCGGTACCGGTGCCACCACCGAGACCGGCGGTGACGAACACCATATCCGAGCCGTCGATAGACTGCTGGATGTCCTCGATGTCCTCTTGGGCGGCCTCCTCGCCGATTTTCGGGACGGAGCCCGCGCCGCGGCCACCGGTACGCTTGCGACCGATGAGAATCTTGGTGTCGGCGGCTACCTCGTCGGCGAGGTGCTGTGCGTCGGTGTTTGCGGCGACGAGTTTGGCCCCGTGGATGCCCTCCTCCATCATCCGAGTGACCGTGTTCCCGCCAGCGCCACCACAGCCGACGACCGTGATCTTCGTTTCCAGGTCTTTGACGACGCTTGCCAGTTCCTCGTCGGACATCGTCCCCGACGTCGACATGTCCTGTGACGGCGTCGATGTCGTCTCGTCGACAGTGCCACCAGCCGCGTCCTCCCCGTCTTGTTCTGCCTCGTCAATAGCGTCGTCGATTATCGAATCCATAATTTAAAGCGTCCTTGCAGACGAGCAGTTATTAGTTTTCCCCCTGTGTCTGACGCTCGTCTGACGTGTTGAGTGCCAGTTTCGACGGCTGACACGCCAGTGTTCACAGCGTATATCGACGTATACGCTCGCGCTGGAACCGTTCTGGGTCGATCTCTTCCCCATCGATTTCGACTGACTCGCCCGAGGCGAGCTGCCCGAACTTCGGCCCCTCCGGGATGCCAGCAGTTCGCGCGAGGTCCGGGTCGAACGCCGTCTCGCGGGCGACGAGTTCGTCCGCAGTCCACTCGACAGTGTCGAAGCGCCGTTCGAGGATTTCGACGAGTGGGTCGACGACCGTTTGCAGGTCCGTCGTCGCCGGACAGACGATCGGGCCGGTGAGGACGGTTCCGTTCTGTTCGGTCGCGTACGCGATGGACTGCCGTTCGACAGTTTCGCGCAGCGCCTTGCTATCGACGCCGCGGACGTCCGAAACAAGCTCATCAGGGAGATCGACAACCGTCCACTCGCCGTCGTATCCGGGTGCAAGCTCTCCGAACCTGAGACCGTCGTCGACCGGCCGGACAGCGTCTTCCAGCGTCTCGACGAGGCCAAGGTCGACACCGGTCGTCTCCTGCACGAACGTCTCACTGACGACACGGTAGCCCAGCGACTCGATAGCTGCCTCGAGATCCGGCCGGTCGCCCTCCATGAGGGCGTAGTCGGCCGCGCTGGCCCGGAAGGCCCGTTCGAGGACGGTATCGCGCTCCTCGTCGCTGTCAGCCCACTCCGCCAGTGCGTCCAGCGACCAGTTGGCGGCGATATGTCCGACCGCCCAGTCCGTCTCGCGGACGACGCGCTCGAACCGCGGCGCGTAGTGGCCGCCGCCGACACCGAGGAGGTGGCGGCGCGTCCCGTTCTCTCGTGGCTTGTCGGCCGGTCCGTCGGCGAGGTCCAGTATCGCCCTCGCGGCGGCCTCGGCAGCGTCTGGGTCCTCCCACTGTGGCTCCGCGCTGCCAACCTCGACAAACATCGACGGGACGCCGACCGCCGTCGGACCGTGGTGCGTACACTCTATCCCGACTTCGTAGTCCGACGGAGCGTGGCGCTGGAGCGCCGACACCACGGCCTTGTGAGCACCGGGACAGGCGCGGGCGAACTGCCCGTCTTCGCCGCCGTACTCCGCGACGCCGAAGTTCCCAGTGTGGTGAGCCGTCAGGAGTTCGTCCGTCTCGCCAGCGTGCTTTGAAGCGAACACCAGCAGGTCTAGGTCGTCGAACGCCGACGCGACGTTTTCGATGTCCAGATGTAACGCCTCGAACTCGCGGAGTTCCACGCTGTCTGTTCGGAACACCGTGCCACCGCCCTCGGCGTCGGGCTGCGTTTCGTCGACGCTTGTTTCCCAGTTACGCAGAGAACGCAGGTGTTCGCCGATGTGAGCCGACGCCGAGTCAGCGTGTGAGACGACGATTCCAAGCATCAGTCCGCGTTCTCCAGATTGACCGGTTCACGGCCCATTGCGGTCCGGACGGCGTCACCAGCCAGTCCGAACAGGTGTTTCAGCGCCTCGCGGCGCTGGACGAACAGTCCGGCCCCGACGATGACGTACAGCCCTGTGTACGCTAGCAGGAGGTCGTGACTCGATATCGGCACAGCGATGAGATCCCTGATGATAGCGAACTCCAAAATCACCTGCGAGATGAACAGCACGAACAGCCCGACGGCTTCGCGGATACTGATCTCGAAGTTGACCAGAATGGCGAGCGCGAAGAAGGACTGAGCCGCTGTAATCCAGATCTCCGCGCCCTGTCTGGCGTCGAACGGCAGGACACCGTACCCGCCAAGGGCGATGGAGTACACCACTGCGATGGTCCCGATGAGCAGCGTCCACTGATTGAGTTTCGAGGAGATGAGGGCGTTGAACCCGGCCGTCGACCGGGCTTTGTTGACTAGCACGGCGACGACGATGAGTTCGGGCGATTCGCTGGCCAGCGGAGCAACCCACTGGATCATGAAGAATTCGGGGATGCCATTCGCGACACCGATCTCTTCGAGGCCGTGGGCGAACGGCTCGACCGCCGTGAAGATCATCGCACCGGAGTAGCCAAACAGCACTAGGACGACGAGCGGCCGCCACGGCAGCGACCACTCCTGGAAGTACTTCGGGACGCCGACGGTGTGCTCGCTGTGTTCGATGTCGGACTTGAGTACGAGGCCGATGTACGCGACGTAGAGGCCGACCAGAAACAGCGTATCGAAAATACCAATACCGCCACCGAGGGGGACGAGAAACGCCCACATCGTCGCCAGAAAGAGGAAGGAAATCTCGGTCGCGATGTCTGTGTCCAACTGGACGGCGTCTTTCAGGAAGCCGTCGCGTTTCGTGACTGCGGGGTCCCGCGTCTTTGCGGCCCGCAAGACCGTGAACACGGCGATGCCGGCCCAGCCGATACCGATGAGGATGCGGTTCGCGCCGGTCATGTTCGCGATCGCGAGGTTCGCGTCGTGACAGGCACGAGCGAGCCCCCCGCTCGCGGACTCGATTTCTGCCGCCGTGAACTGGCGACAGGCTTCCGTTGTCGCACCACCAGCCCCGGCGTTCCAGGCGTACAGCGCGTCGACGGCGTATTCGGGAGCCACGGCGAGGATAGCGAGAACAGCGATAGCGAACGCCCTCGGTACGTCTTTCTCTGCGGTTTCAGCGCCCCAGGCCAGCAGGAACGACGCCCCGAGGACGGCGAGCCCACTGACCGCGACGGTGGTCACGTTCCCGACCGCAATGCCGGAGATAAATAGGTAAATCCAGCCGACAGTCAGGGCCAGCGCGACTGCGACTTGCATCAGTGGATGGCGAAAACGACTCACTGTCGGAAGTGTGGCTGGGTTCGGCTGAAAAGCTTGCGAAAGTGTCGGCCCGAGCCGTGCTTCCCACAGAGCGTGGCGTTGATACGACCGGGGCGCGCTGGCGTTGGTATGGACGTTTACGGACTCATCGGGAACCCCGTCGGGCACTCGCTGTCACCGCCGATGCACGAGGCGGGCTACGAGGCACTGGGGCTAGATGCACGCTACGTCACGTTCGAACCAGCGGCGGATTCTGGTGCCGAAGCCATCGAAGCGGCTGAGACGCTCGGGATCGACGGCCTCAACGTCACGATCCCGTTCAAACAGGACGTGCTAGACGCTGTCGACCCCGCACCACTCGCCGAACGCATCGGCGCGGTCAACACCGTCGACTTCGACGGCGGGACGCCGACGGGCTACAACACCGACGCGGTTGGTGCGGTCAGAGCGCTAGAGCACCACGACGTATCGCTATCGGGCACGGCGGTCGTTGTCGGGGCCGGCGGTGCGGGGCGAGCGGTCGCGTTCGGTCTCGCCGACGAGGGGCTGTCGGTGCGGATCGCGAACCGGACCGAGTCTAAAGCCGACGCGCTCGCCGATGAAGTCCCGGACGCCTCCGGCCACGGGCTCAACTCGCTCCCCGACCTGCTTGCGGACGCCGACGTCCTCGTCAACTGCACCAGCGTCGGCATGGAAGAAGATACGACACCGGTCCCCGCTGACGCGTTGCACGGTGACCTCGCGGTGCTCGATGCGGTGTACACGCCGATCGAGACCCGTCTGCTACAGGACGCGGCGGCCGCGGGCGCAACGACAGTCGACGGTGCGTGGATGCTCCTGTATCAAGGGGTCGAAGCGTTCGAACGCTGGACTGGCGAAGATGCGCCAGTGGACCGGATGAACGACCAGTTGCGCGACCACCTGTAGCGGAGCGGTCACCAGCAAGAGATTTGTGTGGGGGATAAATACGTTCATGTATGGGTCTGCTTCAGAAATTGAAATCCGCCCTCGGGCTTGACGGGACTGGGTCATCCACGTCGGGAGCTAATCGCGACGTGGACGTGACCGTCGAGCGAGAGCCCTCTACTGAAGACGAAGACGCTGTGAAAGGGACAAACACCGCGACGACTACCGAGACCCACACATCCGATACCGCGGCTGGGGACGGTACTGAATCAGGGGATGGGAGTGCGACGCCCGCTCACACGAATGAGTCGGAGACTGCCGCGTCACCGGCCACCACTGATGACGAATCGACATCTTCGGCCGATGATTCTTCTATGGACTCCGAGACAGAAACGGTGGCCGACGACGAAGCCGGCGACTCGGAGGCCACCGCTGACGAGGACCCGGCCGAGGCCGATGCGGAGCCAGCCGAATCCAACGATGACTCGACCGATGTCGAGGAGGGGAGCACCGCCCCTGTCACAGACATCAAGGGCATTGGTCCCGCCTACGCTGACCGGCTCGCCGATATCGGTATCAAGACGGTGGGCGAGCTGGCCGTCGCGGATGCAGCAGACATCGCCGCAGACACTGACCTCTCCGAGAGCCGTGTTTCGGGCTGGGTCGAGCGAGCCGAAGACTTCTGAGACCGTTGACGTTCCGTCTTTGTGCACCGAACCGCAAGGGAATTAGTCGCCGCACTGTTTTCGTTCGGTAATGCAATCGGTCGAAACCGACCGGACTACGTTCACCGACCTCGCAGCCGATGCGCCCTCAGAAGCGCGCGTCCCTGTCGAGGTTCGAGTGGACGTCGATGACCCGTTTCTCGCTTATCGTCGGGCGCGCGACGAAACCGGCGGTGTGTATCTGGCGACGACCGGCGGCCAGTCTGGGTGGGGCTACTTCGGGACCGCTCCGGCGGACTTCCGCGAGGTCGATCCGAGAGCGGGTGACACCCTCGCCGCGCTGACCGAGTTTCTCGACGGCGAGCGACTGGTCCGCGGTGACTGCGACGTGCCGTATCCGTGCGGAGCCGTCGGCTGGCTCTCCTACGACGTGGCACGGGAACTGGAGTCACTGCCCGACAGCGCTGACGCTGACCGTGCACTCCCGAACCTGCAGATAGCTCGCTACGACCGCTTCGCCGCCTGGGCGGAACCCCGCGGTGAATCGGTGACGCTACGCGTGACAGCCTGCCCGCGGGTCGGCGACTTCGAGACGCCCGAACTGGCCTATGAGTTCGGTAAACAGCACGCCGTTGACCTCGCACGGGCGGCGGTGCAGGGTGACCCCACCGTCGACGACCCGCCGGTCGAGACTGATGAAGCGACCTTCGAGAGCGACTGCACGCGCGAGTCGTTTGCTGATCGGGTCCGAACGGTCAAGCAGTACATCCGCGACGGCGACACGTTCCAGGCGAACGTCTCGCAACGCCTGCGCGCACCCGCCGCAGTCCACCCGGTCGAGGCCTTCGACGCACTTCGAACTGTGAATCCCGCACCGTATTCGGCCCTGCTTGAGTTCCCCGGCGTCGACCTCGTCAGCGCCAGCCCGGAACTCCTCCTGCACCGCGACGGTGACCGGATCGAGACCGAACCCATCGCCGGTACCAGACCGCGTGGCGAGACGCCCGATGCCGACGACCGACTGGAAAGGGATCTGCTTGACGACGAGAAGGAGCGCGCCGAACACGCGATGCTCGTCGATCTGGAACGCAACGACCTCGGGAAAGTGAGTAAATTCGGGAGCATCGAGGTGTCGGACTACCGCCGCGTCGACCGCTACTCAGAGGTGATGCATCTCGTCTCGGTCGTCGAGGGCCGACTCCGCGACGGCGCGTCCCTGCAGGACGCCATCGGCGCGGTATTCCCCGGCGGCACCATCACTGGTGCGCCCAAACCCCGGACGATGGAGATTATCGACGAGGTCGAGGCCACGCGACGGGGACCCTACACCGGCTCTATCGGCCTGTTCGGCTTCGACGGCAGAGCGACGCTGAACATTGTCATCAGGACTCTGGTCCGGTACGCCGAGGAGTACCACCTCCGCGTCGGTGCCGGCGTGGTCCACGATTCGGACCCCGACAGCGAGTATCAGGAGACGCTGGACAAGGGCCGCGCGCTCGTCCACGCCGTCGACGATGCGCTGGGGCGGCGCGTCGACCTGGCGATGGAGGGCGAGAGATGAGCGGCCATTTTGACAGCGGTGGTAGCGGCGATAGCGGCACCGACGCCGCGGGCGGTCCGGCGACAGATTCGCTGGCGCCGACCGTGCTGGTCGTCGATAACTACGACTCCTTCGCGTACAACCTCGTCCAGTACGTCGGCGAAGTGGTCCTCCGCCTCGGCGGGACCGAGGACGACGTAGTTGTGCGGCGCAACGACGCTATCGATATCGAGGACATCCGGGAGATGGACCCCGACGGTATCGTCGTCTCACCGGGACCGGGGACGCCCGAGGAGGCGGGCGTCTCAATGCCGATATTCGAGGAGCTGGAATACCCGACACTGGGTGTCTGTCTCGGCCATCAGGCGCTGTGTGCGGCCAACGGCGCACCCGTCGGCCACGCCGAGGCGGTTGTCCACGGCAAGTCTTCGTCGGTCACCCACGACGGCACAGGTGTGTTCGAAGACATCTCGGACCCGTTCGACGTCGGCCGGTACCACTCGCTTGCGGTCGACCGCGAGCACCTCCCCGACGTGCTGACCGAAACGGCATACACTGTCAGCGACGACGACGCTGGGGCCGCTGCGGTACCGGAGTCAGCCGATGCTGCCACCGCCGACGGCACGGACGAGTCGCAGGTCGTCATGGGCGTCCGCCACAACGACCGCCCACACATCGGCGTCCAGTTCCATCCCGAAAGCATCCTGACTGATCACGGTAAGACCATGATCGAGAACTTCTGCCTGCTATGCAATACCACGTAAACGGGACGCTCGTCCCCGAGGACGAGGCGACGGTGTCAGTGCGCGACCGCGGGTTTATCTACGGCGACGCGGCGTTCGAAACGCTCCGGGCCTACGGCGGCGAGCCGTTCCGGTGGGACGCCCACCGCGACCGTCTCCAGCGGACGGCCGAGACGCTGGGCTTCGCCGACGCCGTGCCCGAGGACCTCCGGGAGCGTGTCGATGAGACGCTCACGGCTAACGACTTGGAGGAGGCGTACGTCCGGCTATCTGTCACGCGGGGCGTCCAGCCCGGGAAGCTCACGCCGGGGAGCGACGTCGACCCGACTGTCGTCGTCATATGCAAGGGACTGCCACGGGGCGGCCTTGACGGCGAGCGTGTCTGGGACGAACCGGCGTCGGTCCAGACGGTCAGGACCCGGCGGATTCCCAGCGAGGCCGTCCCGGCGGACGCGAAGACGCACAACTACCTCAACGGGATTCTCGGCCGGCTGGAACTCCGGAAAGCCGCCGCCGGCGGCGAACCAGCCGACGAGTGTCTCATCCGGGACACGGATGGGAATCTGGCCGAAGGAGCGACGAGCAACCTCTTTTTCGTCACGGACAACGGTCTCCGGACGCCGAGTACGGACCTCGATCTGCTACCGGGGGTCACCCGCGACGTGGTGATGGACATCGCTCGCGGCGAGGACTTCCCCGTCGAAACGGGCCACTACTCGCGCGATGCCCTTCGCGACGCCGACGAGGCGTTTCTCACAAACTCGACGTGGGAGATCCGGCCGATCGAGACCGTCGACGGCATCTCCGTCGGGAGCGGGCCGATGACGAAGCTCCTCCAGCGACTGTTCGACGAGCGCATCGAGGAGCAACAGTACTGATTGCACTGAAGGGGTAGAAAGCAAGCCAGCGTGGATCGCTGGCGTGCTAGCTGACTGGTGCCCGTGTCCGCTGCCTACTCGGGTGCGTAGCAGACCCAACTTGTTGCGGGAACGGTGATCTGCACCCAGCTGTCACCGTTGGTCGAGACGTTGCCCGCGTTGCCGCTGTAATCGTTGAGTGCCTGGTTCGTCCAGCTTGTGGGGACCCACTTGCTCCGCTGGCCGCTCGCACGGTTCAGGCCGACGAGGAGGTTCCCTTTGCGCTCGTAGACGTACAGGTCCTGATCGACGTGACGGGTCTGAGCGTCGCCGCTTGCGAGGTTGTTCCGGATCCAGAGGAGGTTCCGGATGTCGTCGTCGTCGACACTGATACGGTTGCTGTACACCCGTGGATACCCCTCGTATGTGAGGATGTAGGCGTACGCGAGTTTCTCGTAGTCCGGCGGCCCGCTGTCGTGGTTTGAAACGAACGTGAACGCCTGGAACGGCGACTGATTCACCATGCCGGCGCCGTCGAGCGCCTGCATATCGCCGCCGCTGTGGAACGTCTCCTCTTTCATCGTGTAATAGAGTGGGTAGTCAGTGACGGACATCCCCGTGTCAGCGTACCCCTGGCAGACGCTGACATCGCCGTCGAGCACCTCACCCACTGTCCAGAGATCGAGGTCGTCGGCCCACTGGTTCGCGTAGTCGGCGAAGAACGACTCGGGGACGTGTTTGGCTGCGTCCCAGCGAATGCCGTCGACACCGAGGTCCGCGTACTTCTGGACGTAGTTCTGTAACTCGCCGCGGACGTATTCGGACGTCTGTTTCAGGTCTTTCAGTCCGACGAGCCAGTCGTCCTCGACCGACTCTGGATCGTCGTAGTTAATGTCGTCTTTCGGGTGGAAGTCGCGTTCGCTGAACCGGGGGAGGTCCTCGAACGTAATGCCCGGCGCGTCCCGGAAGTCGTCGTTTGCAGCCATGTGGTTGATGACTGCGTCGACGACGACGTCGAGGCCCTGATTGTGGGCCTCCTGAACCATCGCCTCGTACTCGGGCTCTGTGCCGAACACGCTGTTGAAATCCGTCAGGTCGACGGGCTGGTACCCCAGCGGCGGGTCGGTGACACCGTTTTGATGGTTCCGATCGAGGCGGCTCCGATGGGCCGGTGGAACCTGAATTGCATCGTAGCCCTGTTGTGCGACTGTTTCCAGCGTCGCTGTGACTTCTGTCCAGTCTGTGTGGTAGTACTGGTACACCGCGCTATCACCGACGGCGGCGCTACTGCCGACCGATGTGGCGGTACCGAATACTGCAGCACCGAGCGCGCCAATCCCTTTCAGCACAGTTCGCCGAGACGCTCGGCCACTGCCGGTTATTTGGGTTCTGTTCATCTGGAATCGAAGGTCTGTCTCATGTTATCTATCATGTACATCTGCAAAGAATGATGAAACACTACATCATAATAAATAGTCGGTAGTGATAGTAGGATTATGTGTCAGAGTTCGAGAGGACCTGAATGCTAATCAGGGAAAGAATCGTCGACAGAGCCGCTATCTATACTCACTTCCGACCCTCGATATATACAGCGTTGGGAACGTATTTCTTATTTGATTGCTTAATTGCAAACTCACTCTGTATCGAGACGGCTCGTTCACCACGTCTTCGCGCTCTACACCGCCAATAGCGAGACGCAACTCAGAACCCACCGTGCCAGTGGACATCAGAATCCCGACGAGTGGTCCGAATCCGGGACCCGCTTGGTGGCCGTTCACGGCTTTGGCGACTTGATTCCCACCACAACGGTCTGCGGAGCTACGTTCCGCGCTACTCGCCGTGACCGGCGGTTTGAAACGGCTTACATCCTTACGGATGCGTAGTATGGACGAGGACAGCCGTATCGTCGCACTGGACGAGGTACCTGATGACGGAACATTTCTGTTCACTGTTCGCGACGGGTTCGACACCAAGGAAGCGATTATTGTCGAGTTGTCAGATGCAGTCGTCGCGTTCGAGAACTACTGTCCCCACTGGACGGATGTCCGATTGGACAAGGGCAGTGGAGCGACGATCCGCAACGGAGAACTGGTGTGTGAGAAACACGGGGCGACGTTTGCATCCGATTCGGGGCTGTGTAACTACGGTCCCTGCGAAGGGGCGGTTCTGGAGGAAGTCGCTATCACCACCGAGGACGGTGATGTCTACCTGACCGACGAGCGCTACGAGTTCGAAAACCAGGGGCCGTCCGGCGACCACGACCTTTCATCACGCGGTCGCATCGGCTTCTCCGGAAACTGAACGCACAGAATCGGTGCCGCCGAGAGTCGTGCCTGTATCAGCTGATTCGGTACGCCGGCTCCGAGACGGCCTCGCATTTGCACTCCGGACACCGGCTCGGTCGGTTCGTCAGGTCATCGAAGTCCGTGAAGCCGCACTCCTCGCACTCGGGTGGGGCAACGAGGAGCTGTTCGTCGGTCGATTCCAGAGATTTCGAGATGTGCTCTACGTGTGTGAGCGCGTCGCTGGTCTGTATCTCGAACTCGTTCGCGATTGTCCCGGCGGCCATCGCTTCGTCGCGTAGTTGGTCAGCGATGCGCTGGCGCGTCGTCCGACTTGCCTCGCGCATGGGAGAAGTTGGCATCCGATTGTTATAGGCTTTGTTCTGTTCTTGTGGCACCACCGTCGCCGTCTCCCGGCCAGTTCCCCCATCCGCCACGTTCCTCCATCCGCCACGATACTTTATCACCGACGGCGGTGAACAGCGACACCAACCGATGTTCGATAGTATCCTCGTGCCGACCGACGGCAGCCCCGGTTCCGAGCGCGCGTTTGAGGCCGCCGCGACGCTCGCAAGAACACACGACACCACCGTTCACGTCCTTTCGGTCGTTGACGAGCACGGACCCACGGACGACTGGGATTACGACGGCGACTCCCCAGCAGCGGCCTTCATAGAATCCCAGGCTAACCACGTCGACACCGAGGACCTGTCCGTCACCGCCGCGGTCCGCGAGGGAGTCGTCCACGACGCGGTTCTCGACTACGCCGACGAGACCGACATCAATCTCATCGTCATGGGGACCCACGGTCGAACTGGGGTCCGGCGGTTCCTCCTGGGCAGCGTTACCGAAAAGGTCGTCCGCCTCGCCGACGTGCCAGTCCTCTCGGTCAAAGCCGACGCGGAGCCGGGCACCGTTTCGTTCGACGACATTCTGCTCCCAACCGACGGCAGTAGCGGCGCGGAGGCAGCGATTGAACCGGCGGGCGCGCTCGCAAGCGTAACCGATGCCACCGTCCATCTCGTTTCGGTCGTTGACACGCGGTCGCTCGGTGTCGATGTCGGATCGAGCGTTATCGTCGACGAGCTGGAGTCAGTTGCGACGGATGCAGTCGAGAATACGTCCGACCGACTCTCCGAGATGGGGGTCGAAACCGTCGAGACAGCTATCGCGCACGGCGTCCCGTATCGGGCTATCCTCGACGCTATTGAGGAAGCTGATGCCGACCTCGTCATCATCGGAACTCACGGCCGTACCGGCATCGACCGCTACCTACTGGGCAGCGTTGCGGAAAAGCTGGTCCGAACCTCGCCGGTGCCGGTGATGACTGTTCGAGCGTCGGACGCCGGTGAGGAGCAATAACGCCGCTACCAGCGGTCTATCGTAGGGACGGCCAGCCGATAAGACAGCGCCCGAACGGCGCTCGACCGACCTATCCGAAGTTCTCGACCTTCGCGTCGTCAGTGTTGACCCCAGCAGCTTCCAGCGCTTCCGTGGCGGCGTCGAGGAAGTCCGCGAAGCCGTAAATGAACACCTGCCCGCCGTCCTCGACGGCGTCGGCGACTGGCTCGGTCAGGGACTCCTCGCTGCCGATGACCGCGACGAGCGCTCCGGCCTCAGCGAGCGCGTCCAGCCGCTCCTCGTGGACCGGTGCATCGTCCTGATACACGACTGCGGCCTCGTTGCCGTCGTCCAGCGCGCGCTCGGCGATACCGACGGCCGGACCGACACCGGGACCCCCGGCAAGAACGACAGCGCGGCTCTCGCCTTCGTAGTAATCTGACCCGAACGGCCCGGCGATGCGGACGCCGTCGCCCGCTTCGAGCGCGCCGAGCTGGGGGGCCAGCTCGCCGTCGGGGTCGATACCGACAGTGATCTCGAACGCCCCCTCGACTGTCGGCGAAGAAATCGTGTAGAACCGCGAGACGTCCTCCCCCTCAACGGGTAGCGTCAGCTTGACGAACTGACCTGGCTGTGCGTCGAAGGCGTCCGGTGTCTCGAAGTCGATCGCCACGGTACCCGGTCCGACATCTCGGACGGCAACCACGTCGAGGACTCGTTCATCCATACTCGGGAGTTACCGTGACCGGGCAAGGGGGTTACGGTCGCGGAGTTTCACGTTCGCCGGCATCGATTGCCGGTGTTTTCCCACATACGGTGTATTATGCCGGTATCCGCTCGAAACTACACCGGTATTCACTCGAATGCGAGTAGTGCGCGCGCGGGCGGTTACGGAAGGCTTTTCCTACCACGCTGGCTACCCGAGGGATATAATGCCAGAGGACCTGAACTGGGCCATCGGCGGCGAAGCCGGCGATGGAATCGACTCCACCGGGAAGATTTTCGCGCAGGCACTCTCCCGGGCTGGTCGACACGTCTTCACCTCAAAGGACTTCGCCTCCCGCATCCGTGGCGGGTACACTGCCTACAAGGTACGGACGTCAGTCGACCGCGTCGAGAGTGTCGTTGACCGCCTCGACATCCTTATCGCACTCACAGAGCGCACCATCCACGAGAACGAGGACGAGCTCCACGAGGACTCCGTCATCATCTACGACGGTGAGCGCTCGACGATGCAGGACGTGGAGGTTCCCGGCGACGCGACGGCACTCGAAGTACCGCTGAAACGACTCGCCGAGGACGCGGGTGGGGCCATCATGCTCAACGTCGTCGCCCTCGGCGCGGCGTGTGAGGTCACCGGCTTCCCCATCGAGAACCTCGACGAAAGCCTCGAAAAGCGCTTCGGCGACAAGGGCGAGGCCATCGTCGAGAACAACAAGGAAGCCGCCCGGAAGGGCCAGCACTACGTCCAGGAGGAGTACGGCGAGTTCGACTACGACATGGAGACCACCGACGAGGACTACGTGCTCCTCAACGGCGACGAGGCCATCGGCATGGGCGCTATCGCCGCCGGCTGTCGGTTCTACGCTGGCTATCCCATCACGCCGGCGACGGACGTGATGGAGTACATGACCGGCCGCGTCGACCAGTTCGGCGGGAAGGTCGTCCAGGCCGAGGACGAACTCTCAGCCATCAACATGGCACTTGGCGCGGCCCGCGCCGGTGCCCGAGCCATGACCGCCACGTCCGGGCCGGGTATCGACCTGATGACCGAGACGTTCGGACTGGTCGCCACCAGCGAGACGCCGCTGGTTATCTGTGACGTGATGCGCTCCGGTCCCTCGACCGGGATGCCGACCAAGCAGGAACAGGGCGATCTCAACATGACGCTGTACGGCGGCCACGGCGAGATTCCGCGGTTCGTCGTCGCGCCGACGACCGTCTCCGAGTGCTTCTGGAAGACCGTCGAGGCGTTCAACCTCGCCGAGAAGTACCAGACCCCGGTTTTCCTCGTCTCGGACCTCGCAATGGCCGTGACGGAACAAACCTTCTCCCCCGAGACCTTCGACATGGACGAGGTCGAAATCGACCGCGGAAAGGTCGTCGACGAGAATGAAATCGATACCTGGCTGGACGAGAAGGGGCGCTTCCAGGCCCACTTCGCGGCCGCCGACGGCATCTCGCCCCGAGCGTTCCCCGGGACGACTGACGGCGCACACATGACGACCGGCCTCGAGCACGACGAACTCGGTCGTCGGACCGAGGACACGGACGTGCGCATCGAGCAGGTCGACAAGCGCCAGCGGAAAGTCGAAACCGCCCGCGAACAGGAGGACTTCGACTACCGCGAGTTCGGCGACCCCGACGCGGACACGCTCGTCATCTCCTGGGGCTCCAACGAAGGAGCCCTGCGCGAGGGACTGACGCTGCTGGAGGAGGACGGCTACGACGTGCGGTTCCTCTCGGTGCCGTACATTTTCCCACGGCCGGACCTCTCCGAAGAGATCGAAGCCGCAGAGGACGTCATCGTCGTCGAGTGTAACGCCACCGGCCAGTTCGCGGACGTCATCGAGCACGACGTCCTCGAACGGGTACAGCGCATCAACAAGTACAACGGCGTGCGGTTCAAAGCAGACGAACTGGCGACAGAGATCAAGCAGACGCTTGACACACCCGCGGAGGCAACACAATGAGTTCCGACGTTCGCTTCACAGACTTCAAATCCGACAAGCAACCGACCTGGTGTCCCGGCTGCGGTGACTTCGGGACGATGAACGGCATGATGAAGGCGCTGGCAGAGACGGGCAACGACCCGGACAACACCTTCATCGTCGCCGGTATCGGCTGTTCCGGCAAGATCGGGACGTATATGCACAGCTACGCCCTGCACGGCGTCCACGGCCGCGCCCTGCCGGTGGGCATCGGCGTGAAGATGGCCAACCCGGACCTCGAAGTGATGGTCTCGGGCGGCGATGGTGACGGGTACTCCATCGGTGCCGGCCACTTCATCCACGCCGTTCGCCGGAACGTCGACATGAGCTACGTCGTGATGGACAACCGCATCTACGGCCTCACAAAAGGCCAGGCCTCGCCGACCTCGCGCGAGGATTTCGAAACCTCGACCTCGCCCGACGGGCCGAACCAGCCGCCGGTCAACCCGAAGGCGCTGGCACTGGCCTCCGGTGCGACGTTCATCGCGCAGTCGTTCTCCTCAAACGCGCAGCGACACGCCGAGATCGTCCAGAAGGCCGTCGAACACGACGGCTTCGGCTTCGTGAACGTCTACTCGCCGTGTGTGACGTTCAACGACGTGGACACCTACGACTACTTCCGCGACGCCATCGTGGACCTCGACGAGACCGACCACGACCCGTCGGACCGCGACCAGGCCAAGGACAAGATCCTCGAAAGCGAGAAGGAGTACATGGGCGTCCTGTATCAGGATGAAGATTCCGTTCCATTCGAGGAGCGTGAGGGCGTCGAGGGCTCGATGGCCGAGATTCCGGACGGTGCGCCCGAGGGCGCGATGGACCTCGTCCGCGAGTTCTACTAGACCACCTTTTTCAGCGTCGCCTTTCCTTGCGCGCTCACAGAGCGCGCTGTGGGAAGGCTCCTCGAAAAACGTGGGCGAAAAAGGCCGGAATCGAGGCCGAGCCTCGATTCCGGTGAAACGGCGGCCTGCGGCCGCCGTATGCTACCTGGCGTTTCTGTAGACTCCCCAAACAGGTGTTCTTGATGACACATCCTGGCAACGAATTGTGGCGATCACAACGTTGCTGAATGGGTTTATTTATGACAGGCGAATGATGATTGTACGGAGATGGGTGACACGCTCGACTACGACGAAGCGGAAGCCCGGCAAGAGGAGGCGATATACAGAACGCCGGCCGCAGCGGCGCGTCGGGAGCGAGTCCGGGACCTGCTCGCACCCGAACCAGGCGACACAGTTCTTTCTGTTGGCTGTGGGCCGGGCTTCGAGCCGGCGGAGATCGGCTGGGCGGTCGGCAACGAGGGACACGTTCACGGTATCGACCGGAGCGAACCGATGCTCGAACTCGCCCGAGAACGCTGTGCCCCGCTACCGCAGGTAACTCTATCACAGGGGGACGCCGATGGCCTTCCGGTGGCCGACGAATCTGTTGACGGGGCTGTTGCGGTGCAGGTGTTCGAGTACCTCGAAACAGTTGCATCGGCGGTTTCGGAACTGAATCGAGTCCTCCAGCCCGGCGGGTCCGCTGTTGTCTGTGACGCCGACTTTGCTTCGCTGGTCTGGCGCAGTCCCGACCCTGAGCGTATGGCGCACGTTCTCGATGCCTTCGACGACCACTGCCCGCACCCGCGACTGGGCTCCCGTCTGGCTCCGGTTCTCCGAGAGGGTGGGCTGGCGGTCAACCAGGTCGAACCGAACGCCATCGTCAACACTAGCCTTGACGACACCTTCGCGGCTCATCTCATGGCGTTCATCGAGGACTACGCGGCCGAGCACGAAGTCCTCGGGCCAACAGCGGCACAGGCTTGGGCCGATGACCTCCGAGAACAGGCAGCCCATGGGGAGACCTTTTTCAGTTTCACGCAGTACTGCTACCTCGTTCACAAGCCTGCGTAGCGGTCTTAGTGTCCCGACTACAGACTGTGCTGTGGGCTTGGTCCTCACACACAATAGAATCGGGTTCGGACCCATATGCTGGTATCCCTAACAAGATGCATGCACGTTTTCTGGCATCAGCGGGACCTCCGAATACCGGACAATCGAGGGTTGACTGCCGCCGCCGCGGACGACGAAGTACTGCCGGTGTACGTTCTCGACACAGACCTGCTGGCAAACATCGGGAAGCGGCAAAAAGCGTTCCTGCTGGCTGGTGTCCGAGCGCTGAAACAGGCGTATCGGGACCACGGCGGTGATCTACTCGTCAGGAAGGGAAGCGCTGTCGAGGTGCTCTCAGATGTCGTCGACGAGTACGATGCCGACCGGGTGTACTACAATGAGCACTACCGGCCCGTGCGGCGGAATCGCCAGCGCCGCGTCGACGAGGCGCTCCCGACGAAATCGCTGACAGACCTCGTGCTCGTCGACCCGGCGGGGCTCGATAGCCAGTACGAGAACCACAGTCGCTTCTACGACGACTGGCAGGCCCACCACAAGCTACCGCCGGTCGGCAGTCCGGACTCGGGCTCACTCGTCGACGTGTCGGACTCGACGACGGCCCCGAGCATCGAGACGGAGCTCGACTTGCCGACGCCCGGCTACGAGGGTGCACGGCAGCGGTACGACGACTTCCTCACCGGTGGCATCGAGACGTACAACGATACCCGCGACGACATGCGGGCTGCCGTCGAGCGGCCGACCAGCGCCGTCTCGCGTATGTCGCCGTACCTCGCGGCGGGGATGATCGGCATCCGCGAGATGTGGCGGGACGCGTCCGACCGACATACAGAAGCCACTGGAGACGCCCAGCGGAACATCCAGAAGTACCGCTACGAACTCTCGTGGCGCGAACAGAGCTACCACCTACTGTACCACAATCCAACGCTGCTGTCGGAGAACTACAAGTCGTTCCCGAACCGTATCGAGTGGGAAAACGACGAGGACAACTTCGAGGCCTGGAAGCGCGGCGAGACGGGGTATCCACTCATCGACGCCGGGATGCGCCAGCTCGAACAGGAGGGGTACATCCACAACCGGCCGCGCCAGAACGTCGCGTCCTTCCTCACAAAGCATCTCCTCGTCGACTGGCGTGAGGGGGCGCGGCATTTCCGGAAGCGACTGGTCGACCACGACCCGGCTAACAACGCCGCCAGCTGGCAGTGGACGGCTTCGACCGGGACCGACTCCGTGGACGTGCGAATCTTCGACCCGGTCGCACAGATGAGCAAGTACGACAGCGGGGCGGACTACGTCACCGAGTACGTTCCGGAGCTTCGTGGCGTTCCGTCGACCAAGATCGTCGACTGGCCGACGCTCTCGGACGGCGAACGCGAGGAACTGGCCCCGGACTACTACCACCCAATCGTTGACCGGAACGCCGCCTACGAGCGCGCACAGCGCGTGTTCGAGACAGCGCTGGGGAAGCGGTAGTCGGTTCGAGCGCGTTCCTGACGCCGTTTTCAGTCCTTGTCGACCATCACTTCGCTGGCCTTGATTACCGCCGACACTTCGTCGCCTTCGGCAAGGTCGAGTCGGTCGGCGGACCCGCGTGTGATCGTTGACGTGACCGTCTCGCCGCCGTCCAGTTCGATGACGACCTCGGCCATCACTTCATCCATCGTCACTGAACGAATCGTCCCGCTGAGGTTGTTCCGGGCACTGAGTGCCATGCGAACTGGTTAGATATGAAACAGTAATACAGTTGTCATCCCGGGAAGTATGGCCGCGGGGCTGGCAGGCAGACAGCCGGTATGGTCATGATTCGGCCGTGAACAGCCATGCCGACACCGCGACGGTTCCGGTGACGCCCGTGAGCCAGATATCCGTACTCAGGTACAGCCCCGGGGTCGGCGGGTGGTACTGTGTCAGTGGCCACAGCACTTCGTACGACCGCCCAGAGGCCTTCAGCAGAAGTGCATCGGCAAACAGGTGACTAGCTGCCCCGAGAGACAGCAGGCCGAACACGCGCCGTCGGTCGGAGCGGTTCGCGATGACCGTCCCTACGAGGACGGCGACGAATGCGCCGCCGAGCGTGTGGACGCCCAGCCAGTCAAACGGAATATCCAGCGCCGCCTCGACGGCCGCAGCGTCCACGAGAATCTTGATCTTCGCCATATCCGGGATGAACGCGCCGGCCATCCCCACAGTGACGTACTCGCCGGTGAGCCAGTCATACCGGAGTGACAAGAGAGTACAGACGGTGAACGCGATGAAGGCGTGCGAGAGCAGGTCCGGCATCAGAAAAGTACCTCCCGTATCTTACCGAGACCCGTCTGTATCGGCCGGAGCCGGTGCTCTCGCCGGCAGAGCGCCCATGTCTGCCAGTCCAGCCGCCAGCCACAGATCAGCCGTCCGAGGGTCCACAGGCCGGCGATAGCGGAAACGAGATACATCGCCGTGTAGTTCATCGCTGGCACGCGCACGCTGTTCTCCGCCGTGATGGTTTGGTCCGGGCCAAGTGTTCCGTACACCTGCAGCGATTCGCCTTCGGCGACGGCTTTGTCGACGTTCCGGACGGTGATCGTGAGCGTGCCGCTGTGGTACTCGCTGTTGGCGGTATACTCGTACCCGACGGCGATCTTGACTGGCTCGGTCTTGGTCACCGTGCCGGTCACCTGAACGGACTCGCCGACGTACCTGTCGTAGTCCGCAGCCAGTGCGTCCTCCGCGGGATAATCGCCCATTTTGGGGGCCGGCGTGGCGGTGCCGAGTCCGACCATGAGTGCGAACAGCACGGCTAGCAATCCACAGATAGCTGCGACCCTGCCCACCCGCGAGTGAAGCATTCAAATTTCGATGCGGGCGGTGGGATATAAACTCTGATGCTTGGGACGAGCCGGTGTCGGTCGTGTGGCTACTCAGGCTTGCCGGGCAGGACATCCGGGTCGCCGGAGCGGTAGATGTACTCGACAGCGACGCCGGTCAGCGGCGAGTCGGCGGCCGTGGCGTAGGACTTCGCGAGATCGAGGTACTGTTCGGTCACGTCGACGACGCGCCGATAGGCGGCTTCGTCGTCGGGCGCGAGCAGGTACTCGGCGGTGACGGGCGTCAGTTGTCCCTCTGCTCGATCATCCTCGTAGTCGTCCACGTCGTCGAGCCACACCTGTGCACCGATGATGGCGAGGACGATGGCCTTCGCGAACTCGTCGTCGATGTCGAGGCCAGCGAGTCGGTAGAGATCGAGCATTCCGTCGTAGAGGACGCCCACGCGAGCGTACTGGGTCTTGCTGTAGGGGAGTTCCTTCTCTGTCTCGGTGAGGGTCGCTGGCTCCTCGTCGTACTCGGCGAACTTGTACGCCTCGCGGATATCGGTCAGGGCATCGGCGTCGCCGTCCTCGGCCGCGGTCATCAGCTCCCGGAAGTAGTCGTCGCGGTCCTGATGGGCCTCGCTGTAGTCGACGGCCCACTGATAGGCGTTCTCGACAACAGGCGGCATGTCCTCCAACAGGCCGTCGAGATGGGACTGCAGCGCGGACTGGGCGACCTCGGCGACGCGACGACGGTCAGCTTCGCTCACGTCAAAGTCGACCTCGAAATCTTCGAACTCGTCGTCGTTGATGGCGTCGCGCATGTCGCCATCGATGAGTGCCTCGATGGAGAGACGAGTCATCTGCTCGGCGCGGACGACCATCTCGCGGGGCGCAAGGTCCTGTGCCGGCCCCTTTTCCAGTGCCGTCTCGTCGACAGTCGGAACACCGTCGGCGATAGCGTCGATAACGGGGTCACCAGGTGCCTGCTGACGGGCGTTGCGGTAGATGTAGCCGAGCGTCAGCTGTGCAGGCAGGATGAGCTTCGTGTCATAGGAGAACTCGACTGGACGGCCGAACTCGTCTTCGAGGGCATCCTCGATGCGGTCGGTTACGTCGTCGACCATCGACTCTGTCCGCTCGTCGATCTCAGATTTCAACGAGAGGCTGCCGGCGTCGAACACACCGGTGTCCGCGTAGTATCCCAGCACTGCCCGTACTGCCGTGGGAAGCCGACGTCTGTCCGCGAGCACGCCCGCGCCTGTCTTGAGAACCATTGTATGTCGCCCCGGGTGTTCCCGTCATGGTAGTGGGGCCGTCTTTACCCTTTCGAGAACGCCCTCGGTGTATTCGGAAAGACTGATTACTGACAGGGAATACCCACAACCATGCGCGAGCGCTTTGACGTGGTAATAGCCGGAGCCGGCCCTGCCGGGGCGCAGTGTGCCCGTGATCTAGCGGAGCGAAACTACGAGGTGCTCGTTCTCGAAAGCGAGCCCGAAGACGGGTTCCCGCGTCAGAGCAACAAGTCTACCGCCGGGACGTTTATGTCGGCGATGACGGGCTTTGCGATTCCTGATGACGTGGTGATGAACTACACGGACGACGTCGTGCTTGAGTCCCCCAACGACCATTACGTCCGCAATCAGACCGGCGCAGTCTTGGAGTTCGCGGAGTTCAAACAGTGGCTCGTCTCTGAGGGCCGGGATAAGGGCGCGACCTACCGCTTTGACTCCCGCGTCTCGGCGCCGATCATGGAGAACGGTGAGATCGTCGGCGTCCGCTACGACGGCGACGAAGAGGTGTACGCGGACATCGTCATCGACGCCACCGGCCCTGCCGCGCCGCTGGCGAAGA
The DNA here is from genome assembly GCA_000336895.1 of Haloarcula argentinensis DSM 12282. GTDB lineage: Archaea > Halobacteriota > Halobacteria > Halobacteriales > Haloarculaceae > Haloarcula > Haloarcula argentinensis. The sequence goes on along the minus strand of AOLX01000014.1, from coordinate 441,908 downwards.
AACTCGACGTGTGTAACCTCCAGCGGGACCACCAGGCCATCGGCGTCGAGTACGAGTTCGAGGGCGTGGAAGTCAACCACGACGACTACGCCGACCTCAGGGACGCGATGATGCTCCGCCTCGATCACGACCTCGCCCCGGGCGGCTACTCCTGGATTTTCCACACCGGTGAAGATACGGCGAAGGTCGGTCTCTGTTACATCCAGAACGGCTCCCACCAGAAGTACGCCAAAGACGGGATGGGGATCGACGACTATCTGGAGTACTGGCTCGATTCGGATCCCAGATTCGACGACGCCGAGCGAATCGAGGGCACACAGGCCCACCGCGGATCGGCCCACATCCAGCCACCCGATTCGATGAGCACGGACAACTTCATGGCTATCGGCGACACCGTCCCGACTGTCGACCCGTTGTGGGGAGAGGGGATACACAAAGGGATGAAATCGGCCCGCGCCGCAGCCGCGACAGCCGATTCGGCGCTCAAGCCCGACGAACCCGATACGTCGGCGGAGAACCTCTCTGTCTACGACCAGCTCTGGCACAGCGAGGTAGCCCCGAAACACAACGCCCGCCTGATGATGACGGAACTGCTGTATCTCGCCCCGAACGAGCGGTACGATCAGCTGATGGACGATCTCCGGAGTACCGGACAGGACACCCTCAGGCAGATCAACGGCGGCGACCGGCGGGCGATTGCGAAGCTCACCCATCTCTCTGACATGCCGATTCTCGTCGAATACGCGCGCCGTCGCCTCGATATCTGAGCACCATCGCGCGAAGTGCGGCAGGTTTTTTTCCGCCGGCCCGGAGTTTCAGATGATGGAAACCCCCGTTGGTGTGGTCGGTGACGACGCCCTCGCAGACGTGCTCCGAGACGCCGGCATAGCTGTTGAACGGGGTAGTGACGGTGCGGTTCCGGAAACTGACCGGGTCGTCGCCGTCGGCGAGGACGCCGTCGCCGCCGTGGCACGGGCCGAGGGTGACCCGCTCGTGTTACCGGTCGCGGCGGGTCGCGGCGTCCGGTCAGTGCCACGCGACGACGCCGTCGCCGCTGTGTCGGAACTTGCTGATGCCCGGATTGAGACGCATCCAGTCCTCCACGTGACAATGCCCGACGGGACGGTCGAACAGGCATTCTGGGACGTGACGCTCGTCACTGCTGACGCCGCCCGTATCTCCGAGTTCACTATTGCATCGACAGCTGACCGCATCGGACAGTTCCGGGCCGACGGTGTCGTAATTGCGACGGCTGCTGGCTCACCGGGCTACGCCCACCGTGTCGGCGGCCCGATACTGGCACCGTCAGACCAGGCAGTGGTAGCACCGATCGCGCCGTTTGCAACCGACCCGGATCACTGGGTGTTGCCTGTCGACGGACTCAGTGCCTCGATTGAGCGCGACGAGGCGACTGTCGAGTTACTTGTCGATGACCGGGTTTCGCGCCACGTCAGCTATCAGGAGCGTATCACGATCTCGCTCGGGTCATCCGTTCGGACTGCTGTCGTTGACGAGAGCCAGTCCAGATTCGAGTGAGATTGGAAAGACACTAATGGACGGTGGACAGAGCTTTGCATATGCAGCCATCCGTAACGTTCTTTGGGCCACTGGATACCATTCTGGGGAGCCCCACAGTCGGTGGTGCGTTCCTCATCGAATACATCATCTTCGGAGTGGTAATCGTCAACTTCCTCACACGGCAGCTCGCCCACAGAAGCCATGTCAAACAGTACGAAAACGATGGCGCGGATGCGGTCAGCCGCCACCCGGCACACACGTTCACCAACATCGCGCTGATCGTACTGTCGTTTTTCTACATGACGCTGCACCATCACGGCGGGATGGTCCTGTCGGTACTCGTCCTCGGCGCAGTCATCACCGACTTCTTTGAGTTCGAGTCCCGGAAAGTCGAGGCGCGCCGTGACATTCCGCTCGAACGGCCGAAGGGAGCCATCGTCGCCGCCCTCGTAGTGTTCATGTACGCGGGCTACCAGAGCCTGTTCTGGGTCATCAAGGGTCCCTGGAGCGCCATCATCTAAACACGGTTTCTCGTTCTCTCGTCTTCGAATCCCGATAATCCGATAGTCGCGCGTATAGATAGCCGACATGTGTGGTCGGCAAGTAATAACCACTTCAGAACCTCATATTTGAATAGTCCTGTGTTAGATTGGATTTCACACATCCACTTTTTCTCGATAACCTAGATCATTAGCCCAAGAATAGCCGAAATAATTTAATACCCACACTGCATTTGTGTCGGTGTAGACGAAGATGTCACACAGGACCCTCACAACGGCGCTGACACTGTATCGCGGGGAAACACTCACGCTCAAAGAGGCAGCGACGTACGGCGGGGTGTCACCAGCAAAATTCGCTACGGCACTTCGCTCGCGCGGCATTCAGGTGCGTGACGAAGACGGTGCGCCAGTCGACCAGACCCCGAACTGAGGGCGGCGTCGGTCCCGTAGAAAAGGCTACTGCGTACTTACGCCGACCGCTCGTTAAGATACGTCTGGAATTCACTGATCAGCGGGAGCACGACCCAGAAGGTCAGTGCGCCCAGCACCGCGAACCAGAAGAACGCGTCGCCCATGAACAGGGCGATCTGGTCGAACGTGGTCGGTTCCTCGATAGTAAGTTCGCCCGTGAGCTGTGCCCCCTCGAAACTCGGCGTGTTGTACCAGCCCTTGATGGTCATCCAACCCAGTCCGCCGACCATGAGGCACGCGAACCCCTTCATGAACTCGTCAGCCATTATCCGAACGTTAGGTAGCGTCGTCTTTAGACTTTCCCATTTCCTCGGTCCGGAACCGTGTCGAGAACGCATAGACGACTGTGCCAGCGAGGATGCACGCGATTCCGGCGATGCCGACCGGCACGTCGATCTCCGAGGCGGGCGCTGATGCCCGCTGTGTCGCCACGTCGACGAGAATGAATCCGGCGACAACGCTGGCGACCGCAAACAGCGTCGAAAACACTGTCACGGCCTTGTACACGCGCAGCGGCACCACGACGTCCCGCCGCTCCGAACCGTCTTCAGTCCCCGCTGACTGGTCCTCTGTCATCGCTACCACTACGGGCGGGAGCCACTTTACTGCGGCGAGATGCGGTCGCAGCGCTTGCGATAGCCACGAGCAGAGAACGTGAGAAACGGCGGAGAAATCGACCGATCAGATTACTTCGGCGGCCGCAGCCGATAGTAGCGACGGTTGAGGTCGAACATGTAGCCCTCGCGCATCGTCTTGAGCACCGCGTAGGTAATCGTCGCACTGATGATGGGGACGAGGAACGTCAGGTCGAACAGCAGGTGGGAGTCCATCGGGACGAGGTTCTTGATGGACAGCGCGGCGATAGTCAGGCTGAAGATGACACCGGACATCCCGACCGCAGCCCAGAACGGCTGCTCGACGGGACGTCGGGCGGACCCTTTGTTCAGGAAGGGGACGATGGCGACGAATCCGACAACCACGACGTTTGCCAGCACACCGTAGGTTCGGTCAGCCATGAGCTTCGAACCGCCGAGGATGCTCAACTCGGGGTTCAGCGGGCCGAGCTTGAGCAGGCCGAAGGACCAGTAGAGATACCAGTCCGGCAGGATAATCGCCGGCGTCACGCCGGAGTTAGCGGGGTTTGGCATCTCTGGCGGTAACGTCGCCGAGACGAACAGAATCATGCCCACGAAGAAAGACGTCAGCGCGATGTTGCGCATCATCTCGTGGGGCCAGGCCGGGAACGCGAGCACGTCACGCTCGACATAGTCCGACTGCTGGCGAAGGTCCTGGTCCTCGCGGCGCGCCCGCTCGAAGTACTCGTAGGTCAGCCGGGAGAGCCCCTGGGTCCGCTCCTTTCGCTCGGACCATGCGGGAGTCTCGTCGTCCGGCGAGACGATGCCGGTGCCGGAACCGTCCGTGCGAACGTCGTCTGTGTCGTTGTCGCTCATAGTATTAGTGTGGCTCAGCGATCCCCTGCATCCAGACGATGCCGATGTGGACCGCGATGATGGCAGTCGTGATGAACGGCAGGAAGAACACGTGCAGGATGTACATCCGTTGTAGCGTGGCCTGCGATAGCGTGAACCCGCCGAACATCAGCTGTGCGACCCACTCACCGATAAGTGGGATGGAGAGGGACATCTCGACGCCGATCTGACCGGCCCAGAACGAGAGCTGGCTCCACGGCAGCAGGTAGCCGGTGTATCCGAACACCAGCGTCAGCGAAATCAAGACGATTCCGATGAGCCAGTTCAGCTCGCGCGGCTCCTTGTATGCCCCGGTGAAGTACACGCGGAGCATGTGGAGGAACACGGCGGCAACCATGATCTGCGCGGCCCAGCGGTGGACCGAGCGCAGGAAGTAGCCGAGGTTGAGCTGGCCCATGATGAGCATCACCGAATCGTACGCGACTGTCGGCGACCCGTCAGCAGCCGCGGCGGCCGGTGCGTAGTAGAAGCCCAGCAGCGCGCCTGATATCGCAGCAACGATGTACGCAACTGTCGAGAACGACCCGAGTGCGTACAGTGGGTACCAGTACCAGAACTTGTTGTCGAGGTTGTACTGTTCCGTGTGGCTCTTCGGCATCTGCATGTTGACCTTGTAGTAGAGATCTTCGAGGATCTCCAGATAGTCAACGACGCGCAGCCGTCGGTCGAGCCAGATAAGCACGGTCAGGTACACCGATTCTACCGGCGTCAGCTCGCGCGATTCCATCCAGCCTTTGTGGTCGTGTTCGTCTTTGCGTTCGAGACTCATTGATTACTCCGTTTTTGGTGGGCGTGGCAGCGCCACGAACGTCGATTGCACGGGGCTGAACGGGTCATACACGGACTGGTGGCACTGACAGTAGATGTCGTTGGCCGCGCCGAAGTTGGCGCTCCCGCTCTGCGTTTTGAACCCTGGCACGCAACAGAAGTGCGTGCATTTGTTCAGCCAGGCGATGAAGCCCTGGTCAGTCGCCTCGGAGACGAACGACTGGACGCTTCCGGGAAGGTCCGCGTACTCGCCCTCGCCATTGGCCATCTTCTCGACTTTGGCTGACCTGATTATCTGCACCGGAGCGCCGTTCTTTCCATCGCTGTTGGTCCGCCAGACGACACTTGCGGGCTTCCCGACACCGGAGTCGCCGATGCCGTTGCCCCAGTCCTTGTAATCCTCGAACATATCGACCGTGAGCGGTTTGCCGGACTCGTACTCTCCCTGCCAAGAGAAGGTCCCTGTGGAATTGAGGAACGTGTTGTTCCGGTCTGATTGTGGGTAGATAGCTGCAGTACTCTGGATACCGCAGTACTGGAACCACTGTGAGGAGTAGTCGATACCGCTCCCGCCGAAGTCCGTCTCGACAGCTGCGCCGGCGTCCTCGTCGTACTCCGGCCAGTGGCCGCTGATCTCGCCACCGTCGATCTCGATAGGGATGATCGGCATCCCTCGCGGAGCCGGTCCACCGGTATTTTCGACAGCGACGAACGGGGTCGTTCCGCCACCTTCGCCGGCGGCGTCCGTCGTCGCGTCGACGGCTGCCGCGCCACCGACGCCAACGCCGGAGAGTGCAGCGCTTCCGACGACGCCTTTTACGAAGCGACGACGGCCTGTTTCGGCCGGGTATTTGTCTTCATCAAGTGGCATGTTATTTCTTGTAGTATGGGTACACTGCGCGTTTGAATGTCTCTGCGAACTTGTCGCCATCTGCAACCGTCGTTCCGTCGACGTCTTCCTGACGGATGTAGAGGTCTTCCCACTTGCGACGGCGCTTCTTGACGATCATCACGTCGGGGAGGAACTCCTTGCGGTACAGCAGCATGATGAACGACAGGTCGATGAAAATCGCCGTCAACACGCCGCCCATGAACATGTTGGCCTCGATGAGGCGGACTGTCAACGTCGTCCCGATACCGGACGCCCACCCGGCAATCATGCCGTAGGTGAAGAGTCCGACGAGGCCGACCTGAATAATCGTCAGGAGCACGATGCCGACAGCCGCTGCCGTGCTCTCGCGTGGCGGTTCGTACCGGTGAATATCACCGTATGTGGAGCCTTCGGATGCCATCAGTTGTTCCCTCCGCTAGTGTGGGGCGACTCGCCGTACTTCAGTTGGAAGAACGTGTAAATCAGCGGAATGATGACCGCGAGTCCAGCGCCGAACCCGACGTAGTGTGGCTGAATCGGGACGCCGGCTTCGTGAGGGTTGACTTCGACCGGGCCGCCGCCACCGATTGTCTGCGTCGGGTACTCCTCGCCGACGACAATCGCTCCCTTCATCCCGAGCCCTTCGTGGGGAACGCAGATGTACGGGTAGATACCATCCTCTTCGAAGGTGTGCTCGTAGTTGACGCCAGCACTGGAAGTCGTACTCCCGGAGTCCAGTGGGCCGTCGCCGTCCGAGACGACGTTGTGGCCGCCGCCGTTGCCTGTCCACTCCCATTGGACGGTTGCGCCGTTGTCCACGTGGACGGCTGGCGGACCGAACCCGTACGCGCTGCCGTTGGCCTGCACGCCGACCTCGACAGTTACTGTGTCCTGCCCGGTCGCGTCGACGGTCGACCCGTCGAAGTTCCCGACTTGGTCCAGGAAACCGCCGTAGTCCGGGACGGTTTCGCCACCGCCACCGCCTTCCTCCTGTGCGGCGGCTGCGCCGGTGGCACTGAGGGTCGCCGCGGCACCGGCGGCCCCCCCTGCTGTCCGGACGAACTCCCGTCTATTCATATACACTCTGGAATCAGGACTGAGTTTGTATAAACCCACCGAATACCACCCGCAGGAACCGTCATTACCCGGCTTCGTCAGTCTCAGTCGCCCCGTCTTCAGACCCCGAATTCTGTGGGTCAAGCTCCGGAACGAACTCCGGCCGTTCGCCGTCCTCAAGTCCGATAGCCCGGAGTCTGTCCCGGTATTCTTCGGCGCGGAACGTATCCGAGAGTCTCGCGTTTGCGACGGTGAAAAAGAGGACGAGCGATACACCGATGAAGGCAGCGCCGGCCACGACCAGAAGTGCAATACTGGTTCCCCTGTTGCCGATGACGCCAGCGGTCGCGAGCACTGCGCCCCCGAGCAAGGCAATCCCGGCCAGAAACTGCGCCCCAGCAATCGCCTGTAACATCCAGTTTCCGAGTTCGCCGCCACCCTCGGGAACTGACTCCGGTTCGGGAAGGGGCCTATCAGGCACGTTCTCGGGCACGTCGTAGGAATCCATCGAACACAGCGCGACCGTGGGCTTCACGTCACGCATGACGGTTCCTTCTCCTTCGAGGCTTCCGTCTGGGTAGACGACCGCGTAGCCTTCGTCGGAGTACGCGAGTACGCGTGGCGGGTCCCGATGACGTTCGATGCGGGCGAACACGTCTCGGTTTGCAACGCGGTTCCGAAGGTCCCGCGTGACCCGGTCGAGGAGTTCGTCGCCGGTGATCCATGACTCCTCGTCGAAGGCAACGTCCCACTCCTCGGCGGTCATCTCGGCCATGTCCGCCGGACCGAAGTTGTCGAAGTCGTACTTTTCTTCGACCTGCTTCCGGAGCGCCTCCGTATCAAGCTCCTCGCCCGACTCGCCGTCATCGGCTTCCTCAGTGCCGTCGTCAGCAGCCCCGTGTTCGCCGGGCTCAGTTTCGGCAGTTACCGCGTCCGCAGGGGTGTTCCCGCGCTCGTCCTCCGTGGGAGACGTCGAGTCCGGGTCGGCCATTGCTCGGGTGTAGGGACCGCGACGGCTTACAAGTTCTGACCTTCGGCATCCGGCAGTCTTTAGCGAGCACTGTCCCTAGGTCGGCCCATGGTGTCGGACGGCCTCGTGGCCACAGTCGTGTTACTGTCGGTGAGCCTCAGCCTCCCCTGTTTCCTGTACGGCGCGTACTACATCATCGAGACGGAGCCAGTCACCTGGGACGTGCTGATACATCACCTGAAGTTCGTCACAACAGGGCTGGTGTTGACCACCGTCCCGATGGTGTTCTGGATGGTCCCACGGCTCCCAGACCAGCTCGGTGGCCTATCCGCAGTCCACGCGATGCTCGGCCTCCAAGCGTACGCGCTGCTTGCCTTCGGCGGGACGGGTATCGTCCGGATCTTCCGGGCGAAGCGGGAACACGACCTCTACAACGAGTACGACGAAGACCTGTTGCTGGACGAAATCGGCGACGAGACGTTCAGCCACTGGCGCTCGCGACTCCGCATCGGCGTGTTCGGATACGTCATCTTCTGGGTGCTGGCGTATCTAGTCGGCGTCGCTCGGTACGCCCTCCGGTACGTGGCGTGAGCGCTGTCGATAGCGGTCCTGATTCTCGGTTTCTGCGAACAGACTAGATGTTTCATTAGCATTGCATGTTCATCGCTAGCTGTGGTTCCAATGTACGAACACATTCTCTTTCCGACGGACGGTAGTGACGGAGCAGCAGCCGCGCTAGAACATGCATGCAATCTCACCGAAACGCACAACGCGACGTTACACATCATGACTGTCCTCGATACGTCGTCGCCGCATATCGGCATGACCGCCGCCGGTCCGGAGGGAGCAACGACCGGCATGACTGCGGAGGAACACGACGAATCGGAGCCGGGGATGGTCGGCGAAGAGCACAACATCGACTCATCGCTACAGGAGCGCGCGCAGGCCATCGTCGGCTCGGCGGCAGACGAGGCCGACGGAGCCGATACCGTCACCGCTATCGAACGCGGCCCCCCACACAGCGCGATCCTTGACTACGCCGACGAGAACGACATCGACCTCATCGTCATGGGGACTCACGGTCGGACGGGCATCGAGCGGTATCTGCTCGGCAGCGTCGCGGAAAAAGTCGTTCGGACGTCGGACGTGCCCGTGCTCACTGCACGCCTCGGTGACGACGAAGACTGAGCCGCTCGGTGCGGGGCTACCACGCCTCGCCGCTGGCGAGGTCGACGTCGCTGTCTCCTTTCTCGGAGGGACAGATGTCCGCGAGCACGCACGCCTCGCAGTCGGCCGACCGCGCACCGCACACGGCTCGCCCGTGGTCGATGAGCAGGTGGGTAAACTGTTGCCACTCGCCTTCTGGCACCACGTCCAGCAGATCCTGCTCGATAGCCTCCGGGCGCTCTTTGTCAGTAAGCCCCAGCCGCCGCGAGAGCCGCTGGACGTGCGTGTCGACGACGATGCCTTCGACGATGTCGTGGCCGTGCTGGAGGACGACGTTCGCCGTCTTGCGGCCCACGCCCGGGAGATCGGTCAGCGCCGACATCGTGTCAGGCACCTCGCCGTCGTGTTCCTCGATCAGAATTTCACCGATGCCCTGGAGGTAGCCGCCCTTGTTGTTGTGGAAGGTGATGCCGTAGATGTCCTCGGCGAGTTCCTCCTCGGTGGCTTCGGCGTAGTCCTCGGCGCTCTGGTATTTCTCGAACAGGTCCGCCGTGACTTCGTTGACTCGCTCGTCAGTACACTGCGCCGAGAGGACGACGGCAATCAACAGTTCCAGACGGTTGCTGTAGTTCAGTGAAATCGCCGAGTCGGGGTATTCCTCGTGCAGTCGGTCGACGACCTCCGTTGCCTGTTCCTCGCGTGACTCCAGCGGCGTTCCCATACCGCAGGACAGTACTGAGTTCCCTTTTCCGTGTCGTTTTCTACTGCCCAGCATTTGCATGGTATCCCCTCACAGACTACGACAACAGCCTTGTGTCAGTTGCGAGTGGTTTCACCTATGTCAGGACCAGTGTTCATCCACGGCGAACGGGTGACACTCCACCCGCAGCAAGCAACCGATAGCGACCTGTTACAGCGGCTCTTAAATGAGCCGCAGGTCCGGCACAATATCGGTTTCAGCGAGCCGCTTTCCGGACCTGCCGCCGAAGACCTCGATAACCGCGATGCTGACACGCACTTCGTCGTCTGTGTGGACGACGAGCCAGTGGGGACGTGCATGCTTCACGAGGACCACCATCCGTGGGGATTCGGTGTGCTCGGGTACTCGATCTGTCCGGACCACTGGGGCAACGGCTACGCGACCGATGCCGTCGACTGTCTCGCACAGTATGCGTTTCAGGAACTGCGACTGAACAAACTCGGCGCGGACTGCTACGCCACCAACCCGGCCTCCGCACGTGTGCTGGAAAAAGTCGGATTCCAGCAGGAAGGGCGACGCCGTGACCACGCCTTCGTCGACGGCGAGTACGTCGATCTACTGGAGTACGGCCTGCTGGCTGACGAGTGGAATCCATGAACCTCTTTCACACACCTACCGAAGCTTCTTTCAGTACCCCCTCGTCGACTTGTGTATGCCCGGACCAGCATTCCTCCGGGGCGAAACAGTAACGCTCCGAACGGTCGAAGACGAAGATGTTGAGTTCCTGCAAGAGACTATCAACGACCCGGATGTCAGACACGGCCTCTCGGCCACAGAGCCGATATCCGAACAGGCCGAACGCGAGTGGGTCGAATCCGTCGCCAGCGGCGAAACTGGTGACGTGCATCTACTCATCTGTGTCGACGGCAAGGCGGTCGGTATCGTTGGGCTGAACGACGTCACAGACCGGATTGGGATGGCCGAACTCGGCTACTGGCTCACGCCGGATGCGTGGGGCAACGGCTACGCGACCGACGCCGCCCGGACGCTCACCGAGTACGCGTTTCAGGAACGCCGGTTCCATCGTGTGTACGCGAAGGTCTTCGCCGGCAACGAAGGCTCCCAGCGCGTGCTCGAAAAGACGGGGTTCCAGCGAGAGGGGACATTCCGGGACCACTGGTTCCGCGACGGCCGCTACGAAGACGTACACATCTACGGTCTGCTAGAGGACGAACTGGACCGCGGTGAGTAGCTACAACTCGGCGAGACCACGTAGAACTTCGTCGAGGGGTGGCGCGGTCCCGTCGGTCTCGTCGAACACGGTCGCCGCCCGAACCCGACATCGCTGGTCGACGACGAACGCCGCTCGGTGGACGCTGCCGTCCTGTTTTCTGACGCCGAACTGCGTTGCGACGCCGTGGGTGTCGGCCAGTAACGGGTATGGAAGCGACAGCGCCGCTGCGAGCGACCGGCAGTCGTCAATATCTGCCGGGAGAACACCAAGGACAGCCACGGCATCCGATACGCTCACCCAGTCTGCGTCGGCCAGTGCACTGAGGACGGCCTGCGACTCGGGGCTGTCGCCGGGAACGAACGCCACGACCGCCGGCGCGCGGTTCGTGGCAGCCGACAGCCGATAGGCACCGACACCCCCGTCAGCGGTCCCTTGTAGGTCGAAATCCGGGGCAGGGTCACCGGGAGAGAGCATACTGAGCGAACGGGGGAGCGGGACAAAAGTCCCGCGGCCCAGACAGGCGACTGCTTCCTGTGCGGGTACGCCGGCAACGGAATCAGAGTGAGGCTAGCAGTCGTTGTCCGGGGGCATCTCGTAGCATTTGCTCCCCCGAGCCGGAGACGTTTCAGTCGCAAAGAAGCTTTATAAGCCGTCCGACCAACCACCGTCGTATGGGAATGGAGAATCTGCCACAGGAGATTACAGCCCTCGTGGGTCGCGAGGTGTATTCGAAAAACGGCGTGTTCGTCGGCGAAGTCGAAGACCTTCGGCTGGAGCTCGACCGCAAGGAAGTGACAGGGCTGGCACTCCACCAGCTTAACACAGAACTATTTGACGAAGAAGTGAACGCGTCGCGAGGCGTCATCATTCCGTACCGGTGGGTTCAGGCTGTCGGCGATATCGTCATCGTCAGCGATATCGTCGAACGGCTCCGCCAGCCCGAGGCCGGCGACGAAGAAGAAGAAGTCCCCGCCTAGTTTCCGTTCGAACTCTCGCTACTGGAACTGTCGACGCCCATCGCTTCGAACAGTTTCCGTTTGACCGCTTCTTCAGTGAGTTCCAGCAGTGTATCTCTGTTGTCGTCGCTCGTATCGAGGCCGGTGAAGATGCCAAGCGGTATCTCGACGCTGGCATCGGTGGAGTGGCCCGCTGTCTCGCCCATCCCGCCAAACGCGTCCGACAGCACCTTGCCGATGTTCATCCGGATGTCCTTCGAACGGGCAGCGAGGTAGATGGTGTCGTCAGCGATGGCGAACACGGCTGTCGTCGTAATCCCCTCCAGATTGAGGAGGTGCTGGGCTGCCTGCGCTAGCGCGTCGCGATCCCGGATGAACCCGGCGTTGGAGACGAGGTGGCTCCCCTGAACCTCGCGGTTCCGGATCGCCTCGGCGAGCACGTCAAGCGTTTCCGGACTCATCGACGGCGATTCGACCTGTTCAAGCGTATCGTGGTCGGCGAACGGGTACAGATACGCCGCGGCGGTCAGGTCTGCCGGCGTCGTGTCCCGTTTGAAATCCAGCGTCTCGGCACGGATGCCGTACAGCAGCGCCGTGGCGACGCTCTGGTCGAGATTGAGATCGAGTTCCTGAATGTACTTCGTTAGAATCGTCGACGTGGCCGAGATGTTGGGCCGGATATCGGAGAAGGCGGCGTCGTGTTCCAGTTCGTGTTCGTGCTCGTAGTGATCGACGACGATATCGACCGAGTCGATAGCCGGTTCGCCGCCCTTGGCAACGTCCACCAGCGCGAACGTGTCGTACTCGTCGAGGTCGACATCCTCGTTCGAAGTCAGTTCGATGCCGAGGAGATTGACGAACGCACGGTTCTCCTGGTGCCCGATCTCGCCCTCGTAGATGATATCTGCTTCTACGTCACGGCTCGCAGCGATGGCCCGCAATGCGGCCGCCGAGGCGATGGAATCGGGGTCCGGCGACCGGTGGATGAGTATCGCCATGCGTTCCTCGGTCCCGTCGATGACGTCTCCGAGCTGGGAAGCCTTGTACTCCAGTTCACCAGTTTCCAGCGCTCGAAGTGCCGAATCCGCGATGACCGCGGAGGGATTGATAACCACGTCCGCACCGAGTTCCGTGAGGTCGTCGGCGGACACCGGGTCGTCGGCGCGGGCGACGATGAACTGCTCGCCGCCGGACTCGCGGATGTTCTGCACCGCTTCGGCGTTGGCGTTCACGTCCGGAGACATGATGAGAACCACGTCGCGGTCGGCAACCGTCTGGGCAACGTCAGTCTCGCAGATGTCTGCCTGCTGTGCGTTGAGGTCTTGGTCACGGAGCGCCTCCACTCGCCCCTCGTCCGCGTCGAGGATGAGGACGTCTTTCCCCTCCTCGACGAGTTCTTCCGCCACGGCGTGGCCAACACTCCCACACCCGAGGATGGCGTAGGTCGACATAGAGGCCATCGTGATGCCGCTGGCTGTACTCATTAGTGTCTATATCGCTTGGCGTCAAGCCTCTTTAATGCCAGCTATTTCACCAACAGCTGGGAACGCTCTCCTGACAGGGTGGTCTGAGAAGCCGTCAAACGTCGTCCAGAACGGTCACAGTCGCGCCTGCCGGCTCTCGTGCAGAGGTCCAATTGCCGCTAGCCGACTATTGTGTGCACGAAACGTGAGACCGACCGACACGAGGCGTCCGAATGAAAACCTATTTTACCGGGCCGTCCAGAGAAATGAGTGCACTGGGCCGGTAGCTCAGTCTGGCAGAGCGACGGCCTCTTAAGCCGTCGGTCGAGGGTTCAAATCCCTTCCGGCCCGTTTTCCTGCGAACGACAATGGGCAGTGAAAACGTTCGACGGATTTGAATCAGGGAGGTCGCGCGGAGCGAAGCGAGCACGTCCGACCGTGGTTCAAATCCCTTCCGGCCCGTATTCTTGCGCCGCGAACAAAAAACCGTGGGCGGCCCGAATCCGATATCTTTCTGATCCGCCTGGTGGGCAACTCAGCCGTCCAGCTGTTTTCGCATCTTGACGTGTGGGATGCCGGCTTCCTCGAATTCGTCGCTGACAGTCTCATAGCCGAGTTGCTGGTAAAACGGCTCGACGTGAGTCTGTGCGTGGAGTTTGAGTTCGGTTGCGCCATCGTCACGAGCGGCATCTTCGACGGCCCGCATCAACGCCGCGCCGACGCCATCCCCTCGATAGGGCTCACGGACCGCGACTCGCTCGACCTTGCCGACCGTGGGCTCGGGGAACCGGAGCCGAGCAGTCCCAACGGGAGACTCGTCGTCACGGGCCAGAAACTGAACGGCTTCCAAGTCGTTTCCATCGAGTTCCTCATCCTCGGAGACGCCTTGTTCCTCGACGAACACTGCTTTTCGAACGGCGGTTGCCGCGTCTCGGAACGCATCCCAGGAACCGACATCGACTTCCACGTTGCTCATGACCGTCGCTTCGAGCGGGTCCCCTGTATGTGCTGTCACTGAGAATCGCCGAAACCATCAACACAGACCCGGGTGTAGCGGGCATGCATGACGTACGACTACGCTCGCGACCACGAGCACGAACTGTCGGCGGAGTATCTGTACGCCTCTGATGCGGAGGTTCTGGGAATCTACGACTCCGATGATACTCTACAGGTCGACGTGGCGGTCATCTGCCCCGAGTGCAGCGAGACACTCCGTCTGGAGGCGACCGTCGACAAAGTCACTTCGTCCGGAACGGAACTGCCGCTGGACGAAGACTACTACGACTGACCGGCGATCCCGAAATGATTTTTCCGCGGCGCGAGTACAGTGGGCCGCTATGTCCGACTTCGATACGTTCGAGTGTGCGAGCTGTGGTGAGTCGTTCAAAGCGTATCCCGACGCGAATGCAGCACAGAAAGAGGCGTGCAGTCCGGCCTGCGAAACTGACTTATAATCGGCTGCGGCTTTCTGCGTCCACTCCGGTTGTCAGCGTTAGCTGTCGGGGCTGTAGTTGGGCGCTTCGTCGGTAATCATTACGTCGTGTGGATGGCTCTCCTGCTGTCCCGCGGCGGACACCCGCACGAACTCGGCGCGCTGCTTGAACTCGGGAATCGTCTCGGCCCCGACGTAGCCCATCCCGGACTGCATCCCGCCGACGAGCTGGTGGAGTTCGGAGGCCAGCGAGCCTTTATACGGCGTCGCGGCTTCAACGCCCTCAGGGACGAATTCCTCACCCTCCTCGTCGTCCTTGAGGTAGCGCTCGCCGCCGCCCTCGTTCATCGCGCCGACGCTGCCCATCCCGCGGTACTGCTTGTACTTCTTGCCGTTCATCGTGATGACACGGCCCGGAGCCTCGTCTGTCCCGGCGAAGTAGGAACCGAGCATCACCGCGTCCGCACCCGCGGCGATAGCCTTGATGGCGTCGCCGGAGTAGCGGATACCGCCGTCGGCGATGACCGGCACGTCGTGCTGGCTTGCCACGTCGGCGACCTGCGCGACGGCGGTGATCTGTGGCATGCCGGCACCGGTGACCACACGGGTGGTACAGATGGAGCCGGGACCGATGCCGACCTTGACGCCGTCGGCGAAGTCGACGACGGCTTCGGCGGCTTCTCGGGTCCCGATGTTGCCGACGACGACGTCGGCGTCTACTTCGGCCTTGATTTTGCGGGCGCTCTCGATGACGTTCGCGTTGTGGGCGTGCGCACAGTCGATGAACAGGATATCCGCACCGGCCTCGTCCGCGACCTGTGCGCGGTCCATCTCGAAGGGACCGACGGCGGCACCACAGCGGAGCGAGCCGTCGTCCGCGCGGGCGGCCTGGTCGTACTCGCGGCGCTGGAGGATGCCCTGCATCGTGACCAGCCCGACGAGTCGGTTCTCGTCGTCGACGATGGGGACGCGCTCGATCTTGTGGTCGTACATCAATTCTAGCGCTTCCCGTGGCGTCACGTCTTCGGGGGCGGTGACGACTTCGTCGGTCATCGCATCCGTGACGGCGTCGTCCTCACCGACCTCCAGATACGGCCGGATGTCCGTCCCGGAGATGATGCCCAGCACTTCGTCGTTGTCGTCACCGACAACCGGTGCGCCGGAGACACCTTCGCGTTCCATCATCTCGTCGACCTCGCGAACGGTCTGGTTCGGGCTGGCCGTCACGACGTCGCGAATAATGAGTTCGTCGGCGCGTTTGACCCGCTCGATCTCTGTCGCCATCTGGTCGGCGTTCATGTTGCGGTGGAGGACGCCGATACCACCCTGCCGCGCCATCGCGATCGCCATGTCGCTCTCGGTAACAGTGTCCATCGCCGCGGAGACAACAGGGACGGTCAGTTCGACCGACTTCGAAACCCGTGTTGTGGTATCTGCTTCGTCTGGTTCGACGCGGGACTCCTTGGGTCTGAGGAGCACGTCGTCGAACGTCAGCGCCTCCGGCACTCGGAGCTTCTCTGAGAAAGGCTCGGAATCGTTCGCCATGTAAATCGTCCACGACGGCCCGGCAAAAACGTTGCGAGACTCGGTGCTACGTGGGGTTCGATGCCACACCTGTCTCCAGCAACCCCTTCCAGAAATCCACCATCGATCTCTCATTTGTCACGCCCTGGTCCCGAAGGTGAGACATTCGTCCACAAACAGCGGGCCATTCCGGAAAAGCGGTGGCGTATGTGCGCAGTTCTCACGCAACGGTTATGTGCGAATGAAGGATAATTATGAACATGCGACTCACCGAACCCGCACGGAACGGTACTGCCCGTCAGATGACGTCCACAGCGTCGGGCAACACAACGTTCGCGTGGTTCGGTAACAAGTTCTGGCAGGCCTGTCGTGTGCGTCAGGACCGAGTGAGAACTTCCCGACGGGAGTTGGGTTACGCTCGACCGTAACACGACATGAGTATCTCTAGACACCCGATTGCACTCGACATCGAGCAGCAGGTCGGCCGCGGTGGCCGGCTGCTGGCGACCGTCATGGGCCTCCCCCTTGTCGACGGCATCTTCCCGGTGCTCGTCCTCGCAGGGGCACTCTCGACCTGGATGGGCGTCCTCGAAGTGGGTTTGCTCGTCTTTGGCGGGTCGGCCACTGTCGCCGTCGTGTTAGCCGAACTCGAAGGCGGTCCCCGACAGCAGGCGCGCGCGGTACTCATTATCGGGGCCGTTCTGATGCCGATAGCGCTCGTCGAAGCGGCCCTTGCCCCGACCATCGCGGGGATCGTCAAACTGGGGACCCTCGAACGCTTCGCCGGCCTCGTCATCCTCGCGATCGCCGCACAGACTGCAAGCGCCCGAATCGGCGAGTACCTGCCGCGGCCGGCCGTCATCGTCGGACTCGGCCTACTGGCGAGCCTTGACCCCGCCGGCGCAAAGCTGGTCACCGCTATCGAACCCGGTGTCTTGCTCCGCGCGGCCGCCACCACCGGCGTCGGTATCGGCTTCGCCCTCGCCGTCGCTTTGGCGAGTCCATGGCTCCGCAATGCCGTCGACATCGACCGCTTCCGCTTCGGGAGTGCTGTCGCGCTCGGCGTCCTCGCCCTCTCTGTCCTCGGCGTGATGCCGACCGATGCGCCAGTGGCGCTAGCCGTGCTGGCCGTCACGGCGCTGCTGTCATTCGACCCGGAAAACGCCCGCACGCGCCACACTGAATACCGACCCGACGCCGTGGACCTCACCGCCGCCTTCGCCGACGGCGGCGCGTCCCAGGGCGTCGCCGCCGACGAGCAGACCGACGAAGGGGCCGCTGTCGAGTACGAGCCTGACCAAGAGCGCGCCCCGTGGCTGTGACGAGGGAGAACTTTTAGGCCCATCAGGCCCGGCTGTCCGGTATGAGCGACAATCGCGTGGTCCAGGGCCGGATGCAGACCCCCGAGAGCCTGGCCGAACTCATCGAAGGAGAGGGTGTCATGGATGCAGAACCTATCGAAGACGCCGACGAGAACTGTCCTGAATGCGGCGAAAACGTCATCTCTGTGGGTTACATGCCCTCTGCACTGGAATTCGTTACTGGATACAAGTGCCAGGAGTGTGACTGGTCGGACACTGACCGCGACTGAGCGCCGTCTGCCAATCGAAATCCCTTTAATGCGAGTCGGCCTACGCCGGAGTGCGGGGTCGTGGCCTAGTCCGGGAAGGCGGCTGACTCCAGAGGCCACGCGCCTGGGACGACACTTCGAGGGCTGATATACTGAGCGGCCGGCTGATCACCGGTCCGCGACGATGACCCTCTGGAGTTCCGAGGCGCAGGACGGAGATATCAGCCGATCGGGGGTTCAAATCCCTCCGACCCCATAACTATCTTAACGTTATCTTATCACTTCCTAGAGGTAGCTATCGGAATAAAATCCGGCTCCTCCAGGGGTGGTCCGCGTGACGATTACGTACACCCGGGACGACCACAACAACAACCGGGTCAGTACGGACCGTTGCCCTCTCTGCGGTGTTCCTCTACAGGATAACTTCGGCTCCGGGGATCATATCTACCTCACCTGCCCAGCCGCGCCTGCGTACCGCGAACTTGGAGCGCTAAAGCGCGGCGGCCCTTCACTTGAGGAGGTAGAAGAGACGATTCGGCAAGAGATTGCGCCGGATCCTTCTGTCGCTGCTGACGGCGGAAAACTCGCCTGCGACCGCTGTGGTAGTGGAATCGATCTGGAGAACCACCGCGTCTACCTCCAGCCCTCCGAGGGCCACGAAGATCTCTGCCTCGAGTGCCAGACCGGAGTCTCCAGTGATCGGCTCTACCGGCCAGCCAGTTCCCAGGACGGTGGTTCTGAATGACGGACACCGGCTCCTACGGCGTCCCGCTGTCCACCGCCCGCCGGCTCTCTCGAAACCTCGAAGACTACGATACATCCCGGTTCTACGCTGTGCTGGCTGATCTCCACGGAGATCTCCCACGAGAGTGGATGATCCAGCCCGACATGGCTATCTCGGAGTGTCCAGGGTGCGGATCTGAACACATCGGCCAGGAGGGAGATACTCAATTCTGCCACGGGTGCGCTGCTCACTGGCCCTACAACGAACCAGAGCGGACCCACTATCCGGGGAGCCCTTTCGGAGGTGAGCAGGCGTGAGCCTCCAGCCGTCCTCTCATATCTCGGAGAGGCGCTGGCTCCAGCGGTCCGATGATCCTGTGATGGATCCCGTGGACGCCTGGGAACACGGAGAGCGGCTCACGGGCCATGGGCTGGATGGGGAGGAGGTTCGCTATCACGAACACACTGGGACCGTCCTCATCCGGAGAGATCAGACGCTCGTCACGGTGATGGACGAGCAGGATCTGAACACTGTCACCTGGATGGCTGTCCAGCACCGGAGGGAGCAGGAATGACGGATCACCCGTCCGTCCAGACCCACCGCGTTCTGGAGATTCCCCAGCAGCTCTATCGTGCTCCGTTCGCCGTGATCCGGGAGCAGCCCCCGGAGTCCCAGACCAGCTGGGAGATCGTCGGCTGGGGAGAGACGAAAGTGGAGGCGCTCCGCGCCGCTGCTGGAGGCCAGTGATGAAGGGGAACCACGCGGATAGCGGTCCCTCTTGGCCCCAGTTCCCGGACATTCAGGAGGAGATCGGAGAGGATCCAGCTCGCTACCTCTCCCCCCAGTCCGATATGAGCCCCTGGCCGCGCCTCCGGGCGATCAGCTCCCACGAGGTAGCCGCCGCGTGGCTCGCTGTTGCCCGGAGTGTCGGAGCCTCGTCGAAGATCCAGACGTTCCTAGAGGAGCGAAAGGACGAGCTCGAGCAGCCACCCGTGGCCGCTGACGGAGGCGATCAGCAGTGAGCCAGCAGCTCTCCAGTACGGTGGACGACGTGATAGCTCTCCAGCCCCACCGCCTCGCTGCTAACCTCCTGTTTGACGATCACGGCCTCTCCCCCTACTGGGCGATCAGTAGCCAGTTTGAGCCAGACTTGGACGAGCAGGACAGGACGTTCACCTACAATGGGCGCGACTGGGAGATTACTAACTCCGCGTACTGGGAAGGGAAACTCGCCGCTCCAGACGCCGCCAGCTGGGACGGAGCCATGAACGAGTTTAAAATCAGTGTCTACGAGGAGGACGATCCCCACAACGAGTACGGAGCAGATCTCACGTTCCGGCCAGGCTACCCAGACGCTCGCCACGTGGATACTGGTGATCTGATCGGTGGGATCCCTACGGAGTGTCCGGAGTCCATCCGTCTCCAGGTGGAGGCCACGAACCTCTCAAAACCAGAGCTGCTGGGCCTCCTCCAGTCGCTCGCCAGCCACCTGGACGTGAATCCGGATTACTTCACGGACGCACACGCGTGGAGTTCTATCTACGGTATAGAACTCTATGGACGCATTGACAGAGAGACAGCCGTGGGACAGATCGCCGGCAAGGGAGGCGTTCTGGAGCATATGGCCCAATTCTCGAATGGCAGAGGCCGCGGAGAACACAAATGGGACCACGAGCAGATCAAAGCCCATTATGAGGCAGTTTCTCTCTCTCCGGATCTCTGGGAGCGCCTCCTCCCGGATCAGACCTTAGCGAAGCGCCTCAAATGCTATCAGCCTCAGTGGGTCCGCTCGGAGGACGACGGAGACGATCCGCTCTATCACCACAAGATAGAGTGTCAATTCTGGAAAGGCTACTACCCGGACGGAGAGGACTCTCTGGACTGGAGTGGCTACTCCTACGCTATCGATGAAATGCGGGAGACGATCATCAACGCCCTCAATTGGGCCGGTGTTGACTTCACTCCGAACGAGGACGTGTGGGTGGACGATCCGTATTTCACCGTCCAATCAGGAGACAGCTCCGTGGAAGTGTTCCCAAATCCTATGCCGGATCTCGAGCAGCAGGAGAGAGGAGATGCCAGGGACACACTGGCCGATCCGGACACTACCTCCGGAGAGTGGGACGTTCTGGTAGCCATGACTGACGGGGGAGGCCGTCACTACGACGAGATCGCCCAGGAGGCCGGACGCTCTCCTTCGACGGTCTACCGCGCTGCTGAACGATTTGACGATATTCTTGAGATAGAGAACGGCGTGGTCCGGTTCCAGGACGGCGTGATCCGTGACGAGATCTCGAAGATCGCCCAGCGCGTCCGGGATATGAAGGACACCGCCATGGACTCCATGCGGCGGATCGCTGAGAAAGCCACTCCGTTCTCCCGTGGACAGGGCGAACCTTCCGCGCTCGAGCAGTGGGCGAACCGCCACGGGATCGTGGTCCGGAACGCCACGAAAGAACTCCACCTAGAACTGTCCCGCGCTGTCAGCAAACGCGAACTCCAGAAGATTCTCCGGGCCGGCCTCGAGGCCGCGGAGGCGTCTCCCATGCTGACGAAACGGTTTGAGAACGCTAAGATAGACTGGCAGAACCACCACGGAGAGCACAAGAAGGGCTGGCAGATCGTCATGAACGGGCGTATCCTGGGCTACGACGATCCGAACAGTTCCATCTGGTAGCGCCCGACAGCCCAGAGGCATCACTATCACTGCCGGACGTCCATTTATAAACCCCTCCGTGTTCCAGCCGCTTTCCGCCTGCATTTTTCTCCGCCATTCCTACCACCTTTCTTATGTTTCCCGATATCTGCTCACGTTCTGGGCAAGCACCCCTTAGGTAGTGTGGCAAAGGCCACTCTATCCAAATACAGTCGCTCCCTTCAGTCGCTCCTCCCGCCCCGCAACACAAACCGCAATACTACCGGCACCGCAGAGGTAAGTCGAAGCAGTATGAGTGCCGCTATAGACTTTCTTCTTTGTCTGACCACCTTTCTCCAAATCCTCTACAGATTCGTCAGCGTTTTTGCATAATATTGTCACTAAGCCCACGCCATGCAGGGCGAAATGTAATTACAGCCTGTTAACAGTTCCAGATGAAACCAGCTTTTCCACTTCTACTACTCGTCAGTCAACACTTCATCTAAGCGAAATTCGTGGTGACCCAAAGCATCTCGAAGAAGCTCCTCAGGTTCTCTCTCAGCCACTCCATCCGGGGGCAAGTGTTCTCCCGACTCGAACCCGTCCGTGATGTTGCTTAGATCTAATTTTGAATTGTAAGCTGACAAATAGTGCGTGAGTATATTAGCCAACTCCCATGCCTTCCGTGGTTCCTCGTAGGTTGCTATCTCTTCGGGACTAGCATAACCCGGCTTACCTATCCAGACCCTGACTTGATACCCATTATATTCTGTCCTATCTCCGTTTCTGTATTGGGTTAGTTTTACCTCACCAACCGTGACGCTAGTATCTCCTTGTTCATAGCCGCGTTCTGTATCTTCCCATCCTTCGGCTGGCGATGTCATATTGTACCCTCTTTCACAGCTTTTTCCATAGTTTATGATTTGAACCGCAGCCCCAGCATTTCACTATAATCCGATCTCCGGTTTCTTGAAGAAGCTCGTACTGTAGACCACCACAGTCGGGACATTCAATTTCAGCCATTTCTTCAGCAAATGATTTTATGGAATGTAATAGTTTGGCTATTCAGATTATTCTATCCTCGACGAGCGCCGCACGGGCGCCCGAATGAACATAATCCGGGATTTATCACCCTGAACACTGTATAATTTGGTATGACTTGGGGCCCATTCATCGCTGCTGGTGTGATCACTCTGATCATCGCTTACCTCACCCACAGAGCGAAAAAGAAGGATCCAGAGGGATTTAGGAGAGCAATCCGCGGAGATGAGGCCATAGACGACTAAGCCTTTTCAGCAGAGTCCAACCACGCAAATATCAGTAATTCTGGCGGGACATACCATTCCGGGGGGCTTAGTGCAAGTGCCCCTGGGGGGAAAGGAGAAAACGAGGGCGCGCATACCGCGCGCCCTCTACCGCGAACCGCCAGCGGCTGAGCAGCCGGCTGTCACACGAGAGAGTTGCTCTCCCTCTAATGGTACTGGGTAAGGTTTCGGAACCCAACCCTTTCAGGATCCCTTAGCCAATCTGACTCCAGTCCACATACGCGGCGATCAACGAGGATAGCGCCCGCCTTCGCGCGCCGCTGGCTACCCTCCGATCGTACCGACGTCTATCCTCGACGAGCGCCGCGCGAGCGCCTGAATGAACAGAATACAGGATTTATCACCCCTCACACTCTATACTATGATATGAGCATGGGTATGGGTCCAATATACGCCGCGCTGATTATAGGAGTGTTATTCATGGCGCTCATCCAGTACGGATTCTGGAAAGATCCCGAGGGAATGTATGAGGCCATCCGTGGAGAGCCGCATCCGAACAACCGGCCAGACAGCGACAACTAATTTTCTAGACTGTTCTTTTCTACTGCCTGAGGCCACGCGAAAACGATCAGCATCCCAGCCAAAGGAAATGCGAGCAGATAGATATTCAGCACATTCCATTGAAGAACCAGCCCAACAGTCCCAAGTAACGCCGCCATTAGTGCTACTTGTCTAGATCCGTTCTTTCGTCTGACAACCCACTTCGCAGCACCCTCTGGTGTGTCGAATTGCCCCGACTTCCAGCCCGCCAGCAGTAACAGGACACCCATGATCGGAACGGCCAGTTTCCGGCTTGATGTGATAATCCTCTCTGTTCCCACATCCAACGACGGATCTATAATTACCCATGCTGACCCAGCGACCACCGCTAAGAAAGACGCCACGGCCAGCTGGCCGGTCGCCTCCTCACGGAGATAATCCTTTGCCGCCTGTCGCCGTAAGTACGTAGCTAACAGATACCCGAATCCAGAGGTAGCCGCTCCGAGTAGCAGCGGAAGCACCTGCAAATTGTCTTGAACCTGTACCGTCAGATCTGATAATACTGTTATCATTTAATCACCTTCTGTAATATCGAGTCTAACAAATCTGCCCACTCCACGCGCTGCTGAGCCAGGTAAATCAGCTCTTGGATCCGCGCTAGATCTAGAGACGCCACTCCCAGTAACAGCATGACAGCCAGCACCAGCGCCACCACCTGGAGATCATGCCGGACCGTGGAGCCAGCCGACACAGCCAGACCGCCCACCGTGCTGATCTTGTGGGCGTAGAGCGCCACCGAAAGCAGGACCGCCAGCGCCACCACGGAGACGCCCTGGACGCCCAGCGCCCGGAGGAGCGGCTCGAGCAGCTCCCGGAGGACCATCAGTCGCTATTCCCTCCCAGAACCACCTGCGTGTCCGGCGTCGTGGCCTCCTCCCGCCTGGCTTGCCACCACTGGACAACTGAGTAGGCCGCGATCCCGATACCAGCCAGCCCGGCCAGCGGGACGATCTCCTGGATCCCAGCGTTCAGCGCGCCACTGACAGCTCCCGGACGGAGGATCTCGAGTGCCAGGAGCCCCAGCCCGCCGGAGACAGCTCCCACGAGGATCCAGCGCGGACGGCCCGACAGAGAGGACCGTCCCGTAGCCGCCACCAGCAGCAGGGAGAACACAGCCCAGCCCGCGATCACCGCGATTTGCTGGAGATCTATCCCATCCTCCCCGTTGTCCCAGTTCCCGGAGGAGATCCCGCCACCAGAGGAGGAGCTGCCACCGCTGCTCCCGTCCGGTTGCTTGATTACCAGAGTCTCCTGACTATCATCGTCCGCCAGCTGGACGTAGCTCTTTCCGGCGTCCTTCTTATCCACGTACCGCTCTTTCCCCAGCGAATACAGTCCGTACTGCTCGCCAGGAACAGCGTCATGCCAGCGATACTGGACCGCCGCTCCAGATCCAGACTCTCCCGGACCCACGGCCAGCGTCGGATTATCAGGATCCACTACCTGGATCCCCACATCCCCGGAGTCCAGCTGGGGCTCCAGCGGGATCGTCGTCACCCGCGCGGATCCGCCGGTCTGTGCGTTCGGGAGATACAGCTCTTGGGAGCCGTCAGCGGAGAGGACCGCCCGATCCTCCGGAGCCTCCCAGCTCTCCGTGTGGGTATAGTGGACCTGATCTCCCAGCGGCGTCCCTCCCACCTCGAGGCGGAACTCCGTGGACTTGGAATCCACGCGGAACCCTGTATCTAAGCCCTCGTCGTCTGGCGTGGTGGGATCCGTTATGGAGATCGCTCCGTTCGTCGTCTGGAACTTATTGCCAGCCGTCCGGATCGCCACCTTATCTCCGGCCTCCACCACGTCCGCCGTTCCGTCCGTGTCCTTCAGCTGGACCACGAGATCAGTCCCGTTCTGGAGCTCCCAGCTGCTGGAGCTGACACTCTGCCAGCTCCCCCCGTTCACAGACTTCTCCACGTGTGTCACCTGATAGATCCGCTGGCTGAACGGGATCCGGAGCTTCGCGTTCTCTCTGTCTCCCGCGAAGGTATGGGAGACGTTATAAGACTCCTCCCAGCCGTTCGCTGCGTAGGTTGTGCTGACTATCACGCTGGCGGAGTGCGTATACTCCAAGTCCACTGCTGGCGTAGGTGCGTCACTCGAGAGCGTTCCGTCTCCCACCACTACTGTGATGTTATTGCTCCCGTCCTGGATCCAAGCCGTATCTGTCGCCAGCGAGGTCGTGCTCCCCGGGGAGAGTGTTCCCAGATGTTCCGTCTCGTTGCCATTCACCAGGACTGCTGGATCCCTCGTTGCTGTGTGTTCTGTATAGCTCACTTGGGTGTCCACACTCCCCGCCGACGTGGATACGGTCCCGGTCGATCCCTTTGAGAGATCTGGGAGAGACTTTGTGGCCGTGCTGCCTTCGGTGAGTTTCCCCGAATATGAGGCCTCATTAGTCCCATCCCCGTCCACGTCTATGGCTGGATCCACTGTCGCGGTCCTCTCTGTCCAAGATAGGGTCCAACTTGGATCCGGACCGCTCGCGGTTGTCGTGGAAACGCTGTTATCTCCGGTCGATAAACCGTCTACCGCCTTTTCAGTAGTTGTCTCGCCGGATTTGTAGACACCAGACCATGACGCCTCATACGTCCCATCACCGTCAATGTCTATTTTTGGATCTTCGGTCCCATAACGGGCCGAGTAGTCGAGCGTGTAATCGACTGTCCCCGCGCCGCTTGCGGAGATACTATCGCCCAAATTGACCGGGAAACTCTTAGTTTGCGACCCCCCGCCTTCCACGAAAAAGCTCTTAGATGTACCGCTATCCGAGGAGATTGTTACATCAGACGCAGTCTTGTAATCTATGTCCATTACGTCGTCGTAGATATATCCGTCAATGAACATAGATTTGGGAACCCCACCCCCACGATACGCTCTAACGGTGGTAGCGGAGGCACTGGTTTGAGTAATCCCGATAGTGACGTTATCCGCCCCGTTAGGGTCCCAATCATCTATATTTACAGTTGTCTGTGAGTTCTGGAAGGTAACTCCAGTTGCGACCCTCGTTCCCTCTTTTTCGTCACCGTCGAGAGACGAACCCCGCTCTAACCATATCTCTGCTTTTCCATCTCCCGTCCCTGTCGATACCATGTTAAATGTTATCTGTGTTATCTTTCCATCAGGAACGTTAGTCAGCAAAGATTCGGCATCCCCATCTCCGTCCTTTTCTAGCACATCGAACCCTACAGACTCCCCACCTTGCGAGTACGACCCGCCGCCAGAGACAGTGAGTTGTTCATTGTCCGGGTTGAGGTTGCCGTCGAGATTAAGCGAGTCCGACCCGCCAGCCGACAGCGTGCCACTGTCTGACGCCGCTGTTGTGGAGGTGTCTCCCGTTACGCTAGCCTTCTCATCTGTCGGGTTGACGTTGCCTCCTGCGCTGACTGTGCCGCTTCCAGTCCCGCTCCCACTGGCGGCTGTCGTCTCCTCGTACCCAGTCCAAGTTACACTGGCCCCCGTCCCTTGTCCAGTCCCAGCTACAGCCAGATCTAGTGTCTCGCCGTTAGACAGCGCCGCCCCAGTAACGGTATCAGTTTCTGTGGAGTCCACGCCAGTCACATTGATATTAAAATCACCCGCATTACTGGAGTCCTCCACCTGATAGTTTATCTGGCTGCCATCCACCGCGGGAGTTTCCTGGATATTCACCTCTCCCTCGAAGGTCACAGAGTTACTGCTGAAATGCGGGATATTGAAAATCAGGAGTCCGTTCCTGGCCTCCACCTCCGCTGTCCAGCTCGTCCCGTCCTCGTGGACGCCGTGGACGACGTTCGGGACGTGGCCGACTGTCTCCCGGACAGCATCCGCTGGAACCGCTACGTCCCGGCCTTCGTGGCTGGAATTATCTCGGAACACGAGCGCCCGATCCCCTGATCCAGACACTCGAGAGCCGTTCACATATCCAGACGCCCGCTCCGGAGTTGTCACGATCACCTGGAGGCTATCGGCGTCCCTCGAGGCCATGACCGATCCCTCCAGATCCGCTTTCGTGAGCTGACTGCTCGCTCCCACTGGCAGATCCTCCACCACGTTCGTGTCCGGGATTGTCACCATGCCGTCCGGAGCGCCAGTCTGTGCTGAGGCCGGTCCGATCACGCCCGGACCAGCCACCATGGAGATCGGGGAGGCTACCAGCACCAGCGCCAGCAGGACCGCACTGATTTGAACTCTCATGCCGCCACCTCCTGGAGCCGTCCAGCTGTTGCCGCCAGCGGTTCCGCTGACGGTTCCGCCAGCGGTTCCGTTAGCGGAAATACTGGAGGGGAGGGGCCGGGGGTTGACTTTATTTCCCTTACTACGCGCGAGCGCGTAACCGCTTGGAGCCGCGAGCTGGCGAGATTTTCAGGAATCGGCTCAGAATCGGTTTTCTGGACAGTCTCCCGCTGGTTTTCGGTTAGCACGAGCGAACCACCTCCAGAAC
The DNA here is from genome assembly GCA_000336895.1 of Haloarcula argentinensis DSM 12282. Lineage (GTDB taxonomy): Archaea > Halobacteriota > Halobacteria > Halobacteriales > Haloarculaceae > Haloarcula > Haloarcula argentinensis. Next base: position 414,577 of record AOLX01000014.1, on the reverse strand, counting down.
CTCCGGAAAACGGACATGGAGCTGGCCGGGAACCTTGAACTGGCTGGGTATATCGCTCCAGCTGAACTCGGCGAAGTTCTGGCTGTTCCAAGAGAGCGCCTGGCCCAGCTGCATACCTTGGGTGTAGTTCCGTCCCATCGGAGCGTCTCCCATCCCGACTGTCTTTCCGGTCGGGTTGTCGATCCCGGCCAGCGTGATCTGCCACCGCATCTTTTTCCGCATCATGTTGTGGAGATCGCCCGGTTCGTGGCCGATCCCGAACGTGGAGAACTTGTTACGACGAGCGTCCACGTACTTATCTCGGAACGCGCTGATCCGGTCGTACAGCTGGTGATAGTCGTTATCCGCGTGTTCTGGCATGACGTTCCCTATCTCGTCACAGAACCACGAGAGCCAGATCGGTGGCCCCTGATCTATCTTATCAATCGCCCAGGCGAACCACCACATCTTACTGGGCGTTATGTCCGTCCGCTCCAGCTCCTCGTCCACCTGAACGTCCCAGGCGCTATGGTGCGGGATCTCCCCGATCTCCTCCGCCTCTTGGTACGCTTTTGTGGCTCCACGGAACCGCGGATCCGGGTAGACCACGTGAAAGTGGCCCTCCTCGAGCACGTTGTGGTTCAGATCCCGGATCGAATCGTACCGGACCACCTCGTGACACATCCGCTCCAGATCGATCTCCACCGGCTCCATGTCGTCCGCTGGCGGATCCAGGTACGCCTCCACCTCCAGACCTGCCGGGAGACATAGCCGTGTCCACGCCCGCAGCGGGAGCCACTCTGTCCGGGCGCTCGTCCCGCGCCACACCACGGCGTCCAGGTTCACCTCCAGCTGGCGGATCACTTTGGCCGCGGACATGGTGCTCTTACCGGAGCCTTTCGGTCCGTACGCCAGCCAGTCCGTCCCGCCGTTCCGGAGCTCTTGGACGATCTCTGGATTCTGCCGGAGCCACTGGAACATCTCCCGCCGCTCTTTCGGGAGCCCCTCGAGCTCGCCATGCTCCAGACGGAGTTTATCCATGTCGTCCACGTGGATCAGGTGATCCAGGAACGCCCGCGGGTGCTCCACTATCGGGTGGGAGCTGTCCTCCATGGCCGGGTGATCCGCTTGCTCGAGATCCTCCAAGACGTTCGTCCAGCGCCTGAACCCGAACGCGCGCCGTAGGTTCTCGCCCACCGTGTGAGCGCGTTTATCACCCGTCTCCTCCCGCGTCTTGTCGATACTTGGCGCTGTCACGCCCTCCACGCGCTCCCGGAGCAGGTCCGGGTTCTGGGCTACCTCGAGGAGACTGTGCTCCTGACAGTCCGCTATCTCTCCGCTGTCGTTGTCTGTGCTCATGTGATAGATCCGTCTCCAGATTCTCCGCGGTATTGCTGTCCAGCCGTTACCTCTGTCGTCCGGTCCGCCAGAGCGTCCGCCGCCCGGTTGAACGCCGGGAGCAGGTACTCAGCCGCCCAGGACTCCCGGATAAACATATCCTCCTCTGTGGGCTCCTCCGTCACCAGCCGCCGCCTGATCGGGAGCTCAAAGTACGGCTGGGTGATCGTCTCCCGATCTATCTCCGCGTAGCTCGCTCCCACCACCTGGAGCGCCCACGCCAGCAGCTGCTCTGGACTCTCGAAGCCCTCCAGGAGCTGGCCCAGCGCCGCCTCCTGCTGGCCCGCGATCTCTCCGAACGCGGGCCGCATGAGTGGATATTCCTGATCTCTGGGTTCTATCGGCTCCATGCCCTCCTGCTCCGGATCGTCCGCCAGGTGATCCACCCGCTCCACCGCGCTCCACCGCGCCACCTCGTGGGCCGCGTGGAACGCCGGGAGGAGATCCTTCGCCACGATCCCGCGGCGAACCTCGAGAGCGAGATCGGGCCGGATCCCATCCACCTCCCCCCACGGCTCTCCCAGCAGCGCGGAGACAGTGGGAGCGTCTGAGGCTACGCGGGTGAACCAGGAGTCCTCCAGCTGGCCCACCGTCTGGATCACCAGCTCCTGCTCCCACTCCAGGATCTCTCTCCTCGAGGAGAACCCCTCCAGGAGATCCACGAGCAGGTCCGTCTGATCGTGGGTCAGTTTCGCGGACGCTGGCCGCGTGGGCGTCTCCACGCCCGCCTCCTCGAGAGCCGTGTGGACTTGTTCCCGGAGCCGCTCCGTGTCCACCGTCTGGGCGTCCGCGCGCTCCAGCGCCGTCTGAAGCCCCTTCAGCGGAGCCTGCTGGCTAATCATCTGCTGGCTCCTCCTGGCCGCTGTCTCCGTTCCGAACAGGAGCGTCTCCGTCAGACTGGGCTACGTAGCGGTTGTAGATCTCGTCCATCTGGCTCTCGCTCCTGTCGTCCAGCAGCTCTTTCCGGTCCGCGTGGCTCTCCGCCTCAGACTCCGCGTAGTTCCTGAACCACTCGTCCCAGCTCTTAGCGTCCGCCAGCCCTCGAGCGTGGGTGAGCATCGAGCCCACCGCGTGATGGTAGTGGAGCGGGGCCAGGTTAGCCGACAGCTCCCCGTCCCGAGGGCGGGCGATCTTGAACGCGAACAGACCCAGCCCAGCCACCGCCAGCCCCAGGAGTCCGGAGCCGGTGAGCAGCTGGCTCCCGACCCAGCCAGCCCCCAGCGTCAGCCCGCCAGCTATCCACGGAACCGGGTGGTAGTGACGGATCACGTCTCCGTCCTCCGTCTCCTCGTACGTCACGAGATCCGGGAACTCTATTGCATGGTGCTCCGGGACGTATTCCAGCGGCTCCTCGTCCTCTGGATCCATCAGATAGAGCTCGTCTATCGGCCCATCCACGTCTATCCGCGTCTGCATATTCCCGTCCACTTCCAGGTCCGCGCTCGCTCCTCGAGCCCGCGCCCAGAACTTCCGGATCCCCTTCCGGATCGCACTCCGTGCTCCCGTGTCGCCACGCGCGAACCGGGCGATATGGAGCTTTGCTTTCAGCACACCAGGAGCGTCCTCTGGCCCGCCACTGTCAGCGTCTGGATCCGTCGCCTCCTGGGCCTCCTGGACGGCCTCCTCCACGTCCGCTGGATCGGTCGGATCGAAGCCCTCCGCCAGCTGGAACTGGAGGAACCCAGCCCCGAACGTGTTCCGACCGAACCACTCCACTGCGATCACGCCCAGCAGGATCCCGCCAGCAGCCGACACCAGCCACGGAGCCCGGATCAGCGTCCCGGCCAGCCAGTCCCACGCCAGCACGGTGAACAGGATCCCTCCCACGGCGGTCAGAACCCACCAGATCGCGCTGATCTGTGGCCCGGCCTTCGCCTTCGCTACCGCTTTCCGTCCGCCGTAGAGCGTCACGACAGAGCCCGCAAAGAACGGGATCAGCAGCGATACCAGCCCCCAGCCCAGCCGCGCTCCCGCGCTGTTCGTCTCCACTGGGAGCGTGGCCTTCGAGCTCTGGTGGTTGAACGTCCAGCGGCTGTCTCCGGGGTTCTCCAGACAGCTCTTATCTGACTCTCCACGGACACACATCACCGTCCGGACCTGCTCCTCGTAGTGAGAGCGGAGATCTATCCGCGCGTAGTCATACCCGCCGCCCATCGTCACTGTCCGCTCGTAGCGCGTGACGTTCGTGGCAATCTTCCGGGTGCGCGCCTCCCCGTTCTCCGTCTGGACCTGCTCCTGGCCCACCTTGTAGTGAGCCACCTCCACCACGTAGTCCTCCTCCTCAGCGCCGTAGGCCCGTTTAGACCACAGCTGGAGGTAGTCACGTTTCACCGTCTGGCCCGCCTCCAAATGTCGCCAGGACGGCGAGCGTTCGCTCTCGTCCACCAACAGCCCGGTCGGGAGCACCTTCACCACGAACTCCCCGTACTTCCCATTCGAGCGGACGGAATCCGGTGCGTTTGCTGGCTTGGAGCCGCCCGGAGCGAGCTCCTCCAGCGTGAGCTTACGATCCGCCGCGCTCCCGTTGTCACTCTGTGCTACTGCTGGAGCCACTGCTCCTGTCACTATCACCAGAGCGACCAGCCCCAGGACCACGGCGGACCGGCTCACCGGAGGCTCACCCCCGCCGCGTGGTAGATCAGTCCGATACCAGCCGCCTCAAACAGCGGGACCGTCTGGACCACCGTCTCCATTACTCCATGGGTGATCGCTTCCAGCCCCGCCGCTGCTGTTTCCAGAATCATAGGTCTGTCTCCCCGAAATCTGTCCGATAGGCTACCGCCAGCGTCAGAATCGACATAGAGATCCCCACAAAGTGGTAGGTCCGCAGTACGATCAGGTCCGACAGCCCGATAGCTCCCAGACCCACCGTTATCACGGATCCCGCCAGCACGGGAACCTCTGGAACCAGCGAGATCACAAACGAGATCGCCTCTCCAGCTGTCTGGAACGTCGTAGCGGCCCAGCCCACTACAGACACCAGCGATACCAGAACGACGTTCAGCACGCCGCCAGTACCCTCTTTGGCTCTGCCAGCGAAGCCTGACACGGCCTCCCGGCGATCCTCTGCCTCCTCGTACGCCTGGTATGCCCAGGCCAGTGCTACCAGCGCCACCACTCCAGACAGCACGAGAGCCACGTGGGACCGCGCCCACCCGATCACGTCCACCTGGAGCGCCAGCGCCTCGAGCACGCTGTTCTCTATCATGTCATTTCCTCCATTGCGTCGTCTTTCGCGTCCCAGAGATCCGCCAGCCGCAGCCCCATGTACGTCAGCGTGATGAACGCCAGCGGCCCCCGAATATCCGGGAGCCCGTAGACTGGCTCCAGATAGCGAGCGTAGGCCGCCGCCATTGGAAACCAGATCTGTTCAGTGTGTGCTACCCACGATACTACATTAGCCAGGACGGCTGTGAGATCCGCCACTGATTCTTTCCCGATCATCGTTTAACGCCCTCCAGAGTTCCCTGTACCAGATCGCTCCCAGGGATCAGGTACAGCCCCCCGATCAGCAGCGATCCCACTAACAGCACCAGCACGCTGATCGTGAACGCCGCAGCTGGCGGGCCAGCCAGCCCTGCCTCCCTCGCTATCCCCTGGACCAAACCGTAAATCAGGTCGAAAAGCCCAGTTACTGCTGATTCCGTCAGGTTTGCCGGTCCTGTCAGGATCGGAATAGCGTCTAGGATGATATTCCGAACTCGTTCGTAGGAGAACACGGACCAGCCCAGCACGTACTGAGTGGCGTCCAGGATCTGGTCCACCACCCACTCCGCCACGATCTCCCGGATAAACTCCTCCGGATCCGCTGCTATCGTAGCGAGCATCCCAGCCACTGGAGCCAGCTGTTTCAGATCACCGATCCAGCCAGGGATATCGTCAACCATTATCCCAGCCTCCTCCGGAGCTCCAGGAAGATCGCTGAGACAGCGATTATCTCCAGGGTGAGCAGGATCGGAGCGAATAGCGGGTTTGTCTCCACAGCCGCGCGGAACGCGGACGCCCAGGTTATGCGGATCGTCTCCGCGCCTCCCTGTCCCATAGCCCTGATTATGCCCGCGTAGCCGTCTGCTCCCGCGTTTATCATCGCTACATGGACCTCTACCACCGCGCTGATGATCGCCCACCAGCCACCTACGAAAGTCAGCCAGACAGCCCCCAGGATCGTGCTCACTAACTTCCCGATCAGGATCGTCCCGCCGTCTGTGTAGCTCCCCGCTAAGACACGCGGATCAGACGACGTTCCTACTGTCGGAGGCGTCCATCCGTCGTCAGACATATGCTGTCCTCCGGCCAGGTCTGTGGCTGTGGGCGTCCATGGCTACTCCTCCTCCCCCAGCTCCTCGTCCGTGTCCTCTCTCCCGATCACTGGGATATTGATCCCGGTCAGCGTGTCCGCGCCAGTGCTCCCCACCGCGTAGTTCAGGATCACGATAGCCAGCACTACCACGACCACGGCCAGGACCGCCACGAACGGCCCCAGACCTGTCCACGGACCCATGCCTAACTGGACCGCTGCTGTGTTCCAGGCGTCTTGGAGGAACCGCGCCGGAGCTCCAAACCCCGCCTGAATCAGCAGCGCCGTCACTTCACTGAACGCCGTGGAGGGCCGCGTCACCAGCGTAGCCAGTGCCTCTCCAATTCCGATTATCACAGAGGCGATCATGAGGACGATCCCGCCCAGACCCTGGACGAAAGCGGAGTCGAATCCGCCCAGCCGTTCGCTCTCCCGGATATACGACATTGACCGGGACAGGCGTGGCCCGTCGCTGGACATGGCTTAGGCCCCCGCTCGTCGGATCCCCAGAATACTCAGGAGCGACACTACGCCGCCAGCAACCCAGTTATACACCGACATGAACGGGTTGCCGCCGGAGTCGCCACCCCAGAATCCGCCACCGCCACCCATCTGGGTGCTCTCGAGGTTACTCCGCTGATCCTCGAGCACCTGGACTTTCGTCTGGATCGTGTAGGTGGTGTCCGGTTGGACCGTAGAGTCCGCCGTGATCGTCTTGCCTTCGGATCCCAGGCTCCCGGTGAGATCTATCCACGAGCTATCCGAGATCTCGCTCGCGTTCTTGTCGCCCGTACCTTCCGCGTAGCGGAGTTTCTGGTAGCGTTCCGACAGGAACGACTGTTCCGTGTGGAGCTCCATGTTCCCGTGGCTCAGATCGTACGCTGTGGAAATGGAGCGGTTCCACGTCAGCTCCAAGTGGTACGGGTAGTTTGGGTAGTCCTCTGCGTCCGTCCACTCCACCTGGACCGTCTCCGGGTGGTCAGACATGGCATAGCGAACGTCGTAATACGAGAGTTTGTGAACCGTTGCGTCCGCGAAAGCCTCTCCCATCGGCTGGAGGCTCTTGGCTTCAATGACTCCGCCCATCGGTCGGTTCTCCACTACCTCGTCCGTATAGTCGCCCGTGTCGTCCGTGGACGTGTCCAGCACGCGCTCGCTACCAAAGTCCCACGTGGACTTTTTCGCTACGTTCAGCCCGGTGAGCGTCACCGTTGCGTCTCCGTCCTTGGTGACAACACGAACCTCCTCCACAGCGTCCAGCGATCCGTCACCGGAGCCCTGGACCGACAGCTTGCCCAGCTGCTCCTGGTAGATCACGCCGGAGGCCGTCTGGTTAGCGATCACGGAGCTCGAGGAGCCCGAGGCGCTGCTGTCGATAGTCGCAGCCACGTAGTCGCCGTCTCCGTCACGGACCTGAACCTCCACCACAGTGGCGCTGTCCAGGCTCTCCACGTTCCCGACCAGCTGGAGATACCGTTTCTCAGCGTCACTCGTGATCGACGGAGCCGTGTACGCCACGTTCTCGCTGGCTCCGGATGACATGGAGCCGTCCGTAGCGATCTGGATGGACTGGACTCCAGACGCCGTGGAGCCGTCCGTGTCACTGACGGAGATCACGCTGGAGCTCGCTGTCCAGTCGCCCGTGTTCAGCCACGTAGCGGTGTTGTTCCCGTCCTCGCTGCTCTTGATCGGGAACTGGTTGAGGGTTGGATCCTCAATCTTGTCCGCCCGATAGCCGACCATAGCGGAGCTGTTCGTCCCGTTCACATGGGCGTCCAGCTCCTGGAGCTCGCCGTTGTCGTTCTCGTACTCCAGCCAGCTCATTGTCGTTCGGTTATGCGTCTCTACCACCAGCTCGTCCTCTGCGATGTACGTGTCTGGGTGTTCGTCCGCCTCCTCGTTCAGCGGGTAGTCTCCAGCAGCAGCCGCCGCAGGAGCGGCCACGCTTGAGACGACCAGCACGGAGAAAACGAGCGTCAGAATCGTTGTACTGTTGAATTTCATTAGTTGTCGTGACGGTTCCGGGCGTCACCCGTTGCTCTCTGTCTGTTCTGTCCGCCGTCCGTCGCGGGCCGCTGCTCCGGAGCTGGTGGTCTGCTGTTCCCCAGCGAGATCTCCACCGATCCCTCCGCAGTGAGCTGGCGATAGGTCAGGAGCGTCATGAGTCGGAGCGCCGGGAGCGCCTGGATCGTCCAGAACGCCGCCGCGAACGTCCAGCTAAATCCAGTGAATCCGACCAAGAACGCCGTAGCGTCTCTCACTGGAGAACCTCCTGTCCCAGTGAGACGGTCCGGTGGCCCGTCGTCTGCTCGTGAACCTCTCGAGCACGGTCTACCAGGTCCTCCACGTCCTCTTGATCGGATCTCGACTGTGCGTCACACTCGAGGCACTCCCACCCGTTCATGGCTCCTCCCGGATCTGGCTTCGGTCCAGACCGTTCTCCTCGAGGACAGCGAACATATGGCCGTGACACAGCTCCACGCTGATCCCGTCCATGTCGTACGTCGCTCCGGGATCTCCACACTGACCGTCTGGTGTCTCATATACACACCCGGAGCTGCTGTCTCTCTGGCCTATACCTCCCGCCTTCCCCTCTCGAAAAGAGGGTTTTGGGCCGTCTGGCCCTGTTTTCGAGCTCATTGTTCGGGAGCGGCGTCCGTCCGGAGCTACCGAAACGGTCCGCCGACACACACCCGTCCGCACTCTCCGCGCCTAATATATCGGAAAACACACACATCTGGGGATTTCTCCCCAGATGTGTGTAGTATGCAAGTTTTATTGCTTAATATGGTAAGTACCTAAGACATGGCAACGGATCAGGGTGGACAGGACAGCAGCGAATCAGAACCAGTGCTGACGGACGACGTTGTGGAGTCCCACTCCGTTCAAGAGCGGGATGGGAGCTATCACGTCACGATCCCAAAGGACAGCGCCCGTGATTTGGGCATCTCAAAGGGCGATAACGTGTTGTTTACTGGACAGGCAGGGGAGGACCGGCTCCAGATTCGGTCCCCTTCTTCTGTGCTTGTTGGTGACGACTGAACTCGCGCTAAACCTACTGAAGCTATTAAATCCTCTAGCCTCATTGAGATTAGCATTCGGTGATAGTTTATACCAACTGTGTTGTATTTACAGCGAGTATCGGTCAATCACAGTACGGTGCATAGGAGTTGTGTGCGTATACGATAGAATCATCCAACGGAGAATCTGTGGTGTCATCTGTTTATATTTTGACAACGACGCCGTCGGAATAGCGCTCACACCTCACCGCATCTTTAATGAGGGTTATATATTGGTCGGATAAATAGACTGGACCATGAACGATTCCCGGTCCAGTTTGTGTGGATACGAGTGGCCGGCAGACTGCGGGCGAGTGGAGTCCCTGCCCAACAAAGTGTTTCAACAGTCGTGCTGTATCCGAGGATCTGTCAAGGATGCAGAGTACTGCGTGTGGCATGTTGATCCAGCGGAGACGGACCTGAAAGCGGTCCAGATATTAAACGATAGCCGTGTGTCCAATGAAGTTGCCGCCCGGACAACACCTGTGGGGGAATTGCTTGACGGGGCAATCATACGGGGAATGCAGTTAGAGAATGCTATTAGTTTCGAGAATACTGGACTCCGAGGGGCAGACCTGTCCGACGCGGATCTCGGGAAGGCCAACCTGTCCAGCGCTGACCTCCGAGAGGCCGATCTGTCCGGCGCGGATCTTGGGAGTGCTGACCTGTCCGGCGCGAACCTCCAGAAGGCCGACCTGTCTGGTGCGGACCTCTCTTACGCCAACCTGTCCGGTGCGGATCTTGAGAATGCCGACCTCTCCAGCGCCGACCTTAGGAGAACCAACCTCTCCGGCGTGAAGTTTGTTGAGACCGACCTTGCCGACGCGGATCTTAGAAATATCGATTTCTCCGACACGGAACTTGTAGGTACGGACCTGTCCGGCGCGGACTTTTTTGCGACCGACCTCTCCGGCGCGGACCTCCGTGTGGCCGACATGTCCAACGTTAACCTCCGGGAGGCCGACCTGTCCGGCGCAGATCTTGGAGGTACCGACCTGTCCGACGCTAACCTCCGAGAGGCCGACCTGTCCGGCGCAGATCTTGGGGGTGTCGACCTGTCAGACGCGGACCTCAGGAATACAAATATAGACGATACCTCTGTGAACGGTGAGACAACCTGCACCCAACTATACGAGGGATATGGTGACAACGATTTCATCGCCAAATCGACATTTTCAATCCGTATCAAATACCCTCTTGTAGATTCTGATTTCGACTCAGAAGATTGGGATGCCACGGCGCGGGCATATCACAATCTCAAGACATTGTTCGGCGACCACGGCTTGGTCGGCAAGGCTCGCAAAAAGCACGTTCAGGAGCGCCGTGCACGGAGTCTTGAAGCGAAGGCGGCTGGGGGCTGGGTCGCACGGAGGTACTTGGGTTCGCTCCCCTCTCGAATTTTCACCGGATATGGCGTTCGGATCGTGAATCTCGGGTTTTGGATGGTAATTCTGTTTCTAATTTCGACGGCGGTATACGTATCTATGGGTGTCGAGGACACCCTCATCGGAAATATCTCCTACAGCGTCCTCGCGTTCACGGTTGCACCACCAAAGGTTCCTACGAAGGTACCATTCATATTGTGCACACAATTCATTATGATGGTCGAGACGTTCTTTGGAACGCTTTCAATCGTGCTGTTAGGCTATATCCTCGGCAACCGCGAGCGGTTCTGATGGGAAGTAGGTGTTCATTTCAACGCGTACAGCACTTCTGACAATATTCTGGAATGTGGCTTCCCTTCTTGAGCGACTCATCCTCTGCACTCAGAATGGCAATTGTATCACGGGAACCTGCCCTACAGTAGTTCTCAACACATATAGTTCACGTCCCAGTATTGAACAGAACAGGCGAATAGCGTAATCATGGGATTAAGCGAGAATTTAGGGCTGTATGATAGCCAGGTGGGGGGCGTGAGACGTATTCTATGACACGCTGTCACGGTATTATGATTTTAATAGAGCCAATTATTTTGAGTAGCTACTCCAGACCGTAGATCTCCAGCCGACCTAAGGAGCGCGTAATAGTCGGTCTTGAAGTACTTAGTCGCTGGGCCGCCTTCCGTTTTGAGAGTTTACCCTGACGAACGAGATCTAGAACGGCCACCACATCGTGATAGTTATCGGCCTCGTGAAGATGACCATCCTCTTTGGTGAACCCCAGCGGAGATGGTCCGTGGTGATAGTCCTCGTCTTTCTGCCGGGCCGCAATCCCTTCTTTCGTCCGCTGCTGGGCCATGTTCGCCTCCAATTCCGCGAACACACCCAAAAGCTGGAACAGAGCGCGCTGAAATGGATCGTCGTTCTCGGGCTTGATCGTCAGTCCCTCCTGAACGATATGGAGTTCCACACCTTTCTCCTCGAGGCGGGCCGCGGTCCGTTCCAAGTCAGTGATTGAGCGACAGATCCGGGAGACGCTGTGAACCACCACCGCGTCAAACTCTCCGCTGCTGGCGGAGTCCATCAGCTCCTGGTATCCGCTCCGATCAGTGTTGGTCCCAGTACTCTTATCTCGGAATATTTGGAGATCGCCCAGCTCTGAACCCAGCCGATCCTCCGCATATTCCTGTGTGCTGGTGAGCTGGCGCTCCAGTGATTGGTCCTCTGTGGAAACCCGACAGTAGCAAGCAACTGAAGCCATGCTTTCGTTCACCCCCGGTCAGTGTATAAATAGTGCAAGTTACGTGCAGCCTGCACGGGAACGCCAGTCCGCGTGCAGGTCAATGTGCGATTCTCTTCATATCGGTCATGCCGTTACTGACAGAGGTCAAGTAGTTACCGAATATTCTGCTGAATACAACGCGTATTCGGTGTCGACGTTATCCATGATGACGGCGAATCACTCATTTGTATTTGTCTGTGGCTACCGGAACACGAAAGCGTACCCACCGACTTAAAACTCGATGTCAATACAGGATAAAGTGTTTATTTCAGCGCTACGGGGAAAGCTTATGGACCGCATCGCATTCGGGGACGAAGAAGACAAACCGCCTTGGTATGTACCACCCAGCGGAAAGCGGTGCCCGGATTGTGATGTCAAGCAAGGAGACAATCATAAACCGGGGTGTGATAGAGAGCAGTGTCCTGTATGTGGTACGCAACTAATTGGCTGCGATCACGGTGACACTATCTTAGATGAAGTGATCGTCTAAACAAGCTCACCCCAATGCAACCCGATAATTATCATTTTCTTTAGATACTTCAAGAAAGGATTCCCTATCAATAACCGTCGAATTTTTAACCATCAATTGTTGAACACCTTCATCTGACTTCACATTTATTTTTTCCGGAGTCATTCGGACAAATACATCTTCGTAATAAAAATTACCTCTCATTTGTATTAAATCAGTTTCAGAATCGTATTCGATTTCAAGCCCGATATCCCGTGGTTCGTGCCATATCTTAATTCGATTGGGCTGGTACTGAATATCCCAAACACCGTCCGTCTTTGCAGACCACTCGTTGTGATCTACTTCAGCTACTAGCTCCCCTTGCTGACTATAGAGTTTAGTATCAAATTGCAACAGTCCGTCAATAAAGGACATTTCGACAAGCGTCTCATCCTTAACATTAAGAACATCTATGGACTCGTTTTCCCGTAGCCAACATTTGTTACTTGATACCTGCAGCAACGGAATTTCGGATTCAAAATGGAATGGCGAATCAACGACATCTCCGTTTGCAGGGTTCTTTTTCGACTCGTATAGTTGGTCAGGTGTCAATGCTTCTGAGTTTGGCCCTGCGTGTGCATGATGGTTTGGGCAAAGGACAACCATCCGGTCGGGATCATGATGCTCTTCATCAGCATAGAAATCGATGTGATGATATTCAATTACAGGACAGCCACATTCGACACATCCAAAATTTGCTTCTTGCCGAAGCTTGCGGCGGACCTCAGCTGGCGGCCGTCGGGACATATCTCCTGTTATAACTACAAATATAAATATATACTAGTCAAGCCGACTATAGTAGAGTGAATCGCATAAACCGATGTTTCATTTCCTACCACGAGTGGGAGAAAACCGCATTTTGTACCACTGATAAAGCTGGTACAGAAGTAGTGTACGGTAGTTCTCTCCGCACTAATCTCTGTATTTAGCACACATCTTTTGTTAGGATGTGGGGATTTCAATAGAATCGGTTGTTATTTCATTCTTGTACAATGGACACCAGTATTATATTAGTACACAAACCTTGACAGACTTGTCGTTCACCTGTACTATATTTTACTTTCACTTCCACCGCGCCCGTGGCTCACCTTTTAATCCATATCTACTGATCACTTCACCACATGATGATTACCGATGCCAGAGCGATACGTCTGGGAGAGGTCCCGCAAGATCTCCACCATCGAGACGGCCAAATCAATCATCTTTCGTCTGTTCTTGCACCTGATAAACTGACCCGCGCCGAGGACGTGTGCATCTTTGGACCCTCCGGAGCTGGCAAGACCACCGTCACGAAGTACACCCTCCAGCAACTTGAGCGGGAATTTCTGGATATCGACTGGGGGTACGTCAATTGCCTTTCGGACAGCACCACAGCCGCAGCGGTCCACAAGATCGTCCGGGATGTGGGGCTGGGAGCTGACCTTCGCCGGCGTGGTTCTGCTACATCCGAGGCTCTCCACCGACTCCGAGAGCACGATGAAACAGTTGTTGCCGTTTTGGACGAGGTGAACACCCTTGAGGAGCGGGCCGTTCTGGCACTCTATGAGATTCCGAATGTCGCCGTGGTCTGTATCACCGTAGACGAAGATGAGTGGATGGCTAACCTGAGCGAGCAGGCGAAATCCAGACTTCGAAGAGCCGCCACGATCCGGCTGGAGAAGTACTCCTACACCGAGCTGGTGGATATCCTGAACAGTCGGGTAGAGGCTGGCCTTCGGAATTCTCGTGTGGATCAGGAGGCGCTGGAGTATATCGCTGACTTGGCCGCTGGAGATGCGCGTGAGGCGATTGCCATGCTCCGTCGTGGAGCAATCCATGTCCGAGATGGGTACGCTGAAAAACTGACTATCGACGTTGTAGACGAGACTGTAACCGAGGCTCACGAGGAACTCCGAGCGGAAATGATTCGCTCGCTTGGAACGCACCACCGACTCCTGTATCGAATCATTGACGAAGCCGGCCAGATTGATGCGGAGACGCTTCGATTCCGGTACGAAGAGCGCGCCCAGAATCCGAAGTCAAGTTCCACACGTCACCGCTATCTGAAGGACCTCCAGTACCGGGATCTCGTAGAGAAAGTTGGTGAGAGTCGTGACGCTGAGTACCGTTCGCTTGAGAGTGCTGCTTAGTTCGTCGCAGTATCGTATCGAATTGATGATAGTGGGATAACTACCAACTAGATTGGGAATTCGTGGATCTCCATTTATAACCGTTTTCCGGTGCTGGAGGTCGTCAGTAGTGGGGAATCAACTCAGAAGTCAGTGGGTGCATTTGTTTCTCGTTTTGAGTTGTCGGAATGAGCGATACCACTAAACAAAACAGTGTATAAAAAACAATCATGTCGAACAGTCGCATTGAGGTTGCTCTTAGAGCAGTAGACGGTAAAAGATTTGAGCGGTTGATGCATGATTTATTGGAGCGGGAAGGATACACAGTGGATCCGACGGGAACAAGTGGTCCCGATGGCGGCCGCGATGCCTTTCTCTCAGACGGTAATCGAAATGGGATCCTCCATTGCTCAGTTCAAAGTGATGGCTGGAGTCAAAAGGCACACGACGATATTAAAAAAGCTATCAAGAACTTTGATCGTGACTTTGATTTTTATGTATTTGCCACAACGCAAGATCCCAGCACGACGAAACGCGACCGTATTGAAAACGAGATTCGCGAAGAGCAAGGCGTTTTCACGACGGTTTGGGATTTCTCGAAAATCCGGAACAGTCTGGTGGGTGATCGTGAGAACAACGACTTGATCCGAGAACACCTTCGTGTTGATCCCAACCGACCGTTCGCGGATATTGAGTCAGAAGTTGATGAACTGTACGAACGCTTGCTGGATCGCGTGAAACTTCGAAATGCTCCTGATGGGACGATTGTTGACGGCCCAGCCATGGTTGTCGTTCATGTAATTCCTCAGGAGGCTGTTGATGATCATAATGATCGATATGTGGATGATCTTCCTCACCCACCCCAGTTCGAGACAAGAGATTCGTTTCCTACGAAACGACCGAAAATGAAAATCACCGAAAATAATCGGCGACTCCACGATGGTAAAGAGCGAAGGCGATATACGGTGATTCATCGAGATGGGTGGACGGAAGGCGTATTCACAGCCACCTTTAATGGCAAAGATCCAAAAATTCGTACCTCCGTTGACAGCCTCATCGTGAATTTCATCGACACTGCCATCGGGGCATTCGATGAGGCGAATATATATCCGCCCTACTACGTTTACGTCAGCATAATCGGTGCCGAAGGATACACACTATCTCGGCCGAGTAGATCAACACGACCACCCAGCAGAGTTCGACCGTTCAACGACGACGAAATACGCTTGAATCGCGTTCGCATCGACAGTCCAGATATAGATGTTCCAGACGTGATGCGGAAGACGTTCGATCAACTCTGGCGACACTGTGGCTGGGAACGCTCGGTAAATTATCAAGTTACCGAAACAGACGATGGTGAGACCATCTATAACTGGCAACCATACCGGTAACAGCATCAGAGAATGATGAGTCAACAACGACCACCGCTCTACTGGTGATTATCCTTCTGATTCCTCGTGTGGTACCGCTTCAGAGAAGTCGCACGCCTTACCACCCAGAATTGAGAGATCGAAGGATGCAGTGGGTAAATTGTTTTTTCTACTCGTAATCGGCTTCGCTTCTTTTCATATTTCGTCCCAGATTAACCGCTGGACGGTGTGATCTGGGACGACTTCCTCCCAACTTCTTCCCACGCCAGTTTGTAGACTGCTTTCCGCCTGTTAATGTTCATTCCAGCGTATGTCAGAGTGTAATCTTGCTTCTTCCCACACGCCCCCCTCAGTGGTTTTACCCACTCTTGCAACCACCCGTGTATGGCAACGCGCCGTAACTGTCGGACGACGAGTGTAGCCGTTGATAGGCAGCAAGAAGCGAAAGCGTACATCCACTTGGACGAACCGGACCACGACGCCCGTGTAGTAGTCGAACTCGAGGACGAGCGCTGGACGTTCGCCGTCGAAAATAGTGAGGCGTCACTGATCAAGACCACTGAGACAGACGACGTACTGGACCTCCCCGAGATTCCAGAATGGGTCCACAGCGTTCTCTGGGATATCGGTATCCCTGAGGTGGCCGATGAGTAGCGCTGAAAACTGCCCGTCAGAAGCGGGGGATGATCGGGGAGAGATCTCCCGATGGGACGGGTCGGACTCCAACCCTTTTGTCAATAACCCCTTGCTACGGTTCTGGCTCTTCCCGGAGATCGGTTTCTCCACGAAGGTATTCTTCTCCTTTCTCCGTAATTGCGTAGTACTGGCCCTCTCCTTCAATTACGTATACAAGCCCAGCATCCTCCAGTTTTGGAATTCTTCGCTTCAGTGTGGCGTACGAAAGGGACTCTCCTCTCTCTTCGAAGTTGTTCTGTATGCCTCGAAGATTGTGACCGGCACCAGACTCGGACAGAAATTCCAAAATGCGGTCATCACTGCCCGTCATCCACTCTGCCCGGTCTCTGCGCATGGGTTCGTAGGCGAAGAGCCAGCGGAAACCATCTTCGATTACCGTCATTGTGTGGACATAGAGTTGCAGTATGAGCCAATGATAGGGCAAACATTAAGTCTGGTGAACCATGATTGGCTCATCGTAGCCGGCGCGCCGCTCCCTCTGGGTGTGGCTCCTCTAAAAACGGGGTGCGACACCGTGTCACCAGCACGGGTGTCGCGTCGGTCAACTGTGACCGTGTTCGAAACATCTGCCGCGGGGTACAAAAAACGTCCCGCAAGGTTCGACGGGAATCACTCGCTTACTGATGAGTTTCAACTAATTATGAACGCAAGCTCTGGCTTAGACGATAGTATCGAGAAGCAAACGATCTGCTGTCAAGTCCGCGGAAACTGGCCCGGAAGTCCAGTCTCCCCTCTGCTGAACAGCGCGAGCAGTGCAATTCCCTGTGAGTGGTCCAGTACAGGGGGTGTCCACGCATGAATCAGCCACCTCGAGGCGACTCTCCGGACCTCACAATCCCGGAGGCTGTGGAGCTGTATATTCGCCGAAAAAAGGCAGACTGGAAGGGCGAGACAGAGCGTACGAAGCGTCGGAATCTCGGCCTCTTTGAAGACTACGCCGCAGAGAGCGACATAGAGACGGTAGACGACCTCACGCGGTGGACTGTTGGTGGGTTCACAGACTTCCTGATGGAGAAGGACTACGCCCGCGTCACGGTGGCGACTCGGCAGAAGTCCGCTCGAGCGTGGCTCAAGTATCTCGAGAGCCAGGGCCTCGTTCCGTTAGGGATCCACCTGGCGATTGAGACGGTCCGGCTGTCGGATGAGGAGGAGACATCGGATCAGCAGCTGGCTCCGGAAGATGCCCGTGCTTTGCTGTCGTTCTACCGTGAAAGCGCGGAGTACCGTGGAACGACCAAACACGTGGTCTTGGAGATTCTGTGGCACGTTGGCTGTCGGATGTCGGGCCTCCGCGCGCTGGATCTCGAGGACTATGATCCAGAGTCGGGAGATCTCCGATTCCGGAACCGTCCGGAGACTGGAACGCGGCTGAAGCGGGGGAACACGCACGAGCGGAATGTGACGCTCTCGGAGACGCCACAGAAGGTGTTAGATCTGTATCTCGCGCGGGAGCGCATCGATATTCGGGATGAACACGGTCGGAAGCCACTGATCACGACTCGGCAGGGCCGTCCAGTCCGTGGGACGATTCGCGGCTATATGTACCAGGATACCCAGCCGTGCATAGCGGAGGAGTGCCCGCACGGGAACCGGCGTCCGAATTGTGAGTATGTTCCGCGGACGCACGCCAGTAAGTGCCCATCCACGCGAGCACCTCACGCTATCAGGCGAGGATCAATCACATGGCAGCGAAACCTGGGGTTCACTGAGCAGACTGTTGCGGACCGGGCTGCCGCCACGCCGTCGGTGATTCGGCGGTACTACGATGATCCGGATTATGACGACGAACTCCAGCGCCGGAGGAACGAAACGGGCGAGATAGACATAGAATCACACCTCCATCCGACTGACCTCTCGGAGAAAAATTCGGAATGACTCGGAATGTATCAATTTTACAGAATCGCAAGACGGCGGCGAGCTTTATCGCCCTCCGACCCCATACTGTTACCCTTCCAGACCTGTCCATTCATTGACTTTCGCGTAGTATTACAGCTAAATAATCTATATCTGTCTTCAAAAACCCGCTCTCAGCGAAGCCAACGCATTCCGGAATCATAGATTCTCGTAATCAGTTCCAAGTTGGGACGCCAACACTGCCTAAGTCCAATGAGTTTACTGCATGGCGGCTATCTGCCCACCCATGAGTCAGTTATTACGTGATTTACTTGCCGGAAACGCCGACCACGCGGCGGAGTTCCGGGACCGGTTCGACAGCGTTCAGAACTCTCAAAGGCCAGATGCTGTCACGGTCTGTTGCTCTGATTCACGGGTGCTCCAGGACCATATGTGGGGCAACAGCGAGCCGGGGCACCTCTTTACCTGTAGCAATATCGGGAACCGAGTCATTCAGCGGACCGCATCCGGCGAGGCAGTATCCGGTGACGTGCTATATCCGATCGAGCATACGATGACTGAGACTGCCGTCGTCGTCGGCCACACCGGCTGTGGAGCGGTAACCGCGACGTACGACGACCTGACGGATGGCCTCGACGAACCGGCAGGCATTGACCACTGTCTCAGCGTTCTCAGACCCCATCTCGAGCCTGCACTGGAACATCTCCCTGAGGATATTGAGCGGGCAGCAGCCGTCAACCAACTCGTTGAGTACAACGTCGACAGGCAAGTCGAGTTTCTTCGAGATAGTGACGATGTTCCCGCCGCTGTCGACGTGTTCGGCGTCGTCTACGACTTTCAAGACGTGTACGGGGGGCAACGGGGTGAGGTCCACGTCATCAACGTCGACGGCGAAACCGATGCCCACGCACTCCGGGCAGCCCACCCCGACATCGACTCACGGATCAACCGCCTCTGGGAGTACTAACAGAACACTGGAGATGGTGGACGGAGCGTTGAAGCTGAGTCTCGGACTAGACCGCCCCCAGCGCAACGGATTCTTGCTATCTGCTCTCTCGCTACTCGACCTTTTTCGGGTCTGAAACTGGTGTTACAAGGCATGTACAAATTGTCGATTTCGCCCTCCCAATAGACAAATACGGGGAGTCGAGCGAAGTGAAGCAGCCTTACTAAAGGGGTTTCTCCATCCACACAGAATCTACATCGATGTCGTTCGTAGTCGTGTTTGTCACGCGCTCTACCTTCTGGTACCCCTGCTGTTCGTAGAACTTGACGGCGTTGAGAACAGCGCGTAAACGAACCACATCGAACCCTTCGTCTCGAAGACGCCGCTCGAAGTGATGGAGGATAGATGACCCGATTCCTTCTCTATCGTGCTCCGGGTCTACAAAAACAGCCGCAACTTCCCCGCTTTCCACATCAAGTTCGCCGAATCCGACAACGCGACTGTCGGATTCTGCGACGACGAGTTCGGTCGTAGCGTCTTTAACAGCGTTCTCATACCTCTCAGTCCCTTCTGTCTTTGCTGCCCACGCCGCAACCTGCCTATCAGTATAGGCAGACGGCCCATGAGCGAAGATGGCAGCGACGTGAATGAGTAAGATCGCCTCCACTTCGGTGGTCGTTGCAGTGCGAACGCGACATTCAGGAGCCATACGCGATTATCAGAGACTGCGAAGATATACTCTGTCGTTCGGGTGCCAGAAGTGCCCGTCGTCTACCTACTCTCTCGCTGTTCGACCTTGTTCAGTTCGATCAGCAACCGGAAAATCGCTTTCACGAGGTTTTCGTCGACATCGAACTGCTCCGCGTTGTCGCCGGCGCGGTCCATGACGGCCTGCTCCTGCTGTTCGTCGGTCGTCGGCAGCCCCTTCTCGTCTTTGACCTGTGCGATGGTGTCAGCCACGTAGGTTCGCTGTGCGATTTTCTCGACGATCTCCCGGTCGATAGTCCGGATTTCGTCGCGCAGTTCGTCCAGCGACATGTCCTCTGGGTTCGGATTCGTGCTCATACTGTGTGTGTTCCCTCGGTTTGTGTCGTCGTCAGCCAGGTCGCTCCGGGTCGCTCGTCCCAGGCGTCCTGTACGGCTTCGAGTGCGGCCCGCTCGCCGACGGCGGTGAACGACGGTCCGGTCCCCGACAGGGAGACGCCCTCGACGTGCTGGAGCGCGTCGAGTACCGGGTCCGTCTCGAAGTCCAGCGCGGCCGAGAACGCGAGTCCGTTGACTGTCATAGCCCGCTGGTAGTCGCCGTCGAGCGCGAGGTCCTCGACGAGGCGAGCCATCGGTGCGATCTGCCGGCATCGCTCGACATCCGCGTCGGCACTAAACGACTGTTCCGGCGGCGTCCAGACGAGCACGTCCCAGTCGACTTCCTCGCGAGCCAGGAGCGCGTCGTCCTCGTTGTCGGTGACGGTGACGCCGCCGAGCATCGACGCCGACGCGTCGTCGAAGGCCCCGGTAACGGTGACGCCCACGTCGTGAGCAGCCATGACACCCAGACGGGCCATGTCCTCACGGCTCATCCGCTCGGTCGCATCAAGGGCGTCGAGCGTCGCCATGACGGTCGCGTTTGCGGCCGCGCTGGAGCTTTTCAGTCCGGAGGCCATCGGGACCTCGCTCTCGGTGCGGACGCTTCCGCCGGAGACCGCTGGAACACCGACGTGTTGCGGACCGCCGTGGGCATCGATAACGTACTCGACACAGCGCTCGATGAGCCGCGTGTCGGCGTCCGGCGCGTCGGCAACCTCGCCGGTGACACCGTCGGTCTCAGTCGAGAGCGTGACGGTCGCTGTCGTGTACTCGTCGATAGCAAACGCCGCGCCGTGGCCGGTCGCGAGCGCGTTGAGGACCGTCCCTGCTGCGGGCGCTGCTGCCTTCCCTTCCATCGACGTGTACTCTCACACGGACCTATTTACTAACTGCGATACCCCTGTAGCGGCCACATTGACCGCAGCAGCGAAGCGATCGCGTCACAGTAAGACGGACAACACTATACCGACCAGTTCGAAGGGAGCCAGCAACGGGAAATGAGCATCGGGAACGTACTTCGTGGACTCGCAGCAGGCATCGCGGTTCTGGGCTACGTCAGCCTGTTTCTGTTGTTGCAGGTCCAGGCGGCCCCAGTATCAGCGCTGGCGGGAATTGCGGTGCTCTCCACTGCTGCGCTCGTCATTGCTGGTGGCCGGCCCGCAGTTCGCCAACTTCTGGGTCGCGGGTCGTCCTCTCAAGCAGACACGTCCGGATGGTGGCTCGCTCGCGTCGAACCCGCGCTCGAAGACGTCTGGAACACGTATGCGGACCTCGTGCTAACGGTCGGCCTGTGGGGCATCAGCATTAGCTCCTTTGGCGGACTCATAACCTACCCCGGCGACGACCCGCCGTTCGGCCTCGCTATCGTTGGATTCCTGTCGATGGTCTGTGGACTCATCTCACTCGGGTTTCTCATCGATTCGAGATACGAGTGAAATCGGGTGACTCGGGTTCCGCTCAGGCCAGGAACAGGAGGTACGGCAGCATAAACAGCAACAGGAACATGAACAGGAGGATGATGCCGTAGCCGGCGAGCGTCCCGGCGGCTGTCAGCCAGGCCGGATGGTCGAACTGCTCGGTTACGTGTGCCATACCGTGCGGTTCAATCGGCGACAGTATAGTGGTTTGGGAGCGAGACGTACCCGAACTACTGCAGTGTCCTCACTGCGACTGGGAACGGTAGGCTTTCAACGATCGATTCAGTACACTGGCAAAAATGTATATTGTCATCGTCGGTGCCGGCGATATCGGGTCGCCGTTGCTTGAGATTGCGACAGCGGGGGGGAACGAGGTCGTCGTCATCGAACGCGACAAAGAGCGGGCGGAACGTGCGTCGAGACAGTACGACTGTCTCGTTATCAATGACGACGCGACGGTGAAGGATACGCTGGAGGACGCCGGTGCGGACCGTGCCGACGCGCTCATCTCGACGACCGATCAGGACGCGACCAACATCATGGTCTGTCTGCTGGCACAGGAACTGGAGGTGCCGGACATCGTCTCCGTCGTCCACAATCCCGAGCACATGAACGTGTTCCGCCAGATCGGCGTCAACACGATGCAGAACCCACAGCGGCTCATCGCCGAGTATCTCTACCGGGCTGTCAAACGGCCGTCTATCGTCGACTTCATGCGCATTGGCGATCGGGCGGAGGTGTTCGAAATAACAGTCACACCAGATGCTCCGATTGCAGGCAAGACGCTAGAGGAGGCCAACACGGAGGGCCTCATTGGCGGCCAGACGCTCATCGTGGCCATCGAGCGCAACGGCGACGGTGATCCGATAACGCCCCGCGGCGATACGCGCATCGAGGCGAACGACCTCCTCACGGTCTACTCGGGAGACGGTGCGACACCGGAGGTGACCGACATCTTCGGTCACTCCGAGGATCACAACTGACATGTCGCGACGGAACGGCGGGCTGATCCCGACGGACCTGAAAACGATCGCCCACGATATTGGCTCGCTCCTGCTGATGGAGGCCGGACTGATGACGATCACAGCCGCGATTGCGCTGGGCTTTCAGGAGTTCTACGCCGCTTTCGGGTTCTTTACTGCGGCCGGGGTGACCGCCGCTGTCGGCGGCCTCGCAAACCGGGGGTTCACCGATGCCCCAGCCCCAGAGATGAAACACGGTATGGTCATCGCCGCCGGCGGGTGGCTGCTGGTCGCTACGTTCGGCTCGCTGCCGTTCCTGTTGACCGCGTGGTTCACGCCCCCTGCCGTCATGGATACGTTCGTTCCAGTCGGGACGGACACGAGTACGTGGGAGCCGATCAAAGTCGGCGGAACGACGACGCTCTCCAGCCTGGCGTACTTCCGGAACCCGCTCCATGCCTTCTTCGAGAGCATGAGCGGGTGGACCGGGAGCGGCCTGACGATGGCGATTCACGAGCCCTCGCTCCCGCGCGCAGTCCAGTGGTGGCGGTCGTTCATCCAGTACGTCGGCGGCGTCGGCGTCATTGTCCTGACCGTGTCTATCCTGTCACGGCCTGGCAGCGGCAGTTACGCGCTCTACCAGAGTGAGGCCCGCGAGGAGAAGATCCACCCGAGCGTCGTCTCCACCGTCCGAACGGTCTGGAAACTCGTCGCCGGCTACACGGTTCTCTCGTTCGCGCTGCTGTTCGGTGCTATCCTCGCCAGCGACAGCGAGTACGCGGCGTCGCTGTCGCTGTGGGAGGCCGCCTGGCAGGCGCTCAATCACGCCATGACCGGGCTCACGACCGGCGGGTTCTCGGTGACGGACAACTCGATTGCGACATACAACTCGCCGCTCGTCGAGACCGTCCTGTTGCCGATCATGATTCTCGGTGCAATCGCGTTCCCGGTCCACTACGTCGTCTTACACGACAGGCAGATTCGCGAACTGGTGTCGGACCTGCAGACTCGCTGGCTGTTTATCCTGCTCGCGCTCGGCGTCGTCGGGCTCTCAGTACAAAACGCGTGGTCCGTTCCTGCGACGACTGAGGCGTTTGCCACCCAGTCGTTCCTGCCGTTTTCGGTGCCGATGCTCGACGCTGCACAGCTTGATGCGGTCCGGGACTCGACGTTCCAGTGGGTCAGCGCCCTCAGCTGTACCGGCTTCCAGTCGGCACCGATCGGTCGCTGGCTCGCCGGCGGCAAGGTGCTCGTGGCCGGTGCAATGGTGCTTGGCGGCGCTGCGGGGTCCACTGTTGGGGGCATCAAAATCATCCGAGGATACACCATCGCTCGCGGGATCATCTGGCAGTTCTCGCGAGTGTTCCTCCCGACGAACACGGTGATTACGGCCCGCATCGGCGACCGGACGCTCGACCGCGAGTCGATGGAGCGGGAGTTCAGCGAAGCGGCCATCGTGACGCTGCTGTGGCTAATCATTCTCGTCACCAGCAGTATCGTCCTCACCAACGTCGCGGGACCGGGGTTCGGCTACGCCGATGCCCTGTTCGAAGTCGCCAGCGCCCAAGGGAACGTCGGCCTTTCCTCGGGCATCACCGGGCCGTCGATGTCCCCGCTTGCGGAGGGAATGTTCGTGTTGAATATGTGGGTCGGCCGGCTGGAGATTATCCCGATACTCGTGTTCATCCGCGCTGGACTGTACGGGCTCGACCCGTAACTGAGCGGTCGCCCGCTGTCTCTCACTCTTCGTCAGGATACACTTCGCCAAGAAACATCCAGCGGACTTTCGTTCCACTTTCGGGTCTGGTCTCCTCCTTGACGTGGTAGAGATATGGCCCGTGTGGACAGTCATCACATTCTTCAGCACAGGTCGTCCGCTTCACCACCTCGGTGTAGCCGTCGCGTTTGGTCGCACGAAGGATTTCCTCGTTGGGGCCCGGCTCTACCGGTGAGGCCGTCTCGTCGTGGAAGCGCAGTAGTTCCTGTGCATAAATGATCGTGTTGCGGAGTTCGTCAGGCGTCAACTGTGGCAGTTCTGTCGCCACTTTATCCGGGACTCCCTCAAGCGGTGTCGGCTCGTTTTCAGGACGGGACATATCAACATCTCAGTCGCGTAGGTACATAACTGAACTGTCAGCTAGAGCTGGTGGCGGAACGAGTCCTCCGGACTCACTCGTTCCAGAACGCCCCGGTAAATATCACGAACACCGGAATGATCTCCAGTCGACCGATCCACATCAGGAAGATCATCAGCAGTTTGCTGGTCTCCGGGAAGAGCTCGTAGGTCCCGAACGGCCCCAGAAACCCGAACCCGGGACCGATATTCCCGATGGTCGCCAGGCTTGCGCTGATGGCTTCGAAAACAGTCAGTTCGAGCCCGACACGGCCGGCATCGAGGAGGAGAAACACCGTTGCGACACCGAAGGTGAGCAGGTACAGTAGCGTGAACCCGTATATCGCGTTGATGACGTCCTCGTCGATGACCTGCCCGCCGAGCCGAACTGGTTTGACGGCGCTGGGGTGGGCTGTCGTGAACAGTTGGCGGCGGATGCTCTTGAGTACGACCAGCCATCGGACGATCTTGACACCGCCACCGGTCGACCCTGCGGAGCCACCGATGAACATCGCGAACAACAGGACTCCCTGTGCGGTGTTGCCCCACTGGGCGAAGTCGCTCGTCGCGTACCCGGTCGAGTTCAGCAGCGAGGCGACCTGGAACGTGGCTTGCCGGAGCGAGTTCTCCAGCCCCCCCTGCGTGATGCCACCGAGTTCGAGCGGCGGCGCGGACCCGGTAAAGAGCAGTCCCCAGAGGATGACGGCCACGCCGGCGTTTGCACCGAGGTACGCCTGTAGTTCGCGGTCCTGGAGGAAAGCGGCGTACTCGTCCTGCAACAGGAGGTAAAACAGCGCGAAGTTCATCCCGGCGATGAGCATGAACGGAATGACGGCCCACTGGACAGCCGGTGAGAAGTAGGCGATGCTCTCAGCCTGTGGCGAGAAGCCACCGGTCGGCAGCGTCGTGAACCCGTGGGCGACGGCGTTGTAGGCGTTCATATTCGGCGCATAGCCCCTGTAATGGAGGCCGAGCAGAATGAAGATATACAGCACGGTAAAGCCCAGATAGAACAGCCAGAGGAGCCGTGCGGTTTCGGCTATCTTCGGCGTCAGCTTCTGGAGTTCGGGGCCAGGCGCTTCGGATTCGATCAACTGCGCCCCGTTGACGGCTGCCTCCGGAAGAATGGCGACCATCAGGACAATGATACCCATGCCGCCGAGCCACTGGGTGAGCTGTCGCCACATCAACAGCGCGTGCGAGTGGCGAGCAAACGATATTTCGTTGGTAGCGGTCGCGCCAGTAGTCGTAAATCCGGACATCGATTCGAACAGCGCGTTCACAGGCTCACCGAGTGCTGATTCAGTCCCGTACCCAGCGATGACGTATGGGATCGCGCCGATAACCGCGACAGCACCCCAGGAGAGACCGACGAACAACAGCGCTTCGCGCGGCCCGAGTTCGTGGCTGTCGCTGGCTTGCTCTATCGCTACGCCGAGTGTGATGGCGATCCCGATAGAAATCAGGAAGACAACGGTGTCCTCCCCGTACAGCAAACTGATCCCGAGCGGGACCAGCATTGCGACGGCGAGATACTTGATGACAGTGCCGGTCAGAGCGACGCTCTGTCGCCAGTCGACGCGAACCGACATCACTAATCACCGACCATTACCTGACGCTCACACTCCCGATATGAAAAAGCCCCACGTTCCAACAGTGCTGTTTCCGGCGGATTCACTCGTGAACGGCGTCAGTTCGATGCGGTCTCTGTTCCGTTCTCGAGGCGTATTGCGTTCGTACGCAGGCGTGTCTCTGCGGTGGACTTTGCCGCTGGAACTGCCGGAGACGCTGCAGTGGCGACTCAGACGTAGCCCTGTTCTTTCGCCCCCTCGCGGATCTTCTTCGACCGCTTACGGACGCGCGAGACGTACCGTTCGATCTTCTCCGGTTTCTCGCCGTAGAACGACGCTGCCCAGTGGACGTCGACACCGTCCTGTGTGAGAAAATACGCGACGAGCGTATCGCGTCCCGCCTGTATCACTGTCGGTGGTACGCCACGTTCACCAGTTCCGGCCTCCTGAAAGCCGTTCACATCGAAGTACACGTCGGCATACAGCGTCGCCATCTCGGGGTCGCCGAATTCAATTCCCTGATGATCAGGGGCCTCAAATCGGTACCCGGTCTCGCCGTCAGCAGTGGTCCGTTCGGTGATTCGGACGCCGAGGATATACTCGCGATACGTCTCTAAGTCGGTTACAGTGTTTGAGATGTCAGTCTGAGCCATGTCTTGGGTGAAATCGAAAGCTGTGTAGCTGTCTGAGTGATGTCTGGTCAGCGTCTTGTCTCGTTAGCTGTTGGTACCGTTGCCGTTGTTGCCGTTCCCGTTGCCGTTGTTGCCGTTCCCGTTGCCGTTGTTATCGTTACCGCCATTCTCGTTTCGCTCTGATTCCTCTTCTGGCTCGGGTTCGTAGATATAGAGCCCATCGTTCGGGTACGAACGCGCGGGGCCGCCGAAGCCGTCCTCACAGCAGAGAACGCGTCCGTCGTCCATCACGTAGACGTTATCTACGTTCCGGAGCGCGTCATCGGCGTCTTCCGGCTCGTCGGTGAAGTCTGGTCCGACGATGACCGGCTCGAGGGTCGAGATATTATAGTCCGATTCCAGCACGCCGCGATAGACGACACCACCGTCGACACGGTCCATCTGGATGTCACCGGTGTCGTTTGCGAGATCGTCGTTGAACTCCGAAATACCGAAGTAGACTGGGTCGCCCGGTCCGGCACCGTCCTTGCTGTCGACACCTTCTGCTTTGTTGAACTCGATAGATGCGCCGATTTCCTTTGCCGCCGCACGGGTTTCGAGGAAGGGAACGCGGCGGAGTTCCTCGTCGACGTTGTCGGGGCCTTTGGCGTAGTACTGGTCGGCCCACTCGACAATTTCCTCGTTCGTGATGTAGTTCTGGTTCCCGTTCTCGATGACTTCTCGATCAGCCTCTTCAAGAGCGGCCTCGCGGTCCTCCACCCAATCAGATTCGGCGTGGGCTCGGAGATAGTCAGATTGCGTGATGTCATCGTATTCGGCGATCCACTCTTCGATCTCCGCGTTGCTTGCGCTACCTAGCGGAATCCACTCAATGTCAAGCGAGTACTCAGCCGGGGACTTCCGTGTGCCAACTGTCGATGCGTCCGCCTGTGGGTTCGTAATCTTCGGCGCGTACAGCGTGCCCGACACCTCCATCGGGTCGTCGTACTCCGGAATGACCTCGTCGGCAACGAACTTGTAGATGCCCTTGCTGTCGCCGTCTGAGCACATATAGACAGTTTGCTCATCGGCCTGAATGTTCGGTGCCTCCCACGAAGCCCGCCCCATCACGTAGTACTTGACTGGCTGTGGCGGGTCGGCGGTCGGCTCGCGGAAGTCGACGTGGTAGCCATACCGGTACGGGTTCGGATACGTATCAGAGATCGGCTCGGTGCTATTGCTGTTGGAGTTCTGGTCGGACTGCTCAGAACCGAGATAATATGCGAGGAACTCCACGCCGTCCAGCGCCCAGTACCCCTGGATGCTCCAGGCTTCGTCGCCGTAATAGTCGTCGACAGCGCTCTGAATACCAGTCGGGTTCGGTCGGTTCCAGAACTGACACCCGCCGATGCGTCCCTTTCCGGTACCAGCGTCGACGATGTCACCAACTTGGTTGGTCAGCGACACACGGGGGTGGGCGTAGTTCTCCTCTGAAGAGATCATTGTTCCCCACGGGCTCAGATCACCGTAACAGTTGATCCGCGTGCCACCGATCTCACGGAACGGCTCTGTATTCGCTATGTTGATCGCGTCTTCAAGGTCGGCTTCCCACTCGCCATCGCTGGTCTGGCGCAGCGGGATTCGACTGATGTTGCCTGGACTGTTTTCCCAGTTCGTAAACAGGTAGCCTTCAGTCCCGTCCTCGTCTGTCGGGACGAACTGATTACAGTCTGGGTTCGTCCCTGCGGCGCCGTACTGTGTCCCTTCAAAATTGTCAAGCGTGATGTCCGTTCCGTCCGGCGTCTGTGTCACGCCAAGGCGCTCTTCGCCGCTGTTAATTTCATCCCGACCGTGTGCGAGGATTTCGTACTCTCCATTACCTGACCGGACCTGACGCTGTTCTGCCTCGGTCTGTGGCGTCGACAGTTCGTCGAAGTCGTCGTTAGTCCCATCGAGTTCGAACTGGAAACCACTGAAATAGCCGATTCCAGCAGTGTCGAACGGTTCCGGATTTTCCGCTTCAGGATGCTGGAGACTGTACAGGAGTGAGCCGTTCTGGAAGACAAACGGCCCTGTCACTTCTGCCCCGAACGCCGTCGTTGAGAACCGCTTGAGTTCCCCTTTCACACTCGGTGCGCCGGGTGTGTCGGATTCGTCGACCTCTTCGCCACTCGCCACACCGATGACGCTGGCCCCAAGCGCAGCCGCCACCGATTTCGAGAGTACCTGCCGTCGAGTGAATTCGACCATACGAGTGAGGAGTAGCAGTGATTATTAAAGCGAATTTATAATACTTATATGATGTATATAGAGCGCTCTTGTGATACCAGTTCTATCTATAGTTCTAATTTTCGGGACATATCTCAAATACTGCTATTATCATAGGATACGTACTGAATAACTCGACGTCATCCGGTCAGAATCCAGTTCGTACTCACCTACGTACCAGTCGGCGAATCGGCTGGTCGACAGAGTCCGAACCCACACTGCCTCACGTCACGAGTCGAACGCACAGTCACGTAGTCAGATGGCTACATCCCCATGTCAGCAGCCGGGTCGGGGACTGGAAGCACGTTCGGGGACACACCAATCAGTTCTGCCGCGTGGTCGAGCGCCATGTCGAAGCCGTAGTATCGCTCCAGTTCGTCGCCGTCAGGTGTCGGCCGGACCTTCAGCATCGCGTATCCCTCGATGTTCTGTGCGACCGCGGCGCTCCCGCTGTCGCTCTCGAATATCAGTAGCCGTTCCTCGTCGGTCTCTCGGTAGGTGGCCGTGATACCGTCGGCTGACGCCTCGACGGGGAGTTCGGAATCGGTCATCGGCGGCTCTAGGGACCGGGGGTATGCGAACTTGGCGGTCCACTCGGAACCGCAAACGCGAAACCGGGCGGCCGTGACCGGACACCTATGGCGAAGTGGCTCCAGAGCGGTCGCCGACGCGATATGTGCGTCTTGCTGGCTGCTGCCGAGGACGGGGAACTCTCCGGCCAGCGGCTGAAAACGCGGCTCGAACGCCGCTACGACACGCGAATCGAACCGAAGAGCTTCTACGGCGCGCTCGACGCGCTGGAGTCGGCGGGGTTCGTCGCTCACCGCGAGGACGGCATCGCCGACAAGTACTCGCTGACCGAGGCCGGCAAGCGGCGGCTCCGGGACCAGTTCGAGTGGATGCGTGAGGCGCTCGGCGAGGATAGCTAACTATTCATTCTCGGCCCTGCCGAATTTCGTTTCGCCGGCACTGATGGATGGGATATCCTTTTTGTGAGCGCTCCCACAGAACACAGGTATGTCCCTGTCCCGCTCACTCCTCCTAGCAGGTCTGGACGCGCTCCCGTTTGCGGCCCTCGCCAGCGTCGCGACGTACGTGTTCGCACGCACAACCATCCAGCCGTCAGTAGTTGTTGGCATGCTCGCCGGGACCGTCGGTGTGGCAGTGCTTCTCGCGCTTGGAATTGCCAGCGCGAGATGCTACCGTGCGGACGGAAAACCGTTCTACTTCACGCGTGCGGTCGTGGTCGAAGGGCTCCTCTCGCTGCCCTAGTCGAGAAGCTCGCTGGCAATCGTATTCCGAAGAACCTCGCTGGTCCCCTCGTAGATCTCGTTGAGTTTGGCGTCGCGGTAGAACCGCTCGGCCGGGAAGTCCTTCGTATAGCCGTAGCCGCCGTGGACCTGAATGCCCTCGTTCGCCACTTCTCGGGACACCTCGGAGGCGTAGAGCTTGGCCTGGGCGGCCTCCTTGACGAACGACTCGCCGGCCATCTTCTTATCGGCAGCCTGGTGCATCAGCAGGCGGGCCGCCTGCGTCTTCGTGTCCATGTCGGCGAGCTTGTGCTGGATGGCTTGGAAATCGCTGATCGGCTGGTCGAACTGCTCACGGTCCTGGGCGTATTTCAGTGCCTCGTCCAGCGCAGCTTGGGCGATGCCGACACCGCGGGCCGCGATAGTGATGCGTCCGCCGTTGAGCGTTTTGAGCGCATGGACGAACCCGCGGCCCTCCTCACCGAGCATACGGTCGGCAGGGATGCGCATATCGTCGAACCGCAGTTCGGCAGTCGGACAGCCCTTGTCACCGAGTTTGTGCTCGGTCCCTTCGACGATGAAGCCGTCGTCCTCCTCGGGGCGAACGATGAACGAGGAGATACCCTTGTTGCCGGCCTCGGGGTCAGTCTTGGCGAACAGGACGACGGTGTCGGCGACGGACCCGTTTGAGATCCAGAGCTTGCCGCCGTTGACCAGATAGGCGTCGCCGCCGTCGACCGATTCGGCAGTGGTGTCCATCGCGGGCACGTCACTGCCCGCACCTGCTTCGGAGAGGGCGAACGCGCCGATCTCCTCGCCCTCGGCAAGCGGTGTGAGGTAGGTCTCTTTCTGGGCCTCGTTCCCGAACTCATAGATCATGTTGCAGGCCAGCGAGATGTGTGCGGCGACGATTGTGCCGAGCCCGCCGCTTCCACGCGAAATCTCTTCGAGGGCCATAGCGTAGCTGTGGTAGTCCAGTTCGGCCCCGCCGTACTCCTCCGGAATCGGCATTCCCATCAGACCGAGGTCGGCCATCTCGTCGACGAGGTCCCACGGGAACTCGTCGGTTTCGTCGATCTCCGCTGCCCGCGGCTTGACCTCCTCGTCGACGAAGTCCGCGACCATCTCCTGTATCTGGCGCTGTTCCTGTGTGGGGCTAAAGTCCATGACAGATTCTAACGCTGGTTGGGTCTTTACTGTTGGCCAACGCTCGGCCCGTTGCCGGGTATCGTACTCAGACTGCTACTGTCGGCCTTTGTCACCGCGGATCGGTCAATCGTAGTCGTAGAAGCCCTTACCGGACTTTTTGCCGAGATCGCCGGCTGCAACCTTGCGCTTGAGCAGGTATGCAGGCTTGTAGCGGTCACCCAACTCCTCATATAGCGTCTCAGAGGCGTCAAGGACCACATCGAGGCCGATGTGGTCGGCTAGTTCGAGCGGCCCCATGGGGACGTTCGTCCCGAGCGTTAGCCCGCGGTCGATGTCGGCCTTGTCGGCGACACCCTCATCGTATGCGCGAATTCCCTCGTTGATCCAGGGCATCAGCACGCGGTTCACGACGAATCCGGGCTTGTCGTCGGCTTCCCAGGTTTCCTTGCCGATGTCGTGGGCGAACTCTCGGCCCAGCGTCACTGTCTCGTCGCTAGTTTTCTCACCGATGACAAGTTCGACGCCTTTCATGACCGGTACGGGGTTCATGAAGTGCAGTCCGAGGACCTGCTCAGGTCGTTCGGTAGCACTGGCGATTGTCGTAATCGAGAGCGTGCTCGTGTTGCTGGCAAGCACTGTGTCAGGCCCACAGACTGCGTCGAGGTCCTCGAACACAGACTGCTTGATGTCCATGTTTTCTGTTACGGCCCTGTCTCTTATACACATCTCTGAGCGGGCTGGCNGGTGATGCGGGCTGTTGCCGCTTCTGCCTCCTGTTCTGTCACTGTGTCGCGCGCAACGAGTGTCTCGAAGCTCGACTGTATCTCCTCGAACCCGGCGGCAACCAGTTCTTCTGTCACATCGCGCATGACGACATCGTAGCCGGCCGTCGCGGCGACCTGGGCGATGCCGTTGCCCATCGTTCCAGCTCCAACGACGCCGACAGTGTCGACTGTTTCGAGATGCATACCCGCGCCTTCGTCCGGTGGTCGTGTAAGTCTGCCGACGGTATCGGATCATCGCGGGGCCGGAGTTCCCCGAGTTAACCAGTCACAGGCTTAGCGGCAAGCACTGCCCCGCGGCTGAATATTCACTCGAAATGTAGTAAATGTCAGCAAAAAGATACTTATGATGTGCCGGAGAACCAACTGGTGATGAGAGACCCTGCGGGCAGCAGGCTTGGAGACAAATTCGACTGGTCACTGGATGGCCAGTCTCTGCCCCTACATCTGACAAATGAGTAAGTCACTCGACACCTCGACCACCGAAGCCGCGCAGACAGTCACGGAAGTCATCGACACCATCGCCGCGACGACGCCGGACGTCCGCCGCGCTGTTGCCGACTACCGTGGCCAGAGCAACTCCGTCAACCCCACCGGCGACGACCAGCTTGCGGCTGACCTGCGCGCCGACGAACTGTTCGAGCAGCAGGTGCTGGGCATCGACGGCGTTGCCTCCTACGCCAGCGAGGAACGCGCAGCGGTGAAAACGACAGACGGTCGCCTCCACATCGCGATGGACCCCCTCGACGGATCGAGCAACCTCGAACCGAACAGCGGGATGGGAACGATTTTCGGCATCTACAGCGAACAGCCGCCGACTGTCGGCACCAATCTCCTCGCCGCCGGGTTCGTCATCTACGGCCCGATCACCTCCATGGTCGTTGCCCGGGACGGCAACGTTCGCGAGTACATCCTCGAAGACGGCGACAAGCGGGTCGTCGACGACGAGGTGACGGTCCCTGAAGACCCAACAGTGTTCGGGTTCGGCGGCGGCGTCGACTCCTGGACCGACGAATTTGAATCCTACGCCGAGGAGGTCCGCCACGAGCTGAAACTCCGTTACGGCGGGGCGATGGTCGCGGACATCAATCAGGTGCTCACCTACGGCGGTATCTTCTCGTACCCTGCACTGGAGTCACGCCCTGAGGGGAAACTCCGAGTCCAATTCGAGGGACACCCGATGGCCTACATCCTCGAATCGGCCGGCGGTCGATCCTCCGACGGTGACCAGTCACTACTCGAAATCGAACCCGACGGGCTGCACGAGCGGACGCCGCTGTATCTCGGGAACGACGACCTGATCGACCGGCTCGAAGCGAATATCGACTGACGACCTGTATTCTGTCGTTCAGTAGCCGAGATAGATCGCCAGCGCTTTGAGAACGCCGTACAGTCCGACAGCGACGCCCAGAAGCCCACCGAGGACAGTTCCGACGATGCCGTCAGGCCACAGCGAGAGGGGATTCGGAATTCCGATCGACGGGAGCGCTGGAATCGGGAGGCCACCGCTGTCACCCGTTACGTTGCCGACGCGCTGCCCGTCGACCGTTAGCTCGCCAGTCCTGTTTTCAGGAACTGAGCGGGCAAACTCCGTCGTTCGCGTCTGACCGGCAGGGACGGTGACTGTCCGCGTCGTCAGTATCGACGTGTTGAGCGCGACGATCACGTTGTGGTCGCCGCTCGCGGTGCCCCGGTTTTCCAGCTTGACCGTGATGACAGTCCGGTCGCCGGGACCGAGTGTCGATGGTACCGCCGTGGCGTTCGTAACCACGATATCCGGCTGTCCGGGCTTTTCTGTCGATTTCTCTGTCGTTTCTGGTTCGGACGTCGATGCTTCCGAGTCGTTCGTCGCCGTCTCCGCATTCATGTCTGTCGCTGTCGTCTGTTCGACGCCGACGACGAACGTCGAGAGACCCGGCGATTCAGCCCGATAGACGATGTGTGACTCGCCCCGGCTCGCGATCTCAGTCGACAACGGCATCCACCCGTCGCCGCTCCGGAACAGCGTCACAGCATCGGGCATCGCGCCGACCGCCGCCAGCGCGTCACGGTCCACAGTAAACGTGAACGTCGCGTCCTGAGCCGGAACGGAGCCGTGGTCGATATCGAACTGGCTGATACCGGTGTAGCCGGTGGCGGTCGCGAATGCTGGTGTAGGCCGGCGGGAGCGAATCGTCAGTATCGTAGATTCGTTACGCGGGAACGACACGGCGAGCCGCTCTAGGGTTCCGTTCTGACCGGTGACGAGTGCCCCCTCCGGAGGCTGAATCCGCTGTGTCTGCCCGGACCCGTTCACCGAGACGTTCGCCATCGTCGCGTTCGGCTGCTGCACGGTCACGTTTCCGGCGGGACCATTCCCCGTCACAGACACGACTTTGGTCACTGTTTCCGTGTTCCCGAGCGGATCAGCGGCTGTCACCGTAACCTCGTGACTGCCGGGTGAAGCGAAGGCTACGGTGATGTTCTCGCCGGTGAGAATTGTATCACTCCCGACTTGCCACCGGACCGAGTCGACGCCCTGGTCGTCTGTCGTCTCCGCTGCCGAGAAGGTCACCGACTCGCCAACCGTTGCGTTCTCTGGCCCACTGACGGTGACGTTCGGCGCGGAGTCGTCATAGAGAAACGTCTGCTGTCGGCCAAAGGAGTTCTCGTTTCCGTTCTCGTCGGTCACCGACAGCAACAGCAGCGAGTACTCGCCTTCCTCCGGGAAGGTGTACTTTCGTGTATACGTGAGCGTATTGCCGGTGCGTTCGGTGAACCCCGAGATGTTGAGTGTGTCTATCGACGGGCCACCGACGGAGATCTCGAGTTGCTGTATCGGTTCATGAATCCCGACAGAGATACGGGCAGTAGAGCTATTGACGCGACTTACCTCGAACGACTGGTACTTCGGTACGACGGAGTCCATCCCGGTGACAGTGACTGATTCGTGGGGAAGCTCGTTCCCCGCTTTGTCTGAGATACTGCCAGTGTCACGGAGGCTGACGGTGACGTTGTCTGTGTCGACTTTTTTCTCCAGCAGCAGGGAGACGTGTACCCCTGTCCTGTTTGCTCCGGAGGCGTTGATCGATGCGACCGAGACGTTCTCCACTCGGCCCGCAGTTAGCGCGAAATCCGCCGCCTGAATCGTACTCGTGTCTATCGACCCGCCGTCGTCGTACAGGGACACTTCGATAGTCGTGGAATTGCCCCGCGTCGCATTGCCCCATTCCGGCGATTCTGTGTCTTCGGCCGCGGCCGTGCCCGAAGCAATGATACCGAGCAGTGGAAGCAAAAGCAGCACGAGGAGAAGCGGAAGCCACCAGCGACGACGCCAGGCCGACGGCGGCGTCTCTCGGGCGTAGCCGGTGGCACTCATGATGTGTGAGTAGTCCGGCACCCGATATCAATGGTGCGCCACCATTATGAGAGGTGATAATCGCATGCACGGTAGCTGCTACATTATATGCACTGGGTGCATCGAACGCGTCGTTCAAACTCGATCCGGAGCCATCGGGTTTCCCGTGGGTATGCAGTCCCTACTCCACCGGTTTCAGCAGTAAACAGTGTGTATTTAATACGTGGGATGACAACGAGATAACAGACCACGTGGGGGCGTGGTTGCGGAGGGTGACGTGCTCAGAACGGACCGAACGGTCTCGATAGGGACCATCGACGGATGGTGTAGCGCCCTGCTCGACGAACTTGTGGCCGTCGAGCGAGAGCTATGGCTTGTCGTCGCCGTGACGCTCATCATCGACGTGTGGCTGACACACGTCGGCCTCCAGCACGGCCTGCAGGAGGGAAATCCGCTGATGCGGGCCGCGATAGAGACGTTCGGAATCGCGGTTCTCGGCCTGACGAAGGTTGGCGTCCTCGGGATGGCAGGGCTGATCCGCCAGTTGTTGAGCGACCAGCGTGGCGTCGTCGTGCCACTCGGGCTGGCACTTCCGTGGGTTGCGGCCGTCGTGATCAATGCGACACTCCTGCTCAGCTTGTAGCCATGCCGGATTGTTTTATCCTCCAGTTTCGTCCTCTCACTGGACTAGTACCCCGAACGTATCGTGTCGCCGTGGACGAGTCAGTCGCAGACACTCCGTCTAACTGATCAGATCCCTTGTGGGTAATTGCCATATAGGAATCCCATGGACGGCGGTACCCTTTTGCCCACAGTCTGAGATATAGACTGTATGTCGCCTGAGGTAAACCCGTTTGAGAGTTTACAGGAGCAGATCGACGACGCGTCGGACTATCTCGAATATTCGACCGACGTGCTTGAGCGGCTGAAACACCCCGAGCGGGTGCTGGAGGCGAACCTCTCTGTGGAGATGGACGACGGGTCCGTCGAGGTGTTTCGTGCCTACCGGTCACAGTTTAACGGTGACAGAGGGCCGTACAAAGGTGGGATTCGCTATCACCCACAGGTCACACGCGACGAGGTCAAGGCACTGTCTGGCTGGATGGTGTACAAGTGCGCTGCGGTAAACATCCCCTACGGCGGCGGGAAAGGCGGCATTGAGATCGACCCGCGCCAGTACTCGGCGGGCGAAATCGAGCGGATAACCCGGTCGTTTGCGAAAGAACTCCGCCCGATTATCGGCGAGGACCAAGATATCCCCGCGCCCGATGTCAACACCGGCCAGCGCGAGATGAACTGGATCAAAGACACCTATGAGACGCTGGAGAACACTACCGAGCCCGGCGTCATCACCGGCAAGGCACCGGAGTCGGGCGGAAGCGCGGGCCGCGTCGAAGCGACTGGCCGGTCCGTGATGCTCACGGCCCGTGAGGCGTTCGACTATCTCGGGAAGGACATGGCGGACGCGACGGTGGCCGTGCAGGGCTACGGCAACGCCGGCTCCGTGGCGGCGAAGCTCATCGAGGATCTGGGCGCGAACATCGTCGCCGTATCGGACTCCTCGGGAGCTGTCTACAACCCCGACGGACTCGATGCACGCGACGCGAAGGCGTTCAAGAGCGAGACCGGGTCGCTGGCCGGCTACGAGGGCGCAACGGAAGAGCTGACGAACGAAGAGCTGCTGACAATGGACGTGGACCTGCTCGTCCCGGCGGCGCTGGAAAACGCCATCAACGG
Source organism: Haloarcula argentinensis DSM 12282 (assembly GCA_000336895.1). Lineage (GTDB taxonomy): Archaea > Halobacteriota > Halobacteria > Halobacteriales > Haloarculaceae > Haloarcula > Haloarcula argentinensis. Next base: position 377,420 of record AOLX01000014.1, on the reverse strand, counting down.
CGACCTCGCGCAGGATGTACAGGCCGACATTGTCGTGGAAGCGGCGAACGGCCCGCTAACGCCGAACGCGGACGACGTCCTCACCGAGCGAGACGTGGCCGTGTTCCCTGACATCCTCGCCAATGCTGGCGGTGTCACGGTGTCGTACTTCGAGTGGGTCCAGAACCGCCAGCGGTTCTACTGGTCCGAGGAGCGTGTGAACAACGAACTGGAGACCATCATCACGAACGCGTTTGACGACCTCGTCGAGACCTACGAGGAGACCGGCGCGCCGAACTTCCGGACCGCGATGTACGTCGTCGCTATCCAGCGCGTCGTCGCTGCGGCCGAGGAAGGCGGTATCTGGCCCTGACCGCATTCCGGAAGCAGTCGCGGCTACCGCGGGTGTTTTGCCAGCGCTTCCCCTACTGTGTGTATGGACATTTACGAGCGGCAGATCCGCGTCGAAGCTCCGCTGTCAGAGGTCTGGAAATTCCACGCGACAGGCGACGGGCTGGTCGCACTGACCCCCGACTGGATGAACATCCGCATCGAGGAAGAGCGGGGACCGGACGGCGAGCTGAACCCCGAGGAACTGACTGCCGGGTCTGTCGTCGAATCCTCGATCAAGCCCTTTGGCGTGCCACCGCGCCAGCAGTGGGTCTCGAACATCGTTGCCCGGGAAGAAGGTGACGACGAGGCGATGTTCCGCGACGTGATGGACAAGGGGCCGTTCCCCCACTGGGAGCACACGCACACCTTCCGTGCGCTGAGCGACAGGGAGACGCTCGTCCACGACCATGTCGAGTTCGAACTGCCTGGCGGGCCGCTCGGGCGGGCGCTTGGCCCCTTTGGTTGTCTCGGGATGGAACCGATGTTCCGGTACCGCCACCAGCAAACCAAGGAACTGCTCGAAGGGTAACGTGGCCTGTCCGCGGACGGCACGGGCCCGACTATGGTATCCGGTGTTTCTTTATCCCAGTGTCGGATACTGCCACAGGATGCGTGGACGTGTCGCTGCGGTAGTTGATGGGGCTGTGAGATTTCCGCGCGATAATGGAGCGAAATCGGCGTGACTGAGCCGCGAATCGACCCGCGAATCGGGCTGGTTGTTGCTGTGCTCGCAGTCAGCATGAGCGCGATTCTCGTCCGCTGGAGCGGGGCCGCGGCGTCTGTGGCGGCGTTCTACCGCGTTCTGTTGACGACCGTACTGCTAGCGCCGCTGGCGCTAGGCCGGCATCGGTCGGCGTTCGGGCGACTCGCTCGACGGGACGTACTGGCGGCTGCGGCGACTGGTGTCGCGCTCGCAGTGCACTTCGCCGCGTGGTTCGAGAGTCTGGCGTGGACGAGCGTCGCGGCGTCGGTCACGTTGGTCCAGTGCCAGCCGCTGTTCGTCGCCGTCGGTGCGTGGGCACTGCTGGACGAGCGTGTCACGCGTGGCACGACGGCGGGCATTCTGGTCGCTATCGGCGGTATCATCGTAATGTCTGTCGGCGAACTGCTCGGAAGCGGGACTGTCGGCCAGCGTCCACTGTACGGCAACGCCTTGGCCCTCGTCGGCGGTGTCATGGCTGCCGGCTACGTGCTCGCCGGGCGCTCGCTCCGCCAGCGGTTCCCGCTCATTCCCTACGTGACCGTCGTCTACGGCGTCGCCGCTGTATGCCTCTTCATCTTCGTCGTTGCCTCGGGACACCCCGTGACAGGCTACCCGCCGCGGGAGTGGGCGCTGTTTCTCGCGATGGCCGTCGGTCCCGGCGTGTTCGGCCACACCGTCCTCAACTGGGCACTGGCACACGTCGAATCCAGCATGGTTAGCGTCTCATTGCTTGGCGAGCCGGTCGGGAGCGCGCTGCTGGCGTTGCTGTTGCTCGCGGAGATACCGGGTCCATCGACTGTCGCCGGCGGGGTCGTCGTGCTCGTTGGTATCGGTGTCGTCGCCAGAAGCCGGGCCGTCGGTGCGACACCGGCGGACTGAGGCCGTTCCGGGTCGGTCTATGCACGTTTTTCGACGGCTCCGCGGATTTCTGCGGCGGCGAAGTCGTGGTCCGGGCGGATGTTGACGAAGTCCAGAAACTCCTCCGCAGCCAGTAGTTCAGACGTATCGTAGTGGCATGCAGCGGCGGAGACAGCGGCCGGCGCACCAATGAGCGGTTCCAGTGCACCCAGCGCACACGCAAGGTCATATGCGCGAGCGTCACTAATGGCCGCCTCGCGGACGCTCGTGGCGTCGATGAAGTACAGGTCGTCGTGGGCTACGAGTACGTTCTCACAGCGGAAGTCACCGTGGGCCAGACCGTCCTCGTGCATCCGGTGGAGGAAGTCGAATACCGTCGGGCTATGTCGCTCGACGGTTTCGGCCGGGAGGTCGTCCAGCGGCTCGAAGTCGGGAATGTATTCAAGTACCAGTACTCCCATTCCGTCGTACTCGAAGGCTTCGATGGGCTCGGGAGCGTTGACGCCGATCTCCCGCATCCGCTGGGTTGCCGCAAGTTCGTGTTCCGCCATCTCGTAAGGTGTCCCGAAGTGCTCGAAAAAGCCCTCTGTGCCAGACGAGAACGCGCCGATGTTGCGGCCGGCGGTCAGCAGCGTATGGACCAACGAGTTCTGCCCCGTGATGACTTTCACGAACCACTGATCGTTGACGACCAGCGGTGTCGAGAGCCAGTTCTCCGCTTCCAGAAACGTCACGTGGGCCGCGGGCTCGTCGTACCGTTCGATTACCGCCTGCACCACGCCTTCGAGTTGCTCCCAGGGGACCGTCCCGCGGAGGAATCGCCGGAACGCCATTCCCGTTAGGGAAGGCTATGGACGGGCAAATGGCTTGCGTCCGCCCCGTGTGGTATTTATTAACATAAGCCATAAGTCGAGTATGGAGTTCGACGTTCCCGGCGAACACCGGATGATCCGAGATTCGGTCCGCGAGTTCTGCGAGAACGAGATTCAGCCGATAGCCCAGGAGATCGAGGAGGAGCACCGTTTCCCGGCAGCGGTATTCGACGAACTCGGCGAGTTGGACGTGATGGGCGTGCCGATCAGCGAGGAGTGGGGCGGACTCGGTGGCGACACACTGATGTACGCGCTTGTCGCCGAGGAACTCGGACGCGTTTCCGGGAGCATCGGACTCTCGTACGTGGCCCATACTTCTCTTGGGGCCAAGCCGATAGAGCTGTTCGGCACGGACGCACAGAAAGAGCGCTGGCTCACACCGCTTGCCTCCGGCGAACAGCTCGGCGGCTGGGCGCTAACGGAACCGGGCAGCGGGAGCGACGCCAGCGACATGGACACGACGGCCGAGCGGGACGGGGACGAGTACGTCCTCAACGGCACCAAGCAGTTCATCACGAACGCTTCTGTCGCCGGGTCGGTGCTAGTCAAAGCCGTCACCGATCCAGAGACCGGCTACGACGGTATCTCGACGTTCATCGTCGCCCCGGAAGACGATGGCTGGGAAGTGACGACCGAGTGGGACAAGATGGGACTCAACGCCTCGCCGACCTGCGAACTCCAGTTCGACGACTGCCGGATTCCCGCAGACCGACTGCTCGGCGAGGAGGGCGACGGCTGGGCGCAGACGCTGAAGACCCTCAACGGTGGGCGCATCTCCATCGCTGCGCTCTCGACGGGGCTAGCACAGGGTGCTTTCGAGGCCGCGAAATCTTACGCTACCGAACGCGAGCAGTTCGACCGCCCTATTTCGAAGTTCGATGCTGTCCGTGACAAAATCGTCGAGATGGACCGCAAAATCGAGCGCGCCCGCCTGCTGACCCACAAGGCCGCGACGATGTACGACCAGGGCGAAGACGTGACGCGCATGTCCTCGCTGGCAAAGCTCGACGCCAGCGAAATCTGTCGCGAGGTCGCCGAAGACGCCGTGCAGGTGCTCGGCGGCTACGGCTACACGACGGACTTCGCCCCGCAGCGGTTCTACCGGGACGCGAAGCTCATGGAGATCGGCGAGGGAACGAGCGAGATACAGCGAATGGTGCTCGGCCGAGAACTGGGCATGTAACGACCTTCGGAACGCCTACACGTCGGACGGACCTTCCGGGACGATAGTAACGGGCACGTCGGCGGCGTCGATGACAGCAACTGCGGCGTCGCCTTCCCGGAGTCTCCCGGCCAGCCCCTTCGGCTCGTGACCCATGACGATGTGCTGAACATCCACGTCAGCCGCGAGTTCGAGCAGTTCGTTGCCGATCCGCGTGCCCGAACGCATTGCTGACCGGCCGACGTGTTCGATAGCGACCGTCGCCACGACGGTGGCGTCGCGGAACCGGTCACGCATCTCGTCCCGGAGTTGCATGGCTGTGCCATCAGCGGTGTTCTCGTCGACGAGGTGGACGACGTACAGTTCCTCGTCCAGTCCGTCGGCGAGTCGAACCGCCGTATCAATGACTGCCGGAGAGACCGAATCGTTGGCGATAGCCACAAGAATGGTCATACAGGAGACAGGGCCTTCGTGTCCTAATCACTTTCTGCCAGACCAACAGGTTCGCTCACTCAGTTGCCTTCAGATTATGGACGGCGTCGACGTACTCGACGACCTCGGCAGTGGGCTGGATAGCCGAGAGTATCGCGTCGGCGTCCTTGTACGCCATCGGCGCTTCGTCTCGGACGCCTTTGATGACAGACTCCGAGTAGATACCGTCCATCGCCGCGGCGAACTCGTCCATGTCGACCTCGCTGTGTGCCTGCCGCCGGCTCATCACGCGGCCTGCACCGTGTGGCGCTGTCTGATGGTACTCGTCGTTGCCCTTCCCGCGTGCGATAATCGACCCGTCGGCCATGTTGAACGGGACGAGCAGCCGCTGTCCGTCGCGGGCTGGGGTCGCGCCCTTGCGGATGGTCAGGTCGCGGAAGTCGATGTAGTTGTGAATCGACTGGAAGCGGTCGACGGGGTCGATGTCAAGTGCGTCGCAGACGGCATCGCTCATCAGTTCGCGGTTCCAGCGGGCGTACTGCTGGGCGAACAGCATGTCCACGAGGTAGCCGTGGGCCTCGCGACCCTCCAGCCAGTCAAGGTCCGTGTTGCGGTCCTCGTCGTCGCTGCTGTGGATGGCGTTCTGGACCTGTCCCAGCGCGTCGAAGGCGTTCTCGATTTCCTTGCCATCTAGTTCGCGGCGGAGACGGTCCTTCCGGATGTAGGACTCACCCATGCCACCGGTGACCCAGGCGTAGAGGTCTCGGGATTCGACCATATCGGGGTCGAACTTCAGGTACTCGACGTACTCCTCGGGAATCTGGTCGCGGATCTCGCCGATAGTCCGGCGGTCCGTCGCCGTCGACTGCCAGTACTCGGCGACGGACTTGCCCAGATACCGGGAACCGCTGTGGATGACCAGCCAGTAGTCGCCCGATTCGCGTGCCTGGCCGAACTCGACAAAGTGGTTCCCGCCGCCCAGCGTCCCCGCGCTCTTGATGATGTACCCCATGCTCTGGCGCTGATCCGCCAGCACGCGGTCACACAGTGATTCGAAGTAGTCCTCGTCGTAGCCGTCAAAGTCGAACTCCACGGGATTGATGTGTTCGCCGAACCGCTCGGCGTAGGCCGTGTCGAACTGCTCGAAGACGCGGTTGGCCCGCTCGAACGGGAACTCCTCCACGAAGTGGACCGCGTCGTCGTAGTCGTGAACGTTCCGCCCCATCGGGACAGCTTCGCGGACGCGACGCTCGCGCTCTTCGTCTTCCAGCGGGAGTTCCGGTCCGAGGTTCGTCGCGGCCATCCCACAGCCCACGTCGACGCCGACGATGTTCGGGACGACGCGCTCGCCCAGCGGCATCGTGAAGCCGATGGGTGCGCCGGCTCCCCAGTGCGTGTCCGGCATGATCCGCACCGGTTCGGTGAACGCGGGGTGGTCGATGAGCGTCTCGATCTGCTCCCGACACCCGCTCTCGACGAGCGATTCGTCATCGACCATCACTCGCGCCGTGGTGTGTTCGCCCGTCAGTTCGAGTACCATTGGTGTCGTATCGTAGTCGCATAGAGGGTTTGAACCTCACGGTGGCCCGTGAGTGGGTGCCTCCCCTCCGGAGCAAATAAAAACCACAGCCGAACGGGCGAGGACACGCTAAACCGTTGATGTTTCCCTTCTCAGCCGCTGAGATGGGTTTTCAGTCTGTGAGAACACCCTGCCCCTTATATGCCACCGTGGTGCGGAACTTCACATGTGAGGTGACACAGATGTCCTATCAAGCGGCGAACCCCCTGGCAGACGACTTCGAGCTCGAGCTCGGCGGGGCTTGGACCGCGTACTGGCTGGCGTTCCTGCGTGTCGTAACCGGCTGGTGGTTCTTCCACGCAGGCGTAACGAAGCTCATCGAGAACGGGCTGGCCTACACGTACGGGCCGACCTACCTCAAGCAGATGACTGGCACGGCACTCGGTCCGATCCCCGTGCTGATGGGCGAATACCTGGGCTGGGTCATTCAGGCGATGGTCCCGCTGGGCGAGACGCTCATCGGGCTCGGGCTGATGGTCGGCGCACTGGTCCGACTCGCCTCCGTGTTCGGGGTCTTCTTCATGTCCCTGTTCTGGATCGGCAACGCGGAGTTCGGCCACGGGCTGGTCAACAGCGACTTCATGGGCATACTACTGTTCGTGACGATGATCGTGCTGGCCACCGGTCGCTACTACGGCCTCGATGCGATCATCGAGAAGACCAAACTGGTCAAACGACACCCGAAACTCAGGTACCTGCTCGGTTAACGAGGTGACCACCAATGCAACAACACACCACCGTCATCGACAAAGCGGCGATGGCACTCAGCGGCGGACTGATGCTGCTGGGCGTCGTCGTCCTCGGCATCGTGGAGATACTGGCGGGGAAGCCCTACAGCGCGGCACCGCTGACGAACGACGCAGGCGAGATCATCGCGACGCCGATGATCGATCCGACGCTCCGGACCGGGCTGGTCTTGGCCGGCCTCTTGGTCCTGGCCCTGTACGGGGTCTACAGGCTCGTCGCCCCAATGAAGACTGAGATGGCCACGACACAACAAGAAATCACGGCAGACTGAGCAGTTCTCGTTTTTGCTGTTTTGACGCGACGTGTCGAACCGGTCTACAGAAATGATAGTGGGTGCCGTTCCACCCCACCGATTCCCCACTGACAATGTATTTACTGTGGCCATATTAATCAGGTGGGGTAGTTTCTGATTCTGATAGAGCCCACCACAACGCTCATTTCTGTGGTCGTGTTGATATCTATATGCCTTCGCTGGTGGTTCACTACGCTTTTGTTGGGTTACTTGCTGCAACGCTGCTGGGTGCTGCATTCGATAAGCGGTCGCTGCTCCTGTCGATACTCGTCGTCACGTTCCCTGATGTAGACGCGTTCCTCGGCCTCTACTGGCAGGCCGGCCACCGGGCTGCGACGACGAATCTCGTCATCCCGGCAGTGCTGGCGCTCCTCATTGGAGTCGATCTGTACGTGCGTGACGAATCGTATATCAGGGGCCGCTGGGGGGCCTACGGTGTTCGTGTCAGCTGGTTCTGCGTCGTGGTGTACGCGGTGGGTCACGTACTGCTAGACCTGATTACGGGCGGTGCGAACCTCTTCTGGCCGCTGTACGACCAGTTCTATCAGCTCAGCGGCCACCTAGAGCTGTCGAGCCAGCGCGGCATCGTCCAGACGTTCGTCGAACTGCCCGAGCCGCGCACTCAGACGCCTGGTGGTACCGGTACGAGCGGCGCGAGCGGCGGGTCGACCACGCAGTCGATGGGTAACTCAAGCGAGGTGCAGATGAGTACTGGCATCGACCCCAATCCGGGACAGCCGGAACCCGAAACCGTCGACCGCGTGTTCCCCATCGCCCGGAGCGGTTGGGAGCTGGTCATCCTCGTCGTCGGGTCGCTTGCCACCGCTGCTCGCCTCTGCATCGGCCACGACCTCCCCAACGAGTGATGGACCGCCGGTCGGCACTGCGGAGCGTTCGCTTTCGAGTCCTTCATATACGACCTGGCACACCGGGAAACCATGGGCTTCGAGGTACGCCGACGACTCAGTGTTGCCGACACGGTGACGTTGTTCAACGCCGTCGTCGGGTTCGTCGCCGGAGCCATCGCCTTCACTGACCCCCATCTGGCCGCTCGCCTCATTCTACTGGCGGTCATCGCCGATGCAATCGACGGGATCGTTGCCCGGAACGGTGACAGCTCGGCGGTCGGCCCGCTGTTGGATTCCGTGACTGACGTGGTTTCGTTCGGTGCGACACCAAGCCTCTTTCTCTACGTGCTGTTGACGGACGCCTACGGCGGTATCGAGGCCGCACATCCGGCCGTGTTCGTCGGCCTTGCCCTGCTCGCCTCTGCGTACGTCGTGTGTTCCATCGTCAGGACGGCGTTCTACTCGACGTATTTCGACGCACCTGACGAACGGCCGGGCATGCCGAACACGCTCGGAAGCATTATCATCGCGACGGCGTATCTGAGCGGCATCACGAACCCGCTTGTTCTGAGTGTCGGTGCGATCGGTCTCTCGCTTGCGATGATCGCGCCCTTCGACTATCCGAAGCCGGGGCCGAAACATGCCATCCCGATGGGTGTCGTGCAGGCAGTTGCCGTCGTTGCGCCGACGGCGTTCTTCCGGGCCGGGCCGCGAGCGATGCTCGCTATCGCCCTGCTGTTTTTCACGCTCGGACCGTGGATCTACCCCGGCGAGTAGCCCTCGCCAGTCGCGCTCTGCTCAGACTGTGTCCTCAATGAACTCCTGCAAGCTGTCGTTGAACGCCTCGGCCTGTTCGACCATCGCGAGGTGTGCGGCGTCGGGGACGAACGACACCTCGCCGTCGGGGATCTCGTGGGCCAGTGTTTCGTGATACGCACGGGGGGTCAGCTTGTCGTGCTCGCCACAGACGGCCAACACGGGGACGTCAATCTCGCCGAGCCGGTCGCGCACGTCGAATCCGTGACAGGTCATGAAATCGCGGCGGGTCACTGTCTGCCCGACTGCCGCCATCTGCTCGTGAGACCGGGACGCGGCCTCGTGGTCCGTGTCGTGGAACAGGCGGTCCCGTTCGTGCAGAAACTCGACAGCGCGGTCCCAGTCAGTCGTGAGCCACTCCTGTAGCCCTTCGAACACCGGGAGTCCGGGGCCGGTCCCCAGCAACACTATCGCCGCGGGCGTCCAGTCCCGCTCCAGCGCCACCCACTGGGCGACGGCCCCACCCAGCGAATTACCGACCAGCACGTCCGCCTCTGTTTCCCGTCCCACAGCGACCACGTCGTCCGCGTAGGCGTCGAGTGTCGTGATCCCGGCCTCGGTGTCGATGTCGTCGGAGTCACCGTGCCCGGACAGGTCCAGCGCGACAGCGGGATGAGTCGGTCCGGAGGGTGCGTACTGTCGACCCCACACGCGGTGTGTCGCGCCGCTACCGTGAACATACAGCGCCGTCGGTCCCGCTGCAGCAGACTGCGTCTCTCTGTACGCCGTGACTCGCCCGTCGTGCTCGACCCAGTTCATGCGACACCGTTCGGAAGCGGTGTGGATAAAAGATTGGCGCGCCCAGGACAGGTGTGAACCGCATTCAAGCAACTCCCAAAATTTTCCCGCCGTACGGCGTATTTTGGCGATAGGTTTATATATCTATCACGCTTACTTTGAGTTAGCATGACTTCAGAACAGCAGTTGTTCGACGAGACGCCCCTCCGCCGATTCGAGTACGACGACAGCGTCGTGCTCGCGGCGGACGTGGGACCCGCTGCCGATGCGAGTGTCGATGTGGTCGATGGGACCGTCATCGTCGTCGCTGACGGCCATCAACACGAACAAGAGATCCCTGCCGGTGACGCACGAGCGTTTATCAATCACGGGGTTCTCACTATCGAACTGTCAGAGGACGAGGGAGATAACTGATGAGACTTACTGTCAAACCACTCAAACAGAAAGACGCCGGCCGTGGCCTCGCGGCTATCGACCGCGCCGCGATGGACGAACTCGAACTCGAGAACGGCGACTACATCGTTCTCGAAGGCAAACAGGACAGCCGCGCAGTCGCCCGCGTCTGGCCCGGCTACCCCGAGGACGAGGGGAAGGGTATCGTTCGCATTGACGGGCAGCTTCGTCAGGAGGCCAACGTCGGTATCGACGACCAGGTCAACATCGAAAAGGCCGATGTCAACCCCGCGACCTCGGTCACCGTCGCGCTGCCCCAAAACCTCCGGGTTCGGGGCAACGTCGGCCCGATGATTCGCAACAACCTCAGCGGTCAAGCCGTCACACAGGGCCAGACCGTTCCGGTGAGCTTCGGCCTCGGACCGCTCTCCTCGATGTCCGGCCAGAAGATCCCGCTGAAGATCGCCGAAACCGAGCCCTCTGGGACGGTCGTCGTGACCGACTCCACAGACATACAGGTCAGCGAGATGCCCGCCGAGCAGGTCCACAGCGGCGAGGGCGCACCCGAAGCCCGCGACACGCCTGACGTGACCTACGAGGACATCGGCGGCCTCGACCGCGAGCTCGAACAGGTCCGTGAGATGATCGAGCTGCCGATGCGCCACCCCGAACTGTTCCAGCAGCTCGGTATCGAGCCGCCGAAGGGCGTCCTCCTGCACGGCCCGCCTGGCACCGGGAAGACGCTGATGGCCAAGGCTGTCGCCAACGAGATCGACGCCTACTTCACCACTATCTCCGGCCCGGAGATCATGTCGAAGTACTACGGCGAGAGCGAGGAGCAACTCCGCGAGATCTTCGACGAGGCCTCGGAGAACTCCCCCGCTATCGTCTTCATTGACGAGATCGACTCTATCGCCCCGAAGCGCGGCGAGACCCAGGGCGATGTGGAACGCCGCGTCGTCGCCCAGCTACTCAGCTTGATGGACGGGCTCGAAGAGCGCGGGCAGGTCATCGTCATCGGGGCGACGAACCGCGTCGACGCCATCGACCCGGCGCTGCGCCGTGGTGGCCGCTTCGACCGCGAGATCGAGATCGGTGTCCCGGACAAGGAGGGTCGCAAGGAGATCCTGCAGGTCCACACCCGCGGGATGCCCCTCTCCGAGGAGATCAACATCGAGAACTACGCCGAGAACACCCACGGTTTCGTCGGCGCTGACCTCGCCTCCCTCACGAAAGAGAGTGCGATGAACGCACTCCGACGTATCCGCCCCGAACTCGACCTCGAATCCGATGAGATCGACGCCGAGGTACTGGAACGGCTGGAGATCAGCGATACGGACTTCCGCGAGGCAATGAAGGGCATCGAACCCTCCGCGCTCCGGGAGGTCTTCGTCGAAGTCCCGGACGTTACCTGGGACTCCGTCGGTGGCCTCGAAGGCACCAAGGAGCGGCTCCGGGAGACCATCCAGTGGCCGCTTGAGTATGAGGACGTGTTCGAGTCGATGGATCTGGAAGCCGCAAAGGGCGTGCTGATGTACGGCCCGCCCGGCACCGGGAAGACGCTCCTGGCGAAAGCCGTCGCCAACGAGGCCCAGTCCAACTTCATCTCCGTGAAGGGGCCGGAACTCCTGAACAAGTTCGTCGGTGAGTCCGAGAAGGGCGTCCGCGAAGTGTTCAGCAAGGCCCGCGAGAACGCCCCGACCGTGGTGTTCTTCGACGAGATCGACTCTATCGCCGGCGAACGTGGCGGCGGCACGACCGACTCCGGCGTCGGCGAGCGCGTCGTCTCCCAGCTCCTGACAGAGCTAGACGGCATCGAGGACATGGAAAACGTCGTCGTCGTCGCGACCACGAACCGGCCGGACCTCATCGACGACGCGCTCCTGCGCCCCGGCCGACTCGACAGGCACGTCCACGTGCCCGTCCCGGACGAGGAAGCCCGGCGCGCTATCTTCCAGGTTCACACTCGCGACAAGCCGCTGGCCGACGGCGTCGACCTCGACCAACTGGCCAGCCGAACGGACGGCTACGTCGGCGCAGACATCGAAGCGGTCGCCCGCGAGGCGTCGATGGCCGCGACCCGGGAGTTCATCAACAGCGTGGACCCCGAGGAGATCGGCGACAGTGTCAGCAACGTCCGCGTGACGATGGACCACTTTGAGCACGCGCTCGAAGAAGTCGGCCCCAGCGTCACCGAGGAGACCCGCGAGCGCTACGACGAGATCGAACAGCGCTTCGACCGGGCTGAACCCGGCGTCACCGAGGAGAGCACGGCCAGCCGAACCTTCCAGTAGCGACGGTTAGCACACTACTGCTGATTTTTCTGCACTGTCGGCACGTTTCCCGCTTCGTTATTGCTCAGCAGCCCTGTCCAGCGTGATTTCGCGACACTCGTAGACTTCTCTCGTCGCACCTGACCCGCCGACGGTGACCGGTCCGGAATCGGTTTTGATGGTGAGCGACCGTTCGGCCGGGTTCTTACTCGATGCGGGATAGACGATACTCTGCCGGGCGTTTATTACCGGTCCTGATATCGTCGTCTCAGTGCGGTCCGCCGTCGAGAGTACCCGGGCGCGAGCGGTGATCGCCGTTCCCTCGCGCAGCGCCAGCGCCGCCGCAAGCACCGCGAACTGGAACGCGGAAAACGTCCGGGGGAACACACAGACGTCGGCGATGTAGCATTCCGCTCCCATCAGCCAGTGGCTCCCGAGGAACATCGTGAACTCATCGTGTGCGAGGTTTTCGTTATCGAATTCGGTCGCCTGATAGTCTGCCATCGAATTAGTCAGCAGTCCGGAATGCCCCGTGAGTCCGCGCTGCATATCAGCGGTCACGAGCAGTGGGGTAATGCCGCTCTCGATTGTCCGCACCGCCGTGGCGATCTCCTCGTATGCGGGTGCTGGTGCTGCCTCGTCGCCATGGACCAGTAACAACACCAGCACATCCCGCTCGATAGCTGCGCCGAGCTGCGGCACAAACTCATGGAGGGCCGATTTTGGGACCGCGATCGTGAGACTCTCCCCGGCACTGTCGATAAGTGAGTGCATCGCATCGATGACTGCCGACTGGGTCCGATGGGTTTGCAGTCCCGATTGTGCCATCAGCAGAGAATTCGGTGCCACGTGTATAAATCGTCCCCTGAATTCGGAGAGAGCGTCGCTGTGGCGGGAAATGTCATCAGTGACGATAGTTAGGGTGTAACTTCTTTATGTATGTATCTCCTCGGAAGGGTGATGAAGTCACAGCCCACCGTCCTGTTTGTCCGCAGTCCAAGTCAGGACAGGGCCGCGATTTCGATGCTCCGGGACAGTGGTCTCACCGTTCACGAGTTCGACGGGGTTCGTGATTTGGAGCGTACGCTCGGCGATTACGACGCGGACTGCGTCGTCACGAACTGCGAAGTGGAGAATCTGGACAGGACGCAGTATCTCGGTGGGCTGACGGTTATCGAACGACTGCGGGAGAGCCATCCCGAGCTCCCGGTCGTCCTTTTCGCCGAGGTGACAAACGGCGACATCGCCCGCGAAGCGTACAGCCGCGACGTGTTCGGCTACGTTCCGAGTACCGTGAACGACGCCCACCAGCGACTGCTGGCACAGGTCGACGCCGCCGTCGCGTCCAGCCCCGCCCGCCAACGGGCGAACAAGCGAAAACAGCTCAACGAGGCCGTCCGGCTGGTCAATCAGGCCCTCGTCCGCTCACAGTCACGGATGGATATCGAACGCGATATCACGGCGGTTCTGGCGGGCACGGCCAGATACAGCGAGGCCTGTACGGTGACCTGTCAGCACGACAGACCGGTCGTTCGAGCGCTGGGGTCACAGCGTGACCACGTCTCCATCACTGCACCGGAACCGTTGCGCCGGGCCGAGTCGGAGGACCGACTGGTCGTTGCAGACATCGACCCAGCAACGGTCGCAGATGACACAGACGCACTGGAGACGGACTGTTCCCGAGTTCTCGCTGTCCCGCTGGTGTACGATGGGGCGTCGTACGGCGTCCTCGGAGTGTACGCCGACCGTGTCGATGTCTTCGACACGGAAGAACAGGATACGTTCAGAGAGGTCGGCCACAATATCGCGCTGGCTATCGACGCGAGCCAGACGAAAGACGCGCTCCAGCAGCGGACGACCGAACTGGAACGACAGAAAGAGCGGCTCCGTGAACTCGCACAGATCATCTCACACGAACTCCGGAACCCGCTTCAGGCAGCGATGGGACGGGTCGAACTGCTAGCCACTGAACACGCCGCCGAGGAGTTCGACGCCATCCAGCGCAGCCACACCCGGATGTCGTTTCTCATCGACGATCTCATGGAAATCGCTCGACAGGGCGGCAGACAGTACACCGTCGAACCAGTCACGCTCTCCGACGTGATGGCGGACGCCTGGACGACGGTCGACACCGGTGGGTCGACCATCGAAATCGACTGTACCGAGACGATACTGGCCGATGGCAACCGGCTGTGTCAGCTTGCGGAGAACTTCTTCCGGCTCGCCATGGAGCAGGGTGACACCGGCAAAATAACGGTCACCGACACGGCTGACGGATTCGCCCTCGAATACGACGGTGTCCCGCTGGAGGCGGGGAACAAAGGGCCGTTTGAACTCTATTACGCCTCCAGTGACGAGGGGGTCGGGCTCCACCTCGCTGTGATCCGGGAAATCGCACAGGGCCACGGGTGGGAAATCGCCATCTCCAACGAATCAACGGAGCGGGTCCGGCTGAACGTCACTGACGTCGAGCGGCCGGCAGCGAAAACCACGTAGCGACCCCGCCTCGCCGTACGTGACTCGAAACCGTATTTTGCATCCAGACCGGAGTTGTGGTATGGATCTTCAGGCTCGGTATCGCGTGCCAGCACTCACTGGCCTGTTGACGGTCGTGTCGCTCGCGCTCGTTTTCGGAGCCGTTCTCGGGGCGATTCCCCGATCGGCTCTCCCCGCTGCACCCGCGAGCGTTCTCGGGGCGATCCCCCACGCCAACGCTGTGGTCAGCGCCCTCGCTATCGGCACAATCGTCGGCGGTATCCGAGCGATCCGCCGCGGCGACGTCGCCCGACACCGGACGCTGATGCTCTCCTCGTTCGGACTGTTCGCTCTGTTTCTCGTACTGTACCTCTACCGGATAACACTTGCAGGGCCGACGGACTTCACCGGGCCATCAGTCGTCGAGACCTACTTCTACCTGCCCTTCCTCGCCGTCCACATCCTGCTTGCCATCATCGCCATCCCGGCGGTGTACTACGTCTTGCTGCTGGCTTACACGTACCCCGCCTCGGAACTGTCGTCGACGAACCACCCGCGTGCTGGGAAACTAGCCGCAAGCCTGTGGCTGATCTCCTTCTCGATGGGAATCGTCGTGTACGCGATGCTGTATCTGGTCTGGTAAGCTTACTCGCGCTCTGTTCGTAGCAGGCCGAACCACAACATGTCTCGCCACGCGCCGTCGAGATGCCACTCCGCCCGGTGGGTGCCTTCTTTCTTGAATCCCAGGCGTTCGACCACCGCGACGGAGCGGTCGTTTCCGCCCACAATCTTTGCCGACCATTTCCGGAGCGCCCGCTGGTCGAAGCCATACTGGACCAGCCTGCTCGCCGCCTCGGTGGCGTATCCCTGCCCCCAGGCGTCTGGATCGAGCCAGTAGGCCAGTTCGGCTGTGCCCCGCTCCGGGTCGTGGTCCGTCATGGCGACGAGTCCGACCGGCTCGGTTCGGTCCTCGACTGGGCCCGGACTCCCGGTCGGGTCGACACAGACCAGCAGATGGACCGAGTCCTCATCGGAAAGCGTCTCTTCGTAGTAAGTCTCCATCTGGTCGCCGGTCGGCGGGCGGGCGTACGTCCCCAGCCCCCAGACCTTCTCGTCGTGAAAGACGCGCTGTATCCAGTCACGGTCGTCTCGTTCCGGGGACCGGAGGGCGGTTCGGTCGGTTGCAAGGAAGGACGGCCCTGGCATTGGCGACTCCTCGCTCGGACTGGGCAAAAATGTAGTGCTGTGTAGCGCCGACGACGCTAGTCGTCGGCCGGGCTCGACTGCGTCCCGATATCCGGGCGGGCAACGTCCCGATCCGTCGCCTCGCCCTCGATATCGTAGGGATACTCGCCGGTGACACAGCCGAGACAGAGGTCAGTCCGGCTCGTCTCCAGCGTCTCCGCGATGGCGTCGATAGAGAGGTACGACAGCGAGTCCGCCTCGATTTCCTCGCGGATCTCGTCGACGGACTGGTTCCCGGCGATGAGTTCATCGCGGGAGGCCATGTCGATACCCATGTAACACGGGGCGACGATTGGCGGCGCGCCGATGCGGACGTGGACTTCCTCGGCACCGGCGTCTTTCAGCAACTTGATCAGTTGCGTCGAAGTGGTCCCGCGGACGATAGAGTCGTCGATGATGGTGACGCTTTTGCCCTCGATGGTCGACTTAATCGGGTTGAGTTTCAGTCGGACGGCCCGTTCGCGTTCGTCCTGCGTCGGCATAATAAAGGTGCGGCCGACGTACCGGTTTTTCATCAGCCCCTCGGCGAACTCGATATCCGAGCCGTCGTCCTGTGCGGCCTCGGCGTATCCGGAGGCGAACGCGCGCCCTGAGTCGGGCACCGGCAACACCACGTCCGAGTCGACGCCGGATTCCTCCCAGAGTTTCCGGCCCAGTTCGCGTCGGACCTCGTAGACGAGGTTTTCGTCGATGGTCGAGTCCGGTCGCGCGAAGTAGACGTGTTCGAAGAAGCAATGGGCCGTGTTCTCGGGTTCGACGAGCTGATAGGTGTCGTAGCCGGTGCCGTCGGCGTGCAAGACGACGAGTTCGCCGGGCTTGACGTCCCGGATCAGTTCGCCGTCGAGCGTGTCGATAGCTGCTGATTCGGAAGCAAGGACGTAGCCGTCCTCGAGTTCGCCGATACACAGCGGTCGGTTCCCCTGCGGGTCGCGCACGCCGAGGACCGTCTCGTCGTGCATGATGGTCAGCGAGTACGACCCGTGGATGCGGTTCATCGTTCGCTTGACAGCCCGAACCAGATCCTCCTCGAGGAGATTACGCGCGAGGTCGTGGGCGATGACCTCGGTGTCGCCGTCGGACGTGAAGGCGTGGCCGAGGTCGGCCAGTTCGTCGCCGATCTCGTCGGCGTTGACGAGATTCCCGTTGTGGGACAGGCCCAGCGACCCCGACTTGAACGAGACGGAGAACGGCTGGGCACAGCAGGCGTTGACGCTCCCGGCAGTCGGGTATCGAACGTGACCGATACCGTTCGAGCCGTTGAGCGCCTCCAGATCGCCGGGGTCGAATGCGTCACCGACGAGTCCCATCTCGACGTGGCTGTACTGCTGGAACCCGTCGTGGGTGACGATACCGGCCGATTCCTGGCCGCGGTGCTGGAGCGCGTACAAGGAGTAGTAAAGCGGTCGGGCGGCGTCACGGTCCTCCAAAGAGATGCCAACAACGCCGCACTTCTCGTGCATTTGTGTTGAGTGAGTTATTCGCCCGCTTTCGACTGCCACTCGTAGTCACGCCGCTTGGCCGACTTGCCGAAACCGCACGACGAGCAGACCTTCTTTTTTGTGTGATACGACTTTTCACCACACCGTCGACACTTCGTGTGCGTCGTGGTGTTTTTCTTGCCCTGACTCGGAGTTCCTGCGCCAGTCATGGAGTAATTGAGACGACGTTATCGCCGCGTATAATCGTTGTGTCTTCATCCTCGACGACGAGGTTCATGTGTTGGTCATAGCCGGTGAGCTCACCCTCAAACAGTTCGCCACCCTTCAGCTGTACGGTGACTGTCTCACCGAGGGACGCTTCGAGTACATCTAGCGGTCGTCCACTCATGTACGGTTTGGATAGTGATGGCCGCTTAAACGTACCGTTTGTCTGATGGCCCGCGAGACCGTTCCGCTGTCTTACACGTCGACGCTAAACGGCGCTCGATCGGCCGCTCGGACGGCGAAGCCAGCTAGCAGGTCTGCAAGCGCGTCGAGGTCGTCGGGATCGATGACCTCGACCGGCGTGTGCATGTAGCGGTTCGGCAGCCCGACGTTGACCGACGGAATCCCACCACGTGAGGTGTAGAATGCGTCCGCATCGGTCCCGGTTCGAGTGCCCGCCGCCTGCAACTGGATGTCGATGTCCTCGGCCTCGCTCGTCTCTCGAAGAGCGTCGACGGCGACCGGATGGTTCGCGCTCCCGCGGGCGACGACCGGTCCCTCGCCGAGATCCACACCCGTCGCGGCCTTGCCGGGCGAACCCGGTGCGTCCGTCGCGTGCGTCACGTCCGCCGCGATGGCCACGTCCGGCGCGAGGTCGAACCCGACCATCTTCGCCCCCTGTACGCCGACTTCCTCCTGCACTGTCGAGACAGCGTACACCGTCGCGTCGGGGTCTGATTCTGCCGCGCGGCGGAGGCCCTCGGCGGCCGCCCAGATACCGATACGGTTGTCCATCCCCCGTGCGGCAAGGCGGCCGTTCTCCAGTTCACTCAGCGTCTGGACGAACGTCACTGGGTCGCCGCGGTCGACGAGTGATTCCACCTCGTCGCCGTCCGCTGCACCCACGTCGACGTACTGTTCGGAGATTTCGGGGACTGAATCGTCGTCCGAATCCCGGAGGTGAATCGCGGTCTGTCCCACGACGCCCGAGACGGGACCGTCAGCCGTGTGAATGGTGACGTGTTGCCCGCGCGAGACGGTCTTGTCAGAGCCGCCGATGCGGCCCAGTTTGACGAAGCCGTCGTCCGTGAAGTCCCGAACGATGAACCCGATTTCGTCGCCGTGGCCCGCGAGCGCAACGATCGTGTTGCCGCCCTCGACCTTTGCGACAGCGTTCCCGTAGTCGTCCGTTCGGACCTCGTCGGCGAACTCGCTGACGTAGTCGAGCCACACGCGCTGGCTGTCAGCCTCGTATCCAGACGGGCCGGGCGTTGTCAGCAGCGATTCAAGGAACTCTCGTCGTCGTGTGTCCATACACGAGATAATTGCCCCGTGGTGATGAAAACAACGGACGGCATACGGTCTAGGACATCTCAGCGTGGTCATGGTACCGCCACGGCTAAGAGTCGCGGCGTCGAACTGTCACTATGGCAGAATTCACCTTCCTCGAAGTACATCTCGACGGTGCGGAGTTCACTGCGAACGCTCCGTTCAGCGCTGGCGACGATGACGACGAATCAGACAGCAAATCACGGTGGTCGCGGGCGGACGGATCGAGCAACGAAACAGATACGGAAGACGGCAGTGGCCCCAGTATCGGTCGCCTCGCGCTTGCGGTACTCGGTGTCGTCGCAGTTGTTGCGCTCGTTCTACNCAGAAGACGCTGCTGACAGCGACGTCGACCTGTAGCGGATAGGTCCCGCTCTCGAACCGAACGCGGGGAGTCATTTTCACAGGGAGAAGGCCTATTTTCTCCCGCCACATTTCAGACGTATGGGAATATACCACAGCGTTCAGGCTGTCGCCGGCGCGACCGGCGACGGCCCTATCGACTGGAGTGCCGTCGCCGACGCCGCGAAGGGCGCCACGGACACGGGCGACCTCACCGTCGGGACGCCCGAACGCGACGGCTATGCGACCGACGTTCGGGACGCCAGAGACCGCGTCCGGGAGGTCGGCGAACTCGCCTTTGACCTGCCCGAAACCGTCGAGATCCAGAACCGCCACCACTGGATCGATGCCAACGTCGCCACGTTCAGTCGCGTGATGGAGCCGATCGAACAACAGGCCGAGTACATCCCCGGTATTGCCCGCGTGGTCAACACCGGATCGATGGCCGTTGCACTCTCGTTTCTGGGGAACAACGTCCTGGGCCAGTACGACCCCGTCCTGCTCGCGGACAACGACGCCCACGCGCTGTACTTCGTGCGCCCCAACATCAACCGGGTCGCCAGCCAGCTGAACGTCGAGCGGGACCGCTTCCGCCGCTGGATCGCGTTCCACGAGGTCACGCACGCAGCTGAGTTCGGCGCGGCCCCGTGGCTGTCTGACCACCTCGAAACGGCGATGGAGGATGCCATCGACAACCTCACCGACGGCAACATCGACCGGGCGACGCTTGGCGAACTCGATACGACGATGACTGCCGTCGAGGGGTACGCGGAACTGCTGATGGACCGTGCCTTCGACGACGAGTACGACGACCTGCGGCGGAAAGTCGACGAGCGCCGGCAGGGACGTGGCCCCATCGCATCGCTCATGCGACGGCTGCTCGGCCTCGGGATGAAACGCCAGCAGTACGAACGCGGGAAGGCCTTCTTCGACACAGTCGCCGATGCCCGCGGCGTCGCTGCGGCGGGGCGCGTCTGGGACTCACCGGACACGCTGCCCACCGAAGACGAGATAGAGACACCGACGCTGTGGATCGACCGCGTCGACCCCTGAAACCGCTACAGCACGCTACGCGGTCCCGCGGAACGCTTATTTCTCCGGTTCTTCCACAGGCGCTTCGATCTTCGCGACGTCGAGGAGGATTTCGCTGTTCGATTCGTCGACCGCGACGACCGTCCCGGCGACGACGAGCTTCGAGATCGGCGTCGGTCCGAGAATGACCGCCTGACTCTCGCTGAAGTCCTGAACCGAGCTCTGGAGGTGGAACCGGGCGCGGCACTTCTCCGGGTCGTGGACGTTCGTGAAATTGATTTCCTCGACGGTGACGTCGACCCGCTCGTAGTCGTGGGCGACGACGACGCTCTCGGCCTCGTCGATCTGCTGGCGGTCGATTGCGTCGAACGCCTCGGACGTCGGCTTGTACCCACCAGTCGGTCCGGGAATACCCTCGACGAGTCCCAGCGAGGTCAGACTCTGCATCTGGTTCCGTACCGTTCCGGGGTTCCGGTCGATCTCCTCTGCGATTGTCTCGCCGGTAACTGCCTCACCGGTCTGTTGATACCTGTTTACCAGCGTCGTAAGCATCGTTCGCTGGCTGTTGTTCAGATCGATGCTAACCATACCGGTGTGTATCGGGAGCGGCTACTTATCCCATTGGGTTCGCTCATTTGAACGCCGGTCGAACTCACAGACGGGACTACTCCATGTATCCCAGCTGCTTCAGGCGGTCTTCGACGGCGTCGCCATCGTCGCTCCCGAGTGCATCATCGATACTGAGTGGGTCGCGTTCGCCGACATCAGGGTCATCGGGGAATACCGGGAGCACCTTGCCGCGCATATCAGTCGGGACAGCACAGCCGTGGGCGGCCAGCACCGTCGGCGCGATGTCGAGAATGCTGATACGGTCGAGTTCGCCCTGTGGCTCGAAATCCGGGCCGCTGGCGGCGAAGATACCGTAGGGTGTGTTCTCGGCCGCCCAACGGTCCGGGCCGCTCTGGATGGTCCCGCCGCCGATGCCGTCGTTGACGTGGACGCCCGGGCGCTGGTCGACGACCACGTCAGGGCCCGCATCGACGTAGGGGCCGTTGTACACGTCTTCGCCGCTGTACACGTCAGTGAACAGCGGCCCGTGCTCGTCTTCCACCTCGCGCAGGTCGGCCATCAGCGACTCACGAACCGATTCCACGTCGAATCGAGGGTTGATGTACACCGGTCCCTGTCCGCTGGCGACGACTTTCGTCTGCTCCAAGTCGATGGCTTCGAGCTTGCGATCTCGTTTGACGCCGTCGCGTTGCGGGACGAGTTGCTGGATCGATTCCGGGACGACGCGGGCGAGCGTGTCCACCAGTCCAGCGCGTTTTGCGACCGCAAGCAGATTCTCCCGGTCGAGCCCGATTCGGGTGAGGAGCGCGTCGACGCTCGTATCCCGAACTTGGTAGCCGTTCTCGGCCAGCCACTCGTTGATGTAGAACTCCGTCTGAGTCGCGTCACAGCCGTGGTCGGACATCAGGACGAGATTCAGGCCCTCGCGGTCGTCAAGCCGGCCGACCCAGTCGTCGACCAGCTGCCACGCGCGCAGGCTTGGTTCGTCGTCCCAGAAGAAGTGATGGAGGACATTGAGATAGAACAGCGTGACGTGGACGAAATCGAGGTCCCGCTCGTCCATGAGCGTCGTCGCCACCTCGAAGCGCTTCTCTAGCAGGTCCAGAATAGCCTCGACCTCAGCGCCGCGTTCGTCATTCGAGGACAGTAGCGGCTCCGGGTGGACGCTGTAGTCGAACCGCGATTCGAGTTCCTCGGCCAGTTCCGGCGGCGAGGTGTACCCGGAGCTGATCGATCTGTACTCCCCCTCGACGGCGTCCGGACCGCCGGCGACGACGAGGTCGTCGATGTCCCGCGGCGGGTACATCGTCGGCATGTTGACGACGCCGGCCGACTGTCCCTCGTCGTTGAGGTAGTCCCACAGTTCGGCGGTGTCGTAGTCGCTGCCGTTCATCACGTTGATTTCGCCCGCAGCGAGGTCGATGTTCTCGAACCAGAAGACACCGAACCCACCGGGGTCCTTGCCCGAGGAGTAGCACTTCCAGTTCGGGAAGGTCACAGGCGGCAGACAACTCCGCGTCCCCGCCCAGGTGCCGGTGTCCCGCAGCGCGGCCAAGTTCGGGAGCTCGCCGGCCTCGATCCACGGGTCGAGCAGTTCCCAGCTCGCACCGTCGAGTCCGACGACGAGGGTCTTCGTCATGGTGAGACGGAGACAGGCGAGTCACTAGTCCCTTTCGCACCCGTTCCAGACATGGGTCGCCGGGCGACTACGGGCCGAAACGGACAACGCGTCACTTTTGAGCGCGCCGCCGGAACAGTTGGTATGAGCAACCGGTCGGACATCGCACCGGACACCGTCTCGGTCGAGTTGACCGAGGACGGCGTCGTCGTGGAGTACCTCGACGGCCGTCAAGCGTTCTACCACGGCGTCCCAACGACGGTCGAAGGGAGTATCCAGACTGCGCCGGGCAAAGACACGCACGTCCTAATTACCGACGAGACGGAGACGTCGGGCATCCTTGTGTATGTCAACGACCTCCGGACACACGACGACATTCTCGAAGAAACAGGCGTCGGACGGGTCATTCTCGACGACGGTGAGGAGGACGAACTGTTCCCGGGGGTCACGGTCCGGGATAATCAGATGCGGACGGAAGTCGAGGTGGACTACGGCGTGACGAACGGCCGGGTGTTCGTCTTCGAGGAGGACGAACTCGGCGAACGGAGCTACGAAATCGTCGAGGGGTGAGCCCTGCGGTGGGGCAGGTGCGACTGTGTGGGGTGAGAACCGTTACTGGATGTAGGACGGGTCTTCGTCGTCACAGTTCTCCTCGTGCTGGCGCGCGTCGCTCTGGTCGTCGAACATCAGGCCACAGGTCTCGCACTTGTACCACGTGACCTCGTCTCGCTCGGTCTGGACAACCATATCAGAGACTCGAATTGCCGTCCGTATATTATTTTCCCGCAACACAACGAGAACCCTCAAGGGAGTCGGATTGCAAGAAGGCGGCATGAGCGGGTCCACTGACGCCGGTATCGAACTCACCGTCGAGGGGGCGAACAAGCGCGACGCCGGGCGCGGTATCGCACGGCTACCGGAGTCCGCACGGAACGAGTTGGGCGTGTTGAGCGGGTCGCCCGTCATCATTGACGGGGATGGTATGACTGTGGTGAAGGTCTGGCCGGCTGACGATGACGGCTCATTCGTCCGCATCGATTCGGACACCCGGGCGAACGCCGGCGTCAACATCGGCGACACGGTCACGGTGACAAGCGGGTCGGTCTCAGAGGCCATCGAAATCGCCGTCCAGCCGGTCGAACCGATGCCAGAAAGCGAAGACTACGACAGTCTGGTGAGGAAACGTCTTGTCGACCAGATAATCCAGGCCGACGAGCGGACCTACATCGAAGGGCTAGGCACGTTCCTCGTTCGCAAGACCTCTCCCTCGGGACCGGTACGAGTCACCGGCACGACAGCAGTAACTGTGCTGCCCGGCCTCGACGGTGGCAGCGATGCAAGCCAGTCGTCGTCCGAGGAGGCGACAACGGCGCACACACCGACCGCCGAGACTGAGTCCGGAGTGAGCTACGAAGACATCGGCGGCCTTGACGAGGAACTGGACCGTATCCGGGAGATGATTGAGATGCCGCTGTCGGAGCCCGAGGAGTTCCGCCGTCTGGGTATCGACCCACCGAGTGGTGTGTTGCTCCACGGTCCACCCGGGACGGGAAAGACCCTCATCGCTCGTGCCGTCGCCAACGAAGTCGACGCCTATTTCGACACCATCTCCGGTCCCGAGATCGTATCCAAGTACAAAGGCGAAAGCGAGGAGCGACTACGGGAGGCTTTCGAGAAGGCAGAAGCGAACGCGCCGGCTATCCTCTTCGTCGACGAGATCGACTCCATTGCCGGATCTCGGGACGAGGACGCCGACATGGAGAACCGGGTTGTCGCCCAGTTGCTCACGCTGATGGACGGCCTCGAAGACCGGGGCCGGGTCGTCGTCATCGGCGCGACGAACCGCGTCGACGCCATCGACCCGGCACTGCGCCGCGGTGGCCGTTTCGACCGCGAAATCGAGATCGGCGTCCCCGGCGAGCACGGCCGGCGCGAGATTATGGACGTCCACACGCGGGACATGCCGCTACACGATGACGTGGATCTGGACCGCATCGCTGCCCAGACCCATGGCTTCGTCGGGGCTGACCTCGCGTCGCTGACCACCGAGGCCGCGATGGCTGCGCTCCGAGCAGACCGCGACGGCGGCGATGTCCACCAGGACAACTTCGAGACCGCACTCGCCACTGTCGACCCAAGCGCGATGCGGGAGTACGTCGCCGAATCGCCGACGGCGACCTTCGACGACGTGGGTGGGCTGTCCGAGGTCAAGCAGACGCTGACCGAGACCATCGAGTGGCCGCTGTCGTACGGAGAACTGTTCACCGCGACGAACACCGACCCACCGAGCGGCATCCTGCTGTATGGCCCGCCGGGGACGGGGAAGACGCTGCTTGCTCGGGCCGTCGCCGGCGAGAGCGACGTGAACTTCATCCACGTCGCCGGCCCTGAAATCATGGACCGCTACGTCGGCGAGAGCGAAGAAGCGGTCCGGGAACTGTTCGAGCGCGCCCGACAGACCGCGCCGAGCATCATCTTCCTCGACGAGATCGATGCCATCGCCAGCCACCGCGGCCAAGGCAACGAAGTCACCGAGCGCGTCGTCTCCCAGTTGCTCGCCGAACTGGACGGCATCACCGAGAACCCCAATCTGGTCGTGCTAGCCGCGACCAACCGCCGGGACATGATCGACGACGCGCTGCTGCGACCCGGCCGCCTCGAACAGCACGTCGAGGTCCCGAACCCTGACCGTGAAGCACGCGAGGAAATTCTCTCCGTCCACACCGCCGGAAAGCCACTCGCTGCTGACACCGATATCGGGGACCTTGCCGAGGAAACAGATGGCTTCTCGGGCGCAGAGCTGGAGGCCGTCGTCCGCGAAGCGTCGATGCTGGCCATCCGGGAGATGGCGTCCGCCTATGGACCCGAGGAAGCCACCGAAAACGCCGACGAAGTGGAGATCACACCCGAGCACTTCAGCAAAGCGCTGGAGCGGGAACGGGCCCGATAATACTCCGGGCGGCGTGGCCCAGTCGAACCGTGCTTGCCAGTTCCTATTGCTGAGATACTTCTCCGTGCGATTCCGTCGGAAAGGCGAGGAGAGGCGAAAGGGTCGACTCCGGGAGAGGAGTGAAAAGGCTGTCCGGACAGCCTTGGCGGACGAGCGACGCCGAGTGGCCGAGCAGCGAGACGGGCGTTAGCGCCGGCATCGACGTGAAAAGCGCCTTGCCGGCAGATACTTGTAGCAAATGCACACGCAAAAAAGGCCCGGTTGTCGGGTTCCGGCTACGCGTCGTCGTCGGGCGACTCACCAGTCGGTTCGCCAGTGGGTTCCTGCTGTGGGGCGTCACCGCCGCCGTCGCCGTCTTCTGTGGCCGATTTCGACCCGCCACGTCGGCCCAGCAGCGGGAGCGACCGACTGCGGAGGAGTCGACGGCCGCCGACGACTGGGACGGCGAGGACGACGAGCCACGGCGCGAGGCTCGCGGCAGTCACCAGCAGGCTCCGGGTGAACACGTACACGTCGGTGACTGACGAGAGAAACGCAGCGACCAGCGACCGCTCGTGGTACGGCACTTGCTGCGCCGACGGCTCGGGTGCTGGCTCGTGAATCTCGACGCGGAGCGTCGAATAGGCGACCCGCTGTTCGAGCGAGCGCTTCTGTGCTTCGAGGCGTTCGATATCGCTCTGGACCGACGACAGATCTTCCTCGATGCGGAGCAGCTCCTCCGTGCTGTTGGCCTGTTCGTAGAAGGTTCGCAATCGGTCGCGGCGCTCCCGGAGGTTGGTCAATCGCGCTTCGAGGTCGACCAGCTTGTCGGTTACGTCTTTCGTCGTCGTCTCCTCGGAGCGGACCGTTCCCTGTTCGGCCACCATCGACTGCGTCGGTTCGTACTCCTCGCTTGGCACTCTGACGACGATGTACCCGGTGTACCACGTCTCGCCGTCATTTCGGTGGAGTTCGCGGTTGGAGTCGCTCACGTACCCGCCGGACGTGCGAGCGCGGGCGGCGATTGCGTCGGCTGTCGTGGAGTAGTTCTCCACCTCGACCACCATCCGTCCGTTCCGAATGATGGCCCGGTCGGCCGCCGCGTCGCCGGCCTGAATGTTTCCGTCATCGCCAGCACTCGCCCCGGAATCCGCCGCGACAGGCTGACTTGATCCGTCGCCGCCGCTGGACATCTGTGCGCCGTCACCGCCGCCCTGTGCCTCGCTCGCGTCGCCGCTCCCACCCAACCCGGCACAGCCGGCAAGGAGGAGGAGCGCGACGACAGCGAGGACCCTGACTCGCGAAGCCATACGGCATGGATTCGTTCTGAGAGGAGCATAACGACAGCGAACGCTCAAAAACCGCTTTTTGTCAAACAGCGACTGCAGTTACGGCCAGTCCGTCCGGCGGTCAGCAAGCGCCGGGAACTCCTCGCGCACCTGCTCGACACGAGCCGGGTCGAGGGTGGCGGTCACCAGCGCGGGGTGGTCGTCGGCGCTGGCGAGCGTTGTTCCCCATGGGTCGTACACCGTCGACCGTCCCAGCAGTTCCGCGTCTTCGAACTCCCCCACACCGTTCGCCGCGGCGACGTACAGCTGGTTCTCGACGGCGCGAGCGCGGCCGAACAGTTTCCAGTGCTCGATGCGCGGATACGGCCACGCGCTGGGCACGAGCGTCAGCGTCACGCCTTCGTCGACGAGGTGGCGGTACAGCTCCGGGAACCGGAGGTCATAGCAGGTGGTGACTCCGATGGTGAATTCCTCGAAGTCGACAGTCGGAACCGTCTCACCCGGCTCCAGTAACTGGGATTCCGCAGAGTCGTAGCCGAACAGGTGGTGCTTGCGGTACACCGCCCGGCGCTCCCCGTCGCGGTCGAAGAACACAGCGGTGTTCGCCAGCCCCTCATCTGCGGGCACGTCGAACCCACTGTCGGCGCTCGTCGATAGATCCTCAACGACGCTCCCGGCCAGCACCGCCACGTCGTTGTCTGTTGCGACGCTGCGAATCTGGCTGAGCGTCTCGCCGTCCAGCCCCTCTGCGTCACGGGCGTATCGGTCGAACGAGAAATAGCCGACGTTGAACAGCTCCGGGAGTACGACGAGGTCCGCGCCGTCCGCGGCCGCGTCTCTGATGGCGGTCGTTGCACGGCCGACGTTCTCGGCCACCGAGTCCGACGACACGTCGATCTGGGCAAGCGTGAGCCTCATGCTTCGACTTCGAGGTCGTCCCGCAGTGCCTGTTCGAGGTTCTGCATCTCGTCGTCGAGGTTCCGCTTGAAGAATCGCTCGACGCCGGGCAGCTTGCCGTCGACGATGAACCGGTTCGTCAGTTTCGTCCCGCCGTCGGCTGTCTCTTCGAGTTCGTGTTCGCCTTGGACGGTCATCACCTTCGAGCGACCGATGAAGCGGGCGTACTCCGGGCGACGCTGCTCGACGTCCTCGGTTTTCACCGCCATCGTCTGGCTGACCACCGGAATCGGGAGCTCGATCGACCAGTTCGCGTGTGTGTCGTCGATGACATCCCAGTCTGTAACGACGCTAATCGGCCGGGCCCGTTTATCCGGGTCGGTGATGAATTCCCAGACACGTTCCGGTGTGGCCGGCACAGTCATCGTTCGTTCGACCCGGACAGTCATGGAAGGTACTGAGGACTACTGGCCGATGAATCCACCGATTGTCACAGTGTGCAAAACCCAGCGGCGACTATCCAGTCGGTGTGACGCGCCACGTCGTCGACCGTGCCCGCCCCCACTTCTCGATCTCGACTTCGTCGGCCTCCTCAGCTAGGCGCGGGAGTCGCGCGCCCACCTGCTTCGACGAGAGGCCGAGCTGCTCAGCGATGTTCTTCGCGCGGAAGTAGCTCTCCCCACGCGAGACGCTGTCCCGGAGATATTCGAGAATGCGTCGGTCTTCCTCGCTGTAATCGGCCATACAAGAGATACGGTCTCTGCGTTTTTAACGGTTCCCTTCGCAGTCTCGCGGCTGATACCGATATCAGGCGTCGTAGGCGTGAATCGCCACGATAGCCACGGCCGCGGCCAGCATCGCGAGCCCGAACGCGCCGCCGGAGGTCACGAGCAGGTTCCCCGTCTCAAGCTCCTGTGCGTGCAGAATCGCGTAGTTGTAGCTGTTGGTTGCTGTGAACAGGGCCGCGCCGACCGAGACGAGCCCGAACAGCAGGGCCAGGCCCATCCCCATGTCGCTTTTGGACGCCTTGGAACTCATGTACGACGCTTTCGGTGTTGCCCACTTAGTTCATTCGGGCTGGGGCCACAGGACATATACCGGCCCGTAGAAGATGGGTGTACAACTATGGGACGGTTGAAAATGGTTGGAGTTCTGGTCGTCGCGGTCGCCGCTGTCGCAGGGGGCAGCGTCGCGCTCGGTGTTCTGGGAACACCCAGCGTCGCGTCTGTTGACAACCACTTCGCGGGCATCTCGAACCAGACGACCACCGTGGCGACGGATCTGACTGTGAGCAACCCCAACCCCGTCGGCGTCCAGCTGGGCAGTGTCGGACTCAATTACACCATTTCGATGAACGGCGTGGAGATAGCACAGGGCGACAGGCAAGGCATCGGTCTCGGCACCGGCAACTCGACGCTGCAGTTCACCACCGAGATGCAAAACGACCGCATCCCGCCGTGGTGGGCCACCCACATCGACAACGGCGAGACGACAGCAGTAGGTATCGATGCTACCGTCACGTCTTCGTCGCTCGGCGGTCGGTCAGTGTCATTTAGCCAGGAACGCACTATCGAGACAGACCTCATCAGCCAGTTCAACTCCACCGAGACACGTCCCGTCGAGGCCGACCAGCCGCTCGTCTCGGACCCCGTTCTCTACATCAACGAGACTCGCGGCACGTGGGATCCGGAGAACCTCACCCAGTCCGAGACGCCGCTTGACCTTGCATTCGACGTGTACAACCCCAAGCCGTACCCCTACACGATCACCAAGGTCGGTTACACCATCCGGATGAACGACGTGACCGTCGGCGAAGGCGAGACGGATCGTGGCTACGTCCTCAGCCCCGGCAAGGAGACGACACTCGAAGCGAACACTGCCATTCAGAACGAGAACCTTGACCGCTGGTGGGTGACCCATCTCCAGCGAAATCAGCAGACGGATCTCTACATCGATTTCTACCTCGTGCTTGAGGGCGGCGGCGAGCAGTTCAGAGTCGATCTGGACTCCATCGACTACCAACAGGAGATAGAGACAGATATCTTCGGCACCAAGACGCAGTACCCGACCGGCGATGGGACTGCTGGCAGCCCCAGCGATGGGTCCGATAGTTCGACAGGCGACAGCATGACTGCAACCCCAACGCCGACACCCACGGAAACCGAAACAGACGGCGGACTACTGGGCGAAGGGGACACAGAAACGGATGAGGGTCTGCTGAATGGTGGAGAGACAGAAACGGAAACCGCGACGGAGACGGCCACGCCGACTGAAACCGAGACAGACGATGACGGCCTCCTCGGGTAGCCGGTAGTATTTGTCTGCTCCCTCAGTTCTCGACACAGAGCGTCCCTGTGTCATCGACTGTTACTGTGTAGCCACAGTACTGGAACAGCATCGGTAACTCCTCTGGGGCGGTGTCCAGCACCGCGTCCAGTCGCTCACCGTCGACAGCCATGTCAAGACTCCCGAGTTGTGTGGGATGACAGTCCTCGAGCGCCGCGACCGTTTCTTTGACGGCGACATGAATGGGTGTCGATGGGTCAATAGGCCGCTGCATACTGAAGTCTTCAGCCTCACCAATCAAAGCTACAGGTGTTTTTCACAGCAGCCTGTCGTACTAGTGAACCTCATTTACGTGGCGACGGAGTCGGAAAACAGGATAGTCGCTGCGAACTGCGACCGCCTCCCGCGATAGCCGCCTCACTCGATGGTCGTGTGTTCAGACTCCTCGTTGAGCGCGAGATTCGTCGCGATCTCTGCGCTCCGGACCGCGAACTCGGCCGTCTGTTGGAGGCTGACGAGTACTTCACGCACTTCCAGTAGCGCCTCGTTGTCCATTTCGGGCAGGTCGTCGAGGATTTCGTGTTCCTTGTCGCCGATGTCCTTGTACAGCTCCCGGACCTGAATCGCGGTATCGTAGTTGCGGTCGACAGCCGCCTGCACCGCCAGTTCGGTGATATCGTTGACCTGGTCGGTGAATTCGCGGATACGCCGCATCGTCGAACTGTCGACGTTGAGGGAGTGGTCGTCAGTCTCCAGCGCGATCTCGGCGATGTCCTCGGCGTTGTCCGCCGTCAATTCAAGGTTCTTCGCGATGGAGCGGTAGCCAATGAGCGGGAAGCCGTCGTTGAGACCGATGGCCCGCGCGAGGTTCGGGTTCTGGTAGGCCGTGAAGATGAGCCGCAACAGGAGGACGAATATCTTGTTCGCCTGTCGCTCGCGGTTGAGCGCCCGCTGCGCGAGGTCGGGGTTGCCGTGAGCGAGAGACTTCACTGCCTCGTTTCGCATCGTCGAGCCGGTCGATTCCAACCGTTCGAGGAGGTTGTTGAGCGTGAAGTCCTCCGGGTCGACGGAACAGCGGATCGCGATCCGGTCCGGCGTCTCCTCGATAACACCGAGACCCATCAACTGGGTTTCGGCGTTGTAGACGGCGTTGATGTGCGAGGATTCCAGCGTCTCGCCCTCCGGGGCTTCGACGTGGATGACGCGCCGGCCGAGCACGTACTGGGCGACGATAGCCCGCTCGACGGAATCGGCGTCGAGGTTCTCCGCGTGGATGATAGCTTCTGATTCCTCAGTCTGGACAGACTCGGGCATGACTGTCAGCGTGCCTTTGCCGCCCATTCGTAGCGACACCTCGTCGCCTTTTTCAACGTCGTGCTCACTGGCCCACTCCGCCGGCAACGTCATCGCGAGCGTCGACGGTCCCAATCGCTGGACTTTCCGGGTTTCCATATGTCCTTTGTGGGGCGTGAGATACCTTAATCTTGACTATACATGATAAAATACCGCGAGCGATGTATCATGGCTTGTTGTTTTGGGTTGAGGGGGCCTATACACAGTATTATAGATTATTTCCGAATAGTGTCGGTCTGAAATCGACACATGCCAGTAAATCACGACAGCAATCCGTATCAGACGACTTCGACGAGTCGCCGTTCATGTTGCCCGACGCGGACCCGCAGCCAGCCGCGCAGTTCCTCGTCGAGGTCCGAATCACCTGTGTCGACGCGGAGCGTGCCGATGCCGTCCAGTTTCCGGCGGGAGGCGACGACTTCGAGGTCACACTGCCTGATGACCGCCGGCGATAGCTGCTGGTTCCCCCGACCGAACACGAACCCTTGCCCGCCGATGGGCGAGACGACGATGACGTTTCGATCCCCGAGGGCGTCGAGGATGTCCGATTCGGCGGCGTCGCGAGCGAGTACCTTGCCGTCACGCCATACGTCCACGCCGAGGGTCGTCCCGTCAAACCCGAGTTGTTCCTTGATAGCGCCGACAGTGCTCCCCGGCCCGAGGACGTACGTGACGCCCGGTTCGACGGCGTCGGCGATGCTCTCGGCGAGGGAGTCGACACTGCCGCCGCCCAGTTGCTTGGCGGACTGGCGCTGGTCAGCGACGGGGACCTCCGCGACGGCCCGGAGTTCAGTGACCACTTCTCCACCTCTGAAAGCGTCCTCGTCGATGTCGTTGACCTCCGCGCGCTCCGTCTTGGAGAAGCGGGCGACGATTCGGCCGGCCGCGCGCGGCGACACGCCGAACACGGAGGAGTACACCTTGACGCCGGCCGGGACACCCAGAATCGGGATGTCCGCGTTCAGTCCGTCAAGCGTCGTCGCCACGTCGACGGCCGTGCCGTCGCCGCCGACGAACAGAATCACGTCCACGTCCGCCTCGACGAACGCTCGGATCGCGTCTCGTGTGTCCTCGCTCGTCGTCTCGTCTGGATTCGCCGGGGAGCCGACCACTGTCGGGTCGAACCCTGTCTCGCGGGCGAGTCCCGCCCCCATCGGGTCGCCGTACGCGAGCAGTTCCACGTCCGCCCCGACCTCGGCGAGCGATTCCAGTGCTGTTCGTGCCCGGTCCGGTGCGCGTTGCTCCGCACCGCGGCGGCGCGCCTCCGCAATCTTCCCGTCAGTGCCCTTGAGGCCGACGCGGCCGCCCATGCCGGCGATGGGGTTGACCACGACACCGATTCGTCGCATTCGCCGTCACTACGCGACCCCGCGGCAAAAGCGGCCCGGGAGCGTGCCTTTCAAGCCACCCCACGCAGAACGCACTGCTATGTCAGTCGTACTCCAGAGTGGCGTCCAGACAGGAATCATCAACGCGTCCGGCGCGGTCATCACGCTCGGCGGCCTGCTGCTTACGTTTCTCTGGCTGAACCACCTCTACCGGTAATCACTCCGCCGTCGGTGACTCGACGCGCTCACTGAACCACGTCGCCGCCTCGTCGACTAGCTCTTCCTCTGTCCCCTCGAACCGAACAGTGACGTGGTCGCCCGGATAGCTACCGACCTTGACCGGGAACTGCTCCTGTACCTCGGCGAGTCGGTCAAGCAGTGCGCTCTCGGGCTCATCGGCGTCGACGGTGCGAACGTACCGCTGCTCGCCGGAGAACTCGCCCGCAACCTCCTCGAACATCCGCTTCATCTCGGCTGGCACGCCCGGCAAGACGTAACAGTTCTCGACGACACAGCCGGGCGCGACGCCCTCGTGGTTGGGCAAGACACGGGACCCCTCCGGCACGTCCCCCGTCCCGTCGGTCAGGTCGTCGCGCATGTACCCACCGTGTTCCTCAAGCCACGCGAGGGCGTCCTCGCTCTCGACGACGTCCCGCCCGAACGCCGCGGCGACGGCTTCGATTGTCTTGTCGTCGTGCGTCGGTCCGAGGCCGCCGGTAACGATGACGGCGTCGAACTCCGCGTGGTACTCGTTGACCACGCGGGCGATATCCGCGATCTCGTCGGGGACGACCGTCGTTCGGCCGACAGTGACGCCACGCTCCGCGAGCTGTTGTCCCAGCCACGCGGCGTTCGTGTTGACCGTCTCGCCACTGAGCAGTTCGTCTCCGACGGTGACTACCGCGACGCGCATATCGCCCGATTGGACTGGGAGACACAAATACTGTCGGTCACAGAACGTAGTAACTGTGTATCCGTTGAATCGGAGAGAAATGCTCCGTCAGGGATTTGAACCCTAGTCATCACCGTGAGAGGGTGATATGATTGGCCGGACTACACCAACGGAGCGTACACAAATCCGTAGCGAGGAGATACGTATAATCATTGCGTTTCGGCCCCGCCCTGTGTTGGTTACTCATACTGTTGGCTGTAACTATGGCAAGATATCCGCTCTATACAGACGGACAGCTAACAGGATCACTCGTCGTCGAACGGCGACCCGGCGGCGTCGGGCTCCTGACCGGCGAGGCTGATAATGTTCTCACGCCCGACTCTGAGCTTCGAAATATCGCCGTCGTCTTCCATGTCCGAGAGGAGCATACTCACTTTCGACTTCGACCAGTCGGTGCTGTCGACGATGTCGACCTGCTTCATTCGGCCGCCGTTCTCCTCCAGCAGTTTTCGGACGCGGTCGCTGTCGGTGAGTAGTTCTTCATCGGGGACTGCCGGTTCCTCCGTTGTGTCGGTGTTTGCTGCAGTATCACTCGGCGGAGCCGTCGACGACTGCTCCGTGTCCGTAGCGGCCGACGGTGACGCAGCGGGCGGTTCGTCGTCGTCACGCCCCAGCATCTGTCCCAGTGCGCCGGACCGCCACGCGGCCGCACCGCCGGTGACGATGACGATCACGACGACAGCGGCCGGGAGCATCCACGACGGACCGCTGGCGGCCTCGCCAGTTGTGTCACCGCCCGCCGTGGTGGCTCGCTCAGTGCCAGCGCTCTGACCGGTTTCGCGCGGTTGCAGTTCCACGTAAGGCCGGCGGTCGTTGAACGACTGCTCGCCGTTCCACGTGACGCTCTCGCTGTTTTCGAGCGAATCGGGAGCGCTCTGTGAGTCCGGCGTCGGTCGGACGTCGGCGAATTTCAGTCCAGGGCCGCGCTCGAAGACGAACGACTGGCTCGATCCGATGTAGAATCCGCCGTCGAACACGTCGCTGACCTCGACTGCGTCGCCCTCGACGACCGCGAAGTTACGCCAGCGGAACGACATCCGCACTGTGCCAGTGTTCTGAAGCGGGTCGACTGTCGCCGACCGGTCGTAGTCGGTCGCACTCATGTCCCGGCCAGTCACGTTCGCCCCGTACCGTGTCAGCAGCGTCGACTGCTCGACGAAATTCCGGTACAGTGGCTGTTCCGATTGCTCGAACTCCGTGGCGAACTCCTCGAACTGCTGTTGCTCGGATTCGTTCTCGAGCGGGGTCCTGTGGATGATTGCCCACTCCGCGGACCCGTTCTGATACAGCGTAACCTGGAACGTCGTCCGGTCGAACCTGTCGGGCGTCTGGACGCCGACGCTCTCGTCGGCCGGCTGTGACATCGCCAGCGGCGCGGCACCGCTCCCCAGCAGGAGAACCAGCACAAGACTGGCGACGACCAGGCGTACCATCTGTCGTATATCATCGATGGACCGCATAAAAGCGCTGTGAATAGCACTGTTCTCAGCCAGTATCCGGCCAGTGTCCGGTGATTTTCCGAGACCGGTACGGCTCAAATCGGTGGTGACCGAAACTGGTATCGCGCGCCGTACGAGCGCTCGAATATCCCGGTCCGCACTGGGTTCGAAGTGGCTCTATTCGCCAGTCTGTACCGTGGTATCACTAGTCTCTCGCTCGACACGCGACCATGGGAGGGGGCGATTCTTGTTTTGACACCGGTGTCTTGGCTTCTACACCGGTATTTCACATGAATTTCCGGTGGGTTATTTAGACAGGAAGGTCCAACGAACGGTAACCTATGGGAATTGCCGAGTTCGCAAGAGATGGCCGTGTGGTGATGGGTGACCGGCCGGGGGCAGCAGTGGTGGCCGCCGTAAGTGGCTTCCTCTTGCTGGATTTAGTTGCAAAGCTCGCTGGGACAACCGTGTTCTTCCTCGGGACCAGGTTACTGGGTGGGTCCCTCACCGTGGGCTCGTTGCTCTCGATGGTGGTGGACGGACTGCTCGTCGGACTGGCGGTCGGGCTCGCCGGAATCGGCCTGTCGATGACATACAGCATCCTCGACTTCGCCAACTTCGCACACGGGGACACAGTGACTGCAGGGGCGTTTCTGGGATGGGTCACCGCGTACACCACCGCCGGCCTCGGGACCGGAGCCCCGATTTCCGAACTGTTCATGCTCAATTCGGGGCGGCAGTTGAGCACTGTTTCGACGTTCCTTCCGGTGCTTCTCGGACTCGTCGTCGCCGGTATCGGGTCGGTCGCCGTCGTGTTGCTCGTCGACCGCCTCACCTATCGCCCCATGCGCAATACGGACAACATCTCTTTGCTGATTGCGTCAATCGGTGTCGCGCTCGCACTGCGCTATCTCATCGCGTTCGTCTTCGGCACACAGACAAGCGGAGTCGCAAGCGGTGGGCTTCGGGTGACGCTGTTCTCGATGATTTCGATAACCGACAACGAGATCACTCTCCTGGTGGTGTCGCTCCTGTTGATGCTGGGCGTTCACCTGCTGTTACAGCGGACGAAGCTCGGCAAAGCGATGCGCGCGATGGCTGACAACGAAGACCTCGCACGCGTGACCGGGATTCCGACCGAGCGTGTGATCCGGCTCACGTGGATTCTCGGCGGCGGCCTGGCAGGCATCGGCGGCTACCTGCTTGTGCTCGAAAGCGGCACGATATCGTTCAACTTCGGCTGGATTCTACTCCTGCTTATTTTCGCTGCTGTCATCGTCGGCGGCATCGGCTCGATATATGGGGCGATGGCCGGCGGGATTCTCATCGGGCTGGTCGATAGTCTGGCCCTGATCTGGTTGCCATCCGGGCTGACGCGAGCCTCTGCGTTTCTGGTACTCATCGTCGTCCTGTTGTTGCGCCCGTCCGGCATCTTCGGGGGGGTGTCGACAGCATGAGTACTGTTGACACTGTTCGAACCCGTCTGGATGCGCTCCCGGACGTGGGACTGGTCATCGCCTTCATCGCCAGTATCTGGGCCGTCATGCTCGTGCTGGCGATCGCTGTCGGCGGGGCAAACTGGGCGAACCTCGCCGCCGGCTTCGTCGGGAGCGTAACCGTCCTCATCGGCGGCTACGCCATCCTCGCGCTGGCACTGAATCTCCAGTGGGGGTACACCGGCCTGTTCAATATCGGTATTGCAGGGTTCATGGCCGTTGGCGCGTACACGACGGCGGTTCTCACCGCGCCGACGGACCCGGCTGCCGGGGCGGTCCCTGGCCTCGGCCTCCCGCTGTGGGTCGGCCTCATCGGGGGCATGGTGATGGCCGCCATTATCGGCGGGCTCGCGGCACTGCCGGCGCTCCGACTGAAGGCCGACTATCTCGCCATCGTGACGGTCGCGTTCTCCGAAATTATCCGGCTCATCGTCAACTGGGACGGCCTCGCCGAGGTGTCGCTGTTCGGAGTCCCGTTCGGAACCGGCGGCGCGACTGGGATCTCGTTCAAGTCCGCGAATGAGGTCGCGTCGACGTTCATCAACGGCGTTGGGCAGCCGATCGTAGCTGCCGCGGAGGGCGTCGGCGTCTCCGGGCCGAACCTGGCGAACCTCACGTACGGGATACTCCTCCTGCTGGTCGTGGCTGCGAGCTACTGGGTGCTCGCCCGTATCACGAACTCGCCGTTCGGTCGCGTGCTGAAGGCGATCCGCGAGGACGAGACTGTGACCCAGTCACTCGGCAAAGACACCCGGCGGTTCAAGATCAAGACGTTCATGATTGGCTGTGCGCTGATGGGGCTGGCCGGCGTCCTGTTCCGCGGACAGGCGGGCTACGTCAGCCCACAGCAGTTCAGACCGACGATTACGTTCTACGTGTTCGCGGCGCTCATCATCGGCGGCTCCGGATCTAACACCGGGAGCATCATCGGCGCGGCGACGTTCTCCGGGCTGCTGTTCTATCTGCCCGCGCGGCTGGGCGAGAACGTCTCGCTGGGCGGCACTCGTGCACCTGGCAACATCATCGACGCAGTCGCCGGACTCGGGTCGCTGGACCCGCTTCCCCTCCTTGCATACACCATTAGCAACGTCAGCACGCTCCGGTTCGTCCTCATCGGCGTCGTGCTGATATACATCATCCAGAACCAGCCGGAGGGACTGCTCGGCCACCGGAACGAACCCGCAACGAGCGTGAGCCTTGACAGAGCGCAGTCCGGATCCGGAGGTGAGACAGATGAGTGAACCCGACGCTGCACCGCGACAGGAAACCGCCGTCACGAGCGATGCGATCGAATCGCCGCTGCTGGTAGTCGACGGCCTCCGCAAGGAGTTCGGCGGCGTTGTCGCGGTCGACGGGGCGACGTTCTCCGTGGCAGAGGGGTCCCTCACCGGCCTCATCGGTCCGAACGGGGCCGGCAAGTCGACGACGTTCAACTGCATCACGGGCATTCACGAGCCGACTGGTGGCCGGGTCACCTTCGACGGCCAGAGCATTACCGGGCTCCCACCGTACACACTCGCAAACCGCGGGCTGGTCCGGACGTTCCAGATCGCCCGCGAGCTGTCCGAGATGACCGTCATAGAGAACGTGATGCTCGCGCCGGGTGGACAGGTCGGCGAGTCGGTCATCCGGTCGGTGACACCGGGGCTGCGCGGCGACGTCATCGAGGCAGAGACGGCTGTTCGCGACCGCGCGTGGGAGACGCTGGAGTTCTTCGAGATCGACCATCTCGCCCACGAGAACGCCGGTAATCTCTCCGGCGGTCAGCGGAAACTGCTGGAGATGGCGCGGGTCCTGATGACCGACCCCGAGATGATTTTGCTGGACGAGCCACTTGCCGGTGTCAATCCGACGCTGGAAGAGAAACTACTGGAGCGGATTCACGAACTCCGCCGAGAGCAGGGCCTGACCTTCCTGCTGGTCGAACACGACATGGACGTCATCATGAACAACTGCGAACACATCATCGTCATGCATCAGGGGAGCGTCCTCGCTGAAGGGGACGCCGAGACTATCAAATCGGACGAGCGGGTACTGGAGGCGTACCTGGGAGGTGACGTATGAGCCAGCGCGCGACGGAGTCCGAAGCTGTCTCGCTTCCCGACCCGGCCGAACGACTCCTCGCCATCCGGGACCTCGATGCGGGCTATGGCGACCTGCAGGTCCTCAGTGACGTCCACATGGACGTCGCCGACGGCGAGTACGTCGTCATCGTCGGCCCGAACGGAGCCGGCAAGTCGACGGTGATGAAGTCCGTCTTCGGCCTGACGACGTACATGGGCGGAGAGGTCATCTTCAGCGGGACCGATATCAGCCAGCGCAATCCCGACGAGATCATTTACGAGGGAATCAGCTACGTCCCACAGACCGGAAACGTGTTCGGGTCGCTGAGCGTACGCGAGAACCTCGAAATGGGTGCGTACATCCTCGACGAGGTGCCGGAAGACCGGATTGAAGACGTGTACGACAGGTTCCCCATTCTCCGGGAGCGGTCCGACCAGTCGGCCGGGACGCTGTCGGGCGGCCAACAGCAGATGCTCGCCATGGGGCGGGCGCTGATGCTC
The DNA here is from genome assembly GCA_000336895.1 of Haloarcula argentinensis DSM 12282. GTDB lineage: Archaea > Halobacteriota > Halobacteria > Halobacteriales > Haloarculaceae > Haloarcula > Haloarcula argentinensis. The sequence continues at coordinate 338,548 of AOLX01000014.1, read as the reverse complement.
GATCCCGACCTGCTGTTGCTCGACGAACCCTCCGCCGGGCTCGCCCCCGACCTCGTCGACGATATGTTCGACCGCATCGACCGCATCAACGACGACGGCACGGCTATTCTGATGGTCGAGCAAAACGCGAAAGAGGCACTGCGACGGTGTGATCGGGGCTACGTGCTCGTACAGGGCCAGAACCGCTACGAGGACGAAGGGACGGTCCTCCTCAACGACGAGCAGGTTCGGCAGGACTTCCTCGGCGGATAACTCGAAAAAAAGCGGCGCTGACAGCTCCGTTACTGGTTCATTGCGCTGTTGATCTCAGACGTGTAAGAGGACTGCTGTTGCTCGAAGCCGACCTGATTGACGATGGTCCCGCCTTCCGCCTCGAACGCGCCGGCGAACGCCTCCTGTAGCGCCTGGCCGTAGCTGTTGTTCACGTACAGCGTCGATGCGGTCTCGGCACCGAGTTCGCCCACACCAACCTGCGCGAGAACCTGTCCCTGGAGGGCGTCGCTGGGCGGAGTGCGGAACATGTAGTCGTTGTCTTCGAGGTCGGTAATCGTCGGCGACGTGGACGCTGGCGAACAGCCGACGACGCCGCTGTCGATGAGCACGTTTCTGGCGACCTGTATCGACGTCTCGGAGCTGGCCGCTCCGGTGATCGACGGATAGCCCGCGCTGACAAGAGAGTTGGCCGCGTCGATGCCCGCCTGTGCCTGGGTCTGAGTATCACCGACTTGGTAGTCGAACTCGAAGTCAACTTCGCCTTCGAGTTGCAGGGCCGGGAGTATTGCCCCATCGCGGATCGGCCTACCGAGCGGCCCGAGGTCGCCGGTTTCGGGCATCAACACACCGAACCGGATCGTGCGTCCGGAGTCGCTCCCGGAGCCGTTCGGTTCCGGTTGCGGGATGTCGTCGCCCGCGCTGAAGTCGACGGTATCGAGCGATTCGACGCCCCCGCCGTCCTGGAAGCCGAAGACTTGGTACTGCGCGGAAGCCATGTCCCCGTTTTCGTCGAAGTTGACCGCACTGGAGGCACCTTCGTACTGGATGTTCTCGCCCGCGGCGGCCGCTTCGACGGCCGCTGGGAGTTCGGAGGGGCCGTACGTGTCGCCCCCGGGGTTGGCGACGACGCGCATGTGATTCCGGACGGCTTGCCCGTCGTTTTCGCCGGCCAACACGTTCGCGAGGATCTGGACCGCCGTCGCGTCGTATGCCTGTGACGTGAACACGCCGGCCTCGTCGTAATCGAACTCGGAGGTGAACTGCTCTGTGAACGTATCGACACCGGGCCCGGCCGCCGACGGGGCCGTGCCACGGACGTTCGACATATCGTTGCCGACGTTACTCGGCAGTTCGCCGTCCTGCAGGCCATCGGTGACGAGGATGTCGGCGGCGTCGTCGCCGTAGTCGGCGTAGAAGTCCTTGAACAGTTGCACACCGCTCTGGGGATAGCCGACGACCATCAGCACGTCCGGTGACTCCGGACCGCTGTCGCCCCCGGACTCGGTCCCGGTTCCGGTCATCCCACCATCGCCGCCGTCTCCGCCATCCCCGCCGTCTCCGCCGGTCTGTTCGGTTGAACAGCCTGCCAATCCACCAAGCAGACCGACAGTGCTTACCGCCCCAGTGCGCTTCAGGAACGCTCGCCGATTGGTATCGCGACTCATACCACTTACCACTGATTCGGATCTTATAAAACTATATCCTCCCGTAACCTCGCTGTTCCGTAGTCTGCTCCAGTCGCGCCGATATTTTTTGTTGTTTTCGTTAGATATTAACGCTGGAGAAACCGCTATCGGCTCAGACGGCTCTCGGACTCTCGGCACATCCGCGAAAAAACGTCGAGTGTTGTCCCTTATTCGACGCGACCGACGACCTTCTCGTACTCTTCAGCAGCCTTGTCCCAGTCGACAACCTCGAAGAAGGCGTCGATGAAGTCACCGCGAGCGGGGCCGTAGTCGTAGTAGTAGGAGTGCTCCCAGACGTCGAGCGCGAGGATGGGATGGGAGCCCCAGAGCGCGCCCTGATCGTGCTTGTCGACCGGCACGTTGCGGAGTTGCTTGGCAACGGGGTCGTACACGAGCAGCGCCCAGCCGCCGGCAGCAGATGCGGCAGCTTCGAACTCGCCCTTCCAGCCTTCGTAGGAGCCGAAGTCCTCCTCGATGCGGTCGAGGAGTTCGCCTTCCGGCTCACCGCCGCCGTTGGGGTCCATGTTCTCCCAGAACAGCGTGTGGAGGTAGTGTCCACTGCCGTTGTGGGTGACGTTGCCCATCGCAGCGGCGCTTGAACCAAAGTCACCGGATTCGCGGTTCTCGGCGAGCGTCTTCTCGGCCGATTCGAGGCCGTTTACGTACCCCTGATGGTGGGTGTCGTGGTGCCAGGTGAGCACCTGTTCGGAAATGTGTGGCTCCAGCGCGTCGTAGTCGTACGGGAGCGGTGGCAGTTCGGGATTGGAATGTTCGGGCATATGAAAACGCCTCCATCACTATCTGTCGCGCGGCTGCCTGTTAAACGTTTAGGAGCCATTTGGTAGCACTAGGCAAGGACAGCGAGACGGAGCCGTATCTGCCCGCAGCACTGACACCACAACGCGGCCTCGTTTCGCCTGTAAGCACCCGGGAGAGTTCAGTGAAGCGAAACGAAATCGCTTTAGTCGTCTCCTCTGGCCTGCTCGAACATCGCCAGGGCCTGCTCGCGGCGCTCACTGTGGTCGACAACGGGGTCCGGGTACTCCGGCGCAGCGTTGCGCCGCTGCGTGAGCGAACACTCGTTCCAGTCGTGGATAACTTCCGGCGCGGCGTCCCGTAGCTCCGGGACGTACTCTTTGATGTACTCGGCATCCGGGTCGTAGTCTTCGCCCTGTGTCATCGGATTAAAAATGCGGAAATACGGCTGAGCGTCGGTCCCAGTGGAGGCTGCCCACTGCCAGCCGCCGTTGTCGTTGGCCGTGTCGTGATCGACCAGTTTCTCCCGGAACCACTCGTAGCCGTGTCGCCAGTCGATGAGCAGGTCCTTCGTGAGGAAGGAGGCGACGATCATCCGGACGCGGTTGTGCATGTACGCTTCCTCGCGAAGCTGTCGCATCCCCGCGTCGACGATGGGATAGCCCGTCTCGCCGTCTTTCCAGGTCTGCAACAGCTCTTCGTCGTTCTCCCACTCTATCGGGTTCTCGTATGACTTGTAGTTCGAGGTAACGACGTGGGGATGGGCGAACAGCACCTGCGTGTAGAACTCTCGCCAGGCCAGCTGAGACTGGAACTCCCGCACGGACTCGCGGCGGTCGCCGCCGGTCCCTTCCTTGGCGTCCTGCGTCCGGTCGTACACCTCCCGAATGCCGATAGTTCCGAACTTCAGATGGGCCGAGAGCCGGGAGGTGCATTCGTCAGCCGGGAAATCCCGGCGTTCCTCGTACTCGTAGACGTTCTCGTCGAGGAAGTCATCGAGCAGGGCGCGTGCGTCGTCGGTTCCCGCCGCGGGCACGGTCGCTTCCGGCTCCTCGAAGCCGAGATCGGCCAGCGTCGGGATCGGGTCGCCGTCGACATCGGCCAACTCGTCAGTTGATGGCGGGTCGTAGGGGGCTTCCTTCTCGCGGTCGTGCCACTTCCGGCCGAAGTAGGTGAAGACGCTGTAGGGGTCGCCGTCGTTCGTCGTAATCTCGCCCGGTTCGTGTAACACGGCGTTCTGGACGGCCTCGCGGGCAACGTCCTCGTCGTCGAGCGCTTGCCGGACGGCCGCGTCGCGTTCCCGTGCAAGCCCGGAATAGTCCTTGCCCCAGGTTACTTTCTCTGTGCCGTACTCGGCTGCCAGTGCCGGTAGCACGGACGTGGGGTCGCCCTCAGTAATGACGAGGTCACTGCCGCGGTCGCGGTACCATTCACGCAAACTGTCGAGAGCGTCCAGCATGAACGCGACCCGGGGTGGGCCGGCGTGGTCGAGAACGGCCTTGTCGAAGACGAACACCGGGACCACCGGGTCGGACGGAGTCGCCGCGGCGAGGCCGGCGTTGTCCGTCGCCCGGAGGTCACGGCGGTGCCAGTGCAGGCGCATATATAGTACACGGACCAGCCCGGCCAAAAGGTACTGCCCAACGATGTTGGTCTGTCAGGCGCTGACGGACACCACTGTTATCTTGCCGCCGGTCGAGGGCCACCGTATGGAAGACGCGACCGTGATACTGTCTGTCGACGACGGGATCGCCACAGTGACGCTGAACCAGCCGGAGTCGCGAAACGCCCTGTCGGCGGAGTTGGCCGACGCACTCACTGCTAAGTTCGAATCGGTGACCGACACCGACGCCCGGTGTGTCGTACTGGAGGGTGCGGGCCCGGCGTTCTGCGCTGGCGGAGACATCAACGCAATGGTACAGGGGGTAGAACACGACCGACCGCCGGCCACACAGGTCGAACTGGTGGTCTCGTCGCTCCACGAAGCGATCCGGACCGTCCACAGCTGTCCGCTCCCGGTCGTCGCGAAAATCGACGGCCCCGCCTTCGGTGCCGGTGCAGGACTCGCGCTGGCCTGTGATATGCAGGTCGCAAGCACTGACGGCCAAATCGGCTTCGGCTTCCGCCAGGTCGGACTGGCATGTGACTCCGGCGTCTCCTACTTCCTTCCGCGAATCGTCGGCCCGAACAAGGCAAAGGAACTCCTGTTTACCGGCGAACTGCTGGATGCTGCGGCAGCCAGGGAACTCGGGCTGTTCACCCGGGTGTTCGACGCAGAGACGTTCGAGTCAGCGTTTTCGGAACTTGTCGCGGATATCGCCGCTGGACCGACAGTCGCACTCGGGCACGCCAAGCGCCTGGTCAACCGAAGCCTGGACAGTTCGCTGGAACAGGCACTCGAAAACGAAGCCACCGCGCAGGGCGTCGCTTTTACTACGGACGACCACGAGGAAGGGACGACCGCGTTCGTCGAGAAACGCGACCCGGAGTTCAGGGGCCAGTAAGCTGATGACTGTAACCAATACGACCACTGATTCAGCACCCGCCAGCTAGCCCACAGATCATGCCTCCGAGTGTTCCAACACAGATCCGACCGGCCACTAGTACCGCAGCTGAACGCGTCTGTACCCCCGCTGGGATGGAGGCCACGACATGACCGACGACCCCCCGGACTGGGAGTTCAGCGAGCGGGACATGTACATCCTGCGCGAGCTCTCGGCGGATCCCCAGCGGTCGTCCCGTGATCTTGCGGATCTGCTGGAGTCTGAGTACGGCATCGACGTGTCGCACGTAACGGTCAGCGAATCGATTCGGGGGATGCGTGACGCGGGCGTCTTCCGTGAGACCATCGTCCCGAACGAGGAACTGTTCAATTTCGCGCTGTTCGAGTTCAAGTTCAACCCCGAGCATTTCGCCGACTCCTGGCACGACGCGATGGTGTCCATTCGGGACGACCGGCACACGCTGTTTTACTTCCTCTCCGACGGCGAATATCAGTGGAAGTCAGTGATGATGTTCCCAAGCCGAACGGCCGAATCCCGCTGGATCCACGACTTCTACAAGGACCACGGCGACGTGATTCAGAACGTCCGGAACTCGGTCGTCCACAACGTCCTGAAATTCAAGACGGACCCGGAGCTGTTCACCGAGCTCGACGGCGAGAGATCGTAGCCAAGAGAGGAGACGGGTCGAAATAAAGACGAGGGAGAAGACGGCTCGACAGCGTCGTGGTTACAGTTTCCGCTCGGCGTCCTCGGCCAGTTCCTTCATTCGCTTGCTGACCCGGCCCGCGTCCGAGAACTCGTCTTCGCTCATCGCCGTCGCCAGCGAGTTACCGAGTACGAACACGGCGTGTTTGTGCTCGCTTTTCGACTTGTGGACGTCCGATGGCCGCACGTCGAGTTCCTGGTAGGCGTCGAACAGCTCTGGATCGACTGAGTCCATGTCGTCGCGGAAGTACTCCATGATCGTCACCATCTGCTCGTGTAGCTCGAGAAGCTCGTCTTTGTGCATAGCTACAGTATGCGGTGGCACGTGCATAAGAATTGCTTGAGAAGGGATACCAGACGCTCACGCCCGTATTTTCAGAAGACGTACTCGTCGTCGTGGCCCATCATGCCGTCTTCTTCGAACCCTGGCTCCTCGTCTTCGTCCTGTGGTCCGGAGGTTTTGTACGCCTTGAGCCCGGTCGACAGGAGGTCCTCGATGGCTTCCTCGCGATTGAGGAACTCGCCTTTCTCGACGAGCTGCGCGATTTGCATCTCCAGGTGTTCCGGGATATTGATCTCTACCTTAGGCATCGCAACATAGGGGGCTTCGACTATGCCCTATTTAAACTTGACGGGGGTGTGTTCGGAGATTACATAATTACAATTGTAGAACTGAGAGAGGAACTTTGTGAACCCAGACATTAATTTCCGCGAACCGGAATCTCGGTGCCGCTATGTCACGTGGCGGGTCAGAACGGCGTGAAATAGGTGGCTCGAACACGACGGCCCGGTCGAACCACACCGTGTGGAATCGAGCGTATAGTTAGGCTCAAAGGTGCGCAATCCTAAGGCATGGCTGATGGAACCACTGCGTGGTGACGAGACGACGGTTGGTGAGACAACGGTCGTCGCACGCGGGTGTCGCCTCGACGATGCACCGGTGCGGGCGGTCTTGGAAACAGACGCGCGCCCCCGGTTCTTCTGGGCGGCCGGTACAGAGTCAATCGCAGCCCGCGGGAGCGCGGCGACTGTGACTGCCGACGGGCAGTCGCGGTTCGACGACGTTCGGACAGCGCTCGAAGCGCTGTTCGATGACTGCTCAGTTTCCGAGGACCTCCCGAGCGTCGCTCGACCGCGAGCGTTCGGTGGGTTCGCTTTCCACAACGGAACGTACAAAAAAGAGAACTCTCGCTGGGACGGGTTTCCCAGTGCAGCGTTTTTCCTTCCCGAGATACAGGTAACGAAGCGAGACGACGACGCCTGGCTCACGACGGTCGCGACGGGGCCCGAGGCCGCGGCCGAAGCGGAGACGCTACTGGAGGAGTGGCGCGACCGGTTGGTCGCGGACCCAGAAACAGAGCCGGGAACCCCGCCGGGCATCTCACACCAGAAGCGAACGCCCACACAGGGCGGCTGGCGCGAGCAGGTGGCGGCCGCCACAGAGAGTATCGACCGCGGTGACCTCCAAAAGGTCGTGCTCGCACAGAGTCTCAGCGCCACACTGGACGCGGAGCTATCGGTTCCGGACGTGATGGCCCGCCTGTCCGAGACGTACCCGGACTGCTACCGATTCATGCTGTCGCCGGACTCCGGCGGCACCTTCTTCGGAGCCACGCCGGAGCGGCTGGTCTCGGTCCGCGGGCGAACCGTCCGGACGGAGGCGCTCGCCGGCTCGACTGGGCGGGGCGACACACCTGCCGAGGACGAGTGGCTCGCCGCCGAACTCCTCGATAGCGAGAAGGACCGCCACGAGCAGAAGCTCGTCGCCGACGCGATACGCGACCAGCTTGAGCCCTTTGCCTCGACAGTCCGCATCGGTGACCGGACCGTCCGCCGACTCGCCACGGTTCAGCACCTTCGGACGTCGATAACGGCCGAACTCGACGACGACGAGCACGTCCTCTCGCTGGTCGAGGCACTCCACCCGACACCGGCAGTGGGCGGACTCCCGCCGGACGTGGCGCTACAGACCATCCGCGAGACAGAGGCGTTCGACCGCGGCTGGTACGCCGCCCCGGTCGGCTGGGTCGACGCCGCCGGTAACGGGACCTTCGCTGTCGGCATCCGCTCGGCCGTCGCCACGGAACAGGAGGCGACCCTCTTCGCAGGCGCGGGCATCGTCGCGGACAGCGACCCCGACCGCGAGTGGGACGAGGTCCAGCTCAAATACCGGCCGATACTGGACGAGCTGGAATGACGGCCCCGAACGTCAACACGCTGTGGGCAGAGACGCTCGTTTCCGAACTCGCCGCGGGCGGGGTCGACGCGGTGTGTCTCTCGCCCGGCAGTCGCTCGACGCCGCTGACGGTGGCCTTCGCCGAGCACCCCGAAATCGAGGTGTTCTCCCACCTCGACGAGCGGTCGGCGGCATTCTTCGCGCTGGGACGCGCCCGGCGAACCGGCGAGCCGACGCCGCTGGTCTGCACGTCGGGGACCGCCGCGGCGAACTACCACCCGGCGGTCATTGAGGCCAACCAGTCGGGTGTCCCGTTGCTTTTGCTTACAGCTGACCGACCGCCGGAGCTCATCGATAGTGGAGCGAACCAGACGGTCGATCAGGAGAAACTGTACGGCGACGCTGTCCGCTGGTATCGAGATATGCCCGAACCCGAGGCCGAGCCGCGGAAAGTTCGGATGCTACGGACCACGGCAGCCCGCGCGCTCAGAGAGAGTACCGGCAGCGACCCCGGCCCAGTCCATCTGAACTGTCGGTTCCGGAAGCCACTGGAACCGACACCGATGGCCGAGGACGACCCGGCTGGCGTTCCCGCCGACTGGGCGGGTGGTGACAGCGCGGCCGAAACTGGCCGCGATGGCCCGTTTGTCACGACGAGCGAGGGCGTCGCTGAACCGGATGAGCGGACAGTGCGTCGGGTACAGGACGCTCTCCAGACCGCCGAACAGGGACTCATCGTCGCTGGTCCGGCCGATCAAGGGCTCAGTGCAGATTCACTTGAACGGCTGGCGGCAGCCACGGGCTTCCCCGTTCTGGCGGACCCGCTGTCGGACCTGCGGTTCGGCCCCCACGTCGACCGCCTCGACGTGCCGGTCTGTGGCGGCTACGACGGCTATCTCGGAAGCGACAGCGTCGACCAGTGGGGCGACCCCGATGTCGTCGTCCGCTTCGGTGCGTCACCGACCTCGAAGCCGCTGCGGCACTACCTCCGGGACGCCGACTGTCAGCAGTTCCTCGTCGACCCGGCCGGCGGCTGGTCGGAGGCCGAGTTCACCGCAACGGATCTGCTCGTCGCCGACCCCGACGCCACCGTGGATTCGCTCGTAGCCGAGTCGCTGAGTGGCGGCGCAGCGTCGTGGCGTGAACAGTTCGCCAGGGCGGAGCAGGCCCACTGGGACGCCGTTACCGAAACTGCCTCGGAGACCTACTGGGAGGGAGGCGTCCTCGCGGACGTGGCTGCACTGGCCCCGGACCCGACCACACTGTTCGTCTCCAACAGCATGCCGATACGAGATATGGACCGCTTCGGTCGGCCCCGCGACGCCGACCTGACCGTGCTGGGCAACCGCGGGGCCAGCGGTATCGACGGCATCACCTCGACGGCGCTCGGAGCCGGAAGCGCGACATCCGACCCGCTCGTGCTCATCACCGGTGACCTGGCGTACTACCACGACATGAACGGCCTGCTCGCGCTCGGTCGCTGTGGCGTGGACGCGACAGTCGTCCTGCTCAACAACGACGGCGGCGGCATCTTCCACATGCTGCCCATCGAGGACCACCCCACCTTCGAGGACCAGTTCCGAACGCCACACGGGCTCGACTTCGAGCCGACGGAGGCGCTCTATTCCCTGGAGTTCGAGCGGGTGGCCGACCGCCGGCAGTTTCGCGAACGCTTCGGCGACTCAGTCCGGAGCGATGGGACACAGGTCATCGAGGTTCGGTTCGACGCGGGCGATAGCCACGCGGTCAGAGACCGGCTTGCCGAACAGGTCGGGAAAGCCATCGCTGACGACTGATCTGTTAGAGCCGGAGCACGGACGCCGTCAACAGCGACAGTCCGAACGGGAGCCACGTCCCCGACAGCGCGAGCGCTCCGATAAGCGAGAACACGCTGATGTTCAGCACGATCAGCAGCACCGCCGTTGTTAGGCTCCAGCTCCCGAACACCATAATCGCGATCGTGGGTTCGGACTGGAGGTAGCCGATCATGAAGAGCGTACAGACCCCGATGGTCACATTGACCCACAGCGGGAACGCTGGAAGCAGCGCGCTGAACAGCATCACCGGATAGAGCGCGAACGTGATGGCAAACAGCGTCAGCCCCCGCCCGGTCGGCATCTCCAGAAGCGACCCGCGAGACAGGGTGTCCGTCTGTCGAACAGCGTACGCGGACGACGAACTCCAGGTCGCGCCGCTGCCGTCGCTGTCGCTGAAGCCGCTGGTCGCGGTAGCGCTGGATTGCCAGGTCGACTCTGCGTTCGACGCGGTCGCCGTCTCGCCCGCCGCGTCGGTCGACTGGTCGTTACTCGACGACGCATCGGTGCCAGTGGTCGAGCGTTCGTCTTTGTCCTCAGCGACGCGGTCTCTGGCGGCTCGTTCGCGTTGTGCCCGCTCCCGGGCGTTCGTCCGGGACGTACTCCGGTCAGTGCTCGCTTCGGCTCGGTCGCCAGCCGGTTCAGATTCGTCATAGCCCGCGCGCCGTGCCGCTTCGGCTACGTCACTACCGTCGTCGTCCGCCATGTTGCTCTCGCCCGCGACGTAGCTATCGTGACCCAGCCGGTCGTATCGCGCTCGCTCGTCTTCGTCGGTGAGCACGTCGCGGGCTTCGATGAGCCGCTGTGTCGCCTCGCCGGCGTCGGCCGCGTCGCTCACGTCGGGATGGGTTTCCTTCAGTCGCTCCCGATAGGCCGTTTCGATAGCCGCCGTTGAGGCGTCAGTTGGAACGCCCAGCACCTCGTAAAACGTCTCGGTCATGCCGGGTGTAGCACCTGCGGGCGAGCGACCGACCGTAGCTGCACGCGACCGCCGTCGGTCACTCGTTCTCGACGCCCCCTTCGGTCTCTGTGTTGTGTCCGTACGACTCCGACGGCTGCTGATGGTCCCCAGCGGCCTCCTGCTCCTGGGTGCGCACCGACGCGAGCTGTTCTAGGGCCGTTGCGATCCGTTCGAGCGTGAACACGAACCGTACAACCAGATACAGGAGCCAGGGGACCACAGCCACAATCAGGCCGAGTAGAATCTGCTGGACGATGATGAAGCTGTACACGACGATGAGGACGGAGAGGCTCGCGAGTACCCCTATCATCGCGTTCCTCGATGTGGAGGGCATCGCTAGTCGGTTCGTGTGCGTGGCACCAAAGGGTTTCCTCCGCTGTGTGAGCCTGTACGAGGAATCTTTTTGCGAGGGCCGTCCCGAGCCACGGTATGGTCTCTGAAATATTCGACCCGGGGCGGTGGACGGCCATCGACCGGTTCGACTTCACCGATATCACCTATCACCGCTCGACTGAGACGGGTGCGGTCCGTATCGCTTTCGACCGGCCGGAGAAGCGCAACGCTTTCCGCCCGGAGACGGTCGACGAACTCGCGACGGCGCTGGACCACGCCAAGCGCCAGACCGACGTTGGCTGTGTCCTCCTGACCGGGAACGGCCCATCCGAGAAGGACGGCGGCTGGGCCTTCTGTGCCGGCGGGGACCAGGGCATTCGAGGTGAAAGTGGCTACGAGTACAGCGAGTCCGAAGAGACAGTTGAAAGCGACGGCGTGGAGGATGACGCGCCGGAGAACGTCGGCCGCCTCCACATCCTCGAAGTCCAGCGCCAGATCCGTCACATTCCCAAGCCCGTCGTCGCCGTCGTGCCGGGGTGGGCCGTTGGCGGCGGTCACTCGTTACACGTCGTCTGTGACCTCACGCTCGCCAGCGAGGAGCACGCGAAGTTCCTCCAGACCGACCCCGACGTGGGGAGCTTCGACGGCGGCTTCGGCTCGGCGTATCTCGCGCGACAGGTCGGCCAGAAGAAGGCCCGCGAGGTGTTCTTCCTCGGCAAGACCTACGACGCCGACGAAGCCGCCGACATGGGGATGGTCAACGACGTGGTGTCCCACGAGGACTTGGAAAACACCGCTATCGAGTGGGCCGAGCGGATGAACGAGAAGTCACCGACGGCGATGCGGATGCTCAAGTACGCGTTCAATCTGGACTCCGACGGCATGGTCGGACAGCAAGTGTTCGCTGGGGAGGCGACGCGGCTGGCCTACATGACCGACGAGGCACAGGAGGGACGGGACGCGTTCAACGAGGGCCGCGACCCGGATTTCGACGACGTCCCGTGGCACTACTGACTCACGCCACGTAACCGTCGGTCAGTCCTCGTAAGCGAGGGTCATGACCCACTGCGAGAAGGTGTCGTCGTGGGGGTCGACTTCTTCGTCGCCGATGAACGGCGAGAGCTGGTCACCGGCCATCAGAAGCGAGAAATCGAGGTCGCGGGCCGCGGGCGTCAGGTAGTACGTGTTGTGCCCCTCGTACACCGTTTCCTCACGCTGGATGAGGTCCTTCTCGAACAGGGACTCGACGATGCGACTCCCCTTTCGCGAGGAGACGTCGAGTTCCTTCCAGAAGTCGCTCTGGTGGATGCCACCGGACTCACGAATCAGTTCGAGCCCGGCCCGCTCGCCGTCAGAAAGGTCCGCCTCCGACGCTGCTGAACTCATGTATTACTCATACCGTGAGTCGGCCGCTTAAATCTGACCTTCGACCAAGCGGTAGGGCGTCCGGCACGGTGGCCCGTCCGCGTACCGGTACTCGCGGCCGGCACCGAGCGCGATGAGCGACGACGAGCGCGTGCCGAATCCGTCACCGTGGACGCAGACACCGTACTCATGGTCGCTGATGGTTTCGCCCGCCCGGTCAATCCATCCGTCTGCGGAGTCGCCGGGCTCCGGAACCAGCGTCTCGCGCAACCGCGTCGCGTTGGTCGCTTGCTCCTCGCCTGCGTCAGGCCGATGGGCCGGAATCCGGTAGTCGCCGTCAGCGCCGACGTTGACGACGACGTGAACGCCGGGCTGGAAGTTCTGGACCGCGAGCTGGCCGTCCCATTCTAGCAGGACGGCGGCGTTCTCGTCTGCCAACAGAAGATTGAATCCCGAGTATTCGGCGTCTCTGGTCGCTTGCTCGACGGCTCGCGCGGCTGACTCCGCGCTCTCGTGACTCAGCGCGTCCCGGACGAGCAGGCCGCGCGAGCGGTCGCCGGCAAGGTCGGCGTCGACCCAGCGGTTCGTCACCGCTGCTAGCAGGCCGTGCTCGTTGTAGCCGATCCACGTCCCGTCGGCTTCCTCGTCGGCCGGCGCGACGACACGACTGCCCCAGTGGCGCTGTTGTGGCGGCTGTGACGGCCTATCGAGTCGCTCGTCGCGGTTCGCCGCGACCGCGACTGGCGTGCCGTCGAAGACCTGCCACGCGAGAACGATTGTACACACGGACCTGCATACGCTATCGACGTAGAAAACCGCTTGGCCGGCAGGGCCGACCCGCTATGCCGATTCATCCGGCTCGCCGGGGGGTTTGAGCCGTGACCGGACAGCGGACCGGTCGACGGTCCCCGAGGCCGTCCGCGGGAGCGTGTCAACGGCCCGCACCGTCTTCGGGACTTCGTACGGCGCGAGTCGCTCGGTGCAGTAGTCGCGAACCGCTGCGGGCGAGACCTCTCCGACAACCAGTGCGGCGACACGCTGTCCCCACTCCTCGTCCGGAAGGCCAACCACGGCCGCGTCCGCAACCGCGGGGTGGTCACGAATGGTGTCGGCAACCGTCGATGCGTCGACGTTCTCCCCACCGGTCACGATTCGGTCGTCAACGCGACCCTCGACCCAGAGGCGACCGTCCGCGTCGCGATAGCCGATGTCGCCGGTCCGGAAACCGTAGTCGCTGAACGCGTCACCGTCGCCGTTCAGGTAGCCCGGCGTCACTGTTGGGCCGTCGACGACGATCTCGCCGCGTTCGCCGGGGCCACAGGCGTTCCCATCGGCGACGACCGTAACATCGGTGAACACCAGCGGCTGGCCGACAGTGCCGGCGTGCCCGAAGGCCGTCTCGGGCCGCGCCGTCGCTATCTGGGACGCTGTTTCAGTCATTCCGTAGGTGGGACAGACTGGTATGCCCCGTTCCTGGCACCGTTCGATGAGCGTCTCGCTCGCCGGGCCGCCACCGAGCAGGACGAACCGGAGGGAAGACGGCGGTTCCCAGCCCACGTCCAGTAGTCGCGATAGCATCGTCGGCACCAGCGAGACGCCCGTTACCCCGTGTTCCGCGAGCACCTGCTGTGTCGCGTCGGCGTCGAACGAGCGCTGGACGACGGCGGCGGTGCCGTACAGCGCACTCCGAACGAACGGAGCCAGTCCGCCCATGTGGTAGGTCGGTAAGCAGACCAGCCAGCGGTCATCCGGAAGAACGCCGAGGCGGTACGACGACGCGACGGCGCTGGCGACGAGGTTGCCGACGGTCAGCCGGACGCCTTTCGGCTCACTGGTCGTCCCCGAGGTGAAGATGACCAGTTGGGTATCCGTTCGGGAGAGGGTCGCCGGGGTCACGTCGGTGGCTGTTTGATCAGCCAAGACCGCCGCTGCCGTCTCGTCGGCGACGGCCGCCGCTGACAGTTCCCCGTCGACCGAAACGACGGGACAGCCGTCGAGGTCGGCCGCCAGCGACCCGGTGCTGTCTCCACAGACCAGCAGATCGGCGTCGACCGTCGAGAGCTGGCTGTGGAGCGTTTCCGAGTCGAGTTCGACGTTCAGCGGCGCGAGGGTCGCCCCGAGTCGCATCGTCGCGAACAGGAGCGTCCCGACCGCCGGCCGCGTCGGCAGGAGCGTCGCGACGGTGGCGTTCGAGGCGTTGAGCCGCTGGTCGAGTTCGGCAGCCACCGCATCGACGGCGGCGTCGAGTTCGCGGTAGGTGACCTTGTTTCCAGAAGCTGCCGCGACCATCGCCGTCCGGTCGGGCGTCGTGTCGGCACGGTGGGTGACGAGGTCCTGTGTCGGCCAGCCGATGGGGTCACGCATCTGTTTCAACCTCCGCCGGGTCGATGCCGAGGCCGGTCGACTGGGGGACCGACATCGCGCCATCGGTTACTGTCGTCGGGTCCGGCGCGAGGTCGGCCGCCAGACGGTCGCCGGTCGCCAGACCGCAGGCCGCAACGTCGGGAATCGCGGCGGCGACGTGTAGCGCCGCAAGGCGGGCAACGACGGCGTCGATGGTCGTCGTGACGACCGGCTCGACACCCTGCTCGCGTGCCCGGAGTGCCAGCGTGTGGGCGTTGCCGGGGCCGCCCAGCACCATCGGTTTCAGTATCAGCACGTCGGCCGCGTCGGCGTCGAGCACGCTGTCGACCCGGCGGTCGACAAGGGATTCATCGAGCGCGACACCGACACCGTTGCCCCGCAGCTCAGCGTGGCCGGCGAGATCGTCGGCGCGAAGGGGCTGTTCGACGTATGCCACGTCCAGCGGCGCGAGCCGGTCGAGAGCGTCCTCGGCCTGGTCTCGGGACCACGCGCCGTTGGCGTCGGCCCGCAGAGTCACGTCATCACCCACCCGCTCGCGGACGGTCCGAACACGCTCGACATCTTTGTCGACGGTTCGTTTCCCAACCTTGAGCTTACAGCAATCGTAGCCGGCTTCGACCGCCCGCTCGACGGCGTCGGCCGTCTCAGCTGGCGACCCGTCGCCGACCGTTGCGTTGACCGGAACCCGGTCGCATCGCCTGTCGGACTCGAACCACTGGTACAGCGGCACGCCGTCGGACTTGGCGTCAGCGTCGAGCAGCGCAGTCGCAAAGCCGTGTCGGGCGGCAGGAACCGATGCGGCGTCCAGCGACAGCAGGACATCTGTGTGCCCGCCGTCGGCTGCGACCGTGGCAGCGTCGTCGAGCCCGCGCCGGCAGTCGTCGACCGACTCCGTCCAGCCCGGGAGCGGCGTGGATTCACCGACGCCAGTTTCGCCGCGGTGGTCGTAGCGAACGATGAACCCCGAGCGCCGGCTGATCGTCTCCCGAGCGGTAGCAAGTGGGCTTGACAGCGGGAGGGAGAAGGAATCGACCTTCATAGTAGCTGTGGGACGGCGAGAGCCGCCGCAAACAGGACAGAGTGGGCGAACAGCGTCTGGCCGACCCGTTCGAGCGTCGGGTTCAGTGCGTCGCCGTCAGTCCGTGTGAGGACCGTCTTCGAGACGGCCGCCGCCAGTGGCAGCGTAAGCAGCGGGGCCAGTGCCGGCAGCCCGTACTGACTGTTGAGGGCGAACACGACTGGGACGACATATGCCATCCCGACCAGCAGGAGAAACTCGACGCGGCTCCAGCCGTAGCCCAGATAGACGGCCAGCGTCTTCTTGCCAGCGGCACGGTCCGTCTCGCGGTCTCGGATGTTGTTGACGACGAGAATTGCAGTCGACAGGCCGGCCGCCGGGAGACTCGCTGTGATGGCGGCGGCAGTGACTGACCCCGGCGGGAGCGCCATCGGGAACGTGCCGACACTGCTTGCGCTCGCAACGGCCTGTACGTAATACGTGCCTGTGACCGCGATGACACCGAAGTAGACGAACACGAACAGGTCGCCCAGGCCACGGTAGCCGTAGGGGAACGGACCGCCGGTGTAGAGAATCCCGGCGGCGATACCTGAGAGGCCAACCACAACGATAGGGAGGCCGCCAACGGCGACGAGATAGACGCCAATGACGACAGCGAGACCGTAGGTCGCTATCATCGCTCGCTTGACCTCCTCGGCGTCGATGAGGCCGCCAGCGGTCACACGGGTGAATCCCTCACGCTCGTCGGTGTCGGCCCCCTTCACCGCGTCGTAGTAGTCGTTCGCGAAGTTCGTTCCTACTTGGATTAGCAGCGCGCCCACCAGCGCCGCGACTGCCGGCAATAGAGCGAAGACGCCGGCGTGGACTGCCAAGCCCATCCCGACGATGACCGGCGCGGCCCCGGCAGGCAGTGTCTGTGGCCGCGCGGCCATCACCCACGCCTGCCGCTTCGAAACGTCTGCCGTCGCTGTACTCATTGCTGAAAACTGGGGACGCTATCCTCAAAGCGACTGTGGTTCGACAGGCACCCAAAATATGACCGGTTCCGAGACAGCAAGATCAGGGGAGTATCACAACCACTTTATCATGATTAACCATACGATAGTCTGAGATGCATAAGCCACTGCTTACCACGGATTTTCTCGACCGTGCGCGGGAATACTACGGGGACAAAGAGGCTGTCGTCGCCACGACCGGTGAGCGCTTTACCTACGACGAATTCGGGGAGCGAGCCGACGGGTTCTCGGCGGCGATGGCTGCCCGTGGTATCGAGAAGGGGGACCGGGTGGCCGTCTTGGACCCGAACACGCACTACCAGCTCGAAGCAGCCTACGGAACCATGCAGTTGGGTGCGGTCCACACGCCGCTGAACTACCGGCTCGTGCCGGACGATTTCGAATATATTCTCTCGGACGCCGAAGTCGACGCCGTCTACGCGGACTACGAGTACGCAGAGAAGATCGAGCCGATCCGCGACGAGGTGCCCACCGAAATCTTCGTCACCAACGACACGGACGCGGTCGACGGGGACTGGGAGTCCTTCGATGAAATCATCGAGGAGGCAGGCACCGACTACGAGCGGCCAGAGATGGACGAGGACGACCTCATCACCATCAATTACACGTCGGGGACTACGGGCGACCCAAAGGGTGTCTGCCGGACTCACCGGACCGAGACACTCCACGCCTACATCGTCGCGCTCCATCAGGAGATTTCAGACGGCGATGTGTACCTCTGGACGCTCCCAATGTTCCACGTCAACGGCTGGGGCCACATCTTCTCGGTCACCGGTATGGGTGCGAAACACGTCTGTACCCGCGGCGTTGACGCCGAGGGCATCTTCGACGCTGTCAGGACTGAGGACGTGTCCTATCTCTGTGGCGCGCCGACGGTGCTGAACATTCTGGCGGACCGCTACGAGGACCACAACGGCGATATCGAGACGACCGGTGCGAACGACGTGCGCATCGCGACGGCCGGCAGCGCGCCGCCGGAGGCTGTCATCCGAACCGTCGAGGACGACTTCGGCTGGTATCTGAAACACGTCTACGGCGCGACCGAGACCGGCCCGCTCGTCACGACCTCGGACGCTCGCCGCTTCTTCGAGGACGGGAGCGACGCCCGCTTTAGCGTCAAGAAGCGACAGGGTATCGGCTACCTCGGGACGGACGTCCGGGTCGTCGACGAGGACGGCAACGACGTGCCACACGACGACGAGACGCTGGGGGAGGTCGTCGTCCGGGGCAATCAGGTGATGGACCGCTACTGGAACAAACCCGAACAGACGGAAGAGGCCTTCTCTGACCGCGTCGAGGGCTACTACCACATGGGTGACCTGGCGACGGTCGACGAGGACGGCATGATCGCCATCCGTGACCGCAAGAAGGACATCATCATCTCCGGCGGCGAGAACATCTCCAGCATCGAACTGGAGGACACGCTCTACGAACACGACGCCGTCAGCGATGTCGCAGTTATCCCTGCCCCGAGCGATGAGTGGGGCGAAACGCCGAAGGCCTTCGTCGTCCCGAATTCAGGCGACCCGGACAACCCGGGCGTGACGGCCGAGGATCTCCGAACCTTCACCCGAGAGCAACTGGCGACCTACAAGGTCGTTCGCCGCGTGGAATTCGTCGAGGAACTGCCCACGACAGCGACCGGGAAGGTCCAGAAGTACGAACTCCGCGAACAGGAGTGGGAAGACGAGGACGAGATGGTCGGCCAGGGATAGGGGGCACAGCACCATTGGTCGGAAGTGTAAACCCATTTATATCTAAACGGGGCCAAAAGATGGAACACGTAGCCCGCCAATGACGGGCATATGTTAGCTTCCGATTTCAGAGATGGTCTTTTAACTCAGCGTCCTATAATGTGTGACTACTACCCAAAGGTATGACGGCTATTGCTGAAACTATCTGTATTCTCCACGTCGACGACGAGCCGGGATTTGCCGAGATGACGGCGTCGTTTCTCGAACGCGAGGACGACCGGTTAGACGTGCAGGCCACGACGAGCGCCGCGACGGGACTGGAGATCCTGGCCGACACCGACATCGATTGCGTCATCTCGGACTACGACATGCCAGACTGGAACGGTATCCAGTTCCTCGAAGCTGTCCGCGAGGAGTACGGTTCGCTTCCTTTCATTCTCTACACCGGCAAAGGCTCCGAAGAGATCGCCAGCGATGCGATATCGGCCGGCGTCACCGACTATTTGCAGAAAGAAAGCGGCACCGACCAGTACGCGGTGCTCGCGAACAGAATCACGAACGCTGTCGAGTCCCAGCGTGTCAAACGCGAGCGCAACCGCCAACTCGATGCTATCGAGACTGCACAGGAGGGGATCAGTATCCTCGACGAAGACGGACGGTTCATCTTCGTCAACGAAGCCTACGCAGACCTCTACGGCTACGAACCTGACGAGATGGTCGGTGAGCACTGGGAACTGCTGTATCAAGAGGAAGACATTCCACGGATCAACGACGATATCATCCCGACAGTTCAGGACACCGGGTACTGGAGCGGGACGACGACAGGACTCCGTGCCGACGGGAGCACGTTCACGGAAGACCACGTACTCGCGCAGACCGACCGCGGTGAGTTGGTCTGTACTGTCCGGGATATCTCCGAACAGCGGGACGGCAAACAGGAACTCTCCCGTATTAAACGCGCTATGGATGAGGCCCCTATCGGAATCATACTCGCCGGCCCCAAGCAGGATGACGCCCCGATAACCTACGCCAACAGGCGATTTCTGGAGCTTACCGGCTACACTGAGTCGGAGGTGCGCGGCCGGAACTGCCGGTTCCTGCAGGGCGAGGCGACCGAGTCGGAGCCGGTCGACGCGATGCGGGCGGCCGTCGACGAGGGCGATCCCGTGTCGGTCGAACTCCGGAACTACCGGAAGGATGGGACCATGTTCTGGAATCAGGTGTCTATCGCCCCGGTGCGTGACGACGACGGAACGGTCGTCAACTACGTCGGGTTCCAGCAGGACATCACTGAGCGGAAACAACACGAACGTCGCCTCAAAGCTCTCAGTGAATCAGTTCAGGATCTGCTTCAAGCGGACACGCGTGAAAAAGTCGCCGAGATCGGCGTCGAGACGGCGCGCACTGTACTGGGACTCGAAGCGAACACGATACACCTCTACGACGAGAACGAACGAATCCTCGAACCGGTCGCCGCCTCTGACGGGATATATGACTTGGTAGACGATTTGCCGACATTCATGCCCGGAGACAGCATCGCGTGGCGAGTCTACGACTCCGGCGACGCGCTCGCCGTCGATGACGTTCACGCCGACCCGGACATCTACAACCCGGACACGCCGATCCAAAGCGAGCTATATCTCCCCCTTGACAAACACGGAATCCTGCTGGCCGGCTCGGAGACGCCCGCGGCGTTCGACCAGCAGGATGTTATCCTCGCGGAGATTCTGGCTGGACACGTCACCAGCGCGCTCAAACAGGTCGAAGGGACCAAACAGTTACGCGACCGTGAACGGGACCTCAAACAGCACAACGACCGGCTCGAAGCGTTCACCAGTGTTGTCTCACACGATTTACGGAATCCACTGAGCGTTGCGCAGGGACGACTGGAACTGGCACGCAAGCAGTGCCAGAGTGAGCATCTGGCTGCTGTCGAGCGAGCACACGAGCGGATGGACACGCTACTAACTGATCTGCTCACGCTGGCACAGGACGGTGAGACCGTCACCGACCGCGAACCGGTCGCAATAGCATCGCTCGCCGAAAATTGCTGGGCGACTGTCGAGACGGCCGATGCGACACTCGTCACTGATATCGACAGGACCGTCCTGGCAAACGAGAGCCGCTTGAAACAGTTATTCGAGAATCTCGTTCGAAATGCAGTTGAGCACGCTGGGGCGGACGTGACCGTAACGATCGGGGCGTTAGACGACGGGTTCTACGTCGCGGACGACGGCCCCGGCATCCCCGAAGGCGAGCGGGAGACGGTGTTCGAAGCCGGCTACTCAACGAGCACGGAGGGGACCGGGTTCGGTCTCAGTATCGTCCAGCAGGTCGTGGCGGCGCATGATTGGGAGATCAGCGTTCGCGACAGTGCTGACGGTGGCGCACGCTTTGAGATTACCGGCGTCTCATTTTGCGATTCATAGTGGCTGGCACGGCGTCCGGCCGTGGTTCTGCTGGCACCCGCCCAGAGGCAATCAGTACTGTCCACTGTTCGATAGGAGGCGGAGTACGAAGTACAAGTAAGCTATCGCTGTTCGTTCATTTCCGAAAGCGCCAGCAAGCCGAGATTCGTTAGTCTTCGAGCGCGTCGGCGATGCGGTCGAGCGAGCGTCGCATGTCGTGGACTTCGTCCCGGAGCTTTCGCATCTCACGGGTGAGTTCCTCGTTGTCGCTGCCGCCCGATTCCTCGTGCTGGCTTGGCGGGCCGCCGCCCATGCCGCCGGGGCCGCCCGGACCGGGACCGCCGGGGCCGCCGCCCATCATGCCGCCCATCATCTGCGCGAAGGGGTTGCCCCCGCCCATGCCGCCGGGGCCGCCGCCACCGCCCATCATCTCTTCCATGCGCTCTTCGCGGCTCATCTCCTCGCCGTCGCCCTCGCCTTCTTCGCGCTCCTCGGCGCGCTGCTGTCGGATCTCCTCGACCCGCTCGCGGAAGGACTTCTCCTCACCGTTGTCCTCTGTCGCGTCCGCCGATTCGTCAGCGTTCTCGGGTTCATCGTCTGCCATACGCTCGGCTTTGGTTGGGCCGCTGAAAAGGGTTGCCGTCCGAAGACAGCCGGTGTAGATGGTTGGTCAGCGAGGGACGCTGGTACGGAGGATCGCGCCGTCTTCGGGTGACTGGTTCGCGAAGTTGCAGATGAACAGCGATTCGCGCTGGTCGCCGGTCCCGAAGAGCACGTCCGAGGGGAACACCAACCCGTCGTCTGCCGTTGCAACGGTGTCCGTGGTCCCGTCCGCAGTCACTCTGACGACGCGGTTCTGGCTGTTGGCCGCGACGTAGATGTCGCCGTCCCGGCTGGTGATCCCGTCCGCTCCGAATATCGCCTCGCCCTCGAAGAACATCGACGGCTCGCCAGCGGCTCCGTCAGACTCGACCGGGACACGGAGCAGGCGGCCAGTGTTTTCGGGGGCTCGCGTCACTGCGACGTAGATATCGCCGTCGGCGTCGCGGGTGATCCCGTTCGCGCCGAAACTCTCCGTGTCCAGCCGGTCGTCGTCCAGCCAGGTCGACCGCTCGCCGTCGGTCGTGACCGCGTAGACCACGCCGTTCTGTGACTCGGTCACCAGCAGGTGCTCCCGGTCAGTATCGTAGTGGATGTCGTTCGGGAACCCACTGATGCCCACGAGCTGTGTCGCTTCGCCGTCGGCTGGGACTTCCCAGACGCCCGCCTGATCGTCCTGCGTGGCGACGGCGACGTATACCGTTCCATCGGGCGCTGTTTCGACGCCGATCGCACCGGGCAGCGTCGCGATCTGTTCGGTGTCGTCGAGCGTGAGGTCGGTCGCACCGGTCTCTGTTTCGGGGACGCGCCGAACCTCGCCGGCCGTGATACCGAAGTACAGGCCACCGTCAGGGCCGAGCGCCATATTCTCGGGCACACGGTCGCCGCCAACCGAGACGAGCGTCTCGACGGTCGTTTGGTCCGGCGTCGCTGTCTCGGTGTCGGTTGCCGTCGGCTCGTCGGTTGTCGTCGTGGGTTCGGCATCACCATCGTCAGTGGGTGACGGCGTCGAGTCAGTGGCAGTCGACTCGTCGCCGCCGGTACAGCCGGCCAGACCCACACCGGCGATAGCGCTGCAACCGATCAAGAATCGTCGTCGCGTCGCGCGTCGTCGGGTCATGATGTACCTCTCGATGTATGGCTGACAGGTCCCTGAACCCTCGGATTACTGAAACGCCGACTGTGGGTACCTGATATGGCTGGCGATGGATTCAGGCGAGCCGTCGGACCAGCACCGAGAGCCCCAGCCCGCAGCCGAGCACCACGGCGAGGTTGAACGCCGCGTTGAACAGCGGCCGATATCTGTCGGTGACGAACGTATCAATCGCCGACGACGCGGAAAAGTAGAACTGCAGTGTCGCGATGAGTGCCACGAGCGTGAGAATAGCGAACACCGCCCACTGCGCGTAGGTAGCTATCGCGGGACCCGAGTCGTCATCGGTCTCGCCGACAGCGTCGCCGGTATCCGCGTCGATATCCTGTGCCACTGTGTCAGTGTTGGAGGTATCACTCATTTGTCTGTCTCCGTGCAACGAGGAGCGCGCTTGCGAGGACCGCAAGCAGTCCGATCAGCGCCGTGAATCCGGGACCCTCGGCCGAGGTCTGCTGTGGTTCGTCCATCCCCTGCTCCGCTGGCCGGTCCTGCTCGAAATCGCTGGACTGGAATCCGACCTGTTCTCTGGTTTCGTTCTCCTGGAGGCGCTCCGTCGGATGGAGGTTCGCCGGGGAACTCTCGGTTCCGACGATGACGCCGTCGGAGAGCAACATACCGTCGAGCCAGTAGTTGTAGTCATCAGGCACCGTCAGTTGGGTTCTGACGATCTCAGTCCGGCCGGGGCGAATCTGGCCGACCCGCACGGTCGACTCGTCAGCGATGACATTCGAGTCAGCTTGCCGTGCTCGGAGCCGGAGTGAGAGGTCAGTAGACGGATTGTTGCCGGCGTTCGTGACGTACACTGAGACGTTCAGCGTCGTCCGGTTGTCCGAGACGCCGTCGATCCGGTAGGTGATAGAGTCCAGCGGGACGCCGGCGTTCTCGAAGCGCTGGAAGGTCACGGTACTGCGGGCGTACGCCGGTGTGAGTGCATCGACGTTCTGGACAGACTGCTGACCAGTCTCGACGCGGTCACCGTCCTCGTAGACGATCGTGTCGATCCGATAGCCGCCCGCCCGCTCGACCGTGATGTTCGACCGCACCGATACCTCTCGTTCCCCTTCGACTGTGCCGACCGACTGCCGCGTCGTCGTCGCAACGAGGCCGGTGTCCGCGTCGATGGCCCGCGTCTCGACGGTGACGTTCTCGGCGGGACCGCCGCGGTGCGAGAGTCGGGCGTCGATGGCGAGTGTCACTGTCTGGCCGTCGACCGACGCCGGTTCGATGGTCGTCTCGCGGAGGTCGAGATAGCTCTCGCGAACGTCGTCATCGGGTTCGGAGAGCGCGCCGGGGACCGCTGTTGCACCGATGAGCATGGTCAGGACGACCACGACCACGCCACCGGTCAGGAGGGTTTCACGTCGCACACGAGGATGGGCAACAGCCGTCTTTAAATGTCTTCTGCACTGTCAGATGTGGACGACAGCGACGCTAGTCGCCGGTGTTATCCGAACGCGCCGAGGCTCGACTGGAGGTCGCGGTCGGTTCCGCCGTCGGTGAGTTCGTAGCCGACGAGCTGTCGGAGGTCGACTGCGTAGACGCTGCCGTTGTTCTCAAGCACGGCGACTCGTCCCTTCGTCCCTCGGACGGTCCCGGTCGCCAGCGTCTCGGCCATCGGACGGTCTGAAAGGGACAGGCCGTACTCGAAGTCGTAGGTCGCAAGCGGGTCGTAGCGCTCACAGAGCGACGCCCACCAGTCCGTATCGACGGACTGGTCGAATCCCGATATCTTCGTGGGGACTCTGACCCGGTCGCCCAACTCGACGGCGATGTCGGCCTCGACCTGTCGGGCGATACGACCGTCGGCGACAGTACGGAGGTGGGCGGCCCTGTCGGCCCCCTGCTCGCGGAGCCGCGTCTCCAGCCGCCAGGAGCGAGTGACGCCGACCTTGATGACATCCGGCGCGAACGCCGCCAGGTACACCGCGTGTTCCTCGTCGCAAGTGTCGAGTGGCTTGTTGCAGTCACCGGTACAGCGGGCACACGGCCAGATGTCGGTGTGTTCCGGGCAGTACGGCGCGGGGTCGTTGTCACAGTGAAAATGTCTATCGTCGTCGACTGCGCCGGCACAGTGGCGCTCGCCGAGCGTGTACGAGAGTTCGGTGCCCGGGTCTAATCGCTCAGTAGTCACGCTTCCGTCCTCGGCCAACAGGAGCGCGGCGTGTTCGTCGACCCGCGCGCGGTAACCCACGACCTGCACGTCCGGCGGTTCGGCGCGGAGCCGCAAATGGCTGCCGGGACGATGCTTTTGTGTTTGTCTGTCATATCTCCAGACATGGCAGACCTACAGCTCCGAAGCCCTGCGTTCGGCGACGGCGAGCGCATCCCCGAGGAACACGGCTACTCGGCTGCGAACACGAATCCCCCGCTGGAGGTCGAGCACGTCCCGTCGAACGCCTCGTCGCTGCTCCTCATTGTCGACGACCCGGACGCCGAGGAGCCGGCCGGGAAGGTGTGGGACCACTGGCTCGTCTGGAACATCCCGTCGGATATCGGTCGGGTTCCAGAGGGATGGACACCTGCCGAGGCCACAGAGGGACAGAACGATTTCGGCGAAGTTGGCTGGGGCGGTCCGAGTCCGCCGGACCGGGAGCACACGTACCGGTTCCTCCTGTATGCGCTAGACACGACGCTCGATCTCTCCCCGGCGGCAGACAAAGATGACGTGTACGACGCGGCCAGCGGCCACGTCGTAGAAAAGGCACAGCTAAACGGCACGTACCCGGCCTGAATCCGCGTTCAGAGTTCTTCGAGCAGTTCGCGGGTCGACTGCCGCACCGCGTCGTCGCTCGACTGCTCGGGTTCCCAGCCGAGCGCCGAGAGCTTATCGATAGAGAGGCGCATCCGCGGCACGTCGCCGGTCCAGCCGCGGTCGCCGCCGGTGTACTCGTACTCGGGGTCGATATCCATCTCGTCGGCGACGATGCTGGCGATGCGATCGACTGATGTGGTCGTCCGCGTCCCGAGGTTGAACACGTTGTGGTCCTTGTCGGCATGTTCGACGGCAAACAACATTGCGTCGAGACACTCGGAGATGTGCATGTAAGACTTCTCCTGGCGGCCGTCGCCGAGGATCGTCAGCGTCGACGGGTCGTCGGTGAGCTTCTCGATGAAGTCGGGGATGACCGCCCCGCGCAGGCGCGGGCCGACGATGTTGGCGAACCGGAACACCCACGACTGGATGTCGTGGCTGTGAGCGTACGTCGAGACGAGCGACTCCTCGGCGAGTTTCGTTGCGCCGTAGACGCTGATGGGTTCGAGCGGCGCGTAGTCTTCCGGTGTCGGCCGCGGCGCTTCGCCGTATACCGTGGACGACGATGTAAACACGAGGTTCTCGACGCCGGCTTCCTGCATCCGTTCGAGGATGTTGTACGTGATGTCGCTGTTGTCCTCGAACTGTCGGCGAGGTGTGTCCGTATCGACCAGTTTCGACGCCGCGAGGTGGACAACGAGGTCGACGTCACTCGTGATAGCCTTGGCGACGATGTCGGGATCAGTGAGGTCGCCATCGAGGTAAGTCGCATCCTCGTGGACCCACTCGGATTGCCCGTTCGCTTCGTTGTCGACGACCACGACGTCGTTGTCCGGAACGAGGCGCTCGACCAGATGGGACCCGATAAAGCCCGCCCCGCCGGTGACGACTATTCGCTTCTCTGATACGTCCATAGTTGCGATGTTTCGCATGCGAGGTAAAACGTTGCGGTCGCGGCCGATTCCGGGGGAGTCGGTAGGCAAGTAACGGATGACAACGTCGTTTTATAGCTTCCCCTGTGAGAGTCGGCTATGACTCGATTCACTCGCCGTAGCGTTCTCTCGGCGACGACTGTAGCGCTCGGCGCGCTAGCCGGATGTGCCGGCGGCGGTTCTGAGTCAGCCGAAACGGAGACTGCTGGAACGGAGACGGCAACGCCCCTCCCGGGCCAGCCCCTCTCGACGCCGGTCGCCGGCGACCCCGAGGCTGATGTGACCGTGGCGGTGTACGAAGACTACGCTTGTCCGCACTGCGCGACCTACTCGGAATCCGTCTACCCGAAGGTTCGGGAAGACTACCTCACTGATGGAACCATCCGCTACGAGTTCCACGACTTCCCGGTTCCGGTCGACAAGAACGCCTCGTGGCAGGCCGCAAGCGCCGCGCGCGCCGTGCAGGACAACGTCGGCGACGAGGCCTTCTTCACCTACTCCGAGCGCCTGTTCGCGAATCAGAATCGGTTGGGGCCAGACACCTACGCCGACCTGACTGAGGGCATAGATATCGACGGCGAGATGGTTCGAGCGGCCGCGACGGGGGAACTGTACCGCCCGACGATCTCGGGTGACCGCGAGGCCGGTATCGACCGCGGCGTTCAGGGAACGCCAGCCGTGTATGTCAACGACGAGCGGGTCGAATGGAGCGAAATCGCCTACGAACCGGTCCGGTCAGCTATCGAAGCGGCACGGAGCGACGGATGAAGGACTCGCCACAAGTGACGGTGCTTCGACTGGGCCACCGACCCGGCCGGGACGAGCGGATGACGACCCACGTTGGACTGACCGCACGCGCGCTCGGGGCCGACAAGGTCGTGCTAGCCAACGCCGCTCGCAATCAGGCCGACACCGTCATCGACATCACCGATCGGTTCGGCGGCCCCTTCGACGTGGCCTCGACAGAGGAGCCAAAGCGGCTCATCCGTGATTTCGAGGGTCGCGTCGTCCATCTGACGATGTACGGCGAGCCGGTCCAAGAGATCGAGGACGATGTCCGCGAGGCCCATGCCGACGACCCACTGCTGGTCGTCGTCGGCGCGGAGAAAGTCCCCTTTGAGGTGTACGAACACGCCGACTGGAACGTCGGCGTCACCAACCAGCCACACTCCGAAGTCGCTTCACTGGCCGTCTTCCTCGACCGCCTGTTCGAGGGCCGGGAACTGGACCGCGAGTGGGAGAACCCCGATAGAGTCGTCGTGCCGCAGGAAACCGGCAAGCGAGTGGTCGACCCCGACGAAAAGTGATACCCACGCAGTTGTGCCGCGGGCCTTTTATCGCTCGACGCTAACTCACGCTCAGATGTCGCGTCACAACGTGTTGCTCGTCGTCGCTGACAGTCTCCGCGCCCGGAGCACCTCCGTACTGGGCTATCGCCGGGAGACGACGCCCTTCCTCGACGCCTTCGCCGAGGAGGCGACGGTGTACACGCAGGCTCGCAGCCCGAGCAACTGGACCGTCCCCAGCCACGTCAGCATGTTCACGGGCCACGAGGTCCACGAACACGGCGTCGACCACACCGCTAGACTCGACGCCGGTCATACAATTTTCGAGGAACTGGCAGCAGCGGGCTATGACACGGGGTTGTTCTCCGATAATCCGTTCCTGACCGACCACGAATCGGGGCTCGACGACGTGTTCCAGACGGCCATCGGCTCACCCGAGCAGTACGATTCAGCTTACGAGACGAACGGCTCGCTGGGCGACTGGCCCAACGGCTTCTGGTACGCCGACCGGACGCTGGAGTGGGTCGACGAGCGTGAGAGCGAGTGGGCCGCTTGCATCAACCTGATGGACACCCACCGCCCGTACGAACCGCTTGCCGAGTACGATGAGTGGAGCGACGAGCGCTCCCGCGACATGCAAGAGTCGATGGGTTTCAAGTGGCACTGGGAGTTCCTCTCGGGGAACCTCTCGCTTGGCTTTGCCGGCATTCTCGAACAGATATACGACGGTGCCGTCCGACAGGCAGACGCCATCTTCGAGACCCTGATCCGCGGACTGGACGAACGGGGCGTCCTCGACGACACGCTGGTCGTCTTCGCCGGCGACCACGGCGAGGGCTTCGGCGAACCGACGGCGATTCCCGAGGAACCGCCGGCCGTCAGCCACCGTATCGGGACTCACGAGACGATGTATCACGTCCCGCTCGTCGTCCGTGCTCCCGGCCAGCGGGAGGGACACCGCGTCACTGACCTGGCGACGCTCAGCCGGTTCCCCGACGCTGTCCGCGCGATAGCACTCGGCGACGGCAACGCGGACGGCCCGGCGTTCGCCTCGCCAAACGGGACCGTCGTCGCATCACAAGCCCCCATCGGGCCAGCGATGCGCGAGGAGGCCGAACGGGTCTGTGGCGACGCCGCGCCGTTTGCGAAGCACGTCCGCTTGGTCTATCACGACCGGCCCGGCGACGAGGTCCGGAAGCGGGCGGCGTGTGGCGACAGTGCCCACGAGTCCGTCATCAAAGGCTGTGGTGGCACGGTCGAAGATGGTGATATCGATGCCGCTGTCGTCCGGAACCACTTCGACAGCGATCGGTACGCCGACGTGGACATCGCGACGCCACTCGACGGCTACACCGAGTTCGAGGACGCGTCCGACACGCAGTTTGCCGGGGACCTCGACGACCGACTGGAGGCGCTGGGATACAAATGACGACGATACCCGACACCGAACTGGTCCTCGTGGTCGCTGCAGACGAGAACAACGTCATCGGTCTCGATGGCGGCGTCCCCTGGCACTATCCCGAGGACGTGCGCCAGTACAAGGACCGGATCGCCGGCCACCCTATCATCCTCGGCCGGCGGACGTTCGATTCGATGAAGCCCATCCCGGACTGCTACACCGTCGTCCTGACGACCGACGACAGCCGAAGTGCCAATTCGGAGACGGTCGAGTACGCGACGACGCCACAGATTGCCGTCGAAGCAGCCGCCCGCGCCGGTGCGACCGAGGGGTTCGCCGGCGACGGCGCTGGCGAAAGTAACTCGCCGCCCATCACATACGTGATCGGCGGCGAGGCGGTGTACGACCTGTTCCTCCCGTTCGCCAGCCGGATTTTCCTCAGCCGCATCCACGAGCGCAACGAGGGTGACCGGTATTTCCCGGATCTGGGCGCGGAGTGGACAGAACTGTCCCGGGAGGCCCACGACGGGTTCGATGTCATCGAGTACGAACAGACATCGCCGCGACCGCTTGCCGACCTCTGACTGTTCGCCAGTGAAGACGGTCGTCTGGAACTGTCCGTGTCCTGAAAACCACAGCTGTTAAAGTAATTCAAATGACTACTATCCTGCAGCAACTCGTGATGCTAGACAAAATCAAAAAATCAGTCTCGGATGTACTCTCGGGTGGGAAGGGGCAGTCAGACAACGGACCAGAGGCCGGTGCAGTGACGGATAACCGTGTTCGGACTGGCTCCGCCGGCAATGACGGCGCGGACACGGCCGACGAACCTGCATCGAATCTCTACGAGTGTCCGTCCTGTGACTCCGTCTTCGTCGCTATCGACAAAGAGACCTGCTCCTCCTGTCGGACGCCAGTCGAAAAAATCGAATAGTGGGGTGTGTGGGGTTCTAGCGACGGACTACGCTGACGGTAGGACGCAAAAAGGGACTGCTGTCCGCCGTTGTTGCTGTCCGCCTGCAGGCACAACGAGTCCTTCTCAACAGCAGCGTGGTCCCGGCCTCTGTGTCAGCGTTCGAGAGAGGACGACCCGATGGTTTTAACCACGTGACTCCCGGATGTGCGGGTAATGGCTTTTGAGGAACTCTTGGAGGACCCCGTCATACAGAAGTACCTCCACGAGCTGGTCGGACCGAAAGGGATGCCGGTCGCCGCCGCGCCGCCGGACGGCGAAGTGACCGACGAGGAACTGGCCGAGGAGCTCGGGCTCGAACTGAACGACGTGCGCAGAGCGCTGTTTATTCTCTACGAGAACGACCTCGCGACCTATCGTCGGCTCCGCGACGAGGACTCCGGGTGGCTCACGTACCTCTGGACGTTCCAGTACGAGAAGATCCCGGAACAACTGCAAGAGGAGATGCACCGCCTGCTCGACGGCCTCGAAGAGCGCCGCGAATACGAGCGGGAAAACGAGTTCTACCTCTGTGAACACTGCGGTATCCGCTTCGAGTTCGGCGAAGCGATGGAATTCGGCTTCGAGTGCCCCGAATGTGGCAACCAGGTCGAGACGATGGAGAACACCCGCCTCGTCACTGCGATGGAGAACCGCATCGAAGAACTCAGAGATGAGCTGAACGCCGACGTGGACGTGGAAGCCTGATGGTCGTTCTCGGTACAAAAGTGTACGTCGCCGGCGATGCCCGGGACCGTACGCTGGACGGACTGCGCTCGATGGTCGGCAACGAACTCGGCGACCTCGACGTAGAGTACGACATCGGCCTCCGCGACGACGAATTCCCGTCGGTGACCGTCGATGGCCCTGACGAAACTGTCGCCCGGAACCTCCTCCGTGAAGAATTCGGCGAACTGGTCGCCGACCACGAAGACGGCGAGACGTACGTTGGCACACTCGATAGCTGGGACGAGGACGGCTTTGTCCTCGATGTCGGCTTCGGTCAGACGGTCCGGATTCCGGCCGATGAGCTGGGTCTCGGACAGGGGACGCCGTCACAGATCCGGAAACGGTTCGGACTGGTCCAGCACCTTCCGCTCCGCTTCGTCGCCGGCGACCCTCCAAGCCTTGCAGAGGTCGAGCAGGACCGCCTGTACGAGTGGACCCGTGGCAACGGCCGCATCAACGCAAACAGCGTGACACGCTCGGAAGCGCGCGCGACAGTCAACCGCGCTGGCCACGCTCAGGACATCGTCACTGTCGAACGCATCGGCCTGTTAGAACAGAGCATCATCTGCAACCCGGACACCGACCCGCCGGGGCTGCTCGCCGATATCGGGCAGTACATGCCGTCAGAGCTGCTGGCAATCGTGCCCTGATTTCGAGCTATGAAACGCCGCCACCTCCTGTTGGTTGCCGTTCTCGCACTGGTCGCCCTTTCGGGCTGTAGCGGCTTCTTCGGCTCGGAAGAGGTCGACCCGGAGCGGCTGAACGAGAACGCGAGCTACGACTGGAACACCTCAGCTGACGGGACCATCGTCATCGAGGAGTCGAAATACACCGCCGTCTACGCTGTCGAAAACGAGACGACGTTCGACGTGTACACTGTCGATGGCCTCGGGCGCGAGCGGAGCGTCCCCATCAGTGCGCTCCGGTTCAGATACCCCAACGGAACGGTCGTCAGCGCTGCTGAATCCTCGCTGAGCGCCTCGGAGAACCGCCAGCGAACTACCATCTCGTTCCCGGCGAACGTCTCCGGAAAGGTGGGGTACTCAGTTGGGCGGACCGGCAAACGCTTCGCCTCTCCGACGCTCGTCGAGGACGGCTCGTACACGGTCGTGCTTCCGCCCAACACCGGGGCCGGGATTCCGTTCCTCTCGCGGATTAGCCCGGGTGGCTACGAGTCCGAGACCGTCGACGGCCAGCAGGTCATCCGCTGGGACGAGGTTACCTCCGACCAGATCGTCGTCCGGTACTACCTCGACCGTGACCTGTTGCTGTTCGGCGGCCTGTCGGCCATCGCCATTGTCATCGGCGTCGTGGGAACGCTGTACTACTACCGACAGCTACAGGCAGTGATTCGCCGACGCAAGGAGGCCGGTATCGACCTCGAAGAGGACGGCGATGACGACGACCCGCGGGACCGCGGTCCGCCGCCAGGGATGCGCTGAGGGCTGGTCCAGGCACAGTAAGTACCGACAGGACGGCGAGGCGCTAACCGCGTCACTTTTTCGGGTCGGGCGTGCACACACGGCTATGAGCAACGGGTGGTTCGCCGGGCTGGACCCGGATGACGATGCGGCCGCTGTCGAACAGATAGAGGCCGGGCGAGCCGACACGCCGGAGGACTGGCCACAGCAGGCCGTCGAGGCAGGGTTCGCCGACGACGAGGCGGCCTACTACGACCGGCTACACGAGGTGACGATGGCGGCCACCAGCGCGGCGGTCGCCGAACAGGAGGGCGCTGACGACCAGCAACTCGTCCACGCAGTCCGGGCGATGGCCGACTGCGAGCGGACAGCGAACGAACTCGCCGAACGGGTCGCCGAATGGGGCGGGAGCCGGTACGGTGACAGCGGGAGCGGCGTCGAGTACGCCCGCTCGCTGGTCGAGCGGGACGACGAGGACGAAGGCGACACCGCCCTCCGGGCGCTTGCCGAGCAGACGGCCGGGCTGGCCGATGAGGCGGACTCGCTTCGGGCGTACATCGAGCGGACCGCCCCAGCCGTCGCGCCAAACCTCTCGATGCTGGCCGGGCCGGTGCTGGCGGCCCGGCTTATTTCACTGGCTGGCGGCCTCGAAGCGCTGGCGAAGAAACCGAGCGGAACGGTGCAGGTCCTTGGGGCGGAAGACGCGCTCTTTGCCCACCTCAAGGGGAATGCGCCATCACCGAAACACGGCGTCATCTTCACTCACGAGTACGTGCGCGGGACCCGGCGGGAAGACCGCGGCTCGGCTGCACGGGCACTTGCCGGGAAGCTCTCGATTGCTGCCCGAATCGATCACTACAGCGGCGACCGTCGGTCGGACCTGCAGGCGGAACTCGACGAACGAATCGAGCGGATTCAGGCCCGAGCCGAGGAGGGCGACGAATGACGCTCCCGGCAGGCGTCGAGCGCCACGACTTCGATGGTGAGACGAGCCTCGCCACACAGGGCCAGCCGGTGTACGGCGAGCGGACCGACGGCGACTGGCGACGGTGGGACCCCCACCGCTCGAAGCTCGGTGCGATGCTCGAACATGGTATGGAAACAGGTCTGGAGGGTGACGAGACTGTTCTGTATCTCGGCGCAGCGGCCGGGACGACCGTGAGCCACGTAGCGGATTTCGCCGGTCCGACCTACGCCGTCGAGTTCGCGCCCCGTCCGGTGCGGGAACTGCTGGACGCCGCGGAGAGCCGACAGAATCTCTTTCCGCTGCTGAAGGACGCACGCAAGCCCGAGCGTTACGCCCACGTCGTCGAACCGGTCGACGTCGTCGTGCAGGACGTGGCGACCAGAGGGCAGGCCCGGGTAGCGGCGCTCAACAAACGGTTCCTGACCGACGACGGACGGCTCCTCGCGGCTATCAAGGCCCGAAGCGAGGACGTGACCGCCGACCCTGCGGACGTGTTCGACAACGTACGTGAGGAACTCAGCGCCGAGTACGAACTGCTTGAGACGGCGCGACTGGACCCGTATCACGAGGACCATCTCGGTATTGTTGCCCGGCCGCGAGAGGACTAGTTGGGATCGTTGCCGCCCCTCCAGGATCGCCCGAGAAGGAACCTAATTGTGCAGCCTGAGCGGGCAGGGACGGAAGGCTTTAGCGGATCGATTCCGATGTGCTGATTAATGGACGCGACGGGTTCTGCCGAGCATTTTACCCGGATGGGAACGCTCGGCATCGAAGAAGAGTTCTACGTCGTCGACGAGTTCGGTCGCCCAACGTCTGGCACGGACGAACTCGTCTACGAGACGGAGCCACCAGCGGTTCTTGACGGGCGGCTCGACCACGAACTGTTCAAGTGCGTTATCGAGACGCAGACGCCGCGTATCGACGACCCGGCGGACGCCGGTGACCACCTCCGGTCAGTCCGGGACGCGCTGGTCGACCACGCCGAAGCGAACGGGTTCGGTATCGCCGCCGCGGGCCTGCACCCGCTGGCGAAGTGGCGCGAACTCGAACACGCCGAGAAGCCCCGGTATAAGTCACAGCTGGACCGCATCCAGTACCCACAGCACCGCAACACGACCGCGGGCCTGCACGTCCACGTCGGCGTGGACGACGCGGACAAGGCCGTCTGGGTGGCAAACGAGCTTCGCTGGCATCTCCCACTGATGCTCGCGCTGTCGGCCAACTCCCCGTACTGGAACGGCTTCGACACCGGGCTGCAGTCCGCCCGCGGGAAGATCTTCGAGGCCCTGCCCAACACCGGGATGCCGACGGCGTTCGACGATTACGACGCCTTCGAGACCTACGAACGGCGGATGCTCGAAACGGGGAGCATCGACGACCGCGGCGAACTCTGGTTCGACGTGCGGCCCCACTCCGGCCACGGCACCGTCGAAGTACGCGCGCCGGACGGACAGGCCGACCCGGACCGGGTGCTGGCCTTCGTCGAGTACGTCCACGAGCTCGTCGTCGACCTTGCTGAACGCTACGAGGACGGGGAGTCCGGCCGGCGGCTCCGCCGGGAATTCCTCGACGAGAACAAGTGGCGCGCAATCCGCCACGGCCAGTCCGCGGAACTGCTGTCGCGTGACCTCTCGACGACGCGCTCGGTTGAGGAACTAGTCGAGATGGAGAGCGACCGGCTGGGTATCGACGGACTGTGGGAACTGTACGACCGCGAAAGTGGCGCAGAGCGACAGCGCCGGCTTCGGTCGGAGGAGGGCGTCATGGCGCTCGTTGACTCGCTGCGCCTGTCCTGATCTGGGCTGTCGTCTGAGGCCGGACTCGGCTGTTTGATACTGCGTAGCGACAGGAGAGTCCGGGCCAAGGGTTTTTATCCAGCTATAGCTTTTGTCCTCACAGAGACAACGCATGTCTGCAGACGACAACGACCACGACGACCCCGAGGACACAGGCGATGTCCGTGAACGAATCGAACAGGAGGCAGACCGTGCAGTCGAGCAGTTCGACGAAGGGATCGTTGACCTGCTTGCGTGGGTGCTCGACACGGAGACCCGGGCACGGATCTACGTCCACCTGCGACAGCATCCCGAGAGCACCAGTGAGGAGATAGCTGAGGGGACCGGCCTGTATCCGAGCACGGTCCGCGAGGCTCTGGCGGCACTCACCGAAGAAGAGGTCGTGACCCGCCAGAAGCGTGAGAGCGACGGCGCAGGCAACAACCCCTACGAGTACAGCGCTATCCCGCCGAGCGACCTCGTCAACACTATCGTCGGTGATATCCAGTCGGAACTAAACACGGTGTTCAACCTTGACGATCACATCGGCGGCGAGACGACGCTGGAACCCGACGATGAGCCGGTGACAATTTCGGTCGAAGATGCAAACGATGACGCGACCGACGCCGACGCAAGCGACCACACTGGTGACGAAGGAGACGAGTCCGAGGGCGAAGACGACGCTGACGTATAATCAAACCCGGCTCCAGCAGGCTGTTTCGCAAGTCGATATTACTAAACCTACCCGTGCCGTTGCCCGGGATATGAATGTCGCGCTGGGGGGAACGTTCGACCCGATTCACGACGGACACCGCGCGCTGTTCGAACGCGCATTCGAACTCGGGGACGTGACAGTTGGCCTCACCAGCGACGACCTCGCGCCGAAGACGCGCCACGACCAGCGCCACGTGCGCCCGTTCAGCGAACGGCAATCCGCACTCGCCGACGAACTCGCGACGCTCGCCGCCGAGCAAGAGCGCGAGTGGCAGGTCCGAGAACTCACCGAGCCGACCGGCATCGCTACGGAGTCGCAGTTCGACACGCTTGTCGTCTCGCCCGAGACGGAGACCGGCGGCCGCCGTATCAACGAAATCCGCGAGGAGCGGGGCCACGACCCGCTCGAAATCGAAGTCGTCCCGCACGTCCGTGCCGAGGACGGCGACATCATTTCTTCGACCCGGATCGTCGAGGGCGAAATCGACGAACACGGGAACCTGACTCCGAACCGCACCGGCCGTCAGAACATTTCGTAGCTACCAGCCCGGCGCTTCCAGCCCGGCCGTCTCTAGCAAGTCCTTCCAGCGCTGCTGAATCGTCAACCGGGAGACGTCCGTCGCCTCTGCGACGGCCGACTGGGACCGCTCCTCACCGGCGACCAGCGCACCGACGTACACACTAGCCGCCATTGTCGCCTGCTTCGACCGGTCTTCCTCTGGAACTGTCGAGAGGAACAGGTCAACCGCGTGGGACCGCGCCGCTGTCCCGAGGTCCAGCCTGTCCGACGCCGCTTCGATATCGGACAGCCACTCGTCGTGTTCAATGCGGTCACTGGCGCGGTACATACAGATCCGTTGTTCCCCATCCCACCTAAACCTTCGTCGCCCGCAAGCGAAGGGTTCTTGATGCCAACGCGGATAGCGACTGGTGCGCGCGGGTTGCCGAGCCAGGCCAAAGGCGTAGCGCTTAGGACGCTATCCCGTAGGGGTCCGCCGGTTCGAATCCGGTCCCGCGCACTTCTCGGCTCGAATAACTCATGAGAGCCGTGAGTTCGGAATGAGGATTCGAACCCTGGAAGACGAGTGAAAGAGTCTTCCTCCGGTTCGAATCCGGTCCCGCGCACTCGCTACCTCCCGTTTTCGGCTTGTCCAACAACGACAAGACCCCAAATGAACCTCGAAAAGCCGAATACGCTGGAACGCTGTCCCGGTTTCGATTCGGACATGATGGAACCGAATAGAACGATTACAATCGTCCGTAAGAACCAACGTGGCTTCTTATCCGATAAGGCGGCTGTGGACTACTATGAGTACCGCAAACCCTTCCTCACGTACCTGCTTCGGATGGGGAAAGACCCGGAGAAAGCGAAGGGCTACTCCCCGTACACCGTCTGCCAGACGGGACACCGAACCGCACGCTTCGACTTGTGGGTATGGGAGAATCGTGGAGGCTACAAAGCCCCACCCAATCAAGACGACGCGCGCGCCTACATGGGGGAAGTCGCGTTCCGTGACGTGACGGAGTCCACGAAGGGTAAAATCCTCGGTGTGCTCGGACGCTACTCGAAGTGGCTTCAGCACAAGTACAACCGCGACGAGTGGGAGTTCAGTTGGAACTTCCAGTCCGGCGGGGGCAACAACGGCCCGCGCGACTTCCTGACGAAGCCTGAACGCCGCAAGATTCGACAGGCCGCACTCGGGAAAGATGGCACTCCTAACTACGGGACTGACAGCGACCTTCTCGAAGCAGACCCTGACAGTTGGAAATTCACGTCTCTCATCTGGGCGAGTCTTGACGCTGGTCTTCGACCCGTGGAAGTCGGGAACGCTCGGGTAGGCTGGTGTGAACCCGAGAACGGCCTGTTACGTATCCCGAGAGAGGATTCAGCCAAGAACGAGGGGAACTGGACGGTAGGCATTACCGACCGGACAGCTACGGCGTTAGAGAGGTGGATAGAGGAACGAGAGAACCACCAGAGATACGCAGACACCGACAAACTGTGACTCACTCGGCATGGGAACCGCTACGGTTCCAACGAACTGAGTTGGATTCTCAAAGACCTGTGTGACAGGGCTGGAATTAGTTACGAGAACCGGCAGATGTCATGGTACGCTATCAGTCACTCGGTCGGCACTCACATGACCAAAGAGCGTGACCTCGCCGCTACGCAAGCACAATTCCGTCACGAGTCCTTCAAGACCACGCTGAAGTACGACAACATACCGGTTGAAGACCAGCGTGATACGCTTGACCAAATGGAAAGTAAACAGCAACTTATTTTTCAACACCATTAATTATCAAACTCGTGAACGGAATATTCGTTCTAATAACCCTTATCTGGCTTGGCCTTGCTCTGGGGGTTGCGTCTCACGCTAATGGTCACAATAGACGTAGTTTGTTCTGGTTCAGCGTTACTGCTGTGGCTGGGATTTTCGGTGTGATAGTTTATTTACTCATAATAACGTCCAAAGGAACCAAAGATCCTGAAAATGCTGTTGGTTTAGAGATAGAATTTGCCTACGTTCTCGCTTCTATTGGTGGTCTGATATGTACGTTGGTATGTGTCCGCGTCTTCCTTACTGGAGTTAGGATATTAACACTCCCGCCAGTTAGTGCAGAAGGATTTCGTGTTAGTCCATTAGAACCACTTTTCCCGCTGATACTGGTTCTTTCTGGAATAATTGGTATCGTTGGTGGAGGGTTAGTTCTGCACCAGAATGGGAAGAAACAACTTCTGTATATTCTGAGTTACACACCGTCAATAGTTGTTGGAGTTTTCGCCTTCCCGTTTGTCATATCTGCTTTCAGTCGGACAGAAGGGTTATTCTACGGAGGGGGAAAGATTTTGCTTGCACCTCTTTCGCTCATCCTCTCGTGTACCTTATTTGCAGAACTCTGGCGAAGAGTCTGGAGCAGAATCTCACCGACGCTAATTGACTCTAATGATTCGAATCAAACAGGCGTTCCTCTTGAAAGCCGAAACCGGAGAAGGCTGCTGAGTGCTGTTGGTGCTTCCATGGTTCCACTCGTTGGCTACGGGATTATCGGGGAAAACCCAGATAGAAAAGAGGTAGAGAGAGATAACGAAATAATAACTCCAAACGGTATCGAAGTTCTCAATCTGTCACACGGATATTCTGAAGAAGAACAGGAATATCAAATCGGGGGAAGTGTAAAAAACACATCAGAAGATGCAATGAGGCAATTGGTTGTACAGATTGACTACTACGCAGGTGGTGGCAATAGCCTCTTAACTTCACATCTGCCTCTACAGTTTAGCCTCGGTGCAGGAGATTCTGAAGACTTTGGAACAACTATCGAGGATAATGAACCCAGACCGATTGACCCTGAAGATATTGAACGGTTTGTCTTGGAGGTGAAACAGCGTTAGAGATATGTTCGCTGTGATAACGGAAACATCAACCACAACAGCTTTGAGAAAGGGTTCAGCCCCTCCGCTGAACGAACAACCACCTTCCTGCTTACTGATGCTCGAAAACTCCGTGAGGCAGGATTCGAAGCACGGAACGAGCGAACAAAGTGAGCGATGTTCAGGCGGTTCGAATCCGGCCGCGCACACTCCTACGACAGACGCGGACGATAGATACCGGCCGCGTGTCAGACCTGATTCTCACACCGCAAGAATCGCGACTGCCGCTTATGTGGAGTGTCCGCGTTCTTCCAAATGAGGGACTGACGATGTCGGTGTATGACCCACTCCGTGACTCGTCTGCTCGCCCCGCAGGATCGGCTCGGTTCGAGTATGCGGTCGACGATGCGGACAATCCGACGGAGCTCACCGTCTTCAGCGATCAGGACGACGAGCTCCCGACCCACTGGATTTCGGTCGACATCGAGCACGCCGTCGCGCTCGACGAGATGCGGTGAGCGAGGGGTGGGCTCGCTCAGGGCGCGTCTGTCGATTTCTTGAACAGGGACTGGACAGCGAACGCTCTGGAAGCGTTGTGTCCGAAGTAAGTTTGCGTGGGTGCAGTCCCAAGGGAATGCACCTGCACTCTGAGAGTGCGTGGGACCGGATTCGAACCGGCGGACCCCTACGGGACAGCGCCCTCAACGCTGCGCCGTTGGCCTGGCTTGGCTACCCACGCGCGCTCTGTCTGAGTGCATTCAACTGTTTCCGGTGGGTAAATAAAAGCGCTTTCGTTTGGACCCGCCCCGGGAGGGTGTGACACTCGGTCGAACCGGACGTTTGAAATATCACGAAACCGCTACGGGGGGCATGGCCAAATACTCGACCGGCAGTGGTGGCGATAGCGCCGGCGGGAGCTGTGAGCTCTGCGGTAGCGACGGCGGCGACCTCCAGACCGCGAACGTCGCTGGTGCGACCCTCCAAGTGTGTGACAGCTGTGCGCGTGACCACGGGGAAAACGAGCGAACGACAGGGAGTGACAGCTCGCGCGACGAACAGAACCGGAAACGCAAAGCCGCACAGAACGCGGCGAAGCTGCAGGACGCGCAACGAGCCGATACGTCCCACTGGGAGGACGGCGCGGATTACGACGATGACCAGCTCCCGTATCTGGTCAGCAAGTACGGCGAGCGCGTGACGGAGGCGCGTCAGGACGAGGGACTGCAGACGAGTGAACTGGCTGAGGAACTCGATCTTGACGAAGCGGATATCCTCGCTGTCGAGCAGGGGCGCGCGACGCAGGCGAACGTCGGCGGGTCGACGATCAAGGCGCTGGAACAGTACCTCGACATCGACCTGGTCGAGTCCAACTGACCCCCTGATATTTTGCCGACTCCGGTGTAACGGCCGGTATGGACCTCTCCGCTGAGCAGCAAGCCATCCGCGACACCGTACGAGAGTTCGCCGTCGAGGACATCCGTCCGAAAGCCGCCGATGCCGACCGCGAGCAGTCTTTTCCCGAGGAGTGCTGGGACGGGCTCGCGGATATCGACATCACCGGGCTAACGACGCCGGCCGAATACGGCGGTTTCGACGCCGACAAACCGACGTACGCGCTGGTCAACGAGGAACTCGCGTACGGGTCGCTCGCCGTTGCGACGGCGCTATCAGTCCACTGCCTCGCGACCTCGTGTATCGCACAGTTCGGTTCCGAGGCAGTGCAGGACGACTGGCTCCCCGACATGGCCGACGGCCGCCCGGTCGGCGCGTTCGCGCTCTCGGAGCCACAGGCCGGGTCGAACCCGCGGGAGATGTCGACCACCGCCCGGCGTGACGGCGATGAGTACGTCATCGACGGCGAGAAGCAGTGGATTACCAACGGCAAACGGTCGGGCGTCGTCATCGTCTTCGCGAAGGCCGACCCCGACGACCCGGATTCGATAACGCAGTTCTTAGTGCCGAAAGACGCTGAGGGGCTCACCGTCGGCGAGAAAGAGGACAAACTCGGCCTCCGCGCGAGCGACACGACGCCGCTCCAGTTCGACGGCGTCCGCGTTCCCGAGCGTTACCAACTGACCGAGGAGGGCAAAGGGATGGCCGCAGCCCTGTCGATTCTGACTACCGGACGGGTCGCAATCGCCGCTCAGGCGGTCGGCCTCGCTCAGTCAGCCCTTGACGAGGCCATCGACTACGCCGAGGAACGCGAGCAGTTCGACCAGCCGATCAGCGAGTTCCAGACGATTCAGCACAAGCTCGCGGACATGGCGACGAACGTGCAGGCGGCGCGGCTGTTGACGTGGAACGCCGCACAGCAACTGGAACGCAGCGAGCGGGCGAGAGCAGCAGCGAGCATGGCGAAGTACTTCGCGAGCGAGACGGCGGTGGACGTGGCCAACGAGGCGATTCAGATTCACGGCGGTTACGGCTACACGAAAGACTACCCCGTCGAGCGGTTCTACCGCGACGCGAAGGTGACGACCATCTACGAGGGAACCAGCGAAATCCAGCAGAACATCATCGCACAGGACTTGCTGGAGTGAGGCCGAGGGGGCGAAGCGGTTTTGCGGGCGTCGGCCCTACCACTGGGTGTGACACACGACGCCGTCATCTACGACCTCGACGGGACACTCGTCAGACTGGCCGTCGATTGGGAGACGGTGACCAGCGACGTCGCGACAGTCCTGCGGGAACGAGACGTCGAGCCCGAGAGCCGCGACCTCTGGGAGATGCTGACGCTGTCTTCGGAGACCGGCCACCGAGATGCTGTCGAAGCGGCGATCACCGACCACGAGCGGACCGGTGCGTACGAATCGGAGCGACTGGCCCTCGCCGACGGCCTCCCACACAGCGTCCCCGTCGGCGTGTGCTCGCTCAACGCTGAGGAGGCGTGTCGGGCGGCGCTGGATGTTCATGACCTCGACAGTTACGTCGGTCCGGTTGTCGGC
This sequence comes from Haloarcula argentinensis DSM 12282, assembly GCA_000336895.1. Taxonomy (GTDB): domain Archaea; phylum Halobacteriota; class Halobacteria; order Halobacteriales; family Haloarculaceae; genus Haloarcula; species Haloarcula argentinensis. The sequence continues at coordinate 296,757 of AOLX01000014.1, read as the reverse complement.
CGTGACACTGTCGAGTCGCCGAAACCAGACCCGAAGGGACTACTGGCGATTGCCGAAGAAATCGGGGTCGATCCCGAAGCAGCGGTGTTCGTCGGTGATTCGAAAAGCGACGCGACGGCTGCCCAGCGGGCCGGGATGGCGTTCGAGTGGGCGAGCGAGTTCGATCAGGCCCGGTATCGCGCGTAGAGGTAGACGCAGACGGCCGTCAGGAACCAGATGAGCGCCCCGACGCGGACCGCGAACATCGCCCGCGCGGTCCAAGTCTGGAGCGTGACCGCGGTCGACGCGAGGACGACGAGCGGGGAGCCGACGAGAATCGTCGTCACGAACGTGACCTGCATCACCCACCCGAAGTCAACGCCGTCCGGGTCCGTCTTTTCGACTGTTGGCACGTCCGATGGTACAGTTAGGTGGGGCAAGCACCTTGCGGTTTCCTGAGCGAATCGCACAACCCGAACAGGTAAGGCGCAGGCGCGCCCCCGCTCGGATATGCCAACTGTCCGGGATCTGCAGGCGATGGCTGGTGAAGAGCCGATCACGATGATGACAGCCTACGATGCCGTCACCGCGAGCATCGTTGACGACACCGGCGTCGACGTCATTCTCGTCGGCGACAGTATGGGGAACGCCGTCCTCGGCCACGACGACACGCTTCCGGTCACGCTCGACGAAATGGCGTCCCGGGTCGGTGCGGTCGCACGCGGCGCGGACGACGCGCTGGTCGTCGCCGATATGCCGTTTCTCTCCTTCGGCGCGGACGAAAGCGAGAGTATCAACAACTGCGGACGAATGCTGAAAGAGGAGGGCGCAAACGCAGTCAAACTCGAATCCGGACCGCACACGGTCGAGCTGACTGACCGGCTGACGGACCTCGGCATCCCGACGATGGCCCATCTCGGGCTCACGCCACAGAGCGTGAATCAGACCGGCTACACGAGACAGGCGACGGGCCGCGAGGAGGCCGAGGAGATCGTCGACCTCGCGCGAGAACACGAGGACGCCGGCGCGTTCGCGCTGGTGCTCGAACACATCCCGGCGAACCTCGCCGCTCAGGTCACAGAAGCCGTCGATATCCCGACAATCGGTATCGGGGCCGGCGGCGACTGCGACGGCCAAGTGCTCGTGTTCACCGACGTGGTCGGCCTCTCCGAGTCCAGCCCGCCGTTCGCCGAGCAGTTCGGTGACGTTCGCGGTGAGGTAGCCGACGCTGTCGACGAGTACATCGACGCTGTCGAGTCCGGTGAGTTCCCTGGCGAGTCACACAGCCACACCGAAGACGAACTCGACGACCTGTACTGAGCGGTCACATCGCTATGCCGACCTACCCAGCTGCAGTCGTCTGGTTTTCCATCCAGGCATCGTAGGCGGACTGGTTCTTGACGACGACGGTGGCATCCATCTTGCTATGCCCGGTCCCGCACATCTCGGCGCAATACAACCGGTACTCGCCGGGTTCTGTCGCGTGCGTTCGGGCCGTCATCGTCCGGCCGGGGAAGATGTCCTGCTTGACGCCCAGTTGCGGAATGTAGATAGCGTGAATCACGTCTGTCGTCTGCAGTCTGAACGTGACGTTCTGGTCGGCTGGAAGCACGAGCCGTTCCTCAGTCGTGACGTTCGCATCGGCATACGAGAACTCCCACCCCCACTGGTAGGCGAGTACGTCTATCTCCGTATCGTCTTCGAAGGCGTCGCCCCCATCGGCGGATGTCTCGGCCGCTGCAGGCGTGATGTAGGGGTTAGCCATCACGACGAACGCTGAGACCCCGACAAAGACGAGTATCGCGCCCGTCGCGGCCGTCCAGGTTACCTCTAATGCCGGGTCGTCGACCGTCGGCTTCGGGTCGTCGTTGTTCCGGAACCGGTAGATCACGTACACGAGGGTGAGTTCCACGAACAACGTCAGTGGTAGGGCGACGTACAGGAGTTGCGCGTTGAGTTCGTCGATAGCTGCCCTGTTGACCGACTGCGCTGTGGCCGGAACAGCAAGTAGCGAGAGCCCGACCACGACAAAGCTCGCCCGAATCACGCGCCGTCGGAGACGCATTGTCACACTGTACCAACCGGTATGTCAAATAGCTTGCCCAAGGCCGAGACAGGCGAGCGGTGACAGCTACCGGGCTCGAGCCTCCTGCGTAGTTTTATGAGCGTGGCCGTGTCAGGAATTGGTAACGTGTAGCATGACGACACGAGCAATCGTTCCGGGCGGGCACGTTACACACAGATGCTAAACAGGGCTATCGTCGAAGGGGCCGCGCTGACTGTGCTGGCGCTGTCAGTGCTTTGCCTGTGGCTCCGGGAGCGGCGGACGGCGCAACCGGAGAGCGACGGTGGGTACACGACCCGAGAGGAGATAGAATTCGAAATCGGTCGAATCCAGTCCGAAGTGTACCGCTGGCTGACGACGACGGACCATCGAGACATCGGACTGCTCTACATCGCTTTCGGCACCGCCGCTGGTCTGTGGGGCGGCGTCGACGCGATGATGCTCCGGACGGAACTGCTGACACCGCCGGCGGACATCTGGACGCCGGAGACGTACAACGCGCTGTTTACCACGCACGGGCTGACGATGCTGATATTCTTCGTCCTGCCGGTCTTTTTCGGTATCGGGAACTACGTCCTGCCGCTGCTCATCGGGGCCGACGATATGGCGTTTCCGCGGGTCAACGCCATCGGGTTCTGGCTCCTGCCGCCGGCACTGATTCTGGTCCGGATGGGACTGCTGATTCAGGTACTCGGCCAGGTGCTGAATCTGGTGCTCCCGGCGGACGCTATCCGGTTTTTCCTCACGATGCGCGAGGTGAGCGTCGGCTGGACGCTGTATGCGCCACTGTCTGTGCAACAGCCCAATCCACAGATAGACCTGCTGTTGCTCGGGTTACACCTGAGCGGCATCGCCACCACGGTCGGGGCCATCAACTTCATCACCACAGTCGTCTACGAGCGCGGCGAGGGTGTCAGCTGGGCAAACCTCGATATCTTCTCGTGGAATATGCTCGTCACGAGCGGGATTGCACTGTTCGCCTTTCCGCTGCTGGGGAGCGCACTCGTGATGCTCCTGCTAGATCGGAACCTCGGAACGGCCTTTTTCGCCACGGAGGGCGGCGGTGCCATCCTCTGGCAACACCTGTTCTGGTTCTGGGGCCACCCGGAGGTGTACATCCTCTTCCTTCCGGCGACAGGGCTGATGAGCCTTATTCTACCGAAGTTTGTCGGGCGCAAACTCTTCGGCTATCAGTTCATCGTCTACTCAACGCTAGGGCTGGGCGTCCTCTCTTTCGGCGTCTGGGCGCATCATATGTTCACGACGAGCGCGGACCCGCGAGTGAAGCTGTCATTCATGGCTGTCTCCATCGCTATCGCCGTCCCGAGCGCCATCAAGGTGTTCAACTGGATCACGACGATGTGGGAGGGGGATATCCGCCTGACTGCGCCGTTTATTCTCTGTGCCGGCGGCATCGGGACGTTCATCATCGGCGGCGTCACCGGCGTATTTCTCGCTGTTATCCCAGTCGATATCCTCTATCACGGGACGTACTACGTCGTCGGTCACTTCCATCTCATCGTCGTCGGCATCATCCCGTTCCTGATGATCGCTGCGAGTTACTACTGGTACCCACTCATTACCGGTCGGTGGTACGACACGCGGATGGCGAGGTTTCAGGCGCTGCTGATCGTCTTTGGCTCGTTCGTGACGTTCATGACGTTGCTGGTCATCGGCGGTCTGGGGCTCCCGCGCCGGCAAGCGATCTACCCGCCCGAGTACCAGTTCGCCCAGCAGATCGCGACCGTTGGCGGCTACGTCATCGGTCTGAGTGCCCTACTGTGGCTGTACAACATGCTCGTCTCGTACTGGCGAGGGACGCCCGTGACGACGACCGACCCGTGGGGCCTGAAGGCGACAAACCAGTTCACGCGCGAGTGGCAATGGTTCGAACGGCATATGAAAGACAGATACGACATGGAACCGACTGAGCCCGAGACAACGCGGCGTTCATACGCCCCTGAAGCCGAACCAACTGGGCTGGCCGGTGGCGTCGGGACTGTCGCCCAGACCGTTTCTCGGAACGCATGGATGGCCGCAGTCGGCGGGTTCGTCGGGACGGTCCTGATGAGCGGCGGGCTCATCACGGCGATACTCATCGGCGTCCTCGACCCGGTTTCCTTCGGTGAGATCGCCGAACTGGTCGGGCTGCCCGCGAGTCCGGCAATCGGCGCGGCCCTGTTCCTCGTCGGTGGGACCGTCACCTGGCCGCTCCTGTTCTTGGCCTTCTCCGACTACCTCCCCGGTCGCCTCCTGTTCGAGACGGGGCTAGTGTTCGCGACACTGATATCCAGCGGGTTCGCTATTGCGTTTTACACAGGACAGAGCGGGCTCGCATTCGTCGGCTACCTCACGTTCGTGCTCGTCTCCCACTGGGCGTACGGCATCGGGCTGACCGTGACCTTCCAGTACCTCAAATCGGACGAGACGCTTCGCCGCCATAGCGAAGGAGGAAGCTAACCGATGAGTTACGGTGCTGACTCGTTCGTGTTCCAGTATCTCGCGCCTTTCATCGGGGTCCTGCTCATTGCGGTCGGTATCGCCGGAGCGGTGCCGGGCGGCTACGCACTCGTCGAGCCGGATCTGGAGAACTGTGGCAACCCGACTATCGGCGTGGAAGAGCCAGAACGGACGGCCGAGCGGTTCAGCGGAGGCGGACCGGGACCGCGGCTCCCACAGTTGGCCTTCGAGGAACTCTCCTCGGCCGAACAAACGGCCTTTCTGACGGCTGTAGACGACCCGGTCGGTGAGGAGCAGGTCGTCGGCAGCGTGCCCAACGCCGATGCCTTCCGCCGCGGGGCAGTTGTTACCTACGAAGGTGAAGAGTACTACGTGACCATCGTCGCGGAGAACACCTGCTTCGCGGCCGCGCCGCTCCAGTTCCCGCTCGGGGTGTTCGCAATCGCGCTCGGGTTCCTCGGCGTGCTGGCCCCGCCACTGTACCGGCGGCTGGTGCGGTTGGACCAGCGGGCCGGCCGGTCGGAGTAGCGGTCCCACGTTCGGTGGTCGCTCAGAGCGCAGCACCGACGTACAGCACGACGACAAGGAACACCCACACGAGGTCGACGAAGTGCCAGTACAGCGACGTGGTCCGGATAGCCGTGTCCCGCTCGGGCGTGTAATGGCCCCGGAGCGCGCGACCGAACGCGATAGCAAGCAGCAGGACGCCGAGCACGACGTGCAGACCGTGGAGACCGGTCAGGCCGTAGAACGCGCTCCCGAACGCGCCCGAACCGATGCCGAACCCCTCCACGGCAACGAACTCGTAGTACTCGTACACCTGTCCGGCGAGGAAGACGACCCCGAGCGCGAGCGTCACCCCGAGCAGACCGAGGAATCGCCGACGGTTCCCACCTTCGAGCGCCTCGTGCCCGTAGTGGAGCGTCACGCTGCTTGCGAGCAGCAACGCCGTGTTGATGACCACCAGCGAGCCGAGCAGCGGCGGGAGGTTGGCTGGCGGCCACGACCCGGCCCGGATGAAGGCGTAATAGACGAAGCCCGCCGAGAATGTCGCCACGTCGGAAACGAGAAACAGAATCATCGTCGTCGCATACAAGCCGGAACCGCCGTCCCCGCGGTTCCGGACGTAATCGGCGATGAACGCCTCGTTGGCCCACCCGACGAGTCCGGTCAGCAGGCCAATCGCACCAGCGCCGCCGAGGACAATCGGGACCACAGACGGGACCAGATCGAGCCCGACAAATACCAGCCCAACGCCCAGATACAGCGACGCGGCGCCGATTGCAGCTATCAGTGGCCACCGACTTCGGTGTTCGTGGCCGTCTTCAGCGGCGTGCTCGGCTCCCGCCTCCGTCGAACCAGCCATGTGAACGTGTAGCAGTGGGTCCGGTAAAACGATACCCCCATGAGTGGCGCTTCAGTTGTGCGATCTACCCGAATCTTTATCAGACCGTCAACCGACACCGAGAGTGTGGTTTACGAGACGGGTAACCAAACGGTAGACGACGCCGTCGCACGCGTGCTGGACGGCGAGCGCCTCGACCGACGGGACGGGCTGGCTCTCATCGCACAGCCGGTCGACGATCTGGCGGCCGGGGCCGACTACGTGCGCACGCAATTAGGTGACGACACCGTCGACGCGTGTTCGATTGTGAACGCCAAAGCCGGGAACTGCGCGGAGGACTGTGGCTTCTGTGCCCAGTCGGTCCACTTCGACACCGGCATCGACAACTACGGCTTTCTCGGCCCGGAGAAGATACTCGAAGCTGCAAAACGCGCCGAACGCGACGGCGCACAGCGGTTCGGTATCGTCGTCGCCGAGAAAGGCGTCTCCAAGGAGAACCGCCCGGAGGAGTGGGAGGAGGTCCTCGAAGCCATCCGTCTGGTCCGCGACGAGACGGACGTGGAGGTCGACGCCAGCCTCGGCATCCTCACGGAGGAGGAGGCCGCAATTCTGGCTGATGAAGGGCTCAACCACTACAATCACAACATCGAGACCTCGCCCCGGTACTTCCCGGAGGTCGTCCAGACCCACACCTTCGAGAAGCGGGTCGAGACGCTCCGGGTCGCCAAGGACGCCGGCATGGACCTCTGTGCCGGAGTCATCCTTGGAATGGGCGAATCACCGACCGACAGGGTCGACGCGGCGATGGCCCTGCAGGACATCGGCATCTCCTCGCTTCCGGTGAACATCCTGAATCCGGTCGCTGGCACCCCCATGGCTGAACAGGGGCTACCCGACATCACGACCGAGGAGGTCGTCAAGACCATCGCGGTGTACCGCCTGCTCCATCCGGAGTCCCGCGTGCGCCTGACCGGCGGACGCGAGGTCAACCTTGACACCGACGGACAGGTGGCCGCACTGGAGGCCGGCGCGGACGGCATCCTCACCGGTGATTATCTCACTACCGAGGGACAGACGGCGGCCGACGACCTCGAAATCATGGAAGAGGCCGGGCTCGAACCGAACACCGACGCAAACGAGTTCGACCCCGAGGCGGTCAAAGAACGCGCGGCTGACGAGACAGAAACCGAGACGGCGGCAGGGACAGCACAGACCAAATCAGAGCTCAAATCCGACGACTGACAATGGACGACATACGCTTTGCAGTGCTTGGAACCGGTGGTATCGGACGGCGGACGCTTGAAGTTTCACAGCACAAGGACGGCCTCACCGCGGTCGCAGCCTGTGACCGCAACGGTGTGGCTATTGACCACAGTGGCCTCGACGTAGACGAACTGCTGGAGGCGACGGAAGGCAACATCGCAAGTGGGCCTGAGGACGCGTCCGGGACGACGCCCGCGACACCCGCTGACGACTACGCCTCGGACGGCGGTGCGGCCGCTGTCGAAGGAGGTGGCGGCGGCGTCAAACAGCACGGCGAGCAGGCCGGTATCGTTGCCAGTTCGCAGGGCGAGCCGACGGAAACGCCCATCGACGACATTATCGCCGAGAGCGACGCCATCGACGCCGTCCTGCTGGCGCTACCGAACCTCGAACACGACTTCATCCCGCGTGTGGCCGAGCGATTCGCCGGGGCCGACTATGAGGGCGTCATGATCGACGTGCTCAAACGCTCCCGTGTCATCGGGATGCTCGACGACCGCGAGGATCTGCTGAAAGAGTCGGGCATCACGTTCGTTTGCGGTGCTGGCGCGACCCCCGGCTTCCTGACCGGTGCGGCGGCGCTGGCCGCCCAGTCCTTCGTCGAGGTCGAGGAAGTCGAGATCTGGTGGGGCGTCGGCCTCAAGTCCGGTTACGAGGACAACCGCGGGACGGTTCGGGAGGACATCGCCCATCTCGACGGCTACGACATCGAGACGGCCCGGGAGATGAGCGAAGCGGAAATCGAGGCCCTCATCGACGAGCACGATGGTGTGCTGGAATTCCACGATATGGAGCACGCTGACGACGTGCTACTGGAGCGTGCGGGAATCTGCGATGCCGATGATGTCCACGTCGGCGGCGTCCTCGATGTGCGCTCGGACGAGAAACCGACGACGACGACGGTCAGCGTGACGGGCACGACCTTCGACGGCGAGACCGGCACAAACACCTTCGAACTGGACGACGCGACGAGCATGGAAGCCAACGTCAACGGGCCGGCGCTGGGCTATCTGAAAGCCGGCGTCCGGAACAACCGCGCCGGACACTACGGCGTGTTCGGCCCCGCCGATCTGATGCCTGGCTTCTGAGACCGCTTGATTTTGCTTTGCATGACTCACGGCTTCGACCTGAACGACCGACTCGAACAGCGCGAGGCACAGAACCTCCGCCGGCATCTGGAAGTCGCCGAATCCGTCTCGGCGCGGACCCGATTCGCCGACGACCCGAAAGGAGAGCCCCCGCAGTTTGGGGATGAAGTAGTCGTTTTCGCCGCGAACAACTACCTCGGGCTGGCCGACGACAGCCGGGTCCAGCGGGCAGCTGAACTGGGCGCACGGACTGTTGGAACTGGTGCCGGGGCCTCACGGCTGGTCACTGGTGACACGCAAGCCCACCGCGGGCTAGAGCGCGATCTCGCGGCCTCGAAAGGGACCGAGCGGGCCTTGGTGTTTTCGTCTGGCTACGCGGCCAACATCGGGACTATCGATGCGCTGGCCCCGGACGTCGTCTTCTCCGACGAACTGAACCACGCCTCGATTATCGACGGCTGTCGCGTCGGGGCCAGCGAGACAGTCGTCTACGACCACTGTGACCCGGACGACTTGCGAGCGAAACTGGCCACGCGAGCGGCTGATATCGACGAGGACGAACAGTGGCTCGTGGTCACCGATTCGGTGTTCTCGATGGACGGAGACATCGCGCCCCTGTCGGCCATCTGTGACGCCGTCGACGAGTACGGCGCGTGGCTGATGGTCGACGAAGCACACGCGACCGGACTGTTCGGCGACAGTGCCGGCGGCGTCGTCCAACGCGAGGGGCTGAGCGACCATGTCGATGTGCAGTTAGGCACCCTGTCGAAGGCACTGGCGAGCCAAGGCGGCTACATCGCCGGCGACGAGGTGCTCATCGAGTATCTGCTGAACGCCGCGCGGTCGTTCGTCTTCTCGACCGGACTCTCCCCGCCGAACGCCGCGGCGGCACGCGAGGCGCTGCGAATCGCTCGTGAGACCGAACGGACGACGGAACTCTGGGACACCGTGGCGACACTCAGGGATGGTCTGGAGACGATGGGCTACGAGGTGCTTGGCGAGACACATATCCTCCCGGTAGTCGTCGGTGACCGCGGCGACGCGCTGGAACTGGCCGACCGCCTGCGCGACCACGGTATCGTCGCGCCCGCGATCCGGCCGCCGACGGTCCCTGAGGGCACCTCTCGTATCCGGGTCGCGCCGATGGCGACACACACCGCCGACGACATCGCGCAGTGTCTCGATGCCTTCCGGACTGCCGGCAGGGAGGTGGGCGTGCTGTGAGCGAGACGAGCGACGAGTCGAAACCGGAAGGCGGGACCGGCCGCATCGCCGAGGACGGCGTCTTCGTCGTCGGCACTGACACCGGCGTCGGCAAGACGGTCGTGACCGCCGGGCTCACGGGCTGGCTGCGGGAGGTGGGGACAGCCGCCGTCGCAGTTAAGCCCTGTCAGACCGGCTATCCGCCTGATGACGACGCGGCGTTCGTCGAGTCCGTCTGTGGCACGGCGGACGCCGCAGTCTGTCTACAACGGTTGTCTCCCCCGCTAGCACCGGAAGTGGCCGCGAGGGAAGCAGCCGATGATGTCACGCTTTCCTACGAGTCGATCCGTGACGGGGTTGCCGATGTCGTGGCAGGAAGCGAGACGGCTGTCGTCGAAGGTATCGGTGGCCTGCGTGTCCCGCTCGCGGACGACCGAGAGGTCATCGACCTCGTTGCGGATGTCGGGCTTCCGGCGCTGGTCGTCGCGCGTTCGGGGCTTGGAACACTGAATCACACGGCGCTGACGGTTCAGGCACTCCGCCGGAGAGGTGTGCCGGTCGTCGGTGTCGTTCTCAACGAGTACGAAGGCGCGACGACCGCTGAGCGCACGAATCCGGGCGTTATCGAACGGATGACCGGGTGCACTGTCTGGCCGATGCCACCGCTTGAGATAGATTCGTCTGCTAGCGTAATTGACGGACTCAGAGCGCATCTCCCGCAGTCGGTGTTGCAGCAGGCTATCGATCAGTAACCGCCGATACGTGGCCGAGCAAAGGGGATAGAACGGGGGCAAACCCCCGTCGTGTGACACTACGGAGCCGGTAAGGCTCCATCTGATACTTGACTACCGATCACTAAAATAGTAAGGCACGTTTCATCTGGAGATTTTCCCGTAGCCCGGGCCCGTGCTCCGTTAGGAACGGGCTACCGCCCAGCCGAAATGACGGTGCTAGAGGTCGATTGACAGCAGTGACCCGACGTCGACACCGTCGTCGAGTAGCGTCCGCATACGGTCGACCGTTGCCTCGTTCCGGGTCTGCCCGGTCCGAAGGACCTCCTCGACTCTGTCTATCGTCGTCCGTGTATCCGACTGTACTGACAGCACTGGGACATTTTTCTCGGCCGCCTGTCCGATGACCGCACTGGCGGGCTGGAATCCACCAGTGAGGAGGAGTGCGTTGATACCGGACGCTTCGAGGGCTGCTGTCTGAACCTCCGAGCGGTCGCCGCCGGTGACGACGACGGCATCGCGCGTCCGCCGGAAGCGTTCGAGCGCGCTGCTCCCGCTCATTGCGCCGACGCTGAACCGCTCGACGTGGACATCGGTGTTGGCATCACCAGTGAGGATGTCCGCACCGAGGTTCCGGGCGAGGTCGGCAACGGTGACGCCGGCGAGCGAGCGGTCACGCGGCAGAATGCCGTGGACTGGAATGCCCTCGCCTTCGAGGAACGGCACCACGTCGTCGGCGAGTTCGTCGACCGTCGCGTCGGTGACGCCGTTGAACAGGACGCCGTCGAGTCGATCACCGATCGCTCGGGCCGCAGACAGAATTTCGTCCGTGTCACTGGGCGTATCGTAGCCGGTGACTAACAGCACACGGGCGTCGAGCAACTCCGCGATATCGATATCTGTGAGGTCGACGATACTGCCAGTCGCTAGGTCACTGCTCCCCTCGACAAGGAGCATATCGGTTCCATCCGAACAGGTTTCGATGCCCTCTTGCAGTCGCTCACGGAGGTCATCCGGGTCCTCACGCCCGCGGATGGCTTCCTGAATGAACGTCGGCGAGTAGACGATGGGCTCCATGTCATGGAGGTCGGTCTCCAGATCGAGCAGTTCGCGGGCGAGCATCGGGTCCTCGTCCCGCGTCTTGCCGACCGCACTCCGCAGGCGCGTCCCCTTGGGCTTCATGTAGCCGACATCGTAGCCCGCGTCGTGAGCACGCGTCGCGAGCGCGAGCGTGATAGCCGTCTTGCCGATACCGTCCTCAAGTGATGTAACGAGTAGCGTGTTCGTGTCGGTCATAGTTTCTCCTGGTCGAGAGTGAGTCGCAGGTCGACCGCCTGCACCCCGTCGGGCCTCGCGACGAGGGGGTTGATGTCCAGTTCGACGATTGCGGGGAAGTCAGTGACGAGTTGCGAGAGCCGCTGGATTGTCTCGACGAGCGTGGCCTCGTCGACGGGGTCGCGGCCCCGGGCACCGCGTAACAACGGCGCAGAGTCGATGTCATCGAGCATCCCTTCCGCCTCGGTCTCGCTGACGGGGGCGACACTGACAGTGTTATCTTCGAGTACCTCGACGAAAATACCGCCGAGGCCGAACAACAGCAACGGCCCGAACTGCGGGTCGCGGTTCATCCCGAGAATCGTCTCGACGCCGTTGTCGAGGTCGACCATCTCCTGTACCTGAACGCCGAGAATCGTCGCGTCCTCCTGATAGTTCCGCGCCCTGACGACGAGATCCTCGTAGGTGTCACGGACCTCCTCGACGGGGACAGCGACCTCGACGCCGCCGATGTCAGACTTGTGCAGAATGTCCGGACTGACGATTTTCATCACCACATCATCGCCGATCTCCTCGGCGATAGCCTCCGCTTCGACGGGCGAGGAGACGACATCACCCTGTGGTGTCGGAATCCCATACGCGTCGAGCAGTTCCATCGCTTCCACGCCGAGCCGGTTCGACCCGCGCCGGGCATCGGATTCGAGTATCTCCCGGGCCCGCTCGCGGTCCACGTCGAAGGTCGTCGGCTCCTCGTACTCGGTTGCCCTGATCTCGCGATATCGTCTCAGAGCGTCCAGACTTCCGACGGCGCGGGCCGGGTCGAAGTAGTTCGGCACGCCCGCTTCGCTCAAGACGTTCGCACCGGCGTCGACCGACTTCCCGCCCATCAACGTTGCCGCAACGGGCTTCTCGAACCGCTCCTGCTGTTCTACGATGCGTTCCGAGAGGTCCTCGAAGGAAAGCACTGCCGTCGGGCAGGCGACGACAACAGCCATCGACACGTTGTCGTCCGCCAGTACCGTTTCGAGCGCCGTCTCGAAACGCTCTGCGGGAGCGTCCCCGATAATGTCGACCGGGTTGTAGATATTGGCCTCGTCGGGCATCTCCTCGCGGAGTCGTGAGAACGTCTCGTCACCGAACTGCGCGAGTTGTAGGTCCGAGTCGCCGACAGCGTCGGTTGTCATCACGCCGGGACCGCCGGCGTTCGTCACGATAGCGATCTCGTCCCCGTCCGGGAGCGGCTGGCCGGCGAGAATCTGCGCGTAGTCGAACAGTTCCTGCACGGACTCGACACGGAGTGTCCCGGCCTTGTCGAGGCCGGCCTCGTAGGCCCGCTCCGATCCGGCCATCGCACCGGTGTGGGAGGCTGCCGCGCTCGCACCCGCGTCCGTGCGGCCGGACTTGACGAGGACAATCGGCGTATCCTGTGTCACCTCACGGGCCGTCTGCACGAACGAGGACCCGTCGTTGATGTCCTCAAGATAGCCCAGAATGACGTCAGTATCGGGGTCGTCACCCCACTCGGCGACGAAGTCGCTCTCGTCGAGTACTGCCTTGTTCCCGAGCGAGACGATGTCCTTGAAGCCGACATCGCGCTCGGCGGCCCAGTCCAGGACGGCGGTGATGAACGCGCCCGACTGGCTCATAAAGGAGATGTCGCCGTCGCTGGCCATCAGATTCCCGAAGGTAGCGTTGAGCCCTACGGGCGTCGACATCACACCGAGGCTGTTCGGGCCGACCAGATTCAGGTCATATTCACTGGCCGCTTCCCGGAGCCGCTTTTCACGTTCGGCCCCATCACTGCCAGTCTCACCGAAGCCAGCGGTGATGACGACGACGTTTTCGATACCCGCTTCCCCGGCGTTCTCGATGACCTCGACCGCCACCGTCGGCGGCACGACGACGACGGCAACGTCGACCGACCCGGGGTCTTCCAGGCCGGCGAGGTTGTCGTAACACGGCAATCCAAGTACTGTCTCTTTGTTCGGGTTCACGGCCACGACCTCCCCTGCAAACGAATCGAGCAGGTTCGTGGTGACCGCGTGACCGACGGATCCCTCCGAATCGGTCGCCCCGACCACTGCGACACGTTCCGGCGCAAACAACGTCGATAATCGTCCCATGCCTCTACTCAGTGGTTACAGTGGGGCCCGAATATAGATGTGGGGAACTCCCAGCGAGCGGGAATCTAGACGATTCATTACCGCGATTTCGGTGTGACGGTACTTTTGTTCACCACCCCCGTAGCGGCGTCCAATGAATGACCCAACACTCCTAGCACCGTTCGACGACGACGTGGTCCGTGGCGTTGCGGGGACGAACAGCGTCGACGAAGAGCGGTTGCGGGACGCGCTCGCCGACCACCAGCGAACGATGCGTGAGAATCCGGGCGTCGAGGACCTCGTTTACGAGTGGCGAAAGCGATTCGACGATGCAGTGCTACACCGCACGCCCGAGACGTTCTTCATGGCTGTCAGGGAGACCGTCTGGGAGGAGTACGGCGCGCATCTCGGACTCGACGACTACCTGCTTGCCGCGGTCGTCGCAGTCCATCAAGAGCAAGTTCTTCGTGAAACAGCCGTCGACAGCAGCGCTATCGACCAAAACGCCGTTGCGCTCATTGCTTCCCGGCCGTCGTCGAAGTAGGTGTGTTCCTTTTCTTGTCAGGTTCCAAGCCCGGGCTAGAGCGACGGTTGTGATTCTCGGACAATATTTCAGTTCAGGTAACTAGCCATTCCATCTAAGAACATAATTTTTGGGTTCCCGAAAACATATTTTCACAAAACAATCTTTAAGTGGCTTCCACCTGTACGATAAGATGACTATGGCAACACAAGAGCACGTCCGACGCGAGTTCGGGGAAGTCGAAGAGAACGAACTCCGCCTCGACAAGGAGAAGTCCGAGCAGGTAATCAACGCTCTGAACCAGGACCTGGCGGACACGTACACGCTGTACCATCAGGTCAAGAAGCACCACTGGAACGTCGAAGGCGCCGAGTTCCGTGACCTCCACCTGTTCCTCGGCGACGCTGCCGGAAACGCCGAAGAGGCGGCTGACGAACTCGCCGAGCGCGCACAGGCCCTCGGCGGCACACCCATCGCCGGCGGGAAGGCACAGGAAGAGCATGCATCCGTTGAACCCGAAGGCCAAGACGTGTACGACATCCGGACGTCGCTCAAAAACGACCTCGAGATGTACGGCGACATCATCGAGTCGCTCCGTGACCACATCGACCTCGCGGAGAATCTCGGTGACCACGCCACGGCGCAGATCCTCCGGGAAATCATCGTGCAGACTGAGGAAGACGCCCACCACATCGAGCACTACCTCGAAGACGACACGCTCGTCCTGGACTAACTCAGCACAAGGCTTTCTCTCTCAGTTTCTTCCGCCGGATAGTCGCCACATAGTTCAGACTGTGTAGCGTGGCGTGAACCGTTCCGGTAGAAAGGAGTCCGGGACTCGAAGGAAAGAGAGGCGCAACGCGTGGGATGAACGGACTATCGTCGAAGATCGACGGTGACGTCAGTCGAAATCCAGCCGTCTCGGTTCCCGTCTTCGGTAAACACGGTTCTGTCAGCACCGCTGTCCAGTGCTGCAACGTCCGGGCGGTCCTCGGAGGTCTCGACATCGTCCGTCTGTGATGGCATTATCAGAGTTAGGTACCCCTAAAGCTAAAAGGATTTTGGTTGGCCTAATCATCTGCGGACACCAGCCCCTGCATCGAGGGCAGAAATGGCCCGGAACCGATCGCCGACACAGCGCGGCCTTTAGTACCCGAGGCGACAAGAGAGAGGTATGAGCTCGGACGACGACCTTACCGCCCTGGTTACGGACCTCGTTACGACGCTACAGGAGCTAGAGACGGAGGTCGAACCCACGACAGACAGCGGCCTGCCGCGGCCGCCGACGCCGGGTGAACTCCTGCGGTTCACCAGCGACGTGACCATCCCCGCAGTCATTCTCATACTGAAGACCAACGTCGAGGCGCTGAAACTTCTCCGACGAGCCCTCCGGATGGCCGAGGGGCGGCCGACCACGACTGGGTCCGCCTCGGATGAAGTGCGACAGCGTGCGAGTGACCTGAGTCGGGCCACGCTCTCCCGGCTCGACGGTGCGCTCACGGACCTCCAGCAGGCTGTGGAAGGGAGGCCGGAAGATGAAGACGCCCGCGAGCTCATTCAGGAAGCCCAACAGTTGCGTGACCAGATCCAGGATAGACTTGCCGACGAACCAGGGATGAGTGAGGAGGTCGACCCTGAGGAAGTTACTGACGTTCCTGTGGACGTAGATGCCGAATTACGGTCGATAAAGGACGAAATCGATGGTCCGGACAGGGACAACGACGGTACCGAAAACGGAGACGGAAGCGACGAGGAGTAACGGAACCCAGCGCGGTGTGAAGGTTATGCTTTATCAAACATAATGATTTATTATTGTACAAGTATAGGTATGAATACCGATGTCCAGCTCTACCGCTCCGGGTGGTCGCCGGGCGACCCTGTTCGTCCGGTCTGACCTCCCTTCGCCGTCACAGAAACGCTGTACCGCTATCGAACGTGAGCTACAGGAGCTGGTGTGCCGTGGCGTACTCGACGATGTCGAAACAGTCGAATGGGAGAAACGCGTGCCGCTGCAGGGCCCCGGTAACGGAACCGAACGGGGCCTGTACAACGAGTTTGCGGACTGGGCCCGCGGGGCCGGAGTCTGCCTCGCACCGTTTTTCGACACCCGGCTCTGTTACAGTTCGACGACGGGCGAGAAGCGCCGCGAACTCGTCATGCCGGCCGTCTGTCTTGCGGTCTACGAGGACGGCGATCTCGTGCAGGTAGCCCCCTTTGCCGACGCGGGCCGAACAGAGTCTGTCGAGGAGTGCATTACAGAACTGGCCGAGACGGGGACCCTCCCAGAGACGTATTCGACACCCGTCTCGACCGTATAGGTCCGCGTGCCCCGTTCAGCTTCTATGCCGTCTCCGGCAGCGTCAGTTACGGGCTTCTCAGCGGCGGTCCTTGCCTCCTCCAACAAGACACTTTTCTCTGTCCTCGTGAGAAACACTATCAGTAGCTGGTAACGCGATTTCTTTACTCAGTCGTAGCGATAAAACTTATTTAGTAAGCATGCGAATACAAAATAAAGAATCTCTCAAAAGTGTGTAGACATCATAACGGATAACCGACCTCTTGAGACAGTTCACAAACTGCCCCTATATTAGTTTCATTTGACAAATTCACCCAATAACGTTGGGCATTTCATCATCGAAGAGCAGACGGGCAGTACCGTACATGACGCCTATCCCAACACAAACTGCAATATACAATTCTATTACATTCATATTGTCATCTACACATCCTTTCAACAAATAAGTACGGATTTAGTAAAACACCAGACCATGCCCAACTTATCCACTGTCTTGTGGACTTCACAAAAATGGGCTTACGCACCGATTCGGCTGTTTCAGTTCAGGCACAAATCTGAATAAAGAAATCGCGCTAGTAACTACTGCTATTGATAAACAGGGGACGGTATCGCCGACAAAGAGGGTCGCCCGGCAGTCTGTGGAGAGTGATCAGACCGGGTCCCAGCGGTAGCCGTCCCAGTCCTGGCTCTCGGGTACTTTGATGCCCGCGTCCGGGTCACGGAGTTCCTCAACGTAGACGGGTTCGACCGTATCGCCCGTCTCGATATCGTCCGTGGTCACCTGCCCAAGCGCGCGGACGAACTCGTCGCTCGCGTCGTCGATGTCCGTGACATCGAACGCCACGATAGCCAGCGTGTTGGGCTGGCGGACACCCGGTGGCGTCGCTGTCGAATGGGTCCAGGTGACGACTTCGGCGGTCCGGTCCGCGAGGTCGAACGTCTCGTCCTGTGGCTCGCCACACTCAGGACACAGCGGATGCGTGGGATACGAGACGTGACCGTTCGAACACATACCTGCTTCCAGCGTCATTCTGCGGCCTCCATGATGGTGGTGATGACACAGTTTCCGAACCCGCCGACGTTACACGCCAGTGCGGTGTCAGCCTCGACCTGTCGTGGCCCAGCCTCGCCGACGAGCTGTTCGTAGATTTCGACGCCCTGCGCGACACCGCTTGCCCCCAGCGGATGACCCTTCGATTTGAGCCCGCCGGAGGTGTTGATTGGCAACTCGCCGTCCTTGGCCGTCGCGCCGTCCATCGCCATTTCCCAGGCCGTTCCCTGGTCGGCGACACCGATGCCCTCCAACTGGAGGAACTCCAGGATAGTGAACATGTCGTGCAGTTCGGCAACGTCGAGGTCGTCGGGGCCGAGGCCGGCCATCTCGTATGCCTCCTTGCTCGATTCGACAACCCCGCCCATGACTGTCGGATCGTCGCGCTCGTGGACCACGTGCGTGTCGGTCGCCCCGCCGATACCGGAGACCAGCGCGTACTCGTCGGTTATCTCCTTGGCCCGCTCCTCCGTCGTGAACATGAGCGCGGCGCTGCCGTCCGTAATCGGACAGAAGTCGTACAGCCGCAACGGGTCGGCGATGATGGGCGACTCCAGCGCTTTCTCCATCGTGATTTCCTTCTGGAACTGCGCCTTGGGGTTATCCACGCCGTTTCTGTGGTTCTTGACTGCGACCCGGGCGAGTGACTCCCGGGGAGCGTCGAAGCGCTCCAGATAGTGCCGGGCAGTCATCCCGGCGAAGGACGGGAGCGTCACGCCGTGTTTGTACTCGTCAGGATGGGTGATGGAGGCGATGATGTCGGTCGCCTGACCCGTCGTCTTGTGGGTCATCTTCTCCCCGCCGACCAGCAGCGTCATGTCGCTGACCCCGCTGGCGACTGACTGCCAGGCTTCGTAGATTCCGGCCCCGCCCGAGGACGAGGTCTGATCGACCCGTTCGCTGTAGGCCGGAAGCACCCCCAGATCGTGGGCTAACAGGTTCATGATTCCCGTCTGGCCTTCGAACTCGCCGCTTGCCATGTTCGAGACGTACAGGTGCTCTACGTCGTCAGGCGTGACGCCGGCGTCCGTGAGACACTCCTCGCCCGCCTGTGAGAGCAACTCACGGATCCAGGCGTCGCGTTGCCCGAACTTCGTCATTGACGCGCCGATTACTGCGACTCCCATACGTGTGCCGTCACAGGGGTCTCGTGTATGTATTACGGTCTGACCTATAGAAATAGAAGAATGTTCAGGCAGTCGTTGTAACGACCGACAGCCCCTCGGCAGGTCGGTCACCGGCCAGTGAGACGAGCAGCCGCCAACCAGTCGCAGTTCGTTCCGCCTCGGCCATCTGTGGCGTGATACTCGTTCGGCGGAGTAGTTCGACAGCGATCGGCAACACCGGACAGCGAAGGTCCGACAGCGTTGGACGATAGTTCTGTAATGTGATATATCTGGCACAGCGCCCGGGACCGGTGGCCGCGGGTTCGATTGCTGCCTCGTCGACGAGCCCCGCTGTTTCGAGGTCGGTGATGGCGTCCCGAACCGGCTCAGGGCCGCTTGGCTTTCGCGGCAATTGCCCGGCGGCTTCTCGGAGGGTGTCCGCCTGTAGCTCCGGGTCGAGGTGTTCTTCGAGCGCTGTAGCCATGCTTTCGAGCATCGCCAGACAGAGTCGCTCGCGGTTCTCGGTTTCCTCAGCCGCTTCGAGATAGCTGTCGATGACTGCCTGCTCAACGGAGCGATGACGGCCCGACAGCACTTCGAACAGCGACCCGGCGACCGTGTGACAGTACTCCGGGAGCGACGACGGGCCAGTCCTGACGGCGTCGGTCCCCCACGGCGCTTCACAGACGATGAGGCCGTGCACGGTGACACGTGGGTCGTAGCGACGGAGGGCGCTTCGGTAGGCAGTCGCGACACTGGCCGCTTCGGCGGCTGTTTCGCGGTCCGGAAACTGCATCCCCGACACCGGGAACGGCGGCGTGCCCGTCCTGGCGCTGACGACGCGATACGGCCCGACAGCCACGTTGAGCTCCGAGAGCCTGTCACGGATATCCGCGAGCGTTCGTCCGACCATGGTTTCCTACAGATCCCCAGCGACGATATCGGCGATGCGCTGGCGGTCGAACAGCTCCCGCTCCACGTCGTACACCTGCGACGCGGCCCGTTCCGTGAGGACCAGATTCGTTATCGGCCCCTGGTACAGCGGCCCACCGCGGTACACATTCCCGTTCTGGACCGCCGTCAGTTCACTCCCGGTCTGGTCCGATTCGAGGAAACTGACGACCGTGTCTTCGAACTCCGAGCGGGTCTTGTTCTCCTGCCCCCGTAGGAGCAAGTACTCGGGGTCGATCTCCAGCAGCGCCTCGAAGTCGACCTTACTCCGGTCGGAGTGGAAGTCCCTGACATCGGTTTTTGCGAACGCATCGCGCACGCGCAGGTCCCGCCACTGTTTGAAGCTGGTTCCGTCCTCGATGAGGTACGGGGAGAAGCTCGTCGGCTCGTCACTCCCGGCCCACATGATAGCCACTTCCGGCCGGTCGGAGTTCGAGTCTGGAACGATGTCGTCCAGACTCGTCTGGAACTCTTCGTGGAGGGACTGGAACGCCTCGAACCGGTCGGTCCGCTGGAACGCCCGGGAGAGGTTCTCGAAGGCTTCGTACAGCGTGTAGTAGGTGTAATCGTGCCACTCGTAGCCCGTCGAAAAGATACTGTTCCCGAAGAAGGGGGCGATCTGGGATTCGATCTCGTCGATGTCCGACTGCTCCCAGGACCCGCGGCTCTGCAGGAAGTTCGGATCCATGACGTGGATGTCGGCGTCTATTTCGTAGAACTGCTCTTTCCCGACACCGCTGTCCCCCCACAACTTCTGGATCGAACTTCCGTCGACGCTGACGCCCGGAATCTCGTCGTAGTACTGGGTATGATATCGCGATGGTAGCCAGACTCCCTCCGGTGCGTCGAGACCGAGCGCGATCCCCATATCTGCCCAGCTGCCGTTGTTCGCGACCCAGACCTCCGGGGCTGACTCGAAGGTGACCTCGCCGACTGGCTCCATCGAGACTGAGTAACCCGAACCCGTCGATTCGGTGTTCGCTGTCGCAGTCGACTCCGCGGCCGTCGTCCCGGATTCCGTCGAATCGTCAGTCGCGCCGTCACCACCGTTCCCGGTCTCGGACTGACCCGAACAGCCGGCAACGGTACCTGCCAGCCCGACACCGGCCGCAACGATGTACTCTCGTCGGTTCATATCTTTTTAGGCTTGCCTAAATGGCTTAAATCTTCCCATATTTAGGCAGTCCAAAAACCCCATGAATCGACAAACAGCACCACAGCCCCCGGCAGTGAGAATCCACACAAAGTATATCCGTGCGTGCTAACCACACACGAAATATGCAGGAAGCCTGGCTTCAACTCCAGTGTCCGGCGTGTTCAGTCGCCTGGGAAGAGCAAGTGTCCGACCTCCCGGCCCCGGAGACGCAGTTCACGTGTGACGACTGTGGGGCCGAGCGGTCGCTGTCGGAGTTCATGCGGACCACTCGCGACCTCGAAGTACTGCAGGAGTTTACCGACTCTTAGTACCGCGCCCGCGCCGCCGCCTTCCATTCCTCGCCGCGCTTGACGTTGTTCGGAGGGCGGCGTTTGCCCACACTCGCCAGCCGTCCGGCCAGCGTCCACTCATCGACGTACTCGACAGTCGAACGCCGCGATGACGCTTTAGCGGCCCGCTGCCGGTCAGTCAGGTGAGCACTGACCGCGGCGGTGATAGCCGCTGCTTCTGCCTGTGATGCGTCCGCCGGTATCGACAGTGACAGGTCGTCTGGGTCCGCGCTTTCACCGGGTAGCGCCGCCTCCGTGTCCGACTGTGGTGTATCGCGAGTCGCCATGTTACAGTGGGATGTTGCCGTGGTCTTTCGGCGGCGTGTCCTCCCGCTTGCGCTGCAAGAGGTCGAGGTCCTGAATGAGGCGCTTGCGCGTCTCTTTCGGTTCGATGACGTCGTCGAGGTAGCCCCGCTTCGCCGGCCCGTACGGATTGGCGAACTCGTCGCGGAACTCGTCCATCAGTGCCTGCCGTTTGGCGTCCGGGTCGTCGGCCTCCGCGATCTCGTTCCGGTAGAGGATGTTGACGGCTCCCCGTGGCCCGAGCACCGCCATTTCCGAACCGGGCCAGGCGTAGTTCACGTCACTGCCCAGGAACTTCGAGGACATGACGATGTACGCCCCGCCGTAGGCCTTCCGCACGACGACCGACAGCAGCGGGACCGTCGCCTCGGCGTAGGCGTAGATGAGCTTCGCGCCCCGCCGGATGATGCCGTTGTGCTCCTGATCCGTGCCGGGCATGAACCCGGGCACGTCGACGAGCGTGAGGATTGGGATATTGAACGAGTCACAGAAGCGGACGAACCGGGCTGCTTTCTCCGCCGCGTCGATATCCAGCGTTCCCGCGCTTACGCGTGGCTGATTGGCGACGACGCCGACCGACTGGCCGTCCATCCGCGAGAAGCCCACCACGACGTTGCGCGCCCAGTTGCCATGGACCTCGAAGAAGGAGTCTTCGTCGACGATGGCGTCGATGACCTTCGTCATGTCGTAGGGCTTGCGCGGGGCCGACGGGACGATATCGGTCACGCCGGGTATCTCCCGGTCGGGGTCGTCCCACGGTTTGACCCGCGGCGGGTCCTCCATGTTGTTCGCCGGAAGGTACGATAGGAGCCGGCGAATGTTTTCGAGCGCTTCCTCCTCCGACGGGTACGAGAAGTGAGCGACGCCGGATTTGGTGGAGTGTGAGCCCGCACCGCCGAGTTCCTCCTTCGACACCTGTTCGCCGGTCACCGTCTCGATGACGTCCGGCCCGGTGATGAACATGTGGCTGGTGTCCTGCACCATGAACGTGAAATCGGTCAGCGCCGGGCTGTAGGTGGCCCCGCCCGCGCATGGGCCCATGATCGCGGATATCTGGGGGATGAGCCCGCTGGCCTTGGTGTTGCGCTCGAATATCTTGGCGAAGCCCACCAGCGAGTCGACGCCTTCCTGAATGCGCGCGCCGCCGGAGTCGTTGAGTCCGATGACCGGGACGCCGTTCTCGATAGCCCGGTCCATCACTTTACAGATCTTGTCGGCGACGACCTCGCCGACCGAGCCCCCGAGCACGGTGAAATCGTGGGCGAACAGGAACACCTTCCGACCGTCGACCTCACCGTAGCCGGTGACGACTGCGTCACCGGCGAAGCGCTTCTCCTCCATACCGAAGTTCGTCGACCGGTGCTCGACGAACGGATCGACCTCGTTGAACGTACCGTCGTCGACGAGGAAGTCGATGCGCTCCCGGGCGGTCATCTTGCCCTTCTCGTGCTGGGATTCGATGCGGGCTTCACCGCCCCCGAGTTCGGCTTCGGCTCGTTTCTGTCGCAACTCTTCGACCGCGTCGTCAGGCGCTCCAGTCTCCTCTTCTGGTTCTTCCTGTTGACTCATCCTACCACTCCATCCCGCCGTTAACACCAAGTACCTGTCCTGTCATGTAGCTCGATTCCTCGCTGGCGACGAACCTCACGATGCCGGCGATGTCCTCAACGCGTGCGAACCGGTCGAGCGGGATCTCCCGCAGAATCTTCTCCTGCACGCGTTCGGGCACCTCCTCTAGCATATCGGTCTTGACAAAGCCCGGCGCGACGCAGTTCGCGGTCGAGCCCGTGTGTGCCAGTTCGAGCGCAAGCGTCCGTGTGAATCCGAACAACCCGGATTTCGTCGTCGCATAGTTGGCCTGCCCGATGTTGCCTTGCTGGCCGACGACGCTAGAGATATTTATCAGTCGGCCATGCTCGGCGTCGCGAATGTCGTCGTAGAAAGCTTTCGTCCCGTTGAACACACCGCCAAGATTGACATCGATAACCGTCTCCCAGTCGTCGCGAGTCATGTTTTCGAACTTCTTGTCGATGGTGATGCCGGCGTTGTTGACGAGCACGTCCGCGGGTCCGAACTCGTCGGCCACCTTCTCGCGCATCGCCCGGACCTCATCGAGTTTCGCCACGTCGGCTTGGGCCGCGATAGCGGTGCCGCCGCTCTCGCGGATGTCCTCGACGACGGCGCGGGCTTCCGCCTCTGAGGATCGGTAATTAACAACAACATTGGCCCCGTGGGCACCGAGGTCTTTGGCGATTCCGCGGCCGATACCGCGCGAGGACCCAGTGACGACACAGGTTTGATTTTCCAGGTTCATTTGTGGTTGATGGGAGCCCTGTTGCTTCGTACGCTCATCACCTAATCTGGCAAAGCACAGCCAAATAATAGTTCGCCTTATACAACATTTGACGTCGAAGTCAGAATATAACGATGATCCTATCACAGGAGAAATGACGGCTGAAAAACAGACTCACGAGGGCTGCAAAGTGAGAACGCCAAGCCTTTTAGGATTGCCTAAAGACGTGAAGTCAGTACATGACAGCCGACATCTGCGTGATGGTGCCGACGATACGAAACCACGAATGTATGCGGTCGTACTTCCAGAACGCCCGGGACCACGGGTTCGATCTGGACCGACTGTTCGTCGTGCTCATCACTGAGGACTTCTGTGACACCGATGCGATGGAACAGATGCTTGACGAGGAGGGCGTCGACGGGACCGTCTATGACGGGACCGACCGCGAGGCGTGGTTCGAGACCCACGGCGCGAGCGAGTATTCGCACCTCATTCCTGAAGCGAGTCACGCCCAGACATCGTTTGGCCTCCTCTACATGTGGGCCAACGACTACGAGTACGGCGTGTTCATCGACGACGACACGCTGCCACACGAGGATGCGGACTTCTTCGGGACGCATATGTCGAATCTGGCCTTCGAGGGCGAAATCGAGACGGTCAGTTCCGACGAACAGTGGGTCAACGTCCTCTACCAGAACGAGGACGAACACGGCCTCTACCCGCGTGGCTACCCCTACGCCGCAATGGACGAAACGGTTTCGACGGAAGCGACTCAGGTCGACGACGTAGTCGCCTCGCAGGGCCTCTGGACGAACGTGCCCGACCTCGACGCCGTTCGTATCCTGATGGACGGTGACCTGCAGGGACAGGCCCAGACCCGTACTAGCGGGGCGGATTTCGGCGATGACTTTGTCGCCGCCGAGGGGCAGTACCTCACCGTCTGCTCGATGAACCTCGCCTTCCGCCGCGAAGTCATCCCGGCGTTCTACCAGCTCCCGATGGACGATAACGAATGGGATGTCGGTCGCTTTGATGATATCTGGTCGGGCGTGTTCCTCAAGCGGGCCTGTGACGTGCTGGGCAAGCAGATCTACAACGGCGACCCACTGTGTGAACACAACAAAGCGCCCCGTTCGACGTTCTCGGACCTGACCAACGAAGTCCACGGGCTCGAACTCAACGAGCACGTCTGGGAGATCGTCGACGAGGCTGGCGCTGACGCCGATTCCTACGGTGAGGTGTTCGATGCAATCGCTACAGCGATGGCCGACGGCGATTTCAGCGACTGGGAAAACGGTGCCTTCCTTAACTACTGCGGCGAATTCATGCTCGACTGGCTGGAATGTCTCGACGAACTGGACGCCGCCGCGACGGAACAGGTCCCCGCAACCGCCGACGACTAGAAAGGCCTAAGTTGTTTAGGCAACCCTAAATCAAACAATGAGTGATTCTAACGATATGACTGGACGCAACGCGACGCAGTCTCGACGGCGCTTCCTTGCTCTCGGCAGCGCGACTGCCGCGACAGCGCTTGCCGGTTGTTCCGGCATTCTCGGCGGGGGCGATGGCGGTGACGGTGAGTCCGGCACCGGAACCGGGCAGATTTCTCTTTCGGACTTCCGTGGCTCTGGCCCACTGGTAGCACAGCGGGAGGCACCCGGAGGCACCTCCATCGAGGATCTACCGGACCTCAGTGGCGAACTGACGGTGTATCTCGGTGGCGGGGAGGGCGGACTGTATCTCGACCTTATCGAATTGCTCGAACAACGCTACCCGGATTTCTCGGCGAACCACAGGCGGCAACCCTCCAGTGACCTCGCAAACAGGATTATCGAGGAGAACGAGGCCGACGCGAGTCCTGCCGACGTGTTCATGTCTATCGACGCCGGTTCGCTCGGTGCCGTGGCCAACGCCGGTGCGACAGCGAGCCTCCCCGATGAGGCCCTTTCGACGGTCCCCGAAGCCTATCAGGACAGTGAGGGGCGCTGGGTGGGCATCGCCGGACGCGCCCGGGCGATTCCGTACAACACGAACCAGATTTCCGACTCCGATATTCCGTCGTCGGTGCAGGAGTTCCCCGAGACGGCCGCCCTCGAAAACAACATGGGCTGGGCGCCGAGCTACGGTGCGTTCCAGTCGTTCGTCACCGCGATGCGGCTCATTCGCGGCGACGACGAGACGATGTCCTGGCTTCAGGCGATGCAGGACCACGGTATCAGTACCTACGACGACGAGTTCCGCGTCTCCAATTCCTGTGCTGACGGGGAACTGGCCGCCGGCTTCGCCAACCACTACTACACGCTTCGGGTCCAGTCCGCGCGCGAAAGCTCGCCCATCGGCCTCGCGTTCACCGAAGGCGACGCTGGCGCACTCGTCAACGTCTCGGGTCTGGAGATCATCAACGGAACCGACAACGCGGACCTGGCGTCGAACTTCGTCCGGCACGTCCTCTCGGCGGAGGCACAGGAGTTCTTCGCCACCCGGACGTTCGCGTATCCGATGATTCCGGGTGTCGCACCGGTCGGCGACCTGCCGCGCATCGACGAACTGAACCCGCCGGACATCAACCTGACCGAACTGGCCGACGTGGCCGGAACCGTTGACTTACTTCGAGACGCTGGCGTCCTCTAATATGGGTACAAAAGACCGCTACGAGCGGCTTCGGGAGCAAGCGACGACGTCGGAGCGAGACTCGTCTCCACACACACTGCTCGCAGTGGTCTCGCTGGCGATCTCGCTGTTGTTACTGGCACCGCTGGTGTGGATCTTTCTCCGGGCAGGTGAAATCGAGTCCGCGCGTGCGGTCGAATTGCTGACAAGCGACACGACTGTTTCGGTGACGCTGAACACGCTGGTACTGGTGACCGGCGTCACTGTCGCATCGATTCTCATCGGCGTTCCGCTAGCGATTCTCACCGCCCAGACCGACCTGCCGTTCAAGCGGTTCTGGACGATCACGTCCGCGTTGCCGCTGGTCGTTCCGAGCTATATCGGGGCCTTCGCGTTCGTTTCGGCGTTTGGCCCCCGGGGCGTCCTCGCGGATCTGCTCTCGCCGCTCGGTATCGAGCAAATCCCGACGATATACGGCCTGCACGGCGCGATACTCGTCCTGACACTGTTTACGTACCCGTACGTGTTTTTGACGACGCGCGCGTCCCTGCTGTCGTTCGACGGGACCGTCGTCGAGGCCGCCCGGACGCTGAACCACACTCGCTGGGAGGCGTTCCGCCGCGTCACGTTGCCACAGATCGCACCGGGTATCGCCGCCGGCGCGCTGCTGGTAGCGCTGTACGCGCTCTCTGACTTCGGAACACCGGCGATTATGCAGTACGACGTGTTCACGCGGATGATTTACAACGAGTTCGGCGCGCGCCGGCTCGACTACGCCTCCGTGCTCTCGATGCTGCTGCTCGTGATGGCGCTTGGCATCCTCGCCGTCGAGTCCCGCCTCAGCGCCGGCCGGGACGGGGCTTACGTCAGCAGCGGCTCACGTCGACCCGGGCTCATCAGGCTCGGCTATTGGAAAGCCCCGGCACTGCTGTTTTGCGGTGCTATCGCATCCCTGTGTCTGGTACTGCCGATCGGTATCCTGCTCCAGTGGCTCCTGCGTTCCGGCACGGGCTACACCGGCGGCGGCTTCGCGTTCGAAGCGTCCTACGCCTGGAACTCTGTTGGCCTCGCGGCCGCCGCGGCCGCCATCTGTGTCGTGGCGGCACTCCCCATCGCGTACCTCGCCGCGCGCGGCAGTTCGGGTCTCTCGTCGCTTCCCGAGCGGGCCACGTACGTCGGCTACGCCGTCCCCGGTGTCGTGCTCGGCTTGGCGCTGGTGTACCTCGGGCTCCGGTACGTCCCCTTCCTGTACCAGAGCGTCATCCTGCTGGTGTTCGCGTACGTGATTCGGTTCCTCCCGCAGGCCGTCGGGACGACCGAATCCTCGATTCTCCAGGTCGACCCGCAGTACATCGAGGCGGCGCGGTCGCTGGGCTATCACCCGCTCTCGGCGTTCCGGAAAGTCGTCTTGCCGCTCGTCGCCCCGGGTATCGCCGCCGGGGCCGCGCTGGTGTTCTTGACGACCATGAAGGAATTGCCGGCAACGTTGATGTTACGCCCGACGGGCTTCGAAACCTTCGTCACGTACATCTGGCTCGTCCAGGGTGCCGGCTACTACGGACAGGCGGCGGTCCCGGCCCTCGTGCTCGTTGGCCTTTCCGGACTCTCCATGCTGGTCATTCTTCGACGGGAGGACACAAGCTAATGTCTCGACAAACACGCACACAGCAAACATCGGACTTCGACGACGTGGACGCAGCGGTAGCGAACCCGAACCGGACTGTCCTCGAACTGGATGATGTTTCCAAGGACTACGGTCACGAAGTCGCCGTCGAGAACCTCTCGCTCGACGTGAAAGACGGCGAGCTGCTGACGCTGCTTGGCCCCTCGGGGTGTGGGAAAACGACGACGCTCCGGATGATTGCCGGGCTGGAGCGCCCCTCTGACGGGCAGATCTCTATCGCCGACGAGGTCATCGCCGATGGCTCCTCGTTCCGAAAGCCGGAGGAACGAAACGTCGGTATCGTCTTTCAGGACTACGCCCTGTTCCCACATCTCACCGTCGCCGAAAACATCGCTTTCGGTCTGACTGAGATGGAAGAAGTCGCCGTCGCGGAACGGGTCGACGAACTGCTCGAACTGGTCGACCTCTCGACCCATCACGACAAGATGCCAAGCCAGCTTTCGGGCGGCCAGCAACAACGCGTCGCACTCGCCCGTTCGCTGGCCCCGGAGCCGGACGTGCTCCTGCTGGACGAACCGTTTTCGAATCTGGACGTGCGCCTGCGTGTCGAGATGCGTGAGGAGGTGCGCAAAATCCTCAAGCGTGCCGGCGTCACCGCGATATCGGTAACCCACGACCAGGAGGAAGCGCTGTCGATAAGCGACCGCGTCGCCATCATGAACGACGGAACCATTGCTCAGGTCGGCGACCCCGCTGAGGTATTCGAAAACCCTGAGAGCCGCTTCGTCGCGAGCTTCCTCGGGCAGGCAAGCTTCCTCTCTGCCCGGGTGACCAGCGACGTCATCGAGACCGGCCTCGGCTCGTTCAATGTCGAGTTACTGAACGGGCCGGTCGAGGCGTACAACGGTGCGATGGTGGACGTGCTCGTCCGGCCCGACGACCTGCAGGCGATGCCCACGAACGAGTCCAAAGCCGACGGCTACGTCGTCCATCGCCAGTACAACGGTCCCTCGTTCGTCTATCGGGTCGAGCTCCATAGCGGCGATGTCGTCCACTGTATGCACAACCACGTCGAGACGTTCGAGCCGGGCCAGCCCGTCGAGGTTGACCTGGTCGCCGACCACGACCTGGCCTGGTATCCGACGGAATGACGCGACTGCGCCGGCCGGGGGTACAGGCGGGGCTGGTGGCACTGCTCGGCGGGCTCATCGTCTTCGCGCTCGCCCACGTCGTTTTTCCGCACCACACCACGAACCACGACGAAGGTGTCTATCTCCAGCAGGCCGCGATGTTGCTGGAGGGACAACTGTTCATGTACCCGCCAGTCGAGGAGGCGTTCCGGCCGTGGTTCTTCGTGGCCGACGGCGGGCGGCTGTATCCGAAATACGCGCCGGTTCCGGCGGCGATGTTCGCCGTCGGGAAACTGCTCGGCGGGTACCGCGTCGCGCTCGGCCTGATCGGGACCGGTGTCCTGGCGCTGACGTACCACACCGTCCGCGAGGCGTTCGACGCCCGAACGGGTGTGATAGCGACGCTCCTCATGTTTGGGTCACCGCTCTTTCTTGTCGACGCCTCGGTGTTCCTCTCGTACGTGCCAGCGACGCTCTGGAACCTCGGTTTCGCCGCGGCGTACCTCCACGCCGACCGGACCGGAAGCCGAAAGACGGCCGCGTGTGCCGGCCTTTCGATTGGCATTGCTTTCTTCGCGCGGCCGTACACCGCCGTGCTGTTCGCAACGCCGTTCATCATCCACGCGCTGTGGTCGCTCCAGACGCGCGACCCGGCGCGATTCAAGCGTCTGTCGCTGACTGCCGTCGGCGGGCTTACTGGCGTCGCCGCGACGCTTGCATACAACCACGTCGTCACCGGCTCCGCCATGCTGTTCCCGTACGAGGTATTCGCCCCGCAGGACGGGCCGGGCTTTGGCTACCGCGAGATTCTGGGCTATTCCCGCGAGTTCACGCCGGCGATGTCGCTGGACGCGAACGCCGAACTCCTCTGGAAGCTCGTCACTCAGTGGGTCGTCGCCGGGCCGCTGGGGACGCTCGCTGCAGCCGTCGGACTCGGAGCCGTTGCACGCCGCGGGATAGATGGCCGACAGGCGGCGCTGGCCGGCGTCCTCCTGACGGTCCCGCTCGGCAACGGCTACTTCTGGGGCACGGTGAATATGCTCGGCGACCTCTCAGACCCGACCGACGGGCTGGTCACCTTTCTGGGGCCGTTCTACCACGTAGATATGCTCGTTCCGCTAACTGCTTTCGGTGCTGTCGGCGTCGTTACTGTCGCCCAACGGACGCAGCGGCTGGTCACCGAACAGGTCAGCGCGGACCGGGTCCGCCCGGTCCTGCTCGCGGTGGCGCTCTGTAGCGCGGCGCTGGGCGGCGGCGCGGCCGTCACGACGGTGGCCGAGCCGGTTTCGGACAACTACGAGGTGACCCAGCAGTTCGAACAGGCCTACGAGCCGTTTGACGAGCGAGACCTCGACAACAGCCTCGTCTTGCTCCCGACGCCCTATGGCGACTGGCTGAATCACCCGTTCCAGTCAGTCCGCAACGACCCGGGCTTCGACGGCGACACCGTCTATGCGATGCAACACCGCCAGTTCGACGTGATCGACGCCTACCCGGACCGGACCTACTACCGCTACGTGTTCCGCGGCGAGTGGGTCCCGTATCTGGGGCTGCCCGTCGAGCCGCGGCTCCAGCCGGTGTCTGTAGCGGAGGGCGAGACAGTCCGGACGGACGTGTCGGCGTCGGTTCCGGAACAGGCCGCGCTGGTCTCGATCCGGCTCACGAGCGAGGGTGAGAACGACTACGCGACCGTCACCGGGGCCGACAGGCTGGATTTGCAGCTCTCGACCGACCGGGATCGGACGCGGCTCACCGGCGACGGGATCGACGAGCAGGTTGGCGTGCCGACGCCGGAGAACGGGACGGTCACGCTCGTCATGTTCGTCGACTACGGTACCGGTGCAGGGTTCGAATACCGGGCGGAGCTGCCGGTCAACCGGGCGGACGGTGGCGTCCGGACGCTGACGCCACGACTCGAAGTCTGTAAGGATCAACGTCGCTGTGGCGGCGAAGCGGCGTACGTCCCGGGCGCGCATCGCGACGGAATCAGCATGAACGCGACCACGACAGCCGAAACCACGTGAGACTCACCGATGACTGAGTACGAACTTACCAGACGCGACGCACTGAAAGCACTTGGCGCGGCAGGTGTCACTGTCGCCGGCGGCGCGGCGGCGCTCGCCTGGGACGAGTCGGGAGATGACGATACTGCCGAGTCAGAGGCCGACGCTGCCAGTTCCGAATCGGAGTTCGGCGAGCACGAGCGGGAAACGTACCGGGCCGTCGCCGCTATCGTCTATCCGAGCGAGGTAGCGGGCAGAGAGGAGTTTGTCGACAGCTACGTCGCCGGACGCGTCGAGGCAGACTCCGAGCGAGCAGCGGACATGGCAGCAGCCGTCGCAGATCTGGACGCGTACACACGAGAATGGGAAAACAGCAACTTCGTCGCGGTAGACGCTGCGACCCAAGAAGAAACGCTCCGGGGAATGGGCGTCAAGGTCGCCGATCCGAACCCGCATGGCGACCCAAGGCACCGCGTGCGCTACTATCTCGTCAACGACCTCCTGTTCGCGCTGTACAGTTCGCCGACCGGCGGCGAGCTTGTCGGTATCGAGAACCCGCAGGGCTACCCCGGCGGCACGAGTAGCTACCAGCAGCCACCGAGCGACCGGTGAGCCGGCTCCCGTCGCCGATTTCTCGCTGGGTTACCGGAACCGCTCTTCCAGCGCAACCCGAACGATAGACTTTGCGATGGCGGCCCCGCCGGAGAACGGGTCGAGTTTCGTCTCGCCTTTCCGCTCGTCGTACTCGATTGGGCGCTCACGCACGTCGTAGCCGCGCATCAGCGGCCGCATGAGCAGTTCCGCCGAGAGCCCGGTGTTCTCGGTCCAGACGATCTTCTGGAGTATCTCGCGGCGGTAGGCGCGCATTCCGGTGGTCGTGTCGTGGACGCGCTTGCTCATGAGCACACTCGCGAGTAGGGCGAACAGTTCGTTCCCCAGTTTGTTCATCGCCGGCATCTGTTCGGCCCCGTAGTACAACCGGTCACCGCTGACGACATCGGCCCCGTCGTTTATCTCCGCCAGAAAGTCGGGCAGACGTTCCATCGGATACGTGTCGTCACAGTCTGTCGTGACGACGACCGGGCGATCCGGTGTCAACACGGCTTCGCGGACCGCCACGCCGTACCCCTGTGGTTCCTGTTCGACGACTGTCGCACCGTGGTCGCGGGCGATCTCCGGTGTCCGGTCACTGGACCCATCGACACAGACGACTTCTGCGCGGCCGTCAGTCACTGTCGCGATATCGTCGAGAACGGTGCCGATCGCTTCTTCTTCGTTGTACGTCCCCATGACGACCGCGAGGTCGTCGAACGTGTAGCCGCCCGGTTCTTCGGTCCGCGTGCCCTGAATAGCCATTGCTCGTCCGTCAGAACCCACGGTTCTTGAATGTTTAGGTTTGCCAAAATCAGTGGTCGGCGAGATACGTCTCTATCGGGGTGGCATCTTCCCAGAGATGCGTAAACAGGTCTCTCGCCCATAAAATGGCGCTGTCCGCTTCGGATATAATCTTCGCTGATGGCCAGGCCCCGTCGAGTTCTGGAAGCGTCAGGATCATCCAGTCGTCGGCGACGGCGAGTGCGTACGGGACCGGCGTGACACGGACGATCGTCTCCTCGTATCGAGCCGTATCCAGTGAGACGGACTCCTTGCCGAGCATCTCGTCGACGACAGCACAGCTTACGATCAGCCTCGAATCGGCGTTGTCGGGCATAGCCGCCTCGTATTCGGGGTGGTAGACGGGCGAAACAGCGTCGCAGTTCGAGACGTTCTCGACGCGGGTGACAACTTCGCGGACGGGGCGGTTGATATCGGTCTGTGTGCCACGAATGATTGTGTACTCGTCGAGTTCGGGCAGGCGACACCGGAACGGCTGTGGCAGCACTGACGTGTCGTGGGACTCCCAGTACTGGGGGGCCACAGCGAAGAGTTCCTCCAGGCGCTGCTGGCGGTGAATCGTATCCGCGACCAGACGGCCGGTGCCGGTAAGTTGCCACCCGTCATCCATCGAGGTGACCAGACCGCGGCCTTCGAGGTTCGAAAGTGCATCGTAGATCGCTGACTCGCTCGCGGTGACTGCTGACAGCAGTTCGTTGGTGGCCTTGGCTCCGGGACACAGCGAGCCGATGATATCCGTCCGGACAGACGACGTTCGAACGTACTGAATAAGCGATTCTACGCCCATACTGTCCCCATACACTGTAGATCATATTTTTCATACATATCAGTTTCCATTTGTAATGGAATCTTCTTCGGCTGGGACACTATTCTCTCGGGCACTGGATATTATTGCAGCCAATGTGCCCATCTTTTTTACCGCTCACGACGCAGACACTGTTGCTGTCCACGTACGACCACGTCCCCGCTGAACGCAATGGAGCACGTTGGTCTCGTGGAATTGCCACGTTCGGGCCCGGCGATATCGTGCCTCTGACATACTTCGCCAGCCCGAAGGGTCATGCAATCACCGTGGGTTGCCCACCCACGGTGCTCATTGTCTCCGCTGTCGACTCGTTCGGCCGCACTCGCTTGTTATCGACTGTTGTCTCTCGCTTCTGTATTGACCGTCTACAATCGGGGAGCCAGCGCGAGAAACAGCAGTGGTGACGGTATAATCAGTTCTCGGGCGGTTCGTCCGTCCCGATCCGAATCTCGTACGCTTCGATATCCTCGAACGCAGCGACTTGTCCACCGACCTCAACCGGCCCATCGGCCGTTTCGACGACCAGCGTCGCGACCTCGCGGTTCGAACTGAACGACGCCTGGTCCACTTTGCCTTCGACGACCCGGTGGTCGCCCGTTTCGACGTCCCGGCCCTCTATAGTTGCGTAGAACTCCCCGTCCAGCGTCACCAGATCAGAGATACAGCGCCTGATCGTCCCATAGCGGCGTGGGAACGGCAGTCCTTCGCCGTCGCTAGCAATCGTTTCGGCAGTCGTCCACAGCACCGTGTTGAGGAACCCGGACACCAGAAACCCGAGTTCCGACCGGTTGAAGATGACGCCGTACCGGTCCGTGTCACCGCGGACGCTCTCGCGGGTGGCGTACATCGAGTAGTTCCCGTCTGCGACGGCCACGACCGGTGTCGTGATACCGCGGCGGGCCTTCACCGTGGTCGCGATGGATTCGTAATCGAACCGCGCCGGGTCGGGAGTGTCCACGCTCGGCGAAATGAGAATCTCGATCGCGATGCCGGACTGCTTCCGGCTTGCAAGCCTGTCTTCGAACCGCTCTAGCAGGGCCGGCGTCAAGGATAGCGTCAGTTCGTACTCGGCCGTCTCGATGATGTCTTCGAGATACCGGAGTATCGTCGGTCGGGATTTGACGAGCGAGACAGCCTCGGGCTCCCGTGCGGGTGCCGTGTAGCGCGAGGACAGGTCGTCGACGAGGTCGTCGAGCGAGTCCTGAATCCCCTCGAAAGCTTCTCGAGGATCGATGGCTAGGACCTTCATCGGCCGGGACTCCTTGAGTTCGACCAGACCGACGTCGCTGAGGCTCCGGACCGTATCGTACACCCGCGGCTGTGGAATGTCCGTGTTCTCCGAGATTTCCGACGCTGTCAGCTCACCGTGTTGTAGCACGGCCAGGTAGGCTGAAATCTCGTACTCGCCGAGATTGAACCGCGCAATCACCTGTTCGAGCGATGCTTCCAAGTCGTCACTAGACATAGTGGGGCGTTTGCGAGTCGAGTACTAAGAACTTCGGCACTCTCTTCAGCAGACAGTTTCAGGATCAGTCAGATGAGTATCGGCTACTGATCGTTGGCTCGTCACAGCGGCTGCCTACCTCTGCGGACTCCGGTTGCCCGAGTCGCTACGGCAAAAGACTGTGCGCTGTCGGTGCGGTGTTAGTAGGCGTTGGAGATCTGGGAGACGACGTCCGCGGCCGAAGCGCCGGAGTTCAGCGATGAGATAGCGGATTCGAGCGAGGACTTGACTGCCGGCGGTGCGGCCAAGCCGTGTGCGACGGACGGCGGCTGGGCATCGCTGTTCTGGAAGTCCTCTATCTGATCCTTGGAGAAGTCGTTGAACGGATCGGTGTTCACGTCAGTCCGCGGCGGAATCGACCCCTTCTTCGGGTTGAAGATCTCCTGTGCCTCCGTCGTCCCGACGAACTGGCACCACAGCGTGGTCGCTTCCGGGGACGGGTTGTTGACGGGATACGGGAACGAGTCCATGTTCAGCGCGTAGTAGCCGTCGGTGCCCGGGAACGTCACGTGGTCCCACTCCTCGCCGTAGGTGAGGTCGTTCGTGATGTACGTTCCGGCCGCCCAGTCACCCTGGTGGAGGAACGCCGCTTCGCCGTTGATGACCTGATTGTTGGCCTCGGTCCAGGAAATTGAACCGGCGTCGCTCGGGATGTAGTCGAGATAGGACTGCGTGGTCTCGACTGCCGACTCCAGCGCGTCGCTGTTGGCGTCGACTTCGCCGTCGACGAAGATGGCGCTGTAGGTCTCGGCGTCCGTTTCGCCCAGAAGGACCGTCGCGAACATCTGGAAGCTGGACCACGGCGACCCAGTCTGATGTGCCATTCCGGTGTAACCGGCATCGTTCACCGTCGACAGCGCGTCGACGAGGTCAGACGGCGTTTCGAGGGATATCGGGTCGACCCCGGCGTCCTCGACGACCTCGACGTTGTAGAAGAGGTTGTTGATCCGGTGGATGTTGAGCGGGACCGTCACGTAGTTCCCGGCGGGCTGGGCCGCGTCCTTGACACCCTGGAGGTACGCGTCCTCCATGCTGTTCTCCGACCACACGGAGTCGCCGATGTCCTTCAGCAGGTTCGCATCGGTGAACGGAAGCAGATTGTTTCCGGGCCAGGCCTGCCACGTACTCGGGTGGTTGCCGTTCTGCACCCGTGTCCGGATGTTCGCCTGCAGGTTGTCACCTGCACCGCCGGCGATGAGGTTCTCGTCGAACGGAACGTCCGGGTGTTGCTCTTTGAAGGCATCCATGACGGACTGAATCGCTTCCAGTCCGTCGCCTTCACCCCACCAGTGGGCGACCTCAAGTGTGCTGTACTGTGTTCCGCTGTCAGTACTTTCGTCACCGCTGCTGCCGTCGCCACTGCTGCCGTCACTACCGTCACCGCTGCTGCCGTCGCCGCTGCTGCCGTCACCACCGTCACTCCCACCGCAGCCAGCCAGCGAGGCCGCACCTGCTGCGCCAGCAATCCGAAGAGCGTTACGCCGCGTCAACCGTTTATTTGAATTGTCGTCAGTCATGGTTGCACCAATACCTCATAATTCCTTATTGAAGATTCGCACTTAATACTTCTGTATAGCGAAAGTCACCATTTGACATTCGGGTCGATCCCGGTAAATCATCTATATTACGTGATTTTTCGTGTTTGAGCGGTAAAACAAATTAATCGTATGTGAGTAAATACCCCACTACCTTACATCTGTTAGCTTACATGTGACCGACAGATCCGCTTATAGATGGGGGCTATCCAGACCATACTGCGACGAAAAAGCTCGGGCGCGGTTCGGCCCGAGGAGTTACAGCGAATCGAACTCGACGACTGCCTTTATTTGATCGTCCCCATCCTCGAAGGCCGCCTCGACGTGCTCCGGGTCGGTAACCGTCGTGATCAGATCATCAAGCAACCATTCCGGAAGCTCCTGTAACGTCTCGACGGCGTCCTCGAAGTGCGAGACGTGCGAGTTGACCGTGCCGATGAGACACTTGTTGTGCAGGACGATTTCGTTGTGGAGCGAACCGCCATCGACTTCAAACTCCCACGGCTCCGGGATGCCGAGCAACACGCCGACCCCGTTCTGGTCGAGCGCCTTGACCGTCTGGAACGCGTGGGGGGCGAACCCGGTCGCCTCGTAGATGTAGTCCATCGCCTCGTAGGCATCCGGGAGTTCGTCCACCGGCGTCTCGCGGGAATCGACGTACGTGCTCCCGATCTCATCGATGATGTCGACCGTCGGATCGGGTCGGTCCCGCCGACCGACACAGTAGGTGCGGTCGTACTCCTGTTCAAGCATCCACAGTGTCAGCAGACCGAGCGAGCCGTTGCCGAGCACGCAGGCGGCTTCCGGTCGCCAGTCGAACGGTTCCCGCGTCGCGTAGGCGTGCTCGTTGGCCTTCTCGGTGATCGAGAGCGGCTCGACGAGGAAGCCGTACTCCGCGACCGACTCGGGGACGGGTACGAGGAAGTCCGCCGGCGAGGTGAAGTACTCGGCCATGAAGCCGTGGTCGCCGACGATGCCGCGTTCGGTGTACTCGCCGTCAGGTGCCATGTCGGGTTCACCCCGGCGGAAGTACTCGTTCGTTTCACCGTTCGGTTTCCGTCGGACGGTCGGGACGACGACCTGCCCCGCCTCAAGCCCCGTGCCATTGGGCTCTTCGACGACGCCGACCGCCTCGTGTCCGAGAACCATGTGGTCTGCCCCGTCGGGGAACCCGCCGTGGGACCCGTTCAGGACTTCGTGGTCTGTGCCGTCAACACCAACGCGGAGCGTCCGGACGAGTGCCTCGCCCGGATCAGGCGACGGTCGCTCCCGCTCTAGGAGCTGTGGGCCGTCGTCGTCCCGCGTAACACCAATCACTTTCATGCCAGGCAGAGAGTGAGAACACTGGGGATTAAGTCTTTCTTCAGGTCTCTGTCCTACCGATGCTGACGGCCGCACCAGTTTCGCTGGAGCGGTAGATTCCGTCCATCACGCGCTGGACCCGTAGCGCCTGCTCGACGGTGTTCACCGACGGCGGCGTCCCGTCTCGGACCGCCGAGACGAACCGTGACTGCTCCTTTCGTT
This sequence comes from Haloarcula argentinensis DSM 12282, assembly GCA_000336895.1. Taxonomy (GTDB): domain Archaea; phylum Halobacteriota; class Halobacteria; order Halobacteriales; family Haloarculaceae; genus Haloarcula; species Haloarcula argentinensis. The sequence continues at coordinate 259,108 of AOLX01000014.1, read as the reverse complement.
GCGGGTCCGATCGTTGCGTCTCGATGTCGGTCGTTCGGTGGTGCATCCGACCGATGTCGGCCGTTTCGAGCATCGTCAGTGACTGGTCCGCGAGGTCGAGTTTCGCACCCGCACCGGTGCCGCGGACGTAGTACTCCTGACTGTCCGGCCGGTTCGTCGCCCACGCGACCTCTAGGGATATCGTCGTACCGTCATCACAGCGGATGAAGGCACTCGCCGAATCGTCGACGCTGAACTCGGCTGCGCCCTGATCTTCGCCCCACATCTCGACGTAGGCGTACTCTTCGTCGACGCCGAACTGAGCGCGGGTGTCACCCGACACCTCGGCGACGTCCGGATGGCCAGCAACGTGTAGCGCCAGGTCGATAGCGTGGGCCCCGATATCGATGAGCGACCCGCCGCCCGCCACGTCGCTACACGTGAACCACGACCCGCGGCCGGGAACGCCGCGACGCCTGATGTAGTTCGCTTCGATATGAGATATCTCGCCCATATCACCCGCGTCGCGGTAGCCCACCAACGTCTTGACCGGATCGGCGAACCGCTTGTGGAAGCCGACCATACAGAACCCGTCGGCCGCTTCGGCAGCCGTAGCGATCCGTTCGGCGCTTTCGAGCGTGTGCGCCAGCGGCTTCTCGACGAGTACGTCCAGCCCCGCCTCAAGCGCCGCGACGACGTACTGCTCGTGGTATCTGTTCGGCGTCGTCACCAGCACGGCATCCACCGTCTCAAACATCGCCGCGGCTTCCTCGTACACTGCCGCATCGTACGTTTCGGCAAACCGGCGGCGCGCATCGGCATCGACGTCGACGCCCGCCGCTATCGAGACCGGCTGGTCGAGCTGCTGGAGGTTAGTACAGTGAATGTCCGCGATGTTCCCCAGTCCGATGATGCCTATCCGAACGGTCTCAGTCATTGGTAAAAGTTATCACCGAATTGAATTAATACAACTGCTGTTCACGCTCTTCACGTTCCTCTTCCTGTTCCTGTTTCGCCTTCTCTCGGCGTCGACCACGCCGATACTGGATGATGCCGGGGACGATTTTGTTCTTCAGATCGAGGACGAACGACACGATACCGTACGCCCAGAAGAAAAACAGCACGAGCATCCCGCTCCAGTACAGCATCGCGAGGTGGCTACTCATATCAGTCGTCTGATTCTACTTCGCTACTGGATGCAGTGCCTTCGGCCTCGTACGGAATGAGGTCGTGGACGATCGCCTCACCGGTGGCCGAGTCGAACAGGTGGACGTTCCGTCGGTCGATGACGACCCCGATCTCGTCGTCTTCTTCGAGGTCCGAATCGGGATCGATGCTCATCAGCAACTGGTCGTTCGTCGCCAGTTCCTGCGACATCGACGTTTCGCCGTCGCCCAGCAGTAGGTAGGCGAATATCTCGTCGCCCATCGGTTCGAGGATGTCGGTCGTCGCCGTAATCATTCCCGACGGATCGGGAACCTCCGACTTGAGTTCGCCCGGGTAGATGTCCTCCGGGCGGATGCCGAGTGTCACGTCGTCACCGACTCCGACGCCGTCGATGGACGACGGATTGAACTCGAGTGAGAAGTTCGGTGTTTCCAGTGTGGTCTCGGTGACTGTCCCTTCGACGAAGTTCATCGACGGCGAGCCGATGAACCCGGCGACGAAGAGATTGTCCGGCTCGTTGTAACAGGTCAGCGGCGGATCGATCTGCTGGAGCTGGCCCGAATCGAGGACGGCGATCCGGTCTGACAGCGTCATCGCCTCCTCCTGGTCGTGGGTCACGTAGATGATTGTCGTGTCCAGTTCCTTGTGCAGGCGCTGGAGCTCCGTTCGCATATGAACCTTGAGCTTCGCGTCAAGGTTCGCCAGCGGCTCGTCCATCAGGAACACGTCGGGCTCGCGCACGATTGCGCGGGCGATGGCGACGCGCTGACGCTGTCCACCGGACATCTCTTCGGGCATCCGGTTGAGCATCCCCTCTAGCTGGACGATGTCCGCGGCTCGCTCGACCCGGCGGTCGATCTCGTCCTGCGGATAGTCCCGTAGCCGCAGCCCGAAGGAGATGTTGTCGTACACGTCCATATGCGGGAACAGCGCGATGTTCTGGAACACCATCGCGATGCCGCGGTCCTTCGGTGGCAGGTTCGTCACCTCGCGGTCGCCGATGTATATTTCACCCTCGGTCGGGATGGTGAGCCCGGCGATAGTCTCCATCGTCGTCGACTTCCCGCAGCCGGACGGGCCGACGAAGCAGATAAACTCGCCGTGGTCGATGTCGAGGTTCATGTCGTCGACCGCGGTCACCACGTCACCCTGGTCGTCGTAGCGCTTCGTTACGTGTTCGAGTCGTACTCTTGCCATTGTGTTACTCCTTGAGTGCGCCTGAGGTCAGTCCGCTGACGATGCGTTCCTGTGCGACGATGACGAGGATGACGACGGGGAGGACCCCGACGATGCTCGCGGCCGCCATGAGGTTGTACTGGGTCGTGTACTGGGTCTGGTAGCTGAGAATCCCGCCGACGATCGGCGACCATTTCGCCGCCTCCGGCGAGGTCGCCATGATCGAGCTGAAGAAGTACTCGTTGTAGACGGCGATGAACGTCAGCACGGCCGCGGTCGCCACGCCCGGCGCGGACAGCGGCATGATGACCCGGAACAGCGCGCCCAGCCGCGTCGTTCCTTCGACCCGTGCAGCGTCCTCCAGTCCGTCTGGAATCTGGCCGTAGAACGTCGTCAGGATGAAGATGGACAGCGGCATGAACAACGCACTGAACGGCAGCACCATCGACCCCGGTGTGTTCAGCAGCCGCGGTGGGGTAAACAGCGGGATGGACGTGAACGGTATCGTGATCGGGGCGTTGCCGGCGAACGCCTGAAACAGCGGGATGACGAACGCGGCTGGCGGGAAGTAGCTGATCGCCAGAATACCGAGCATCAGCAGTGCGCGGCCAGGGAATCGAAGCCGGCCGAACACGTAGCCGGCGAGGCTAGCGACGAACAGCACGATGACCGTCGTCGTGACCGCCAGTGCGAAGCTGTTCAGCATGTACAGGTGGAACGGCACCTGTTCGAAGACCGTGACGAACGCGCCTGGGTTGAAGCCTTTCGGAACCGGGAGCGGGAACGTCCCGCTGACGCCAAAGAGGTTCACTGTCGGGAGGAAGCTGCCCGAGAGCAGGTTTCCTTCGGGGGTCACCGCCAGTACGATGAGCCAGTAGAAGGGAAACAGCGTCGTCACCAGGAAAAACACCATCGCCGCGTAAAACAGCGCCCGGTACACTTTGTCCGGGTTCTGGATGGCGCTCTGGGTCCAGCGCTGTAGCGGTCCGTCGCTCGACTGCTCCTGGGTATCGGTTGGCGTAGCCATATTAGATCGCGTCCTCCCCTTGCCAGGCGATGAGTCCCATCACGACGATGCCGATAATCGCGGCCGTCACGAACGCGATGGCCGCGGACGTCCCCTCACGGGTGGTGAACGTCGCGACGACCATACACGACAGCGACGGCACGACAGTACAGCTCGACACTGTATCGATGATGCCGTACACTCGCATCGCCTGTACCGACCGGAATAACACGGCAACGCCGATAGTCGGCAGGATGAGCGGGAAGGTGATGAGTTTGAACTGCTGCCATTTCGTCGCGCCGGCGACCTTCGCCACGTCGTACAGGCCCCGGTCGATGCTCTGGAGTCCCGCCAGAATGAGCAGGGCCATGAACGCCGAGGTCTTCCAGATGTCGGCGACGATGATGATAAACGTCGCACTTGCCGTGTCGTTGAGCGTGTTCGTCGGCGCAAGCAATCCGAGGTCAGCAAGCGGTGGCGTCAGGAACCCGACGTTCGAATTGAACATCAGGAAGAAGATTATCCCCTGGATGACGACGGGGACTGCCCACGGAATAATGATAGCCGCGCGAATCCACCGTCGACCGTAGAAGTCTTGATCGAGGATGAGCGCCTGTCCGAGGCCGATGAGCGTCTCGAACAGCACACTTGTGACAGCGAAGATTATCGTGACGACGAGGGCGCTGTTCAGCAATGCACCCAAGCCAAATCCTTCAGGAAGGAACGTCGTTCCACCCGGTAGGTACCGGTTCTTCCCGCCGGTGAACAGTTCGACGTAGTTCCCAGCGCCGACGAAGTTAGTGCTCGAAAAGTCCGCCGAAATCGCGAACAGCGACAGCTCGAAGGTCCGCAACAGCGGGTATAACGCGACGACACCCAGAAGCACGAACACGGGAATCAACAGCAGATACGCGTACTGCGTGTCGCTGAGGTTCTCCATCCAACGCATTACGCTGACGAGTGCCCCCGAGCGTCTGGATTCACGGCCGGTTTCTGTGCTCATTCGGTTACCTCCGTCCGTCGTTTGAATGTGTCATGGTAAATAATCACAGGGGTGGTTTTGTAACGCTTGCCTGTGGCTTCAGTTCTGCTCGGTCTCTGCCAGCGCGGACTCCAGCGTCGCCATCGCGTCGGCCGAAGAGGCTTCCTGCCCGACTGCGCGGTTCGCTTGCTGTGCGATCTTGCTGGACTGGTCGCTCCAGACACCTGTCACCGGGCGCGGCATCGTGTTGTTACCGGCGACCTGCAGCGTGTCCATGTACCGGCCAACGACGGGCACGTTCTGGGCCTCGCTGGAGTTGAACAGTTCAGGCCGCGGCGGCAGCCAGCCCTGGACGGACAGCAGCGTGAGCTGGAAGTCCGGCTCCATGGCGGCGCGAATGACCTGCGTCACGGCGTCCAAGTCCTCGCTGTTGGGGTTGACCGTCATGTGCCAGCCACCGAGGGCGGCCGTGGAGCCACCCGTACCGGGCTGTGCGGCCTCGCTCTCGGAGACGGCGTACGGAATCGGCATCGCGCCAAGGTTCTCGCCGAGCGTCGGGTCGTCGGTTTCCTCGGGATTGCGGCCGCCGAGTGCCAGCGAGTAGGGCCAGTTCCGGTGGAAGACGGCGTTGCCGTTGACGAACGGCGCGCGAGCGTCTTCCTCCTTCCAGCCGAGGATTTCGGTCGGGGTGAAGCCGCCGCCGTAGCCCTCGAACTGCCCGTCGAACTCCTCGTCGTGGACGAACTTCCGCATCATGTTCAGCGAGTTGATGACCTCTTCGTTGTTGACCGTGATCGGCCGGTCGCCGATCGGCCCGAAGAGGTTGTCGCGGCCGCCGAAGTACGCGCCGCCCCACGAGGACATGACCTCGTTGAACGTACAACAGGAGGTTCCCTCGTAGATGTCCCACTGGGTCGTAAAGCCGTAATCGACGTCAGCGTTGTCGTATGTGTCTGCGGCGATGTTCGACCACTCCTCCCACGTCATCGGCTCGGTCGCCCAGTTGTTGCTCTCGGGGCTGTAGCCGGCCTCCTCGACGAGGTCCTTGCGGTACTGCATCGTCGGGAAGTCCGGGAACACCGGCACGCCGAACAGGTTTCCGTTGCTCGGGTTCCGTGCCGTGTCCGTAAACGCCGAGAAGTAGTTGTCCGACACGTCTGAGAGCAGTTCCTCCGGCAGCGTCTGCGAGAGGTTCTGGAGCTGTCCCCGCTGGATGAAGATGTTCGTCCAGCCGTTGTCCATCAGGAACATATCCGGGTTCGTCTCGCCGGCCGAGAGCAGTCGGTTGTAGTTCGACCGGGCCGCACCGGTGTCCTGGTCACGCGGGACGAACTCTATCTCGATGTCGTCCGACAGGCCGTTGTCGTGCAGTGCCTGCTTGATCGCGTCGCCGTTGTTCTGGACGGCCACCGGGTCGAAGCCCCACTGGACCGTCGTGGTCTCGCCGCTGCTGCCATCGCCGGTCGAACCGCCGTCGCCGCCGTCACCGCTACCGCCGTCACCACCGCCGACGAAGTCCGCACAGCCAGCCAGTCCACCGACGACACCTGCTGCGCCGGCGGCACGGACGAACCGTCGCCGGGAGACGCCTGTTGAGTTCCGCTCGCCGCTTGTGCCATTGTCCGACATATCTATTCTGAGCTATCCCGGACACACCTTAAAGGTTGTCCATAATTAACCACAGGTGTTGTTAATTGTCTCCCTCAGCCCGGCGATCGTGATAGGTTATTGACCATTAAGTATCGTATAAATCTTTCAGTATATATACGCACGGATAGGTCAAACAGCTGTTTGCCACACAGAGAGTCTTAAACGCGTAAACTGAGGGGTAGTTTACCCACCCTGAGAAAGCAGCGTCTCGTTACTCGTACTGAACGTTCGTAATCGTAATCTCGGTAGCTTCGATTTCCTCGATGACGGCCCCCCAGCCACCGACTTCGTACGTCCCGTCGTCGGTAACCAGCGTCGCACTGATTCGACCGGCCAGTTGTGCCAGTGGGACGGGGTCCTTCCGACCGATACTACTCCCGGTGTAGTCGATGTCGGTGACCCGCCCTGTCAGCTCAACCGATTCTTTCGTTTCTGTATCGTACCCCACAATGACGGCCTCGATGATCGCCTCCTCGTTCAACAGCGGTTCGATATCCCGGACGGCGTGGCGGAGGTCGACGTACGTCGTCGGGGTTTCCGGCGTCCGCTCAGTGTACAGTGTGTCCCAGATTTCCCACAGACAGGTCAGGAAGAACCAGTGGAAGACGTAGGTGTGGGTCCGATCCTTGACGAGCACGCCGTACTCGTTGACCGAGTCGTGGTGGGGCGCAAAACACGTCCAGGTCCGGTCGACCAGCACGAAAAACGGGGCCGGAATCTTGCGGTTTCGGGCTTCCGTACAGGTCCCTTCGATGTCGGAAAGCGGTGGCACTTCGTCGTCAGGCCCGGTGCAGATGCTGAGTTTGATGTTCACGCCGCGGTCGTGGGCGGCAATGAGTTCCTCTCGAACCGCATAGAACTGCTCCGGGTCTACACCGACCTGAATCTGGTTTTCGGCTGTTTCGATAAGTTCCCGGGCCCGGCTGACGACCGTTTCGAACCGCTTGACGATACTGACCTCGTGGTCTGATATCTCGGGCTGGTTCCAGCGCTCTTCGATCGTCTCTGCCGCGTCGAGGTACTTGCTCGACCGGGACCGGAGGTCTTCAAGGACCACATCTGGGTTGCGGGCACGGGCGGTCAGGCTGTCCTGCTGGAACGTCTCGATATATCCCTTCGTTTCCAGGTCCCGGAGCACGTCGTAGATCCGTGGGTCCGGAACGTCACAGGAGTCAGCGATGTCGGTCGCCGATGCGGTCCCCAGCCCAAGTAGCGCCACATAGGCCTCCGCCTGATACGGGGAGAGACCGGCATCTTCGAGGACATCGGTTAGTTCGCTGTCGTCCATGTGTGTACAGGGAAACTGAGAACGCAGTTAACGTGCATGGTTATCTATCGAAGTCCACGGTCAGTCCTTGCCCTCGACCGGCCACTGTGGCTGTTTCGGGGCCTCGATCCGAGCGCATTCCTCGTCGGTCAGGTCGACGTCGAGTGCCCCGACGTTCTCCTCTAGATGGTCCATCGTCCGCGGCCCGATGATCGGCGCGTCGACGACGTCCTGATGGCAGAGCCACGCCAGACTGACCTGTGCCGGTGTCGCACCCTTCGCGTCGGCGATCGCTCGCACCTCGTCGAGAACCGCCCAGTTCTCGTCGCTGAAACGGTTTGCCGTGTACTCGTCCGTCCTTGCTCGGCCTTCGGATAGGTCCTCGTCGCGGTCGTACTTTCCGGCGAGGAAGCCGCCGGCAAGGGGCGACCACGGAATGACACCGACCCCTTCCATCTCGCAGACGGGCAGGAGGTTCGCCTCCTCGTGTCGGTCGACGGCGTTGTACTCCGGTTGCATCGAGACGAACCGCTCGTACCCGTCGATGTCCGCGGTGTACAGCGCCTTCTGGAACTTCCAGTTCGCCATCGTGCTCGCGCCGATATAGCGGACCAGCCCCTCGTCGACGAGATACGTCAGCGCGTCCAGCGTCTCTTCGATCGGCGTGTCGTCGTCCCATCGGTGGATCTGGTAGAGGTCGAGATAGTCGACGCCGAGGCGGTCCAGCGTGGCGTGACACTGGTCGATGATATGTTTCTTCGAGAGCCCGCTCCCGTTCGGTCCATCGTGCATATCAAAGTACACCTTCGACGCCAGAACCAGTTCGCCGCGGCGAGCGGAGTCGATAGCATCGCCGAGTATCCGCTCGCTCTCGCCGTTCGAATACGCGTTGGCCGTATCGAAGAAGTTGATACCCAGATCGAGCGCCCGTTCGAGTATCCGACGGCTCTCGGCCTCGTCGTTTAGCATCCAGGGCTCCGCGCTCCCGAAGTTCATCGTTCCGAGACAGAGTTCGGACACGTCGAGGCCTGTCGACCCGAGCGTGGTGTATGTCACCGGCGAATCGCTCATGACACTTTGTACCACAGCTGTTGTTAAAGGATTTTGGGACTGCGTACTGTTGTCCGAACATGAGCCGGGAACCCGCACCGGAAGAATCCGACCCGATGGGAGTACTCGAAACCCTCAGCGACGAATCCTACACCGGAGTGAACAGATGCTGGCCGTGTACAATCCTGAATCTGGGGCTCGTTGGAATTGTTGTCATGTTCTTGCGCGCACGCAACCGTTCGCGGGCGAGCCTGCTGATCGGCGTTGGCGGCGTCGCGGTGGTCTACCTTCGGGGGTATCTGGTTCCGTACACGCCCAAATTTGCCCCGCGGCTGGTGGCGGCGTCACCGGTCCCGGACGAGTGGTTCCACGGGGAGTCCGCACACGACGCGGCAACGCAGGACACCATGGCCCACGAGGAGCGTGACTCGCTGGCCGAGGATGTGGAGTTGGATGGCGAAACCATCCTCCGGGAACTCTCGGCAGCAGGCGTCATCGAACTTGAGGGCCAACGGCTGTTTCCCGAAGCGACCGTCGACACTGCCTGGCACGAGCGAATGGACGAACTGGCAGCGGAATCACTTGAGGCTCTCTCGACATCACTGCAGGCGTCGCTGGAGCAGGTCGGGCACGCGGAACCGTACGTCGACGACGCGGAGTGGATCGCACTCGGCACCGATCATAAACAACTCCTCCCCCGGCCGGTCGTCGTCGCCGAGCTCGCAGCGTACGAGGTCCTTGGTGAGCGTCTCGACGACGAGCGACTCAGAGTCGCTGGCGCGGAAGCCTTCCGGATGTTTCTCGATAGGTGCCCGGTCTGTGACTCCGACCTGGTCGAGTCGTCGTCGGTGTCGTGCTGTGGCGGCCATCTGGGACCGCGTCAGGACCCCGACGAGACGCTCGTCTGTCCGGCCTGTGAGCAGCGACTCTACACCTTTAAACTGGGCGACAACTGAAACGACACGGAACGGGCGAATCCGTGTCAGAGTCGGTGTTCGAGACGCTATCCGGGTTCTGTTCGGGGAGAGACGACGGACGGGAACGGCGGGAGAGTCCCGCCTGACCGCTGGTGCGTGCGGTCCCGTGGACAACCATGCTGTGTGACAGACGGTTGGCGCCGGCCGGGTTGAGGGATGGGGATGCTGGTGACCTGACGGGATTGCCACCTGGCCCCGGATAGCAGGGAGAGTGTACCCAGCCAATAGATTAGTACAACGACTGTTGTAAATAGATTTTGGTGGCTAAAGAACACTGCCTATTAAATCCTCGCACACGGAGATGATGGTATGAAGAATATCGACGACCTTGTCGACAGCGCGTCCGACCTGGCACAGCGTGGCCTCTCTAAGGGCGAGATTGCTGATGAACTCAACGTCTCCCGAGAGACGGCGAGTTGGCTTGTCGAACGCAGCGGCACCGGCACGGAACCGGATACGAGCGACGACGGCGGTCCCCACGACATCCACGTCGACTGGTCCGCCGTCGGTCGTGACAGCAACCGGCTGTACCACGCAGGAGCGGCGATGGCTGACCTGCTCTCGAAGAAAGGCGACGACGTGGACCTCACCATCGGCATCGAGAAGGCCGGCGCGCCGCTTGCGACGACCGTTGCCCGCGAACTGGAAACGGATCTCGGGACGTACGCCCCGACCAAACACCAGTGGGACGACGACGAGAGCGAAACCAGCGATGGCTCATTCTCCCGAAACTTCGCGCAAATTCGGGACCGAGACTGCTACGTGGTCGACGACACTATTACGAGCGGCAAGACGATGGGCGAAACCATCGACGCGATCCACGAACAGGGCGGCAATCCCGTGGCCTGCGTCGTGCTGGCTGACAAGCGCGGCATCGGCGACATCCGCGGCGTCCCGGTGTACTCCCTGCTACAGGTCATCCGAGTCGGCAGCGACGGCGACTCGTAACGGCCCTGACGAGTGGCCCGGCCACGCGTTTTGCCGGGCAGTTGCCGGACCTGCGCGGCCGCGCGAGAGACTATCCTTTTATTGGTGCCGTGCGTAATTCGCTGTATGACTGTACTGTCGTTCGACGAACAGGGCGTGGATGTCGTCTACGAAGGGACGGAGTTCCGCCTTGAAAAGGCCCTCATCGAAGACGCCGTCCAGAAGTCGTATCCGAACGTGACCGACCACGAGGTCCTACAGATGGTTGAACCGGAACCCGCGCTGTCGGGAGAGCCACAGCGGATCGCCGAAATCGTGAACTGACGTGGAAACAATTCCTTTGAGGGATATAACCGTCGTGGGAAATTAATTCTTGCTGAGAACCTATATCCCGTTTGTAGGCGTTTAAGTCGGCGATTATGCGCTAATTAACCATCCGAACAGTAGGCATTTAAGCCGTCAGCGCACACTGAGAGATAATGTCAGACCCACGTATCGCCGGGGCCAGCGTGACACATTTCGGGAAACACCCCGAGCGAACCGGCCGAGACCTGTTCGCCGAGGCCGGACTGGAAGCGCTTTCGCAGGCCGGAATCGACCCGGACGACGCTGAGGCCCTCTATTACGGCAACTTCATGGGAGAGCTCGCGGAACATCAGGGCCATCAGGGCCCGCTGATGGCCGAGGCTATCGGGCTGGACGTTCCAGCGACTCGCGTCGAAGCAGCCTGTGCATCCGCCGGGACAGCCGTTCGTGAAGCCGTCAAGACAATCCGGAACGGCGAGGCGGAGGTCGTCGTTGTCGGCGGCGCGGAGCGGATGACCAACATCGGGACAGCAGCGGCGACGGACGCGCTCGCTATCGCCGCCGACGATCTCTACGAGGTCCGCGCCGGGATGACCTTCCCCGGGGCCTACGCGCTGATGGCCCGGTCGTACTTCGACCAGTACGGCGGCTCCCACGAGGATCTCGCGCACATCGCCGTCAAGAACCACGAGCACGCGCTGGTCAACGAACACGCACAGATTCAAAAGGAGATCACGGTCGAGGACGCTACCGAGGCCCCGACGATTGCGTCCCCGCTGGGCCTGTATGATTCCTGTCCGATTACGGATGGCGCTGCAGCCGCCGTCCTGACGACGGAGTCCTACGCCGAGGAACACGATCTGGACGCCCCGGTCGCCATCACCGGGACCGGCCAGGGCGGCGACAATCTCGCACTGCAGGACCGTCCGCATCTAGCCCAGACGCCCGCCGCAGACAAGGCCGCCGACGAGGCCTACGAAGACGCCGGCGTCGGTCCCGACGACGTCGATTTCGCCGAAGTCCACGACTGTTTCACTATCGCGGAGGTGTTCGCAATCGAATCGCTTGGCTTCTACGAGCGCGGCGAGGGCATCGCCGCGGCACGCAACGGCGAGACAACCCGCGACGGCGACCGCCCGATAAATCTCTCGGGCGGGTTGAAAGCTAAGGGCCATCCGGTCGGCGCGACCGGTGTCGCCCAGCTAGCGACCGTTGCCTGGCTCCTCGACGGGTCGCACCCACGTGCCGACGCCGTCCCGGACAGCACCGTCGGCGTCGCGCACAACGCGGGCGGCACAGTCGCATCTACGACCGTCCACATCATGGAGGTGCGAGAATGACTGAATCCGCACAAGACGGCGAATACGACGCGTGGCTCGACAGCATCGAATCGGACAACGGCTACTACCTCGAATGTTCGAACGGCCACGGCTGGCTGCCGCCCCGGCGGGTGTGCCCGCGCTGTCACGACCAGGACCTCTCGGAGGTCGACCTGCCGGAATCCGGCGAAATCGCGAGCCACACGACGATCACGGTCCCGACGCCGCAGTTCGAGGACGACGCGCCCTACGTCACCGCTATCGCCGACTTCGGACCGGTTTCGGTAACGGGACTCGTCCGTGACGTTGATCCCGACGACGTCTCCATCGGCGACGTAGTCGGCCTCGATGTCGGCGAGCGCGTAACGACCGGGGAGAGGGCAGTCGTGTTCCGGCCGCGCTAAGGCTCAGTTCTCGACTGTTACCGACGTCACTCTGTCACGGACCACGTCGACGAACTCATCGGGGTGTTCGACGTGGGGCAGAAGCAGCGAATCCCCGAACACCACGAGCATCGCGTCCGCCTGCTCGGCCAGGTCACGACCCTGCGAGAGCGGCGTGATGTCGGCGTCCTCACCCCAGACCAGCGTCACGGGCACGTCGAGGCCGGCCAGTGTTTCGCCGAGGTCGTCTTCCGGGTCGAGGAAACCGGAGACGAACGACGCTGGTGCAAAGCGCGCACCGGGCTGGTGGCCGCTCTGCCACTCGTAGTCGACGACTTCCTCGGTGAGGTTGTCCATGTCATAGTAGCCGTGGTCGGCGTGGAAGTGCCGGATAGAAGGCTTTGAGACAGTGAGGTTGTAGATGGCCTCGCCGATGACGGGGGCGCGCAGGAGCGATCGGAGCCAGACAGTACGGTTACCCATCGAGGTGTCCGTCGGGCAGACGAGGACGAGTTCCTTCACGTCGACCTCCTGTGCCGCGCTGGCGGCGTAGGCCCCGGTCAGCGACGACGCGACGACAGTCGCGTCGGTGGTGTTGTCCTCGATAAAGTCCCGTACAAAGGCCGTGTACAGCGATGCCGAGTACAGCAGCGGCGGCCGGTCCGTCTGCCCGAAGCCCGGCAAGTCCGGTGCGATGACGTGGTAGTCCTCGGCGAGGGTGTCGAACACTGTGTGGAACTCGTGGCTGCTGGCAGCGGCGTTGATGCCGTGGAACAACACGAGGTCCGGGTCCGACGGGTCGCCGGCTTCAGTGTACGCGATATCGAACCCGCGCCAGCGGTACGTCCCCTGCTCGCCGTCGAGCATCGGTTCGAACGCGCCGGCCCGCGACTGCAACACGCGGTTGGCAGCTGCTGTCGCGCCGACCGCACCAACGACTGCACCGAGCGCCTTGCGGAGTTTCATACTGATGACTTGGGGCCCGGAGTATGTTATACATGCTGGACGAGCGTCAGATGGCTGCCGCTATCGGCCCGGGCAAACGTGGTTCCGCGGACGCGACAGTCCCGAAGTTAGCTCTCGTCAGGAGGTTCGTCGAGGCACTCCCGAAGCGGCGCGAGGACCTCATCGACGACGGTGTAGGGGTCAGTGTGGCGCTCGATGACGGCGTCGACGTACTGCTCGATACCGCCGCGGCGGTCGAGTTCGTCGACCAGTAGCTCGTTGGCGTCCTCCCGAAGCAGGGTTCGGATTTCGGCGGCGAATCGCTCCCGCGCCTGCCCCTCTCGTCGGCCGGTTCGGTCCAGATACGCGCCGTGGTCGGCCAGCGTGTTCAGGAAGTCCTCGATGCCTTCGCCCCGATTGGCAACCGTCTCTACGATAGGGGGGTCCCACATCTCCGTCTCGTCGTCCACAGCATCGGCATCGTCGGTGGCCGCGTCGTCACTGCCACCGGCGAGTTCGGTCGCGCCGTGGTGGCCGGAGTTCGGCCGGCCGCTCTGTCCCTGAAGCATTTCCCGGAGTTGCTGGACGGTCCGGTCAGCCCCGTCGAGGTCGGCCTTGTTGACGACGAACACGTCGCCTATTTCGAGGATACCAGCCTTGAGCATCTGCACGTCGTCGCCGCTACCCGGGGGCACGAGTACGGCGACGGTGTCAGCAGTGCGGACGATGTCGACCTCGTTCTGGCCTGCGCCGACCGTCTCGACGATGATCTTGTCCTTGCCGAACGCGTCCAGCGCGGTCACGGCGTCGGTCGTCGCCGTCGACAGCCCGCCGAGGGACCCACGTGCGGACATCGACCGGAAGAACATGTCCATGTCGCCCGCGTTCGAGGCCATTCGTATCCGGTCGCCCAGCACCGCGCCGCCCGAGAACGGTGACGACGGATCGATGGCGATGACACCGACAGTCAGTCCCTGCTCGCGATAGGTCGCCGCAACCTTGTCGACCAGCGTGGACTTGCCCGCGCCGGGACTGCCAGTGACACCGATAACGTCGGCTGTTCCGGTGTGCTGGTGCAGGTCGGAGATTATCTCCCGATACCCCGGCGAGCGGTTCTCTATCTTCGTGATGACCCTGGCGAGGGCGCTGTGCTTGCCCGCAAGCAGGTCAGCGACGAGATCGCTCATCGCTCGGGCGCGTTCTCGTGGATGTAGTCGATCATCTCCTCCATCGACGCACCCGGACCGAAGATTTCGTCGACGCCCTGCCCCCGAAGTTCCTCCTGATCGTCATCCGGGACAATGCCGCCGACGAGGATGAGTCGGTCATCGAACGCGTCATACTCTCTTAGCCCGTCAAGAATTTTTGGGACTAGTGTATTGTGCGCCCCCGAAAGAATGGAGATGCCGACGACATCTACGTCCTCTTGCACAGCGGCCTGCACGACTTCGTCGGGCGCTCGATGGAGTCCTGAGTAAATCACTTCAAAGCCAGCGTCACGGAGCGCCCGTGCGATGACGTGTGCGCCCCGGTCGTGACCGTCGAGTCCGACTTTCGCCACCAGACACCTGATGGTCCGTTCCGTCTGCTCCTGCTCGACACTCATGGCAGTACGTACCGCGCGGTGTGTTTTCATTCTTGCCCTATTCATCATGACTTATCTCGGGGACAAGTGCTCCTCTGAGCAAGAGGTCTGTGAACAATTACCCCTACCTTGGTCGTGGGAAACAGGGGTCTCCCGACTAGTCGGTTTCACGTCGGCTATAGCTCACAGAGGTCGTATTGCGTGAGCGAAACGACCAAGTACACACTCACAGACTCCGAGTGAGGTATTCCAGAGAACGACAATTCTAAGTTCGCTGCTAGCGGCGTTTCCACCAGTGCGAACAGTCGCCGTCATCCCCGCGTACAACGAGTCGAGCACCATCGGGTCGGTGATCGACGGAACGAGCCGCTACGTCGACGAGGTCGTCGTCGTCGACGACGGGTCGTCGGACGACACCGCGGCAATCGCCCGGGAGCACGGCGCACACGTCGTCACACACGTCTTTAACACCGGTGTCGGTGGGGCCGTCAGGACGGGGTACCAGTACGCGATCCGCCACGACTACGACTTCGTCGTGCAGGTCGACGCCGATGGCCAGCACGACCCGGAGAAGATTCCGACCCTGCTGGACCACGCCGAGGACGCGGACATGGTCATCGGCAGCCGCTACCTGAACGAGAGCATCGACGACTACCCGCTCATCAGGCGGCTTGGAATCACGTTCTTCACGACCGTCGTACGGAAGCTCGGCGGCATCGACATCACCGACGTGACGAGCGGCTTCCGCGTCTACCGTGTGTCGGCACTACAGGACATCCTCCACCGCTCGGACAACCACTGGGCGGTCGAACAGACGCTCGATGCGGCCCAGCGCGGCCAGCGGATCGAAGAAGTATCGATAGAGATGCCGATCCGGGACGAGGGCGAGTCGCAGTTCAGCCTCGACACACTCGTGCTCTACCCGTTACGGATGACTGACACGGTGTTTCGCGTCCTCCTCTTTCGCTAACTATGGTCTTTGGATTCGACTACTCACTGGTCAATCTCCTGTCGCTGGTCGTCGGGCTGGCCTTCCTCGCGAACGGCTACATCATCGTCCGAAGCGAACGCGAATCGTTAGAGCTGTTCGTGATGTCGCTGCTGCTCGGCACGGGACTCATCGTCGTCGCCATCGTCCCCAATGTGTTCGAGGTCGTGGCGCGGCTGCTGGGCTTGGAGTGGAAAGCCCGGGCCATCCTCGTCATCTCGAACCTGACACTGTTCGTCGCGGTGACGTACCTGCTCAACCGCATCGGGCACATGTACGACCGGCTGTCGCGGCTGAACGAGGAGCTGAGTCTCCTCCGGAGCGAACTGGAGGAACACCAGCTACGGACCGAGGACGAGCAGGATGACTGACCGTGCGGTACTGTCGATAGATTTCGAGCTGTTCACGCAGACGCCGGCGTACCGGAGCGCGTCGGGGACGACCGACCGCGACGGTGTCGGCCTCGATGGTGGCCGGTTTTTCAGGGAGACACTCGCAAAACACGACGCGGATTCGACCGCGTTCGTAGTGTCGTCAGTCGCCCAATCTCATCCCGACGCCGTGCGGGCACTCGCCGATGCGGGTATCGAGATCGCCTCGCACACGCACACACACCAGTTGCTCTCCGATCTCGACAGCGAGGAGCGGCGGGCGGAGTTGTCACAGTCAAGGGACGTGCTGGAGCGAGCCACCGACGAGCGGGTCTCAGGGTTCCGCGCGCCCGCCTTCGACATTACCAGTGACCACTTCGACCTGCTTGCCGATATCGGGTACACGTACGACTCTAGCGTCGTCTCAAGCCGGTCGATTCCGGGGTGGTACGGCGGCGAGTACGACCTCCACGAACCTGCCCCGGCGACGGCAGTCCACCCGGACGCACCGGACAGCATTACTGAGTTCCCGGCGAGCGTCATGCCGGGCCTGCAGTTGCCCCTCACTGGGACCTGGCTCCGATTTTTCGGCCCGCGGTACACGATTCTGGGCATGAAGCTGCTGGCCCGCCGGGGCATCACGCCGATGCTGTACGTCCATCCGTGGGAACTGGTGGACCTACCGGCCGTCGAGGGGGTGCCGACGCGGGTGTACGTCAGGACCGGCGACTGGATGCGACGGGCCGTCGAACGGATTCTACAGCAGGACTTCGAGTTCACGACCGCACGGGCCGTTCTGGAGGACGGTGAAACAGCCGCGACACGGCTCCACAGGGGCGAGACGCCGTGACGAACCGGGCTCGTGATCTGGGGGTCACGGTCGCCCAGTACGGACTCGCCGTCGTTGCGCTAGCGTGGCTGCTCACGCAGTTCGACATCGCCAGCGCGGTCGACCTGCTCGCCGGTGTCAGCATAGAGACGGCGCTCGTGGTCGTCGTCGTCAGCGTTCTCGGCATCTGTGGCCGAGCCTACACATGGCACGCGGTGATGACCCCACTCGCGCCCGCTCGGTTCCGGACCGCCGCCGGGACGACGCTCATCGTGAACTTCGTCAATCAGTTGCTCCCGTCGCGGCTCTCCGGGCGGCTGGCCGCACCGTTCGTCCTCCGGAGCCAGACCGGGATGGCCTACAGCGACGCCGCGGCCGCCTCAGCGCTTCACACCGCCATCTTCGCGCTATACTACGGCGTGGCGGCGACCGCAGGGCTCGTGCTGGCGGTTCCACTGCTCCGACTCGAACTCCTCGTGCTACTGGCGCTCGCGACGAGCCTGTACTTCGTGGCCGGTCTGACGGTACTGTTTGGCGGCCTCAACCTCGCCTATCTGGACCGGCTTATCGGCTGGCTGTCCGGGGTGGCGGTCCGGGTTCCGCGCGTCGGCGAGACACTCGCGGCGCGGCTCGACGGCCTGCTCGAATTCACCGACAGCTCGACCACGACATTTCGGTCACTGGTGAGCGAGCCGGCGGTGTGGCTCCGCTACGCGGTCGGCTGGACCGTCGACCTCGTGCTTGCGCCCGGCGTCCGCGTCGGCCTGCTGTTGGGGAGTTTCGGCGTCGCGTTCGAACCGCTGGTCGCGTTGCCGCTGTATCTTCTGGTCGCGTACACCGTGACGCTCCTGCCGCTGACGCCCGGCGGAATCGGTGTTACCGAAGCGACGGCGACGGCGGTGTTCGTAGCGCTGGGCATCCCAGCGGAAGTCATCATCCCCATCATCTTCGTCGACCGGTTCCTGAGTATCTACCTGCCGTCGCTCGCGGGCTGGTATCCCTCTGTTCGACTCGACGTCACGTCACTGACGACAGAATAGCCGGCCCGAGAGAGTCACGTCAAGACGGGCTCAGAACGGCGGATGGCGGCTCGTGTCGCACTCGCCGTCACGTTCCAGAATGAGGGTGTACTGGTTCGCTGCGAGTTCCTGCTCGTCGGCGAACTGGTCCGTATGTGGGACGACGCCGAGCCGGAGTAGGTCGGTGAACGAGCCGGGCGTCGGTCGCTGGGGCACGAAGTTCGGCGGCCGCTCCCCGAACTCGGCGACGATTCGGTAGTTGTACTCCTCGTTCAGGAGGCTCCGGAGATAGGTGGCCTGTGCGTCGCCGTTCCGGTAGTAGGTGTCTTCCTTGAGATACAGCAGGTCCCGGTACCCGATCTGGATGTATTGGGGGCACGCCATCGCTTCCTCCGCCTCCGAGTCCTGGCCGGCGACGTGTCGAGCAGTCAGCGAGTGCGGGACGGCGGTGTCCTGAATATGGACGCGATACGTTTCCACCACGTCGCCCTCTTCGCTGTTGTCTTCGAGCCACGCTGTCGCTTCGTCCCGGGGCATCGACGCGAACTGTGCTGTCCCAACGCCGGCGTAGATAGCCGTCGTCACCAGCAAGATAGCCATCACCGGCCGCGCCAGAGACGATGAGCGTTCGCGGAGGTCCACCAGCCGTCCCCCGACGAGTAAGGCGATGAGCGGGAACGTCGGCAGCAGGTGGTGCACCCGGAAGTCGTGCCACTGGGAGAACATCGCGATGTAGGCTACCAGTCCCGTCAGAATGAGGACAGTGCCGTGGACGGCGGAACTGCGGTCACGCAACGTGGCGACAGTCGCCACGACGCTGGCGGCGGCCGCAGTAACCAGTGGCAGCCCCAGCGCGCTGAAATAGCCCCGCAGGAACCACCACCACACCGGGGCGTCGGGACCCGTTGGGTGGCTCATCCGCGAGGTCGAGCCGCCGAACACCCGCTCGATGAAGGGTTCGGCCCCTGCCACGAGCGCGGTTGGGAACCCGAGCACGATCATGGCGAAGCCGAGCAGTGCGCCGCTCAGCAGGAGCTTCGGCCGGTACAGCGTCTCCGTCAGCGGCGCGTCAGTGGCACGGGCACGCAGCAGGAAGGCGACGCCGATAAGCAGGATGACCGGCGCAGCCGTCAGTTTGAACGCAATAGCCACGCCGCCGGCCGCGCTCGCCGCCAGAAACAGCGTTCCGTCGTCGGTCTGGACGTACCTGACCAACAGATACAGCGCAAGGAGGACGAACACCAGCGCCGGCATGTCTTCGCCGGCCTCCTTCGAGATCGTGAGGAAGCCGAAGGTCAGCGAGAGCACGACGGCCGAGAGCCGGCCGGCGTTGCGCCCCTCGATTGCGACACCGAGGCGGTAGGTGAGGTAGACGGCACAGAGCGCGGCAACGACGTTAGTCAGCCGGATGGAGACGAGGCTCCAGGTCCAGATCCACTCGGGTGTGGCGGCCCAGACCTGGTAGTGGCCGAACTCCCAGCTGGGGAAGACAATCGTGGTGAATGCGCCCAGATCTCCAGTGATAGCCGCGACGAGCATGACGGGGAGGATGGCCAGCGTATAGAGATATAGCGTCGCGCCGAACGGCGCTCGGCCCCACTCGATACCGGTCTTGAGTCCCTCGAAGCTCGGTTCTTCAATGACCGACGCATAAGTAACCATCGCGTCGAGCAAGCGGCTGTACTCGTCACGGGTCGCGAAGTTCGGGATGCGGTGCCAGAACCAGAACCCGACCATAACAGCCGACAGCAGGAGCACGTAGCGGAGATACGGGTCGTCCCGGAGGTCCGCCCGTACCTGTTCGACGGCACGACGGGGCAGTGACCGCCAGCCACTCATCGTGCCACTTCTCCGGTGTGCGTGTTCAAAAGGCTGCTCTTCTCAGAAGTAGTCGGCATCGAACTCCCGGCGGAAGATGTAGTGATTGGCGTATCCCCGAACGTACTTGGCAAACAGCGAGAGGTATCCCTCGTCAGCCTCCCTGCGGGCCGACGTAGCGACACAGGAATCGGCGTCGTAGACGATTCGGCCGTAGTCTTTCATCCGCAGGGAGAGTTCCGTGTCCTCCATGAACGGGATCTCCTCGTCGAAGCCGCCCGCGGCCTCGAAGGCGTCGGCCCGGAAGCTACAGTTGAAGCCCGGTTGTTGGATGAAGCCCAGCGGCCAGGACACGCGATACCAGTAGTCCGATAGCAGTTTGAACAGTACGCGGTGTTTGCGGCTGTCTTCGAGCGGCCGTGCGGGGCCACCGACCCCGACCACCTTGTCGTCTGTGTAGTGTCTGAGATGCAGGCGAACCCAATCCTCGGGGACGACCGTATCGGCGTCAGTAAACAGCAGTATCGGCGCTGTTGCGGCTGCGGCTCCGCGGTTTCTGGCGATTCCCGCCCCGCCTTCGTCGCACCGAACGACGGTGTCGACGAAGGGGGTGTCACGGGCCACCTGTTCCGTGCCGTCGTCGCCGCCGACTACGACGATCAGTTCCACGGACTGTGACTCGAAGGGAGCCAGACAGCGGGCCAGCGACTCCGCCTCGTTGTAGGCCGGGACGATGACTGCGGCGTCCATCTGAGCAGCAGGTACATCGTACAGACAGAAATAGCAAGCGATGCGACGGCCTGCCCGACGCTCAGGCGGTCACGAACGCCGTGCGAGAGCGGTCCCTGCGAGAACAGCGACGAGTGCAATACCGGCGAGTGTCCCGAACAGCGCCGTCGCGTTCGCAAAGGCCAGAATCGACCCCGCGAGACCGCCGCCGAGCGCGCCGACACCGAACACGCCCAGATACGTGAAGCCATACGAGAGTCCGCGCGTGCCGGCAGGCGTGTATTCCGCGACAGCGGCCTGGTACATCGGCTGGACGACGAACAGCGCGACGCCCAGAAGCGCACCGAGTACCGCCAGCGGACCGAAGCCCATCACCGACACCGGAACGAACAGCGCCGCAAGGGCGGCAAGCACTAGGAACGAGCCGGCGATGCCGTACTCGACTGGAATCCGGTCGGTCAGTTTGCCGCCGGCGTACTGGCCGAGGACGCCGATGAGCAACAGGCCCGCATAGAAGTAGTCCTGTGGCTTGAGGGTCTGCCCCGTCCCGGCCTCGATACCGAGTGCCGACAGGACGCTGGGAGGCAACAGCGTGTCTATCGGGATAGGTTCGAAGCCCGGTAGGTCTCGCAGGAGTTCCGGGAGAAACGTGAGGACGCCGCGGTAGTACAGCCCCGAGCACATGACGACAAGGAACACGAGCAGGAAGCTCCCGGTCAGCAAGTGCTTGCTCTCCGTAAGGAATTCTCCAAGCGAGTCGATACCGCTACTGGCCTTCGACCCGCCGTCAGTCGCCGTCGTCACCGCCGCCGTCTCGTCGAAACTCGCCTGCGAGGCGTAGACGGCGGCGAGCAACGCAGGGACACCGAGGACGAGCGCGACGGTCCGCCACTCGGCGACCAGCAGAAGAATCGCGGCGACGAGCGGGCCGAGGCCGATACCGAGGTTGCCGGCGACGCCGTGATAGGCCAGCCCGGTGCCGCGCTGTTCGACACCTTTGCTGATAAGTGAGAGCCCCGCCGGATGGTACACGCTGGCCGAGAGCCCCCAGAGGACAAGCGCCAGCGCGATGACGACCATACTCGGAGCCAGTCCCAGCAGGATGTACGAGCCGCCCATTCCCAGCAGACAGCCCGTGATGAGCCGCCGGGAGCCGATTCGGTCGACGACGATACCGCCCGGGAGTGCGCCGGCCCCGAACAGGCCATAGCCCAGCGTCACGATGACGCCGACGGTCGCCGTCGTCACGTCGAACTGGGCGACGCCGAGGTTGATGAGGTCGAACTCGGTGAGCCAGATGACGACGAAGATCGGGACCGCCATCTCGTAGGTGTGGACCAGGCCGTGTGCGAGCATGACCAGCGCGGTGATCGCTCGGTCGTTCGCGTTCACATTCTGGTTCGTGTCTGCCGCCGGCAAGTGTATGACGGTTCCGCGCATCTACGCGTGCGCCTTTTTTAGCCCTCCCAGAACCAGGGGTGGGTTTTTATGTCCGAACAGTATAGGCGGCAAGTGTGAGCAAAATCAAGGTGTCACTTCCGGACCAAGTCGACTCGGACATCCAGCGACTCGTCGAACAGGGCGAGTTCCTCAACCGTGATCAGGCCGTGGAAGACCTCCTGAAGCGAGGGATTTCGGCCTACAATACTACAACCGAAGAGACCGAGACGCTCGACGAAGAAATTTTCGACCAGACGGCCTCCGAACAGCAGGACCCGGCGATGCAGGACGATTTCCTCTAGTCGCGATTCTGTGAGAGCCGGCTGTCGTCCTCGGCTGCCCGCTGTCCGGAGCCGTTGTCTTCCTGCCGCTGTTGTTTCATTTTTGCGCCGGGTTTCGGACCTCTGTCGACTGACTCGTAGGGCGTTTCCGCGATGCTCTCCGGGATGATGTACCACGCGAGGCCACCGCCAACGACGGTTCCGCCAACAAACGTTACAGCGACAATCGGTAGTTCCGAACCACCGTACAACGTCACAAGCCCCATCGAGACGCCGAAGAGGAGTGCGAAGCCGACTTGCGTATATCTGAGAAATCGTTTCCGGTCGGCGTCCGTCATCGAGGGACCGACCATCAGCGGCCCCCGGGACAGACTGGGTGTGTCCGGTTGACCATCAGTAGAAGCCCCGCTCTACATCTTCCTCGATGACGTCCTCGAACTCCGCGTCGAGTAGTTCCTCCGCTTCCTCGAACGTCTCAGTGAGTTCGCTCATCTGGTCGGGTCGGTCGTGGTGATCGAACTCCATCGGGCCATAGGCCGGGGAGTCCATCGCGTCCATCATGTCCTCAAGCAACGCTTGCGGCGACGTGGGTGCGTCCGCATGCGTTTCGAGCACCGTTTCGAGGTTCTTGGCCTTCTCCTTGGCGTCGTCCTCGTCCTCCGGTCCCTGCTGGACGCCGAAAATGCCGGACCCATCGTTTGGAAACAGCGGGTCGATGTCATCGTCGATACGGCGGGCCACCTGCGACCCGACGCCCTGTACCTCGAAGGGGTTCTTTGCATATGTCTTGAGCTGGTAGACACCGGCGTCAGGGTGACCGAAGTAGATGTCCTCGCCGATCCCGTTCGCGCGGTCGCCCCCGACGGCACGCCAGTCCCCCGGATTGGCATTGCTCTCCATCACGTCTTCGAGAATGTCCTGCCAGTCGCGAACGCGCATTGTCAGTCGCTTGTTCGGCCTGGGTCAGAATGAACCCATCGGTCCCGACCGCTGCCCGGCGGAAGAAGTAAATGTCGTATATACTGGCTTGGGTGCCCTCACGACTGTGGCCGCTGTCGACGACCATACCGGGGATTGATTATCTTTCACGCAAGTTTCCATGATAACAGCTCGGGGTGTCGCGGTACAGCCGTACATTACGAGGGGTGACAAGTGGGTACAGCATCCGATACCGGCCATGGCGGCGTTGACTGGCGGCAACTGGCACTGGTAAGTCTCTGCCTCGTCGGGCTAATGGTCGCTGCGTTTCTGGCCCCACCACCGATTGATGAGAGCGGGATCAACAGCAGTGGGGACAGTGACGGGAGTCACGGGTCTGAACCACTCACGCAGACGCCAGTCGACACGCGAGAACAGCGTCGTGACGGTGGCGAGAGCGGCAGCGGCAGCGTCACGGACGCCCGGACCCCAGTCGGCACGCGAGAACAACGTGGTGACGGTGACGATGGCGGGAGCGGTAGCGTCACAGGCGGAACAGAGCCAATCCCGATTCCCGGCGATACTGTCCCGCCCACTGAGGATGGCTGTGGTGTCCTCATTGAGTCGGAGCCAAAAGCCGGGCATCCCCTTACAGTCCTAGTGTATCAGGATCTGGAACCAGCAGCCGCGACCCGTGTCTGGTTCAATGACCGATATGCCGGTCGGACTAACCAGAGCGGCCAGGTGACCGCACAGGTGCCGTACCAGCGCGAACTGAACGTAACGGTCGAATCGCCGGGCACAGAACCATGTCAATTCTACCGTCGGCCGTACGAGGAAGCGAACACTGAAACAACAGACCATCTCGCGAAAGGGGATGTGTGGCTACCTGGCGAGGTTGCCTCGGTCCCAAACGGGGAGAGTCACGCCCGCGGTACCCTTGGCGCATCTGTGACGGGTGATTTGACGGCCACACGCCAGCAGACAGCAGCCGGCAACGACACCGGTCAGTACCGTGTCGCTGGGAGCGTCAATGTGACACTGCTTGGCGAGCCGTATCCCGGGTCGACTGTCCCGCTCGTTGCAACGGTCGACGGCGTGCCGGTACGAAACGCGACCGTGGCCCGCAACGGCGAGATCGTCGGTCGAACTGACACCGCCGGCCGGTATCAGCTGACTGTCCCCGACAGAGATACCGCCGCAGTAACGGTTTCCCGCGGCGAGTTCGAGGGCACCGCACGCGTCGACGTGCTGAACTTACACGTTCGCGTTGTCCCAGCGAAGACCCTCCCAGTACCAGGTGACAGGGCCGCTGTCAACGCCACGATAAACGGAGAGCCGGTCGAGAACGCGACTGTCACGCTCGGCGACCAGCGCCGGGGAACGACTGGCGCTGACGGCGCTGCTGCCGTCTCGCTCCCAGCAAACCCCTCGCTTCCCGTCACGGCGGCAACAGACAGGCAGACAGCGAGAACGACGCTCTGGGGCGTGTATACCGGGACCGTCGTGGTGAGTGCGATGCCGCTGGTGGCAACCGTAGTGACGGTCACTATCGCCGCACTGGTGTACACCCCCAGAGTCGCACGCGGCGTCGGTGTTCTCTGGGCTATCTTTGATTCGCTGTTTTTCATCGGCGTGCTCTGGGAACGCGACGGGCTGGTCATCGCGCTCACAGTCGTAGGCGTCGCCGCACTGTACCACTATCGGGAGGATGCGCTTTCGGGCGGGCAGGCGGTCGCAGATACAGCCAGAACCGTCAGTGAAACCGTTGCTGGCCTCGTTACCCGCGTTGTTCAGATGACCCGACGAACAGCACTCTGGCTCGTCGGCCGTGTCGAAGCCACGTTGCGCATGAGCCGACGACTGGCTGTCGGTCTGGCCGCATGGCTCGCATCGCTGCCGCTAACTGTGACAGGATTGTCCCGTCGCTTCAAAGAGTGGCTCCGGTCAGCCGGGTACCGAGCCATCACGGTGGTCAGGACTGAAAGCACGCCGCGCAGGATTGCGACGCTCGGGTTCTCGTGTGTTATCGTGATACTGAGCTATGTTCGCTGGGGTACGGCTGGGGCCGTCGTGGCTGGAGGGGGAGTGGCACTGGTGGCGGTCAGTGTCTACATTTCCGGCCAGACCGACGAGACGGATCGCCCGGCTACGGCGTCTGGTCCGGGACCGAGCGAGTCGGTTACTGACTCGTCGAGCGGCAACGGGTCGGCCCTCCCGTCGCTTCGGGACCTCTGGCGTGCGTTCGCCAAGCATGTCGTCCCCGGGCACTGGCGGACGCGTACGCCCGGCGAGGTGTCCCGGGCTGCAATCGACAGCGGCCTACCGAGGGGACCTGTCGAAGCACTGACAGAGGCGTTCCGGGACGTCGAATACGGCGGCCATTCAAGCGAGAACCGCCGTGAGAAGGCCCGGAGCGCGTACGATGCGCTGGTGAGTGCGAGCGACGAGCAGGAGGACAAAGAATGAACCGCCATCACGTCGGGCTGGGAATCGCTGTACTGGGTGGCCTGCTACTCGTGGCTGCCGGCGCGGTTATCGGGCTGACAGGGACGCCAGAGCCAGCGGCTTCCGGACCGGGTGCGGCGGGTGTCCTTGTCCTCCTCATCTGCGTGCTTGTGGCCGTCTGGAAGCTCTTGTGGACACCCGATGACCCCACGATATCACCATCGCCGTGGGCTGATGACGACGGGTTCACCAGAGAGTATCTGGAGACGACACCGACAGATGACGCTGTCTCCGGAACCGAACTCGCAGAACGCGTTGAAGCGGCGGTTGCGCAGGCCCGCGACGATGGGTCGGTCGACGAGAGCGTCGGCCCTGTCCGGGAACCACTTCGGGCGACGCTCACGGAGGCATTGGTTCAGGGAGGCCACGACCCCGACACGGTAAAAGCGCAGCTAGCCGCAGGGACCTGGACGGACGACCCGGTTGCCGCCGCGGTACTGGACGAATCCGTCACGCCGCCGGACCGACCGTTTCGTGCGCGCCTCCGGGCCTGGCTGTTTCCGGAAAAAGCCGTCCGAAAGCGGTGTGGGCGAGCAATGGCGGCAGTCAGCGTTGCGGCCGACGACGCGTTGCCGGCAGTGGTCGGCCAGCGAGCGCCGCGTCCGGTGCCAGTCGTCGCCCCAGCCGTCGCCGACCTGCAGCGGGCGGCTGATGGGAGCCTCCAGCGGGCCGTCGACGGGTCGCTTCCCAAACGGGAAGAGATCGAGGCCAGCACAGACGGCGCGTCTGAAAATGCCCGCCTCGACGAGGACGGAACTGCCGGGGACGGCGCGACCAGCGGTGAACCAGAAACTGGCGGGACAGCATCGGTCGACGATGGCGGAACGGATGCCACAGCGACCGGCGGGGCCGACTGGGTCGATGTGACGGAGGGGAGAAACTGATGGGGCGACGAGCCACGCGGTGGCGCGGCGCAATCGTCGCCGCGCTGGCACTCGCCGGAGCGGGCATTTGGGAGGGGAGCGGGACACTGCTGCTGGCCGCGACGCTCCCGCTCTTGCATCTGGCCTACGGAGTCCTGTCGACCGCTGCTGTCCCGGAAGCACTCGTCGTGTCACGGGCTGTCGACCCGACGCCAGCACCGCCGGGGCACCCGGTGTCAGTCCGGTTGACGGTGACAAACAGCGGCCAGCAGACGCTGTCGGACATCCGAGTCGTCGACGGCGTTCCGACTGACCTCGCAGTCTTGGACGGGTCGCCACGCGGTGGCAAGACGCTTGCTGCCGGCGAATCAGTCACGCTAGAGTACACGCTCATCGCCCGCCGAGGTGAACACGACTTCGACGAGCCTCGGCTCCGCGTCCGCGGAACGGGTGCCGGCGAAGTCGCGACTGCGACACGACACCCCGAAGGCGATGACAGGCTGGTGTGTCAGTTGGACGCGAAAGCGCCGCCGCTGTCCGACCAGGGAACCGACCGCGTGGGCCAACTCACGACCGACGCCCCCGGCGATGGCTTCACCTTTCACTCGACGCGAGAGTATCAGCGCGGTGACCCGGCCGGCCGCATCGACTGGCGCGGCTACGCGAAGCGAGGCGAACTGTCAACGGTCAACTACGAGCAG
This sequence comes from Haloarcula argentinensis DSM 12282, assembly GCA_000336895.1. Lineage (GTDB taxonomy): Archaea > Halobacteriota > Halobacteria > Halobacteriales > Haloarculaceae > Haloarcula > Haloarcula argentinensis. Next base: position 231,924 of record AOLX01000014.1, on the reverse strand, counting down.
TGGGTGTCAACGACGGTCGTGTTCATCGTCGACGCCCGTTCGCCAGCGCGGGTGACCGGCGGACCTGGTCGCCCGACGGCGGTCGAACTCAGCGCGTACGCGACTACGCACGCACTCACCTCGCTGCTGGATTCCGGCCACGAAGTCGGGCTGGCAATCGTCGGCATCGACGGCGACGGTCCAGCGGGACTGACGTGGCTCCAGCCAGACGACGGTCCCAACCAGCGGTCGCTGGCCGTCGAACGGCTACGAGCCGCTGCCGATGCTGCCGAGAGCAACCCAGCTGGTGGGCCAGAAGACGAGGCCGACACACAGCGGCAGTTCCGGAAAGTGATGAAGGTGGCCGGACCGCGCTGCCAGCTGGTGCTCGTATCGCCGTTGCTTGATGACGCGCCGGTCACTGCAATGGCGTCCTGGGCGGCGTTCGATTGCAAGCGAACTGTGCTCTCGACGGACGTAACCGCGGCGAGCACCGTCAGCGGACAGTACGAGCACGTCCGACGCCGGACCCGTCTGGCACGGTGTCAGGCGTCTGGAGCCCGGACGATCGACTGGCGACGTGGGACACCGCTGCCGCTCATCCTCGATTACGCCTTCGCCGTCGCGGCGCGCCGGCCGAGTGGCAGCGCCCAGCCAGGAGGCGGAGCGTAAATGATTGGCGGGCCGCGACTCGACACACCATCGGCCGTCGGCGACGAGGGGCGGCCGCGGGCGACCAGTCTGACTATCGCCGCGCTCATCGTCGCTGCGTTCGCCTTGGCTACAGGGGTTCTCTCCGACGACCCGAAACTGTTCAGCGGTATCGCACTCCTCGCCGGCATTGCCGTGGCGGGGCTGACGCTGCTGGACCGAGACGGACTGGGACCGACGGTTATTGGTCACTTCTGTTTCCTGCCGGCGGCGACTGGCCTCATTGCCTCTGTCGGGCAGGTGGCAGTCACCCCGCTTCTCGCGCTTGGTGTCGCCATCGCAATGGTTGGCGTCGCGACTGCTTGGACCAATGTGCTCGATAGAGAGACAGTGTTAACAGCGACAGTGAGCAGCGCCGTTTCCTATCTGTTCGCAGTGGTGGGCCTCGTCGTGGGCACGATCGTCGTGGCGCTCGCGTGGTTTTGCTGGGAGTTGGTGAGCGCTGTCGCTGGCGGGACATCGCCGATGGCTGCCATGGTCTGCTTCGGTGTCCTCGGCGTCGCCGCGTCGGGCTGCCTGTATTTTGCCGTGGCACAGCTCCCACTCGTGCAGTTGACAGCGCGGAGCCGCCGCGACGCGATGGCGACCAGATTGAAACGGGGGACCCGGGCGCTCAAACTGGTCGCAATCGGTTCAGTGGCGTTCACTGTGGTCGTCCCGCTGGCACTTCTGTTTACGCCGTTTGGGCAGCTCGTCGCGTCCCCACCGTTCAGTCTCGGTATCCGAGTGCTGTCGTCGTGGGTCGTTCTCGCGCCGCTTCTGGCAGTCACAGTCGGCGCGCTGGTTGCTGGTAGCGGTGTGATTGTCATCCGAAAGTTCACAACTGAGTTTAACGCCGCCTCGGTGCGGACTGTCGGGGCCGCCATCGCGGCAGTTGGCTATCTGGTGTTGGTAGCCCTGTTCCTCCTGCGAACCGGTATCTTCGGGTTCGTCTCGCTCCCGGCGGTGTTCTTCGGTGCCCTCCTGCTGCCACTGGTGGTGTATCTGCTACTCGTTCTCGTCATCGGCGCGCTCATCTTTGGCCTGTTGCCAGCACGTGCCGGCCCCGCGGCACTGACCGCTTCAGGACTCATCTGTGCGAGTATCGGTGCGGTACAGGCCGACCTTCCAGCGCTATTAGTGTTTGCTGGTGTCGTCAGCGGCCTCGTCGCCTGGGACGTTAGCACATTCGGTCTGGGACTGACGGCTGAACTGGGACATCGGCCGGAAACGCGACAGCTGGAGCTGTATCACAGCGTGTTCGCCGTCGGTGTCGGACTTCTCGGCATCGCCGCCGTCGGCATTGTCGATGCAGCGCGCCACGCTGTCGGTTCCGCTATCGGATCGCCGGAGACAATGGCACTCGCCGCGATCGGTGTGTTACTGCTGCTTGCCCCACTTCGTGGCTAAGGGACTGACTCACTGCTGGTCCGTCCAGAATGGATCAGTAGCCACGAGGCTCGACAGATAACGGCTAATGGTACACATTGATACAACCCGAGTACAACGCATGGAACATGGCCGGGTTATCGTCGGATTTGAGCGTTGAGGCGGCGTCAGAACACTGTCTCAACATTGTAGAGCGAGTTGAGGAGGCTGTCGTCGTTGAACGTCGGGTGCTGTACGAGACGCTGGCTGGCGTCATTGCCAGAGGGCACGTTCTGGTCGAGGACGTGCCGGGAACGGGGAAAACGGTTCTGGCGCGGGTGTTGGCGGAGTCACTGGGCCTTGAATTTACTCGGGTACAGTTTACGCCTGACCTGCTGCCGGCGGACGTGACCGGGTCGAACGTGTACAACGAACACGAGCGGGAGTTCGAGTTCGCAGAGGGGCCGGTGTTCTCGAATGTCGTGCTCGCAGACGAGATCAACCGTGCGCCGCCGAAGACCCAATCTGCACTGCTTGAGTCAATGGAAGAGCGGCAGGTCAGTGTCGACGGGACCACGCATCCGCTCCCGACACCGTTCGTCGTTATCGCGACCCAGAACCCCGTCGAGCAGGAAGGGACCTTCCAGCTTCCCGAGGCTCAGCGAGACCGCTTCAGCGTGAAGACGTCGATGGACTATCCCGATGTTGAGGGGGAAATGGGGCTGCTCGACCGGCGGGCCAACCGGCGAACAATCTCGCCGTCGGTCGATCCGGTAATTGACCCAGAGACGGTGCGTGCCCTTCAGGAGTGTGCAGAAGACATCCGCGTCGACACCAAGGTCCGTCGCTACATCGTCGATTTGGCACGGGCGACACGCGAAGACGACCGGACAGAGATCGGCGTTTCGCCGCGGGGCGTTCAGCGGGTCTTCGAGGCTGTTCGGGCCAGTGCGGTCATCGCCGGCCGGCGGTATGCCACACCCGACGACGTGAAGCGACTGGCGAACGCGACGATGAGTCACCGACTGGTCCTGACGACGGAGGCGACCATCGAAGGGACCGGGAAGGCCGACGTGATTCAGGCTGCTCTGGACGCTGTCGACGTGCCCGCAGTCTCACCGAATGCACCGGATACGGACGGCAGTCCCAAATCGACGGCAGCGAGCGGGTCCGAACCTGCTGACTCTTCATCGGAACCCTCACCAGACGGTGATTCCCCCGGGCAGCGCCCGTCGCAGAGTGTTGCTGAAGGAGAGGAGAGCCAGGCCGGGCAACTGGACGGGGATGGCGACCAACCCACTGACTCGTCAGGTGACACGCGGAGCCGGGGTGACGATGACGACATCGAACAGGGACAGTGAGCGCGAGCAGGTAGCCGAACGGCTTTACTCCCCGGAACAGCCAGACGTGGTATGGAAAGCGAACACAACGTCCTCGGCGGGGAGCTGGCCCCCTGCTCAATGGACCCGGAGACGGGGTTCATGCGCGACGGCTACTGCTACCCGCTCCCGCGCGACCCGGGACGGCACGAGATCTGTGCCGTGATGACGGCTGAGTTTCTGGAGTACAGCAAGGCACAGGGCAACGACCTCGTGACGCCGCGGCCGGAGCTGAACTTTCCGGGCCTCGACCCGGGCGACCACTGGTGTGTCTGCGTCCCGCGCTGGATAGAGGCCCACGAGGCCGGGCACGCCCCGCCGGTGAATCTCGACGCGACGAGCGAGGACGTCCTCGACGACGTGTCGCTGGAGACGCTCAAAGAGTACGCCGCCGACACCGAGTCCGATGCCGATGCGACCCGCGAATGAGCGCCGGCGCGAACGACTTTTGAGGGACCGCCCCGTCGCTTGGGACGTGCAACAGGGGAGGGCCGAAGCATGAGCGTAGACCGTGTTCGCGGTGTCGTCGTCGACATCGAAGAGCCGAAGACGGTGAACACCCAGTACGGCGAGAGCGACCTCTGTGAGGTGACGATCCGGCCCGACCGAGGGGCCGGCGAGCCGACGACGGTCACCCTCTGGGGAAAGTGGACCGAGAACGCCGCCGTCATCGAGACGGGCATGGAGATCGCCGTCTACAACCCCGACGAGCGGGAGTATCAGGGCGAACAGCAGTACTCCGTCGGCGGCGACGCCACGCTGGTCGTGCAGCCGGACTTCCTCGTCGACGTGACCGACATCCGGGCATGGGTGCAGTGCCCGCGGATGTACTACCTCCGGAAACTCGACGGCGCAGAGCACGCCTACCCGCTGGTGAAAGGGACCATCGTTCACGAGGTCTTTGGCGACCTGCTTCGGGGCCGAGAGCTCGACGCCGCCATCGGAGAGCAGGTCGACGCTGCCGGACTGGATATCGGATTATTGGGCAGAGAGGCCGACGAGGTGGCCGGCGACGTACGCGACCACGCCTCGGCCATTCAGGGGTGGCTCCAGCAGGGGACGTTGACTGAAACCGACCAGTGGCGCTCCGAGATGACGCTCATCTCCGAGCGGTTCGGCATGAAAGGGCGGGCCGACGCCGTCCGGCGCGGGATGCCCGTCGAACTCAAAACCGGCAAGAACACCAAGCGGGAACCCCGCTTTCAGGACAAGATCCAGGCGACAGCGTACGCGCTGATGCTGGGCGAGCGCGCGGCCGGCGCAGGCAGCGCCGTCGACGCGGCCCCGGACACCGGCACGCTCCTCTATACGAAAAACGCCGCCGTCGACCGCAACGAGGAGAGCGGCGACCTCTCGCCGGCCAAGGAGTTCTCCATCGGGAGCGGCCTGCTGAACTACGTCGTCCGGACCCGCAACGCGATTGCGGCAATGGAGTACGACTGTAGCGTGCCGACGGGCTACGAGGCCAACGCCAAATGCGAGTACTGCTTCGAGCAGGACACCTGCATGGCCGTCTCCGGCCGCCTTGACCAGGAATCCAAAGCAGGAACAGTCGGTCGAGCGGTGCCAGACGAGGAACTGGATTACTTCGAGCGATTCTACACGGCAGTCGAAGCCGAGCGCCGGTCTGTCCATCGGGAGTACACGAAGCTCTGGGAGCAGACGCCCGAAGAGCGCGCCGACAACGACCGGGCGCTAATCGACCTCGAACCGACCGGACGCACGGAACTCGACGGCGGTCGCTGGGAACTCCGGGCAACCGGGACGGGGGCCGTCTCGAAGATCCGTGAAGGCAATCTCGTGCTCGCAAGCGATGGCGACCCCGTGACCGGCAACGCCGAGTTGGCGCGGGTCGAGCGACTGGGCAACGAGGCGCCACGCGCCTCGGACAGCGGGAACGGCGACGCCGTGAACGCGGAAATCGTCGTCACGGCCGACGAGCCGCTTGACCTCCGCCGACTGGACGTATACCCCTCCGAGCTAACCACCGACCGGCTCCAGAACGCGCTCCACGATGCCGTACTCCTCCAGTCGCCCGAGCAGAAGGACGTGCTGTTCGGGCGGCGCGAGCCGGAGTTCAGTTCAGTCGATGAGACGTTCATCGACAACAACGACGCCCAGAACGAGGCCGTCCAGTTGGCGGTCGGTGCCGAGGACTTCGCGCTCGTCCACGGCCCACCAGGGACAGGCAAGACCTACACGCTGGCGCGGATGGTCCGGGCACTGATAGCACGGGGCGACCGCGTCCTACTCTCGGCGTTTACCAACCGTGCCGTCGACAATCTGCTGGAAGCGCTGGAAGACCAGGGGTACACCGACATCGTCCGGGTCGGCACGGAGAGCGGCGTCCGCGAGGACATGCAGAAGTACCGGCTAGAAACCAGCGGCGACCCCGGCGAGTGTGCGAGTCGGCTCCAGAGCGCGCAGGTCGTCGCGGCGACGACGGCCACCTGCGGCGGGAGTACGCTCCAGACCCAGGAGTTTGACGTGGCCGTCGTCGACGAGGCCGGCCAACTGACCGAGCCGGGGACGCTCGCGGCGACGACGCTGGCCGACCGGTTCGTGCTGGTCGGTGACCACCAGCAGCTCCCGCCTGTGGTCCAGTCAGAGAACGAGACGCTGTCGACCTCGCTGTTCGAGCGGCTTATCGACGACAATCCCGATGCGGGCGTGATGCTGGACCGGCAGTACCGGATGGCCCAGCACATACAGGCCTTCGCTTCACGGGAGTTCTACGACGGGCAGTTGCGGCCGGCGACCGGCGAGGTGGCTGCCCAGCGGCTCGACGACCTCGACGGTGTTTCATTGTCGAACTTGCCCGAAGGGCTCCGGGACCGCGTGGCGTTCGTCGACCCGGATGGCAGCCAAGTCGGGAACACCAACCCCATCGAAGCTGACCGGATCTCCGACATCGTCGCGTCGTACCGGTCGGCGAGGGTGCCGGCCGACGACATCGGCGTCATCGCACCGTACCGCGCGCAGGTCGCCGAGATATCGAAGCGCCTGCCGGACGTGACCGTCGACACGGTCGACCGGTTCCAGGGGTCGAGCAAGGAAGTCATCGTCATCTCCTTCGTCGCCACCGGGACGCTTGACAGCCCGATCTTCGAGGATTACCGGCGTATCAACGTCGCACTCACGCGGGCGAAGAAGGCGCTCGTCCTCGTCGGCGACGGCGACGCGCTGGCGACCGACGAGGTGTACGGCCGGATGGTCGAGTGGGCGCGGGGCTGATTACGCGTTCGCGTCGCCGGCCCTGTCGCCCGTCCGCAGCCCTGCAACGTGTGCGGTGAGACGTTCCCGCAGCGTATCTCTGAGTTCTTTTGCAGTGTCCTCGTCGATGTCGTACACTCGGGCGATACCGCCGAGGAGACTGGAGGAACTCGCTGTGTCGGCCCCCACAGTCGCTAGGTCGCGGCGGCGCTGGAACGGCGACCGCGTGACGAACACCGTCTGGAGCCGGTAGTAGGGGACAATGCGCGTCGTCCGCCGCCAGAACCCGCTCCGGGTCGCCAGTACCGAGTCATCGAGGTCGAAGCCGCGGTGTCGCCAGCGGAGGTGGGCCGCCGGCACGACCGGGAGAAAGAGGAGGGCGGCGAGCCACCAGTACCCGGTTTCAAGCACCAGCGAGTCGACGGCGTATGCGACTGCGGTGAGCCCGGCCGCGGCCAGCGAGAAGCGGGCGAGATAGCGCCGACGGGCACGCTTCGGCGGGCGGTCGAAGTCAAGGTTGCCGAACGACTCGATATCACGGGCCAGTTCATACACTTCCTCGCGGGGCGCGAGGGGCACAGCGACACCCTGCGTCGACTGCTGGTTTCCACCGCTGTAGCCGGCCGTCTCGACGGCCAGTGTCGCGTAGCCGAACCGCCGCATCAGGACGTTCTCACGGATGGTGACCGTCTGGACCTTCTCTAGCGGGATGTTGCCGCTGTACCGACGCAACAGCCCCCGCTCGTACCGGAGGTCACCGTCGGCCTGCGTGAGCCGGAAGCCGTAGTACTCGATGACTGTCAGCGCCACGCTGACGACCAGTGCGAGCAGAAGGAACTGGATGGCGGAGAGGGCGGCGAAGACGGCGAGTCGCGTGGTTTCCGGTGAGCTGGCCAGCCAGCGGACGACAGGTCCATTGAGCGATGCGCCGGAAAGGGTCGCGTTGAACCGCAGGACGGCCCAGACGACGTCCATCCCAAGCGGGAGCGACGCTAGCGTCAGGACCGGCGCGGCCGGTCGAACGGAGACGAGCGCGTACGTCAGGAGTTCGCGCTGGTCGAACGCGAACAGCAGCGACCCGTCCGGCTGGTCGCGTTCCGCCGTGTCCGAGGCCGAAACCGGGTCCCCAAAATCATCCGCCGTCTGGGCGTCACCGGTCCGTGCAGGCGTGGAGCCGTTCACTCCGGGGAGATCAGCGTGGGCTGCCCGGCTAGATGTCGCAGCCTCGGACACCGCGTCGGCGGCTCCCGTCTCGGTCCCGGTGGCCTCGTCCCGGTCGTGGGTTCGCACGTAGTTCCGGAGACGTTTGACTTCGGTCTCGTCGACTGCGTCGAGGGTGGCTTCCGTCGCACTGCCACCGGCCGTCTCGAAGCGAACGATTGCGAGTCCGAGCAGGCGGTTGATGATGTTCTGTTCGACATCGAGGTTCTGGACACGACCCAGCGGAATCTGGCGGGACTGTCTGGCGAAGACGCCGGATTCCACGGTGAGCGTGTCCCCGTCGAGTTCGTAGCGAAAGCGGAGATAGCGCGCCAGCGCGTACCCACTAAACGTCAACGCACCGAGCAGGCCGAGCAGCGGAACCGCGAACCCCGGCAGTCCGAGCATTCCGGTTCCGAGTGAGCCCCCGAAGAAGCCAAAGAAACCGCCTTGCAGCGCTGCTCTGGCGACGCGCAGGACCGCACTCCGGGGGTGGAGCCGGTTCATACCGCGTCCGTGGCCTCACTCTCGTTCGCGAGGTCACGGAGTTGTTCGCGTAGTTCGGTCGCCCGTTCCGGTCGTAGCCCGGGAATGGTGATGTCCGCGCCGCGGGTCCCGGCGGTGTAGACGACAACGCTCGCTAGCCCGATTGCGCGTTCGACCGGGCCGCGCGTGGTGTCGACGTGCTGGACGCGGACGTACGGCACCGACGTGTCGGTCCGGGTGACGACACCACGAAGGAGAAAGAGCGCGTCGTCCTGCAGGTCAAAACGCCAGATGCGGTGAGCAGCGACGGCGTGGGCGACGCCCAGAAGCACGAGCACAACCCAGCCGCCGACGATGACCGTCTGTGGCAGCGAGATAGCGAACCGGTCGACGAGATACGCGATGACGCCGAGTACCGACGCCTGGATACCTGTCGACAGAACCCACAGCAGTCTCACCCGCGGGTGAAGCGACTCCATGTCAGAATTGAGGGGCTGGCCGCGGATTAACGGTTTGGCTCAGGGGTGAAATTGGAAGAGTTCCGACCCGAACACGGGAGACAGTTCATCCGGAGTTCGAAAAAGTCTCTTTAGATAATCCATCGCGTGTCCAGACGGAATATGACAGACACTCGACGCAGCTTCCTCACGACGCTTGCAAGCACCGGGACTGTACTCGCACTCGCAGGGTGTAGCGGTAGCGACAGTAACGGCGGTGGCGGAACAGACGGTGAAATGACTGAGGGCGAGATGACCGAAGGTGGGATGACTGAGAGTGAGATGACGGACGGCGATGCAATGGATGAGGGGGAAGAGATGACCGAAGGATCGATGGACGGCGATATGGGCCCCACTGATCCCAGCGACGCCCCGATGGCGTCAGTCGACCGATTCAGCGACGCCGCTGGGATGCTCCACCAGCGCAGCGCAAACGACGCGCTTCCGGACGCCGACGAGCCAATCGACTTCGACGAGCAGTTCCTGACACAGGGGTACGGGCCCGACGGAACTGTTATCGAGTACTACGATTTCGACGTCCAGCCGACCGAGGCGGCCCCGATTTACGCGCTGTTTTACGAAAACGGTGACCCGGTCGAGGACCAACTCAACATCATCGACGTGGTGCCCGGCGACGAGGGGTACAACGATTTCTGGCAAGTCCACAAAGTGACAGTGCCCGACGGCTATGAAGCGAACACGGCGGCCAGCGTTTCTCATATTCGGGAGGCGGGTTACGACATCGAGCCGACGGAGACGATCAAGAACTGCCCTGTGGTTCCCGCCGGATCAACCGCGGAGCTACGACACAGTGCCGATAGCAGTTCGGCCGACTTGGTCGAGGGCTGGTACGATGGCGAAGTAGTCCCGTACTTCCTGTTCGGCGAGGCGTCGCTATCGTCGTCCGACGGTACCGTCCCGCTCTCCCCGATTTACGTGAGCTTCAACGCGAACCCCGACGAGGACGGCGGGGGCCCGCCGTCCGGGTTCCTCTCGGAAGAGGGGAGCGACCAGACGCACAACGTCACCGCAACAGTGCCGGGTGACGACGGCTACTCGCCGCTGTGGCTGGTCAACATCTTCGACAACGCGGACTTCGACAGCGTTTCGAATCTCGACTCGGCCCAAGACGCCGACATCCTGGCCTCCGGCGCGGCGATGGTCAACTGTCCGGTCGTCGCCGAGCAGTAGGCAGCCGCGGACAGCACGTTTGTCCCGATACTGTTCCGTCCTGTCTCAGTCACCCGGTGGTGACCGTAGCGGACTACACGCGCTCGTTGACCTGTTCGGCGACCCGCTCGCCGGGTCGGCGGAGGTGGCCGCTCTCGACTTCATAGACGTACCCTGTCACCGTGACGTCGTCGGGAATCAGCTCGTGGTTTTCGAGGTACTCAACCTGTGCCGCACAGGCCGCGTCGATGTCGTCGGTCATCCGGACCCACTCCGCGATTGACGCGTCACCGATGTTTAGCTCCGGCAGTGCCGGGTCCAGATCGATATCATCGAGGTCACCATCGACCGCGGCCTCGAACCCCGCAACGATGTCCTCGTCGGACGCGCTCATCATCCCACAGTCGGTGTGGTTGACGACGATAATTTCCGTCGTATCGAAATACTGTGTTGTCAGCGCTGCCGAGCGAATTACGTCGTCTGTTACTTTGCCGCCGGCGTTCCGGTATATCTGTGCATCGCCCAGCGAGAGCCCGAGCGCGTCCTCGACGGGAATTCGCTCGTCCATACACGCGACGACCAGCAGTTGCTTGTCGGTCGGGATGCCCTTGCGCCGTCGACGCGCCCAGTCGTCTCTCGCGTCGACGCCGTCGTCAACCGATTCGTGGACGTGGCCGGCCTCCGGCTCGCTGTGCTCGTGCCCGTCGTCGCTCCCATGTGTGTGGTGTGGCATTGCAGAACACGCCTTTGTGCCCCGTGGCCTTTACTGCTTGCTCGATGGCAGTACAGTGAACGGAAGACACACAAGTCGAACAGTGCCAGCTCTCAATCGTCAGTGGCGACAGCGCTGTCATCGGCATCTCCGTCCTCTATTTCATTCAGGACTCGCTGGTGGAACTCCTGTAAGACAGCCGACTCGTCCTCGGCGAGCACCACGTCGCTGGCCATCAGCGTCGCAAGGCCAAAGGCGCGCGGTGACGGCGAGTCGACTCGGGTTCGTACCACATCCACATCGCCGTCCCGTATCGCACGCAAGACCGTCTCGATGCCGTCGACGTTCAGTTTGTCCTCCAGAATCTCGCGGTAAGTCTCCTCGACGACGGCGAAGTCGCCGAGGTCCTCGGCAAACCCGAGCAGCATCTCCGAGGACACCTGTTGTTCGCTGGCGGACTTCTCGTAGCCCTTGTAGCGTTTGAGAATCATCAGCGACCGCGTGGCGTTGATGCGGAAGTACCGCTGGAGAAGGTCCGTCCCGTCGAGGCTGGCCCGGAGGTCCTCGCGGGCCGTCTCTGGGTCCAAATCGCGGACGATTCGCGCGATGTCCACCTTCCGGTTCAGCGGCATCGAGAGCGTGAAGCCGTTGTCGGCGACGGCGACCTGAACGTTCGCGCTTGCTTCCCGGGCGATGTGATACGCCAGTAGCCGAGAAAAGCCGTCGTTGAACCGCCGGCCGTAGTTCGAGTGGACGTGGTAGTGCCGTTCGTACTCGTCGTGGTCAAGCGTCTCCTCGATGACGAGCCGGTCGGTCGTAGCCACACTGTCCGAGCCGGCATAGGCTACCTGCTCGCGGAACATCCGCGCGATGGCCCGGACGCTGTTCTCGTCGACGGGGAACGTCCGGAGCCAGTTCCGGACTTCGGACATCCCGCCGTCGGCCAGTCGGTCCAGCAGTTGGCCCTGAAAGTCGAGTATCTCGCGGCCGAGGTCGTACGACAGCGGGAGGCGTTCGGAGAACCACGACGGCACCGTCGGGCGGGCGGCGGTCCGGTCGACGTACACCTTCGACCCGCGACGGTAGCGGTACTCGAAGTTGTCCCCACCGAGGACGAACACGTCGCCTTTCTCTAAGGTGTCCAGATACGATTCGTCCAGTTGGCCGACCCAGCTGTCGTCGCTCCGGGTGACCACGTCGCAAGTAAACGAGTCCGGAATCGTCCCGATGTTGGTCATGTAGATGACCCGCGCGAGCCGACCGCGTTTGCCGATGAGGTGCTCACCCACGTCGTACTCCTCGTAGTGGTGCTCGCCGTCGGGCGCGTCGTTGGTGTCCCGCCAGATCTTGGCGTAGACGTTCTTGTCCTCCATTCCCGGGTAATCAGCAGTCATATACCGCATCAGCTGCTCCCAGTCCTCGTCGTCGTAATCCCGGTACGGGTAGGCCCGACGGAGGACACTCTTGAACGTCGCCTCCGGGCGGACATCGTTGATAGCCATGCCATAGACGTGCTGGGTTGCCACGTCCTGTGCGTTCTCGGGGATGAACACGCGGTCGACAAAGCCCCGCTCGGCCTTTTCGAGCATCACCGCACACTCGATCAGTTCGTCGCGGTCGAGCGCGATGACGCGGCCCTCGACAGTCTCGCCGAGTTGGTGGCCCGCGCGGCCGATCCGCTGGAGCAACGCGGCGACGGACTTGGGCGACCCGACCTGCACGACGAGATCGATGTGAGGCATGTCGATACCCAGTTCCAGGCTGGTCGAGGTCGTCACCACATCGAGTGACCCCTCCTTCAGCGACTCCTCGATGTCGCGGCGTCGCTCCTTCGAGAGCGAGCCGTGATGACAGCCGGAGTTCGATTCGTCGTAGCCGTCGAACTTCTCGCGGAGGTTATGCAGGACCCGTTCGGCCCCCGAGCGCGTGTTCGTGAACACGAGCGTGTTCGTATGCGACTGGATGTGCTCGTGAAGTTGCTTGTAGAACCGCTCGGTGACGATATCCCGCGGCGTGTTGATGAGGTCGTCGGCTGGACAGGACAGCTCCATGTCGAAATCACGGGCGAAGCGCGTGTCGACGATCTCGTAGTCGCGAGGGTCGCCGCCGGGCTCCTCGCGGCCGACCAGGAACTCCGCGACGGTGTCGAGCGGCTCGACGGTCGCCGAACAGCCGATCCGCGTTGGGGACGTCTCGACCATCTCTTCGAGGCGTTCCAGTGACACCGAGAGGTGGGTCCCGCGCTTGTTCTCGGCGAGGCTGTGGATCTCATCGACGATGACGTACTCGATGGTTTCGAGCTTCTGCTTGAATTTCGGGGAGTTCAGCAGAATTGCGAGGGTTTCCGGCGTCGTATTGAGGATGTGGGGCGTCGTTTCGAGCATCGCCTGTCGCTCGCTGTCGCTGGTGTCACCGTGACGGATGGCGTGCCGTATCTCCACGTCCTCGCCGCGCTCCGCAAGCTTGGCCGTGATGCCGTCCAGCGGCTGTCCGAGGTTCCGGTGGATGTCGTTGGCCAGCGACTTCAGCGGCGAGACGTACAGGCAGTAGACGGAGTTTTCGAGTTCGTCCTCGCGGGCCTTCCCGAACAGTTCGTTGATGATGCCGGTAAAGGATGCGAGGGTCTTGCCGCTCCCTGTGGGCGCGCAGATGAGGGCGTTCTCGCGCTCGTGGATGAGCGGGATGGCCTCCTTCTGTGGCGGCGTGAAGAAGCCGCCGTTGCCGGGGACGAACTCGCCGAACTGCTCGACCCACCACTCCTGAACGACGGGTGCGAGGCGGTCCAGCACCTCGCCATCGTCGATGTCGACCGCCTCCGGGTCGAAGCCCGGGTCCATCGCTGCGAGACGCTCGCGTCCTCCCATTGTCGGCTCTTACCGACCAGTAGGACTGCCACGGCAAGTGGGTTCCGCCATATCGACGGGGAAAACGCCTAAGCGACCGCCGCGTCAGACCTGGTGCATGGCCGAATCCTTCGACGTACTGACGCCGCTGGTGACGCCATTCGACGCCGACGGCAACCTCGATGTTGCTGGCCTGGAATCACTGATCCGACACGTCGTGGCGGCCGGCGTCGACGGCATCGTTCCCTGTGGAACGACCGGCGAGTTCGAGACGCTGTCACCGCAGGAGTACCGGACCGTCGTCCGAACCGCGGCGAAGACAGCGCCTGACGACTGCCGCGTCATCGTTGGGACGGCCGCCACTGACGTTGCGACTGTTCACGAACGGATGGCGTTTGCCGCCGAACAGGGCGCGGACAGCACGCTGGTCGTGCCGTCGTACTACGGCGGCCAGGCGAGCGGAGCGGGCAACGAGGCGTTCTTCGACGCGGTGCTGGCCGACGCGCCACTACCCGTCTACCTCTACAACATACCAGGAGCTGTCGGACAGGAACTCTCCGTCGAGACGGTCGCCGAACTCGCCCAGTCCGACGCTGTCGCGGGACTCAAGGACTCCTCGGGCGACCTCCCATACGTCACCGGGGTCATGAATCAGACGCCCAAAGACTTCAGCGTCTATCAGGGCCACGACGGCCTGTTCGTCCCGTCGCTCGTGCTGGGCGGCGACGGCGGCGTCAGCGCGCTCTCACACCTGCTGTTCGACGATCTGGAGCGGGCGGGCACCGCCGTCGCCAGCGGTGATGTCGAACAGGCCAGAGCGGTCCAACGAGACATCCTCTCACCGGTTTCAGAAGCGTGTGCCGAGTTCGGCTTCGCACCCATGGTGAAGGCGTTGCTCGCCGGCCGCGGCATCATCGACCACGCGACGGTGCGGCCGCCCCGGGCCTCGATCTCGCCGGACGCAGTGGAGTCCGTGACCGACTGGCTGGAGTGACTCTCCAGACTCAAATAGCCCTGTGAGGTTCCACGAGATTCATTACGCTGGGCGGCAGTGAACGCAATATATGTCGTTGCTGCCCTCCCGCGGTCCCGACACGAGCACCTCACAGGACGGGGAGCTACAGGTCGTTGGGGTCGACGAAGACGTCTCAGCCGTACTCGATGCCCTCTCTTCGGAAACGGCCAGAGAGATTCTCAACACCGTCTACGACGAGCCGGGAACGCCTTCCGAGCTGGCCGACCGACTCGATATGTCGATACAGAAGGTCTCGTATCATCTGGAGAAACTGGAAGACGAAGAGCTGATCACCGTCGCCGGGGTCCAGTACTCCGAGAAAGGGCAGGAAATGAAGGTGTACGAGCCCCCGGAGGACCCGCTGGTGTTGTTCGTCGGGACGCAGGAGCGCAAGCAGTCGCTCCGGTCGCTCGTCCGCCGCGTCCTGCCTGTCATCGGGATTCTCACCGCGGCCAGCGTCATGCTGCAACTCCTGCTCGGGCAGTTCCCGATCCAGTTCGGGAGCTCGGGGGCCGGCGGCGATACGGGAACCGCCGGTGACAGTGCGCAGGGCGGCGGGGACGCCGAGCGTCTGGACGCGGCGAACCAGACAGAAGCCACACCGACCCCGACAGCGTCGGATGACGGCGGATTCCAGATAGCCGAGGCGACGGAGACACCAGACGCCACGCAAGCCCCGAGAAGTACTCCGGCTCCGGAAGCCGATACGCCGGTCGAAGCGATGACCGAGGAAGCGCGGCAACTGACGACCGACGCCGCGGCCGGTGGCGGCTTCCATATCGAGCCCGGCGTGGCCTTCTTCCTCGGCGGGCTGCTGGTCCTGACGCTATACGTCTCGTTCTGGGCGTACAGAAACTACCGCTGAGCCGGTTCAGCGACCCACCCGCTTCAGTCCGAGTCGGTCCGTTCGGCGACCAGCACGCCGGCCTGTTCGGTAACCATCTCGACAGCTGTCAGCGCGTAGCCGGCATCAGTGAAGGCGTCGGCAAGGACACCGACCGTCGCCGGGTCGTCGACTTCGGGGCTGTAAAACGGTGCGTCGGGGTCGTCGTCGCCGAACAGCATCACGTCCCCGAGGACGATTCGTCGCGGCCCCAGATCGGCGATGGTATCGATAGCCTCGCGTTTCTCGTCGTCGCCAAGGTGGTGCATCGCGAAGTTCGATGTGACGATGTCTACTGGGCGGTCGACGTTCGGAGCGCGGAAGCGACCGTCGGCGAAGGAGACGTTCTTGACGCCGCGCTCGTCGGCTTTCTCCCGAGCTTTCTCCAGCATCCCGTCGCTGATGTCGCGGCCGATAATCTCCCGTGCATCGGGCGCGAGCGCGAACGCGATGGCTCCGGTGCCAGTGCCGAGGTCGAGTACCACGTCGTCGCTTTCGGGAGCCGCGTGCTCGACAACAAAATCAACACAGGCGCGATACGCCGCCGAATCCTGATCCTCGTCGTACGCGTCAGCGTGTTCGGAGAACCGCTCAGCGTGTTCGTCGAGTGATTTCTTCATATGCGCTTCTCGTCGTGCTCGCACAAGTGTCTCCCGCTCCGTTTCGCGGTTTTGCCGCAGGCGCGGTTCGGTTAAAACGGTTTTTGAGCCACGGATGAACTTTTGCTATCCCCGTCCCAAGCATGAACTGCGCCGTCGACGGGTGACCTTCCCACACGACCGCCCTGACCCCGTCCCCGCCGACGGCCACCGCCCTCACTCCGCTGACGCTCCCTGGTGGTTCCCCTGCCGACGTGTGCCCCCAGACACCAACCCTTTGTCCGTTCGCTCGCTGTCGTCCGGTATGCGTCTCACGTTTCTCGGCACCGGTAGCGCCATGCCCACCGGCTCTCGAATGCAATCCGGCCATCTGCTGGAGTCCGACGGGAACCGCTTGCTCATCGACTGTGGCAGCGGCGTGTTGCACTCGCTGGCCCGAACAGACGCGGGGTACGAAAGCGTCGACACCGTCTTGCTGACACATCACCATCTTGACCACGTCTCCGACCTCGACGTGCTGATGAAGGCCCGCTGGCTGGCCGGTGAGACGGACCTCACGATAGCTGGCCCGCCGGGGACGAGCGATCTGGTTCGGGATCTGCTCGAAACACATGACTACATGCAGGACCGGCTGGACTTGACACTCAAAGACCTCGACGGCGGATCGTTCGAGCTGGCAGGGTTCAGCGGCGACACCTGCGAGACGCGCCACTCGATGCAGTGTTTCGCGTACCGGCTCTCCGTCGATGACGGTCCAGCGATAACGTTTGGCGCGGACTCGGAGGCGTTCACGGATCTCATCGAGTTCGCCGACGGGTCGGCCGTACTCGTTCACGACTGCTCATTCCCGGACGATGTGGACGTGTCGAACCACCCGACGCCGAAGACCCTCGGTCAGACGCTCCACGATGCCGACGCCGAGGTCGGCCGCGTGTATCTCACACACCTGTATCCACACACCGAGGGGCGACACGAGGAGATGCTAGAGTCGATAGCAGAGGGCTACGATGGCGACGTGCAGTTCGCCGAGGACAGCCTGACGATAACAGTCAGCTAGACGCGTTCGAGCGTGACGCGGAACTCGGCCCCGCCAGCGTCGCTTTCGCCCACGCTGACGCTGCCGCCGTAGGATTCAGTCAGCGCCCGGACGAATCCGAGGCCAAAGCCGGTGCCTGAACTCTCCTGGCCCTTGACCCCCATCTCGAAGATATCAGCACGCAGGTCCGGCGAGACACCGTCCCCGTCGTCGGCGAAACAGACCGTAACCTCGTCGGGACTGACATCCGCCGGGTACACTCGCATATTGATCTCGCCCTCGTTGTGGACCGCCGCGTTGGACATGATGTTCGTGAACACCGAGTCGAGCAGGTCACCGCCGTACACCTGATAGTCGAACTCGGCCGCATCGAAGTCGACGGTCAGCGACTCGTAGTTGGCTTCAATGTCACGCACCGTATCCCCAAGGACAGATTCGAGGTCGTGTGGCTCCGGATTGTCCTGTGTTTCCAGCGTCGAGACGAGGTCGCCGACGCGCTGGATGAGGTCGGCGGCGCTCTCGGCCGCGCGCTGGATCTTGCCGGCGTACTCCTCGGTCTGGCCGTCGACCTGTCCAGCGACGACGTCGGCGAACCCGGCGATGACCTGCAGGTCGTTGCCCAGGTCGTGGCGAAGCAGTCGGTCGTACATCTCGATCATCTCCTTTCGCCGTTCCAGATCCCGGTGTGCCCGTTCTAGCCGTTCACGGGAGCGGATATTTGAGATGGCTGTCGCGGCGTGCGTCGCGAGGATCTCCATCGGCCTGACGTACTCGTCCCCGAACTCCTCGACGCTCCGTGACCGCGTGACCAACACCGCGGTCACCTCGTCGCCCATCCGGGCTGGGACAGCTAGGGCACCCGTCACGTCCGAGTCGGCCGTGACAGCGGCATCAGACCCCTGCTCGACCAGCGTCTCGCCGGCGTCCCTGGCCCGCCGCGCCAAGTCACTCGGTGGCTCGCCCTGAACGAGGTTCGGGTTCGTGCTGTGGACGACTCGGAGGTCATCCTCGCGCACCTCGACGAACGTAGAGTAGGAGAACTCGAACAGCAGTGACATCGCTTCGAGCGTGAGAGAGACGACTTCGTCGACGGACTCGCACCGATTGAGCGCCTGACCGTACTTGTTCAGGTCGGCGACCTGTCTGGCGAAGTCCTGTTGTTCTTCAAACGACATATCACCGACTCCTCGCAGACATTGGAACTACGTACTAATGGAGAGCGCGGCAAAAAACGGTTTCGGGAGACTCACCGATGGCGTAATAGATGACAGACATGTAGCGTGAGTATGCGGCCTCAGTCGAGTCGGTAGCGCAGCAGCGCGGCGATGCCGCCGAGATTCGAGAGTTGCTGTCCCGGCGCGAACTCCGCGGAGAAGACGGTCACGTCCCCGCCTTTCTGTTCTGTCGTTTCGATGATCTGGTCGACGTCGATATCCCAGTCGCCCTCTCCGGCCCGCTCCAGTCGGAGTCGCTCATCGAGCACGAGCAGCGTCTCGATAGCGCCGTAGTCGGCCGCCTTGGCGACTTCCTCTGGGCCATAGGCCACCTCCGACCCTGAGCCGATGCGCTCCATCAGTTCGTCGATGTAGTCGGCCTCCTCAGCGATGCGGGTCTGCTGTTGAACGTCCTCGACAGCGCCGCGTTTGAGCACTTCGTGGACCCCGCGGTCGCCGACAGCGGATGTGTCTACGACGGTAATCTGTTCGGCAACATCGGGAATCTCATCCTGAAAGTGGTCCAGCGCGTCCTGCTTGGTGAAGCCGGGGCCGGCGAGGATATAGGCGTCGACGTCCTGCCGTTTGAGGACTGACGCCAGTTCGTCGAACAGTTCCTTGCGCGGACGGGCATACTCCCCTTTCCCGGTCGTTGAGGTGATGGTCGCCCGTTCCTCGGTGCCGTACTGGGCGACGGTGTGAACGTGTGCTTCGCCTTCCTCCACGGTCGCAATCGCCACGTCGGGGTTCTCCGTCGCTTCGACGGCCTCCTCAAGCCGGTCGGTCTGATCGGGCTTGAGGTGCTTCTCAACGGTGAGTTCGGTGTGTTCCTCAACGTTGAGCGTGTGGTGAAAGCCCAGCTGGTCCTCGCGGGAGCAGTCGACGATTTCGCCGCCGACGCGAAGACGATTTGCGAACTTCGCGAACTCCACGTCGGTGACTTCGATCTGAATCCACATCGGCTCGCGCTCGCCGCCCTTGTCCCGGAGGTTGTCGTCGTTACGCTGGATGCGCCGCGTCGTGTCGCCGGAGACGAGGTCCCCCGGCTCGATGACATACGAGAGATGCCAGAGGTCATCAAGGGTCTCGGGGACCACCTCGATGCGTTCTGCCCCTTCCGCGGTGGTCTCCTGACTCTGTATTTGCATACTGAAGCGTCCGCTTCATGGACACAAGTGTTCTGCCATTCGATTCGCCGGGACGGTGAAACACTGCATCGGCGTACTGTGTCGATCAGGCAACCGAGCCTGTCGCGGGCGTCTCATCGCCGGCGTCAGTCGCGGGCATATCTCTCACAGCAGTTCCGATAGCGTAGGTCCCTGCCACGTTCGCGTAGAACGTCATGAAGGGGGCCAGCACCGCACCGATGACAACAGCGTTCAGGACGCCGATGACGACACCGGCGAGCAAGCTGATACCGAACGCGACCAGCCAGCCGGTGGCGTAGGTCCGACTGAACGCAAGCCGGCGGAGTTCAGCAGGTGCGAACGCCGCTGCAATGCTGTCTGTCCGGACGTACGCAACGATTGCAGCCGGAAGCACATACGCGATGGCAAGCGAAAGGACGGTCATCGCGAGGGTGGCGACGAGGGCGATGAGGCCGACGGCCAGTCCGCTTCCGGCGCCGTTGCCGCCCAGACCCAGCGTCGCGCCGCTTGCGAACACCGCTACGAGAGCGATGGCCGCCGGGATGAGTGAGTAGGCGAATCCAATAGCGAACACTTTCAGACCGTCCATACCCAGATCGCCCCAGTCGTCGAACACCGGCGGTTCGGCTTCGCCGTCCAGCACCGACCGGAGCGTCCGGACGATGTAGCCGAGGATCAAAAACACCGGCACGACGAGGAAACTCAGGAGCAGCAACATGCCCCCGATGGCGATAGTTTTCACTGCGCTGTCGCTGTCCCGCGGATACGATAGTGCTTCTTGGAACATGATGGTACTCCGTGACATCAGCCTGGCCGGCGTGGCCGCTGCCACGTCAGTCGCGACGAGGTGTCACATCAAGCTATAATACAGCTTACAATCATATATAGCAGTACGTGTGCCGTGCTGTCAGGTGTAGCCGAACAGCTCTCAGTGTCACTACGTGTCGGTTTCGCCGTCGGCAGCCGCCTGTAACTCCGCGAACGCTTCCCACGAGGGGTCGGCGCCGGGATGTGACTGCCGAGTGCCATCGACGTACAGTCCTGAACCGTCGGTCACCTCGCCGACGACGGCTGCTGGCGTCCCGCGGTCCCGGAGCGCGTCGACAACGTCATCAGCGTTCGCAGGGTCAACGGCGGCCAGGAGCGTTCCGCAACTACTGACGTGCCAGGGGTCGATATCGAGCGCGTCACAGAGGTCCGTGACGCCGTCAGCGACTGGCATCGCCGCGCTGTCCACGTCGAACCGGACGCCCGCACCGTCGGCCATCTCGATGAGCGCGCCGGTGATCCCGCCCTCGGTGGCGTCGTGCATCGCGGTCACGTTTCCGGCGGTAGTCGCGGCCATGGCATCCTCGACGAGCGCGGTGTCGGCCAGTCGCTCCTGGGCGGTAGCGATTCGGTCAGGAGAGAGGCCGATTTGCTCCGGGAAGAGGTTTGCAAACAGCCCAGTGACTTCGGCACCGGGGCCGGTCCCGACGACCAGTTTGTCGCCCGGGCGCGCGCCGTCCGGCCGGACGATGTCGCCGTGGGACCCGACGCCAAGGACCGTTGCGCCACCGACCCAGGAGTAGTCGACGCCCGAATACCGGGCGGTGTGACCGGTGACGACGCTCACGCCGGCATCTTCGGCCCGTCCAGCGAAGCCGTGCCACATCGCCGCCAGTTCGTCGTCGGTCATCTCGGGCGGGAGGGTGAACGTCACAGAGAGGTGCGACGGCGGGATGCCTGAGACGGCAACGTCAGCCAGTACCACGTCGAGTGCAAATCGACCGGCCCGCTCGAACCCCAAATCGGGGAGGACTGACAGCGGGTCGGTGGCTGTGATGAGGGCGTCGCCGCCAACGTCGATGACGCCGAAGTCAATGCCGTGAGTCGGCCCTAGCGTCACGTCCGCTCGGTCCGCGCCCAGTTCGGGATAGATGACGCTATCGAACACCTCGCGGTCGATTTTCCCGAGGTCACTCATGCAGTCGGCCACCTCCGGCGCGGCGTTCTCTCTGCTCCAACATGGTCAGTCCTCGGACATTCGGCTGCCGCCGGGCGGCAGGAACTCCTGAATCTGGTCCGGGCTGGCGACCTTGCGAACGAACGTCTCGTCGGCGAACCGCTCCTTGAACTCGCGGTAGAGACGCTTGGCGATATCGTTCTGGGCGAACTGTCCCGGTTCGACGGTGATGCTGGTCGCGGCCTGGCCCTCGATGGCTTCGGATGGACCACCGATGACCCGCGTCTCGTCGTCGCAGGTGATACCGACCGCGACGCCGACCGGCGTGGACTCGAAGTACGTTCGGTCGCCGCGGATGGCGAAGCCGCCCTTCTCCAGATACTCGCCGCTTTCCGGCGTTTTCGACACCTGATCGGGGTCGACCATGTACACATCGCCTGCGAACTTCCCGTCCTTCCAGACCGAGGAATACGAAACCGCGAACTGCGCGGCCTGGTCTAGGGAGGACTGCGGGAAGTCCACTTTCTTGGACGGCTCACTGGGGCCAGTTGCTTTGAGTACCGTGACCGGACCACCATGAGCCTGCGCGTGGAAGAACTTGTCACCACCCTCCAGATACTTCTGGACGAGTTCTTCGTTGTCGTCGGCGTCACGACCGCCGATGACGAGGAAGCCGTCCGAGGTGTGGAACCAGCGGAACTGCTCGTACCAGCGCTCGGTCGACCGGGTCGGGATGGACTGCATCGAGAGCCAGTCCGTCGGTTCGTCCTCGCCCTCGTCTTCCGCAACCTCGTCTTCGCCGTCGTCGGCTTCCCACTCGTCCCGCCGCTCTTTGACCGCTTCGAGATCTTCACGGGTGTTCTCGATGGCAGCAAGCGCTCCCTCCTTCTTTTCCTCGATACGTTTGGCCTCTTTGTACAGTTCGTCGGCGTTCTTCTCGACGCCGGTGAAGGCGTCCACCGTGACGCGCGTCCCGCCGATATCGAGGGTCACCGTCCCCTCGCTCCCGTCCAGCGAGACGACCGCCTCGGCGGCCGCGATGCCGCGGTCGGCTCCCTCGTCGAACTTCGCCTCGATGTCGTCCCAGGACACGTCGTCCTCGCGGGCGGCCCGGACCGTCGAGAGCACGTCGTCGACGAGGTCGTAGTTGGCGTACAGCAGCTCGGCCTTCTCCCGTTCGACCTCGGCGTCGGCTTCGAAGTCCTCGATAGCCTGCTCCTGCTGCTGGATGATGCGTTTCTGTTTCTCTATCTCTACCTCGAAGTCCGGGCGCTGTGTCTCGCCGCCCTCGACTTCCTCCTCCCGCTGGAAATTGAAGAAGTAGTCGTCCAGCGCGGAGTTGAACTCCGTGAAGGATTCGCTGTAGAGTCCCTCGTACTCCGACAGCGGAATCGGGGTCACGTCGACGCGCCGGCGGTCCGGGTCATCGCCGGATTCCCCGTTGCCTGCACCGTCACCGTCGTCGAGCGTTTCGTAGTACACCCGCGGGTCGACGTTCCCCTCACGCAGGCGCGTCCCCATCTCGTCGATGAGTTCGTACAGCCGCTCGAAATCGGATTCGTCGAGGTCGTCGACGGCGACGTTGTAGTCGATGCCGGCGCGGGTACACAGCTCCTCGCCGTAGAGACCGCCGAAGTTCAGTTGTGTCGCCAGCGTCCGGACGAGGTCGGCGTCGGATTCCTTGATGCGAGCGACGAAGCCGTCGTAATCGACGGTCATCGGATTGAACCGCGCCGACGGGAACTCGTAGGGCGTCCCCGGCGCGACGGTCCGTGATTTGAGCCGAACCGTTTCAAGACAGTCGATGACCTCGCCGTATTCGTCCAACACGGCGACGTTTCCGTCGCCGAACAGTTCTGCAACGATAGTCGTCGACGCGTCCTCGCGGTCGAACTCCAGTTCGATGATGCGGTCGAACTCGAACTGTTCGACGCGGACGAGGTCAGCGCCCGACAGCCGGTTCCGGAGCATCATCGCGAAGTCCGGCGGCCGGCCCGGCGCGTCGGGGACGTGGCTCTGGTCGGCAACGTGGGCGCGCTTGACATCACCGACCTCGATGAGGAACTCGACGCGCCCGCGGTCGAAGTCCCGGAGCTTCAGTCTGACGAGGTCGTCCTCGGGGTAGAGGTACGCCTTGTCGAGCTTCGCGCCCTCGTAGCCGGCGAGTTCGCCCTCCAGAGCGGCGAGGTCGACGCTCGTCAGTTCCCGCTTGTGGTCCATGTCGGTGGCTGTCGGCGGGCACCCAAAGGCGTTCCGTTACCCGCTGTCGGCGATTGCCTCGCCCGTCTCCAGTCCGTTCCGTAGCGCCGCGTGGAGTCGCCCCTCGCCAGCCACCCAGTCGCCGGCGAAGTGCAGGTCGTGCTCGGCCGCACACGACAGCAGGTCGTGGTCGACCTCGCCCTCGGGCTGAGAGTAGCGCCAGTGCTGGTGGTCGGTCCAGTCGGGGTCGGCCAGCCGGTCGTCGTCCAGCAGTCGCGCCGTCCGTGCTGCGATGTCGTCAATGAGCGTGTCGGGGTGTTCGTCGTAGTTCGCAATCGACCACGGCTCGTTCATCTGGACCAGCAGCAGGGACTCGCCGTCGGGAACGTGGCCGTCTTTACACTCTTCGCGGCCGATCCAGCCGATGTCGTGGTCCTTGTCGCTGTTGACCGCGGCGTACCACGGCACGTCGAGTTCGAAGGGGTAGTGCAACACCCCGGCGATGACCGTTCGGTAGGGGACCGAAGCAATCTCCTGCCGAAGTTCCCGGCAGTCGTCGTGGTCCCACCGCGACTGCCCCAGCAGGTCAGCCGTCTGCGGGGCCGGCGGTGTCAACAGCGCGGCGTCGAAGTGTCCCAGGTCCGCTCCATCGTCGTCCTGAAGCAGCCACCCGTCCTGCTGTCGCTCCAGACGCTCGACCCGCACGCCGTTCTCTACCTCGGCGTCCGTCTCGTTGAACAGCCGCTTTGCAACCTGCGTAATCCCCGCCTCGTAGGTCCACTTGTGTTCGTCGGCGTCCCGGCCGGCGTCGATCTTGCCCGTCCTGTCGAACGCGTACACCGGTTCCTCGATATCGACGAGTCCCTCGGTCGGGAGGGACTCTGTGACCAGTTCGGTCACGCGGTCGTCGTCGGCCTTGAGATAGTTCGCCCCGTACTCATACGTGCAGTCGCCGTGCCGCCGGGTCGCGGCGCGCCCGCAGACACCACGGCTCTTCTCGAACACTGTTACGTCGACGTCCGTGTCGCGGAGCGCGTACGCTGCCGCCGCACCGGCACCACCAGCACCGACGACTGCGAGGTTACGAGACATACTTGCCAGTCGGGCGGTACGAGTAAAAATCCACCACACAACCAGTTCGGACCGCCCGCCCGTGGTCCGATTCAGCGATCCCGCTGGCGTCGAAAGCCCCGACCCGTCCAGCCGATGACGGCGAGTATTGCGATACCGACACCCACTTGCCGGAGTGAGAACCCCGGTCCCTGTGCCGCGGTCGTCGCCTGTTCGTCACCGTTAGTTCCGGAAACAGATTGGTTTTCGACTCTGAGCGACCCCGCCGCCTCACCGTTGACCCGCACCGTTCCGTTGACTGCCTCAAACTCGGTCTCGACGACCGTCTCTTCCCCTGGGTCAAGCACCACCCGATCCGTTGCCACGGGTTCGCCGTCGACCGTCACAGTCAGCGTCTCGTTGACTGGCCGCGAACGGGTGTTTGTTACTGTCGTTCGCACAGTCGTATTGAACCCGGCTCGGACCCAGTCAGCTGACAGGGACGCGTCCGAAATCCGGATGTCGGCGCTCTCCTGTCCGCCGGGGGTGGGTGCCCCGTCGGTGCCCGTTTCAGTTTCCGTCCCGAACCCGACGGTTTCGTTCTCGTTACCTGTCGTGTTGTCAGCAAGCGCACCGCCGCCCGCGGTTTCGTTCCGGGTAGTCGTGTTCTCCTCGTCGTCCGACCCATTCGAGCTATCGGAGTCGTCGTCTGGGTCGTCTGAATTGTCTGAATCGTTTCGGTCAGCGCCGTCATCTGCGTCGGTTTCCTCTTGGATTCCGTTCTCGGTCGGTTCATCCGTTTCAGTCGGTTCTTCTGTCTCCTCGGTTTCCGCAGTTTCTGTGGGTTCTTCAGTCTCGGTCGGTTCTTCTGTCTCCTCGGTTTCCGCAGTTTCTGTGGATTCTTCAGTCTCGGTCGGTTCTTCTGTCTCCTGAGCTTCGGTGGGTTCTTCGGTTTCGGTCGGCTCCTCTGTCTCAGTCGGTTCCTTTGTTTCCTCAGTTTCTGTGGGTTCCTCCGTCTCCTCGGTTTCTTCTTCGGTCTGCTCACCGTCATCTTGTGTGTCGGTCTTGTTGACCTGCCCGAGTAGTGTCCCTGTGTGGCGTTCGAGAACAGATGGAACGATGGGTCCGGGTGTGCTTGCTGTGGTGTCTGACTCGCTCTGTGGACCGGCGTCGGAAGCGACCACGCCACCGACGGCGAAGACGGATGCGAACACAGTGGTGGCAAAAACGACAGCGACGGCAGTACAGAGTGTTCTGGCCTCGCTCATACAGGGGATACGTGAGTAAACGATTAGTTACGCAGCAGCCAACCCGTCGGTAAGGTCGTCCTTCCAACGCTGAAACCGGAGAGACGGAAAGTCCCTGTCCACTGGAGCCTTACACCCGTCGTCGGAGTCGGGCGATGCCGGCGAGTAGTGCCACCACGATTGCCACTAGCTGGACGGTGAACCCCGGGCCAGACGCTGCGACCGTTTTCGCGGCTGGCTCCGCGCCGCCGCCCTCACCAGTCTCATCAGTTCCGGACCCGCCTGTACTCTGGGCGGTGTCTGAGCCGACACGCAGATCACCGGCACTGACGCCGTTGACCGCGACTGCGCCGTCGACAGCCTTGAACTCCATCGTCACAGTAGTTTGTTCGCCGGCGTTGAGTCGAACGGTCCGAGAAGCGACCGGATCGCCGTCGACAGTGACCGTCAGCGTCTGTTCGACGGTTTCGTCGGTCGGATTCTCCACTGCCGCTCGCGCCGATGTGTTGAAGCCAGTCCGTACCCAGTCAGCCATCAGAGACGCATTAGAAACGGTGAGTTCTGCGGGCATCGGTGTCGATGCATTCGTATTCGAGGGGCTAGCTGTCGTCGTCGGAGTGGACGCATTAGCGACCGGGGAAACGACAGCGATGGTCGAGAGATTGGACGATGATGCCTGGATAGACTTATTGGTCGCGTTGGCGGTACTGGGTAGCTGACTCCAGGACCCGTTGTGATACTGGAACACCCGGACGCTGTCCATCGATCCGTTGGTCGGAAGCGCCGATTCGTTGAGCCGCAGGGTGTACGTCGCTCGGCTGATGTCGGACGCATTTGCGCCGGAGGTGACGGTCACGTACCCACGCACGCCGTCTTCCTGAACTTCGGTCATGTCGTTCGGCGTGGCGTGCGGGCCGAGCATCGTCGCGTTGAACCCATCACTTTCGTTGGTCACGTTGAGCGAGAGTGCAGAGAGGGTGAACGCCGGCGCGGTCTCGGACGGACCGGAACGGTTCAGCGACTGGGTGACCATCGAGTTTGCGGCGTCGGCAGTCACTTGGACAGTGATCCCGTTGTCGATCTGGGACTGCGAGATGGCGGGAGCCTCTGCGCCGCCGCCGTTGTCGGTCTCGTCTGAGTCGTCATCGAAGTCGAATCCGCCGCCTCCACCGCCTCCACCACCGCCTCCGTCGCCTCCGCCTCCACTACCGCCGCCACCGCCGTCATTACTGCTTTCGGCTTCGACGGCGAGTGTTTCAGTGGCGGCGTTACCAATAGCGAGCGAGCGGTTGCCCTCGTTGTCGAAGGAGATACTGAAGGTGACAGTTACTGTTTCACCCCCGGCAATCGGACCGATGGTCTTGGACTTGAGCGTCTGATTGCTCTCTGTGAGCGCCGCAGTGTAGTTCCCGCTCTCAGTGCCGACGTTTTCTACGGTCGCCGTCACGTCCACTGAATCGCCGGTTTCGACGGACTGATTACTCAGCTTTGCGTCGCGAACCTCGAATCTCGCAGACTGCTCGTCCGTAGCTGTTTCAGTTCCAGTCCCATCTTCATCGGTGGCGGCCTCGGTTTCGTTCTCTCCCTCAACCGTAATCGTCTTGCTCGCATCTCCGACGGAGAACTGACGGGTGCCAGTTTGCTCAAAGGTGTGGACGTACGTGTCTGTCCCGGACTCACCCGGTCCAAGACTGAACGACACTGCATCGACAGACCTGTCGTCGACGTATGTGAAAATATCTCGCTGACCGGACACAGCCCCAGTGTTCTCTGCAGTGACGATCAGTTCGACGGCACCGCCTTCGGTGACCGTCGTCCGGTTCCACGAGTGGTCCGTGACAGTGATATTTGGCTTACCAACGACCAGCGTGCCGGCGGAGTCACCGTTTACTGTCACATCGTGTTCCCCATCATCGATGTAGCCGCCGTCATCGGTCTCTAACACGTAGGTCGTGGTCACGTTTCGTTCACCTGGTTCGACGGTGACCTCTGTTGAACTGATGACCGTCACCTCCCGTCCACCAACTTCGACGGTAATCGGCACAGTCCCGGTAGTGCCGCCCGTGTTCTCGAAGGTGACCCAAACCTCGGGTTGGGGCGTTTGCATCTCCGCCGTATTGACTCGCTCGTCTATCAAGCCGGCATCACGTACCTTGATGTTTGGTGGGCCGGCTCCACCCCCGTTCTCTGCTTCGACAGTGAGTGACCGGGCAGCCGCGCCGTTTATCGAGATACTTCGATTACCGCTCTCGTCGAATGAGCGGATGTACGACACCGTCGTCGAATCACCACCGTCCAGCGTCACCTCTCTTGTTACCTCGGTTTTGCCATCGACGGTGAACGGCACCTCAAAGCTCCCTTCCCGGTCGCCGGTGTTCGTTACGGTAGCAGTTATTTCAACAGCTTCGCCAACGTTGACCGTAGATCTATTGAGTTTGCGCTCTGTCACCGCAAAACTCGGTGGCTCACCGACCGTGATGGTTTGCGTCTCCCCAGCGGTACCAAACTCGAACGCACCAGCTTCGTCGAACGTGTGTACGTATTTTTTTGTCCCCGACTCGTCCGGCTTAAGATTGAACGATACCCCGCCGTCGGATTTACCGTCGACGATGGTGAAGATGTCTCGCTGTCCGGAGACAGTGCCCGTATTCTCCGCGGAGACAGTCAGTTCGACGGCTCCACCCTCACTGACTGTCGTCGTATTCCAAGAGTGGTCCGTGACGGTGATATTCGGTTCGCCGACGACCAGCGTGCCCGCGGGTTCGCCGTTGACCGTCACCTCGTGTTCCCCGTTTTCGATGTAGCCACCGTCACTGGTCTCCAGCACGTACGCCGTGGTCACGTTGCTCGACTCATCCGGCGCAACCGTCGCTTCGTCGGGGCCGATGACCGTCACTTCCCGCCCGCCAACTTCGACGGTAATCGGCACAGTCCCGGCAGTGCCGCCCGTGTTCTCGAAGGTGACCCAAACCTCGGGTTGGGGTGTTTGCATCTCCGCCGTATTGACTCGCTCGTCTATCAGGCCGGCATCCGTTGCCCGAATGTCTGACTCACCGATAGTTCCTGTCTCGTGATTGGACGCAGCCGCGACACCCGGCCCAAACATCGGGGTCGTCGACACCGCAACCACCATCAGTAGCGTCATCGCTGATAGCCACAGGCCCGTAATCTTACCCATGAGGTGGCCGATGACAGTATGGTAATTAGTTAGCGGGAACGAATCGCCAAGTAAGGACCTATTATCGCGTTTACCGTCCGCTACCGCCAGTTCTAGTCTAATAAGGGGCGAACCTCGACATTACAGGTAATGGTCTGTTCGGCGCGCCCGGACCACAGGGCTGGCGTGTCGGTATACATATAGTACCTTAAACGGCGACCGTTCTTTCGGTCGTCGCCTGAGTTCTGCCGCGCGATGAAGGCAACTCTCGGCTAGCCAGACACACAACAGCGCAGTTCTGCAGCGATGCTCTATCGACAGGACAGTCAGTCCACACGTCCGAGGATGGCAGAAGGAGAAAATCAGGTCGAGCGGCTATCAGAGACGCTTGCTCACGTATGGGCCGTCCTGCTTGTACCCCAACTT
The DNA here is from genome assembly GCA_000336895.1 of Haloarcula argentinensis DSM 12282. Classification (GTDB taxonomy): domain Archaea; phylum Halobacteriota; class Halobacteria; order Halobacteriales; family Haloarculaceae; genus Haloarcula; species Haloarcula argentinensis. The sequence goes on along the minus strand of AOLX01000014.1, from coordinate 202,468 downwards.
CTCCCGGTAGTACTGCCGGACACCGATACCGGAAATGACAGCCAGTTTCGGGAAGCCGGCATCACGGGCCAGTGTCTCCGCTTTCTCCAGCAGTCTCTTCCCGTAGCCCTTGTGCTGGTGGTCCCCGTCGTCGCCCTCCTGGCCGACGCCGACGGCGTTGCCGTAGACGTGGAGTTCGCGAACGATAGCAGCGTCCTGTAGCTCCCGGCGGACCGGGTCGTTGGGGAACCGAAGCCGACAGAAGCCGACGAGCACGTCGTTTTCGAAGTCCTCAAACGAGATGAAGTGTTCCGTGCCGCCACAGGCCTCGTAGGTCATCACGTCAAGTTCGATGTTCTCGGCCTCGTCGTCGCTGTGTCCGGCCTCCCGGCACCGGATGCAGTCACACGTCCAGCCGTGTTCTTCCATGCGCTGCCAGGCGAGCTGGCGGAGGTTCGACTTCCAGACGCCGCCCTCGATGAAGTCCGCCGGGATGTCCCGCTGGACGCGCTGGAGGCGGGTGTAACGGGGGATCATGTCCTTGATTTCGGCGACTAACTCGGCGGCCTCGTCGTTGTCCAGCGGGTCGAACTCGTCTTTGCGCCACCAGTCGTAGGTGACGGTTCCCTCGACGATCAGCGTCGGGTATATTTTCAGATAGTCCGGCCGCCAGTCCGTCTCGTCGAAGATGCGTCGGAAGTCCTCCAGACACATCTCCTTTGACATCCCGGGCTGGCCCGGCATCATGTGGAAGCCGACCTTGAACCCCGAATCGCGCAGCCGGCGGTTCGCATCGATAGAGGCCTGCACGCCGTGGCCGCGGTGCATCTCGCGGTTGATGCGCTCGAAGGTCGTCTGGACGCCCACCTCGACTTTCGTCCCGCCGAGGTCGAGCATCCGGTCGATCTGTTCGGGGTCACACCAGTCCGGCTTCGTTTCAAACGTCGTGGCGACGTTTCGGACATCGGCGGTCTCGTTCTCCGCGATGACATCCTCCAGGTAGCGGAACTCGTAGTCGTCCTCGGCGAAGCTCACGTCCTCCGCAGGCGTCGGCTCGCCGTCCACGTCGAAGTCGTTCATCGCCTCAAGTGCCCGCTTGACGAACCACTCCTGGTAGTCGTGGCTCCGGGCCGTCATCGTCCCGCCCATCACGATGAGTTCGGCCTTGTCAACGGGGTGGCCGATCTCCCGCAGTTGGTTGAGCCGGAGGGTCACCTGTCCGTACGGGTCGTAGTCGTTCTGTTCACCGCGTGCGGCCGCGGGCTCGTGGCCGGTGTAGGACTGCGCGGAGGAGAACTCCGAATCGGGGCCGCCAGGACAGTACAGGCACTTCCCGTGAGGACATCGCTCGGGCGAGGTCATGATCGCGATAGGGGACACACCTGAGGCGGTCCGAACCGGCTTGCGCTGGAGGACCTCCTCCAGCACCTCGCGGTGTTCCTGTGGCGCGTAATCGAGCAGTTCGGAGTTTTTCGGCACTTTCGGCGCGGAGTACTCCCGACAGACGTCGATTTTGGCTGATTCGACGTCGTCGCGCTCGACCTCGCCTGCGAGAATCCGGTCGACCAGCTCCGCACACACCTGCTGGAAGGTCTCTGTCTCGTCTGGGTCCGGCGTCTCCGTGCTCATCGGCGTTGTGCGAAATCGGCGTCTCGGCCGAATAAGCGTGTCGCTCGGGTATCGTCAGCGACAGGGGGAGCCGTGGGGTTCATTGTGCTGTCACACCAAATAGACATATGAGCGGTGATACTGACGACACTGGGGGCCTCGACCGGCCGACCTTCCGTGGCTGTGTGTTCTGTTACAGCGCGGAATGGGCGTACTACGGTGCCAAGAAGGCAGCCAGATCTGTCTCAGCGACTGATACATAGCGGGACCTGAGGAGCAGTTGGCAGTGAGTAAACCGTCTGGAAACAACTCTCGGGACGTTGAAACCCACTCTCAGACGCTGTACCCGGTTATTTCGAATGATACTGCCAGGGGAGTCTTTTAGTCATTGCTTCCCTCGACTGTGAGTATATGCCAGACACGACCAGTGGGTCTGCACAAACTCGCTCCCGGGAATTGACGCCGACGGAACGATTCCAAGAGTTCATTGCATACATTCCGAGTGGCGATACGATCCCCGACGAGACGTGGCGCGGCCGACACCGTAATATCCTCATTCTGCTGCTTGCGCATGTGCCGTTCCTGCTGGCGCTCGGGCTGTATTCGGGAACCGAATCGCTCGTCACGGGCGCGACGCTTCCCGAAATCGACACGCTCCACGTTCTCGCAGAGGTCGGGGTCGTCGTCGGCCTCGCCGTGTTAGCGAGGTTGCCCTGGTTCGGTCGGCGGACGCGAACCGCGCTAGCGACGATGGGACTGGTCACGACGTCCGGCTTCCTGGTCCACTTCTCCGGCGGATACATCGAGGCTCACTTCCACTTTTTCGTCGTGATGGCTGTGGTTGCCGTCTACGAAGACTGGCTGCCGTTCTTCCTCGGCATCGGGTACGTCTCCGTCCAGCACGGGATTTTCGGCATGATAGACCCGAGCCGGGTGTACAATCACTCGGCGGCGATCAACAATCCGTGGGTGTGGGCGTTCATCCACGCAGGGTTCGTCCTCATGTTGGCTGCGGCGCTGATGGCTCACTGGTCGTCGACCGAGCGATCTCGTGAAGCGGCTGAAAAGCAACTCGAACAGGCGAAAGCGAAGACCCAAGAAGTCGAGAATCTGGAAGAAAAGAAAGCTAAGATGGAACGGACCATCAGCGAGGCCGAGGAGGCGAAAGCCGAGGCTGAGGCCCGACAGCGAGAGGTCGAGGAGTTCAACGACCACCTCGAAACCACGGCCGACGCGTACAGTGCGGCGATGTCCCGGGCGGCCGACGGCGATCTCACAGTCAGGATCGACCCCGACAGCGAGAGCGACGCGATGGCACAGATCGCAGAGTCGTTCAACAAGATGATGACGGAAACGGAGTCGGCGATGGAGGACATACAGGCGTTCTCAGAGGAAGTCGCGTCGACGAGCGACCAGGCCACGGCCGGTGCCAACGAGGCAACGGGGGCCAGCGAAGACATGAGCGAATCGATTCAGGGCATCGCCAGCGGGGCGGCCGACCAGCGGGAGATGCTCGAAACCGTCTCCAGCGAGATGACCGACCTGTCGGCAACCGTCGAAGAGGTTGCCGCATCCGCCGAAACCGTCGCGGAGCGGTCCCGCGAGACAGCCGAGATCGCAGACGACGGCGAAGAGACGGCACAGGAAGCGATAGCGGGCTCCCGGGAGGTCCAGACAGCGATCGATTCGACCGTCGAAAACGTGGAGCAACTGGACGAGAAGATGGCCGAGATCGGCGAGATCGTCGACCTCATCGGCGATATCGCCGAGCAGACGAACATGCTGGCCCTGAACGCGAACATCGAGGCCGCACGGGCCGGCAACGGGTCGGGCGGTGACGGGTTCGCCGTCGTCGCGGACGAGGTCAAACAGCTAGCCGAGGAGACGCAGGACTCTGCGACCGAGATCGAACAGCTCATTGCGGAGACGCAGGCGCAGACCGAAACGACGGTCACGGAGGCACGCGGAGCCAAAGCGGACATGCAGGAGAGCACAGAGGCCGTCAAAGAGGTCGTCGACACGTTCACGCAAGTGGCCGAGAACGCCGAGGCGACCGACAACGGTATTCAGGAGATCAGCGATACGACCGATGACCAGGCCGCCACGACAGAGGAAACCGTGTCGATGGTCGAGGAGGCCGTGGACATCAGCGAGGCGACCGCCGCGGAGACCGAAACCGCGTCCGCGACGGCACAGGAACAGGCTGCGTCCATGTCACAGGTCAGTGCCAGCATCGAATCGCTCGCCGAGCAGTCCGAGCGACTCCAGACGATGCTCGCAGAGTTCGAGGTCGGCAGCCGCTAAGGCTCACTCCTCCCAGTACTCTTTTTCCGCGTTCATATCGAGATACGTCGACAGCGTACGGTCCGCTTTCTCGCCGCCAGGGGGTGACCCGGCGTACAGCCCGACCATCCCCCGGTCGGGGTAGACGGTGATATCCGGCTCTTCCATCGTCGAAACCATCAGCAGTCGGAGTTCAGACTCACCGGCTTCGATTTCGTGAGCACTCTCCTCGCCAGCCGGGAGCGCGACGTAATCGCCCGGCTTGAGTGCATGCTCCTCGGCCTCGGGGCCGAGCCAGAGCGTTCCCGTGCCGTCCCGAACGAATATCGCTTCCTCGTTCCCCTCGTGATAATGGCGCACCCAGAGTCGCTTGCCCGGCGGGACGGCATAGAGGCTTGCGCCGAGTTTTTCGCCGCCGGCGGCGTCACCGATCTGCTTGCGTCTGAACGTCCGGTCGCCGTGTTTGTGGTCGGTCCAGTCGAGATCGGCTTCGTTGACGGGCCCGTCGCTCATGCCCGGTCAGACTGCCGGCGGAGAGAAAAAGTCTGCTACGTTACAGTTCGTCAGCCAGCACGTCGAGCGTGGCGTCGAGGACGGCCGGGCGTTCGCCGGCCAGGTAGCGGATGGTCCCCTCGCGGACGCTCCGCGTCGCGACGCCGCCTTCGGGAACTCGCTCGCTGACTTCGCTGACTAGCTCGTGCAGGTCCAGGTCCCCGTTGGCGCGGACGTACATCGTGTCCGTCGAGATGCCGAGCACGGCGTCGCTCTCGTCGCGAACGTCGCGGTGGAGTTCATCGAGCAGGAGCGACTCCGGCGGGAACTCGTACTGGTGGGTGAACGCATCCGTGTCGAGCACGGCGATGTCCACGTCCCCGACGGTCCGGTGATCGAGGTTAGCCCGGGCGGTGGACACCTCCTCGTCGACCTTCTCGCGGAACTGCTCGGCGATGTGGCCGGCGAGGCCGCCCACGTCCTCCTCGTCGTCACCGAACACGAGGTCGGTGATGAGTTCGCGCTTGTCCTCATAGGACTGGTAGTGGGCTTCGAGCGCGACAGCTTCGCGGAGCTCCGACACCGCGGTCTCGTCGTAGCCGGCCTCGCTGGCAGCCTCAACGTAGGGCTCCGGGATGTCCTCCCAGAAGCTCACGGCCGGGAGGTGCCCCAGGTCGCCGCGAACGTCTTCGTTGACGTGTGCGGCCACGTTGGCCGCGAGCGCCGTCGACGTGGTCTCGGAAACGGTGTCGGCCGAGGCCGAGACGACGGCGTCGACGGTGTCGACGACCGCGCCGTCGACGTCGATGTCGTCGATGACGACGCTGGGCGCGCCGTAGACGTTCAGCAGGTCGAAGCCGTCGAGGCTCTCGCGCGTGCCGCCAGCGGCGACGAAGACGAACAGCGGGAGCTTCTCCTCGTGGCGCTCCCGGTTGTCCAGCATCGTCGTCGTGTCCTTCGTCGCGTCGTCCATGTCGTAGACGCCGCCCTCGATAGGTCGCCGGTCGAAGTAGTGGTACTTCGCGTCGGCGCGGCGGTGCTGCTCGGTGACAAGCGGGAGCGCGGCCCGTTCGAGCGCGCTGCCGGCGAGGTAGCCGTCCGCGGTGTTGGCGTGGCGGACGATGACCGGTCGGTCGGTCAGCACTGCCTTCCGGATCTGGGTCGCCGCTTCGACCAGGTCCTCGGAGAGCGCCCCGACCGCCGTATCGTCGGCGAGCGGTTCGACCGTGTCGGGTCGGGCCTCGTCGTCGAGGGCGTCGGCGAGTCGCTGTTCGACTTCCTCGCGTTCCTCTGCTTCGAGCACGTCGAGTTCCTCGGTTTCGACCTGCAGTTCGCCGCGACGCTCGCGGACTTCGCCCGACAGTCGGACGTAGTCGTCCTCCTCGACTTCGGGATAGGCGCGAACGCCTGCCTCGACGAAGGCCGCGCAGTCGACGGTCCCGGTTTCGTCCTGTAGTTCGAACACCGTCGGTCCGGAGGTCTGCCGGATGCCGACGACTTCGCCCTCCAGTCGAACGTCCGCACCGACGTGGTCGTCGAGGTCGCCGATAGCCGCAGCGACCGGTTCGGCTGCGGTCGCTTCGTCCGTCTGCTCGTCGCTCTCTGCGTCGGCTTTCTCGTCGGATTCGGTCATGACGGCGGTGTTCGACCCGCTGTCGTTGCCGCCGACGGCCGCAGTGCCCTCGACGCGGTCGTCGTCGCTGGCCCGGCTGACAGCACCGGCGCTTGTGGAACTCTCGGATTCAGACTGGCTTGTGCCGGAGTCGTCGTCCTGGCTTGTTGACTCGTCGGCTGTCGATTCGGACTCGACCTCGCCGGAGCCGTCGTCGGACTGCACCTCGTCTTCGTCGTCTTCGTTCTCAAGCAGGACGGAGTGGCCGATGTCCGGGTCGTCGACGAGGACGCCGCGGAACTCGCGCTCGGACTGGCGGATCGACCAGCCGAGGTCGACGTTGCCGTTGTCCCGTACGTTCTTGACCTGGACGTAGACGGTATCGCCCGAGTCCCAGTCGAGAGAGTCGAGCCGTTGGTCCAGTTCGCTCCGGTGGAGCAGCCCCGTTACGCTGTCGCCGATGTCGACGAACACGCCGAACTCGGCGAAGCCGTCGACACTGCCGCGGTAGTAGCGGTCGACCGATAGCTGGTCGGCACGAGACCCGCGGAACTCGAACAGGGCGTCCTCCTCGTGGAGGTCACAGATGCGTCCTTCGACAGATTTGCCGCAGATGATACACGAACCCATTACACGGTGCAAGCATGTCGGGCCTAAAACGGTTGTCGAATTCCGGACGAACGAAACAGGTCCGCTATTCGAACATCTCGCTCTCCTCTTCGAGCAGTTCGAGCCCTGAAGCGACCGCTTTCGCCTGTTCCGGGAACAGGGCAACCTCGATTTCGCTCCCCTGTTCGTCCTCGAAGGCAATTTTCACGCGCTTGTCGCCGTACTCCCGAACGTCGACGCCCTCCACGTCGTACATCTTGATCGTCGCTTCCTTGTTCGACGGCCCGACGCTCTTGAACGCGCCGTCCTTGAGTTCCAGCATGAACTGGTCGATGTCGATACTGAGCATCGTGTGGAAACGCACGCCGGCGGACCCTAAAACCCGTAGTCGGCGACCAGCACCGAGAGGGCCTGGAAGCCGCGGAAGCCGTAGCCGAAGATGATCGCGGCGGGGACGGCCCCGACGATTGCGGCGACCGGAAGCCGAATATTGTGGATCACGGCGGTGCCAAGCAGGTACAGCCCCGCGCCCCAGGCAGTGACGAGTACCCGGACCTCGGCGTTGGGCAGGCCCGCCAGCAGACAGGGGGCCATCGCGTAGCACATCACCTGCACAGTTTCACTGACGCCGCCGCGGTCCGACGCGACCGGAAGCAACAGCAGGGTCTGCAGTGCGGCCGTCAGATGCACCGTCGCCGGCGTGACGAACACCAGGATGGCAAACAGCGCCAGCACCGCGACGCCGGGCGAGAAGCCGCCGATAGCAGGGTAGTCAAACGGCCCCGTAGAGAGGAGTCCCCGTTGAGCCAGCTTGACGACGGCGTAGCGACTCACTTCCTCGAAGAGGACGACCGTCGCCGCGAACACCAGCCCCGGTGCCTGGTCGCCCGGCGCGACGCCGGTGCGGAAAAAGCGCCGCGGACGGCTGAGTATTTCTACCCACGCGCGCACCAGCGCGACTGGCCCGCGGTCCCGGCCACCGGTCGGATTCTCGACCCACTGAGTCACGCCGGGAACTTGGGCGCGGGACGGTTTGACCGTTTCCTTCTCTCGGTCAGTGGCCCCTTCCGGCTCGGACACGCATAGCGGTCCTCACGGCTAATCGTCCGCTCCTTCGAACCGAACGCTCACAGCTCGGACACGCATAGCGGTCCTCACGGCTAATCGTCCGCTCCGATATTCTCCGTACTCTCGAAACACGCCGGGTCCGGCTCGATGTTCGCGTACTGGACCGCTTCCTCACCGAGCGTCGTCACGCGGTCTTCGATGTCGGCGTCAGTTATCCGGCCGTCTGCGACGTAGTTGCGCGCGTTCGGGATCGCTGCCTGATGCGGGATGACCCAGCAGTTCAGCGCCCGACAGACCGAGCGGAGGTGTTCGAGCGCAGTGATGGGAAAGCCCCCGCCGGCGACCGCTAGCAACCCAACCGTCTTGTGTTCGAACTCGTCGAAGCCACAGTAGTCGAGTGCGTTCTTCAGCACGCCGGAATAAGACCCGTGATACACCGGCGTCCCCAGCAAAATCGAATCAGCCGTGTGAACTCTATCGACGAACTCGACGGCGTCGCCTGCCTCGCGGTGGTCGGCATCGAACACCGGCAGATCGAACTCACGGAGATCGAGCAGTTCCGTCGTCGCTCCCATCTCTTCAGCAGCGGCGAGCGCGCGCTCGATACCGACTCTGGTGTAGCTCTGGTCTCTGAGACTGCCAACGACACCGACGACGTGTGGTTTGGACATGGCGGCTCTATGGAGTGGGGCCGGTATATCGATGGGGGTGACGAGGCGCACCGCTGGGCTCGGTTCCCCTGCCAGTCTGTCACGACTACGGTGGGTATCTGGCCACCGCTCAGTTGTCGTGGTACACGTAGAGGAGGTTCGGATACGGGATGTATGCGACGCGTTCCAGTCCGCCACCGCCGACCTCCTTTTTCAGATGAACGCCGTTCGATCCTTCGACCACGTCGTGAATGTTCTTGATTTCGGTGCCGTCACTCAACTCAGCTGTCATGTGTGACATTAAATATCATACGCGCCCTGGTCGTAAAGCACCCTGGGCTGTGCGTGGTCGACGACACCAGTGTCTGAGAGTATCCCGGATTACGCGTGGCTCGCTGGCGCTAGCGGCTGGAAAAGGAGTCCACAGCTCAGGAGCCGAGTTGAATCTTCTCGGACGACGCCTCCTCGCGGGAGCGGTGGCCGAGGTCGGCTTTCAGCGCCTCGATAGCCTCCTCCGGGTCGGTTTCCGAATCAAAGACCCGGTCGAAACCGAGCGCTTTGAAGGTCTCGCGCGTCTCCTCGAAGGAGTCCTGCCCGACAGCGAGGTTGCCGCCGATGTAGGTCGTCACGTCCAGCCCGGCCTCGTTGATCTGCTGCTGGAACCCCTGGCAGTCCTGCTCGGCGTGACCGTACAGTGACGAGACGAGTATCGCTTCGGCGTCGTGTTCATCCGCAGCGTCGATGAACTCCGACTGGGACGACTGGACACCGAGGTTGATTACGTCGAACCCGGCTGCTTCGAAGGCTCGCTCCAGAATGGTAATCCCAACGACGTGCGCGTCGGAGCCGATGACACCGAGGATGACTGTCCTCATACAAGACCACCAATGGGTGTCAACTACATAAACCTAATGATAAACCATGATAGATTGTGGGAACAGTTCACACACTGGGGAGAGGATATTAGCCATGATAGCACAAACGGACCGATAGACACAGCATCTATGGTACGCGACACGCCTCAGCGTCCGGCCGAGCCTCGGGTACTGCGCCGCCTATCGCGCCAGTCCACCCACTGTGGCACCCGCTCGGAACCACCCATCTGCCCGCCGTCGGGACACGCATGACGACTATCCGTCGAGCCTTCGACGCCGACGCCGACGGCATCCGTCGGGTCGCGCGGGCGGCATGGCACAACGCCTACGACTCGCTGGATTCCGACGTCATCGACGAGACGATATCCGACTGGTACGCCGACCCGCTGGGCAGCGCGCTCCACGGGTGGGCCGGCGGCGTCCCCGCCAACGACCTCGACGACATCGAGGCGACGCTCCTGGTCGCCGAGCAGGACGGCGAAATCATCGGCTTCACACAGGGCATCACCATGCACACGATGGGGACGATGCTGCGGCTGTACGTCCACCCGGACCACCACGGGGAGGGTGTCGGGACGGCGCTGTACGACCGACTCGAAGACATCTTTCTGGAACACGGCGTCGAGCAGTTCCGGGCGCTCGACTTGGCCTCGAACGACCGGAGCCGAAAGTTCTTCGAGAACCTCGGCTTCGAGCGGACCAAGACTCGGACACTCACCATCGGCGGCGACCCCTACGACGAGGCCGTGTATTCCTGCGAGCTATCGCCCGAGGACGGCGACGAGTAGGTCTGCAGGACGGTCCCGAGAGCATCTAAGGGACACTGAACCACCAGTGACAGCACTGTGGCCCCGCCTCAGATGCCACTGACCGTCTCGATGAGCGCGATTGATTCGAGGGCCATCCAGCAGACGAACACCACGTACAGACCGAGCAGCGTGTACGCCTCGCGGTCAGAGAGTTCGAGGTCTGTTCGGATGAATACGATGAACACCAGCGTGGCGAACCCTAGGAACCCCATCGTCGGAATCGCCACGAGGAAGTCGATTGTCGCCCGCCCTGCCAGGAAGACGCCGACGGGAATCGCTACCAGCAGATTGAACGTATTGCTCCCCAAGACGTTCGTCAGGCTCGTGACGCTGTCGTCGTCTTTCGCCGCCCGGATGCTGACGAAGGCATCGGGAAGGCTCGTACCGGCGGCGATGACTGTCAGCCCCCAGAGAAACGTCGGCGTGTCGAAGATGACACCGAGAGAGAGTGCGCCCTGGACCATTCCCTCGACGCCGACCGTGATGACGACGAGACCAACCCCTAGCATCCCCCACTCCCGGCCCGGCCGGACGCTGTTGGTTTCGTTTGCGACGTGCTCGCTAGCGTCCTGCTGGTGTAAGAAGACGTAGATGCCGTAGGTCACGAGCGGGATGGCGGCGAGCGTCGGAGTCAGGATAGCCGCCCGATTGGTCCCGCCCGGGACGTACGTCGCTCCGAGCGCGAACACGATGAACAGGATGAGGATGCTGATGACGTAGAACTGGGCGTCTTTGTGGACGATGTCGCGCGTGGACCGAAGCTCCTCGCTCGAAAGCGCCGCGAGGGCCGGGATCACGAGGAGATTGAATATCGCGCTCCCGACGATGGCACCGACGCCCAGCGAGAACTCGTCGTGGACAACGGTGCTGATGACGACCGAACTGATCTCGGGAAAGCTCGACCCGACGGCGACGACGATTGCGCCGTGGACCGCCACCGGCAACCCGTAGTACCTGCTCAGCCGTTCCGCGGCCCGCTCGAAGTACGTGCTCCCTTTCCAGATGACAACAGTTGCGACGACGATGAGAGCGACCGAACCCAGCAAGCCAGCCATTGTGGACGTATTGGCCGCATGGGTTCAAGGGTGTATGCCACTGGCGGTCAGCGCTGGAGGCGCGCGACCGTCTCGCCATCGCTGCCCTCGACATCGACCAAGCCGTCGTCCGCAAGGTCGTCCAGCAGGCCGCGGAGCCACTCCCGGCCGTACTCGCCGTCGGGGGCGTAGTCGACGCGCACACGCGGACCGAGCTCGTCCAGTCGCAGTTCGTCGTATTCCTTGAGCGCCGAAATGACGCGGCCGCGCATCTGTCGACGGCTCCCCTCGAACTCGGGCTGGGTCGGGACATCCGGTGCGGTGAAATCGCCCGTCTCGTAGGCTGAACACCACTCGCGCCAGGGGCACTGTGCGCCGTCACAGTCCGGTGTCTTTTCGCAGGCGACGCCACCCAGTTCCATGATGGCGTTGTTCCAGACCCGCGACTGCCCCTCGGGCATGAGCGCGCTCGCAGCCGCTTCAAACGTCGAATCGTCGTCCGGCACGTCGAAGGCCCGATACAGGACGCGTTTGACGTTCGTATCGACGACGGCGTTCCCGTTGTTGAACGCGAAGGAAGCGACAGCGTTGGCGGTGTAGGGGCCGACGCCCATCAGGTCACTGAGGCCGTCCGGGTCCCGGGGCCACTCGCCGTCGTAGTCCTCAACCACTTGGTTGGCCGCCTCGTGGAGGTACTTCGCCCGGTTGTTGTATCCCAGCGAGTGGCTGGTCCAGAAACCCACCACGTCCGAACGGTCAGCCTCGGCCAGCGCCGCCGCGGTCGGCCAGCGGTCCAGAAAGTCCTCCCAGGCGTCGACGACCCTGTCCAACTGTGTCTGCTGGCTCATCACCTCGGAAACGAGGATCTCGTAGGGGTCTGTCGTCTCCCGCCACGGGTACGAGCGGTGGTCCGCCTCGTACCACTCCACGAGTGCGTCCTGGACAGCCGACGGGTCCGCGGGCACGCCGCCCGGACGGTCCGTCGCTGTCGACTGGTCAGTCATACCCCCGTTTGGCTCCGTCCTGATTTGTGCGTGGCGGTCGTTGCTGCTCGTCGAAGACTGTGCGTCTGGAAAGAATTATCGCCCGAAGTGGAATCCATCTCCCAAGACAACCAATAGTGTCAGTCGTCAGCGTCGGATCGTCCCCACTCGAACTCGGTTCCGTACCAGTCCGGTTCGTCCTCGCTGAACACGTCCGCGAACACGAACATCGCGCCGTCGGGGTAGGTCGTATCGATGTACACCCGCCAGCCGTGGGCCTCCGCGATGGTCTTGACGATAGAGAGGCCGAGCCCGGTTCCGTCCTCGCTCGTCGTGTGGCCGTACTCGAAGATGTTGTCGACCGCGTCGGTCGGTATCCCCGGCCCGTCGTCGGCAACGTAGAAGCCGTGTTCCGTCAGCCCGACCGTGACAGCCACGTCCGGGCCGACGTGGTCGATGGCGTTGCGAAACAGGTTCTCAAGGGCTCGCAGTAGCCGTGCCCGGTCAGCATCGATGGTTCGGCTGCCCGCGACTTCGATGCTGGCGCGTTTGTTGTCGATGTTGTCCCACGCATCGGTGACGACGGCCTCTAGCGGTACCGGAGCCGTCTCCTCGACGCTTGCGCCCTTTCTCGTCAACGTCAACACGTCGTCGATTATCGACTCGATACGGTCGTGTGCGTCTTCGAGTTTCTCGATGTGGGACTGGAGGTCGGCCGAGTCCGTCTCCGGGTCCGACAACCGCGTCGCCAGCAGTTCGACGTGACCGCGGGCGACCGTCAGCGGGTTCCGGAGGTCGTGGCTCAGCGTCGACGCGAACTCGTCCAGCCGCTCGTTCTGGCGTTCGAGTTCGTGGCTCGACCGCTCGGCCTCTTCACGAGCCGCCTGGGCCTGTCGGATCTGACTCCGGAGCGTGTCCCGCATGTTTTCGAAGGCGTCGTATAGCCGCCCAATCTCGTCCTTCCGAACTGTCGAGATGTCGACGCCGAGGTCACCCTGTTTCATCGCCTGCGTTCGGTCGCGGAGCTGTACCAACGGTCGCACCGTGTGCCGTCCGAAGAGATACCCTGCGACGCCCAGTGAGACGACTGCCGTCCCGATGACAGCGAGAAATCCCAGACGGACGAGTCGGCCTGTCCCGTACAACGACTCGCGCTCAGCGCTCGTCGCGACCACCCACGACGTGCCGTTGACGGGCGTGTACGTTGTGACATGGGACCCAGTTTCGATAGTCGTCGTTTGGCCCGCTTTTGCGGCCCGGAGGCCATCCTGACTGATCGGCGCGGAACCGCCTTGACCGTCAATAAGCGGGTCCCCGTCCCCGGTGAACAGTTGCGTCTCGAACCCGTTGCGCCCGTCGTCCAACTGCTCAATTGGGACCCGGGCAACCAGCACTAGTACTCCGTCGCCATCGGAGACGGGAGTTACGAACGCCATCGAGTGGCCGTCACCGTCCGCATATGCCGTCGATTGTACTACTGTCTCGGTATCTGTGGTGTCGTTCATCGCCGCCATCACGGGGGACTCCCACGCGGGTTCGACCGCCCACGCTGACCGGCCTTCTGTACTCGTCCCAGTGCTCGCGACGACTATCTGAGAGTCGTCAACGGTGGAGACGTAGTGGAGCGAACGAATCTGTGACGACTCTGCCGTGGCTGCTGTGGTAAGGTACTGTCTGATATCTGCGGGCGTCCCAGTGCCGTACACCCCTGGGGCTGCGATAGCGATTGCCTCCGTCTCGGTGGTCGATCGCCACTGCTCGATACTGTCGGCACGATGCGTAGCCGACGTTTCGAGGTCCGTCGCCGCGTCGCTGACGACCCGTTCCTGTATCAGGGAGTAACTACCGAAGCCGACGGCTGCGAGTACGACGACGATTACTGCAAGCGCGACAGCGAACTTCGCCGCGTAGTTACGCGAGTACACGTCCGGGAGGACTGCGTGAATCCGCTCTCGCAGCCCGTCGGGCTGGCTGGACGCTGCTGTCTTGTCCCCACCACCTGTCATTATCTGATCTGAATCTGTCAGTAGTTGACCGCTACCCATCGTTATGTTCAACCCATGATATAATTTATCATATGTAATACTCGCAGGGACACGTGTTTCGAGGGAGCGGCCCCAGACGAGTCGTAAGGGGTTTCCTCGCGCTCATCGTCCCCTTTCGTATGAGCCTCGACGATCTACAGGATGATATCGAAGCGGCGTACGGTGACTTCGACGACGAGTTCGAGCTGTCGATCGACCGCGAGACGCGTAACGAACTCGCGATGCTGTCAGTCGCACTCGACCCGGACGACCCGGACGAACTCATCAGGCGCGCGGTGCATATGCTGTTTCAGTCGACGGTCGACCGTGGAACGCTGGATTTCCACCTCCGGTCGAGTTACGACTGCACGTACGACGAGTATCTCTCGGGAATGACCTTCGACCAGATGACCGGGAACGACTTCCCCCAGCAACAGGACAAGGACGACCGGCGCTACCAGTTTTAAACGAAGAGGCCCAGCGCCAGCACCGTTGCGACACCCAGAACCACCGAACTCCAGAACGCGACGCGCGTGGCGAAGGCTCGGTTCGGTCCCGGGGCAGTCAACGCTGCTTTGACCATGATACTGGCAGCCGTCGCCGCGAGAATAGCGAGCATCGCCGTCGTCGCGCTGATGGCCTCGGCGCGGTACAGTAACACGGCCGAGGTCGTCGCTCCGGCACTGGAAACCAGTCCGCTGAGCGCCGACGTGATGTAGAGGCCTGCCGTTCCGAACTGCGTCTCCGCGAACCCCCCAGCGACCACGACCAGCAGGAACACTCCACCAAAAGCAAGCGCGTTCCGTAGCGAGAACGGGCTTTCGAGCCCCATATCGACTGTCTCAGCCCAGTCCGCAGTGTACGCAGCGACGGCGACGCTGCCGACGATAACGGCCCCCAGTGGAATGATTGCCTCTACCAAGACACCACGCTCGACCGTGAAGAACACGGTAATGAGGAGATTCCGGAGCGCCATCGCTGCGTCGGCTAGCAGAATCGCGGCAACGGCATACGAGGTTGCGTCCGGCCGCTGTCGGACGTGGTCGAGCATCGTGCCGACGACCGCCGTCGACGACGCCAGGCCGCCGAAAAAACCGGTGACGGCGATGCCACGGCCGCCGTACGTCTGGACGATAGCGTAGTTGACGATGCCGATGCCGGCGACGAACACCACCATCAGCCAGATAACGCGCAGTTCTACGGTCACGTCGACCAGTCCACCGGGTAGCTCGACCGGTTCTGATGGGAGCAACGGATAGATGACGAAGGCGATGATGGCGAACTCCGTCGCCGAACGCAGTTCCTCGCGGGAGAGCCCCCACGCCAAGGAGTGGAGCTCCCGCTTGAGCACCAGCAGCAGCGACGAGAAGACGGCGACCGAGACGCCTTCGAGGATGAACCCCTGTGCGACCAGCGCCCCGACGCCGTAGGCGACGAGCATCGACACAGACGTGGTCAGTGACAGCCCATCGTCTTCCGCATCGCCGAGGAGCCCCTGCACTGCGAGCAAAATCCCTTGTACGATGACCAGCACGCCACCGACGACGAGCAGTGCCTGGTTCTCGACCAGCGTAAACACCGCGGCGAGCAGGCTAATCAGCGCGAACGTCCGAATGCCGGCCGACTTCTGTGACCACTCCCGCTCTAGCCCGAGAAACATCCCGAGCGCCCCCGCAAGCAGGATTCGAAACACAGTCGTCTGAATCGGCTCCGGGGATAGTTGCAAGAGGAGCGACACAGATGTGATACAGCAGGCGTGGGCTAAAGTGGTAGGGGGTCACGTCAGCCGGTATCTGTCGACTCACAGACCCAGTGCTACCAGCGAGACGACGGTCTCAGCACAATCGGCGCTGCGACGTTGTTATAGGTCGACGTACTGGTCTTCCCACTCGCGGCGGGCGTCTATCTCACGACGCCCGCGACGCGTGAGCGTGTAGAAGTTGGTCCGGCGGTCGCGCTGGCCCTTTTCGACCAGCCCCTTGTCGACAAGCGTGTCGAGGTTCGGATACAGGCGACCGTGATGGATCTCCTTCTCGTAGTACGCTTCAAGCTCCTCCTTGATAGCTAAGCCGTGGGGTTCCTCCCTGCCAGCGATCACGTAGAGTAGGTCACGCTGGAATCCTGTCAAGTCGTGCATCGATTTTCCTATGTAATGATTTAGTATCTATACTGTTAAATATATCGGCCCAGAGAATTTGATATATTTTCATTAGTTCGAGGTGTCGAATTTTCTGTATATAGACGCTCAGTCTGCGTTTTGTCCATATGGTAAATACAGTCAGTATATCATCATTCTCCGGAAACTGATGGCAACAGTATTAATTGTCACTGTAGAAAACAGTCAGCAGAACCATAGCTGTTTGAAGCCGAGGGAGTAGTCGGCCGCAACGTCACCGTGACGTATCTCAGAACGATGGTCGACGCTCCGGGAGACGGATCCGAGATTACGCTAAGCGTATACGGGGGTCACGTCGCGCCGCCATCGAAGGTGGAGTTCGAGGTGAAAGCCGAGCACGAGTGCCCGGAGGGCGGCGACGGAGAGCTCAGCATTGGAGTCGAACCGGAGTGGTCCGAGAGCGCGACAGAGACAGAGGGGTCTATCGAATAAGTCGTATCGTCCAGCAGTTCCTTTTCCGAGATACAGCAAGCACTAGTATTAGGTCGTTAGCAGCGAAGTAAGTGGAAAGCGGTCGCGAAAAACGCGACCGCTTGCCGCCCTGAATTGGTCCCCGCTGACGCTTCGGCCCTCCAAGCGAAGCGTCACTTGGTCGAATGGGGCAGAATAACTTAAAAGTACCGGCCCCGTCCAGCAGATGTTAGTTATCGAATTAAAAGTGAATGTAAGCTGTAACTAACCTATATATGTTCCTCCTCGAGCACCCATCCAAGTGCCCGCTTGTAGTGGGTGAACATCATACGGACCCGCTCGTGGTCCATCTCCTCGTCGTCTAGCTGTTCAGCGAGGAACTCGTACTGCTCACGGATCTCGTCTTCCGAGCGCATACGTTGGCGTAGACAACCCTCACGGAACAATCTTGAGGGCTGGCCTCTCAGCATCACGTATGAAAGTCCGCGGGGAGCGCGAGTGTCAGGACTGTGGCACGCGATGGCGGTACTACGAGACGGGGAGCATCGCCTGTCCGGACTGTGGGAGCATCCACAGTGTCGGCATCGACGAGCACACTGAACACACCGACACACCGGCTACGCTCGATCTGACGCCTGTCCGGAGCCGAATCGACACGGATACGACGCGGGAGATCGCTGACGCAACCGCCGAGCGCTGCCGAGAGTACACGCGCAAGCGGGGGTTCATCGACGCGGGCGAACTTCGCTCACTCGACCCGACGTTCGTCGCCGCGGTCGAACTCCAGCACATCGGCACACACCTCTCCCGAGAGTTACGTAGCGGCGACCCGGCGGAGCGGTACTTCTACGAACTGCTCGGCGGGGCTGACGACGGCGACCGTCCGGCCGTCGACGAGGTCCCGTCGGCCCTTCGAGTGCCGTACGGGCTGGCGATGGCGGCCGCCGTCGACAGCTATCAGCGGGACGTGCGGACGTATCTGGACGCCAATCCGGAACCGACCGCACGACAGCTCTCCGGACGGATTCGCGACCATCGGAAGCGCATCGAGGCACTAGACGGCGATGTCGACCCCGCGGACGCGAACCGCCTCGTCCATGCGGCGCGAGACCTGGGTTCATACATCACCGGCAACGAGAGCGCCTTCGTCAGAGCTGAAAACTGGCTCACCGGAATCGAGGACGACACGGTTTAAGCGGTTACCGGAGCCGCCGTACAAGCGACTCGTCCAGGCAGTCCGACGGCACTGACGCCTTCCACGCCGCATTCTCGATTCCCTCGTCGTCGAGGCCGGGGTCCGACGCGAGCGTCGTCGAGTCAGCTGTCCCGCGATAGGTTCCGAAAAAGAACGTCGCCTCGCGGTCGCCGTCAGTCACTGTGACCTCGGTGACAGCAGCCAATTCGTCGACGGCGATGCGCACACCAGTCTCCTCGCGTACTTCGCGACGCACCGCTTCCTGCCGTGTCTCGCCGGTTTCGACGCCGCCGCCCGGAAGCTTCCAGATGTCGTCCTCGTAGACGAACAGCAGGCGGTCCGCGGGGTCGGTGACGAGCGCGCCGACCGCCCAGCGAAGGCCGCGGTCGGCACGGGCGCAAACGCCGTCTACGCCCGCCGTATCAGTCTCTCTGGTCACTTGGCGAGTGAGCACGTCGCGGTCCACAAAATCCGCAAGCGACGGCATTCAGGGGAGGTCGACGTCGATGTCGTGTTGCAGGCCCGTCGCTTTGACCGTGTTGTACAGCAACATCGCGCGGGTCATCGGCCCGACGCCGCCGGGGACCGGCGTGATTGCGCCAGCGACCTCCTTTGCGCTCTCGTACTCGACATCGCCGACGAGTTCGTACCCCTTCTCCGTGTCTGCGTCGACGCGGTTGATGCCCACATCGATGACCGTCGCGCCCTCACCGATCATCTCGCCGTCGATCATCTCCGGGACGCCGGCCGCGGCGACGATGATGTCGGCGTTGCGCGTCCGCTCGGCAAGGTTCTCGGTGCGGGAGTGACACACTGTCGTCGTCGCATTGCCACCGGGGGCCTTCTGAATGAGCAGGTTCGCCATCGGCTTGCCGACGATGTCCGAGCGGCCGACGACGACGGCGTCTTTACCCTCGGTATCGACGCCGGCGCTCTCGATGAGCTTCTGGATACCGTGGGGTGTGCAGGGCTTGTACCGAGCGTCACCAGCCACGAGTCGACCGACGTTCTCCGGGTGGAAGCCGTCGACGTCTTTCATCGGGTCGATGGCTCGCAGGACAGACCTGTCCTCGACGTGGTCGGGGACCGGCATCTGGACCAGAATACCGTTGACATCCTCGTCGGCGTTGAGGTCCTCGATGGTGTCGTACAGTTCGGCGGCGTCCGCGTCGGGGTCGATGTCGATGTCGATGGCCTCGATACCAACCTCCTCGCAGTCGTCCTGTTTCATCGAGACGTACGTCTCGCTGGCCGGGTCCTCGGACATCAGCACCGTCGCCAGCGACGGGCGGTGGCCGGCGTCGGCGAGGCGGTCGATGGACGCGACAAGGTCGTCCCGAATCGACTGTGCGACGGCGTTGCCGTCGATAATCTCTGTCATTAGGTACAACGGCGGCGCGGGGCGGTATGAACGTCCCGGATTTCAGTCAGCCGCGACAGGCTGGCACGCTCCCACTCAGGGACAGTCTGACTCGGCGACCGACTGCCGCTCGGCTCCCTGCTGGATAGCCCGCGTCGCGCCGCTCGGGACAGCCACCGTCATCGCCTGCCCGCCGTACTCGTGGGCCTGGTCGTGCCCCCGGACCACGACACAGCGCACGTCGTCGGGAACTATAATCGTCTCCGACCGGGTGAATGGGGCCGTCGAGTGAGCGTGCAGGAGGTCCCGGCGCCCGAGTCGGTCGCCCGCCAGCGTCTCGACTTGCCACCAGTTCGCGTAGCCGTCCTCTCCGTCGTCGTCGTGGTACAGGGTTACGTCGAAGCGATAGTCGCCGCCGCCCTCGTCACTGACCTCGACGCCGACGACGTTGGCCTCCCGCAGATCAAGCGCCTCGGCATCGGCTGTCTGGCCAGCACTGGCCCGCTCGGCTGTCGCAGTGGCGGCGGCTGTCTCTGACGGCGTCGCCGCTATCGTTGGCTGTCCACCGCTGCCATCGCTGTATCCGGTTTCTTCGCCTGACTCGACCTCGAACTGCGTACAGCCAGCGAGTGTCGGGAGGGAGGCACCCAGTGCATAGAGCATCCGGCGTCGAGTTGTGCGGGGCATACCGGACGTGTCGGGTGGGGATAATAAAAAGTGAGTTGCGAAGTGTGTGGATAGCAGAACCGCAGGCTTCCGGCGTTAGTCGTACAGCGTGTACTCGTCGGTCATCTCGTCCACGCGGTCGCTGACTTCCGCCACGACATCGTCGTCATGGGGCGCGTCAACAACCTTGTAGATGAGATCCGCGACCTCGCGGCAGGCGTCCTCGTCGAAGCCACGGGTGGTGAGCGCAGGCGTACCGGCGCGGATGCCCGAGGGGTTGAACGCCGAGCGGGTCTCGCCCGGAACGGTGTTGGCGTTGAGGACGATACCGGCTTCCTCCAGCGCTTCCTCGACTTCTTTGCCGGTGGTGTCGGGGTGGGACGGCCGGAGGTCGATGAGCACGAGGTGGTTGTCCGTTCCGCCGGAGACCAGCGAGAGACCGTGTTCTTTGAGTCGTTCGCCGAGTGCGATGGCGTTGTCGACGGTCTGCTCGGCGTACTGATCGAACTCGGGGGCCAGCGCCTCACCGAAGCCGACGGCCTTGCCGGCGACGTTGTGCATCAGCGGGCCGCCCTGCGAGCCGGGGAACACCGCGCTGTCGATGTCGTCAGCGTATTTTTCGTCGCACATGATGATGCCGCCGCGGCCGGCGCGGATGGTCTTGTGCGTCGAGCCAGTGACGAAGTCAGCGACGCCGACCGGCGACTCGTGAACGCCGGCGGCGACGAGACCGGTGATATGGGCGATATCCGCGAGGTGGTAGGCGTCGACCGCATCGGCGGCTTCCTGAATCCGCTCGAAGTCGACCTCTCGGGGGTAGGCAGAGTAGCCCGAAACGATGATGTCCGGCTCGAACTCCTCTGCGTGGTCGTGGAGGCCTTCATAGTCGATGTAGCCGGTCTCTTCGTCGACCTTGTACTGTTCGACTTCGTACACCTGCCCGGCGAAGTTCGCCGGGTGGCCGTGCGAGAGGTGGCCGCCGTGGGTCAGGTCGAGCGAGAGGATCTTGTCGCCGGGTTCGAGGACGCCGAGATAGACGCCCATGTTGGCCTGTGAACCGGAATGGGGCTGGACGTTGACGTGGTCTGCGCCCCACAGCTCCTTCGCGCGGTCGATAGCGAGTTCCTCGACGTCGTCGGCGTACTCGCAGCCGCCGTAGTAGCGTTCACCGGGGTAGCCCTCGGCGTACTTGTTCGTCAGTTCGGAGCTCTGTGCCTCCATCACAGCCTCGCTGACGTGGTTCTCGCTGGCAATCATCGCCAGCGTATCGTTCTGCCGGCCTCGTTCGCCCTCTAGGGCGTCCGCGACTGCCGGGTCCGCTTCCCGTACGGTTTCGTAGCTCATGTATCCGAGTCAGGACCGATACGACAATAATCTACCCTTTGACCCACGCGTGTGTGGCGTTATCGTTCCTCATTTGGTACCGCGGGTATGGTGGGCGGTGACGGCGTGCTGACAACCGTACGTATATATCGGATGACGTTCCACATATCCACACATGGTCACCTGGGGGGTGGCAGGCGAGCGGGTGGGCCGGGACGGCGGTGAAACGCTGGACTGGGATGGGGAAACGGTCGACCCGACCGCACTGGTGCACCAATTACACGACAGAGAGAGTACGGACGGGGAGCAGCTACCACGGCGTGTCGACGATTGTTACCGCGGGTCCGTCACCGAACTGGCGCTGCCGGCGGTGAGTGCCACGGTAACCCGAGTTGACACTGACGCCGATGCCGGGACAGTTGGTTCACCGACAACGCTTGAGGACGGACAATACCTGTTAACGATGCAGGCCCGTGCTGCGGATAGTGAACAGGAATCGCCGTTGGGTGTCGTAGACGACATTCGGATCCACGTTCGTTTCGACGGTCCGGCATCACTCCACTCGGCCGGTATTACAACTGTGCTCGGTTTCCAAGAGCCGACGAACATTACCGTCGGGTTCGTCTGGGAGACGAACGCGGAGCGGCTGCATCTGCAGGTCCCCGCGACGCCCACGGGGCTCGCGACGGCGATCACACATCTGAGCGGCGCTCATCACACGATGCAGCCGTCCCGCTCGCACCCGGAACTCCGCGGGCACCCGCCGATAGTCACGACCGGCGAGACGACCCGGATTCCGGAGCCGGTGCGACAGAACCGTCCCGAGACCGGTATCACGCTCCGTGTTCCGGAGTGCGAGGCGGAACTGCTCGTCAGCGCGCCGCTGGCGTACTATCTCGGGGCCAAAGTGGTGGTCGAGTCACGGGATTCCGCACTGTTGACGGCCGAAGGCACGTCGGTACACTGCTCCTTCGACGCGTGGCCGTCGCTACAGGCCGGCGTCGCAGCGCTGCTCCGGAAGGTGTTCTACCTCGACTGCCAGGTCAGACGCGTCGACCCGGCCGAGAGTGGCCCTCGTATCACGTCGGCGCTCTCCCTCGACCCGGATACGCTTCGGTCGCTGTCGCCGGCTGGACGGCTCGAACGATACATCGATGTCTCCGACGAGGCCGTGAACTCGATTCTGCCTGAGTGGCCGCTCTCGACGTACGTCTCGCCGGAACCGGAGCGGGTCCGCTGCCTGCCGTTCCTACTCGACCGGCTCAGCCTTATCTACCTGCCGGACAGCTCCCGACTCGACCAGGATGAGCTGCTCGACAGGACGCTGGCGGATTCGTATCTGAGCCGCGGGTCGGCCGAGCGCCCGCCGGTCATCGATCCGAACCTGCGCGAGGGGCAGTTGCACTCGTGGCTCGCTCCGGGGAACCCGATAGACGCCTGCAAAACGCCGACGGAAGCGTACGTAAATCGCTACCGGAGTCAGAACCGGGACACCGGCAGTCAGCGGGTCGCGGTGGTCCTCAACGACGAGGAGATGGCCGACGAACACACAGAAGTCACAGAGATATACCGGGCAGCGGACCTCCCAATGGATGTGCGGGTCAGCGAACTGCTGTCGGTCAACGAACTGGCCGACGTGTTCCGGCAGCCGACGGAGTTCGTTCACTTCATCGGCCACTGCGACGAGGCGGGACTGCGTTGTCCCGACGGTAATCTGGCGCTGTCGTCGCTCTCGGAAGCCCGAACCCAGACGTTCTTCCTGAACGCCTGTGGCTCCTACGATGAAGGGCTCGATCTGGTCAAACAGGGCGCGGTCGCCGGCGCGGTGACACTCACCGACGTGCTGGACAAACATGCCGCTCTAGTCGGGACCGCCTTCGCACGCCTGCTCAGTAACGGGTTCAGCATTCAGCGAGCGCTGGAACTCGCTCGCCGGCGAATAATGATGTGCAAGGACTATGCGGTTGTCGGCGACGGGACCTATTCAATCGTTCCTACTCCTGCACATCCGGCCGTCGTCTGGCTCTCCGAGGGGGAGACAGGGTTCGACGTACAGTGTACGGTCGTGTCTCCGGAACGGCCCGGTGAGAGCTACCGCCTGCCGTTCGACGACAGCGCCGCACTGAACGGCGAACAGACGAGCCACTCGCTCGACGCTACGGAGTTGGCCGACGCACTGAGTCAGACCTCGCTGCCTGTCATCTACGACGGGGAATTCCACTGGTCCGACGACCTAGCTGCGCGCCTCCGGACGGACTTCTGAGGACGGTAGAACTATCAGACAATCGACATAGGCCAAACGGCAGCCGTCTGTTTTCGAACTGGCCGACCGAGTGGTCGCGGCAATACGATGTTCTACAAGAAGCTTTGATACTAGAGATAAGATTTGATCCGGTACCCAGGTCCTGGATTCTGGCGGGAAGGAAACAGTGACACCAGCCACTGGTTCAATCAGATTTACACGGTGTTACCGAGTGGAGCAGGTGGTTCAGTCCGTGAGTCTAATGGCTTCTGCTTAGGACAACTGACCAATATTTTATCGCTGTTCGCTGGTGGGTGTTGTCGGATTGTTGGCGAAATCAACACAGTATGGCCGGTAAAATTAAATATAACAGTACACTATATACTGGCAAGGGACAATGACCGAAAATCTCCTGCAAGACAACGTCGGGTCTATGTTGACCACGGTGTTCGGGGCAACCGACGAGCCGGTGTACGTCGTGAACCCGTCGCGGCAGACCATCTCTGAGCTTGTATCGACACTAGACGCAGATTCGGGCGCTCCCGAAGTTCGGCTGCTGGCCGACGAGCGGGCACTGAAAGACGTCATGGACGACTTCCTCGTTGCGAGCACCGCGGCTGACCTCATCGACGAGGGGCGACTCACGATGCGACTGCTCGATGACGTGCCGAACCACTCGGTCGCGGTAACCGTCGATACAGTGTATGCGCTCGTCACGATCAGCGATACGGTCGGCGGTCTCGGGACCGACGACGGAGAGTTCGTGGACAACGCCTACGACTACTACGACTCGGCTTGGGAAGACGCCGACGAGTACTCGCTCCGGACGCCGCCGCTCAACCGCGTCCAGAGCACGCTGGAATCCGACATCGGCCCGGAAACCGCATCGGACTTCAACGACGTTCTGAACTCACTGTCGACGGCCCGCGGCGACGGCGACGGCCTCGACGAGGTCACCATCAGCCTGCTCGTGGCCGCACGGAACGGCGAACTACTGTACGACATCAGCAAGTGGGGCGAGGACGTCGGGCTGGCGAGCAAGGCGACGTTCTCGCGGACCAAGACGAAACTCGAAGACATGAATCTCATCGATACCGAGAAGGTCCCGATCGACGTGGGTCGACCACGACTCCGCCTGATGCTCGGCGACGACCGGCTCAAAGACGCCGACCCGGACGAACTGGCCTCCGTCGCCCAGTCCATCCTCGCCGCGTAGGTTTTTCCCCCTTCACCACGAGGGCTTCGGCATGCGAACTGTCGAAGTCGTCGGGCGTGGACCGGCCGTCAATGCACTTGTCGCGTTTCTCGCTGATATCGACGTTTCAGTGGCACAGCCCTCGACACCGGCGGAGAGCAGTGGTGGCCTCGTCATTGTCGTCGATACCGTCGGTTCGGAGACGTTTGCGGCGTGGAACGACCGAGCAAAAGCCGATGACATTCCGTGGGTCGCCGTCGAACTGGGGGGCGTCGGCGGCGTCCCGGTGACTGACGCCGCGATCAGCGGATTCGGACCTGAAACGGGCTGTTTCGACTGCCTTCGGACCCGGGTGGAGGCGACAGTCGATGACACCGAGGAAGCCACAGCGGCCCCGACGGCAGCCACACAGCGGTTCGCGGGGTCGCTGGCCGGTCGGCTGGTCACCCAGTTTCTCGACGGCGACGCTGCCCTCTTCGGGACTGTCACGGAACTCCCACACACCCAGCGGCGATTCCTCCCCGTCCCGGGCTGTGATTGTGGCGGGACACAGAGCCACACCCTCGGTGACGGTCGACAGACGGACCCCGACAGCGAGGCGCTGTCACGGGCGGAGCTGGGCCTCGACGACCGGGTCGGCATCGCTACGGAGGTCGGCGAAGTCGAATCGTTCCCGGCCCCGTACTATCTGTCGACGCTGGCTGACACCGCCGGCTTTAGTGACGTGTCTGCCGCCGCCAAGGCCGCGGGTGTCGCCACCGACTGGGATACGGCATTCATGAAGGCGCTGGGCGAGAACTACGAGCGGTACGCGGCCGGCATCTACCGAGACGGGAATCTACAGCGCGGGACAGTCGCCGATATTCCGGATGCCGTTACACCTGATGCATTCGTCAGAGACGAGGCCGAGTGGGACGAGTCGACAGCACTCCCCTGGGTCCCGGCGGAAAATCTGCTGACCGACGAACGTCGGTCGCTTCCCGCTGAAACCGTCCACTATCCGCCGCCATCGAACGCCGTCAGACCGGCAACGACGACCGGGCTCGGACTGGGCAACACCGTCACGGAGGCGTTGCTGACCGGGCTGTACGAGGTTATCGAGCGCGATGCCGCGATGCTGTCGTGGTACTCGACGTTCGAGCCGCTCCGGGTGGCTGTCGATGACCACGAGCAGTACGACACGCTTCGGCGGCGCGCAACATCTGAGGGCCTCGACGTGACAGCGCTGTTGCTGACACAGGATGTTGACGTGCCAGTCATCACTGTCGCACTGGAACAGGACGAGTGGCCGCGCTTCGCGCTCGGGACCGACGCGGACCTTGACCCCGGTGCCGCCGCCATCGGCGCGCTGGAGGAGGCGCTCCAGAACTGGATGGAACTTGACAATATGGGTCCCGAGGCGGCCATGGACGCACAGGGCGCTATCGGCCGCTATGCCAAGTCTCCGGGCAAGGCGGCCGACTTGACGGAGGCAGAGACGGCGGTCCCGCTGGACTCGCTCGGCCCCGACGCAGCCCTCTCCGGCGAGGAAGAGCTAGAGACGTTGTGTGACCGGGCTGCTGACGCGGGGCTCGCGCCGTACGGGACGCGGCTAACGACGCGCGACCTCGAACAGTTGGGCTTCGAGGCGGTCCGGGTCGTCTGTCCGTCGGCACAGCCGCTGTTCTTCGGTGATTCGTTCTTCGGCGAGCGGGCCGAAACCGTGCCGGCCGACCTGGGCTTCGAACCGCGGCTTGAGCGGGAGCATCATCCGTTCCCGTAGAAACAGCCGATGCATCGAAGGGGGAGGCAAAGACCGGTTAGCCGGTGTTCAGATACCGAACGTCGCCCGCAGCATATCCCGCGTGCCCGGCCCGAGGCCGACCGCGGTGACTGCGATGAGCAACAGGAGCGCGTACCGCGGGCTGTCGTCGATGAACTCCTGATTGAACAGCGAGACGACCAGCGAAGCGACGGCGAGCTTGACGACCAGGAACGGCCATGACGTACCGATAGCGGCCGTTATCCCGGCTGGCTGGAGCGCCTCGGTGGCCTCGATGATGAACCTGTTAGCCGGGTGTTTCGGGTAGTACGTCAGCGGGACATTGAGCGCGTCGAGCCAGTCGGCCAGCAGGACGTTCGCGACGCCGTCGATGGCGTGGCCCCAGATGACCAGCAAACCGATATAGCCAGTTCCGTCGTTCATCGCCGGGCGGTAAGACTCAAATAGCCGGTACAGACCGTACGACAGTGCCGACGCCAGTGCGACAGTCGTGATGAGGACTGACGGGTACAGCGTCGCGTACTCGCGAGTGAGGGCGACAAACGTGAGATACAGGAGCGTCACAGCGACAAAGGCCCCGCCGATAGCGCCGGTCGTCCGGTAGTAGCTGTCGATGATTCCCCGGCGTTCGAGATCCACGCAGGCGACGAGGACGAGCAGCGTCAGCAGGAACACCGTCCCGTAGATGACGGGACTGATGATAAGCGAACTCAGCGGGTACTCGACGATGGGTGTGACTCCGGCGTCGACCGCGCGGTCGGTCGCATCCTCGACAGTCCGCAACGCGCCGCCGAGTAGCATGAACGGGACGAACGCGAAGTAGAGCTTCGGGTCTTCGGCGATGTCCAGCCGCTCGAGGAGGAAGTAGACACCGACGAGCATGTACACCAGAATCAGCATGTAGCCGATCTCTGAGACGATAGTGTACCCCGGTTCTGCGATGAGCCGTCCCTCCTGTATAGCCGCTTTACAGCCCTCGTACACCGGTTGTGGCCCGGACGCAGTCATCTCGGCACAGCTGGCCGACTTGGCGTCCGCGTACACTGGCCCCCAGAAGTATTGCCAGAGGAACCGATCCCAGACGGCCTGTGGAGCGGCCACAACGGCTCCGACAGCGACGAGGAGGACGGCAACGAAAGAGCCCACCCAGAGCTGGCCGGGCCCGTAGTCATCGACGGCTCGCTCGAACGTGTTCATGGCCGAGTGACCGGTGGCAGGCGGTTTTAGCGTTCCGGTCCCGTGTGCGTGGAGCGGAATTCCACGGCGCAGTCGGTACCAAACTGCTGGGCGAAAGTGTGTTCAGTCCTGTCTGAGCGCCTCGTTTCCGGCCGACACGAAGGCCTCGTGTGCCTCGCCGTTGGAGGCGACGACGGAATCGCTATCGTGGGTCCAGGGCTCACCATCGAGGTCAGTGACCGTGCCGCCGGCCTGCCGGACCATATGGACGCCAGCGAGCGTATCCCAGGGTGCCATCGGGCGCGTGCAAACGAGTCCTTCGAGCGCCCCGTCGGCAACGTGCGCCAGCGTTGCCTGGAAAGAACCCAGACGCCGGATGTCACCGAAACGATCGCCGACGGCGCTGCACAACCGACCGAACTCGTCCCTGTCATCGCGGTCCCACCAGCCGACGGGAGCCACGGCGAACGTCTCCGGGTCGGTTCGTCCACTTACCGAAAGTTCAGTCCCGTCTCGCGTCACACTTTCTGGGCCGGCCGCGTAGAGGTCGCCATACGAGGGGAGATAGGTCACCGATGCGACCGGCTCGCCGTCGACAACTGCGCTGACGACCGTCCCCCACAGGCGCATCCCACGGACGTAGTTCGCCGTTCCGTCGATTGGGTCGATTACCCACACAGAGCCGCTGTCTGGGATGCTATCGACTGCTTCAGGGTCGTAATCGGCCTCCGGCCCGGCCCGCGTGGAAAGGTCTTCCTCACAGAGGAACCGGTCGCCGGGGAACTCCTCCAGAATAGTAGCAACGACTTGCCGCTGGGCGTCACGGTCCGTCTCCGTGACGAGGTCGTTTTTGTTGGCCTTCGACTCGACGCTGAGATCGCCCCGGAACTGCTCCCGGGCCACGACACCGCCAGCGCGGGCCGCTCGCTCGGCGACCGCCGCCCGATGGCTTGCATCTGTCATACCTGACGGTGGACCGCCCGCGTTCAAACCGTCTCGCCTTCCAGCAAAACAGGGCCGACCGCCAGCGAGGGGTTACTCTTCTTCGACAGCCTCATCAACAGCGTCGAGAATGGCTTCGGCGATGTCCCGCGCCTCATTGGGCGTGTACAGGACCTGGTTCCCCAGTGACTGTTCAATACGGACGTAGCCGTCATCGTCCTCAATGGAGAAAAACGCTGTATTCTCCAGCGGTGGCACGTGCAGGCTAGCCCCCTCGGACTGATCTGTGGCCATGTTATTGTTTAGCACATAGGGCGGCTTAAATCTACGGCTCTGGACAACAACGGGTGCCCAGTTACAAATATTAATAATTGGGGCACAACGGCTTATACTCAGCCCAGATATGTACGTATATGGCATCGATACGTGGGGCACTTCGGTTCAGCAAGGACATCTCAGTTATTGCACTTTTGGGAGTTGTCTACGTCCTTGGGTTAAGCGTGGCAACGCTGATCAGTGCATCCGAGGATCGACTGCCGCGGATACATGCTGTTGGTGGCGAGATACGGAGCCGGCTTCGCCGCCCAGTATAAGACGCTCAGCAACCATGACGCCAAAGCCACCGACCGGCGCATGGAATCAAGTGGCTGTACCCGGAACTCGTCTACTCGAACTACCGCAGTTTCCCGATTACGGATAAGTTCCGAGCCGCTACCCAGTGCCTCTCGTAGGCGTTTCCCAGTGTCGTTCGACATTCGCAGACGTGGCTTCCTGTTGTCAGCGCCCGTCTTATCACCTTGCTTGAAATATACTACGGTGAAACCCGCAGGAGACATAGTCTACTAGTCTGATAGATGTCTGCTTCACAACGTACATTAGTGCGTGAATAATGTGCTTTATTGATAGATGGTACGCTACACGAGGGTCATGGACCGAAGAAATTGTGTACAATCAGCGGAAAACAGGATTTCTCATGCCAACCCTTGTTATTAATGATGGGTTATTCCACCCGACAGATTTATTATACGCTGCTTTGACATGACAGCCTGTGTGGGAGCCGTGCGGTACCTGTCAGAAATTAACCATTGAGATTAGATAAAATGGGGACTACTAGCCGTATTCATCGAAAGCCGACCAGGGGAGTGGAGAGTGTATGCTACCAGACGCACCAGCTATAGCCGAGGTACGGGAATGACGATACAAGCAAATCAGGCAAATCAAGCGAGTCAACAGGGGATCACGAAGACTGCAGACGAGTTTCTCGTCACGCCGGAGAGCGAAGTCACGCCGGTTTTGAGCGTCGTGATGCCCACCCTCAACGAGGAGAAAGGAATCGTAGAATGTATTGATCGGATCAAGACAGCTATCTCGGAGTTACGTGTGCCGACCGAGATCATCGTGAGCGACAGTTCGACCGACACGACTCCGGAGTTAGCTCGCGAGCGGGGTGCGACAGTCGTGACACCTGATGAACCGGGCTATGGCTATGCGTATCGCTACGCGTTCAACAAGGCACGGGGAGAGTACATAGCGATGGGCGATGCCGACACGACGTACGATTTCGAGATGATTCCCCAGCTCCTCGAACCGGTCCAGAACGGCGACGCGGACATCTGTATGGGAAGCCGACTGGAGGGTGAGATCCGAGACGGGTCGATGCCGCCACTCCACAAATACGTCGGCAATCCACTGTTGACGCGGTTCCTGAACACGTTCTACGGGGCTGGTGTAAGCGATGCACACAGCGGCTTCCGTGTGTTCACCAAGGACGCGCTCGAAACGCTAGAGCTAGAGACGACCGGGATGGAGTTCGCCAGCGAAATGATCATGGAGGCCGGTGCGAACAACCTCACCATCGAGGAAGTCCCGATTATCTACCACGAGCGGGAAGGCGAGGAAACGCTCGATAGCTTCAGTGACGGCTGGCGACACGTCCGATTCATGCTCGTGAACGCGCCGGACTACCTGTTCTCGTATCCGGCTCTGTTGCTCGTCTCGGTCGGGGCAGTGTTGATGTCGCTGTCAATTGCTCGGCTGTCGATCGGTGGCGTCAACTTCGGCATACAGACCATGGTCGGCGGGTCGTTGCTGGCAATCGTCGGGTATCAGGTCTGGACGCTCGCGCTGTTCAGTTCCATCGCCGCGAACCCGATAAACAAGCCCGACGGTGCACTCGTCGGCATAATACGGGAGCAGTTCCAACTGGAACACGGCGCGTCGATCGGCATTCTCGCGGCTGCAGTCGGGATTCTGTACCTCGGGAGCGTGTTCGGACAGTGGCTGCTTGCCGGGGAAGCGGCGTTACCGTCAGCCACGGCGACCCTTCTGGCCTCGACAGTCGTGGTGCTGGGGCTACAGACAGTGTTCGGGTCGTTCTTCATGAGTATGCTAGCAGACAGCAGCTAACCGTTGACTGTCGTTTTAACGGGATTAGTCAGTTCTGCGTACATCTGCTAGAGCACGTTCCGTTCTCGACGCATTCGATGTCGGGCTGTGTTCGGTTCTCGGCGACGAACTGCCACTCGTTTCGACCCACGCTGTCGGTGCCGTTCGAATAGGTGAGCTGTCTGTACAGCCCGTTGTAGTTCATCACGCTATCATATTCTGTCCGGGAGTAGCGCTCCTCGTCGATGCCGTCCTGATGGGCGTCGAGCCCCATCGCGTGCCCGAATTCGTGCATGAACAATGAAGCGGTGATCTTCGGTGAATCGAACCGCTCCATTGCCGCGATTTCAGGTCGGCCTGCACCGACGAAGTAGTCATCTCCGTTGTAGGCGACATCGTCGGTTAGCAGGACGTAATAGTAGCCCTCAGAACGGTACTCGGAATGGTTGGCCCGGAAGTCGTAGATGTCGTTCCCGGCACCAGCACGGGATTTCGAGTACACCGTCCCGTTGGCCGAGAGGTTAGTATCGTCCGTGACGAGATGGATATCGATCCCGGTGGAGCCGTCGGGGTTCGAAACGGGTGCATTCTCAAAAGTCTCGACAATAGATGTCCGAACCGGATCGCTGAGCGTCGTTGCCTGTGTGGAATCGACTTCGACGTAAATGTCCGTTCGGAGCGGGTCTGCATCCGGAATTGCCTGCTTACAGCGGACTTCCATGCCGTCCGGATAGCCGTCCCCATCCGTGTCCGCGTCGGTCGGGTCAGTGCCGTAAACGGACCGCTCTAGCGAATCCGACAGGCCGTCCCCGTCTGTATCAGTGGCGTTCGCATCGGCCTGTGCCTGCTGTACATTCGGTGTATCGGCCCCACCACCACTAGCGGTGTTCACCTGTGGAGACATTCCAGCGACTGGGAACACGATACCGGCAATAATTACTGCGACGAGTACGACGGCACCGAGATGAATCATCGTCACGGTACGGAACCAACTGCCCGTGAGACGATGGACACCGGCAGAAGTATCTGGCTTTCTAGACTCAATATCAAGACTGGTTCCAAAAATCCCATCCAGAAAAATTTGCGGGAGTCGGGATAAAATAGACTTTGGATCCATCTATGTGCCAATATTTTCGGTTGGGAGTTAAGTAAGTAATTCTCCAGATATCAATATCGATTTCGATATTGAAACGGGTATATATCTGAAATACCCGGCTGTGTCTGTCGGTATCTTCAATGGGCTCGATTCAGTAACAGGAGCTAATGCGTGTTACCCGGCGGTTCTGGCTCACGCTCACTGCTATCGGGAGCCTCGTCGTAGGTGGTGGGCTGCTCGATGCGCCCCTGTTAGTCGTCGGAGCTGTCGGGCTCGCAGGCTGGCTGCTCGCAATGCAGTTTGCGTTCGTTCGTGGCGTTTCACGGCTCGAAGACGAACTCACGGTTAGGCAGTCGCTCGACCGGTCCCGAATACGGACCGGTGCCGAAGCGAAGTACACACTTGATGCATCGGTTGACGCTGCCGGCGATCATCTGCCGCTTTCCATCGAAGCACGGATTCCACTCACAGCGCAAATGGAAGCGGGCCCCTCTCCGGATATCACTCTCGGTGCGTCGATGCAGTCGTCATCAGTGACACTCCCGCTCACCTGGGAAACTGTTGGCACCTACACCGTTCCCGGAGCCACAGTGACGGTCAGTGACGGCACCGGGTTGTTTGCTCAGTCGTTCACGACGGCTCCCGGACCGGAAATAGCAGTCGAGTCCCCGTCGGTCGGCCCGATTCACGTTGGCCAGAGCGGGAAACAGTTGCTACGCGGTGTCGGCGAGCACGATGCCCGCGGGCGAACTGGCGGCCTGTCAGCCGAGGAAATCCGGAAGTACGTCCCGGGCGACGCACTGAAGTACGTCGACTGGAAGGCGACTGCCAGACTAGACGAGGCGCACGTCCGCAACTACGAAGCCGAGGGTAACCGTAGCGTAGTACTTGTCCTCGATCACCGTCAGACGCTGGGCGACGGTGTACCTGGCGAAACGAAGCTGGAACACCTCAAAGCGGTCGCCGCGGCGTTCCGGCAGCGCGCCGAAACGACCCGCGACCCGTTAGGGTACGTGACTATCGATGACGCAGGCGTAACGGAAACGGGAATCCCGGCAGCGAGAACCGAGGCCTACAGATCGTGCCAGCATCGGATCAACGACATCGGTACCGAAGCTGAAACGACGGCAACAGCCACCGCAACAGCGGCCTCTACCGGACGGATGGCAGGGACGGTGTCCCCGACGGCCGACACGCAATCACCGACGGAAGCGACGCTGCTCGCGTATCGGGACGCCGCCGGATCAAAACGACAGCTTCCCAACCAACCGCTGTACAACGGGTTGCAGGCGGCACCACACGAGATACGCAACGCGGATCTGCTGGTCATCTGTACCGACGACAGCAACCCGAGTGAACTACGGAACACAGTTGGACTGGCGAGACGCAACGCAACGGAGGTTGTCGTGTTTATCGCTCCATCAGTAGCCTTCGACACGGATCTGCTCACTGATCTCGATACCGCATACGAACGATATCGAGCCTTCGACCAGTTCCGGCGTGAACTGAACGAGATCGACTCGGTGACAGCCTACGAGGTTGGGTCCCCAGACCAGATCTCGGCTATTCTGTCCGGCAGCCCAGCGAACACAGAACAAAGGAAGTACGCATGAGCGTCGCACTGGAAACGAGGGCACGCTTGCTCCGATCACTGCCCACCGTGCTCGGCCTGCTAGGCATCGTCGTAGCCACAGGTGGACTCGTCTGGGGCGGGCCGGTATGGCTTGGTTTCGTCGGTGTTGTCCTCGGCGGTCTCTACCTGTCCGGAACACCCGTTCTCGCGGTCGTGCTTGGACAGATAGCACTCGTCACAGTCGATACATCATCACTGCTACCGCTCGTCCTTGTCGAAGGCGGCCTGTTCCTTGCATTGCTTTCGGTAACTATCGAGACGCCAGATAGCCGAGTCGCCGGCAGCCTCGTCGCACTTGTCGTTCCACTGCTCGGCAGTCTCGTCTGGCTGTCGCTCTGGCGCTGGAACGTGGCCCCCCTCAGAGCCGGGTCCGCCCTGGTCGTCGGTATTGCCATCGTCGGCTATCTCTTCCATCGCTATCTGCTGATAGAACTCGACATCGTGACTGAAAACGCAGCTTCGGATCGTGATTTCCTATGAGCCAACCCGAGTCTACGCAACCGGATGCATCAGGTGATGACAGCACCCAACAGACGGATATTGTACGGGACCGCCAGACACTCGAAGCGGAGATGGAAGTGTTACGGGAGGAGAACCGCCGGTTGCGCAACTCCTACGCGCATGCGAAGCGGGCAACGTTCAGACGGACCGCAGTGGGCTTCTTTGCGGTCGGTGGACTATCACTCATAGCGGCGTTCCTCTTTCCAGCCTTGCAGACGATCTTCGTCGCGTTCGCTGGAACCGGTGTGTTCGCCGGTATCGTCACGTTCTATCTCACTCCCGAGCGGTTCGTCTCGGCGTCGGTCAGTGACACGGTGTTCGACACGCTGGCCGATGTCGAACAGCACCTCGTCAGCGAACTGGAACTCCAGACCGAGACGGTGTATGTCCCCATGGCATCCCGTCCAGAGACGAATGCGCGTCTGTTCGTCCCCCAGCACGTCGAGTACGCGGTTCCCGATCCAGAGCAGTTGGGAGAACTGTTCGTTACGAGCGGTGCCGAGGCGGAGCAGGGCATATCGCTTCCCCCGACTGGAGATCGTCTATACACCGAGTTCGAGCAAACGATGTCGGGCGAATTCGGTAGCGACCCCGATGCAATAGCAGCACAACTGACTGCAGCCCTGACCGAGCAGTTCGAACTCGTCGATGACACGACAATCGAAATCGGTGCCGAGAACCGAACCGCTTCTATTGCCATCGACAATCCTGCGTTCGGCGACATTCACCAACTAGATCACCCAGTGGTGTCCCTGCTTGCGGTAGGGTTTGCCACGGGCCTTGACCGATCCGTCACTGTCGATACGCGCGACGACGACCGGTTCAGCGGTGTCGTGACCGTTTCGTGGGATACACTCGAACAACCATCGGCGCAGTCCGATGGCGTGGCGGCCCGAGAACGAGAGACGAGACCAGCCCCGGAAAACAGCTGACGTCAGTCCGGTCGCTACTCGAATTCCCGTTTCGTCCCGCCGTCGCCAACCGCTTTCTCGACACCCGTACTGTGGTCGGTGTCGGACCCGGGCGGCGAAATCGATTGGAGGATTTCTTCGATAACCGCTACGGGACCGATCTGGCTTAGTTCGGCATCGCTGTTCATAATGAGACGATGCCGCAACACCGGGAGCGCCATCTCTTTGACGTCGTCCGGAATGACGTACTCCCGGCCGTTCAGACGAGCAACTGCTTTGGCCGTATTCTGCAGGGCGATTGTCGCTCGGGGTGAGGCCCCGTGAACGACGTTTCGATGGTCCCGCGTCGCGCCCACGATGGCGAGAATGTACTCCTTGATGCTGTCTTCGATGTGTGTCTCAGGGACCACCGACCGGGCGTCCAAAAGTTCCTTCCGGGAGATAACCTGCGAGATAGAGTCCGCGTCAAGCGTCGGGTTCGTGTCGAACTGGTCGAGTATGGCACGCTCCTCCTCGGAGTTGGGAATCTCAGTGACGAGTTTCATCTGGAACCGGTCGCGCTGGGCCTCCGGGAGTTTGAATGTCCCCTCCATCTCCAAGGGGTTCATCGTCGCAACGACGGTAAACGGCGTCGGGAGTTCGAGCGTCGTCCCTTCAATGGAAACCTGTTCCTCTTGCATCGCTTCGAGGAGTGCACTCTGTGTTTTCGGCGGGGCACGGTTGATCTCGTCGGCGATGACCAGATTCGTAAACACTGGGCCTTTCTGCAGTTCGAACTCGCCGTTTTGCTGGTGGTACACCGTCGTTCCGGTGATATCCGCAGGGAGGAGGTCGGGCGTCATCTGGACCCGAGAGTGCTGGAGATCCGTCCCGTTGGCGACGAGCGTGGCAATCGTCGTTTTCGCGACACCGGGGACTCCCTCCAGAAGCACATGACCGCGTGTAAGCATGGCGACAGTAATATGACGAAGGACCTGCTCGTTACCGATAAGAACTGTCTCCGTCTCCTCCTTGAGACGGTCGTACAGCACCGACGGATCAGTCATTGCGTTGACGTTCGGACCGCTGTTTAATAATGGCTTCCGTTACTCGCTGTACTTGTGCGGTTCCCCAGTCTGGATGACGGGCCCTAAGATACTTCTCAACGCCGTCTCGGGAGAGATGCGGGTCAACCTCGTGGCCCCTGTATTCCCGGAGTCGATCCCGTAGATACTCGTCGAGACGGCGGTCGTACGCGAGCAGCGCCCCGACCAGCACGACGCCACAGAACAGCAACAGCACGTCCGACCGCTGCACGGCGAGGACGGCAGCGGCCACTGGCGGAACACTACTGGCGTGTGAATAATCCAGTAGGGCCGTGTCGTGATTGGTGACGATGTTCTGGACGAACCGTCGGTTGTCACCACGTTCAAGCATCGCGTTCACGAAGATGCTCGGATCACTGACGGCGATAACTCGACCGTCGCCGACCGATTCGCTCGTGACGACGGGTCGAGACGCTAACTGCTCCTCACCGTCAAGGTTGGCGTTCCCGTTGCTGTCGAGGTAGGCATACTCGGAGGTGTTGACGAGTGTCGTCGCGTTGCCGGCTCTGACAGTCGTCGCGTAGTTGAGGACGACAGTATCGACGCCGGTCGTCTCCGGATAGTCGCCGGCAGGCGTCGCTTCCGGGAGCGAAGAGTTCCGGTAGTAGTTCCGGTTGTCGTACACCGGGCGGCCGTCGAAGCGTGCGTCTGCACCGACAGCAGCAAGCAGCTCATTTCCGTGTGGGCGGTAATCCTCGGCGACGACGAGTGTCCCGCCGCCCCGGACGAACTCCGCAATCCGTGTGCGCTCGCTCGACGAGTACGGCTCTGCCGGCGAGAGAACGACCGCAACGGTGCCGTCCGCGCCACTCGTCGGATACTGACTCACGTTCGTTCCGACAGTCACGTTTGCACCGGCATCAGCTGCGACGCCTCGGAGTTCACCTGCCCCGTCCCACTGGGAGTTGTACGCACCGAACGCTGCTGAAGACGTACTCGCGGCGTAGACGAGTGCGATGACCGTGAGGGCGGTGTAGGCGGCCAGCAGGAGCTGCGGGAGAGTGAGCGACGGCAACCGGGAGTCCTCAGAGAGCGGTGTCAGCGCCATCAGATCAGCCCCGGCGGTAGAATCTCGAGGATCCGTTTGATGACCACGTAGGCAAAGCCCACCAGTCCGAGCCCGATGAGCCACCAGAGCCGCCGTCGCCAGCGCGGCGACACGGCCTGCGGTGCAACCAGTTCGACCGTAACGAGAAACCCGATCAGCGAGACAACGAAAAACAGCTCCAGCGTCAGCGCATCCAGGAGGGTCAACACGAGGATGGTACCAAGCACCCACGCGAGATGCCCGTAGATGAACTGCTGGCGCTGTCGGGTCGCCATGCTACGGCGTTCTTGTCGGTAGACAGTCAAAGTTCCGACCGACGGCTGCTGACCGAGCCACGGGGTAACGACTATCCTAGCAGTTCGGCTCAGTCGTCGCTAGGCTGTCTCTCGTCGACCGACTCGGCATCGGGCGTCCGCGTTCGGTCACCACTCGGGAGCAACGAAACCGGCGAGGCCGTCAGATAGGGAACCGTTGCGACGAGGGCACCGAATAGGGCGAGCGAGACGCCGCCGAGGAATATCGCTGCGAGGATCGCCGGCGGCGTCCGCGCGGAGAGGCGGAAGCCGAAGAAGACCAGCCAGCCAGCCCGCTCCAGCAACTGTAACGCGGCGACCGACAGGCCGAGCGCGAGCCCAGTCGCCGGAATCGCGATACGAGCGATGTCGGCCAGGATCGTCCGCAGGACCCGCCACTGCGTCGCACCGGTCGAGCGGTGGATGCCAATCGCCTGCCGACGCGCGTGGACTCCCTGTGCGAACGTCGCCGTGGTACTGCCGACGGTACTCAGCGCCGAGAGAACGACAAGGACGCCGAGAATCAACTGGACGTTCCCAAACACGCCCTCGACGGAGCGCTCGATCGGCGTTCCGGACGCATACGACCCACTGCTTGCCACTGCGGATGCCAGCCGGCGATCACCGGTCACCTCGTAGTCCGCCGTGGTGAGGGTGGTCCCGTTGGCCGTCACTCGATAGGTGTACGTTCCGGGCTGGCCTCGTCCGCCGTCCGGAGAGAACCGCGTTTGCGTGACGTTTCCCGGCGGCATATAGACGGTCCGGTTCCGGGAGACGCCGGGACCGACGACGCGCACGTCGCGGGTGATAGGTTCCTGCCAGGGGTTTGCGAGTCCGATCCTGAGGGTTGGCGTCGTCAGGACTGACCCCGAAGACGGCGAGATCGACAACTCCCCGTACAGTTCCCGCTCGGTACCACGGACGATCTGGATGTCGTGTGTCGCCGTCTGGTCACCCGAACGAGCTGTTATCGTGTAGTTCCCGGGCTCGCGTGGCAGAGGAACGACGGCGACACCGCTCGATCCGGTTCTGAGCGACGGCCCGTTCACCGTGACGGTGGCGTTCGAAACGCGCTCGCCAGTTTTTGTGACGACAGGGACGGAGAGTCCCGACCCGGGCGGGGCCTGTGACGGCAACTGGCTCGGAATCTCGATTGCGTTCGGCGAGACGACAGTCACTGAATGAGTGTACTCCCCGGCGGTTGCGTTTGTGGTTCCAAGCTCCGACGCGGGAAATGAGACAGCGCCGGTCCGTTCCTGTCCCGGCGGGACAGCCACCGTCGTCGTCCGCTGGTCGCCGCGATACCGGACGGTGACTTCCCGGTCTGCACGCTCGTTGCCGACGTTTCGGACGGCGACGGTGAGGTTGACTGTGTCACCTTTCGTGACGCGTCTCGGACCCGATAGCCCCGTCACGACAGCGCCCGACCGGTTGGCCGCGACACCGTCGGCGTCGCTGATCCCTGATACCGACCCTTTCACGCGGATCATGTGGACCTGTCCTTGCCCGGTCGCCAGATCGGCCGCGGAGTCAAGTGGGAGAATGAGCAGGTCATCGAGCGTTCTTGGGGCGTCGTACCGCCCGACGACGGTGACCCGGCGGAACCCGGGCTTGACGCTCCCGCTGACGGTCAGTTCGTCACCGACCTCGACATCGAGCGTCCGCGCGAGGGCGCTCCCGATGACGGCCTCGTCGTGTCGCTGTGGCCGCTTGCCTTCGACCAGCGTGGCCCCGGTGACGTTCGCGAACGCGTCGTACTCCGCCCCGTGAGCCATGTACGGCTGCCCGTCCGAAACCTGAGCGTAGATTATCTCCGGACTAGCCGGTGTCCCGTCGGCCCGCAGGGCTGAGGCGTACTCAGCGTCGAGGCGGCTGTTCAGCGGGTGGGGCGCGCCGGCTTCGGTGATCGTCCCGGAGCCACCCGCCCCGCCGCCGAGTGGAGACGCGAGGCCAGCCAGTGAGACGACGAGCAGGAACGTGATGCCGAAGACGGTCAGCGTCGCCGCCGTCGGGACGACCGAGCGCCACGACAGGAACGTCGGGGAGACCCAGTTTCGGACTCTCGCGAGCGTCGACTGTCCGGACTGGCCAGACAGCGTATGACGGCTGCCGAGCGAGGCCGGCGGGCGAGTCGCCGCCGGATAGGCCGCGAGCGCGCCGGCGACCAGCCCCATCAAGACGAAGACACCGGCGACGGTACCGACGACGGTGGCGCTCTGGCCGGTGACGGTGACATCAAGCGCGATGGGGAGGCCGACGTAAATGGCGACGTTGACCAGCGCCTTGATCAGAATGAGTCCGATGGCGTAGCCCAGAACGACGCCAGTCGTCACGAGGAGGCCAGCGCGGAGCGTAAACAGGAGTCCCACACGCCACCCCGGCGCGCCGGTCGAGCGGATGACCCGTATCGCGTCGAGGCGGTCGCGGACGCTCATCCGCGTGACGTTGTAGACGACGATGAGGACCAGCAGCCCGCCGGCGGCCGCGGCGATGCCAAGCGCCCAGAGCACCTGCTCCAGTCCGCCGAGGACGTACAGGAGCGCGCTGACCAGCGGTGCTCCCTCGCTGGGCAGACTTCCCAGCCCGGTCCCGCTCGGGCTGTGGTCGATGACGAAATAGCCGGTGACGCCGACCCGCTGGGCGGTCGAGGCGTTCGTCGCATACCACTGATTCGAGAGGAACGTCGTTCCCCGCTCCTGTGGCACGACGGTGAGCGAGACGGTGCCGTTCGACCCGCTGACCGTTCGCGTCCGCTGCTGGGAGACCGGTCCCCGACCGTCGACGCCGTCCGGAATCGTCGGTAATCGCCCCTCCTGCCACTGAGCCGACCCTTCGATGAGCACCCTGGGAGTATCGGGTGGAATACCGACGAGACGAACGTCGGTCCCGTCTGTGGTCGCCGTCGCTGTCGGGAGCACGGTGACATCTTCACCGGTTTCTGGTAGGCCGCTCTCCGCATCGTGATAGGTGACCGTCCCGGAGTTCGCAAGCGGCTCGGCGAACGTTTCCGAGTACGTGACCGCAGTGAACAACAGCAGGACTGTGCCGATGAGAAACGCGGCCGTCACGGCGACGACGACGACGGTGAGCCGGTCCCGTCTGGACCAACGAAACAGGAGGGCGTTTCTGTATCCCATCGGTTCGTTAGTTCGTCTCCGTGGACGGGCTTGCGTCTGGCGTCGAGGCGGCATCGGAGACGAGCGTGCCGCCGCGGATGAACAGCCGTTCGTCGAACCGCTGTGCCAGTTGCGGGTCGTGGCTGATGACGACGAGGGCGGTTTCCGTCGACTCCTTCATGCTGAACAGGAGGTTCAGCACCGACTCGGCAGTGTCCGGGTCTAGCTGCCCGGTCGGTTCGTCGGCGAGGACGATCTCGGGGCGGTTCGCGAGCGCCCGTGCGATGGCGACCCGCTGTTTCTCGCCCCCACTCAGCGTCGCTGGGTACTGGTGTTCGAGCCCAGCGATGCCCAGCCGTTCAAACAGCGTGTCCAGCCAGTCGGGATCGCGGTTGCCCGCGTGTTCCTGCGGGAGCGACGCGTTCTCGCGGGCTGTCAGGTCACCGATGAGCTGGAAGTCCTGAAAGACGAACCCGAGCGTCGTCCGCCGCAGGCTCGCACGCTGGCGTTCGGACAGGGTACTCGCGTCCCGGCCGTCGACCTCCAGCCGACCGCTAGACGGTGGTTCTAGCAGTCCGAGGACGTTGAACAGCGTCGATTTGCCGGCCCCGCTAGGGCCCTGAACGAGCATCGCCGCGTCGGACCCGATCGTAAGTGAGACGCCGTCGAGAATCTTGGTTCCCCGTCGTGTGACACACAGCTCCGAGCCGACGAGGACGGGGTCAGTCATTGTCGGCCTTTCTGCCGGCCCCGTATTGTATGCCACGGTTACATACCCGGGAGCGATGAAGGTGGGGACTATCGAACCGGGTCCGCTCAGCACCTCGTCAGCAACTCGTTCGGTTCCCACCGGGCCGAACGAGGTACACGGAGTCGAGGCCGCGTGTGTCATACACCACGTCGTTTGCGTAGCGCCACTCCTCCAGCGCCGCGGGCGTGGTCCTCTCGCTACTTGCTGGGAACAGGTGTGCTCCGGTGGTTCCCCACGACGCCCGCGATAGTGTCGGGCAGTTGGGTTCCGCACCACCACCGAGCCATCGGGCGGTCGGCTGGTACGTGCCGTTGGACGCGCCCGGATAGTACAAATCGACGATACGGCTGAACGGGTGGTCGGACGCCCACTGCTCGTCAACGTGGTCCGCGGTGAACGTCGCGGCCGCGAACTGCGATTCGGTCGCGCCGGTTGGGAATGCCAAGGTGTCGAGGTTGACGAACGCAATGGGCATCGTCACGACTGCGGCGACCACGACGACGACCGTTAGGACAGTTGCGAGTCGGTTGCTGTGCGTCCGTGGCGTTCCGAGCCCGCCGTCCGGCGTCGGCGACCGCCGATAGGCGACCGACACNGACACGACGCCGAGGCCAGCGAGTACGAACATGGGGAGATGGACGAACGTCTGCCCGCGGAGCGCCGTCCCGTAGTACTCCGGCGTCAGCGAGGCGGTCAGCGAGAAGTACACGATGACAATCGGTGCCAGCAGCAGCGCCAGCACGACTGGACCGATCCGTCGACGGTCGCGGCTCGCACGTGGGAGGCCGACGACCGCAAACACCACCGGGACGGCGAAGGCCGCGACGAGCACCAGGAGCCCCGCTGGCGTGGTCTGTGTCCCGGGGAAAACGGTCTGCAACGCGTTCGCGCCGAGCGTCAGGAACCAGAGGCCGACCGCACCGCCGATGGTCACCCGTTGCAGGCGAGCGCTCGTCCGCTGGAACCAGACCAGCGTCGCCACCAGCACGACGACCCAGGCGAGAAACAGCCCCGGATATGCGCTGACGCGGTCGACGTACGGGACCTCCAGAAGCGAGCGTTCTGCAATCCGGTAGTACCCCCAGATGTACACCCAGAAGCCCGCGACGACAGCGAGGGCAGTGACGGCGTCCCGACGCGACGGAATCCTGGCGAGATGGGCGGCTAGCACCCCCGTCAGTACCAGTCCAGCGATGAGCGAGCTGAACGTATGCAGGAGCGGGAAGGCAGCGAACAGGACGACCACAACTGCGCCCCATCGACGCCGGTATCGCTCCGTCGTGAGCAACCGATGGACGGCAATCGCAAACAGCGGAAGCAAGAGAAACGCCAGCGCCTCCTCGTCCGTCTGTCCAGTCCGCCGGAGATAGATTCCCTCCACCGCGAGCACCATTCCGACCATGCCCATTGCCAGCGTCGTCCGCGAGTGACGCCACCGACTCGACTGCGCGAGGCGCTTGACCAGCGCCATCGCCGTCAGACAGGACGCCGCACCGGTCACCGCGACGACCGGCTGGGCGATGTACAGCGGCCGCTCACCGGTGATTGCGCCGACGACTGTCAGAACAGCGGTAAACACGATGTTGTCCGCGCGGAACCGTGCGAGGGGAAACGTTCCGGTCCGAAGCGTGTCCCTTGCCAGGGCGACGTATCCGAATCCGTCTAGCGTCGAGGGCAGCGGCGTCCAGTGGAGCGTCGTCAGTCGGGCCGCGACTGCCACGGCCAGCACAGCTACGATGAGCAGCACTCGCCCCTTCCGGCCGTCACTCATTGACGGGTCCTACAGCGGGTGGGTGTAAGATAGTTACCGCATTTCGACGGGCGACTCGGCCGCCGTTACAGCCAATCATCCGGAGACGGCTACCGCTAGCCACCTCCAGAAACTCGTTCGACCCGGTGGACAGAAGCGGCTGGACTGGTCCGACATGTCAGATAGATTGTGTTATAGAGAGGCGACCAGCGGGTCACGAGTCCCCGTTCGACTTGATCTTACGGGCACGTTCGACGGCCGCTTCCGCGCGTGACGGATCAACCGATGTCGGTGCGAACGCTGCCGTCTCAAAGGCTTCGACAACCGTTTCGATATCCGTCATCCGTTCCTCGGGAACGCCGTGCTCCTGACTCTGCTGGAGGAGTTCCCAGTGTGTCGCCCCCTCGTCAATACCGTTTTCCACCGCTAGCTCGTCGTGGACTGCGGTGTACGCTACCATCGCTGCGGCGTCGTAATTCTCGCTAGCCAGAGACGTCTCGACACGGTCCTCGAACGTCGGACTCGTCGCGTTCGGTGGCGTCGTCTCCTGGTCGGGTCCGCTCACCGATGTCTCAGTTGCCTCCACTGGAGCAGTCGTGTTCACCTCCTCAGATTGGCGGACCCGTGACACGACAAGCCACGCAGCGGCGACAACTGCAAGCGCTAACCCGCCGCCTAGAACGGGCAGCCAGCTGTATCCGATGATTCCGCTCCCAAAGGCTACGTCCGGGTTTTCGTCAGAGCCGAACAGTATCGCTACCAGGGAATCAATAAGCAGATCGCCGTCCGAATCGGAGCCGACCGGTGGGTTGCCGCCGCCGGATCCTGCGGCCAGCGTTGTCGTTGCGGTCGCGTTACCGAGGTTCGAACTCGGTTCCTCGTACGTGGCGGTAACCCTAACTGACTCGTTGTTCTGTAGATCCCCAAGGACAGTCTGGAAGGACCCGTCTCGGTCCGTCTCGACGAGTTGGGTTCCGCCAGCACCGACCTGCAGCCGCACCGGGCGACCCGCGACAGGGTCCCCGGCACCACTCTGGAGTTGCCCCCGGACGAGGATCCCATCATCCGCGCGTGATGCACTCACTGAGAGAGTCGTTCGGGTTTCGGCGACGACAACAGGGGTTTCCGACTGTGCGCCCGCTATCGCTCGGTTCTCATACGGAATCCGGGCGATAACCCGACGATCACCGTCGTTTATCGACGCCGGGAGTCGGATCGTTTCTGT
This sequence comes from Haloarcula argentinensis DSM 12282, assembly GCA_000336895.1. Classification (GTDB taxonomy): domain Archaea; phylum Halobacteriota; class Halobacteria; order Halobacteriales; family Haloarculaceae; genus Haloarcula; species Haloarcula argentinensis. The sequence goes on along the minus strand of AOLX01000014.1, from coordinate 158,200 downwards.
GGCGGTGCCGTTCGGTGCGGTCGTCGTCCGTGCGACGACGGTATCACCAATGGCGAACTTAACTGGTATCTCGTCGACACCACTCAACCCGACTGTCACGGACGCTGTGGCGTTGAGTCGGTCGCCGTACCCCACCGTCTCCGGCGCAATTTCGCTCGTCACGTCCGGGGTCACCTGTTGTACGTCAATCGCGAACGTGGCGTTGTCGGACAGGTACACCGAGTCGGCATCCGGGACGTACTCGACCCGCACGGATTGTGACCCGAGCCTGGCCGAGCGTGGCCGGTACTGCGTTTCGAACACGCCGCTCGAATCAGTCTGTACAGTCCGCGTCCGATTCTCGATCCTGAGTTCGACCGCCTCGTCCGCGACGACCGAGCCGTTCTCAGTCTGTATCTGCCCGGAGACCGTTCCGGGGTCGCTAAACGATGCAGTCGAATCGATCGCCTGAACCGTGAGTGTCGTCCCGACGAGCGTCTCTTCACGGATAACTGCCTGCGTCGCCGTGATGTTCGCTGTCGTCTCGTTGATCTCAGTCTGTCCAGAAGAGAGGTCGACAGACGTCGCGTTCTCGATCCGGTCGAGATTCTGGTTCAGTTCGTTGCTCCTGTCGCTGATGTTCGATGCCGTTCGCTCCATCGCACGCGCGGTGACACGAGCCTCGCGTTCGTTACCCCGCTCGCGTGCTGTCTGATACGCCGCGTACTGTTGCCGATACCGCTGGACCTCGTTCGTGAGATTCCGCTGGTTCTCGCGCGCGGCCTCAAACTCCCTCGCAGCAGTATCGTCCGTATCCGAGGATGTGTCTCCGGCAATCTCGACGTACTGCTCTAGGCGCTTGTCGTAGTCGTCGCCGAGGACCGACCGTGCCTGGTCGTACTGGTCGTTCGACAGCGCAATACTACTGTTTTCCAGCTGCCTTCCCATCGTCCGGGCTAACCAAGCGGCCGTTTCGTCACTGTACTCGCCGTCCGATACCGAATCCGGGTTTTCCTGTTGCGTCTCGTTATCGTCCGTCGGCGGCTCCACCTGCCGGTTCAGAGCCGGACCCCCGTCGTCAGCTCCCATCGCTGCCACCCCACCAGCGCCCACTGTGAGCCCTACTACTGTCAGGGTGACCAGCACGACCCACGACTGGCTCCGGAACACACCGAGTTATTCTGCTGGTTTGATAAAACCCGTTCGGTTGCCTCACCGGAACCAGTCGCAGTCATATACTGTGACAGAAAGCGACGTAATCAGCTATTTTTTTACCGCGCCGACATGACTCACTGCTAATGGCTGAAACCAGGGCGTGGAAACTCCTCTTGCCGCGCCAACTCCGCCACCTCCCGGCCGATCTGGCAGGAGTCATCGGCGTGGTGATTCTGACGAACCTGGCTGCCCTGCTGCCGGTCGTCTCCGACACGCCGGTCCGCATCGTCGCCGGGCTCGTGTTTGTCCTCTTCATCCCCGGCTATGCGTTCATCGCGGCACTGTTTCCCGAGGCCGGGAGCGGCCCGAATGCTGACGATGAAACCGTCTCGAATCGCGAGGCTGACGGGATTGACGGGATCGAACGGACTGCACTCTCGTTCGGACTCAGTATCGCCCTCGTTCCGCTGGTCGGACTGGTGTTGAACTTCACGCCGTGGGGCATCCGCCTACTTCCGATTCTCGTGTCACTCAGCGGGCTGACGCTCGTGTTGACCGCTGTCGCGGCTGTTCGACGCTGGGCGTTGCCCGCCGATGAACGGTTTCGCGTCCCGTACCGTGCGTGGCTCAGTGCCGGACGTGCGGAGTTGTTCTCGCCGGCCTCACGGACGGACGCGGTCCTGAACGTGCTATTGGTCCTGAGCATCCTGCTTGCGGCCGCCAGCGTTGGCTACGCAGTCACAGTACCAAAGGACGGCGAGCGGTTCAGCGAGTTCTACCTGCTGACCGAAGACGAGGACGGCGAACTTGTCGCTGACGGCTATCCCACGGAGTTTCAACAGGGTGACGGTCGCTCGTTGATCGTCGGTATCGGGAATCAAGAACACGAACGGACGGAGTACACCGTTATCGCCGAGTTACAGCGCGTCGAACGCGTCGGCAACGAGACCCGGGTTCGGGAACGATCGGAACTGCGGCGTTTCCAGCCGACGCTGGGACACAACGAGACTTGGCACCGTCAGCACGAGGTGACACCCAGAATGACTGGTGACAGGCTTCGGCTCCAGTACCTGCTGTACCGCGGTTCACCACCTGAGACTGTGGACCAATCGACCGCGTACCGGGAAGTCCATCTCTGGGTGAACGTAACCGGTTAATCCACGTTCCCGTAGAGGGCAGAGCTAGCCCAAATAAAACGGGGCTGTCCCGCTGCCCGCCCTCGGAACACCGAATCCGGCGAACAGCTTTTGTTTTCTCGGATCATTCAATTCACGGTGTACCCCACAGGCCACTTCCTCCTCGCAGCCGTTCCGCTGACGGTATATACGGTGGTTCGGTGGCGTCACCTCCCGTCCGGGCCGATGGTACTGCTCCTGCTTGTTGCGACGCAACTCCCGGACGTAATCGACAAGCCGCTCGCGTGGACGTTCGCTATTCTTCCAAGTGGGCGTATGCTAGCCCACTCGCTGGTCATCTCGCTCCCCGTCCTCACCGTCGTTGTACTGCTGGCTGCCCACCGTAGCTACGGGCGGTACGCAGTGGTGTTTTCTGCCGGCTACCTCTCGCACATCGCCGGCGACTTCTATCCGATCATGCGACTCGGAACTGACTACTACTTCTTTCCGAACCTGTTCTGGCCGCTGTTGTCAGCAAACCCCGATAGAACGCTGTCGTTTGCGGCGCATTCGCCCGACAGTCTACTCTCGCTTGCCGTCACCCTGATCGTCTTCGGACTGGCCGTCAGCTACAGTCTCGTGACGGTGTACCAGAGATACGAGTAGGTCCCAGCCGAAATACCACAACGGTAATACGTTCACGGCCAGCAGTCGTTGCCACTGAAGCAGTGGGTCTCAAGCGGCGGGTTTCGGGCTATCCGTCAGAGGTCGTGCCTGCTGTTCCCAACACTGGAGAGAGACGGCTAAAACGAAAACGACTGTTCAGACTGGGGCCGCGGATTCGATCGGCGTTTCGCCGCAGTCGACACAGATGTACTCTTCGTCAACGGTGAGCACAACCGGTGAGTTACACTTGATGCACTTGATTTTCGCCGCACGAGATGGCTTTGCGTAGTCCCCCATTGTATGTACCTTACACAGTCATGTTATATGTAAAATTTCATAAAATTATCCCTTTCAGCAACATTGTGTCTGCAACCGCTAGCGACATGATAGTTCAGTTATCCGGAAAACGTAGAGTTCGGATTGGTATACAGCGGGGAAAGAAATCGCGTCAGAGAATAACCGAAGCCGCTGCGTAACCTGTCGAGTTCGTTAGTCCCGTCGTGCCAGGAACCCGGCACCTAGCAGTGCTAGCACCGCGACGAGGACGGTGAAACCGGGACCACTCGATTCCGTGGTTTCGACTGTTCCAGTTGTGGCTGTCTCATCGGGTTGCTGTGCCCCACCTCCTGCGGTCGTAACTGTTTCCGTCGGTTCCGTTCCGTCTTCGGTCTCGGTGCCGTCGTCGGTTTCAGTGTCAGTCGTCGCTTCGTCCGTCGTGTCTTCTTCAGTACTCTCGTTATCGGAGTCGTTGTCGTCGTCAGAGTCGTTGTCGTCGCTATCGTCATCGTCATCGCTGTCACTGTCATCATCGTCGCCATCGTCGCCCGAATCCGTCTCGTTCGACTGTGACAGTGTGACCGTTCCGGTGGCGGAGTTGATCTCGTCTGAGTCTTCGCCAATGGCGATGTGCACGTACGTGTACGTCCCGTTTGGCCAGGAGTCGAGCGTTTCGACATCGACGGTCGTATCGGGGGCATCAGATACCGTCGTCGCCGAGGCATGCATCACGTCATCACCGGTCGAATCCGGTGATGCTTCGGAGAGAACGAATCCGAACAAACCGACCAATCCCGCCGACGGCATCGCTCCTGCCGTCGTCGTGTCCACATCGAAAGTGGCGTCGTCATCGGTTGACGAGACGCCGTTGACACCGTCGAAAGAGTTCTCGACCGTGACCTGGTCTTCGGAGAAGTTCTCACCGAGTTCGCCGGTCACACGGACGGTGCTCGTCCGCTGTTGGAGTTCGTCCTCGTCGAGTACCAGCACGGCGTGTGTGACAGAATCGTCGTCCAGTTCGGTCTCGATATCGAGCGAGACGTTGTCGCCAGCGGTGATATTGTCGGAGGGGGCATCGACCGTAGACGCGCTTTCCTGAACCAGGGTTTGTTCGACGCCGACGACGGTCACATTCCCGTCGGTCGAAACATTGTTGTCCGAAACGGACAGGCCCTGTCCGTCATCGACAGTGACCAGGATAAAGCCGTAGGCACCACCCGAGTCAGGTGTGTACGACGTTTCGAGCACCCCGTTATTGTCTATCGAACCGACCCCTTCCGCGTCATCTAGCAGTTCGACCGAGTTGGCGTTGGAATCGTTCGTAAAGATATCAACCAGATCGGTTCTGATACTTCCTTCGCTAAACCCGGACGCAGATGGGTCTTCAGAAAGTCTGACAGCGAGCAGTTGCGCCTCATCGCCGGCAAGTCCCGTCGTTCCAGCACCGGTCGTTGATTCGAACGTCAGATCCACTGATTCGCCCGTTTCGTGAATCGTGTACTCTTCTCTGTTGAGGGGGACGTCACCGGTCTGGGCGGACTCGATGTTGATATACGTCTCCGGGGCTGCTATCGTCGTTGGGCCGGTTGAGGACGTCCGAAGCGGGAGCAGCGACCGTTCCCAGACATCCACGTTTTCCGTCACTGCTCTCGTTTGCTCTTCATCGACTGGCGTTGCCGCTGCCGACGTTACCGACAAGGGCGCGGCTAACACCAGCAGCACTGTAATCGCACAAATTACAGTTCGTTTTCCTTTTGTTGTTTTATGCATTACTGAATTTTTTCGGAGGGGTATGGTATAATTCTTATGCAGTGACATTCGACGGTACACAGTATCATATCAAGGTTACAAAACATGTAGACACTGTCTGGGAATTTTACAGCGCGAATCATGGATCTTGTCCCGATAAGTTACCCTATTCGTATTTGTGAAAACGGTCCGAGTTGACGTGTTTTTGATAGTAAGGACTCGACAACGGGCCCGGGTTTAACATCAATTAGCCAATATTTTCTGTGTCATTGAGTAGAGTCCGCACACGTCGGCGCACAAAGAGGTGTTGTGTTCGGTGGCCTCAACCAGTGAAGGCCGCCCCGATCAGTTATTCCGCGTCCTCTTCGTCGTCTCCAGTATCATTCTGTCCGTTACCGTTGGCCGGAGGACCGCCACCGTTGCCCGGGCTACCACCGTTATCAGGGCCGCCGCCCGGACTCACTGCCACCGTGCCGGTGTCCGAGTTGATAGTCCCGGTTTCGTTACCGACTGCGACGTGGACGTATTGATACGCACCGTTTGGCCAGGAATCCAGGGTCTGGACCGTCACGTTGGCGTCAGCGTCACCGCTGATAATCGTTGTAGAGGCATGGATAACGTCTCCGTCAGCGTCCGATTCGGCTTCGGAAACCACCGTGCCGAACAGCCCCGGTAACCCGATCGCAGGTATCAACTGGTTCTCGGAGAGGCTGAAACTCCCCAGTCTAGTGTTGCTCCCGACCGTTCCAACACCGCTGACGGCATCGAAGGAATTCTCGACGGAGACCTGGTCAGCGGAGAAACTCTCGTTCAGTTCGCCCGATACGGTCACCGTGCTCGACTGCCGCTGGAGTTCGCCCTGTCGGACCAGCAGGACCGCGTGGGTGGCGTTTTCATCTTCCATCTCAGTGTCGACAGCCAGCGTGACGTTATCACCAGGGTTGACCGGGTTCTGGGTCCGCTCGACGTTCGAGGCGTTGTCCTGCACCACGGCCTGTTCGACGCCGACGACGGTCACGTTCCCCTTGACGGAGACGTTGCCGTCCGACACCGATAGCCCGTCATCACCCTCGTCGACAGTCACCAGAACGAAGCCGTATGCGCCGCCCGATTCGGGGGTGTAGGACGCCTGCAGTTCGCCATCCTCGTCTATCGTGTCGGCGCCTTCCGCGTCATCGAGTAGCTCCGATGACGTAGTGTCCGAGTTATTTGCGAAGACATCTTCGAGGGAAGCGCCGGAAATGTTGCTGGCGTTTACCCCTGCCGTAGTCGGTGCTTCATCCAACTTGACAGCCAGCAGTTGCGCCTCGTCGCCGGCGAGTGCTCTCGTTCCAGCGCCGATCCTTGGTTCGAAGGACATGTTTATCGACTCGTTGCGCTCATGGATCGTCACCGTCCGCTTGTTGAGCGGTAAGTCGCCAGTCGCAGCTGATTCGACGTTGATGAACGTCCGCGGTGCCACTATCGTGGTCGGCCCTTCTGACGTCGTTCGAAGCGTGAGCGGGGACCGCTCCCACACGTCGACGTTTTCGGTCACTGAGATCGACTGGCTCTCAGCAACTGGGGTTGCCCCAGCAGTGGTCGTCACTGATAACGGACCAGCGAGTACCAACGCGACTGCCATGACGAAGATGACAGTCGGTTTTATTATTGGTGTTTTTACCATTACAGAAACATTACTGAAGCCTGTGATATATTTCTTGTGCAGCGGTACTATTTTCGGACCCTCTCAAGCCCTCTATACCGACATATACTATGAACTGGAGTATAATTGACTGTTTTTCTGCAGTTATTGGTTTATGACAAATAGCTACAGATAAGATGGTAATTAACCGATGGTAAAAGAGTCTATATAGTATCTCAGTAACTGTAGCCTGTGTTTAGAGTTGTACTTATTGAACTGATCTGGTACAATTTATTAGAGAGTCGGCTCATCGGTCAGGCGTCACAGGCTAGTTACCGAGGGGTGGCTAAATGTGTGCGCCGCGATTCCACCCGGTCCCAACGAATACTCGGAAACATGGCATCGACTTGTTTTCGGCCGATTGTGACATGGCGGACATTCCTCGGAATCCAGTCTGGACAGAGCATAGTGAACGGTATCGCTGAGACGCGTCTCTGGTACATCGGTTCGGAGAATTGCGAGGGAAGATCGCTCCGTGCGAGTCTTCCGGCACCGGTCGGCCGTCGTCTTCGCAGCGAGACACCATCGGGGTCGATGGCGTACTCACGACCGTGACGAAGGCCGCTCACTGTTTGCGAGGGACCGTGTCGGTCCAACAGTGCGAGGGAAGGGATTTGAACTACGCGGAGGCGGGCAACCGCCCCGCCTTCTCTCGTTCAAACCCTTCCGCGTGCATCCTTCAGCGCCGCGCTGTGCGGCCCCTATGCGATGCGAGGGAAGGGATTTGAACCCTTGGACCCCTACGGGAGCGGATCTTGAGTCCGCCGCCGTTTCCTGGCTTGGCTACCCTCGCACGCGTATTGCATTCGGTACACATGGCGGTACGGTATAAATGTCGTACGGAAGCGACTCAGAGTCAGTGGGACACTATATCATTAATTGAAAGCGTTTGCGCACTGGCCGCACTGTTGCGTGGTCAGTGGTAACCTTTGATGCCCACTGGGCCGATCGAACCGGTGGTTTGACCCACCGGCGAACCAATAGCATAGGCATGGACGACCACACGCGCGACCCGACCGTCGAGGCCCCCGAGGGGAACCCATCGGGCTGGCGAACCGACGGTCAATGGGAACACGAGACGCTCAGGCGAGCCGTCGTCCACGGCGTCCGTCTGTACAACTCCGGCGAGTTCCACGAGTCACACGACTGCTTCGAGGACGAATGGTACAACTACGGCCGCGGGAATACGGAGAGCAAGTTCCTCCACGGGATGGTGCAGGTCGCCGCTGGCGCGTACAAACACTTCGACTTCGAGGACGACGACGGGATGCGGTCGCTGTTTCGCACGTCGCTACAGTACTTCCGTGGCGTCCCCAACGACTACTACGGCGTCGACCTGCTAGATGTGCGAACGACGGTAACGAACGCACTGTCGGACCCGTCGGCGCTGCACGGCTGGCAGATCCGTCTCGACGGCGAGTACCCGACGTGTCGCCCGGAAGACATCGAGTTCGCGGAGTCGCTCGAACATTGACCGAATCCGGATAATTCTAAAGGCTGGAAGCGTTAGCACGGACAGATGCGAATCGAGCAACTGGGAGACGGGGTTCCAGAGGTGGCCGTCGTGGGGAGCATCCACGGCGACGAACCGTGCGGTCGGGACGGCATCGAAGCCGTCCTTGCCGACCCGCCGGAGGTCGAGCGACCGGTCAAGTTCATCATCGCGAACGAGGCCGCCCTCGACGCAAACAAACGATATCTCGATACGGACCTCAACCGATCGTTCCCGGGCGATGCTGACAGCGAATCCCAGGAGGAGCGGTTGGCCGCGGCTCTCGCCGCAGAACTTCAGGACTGTACCGTGCTTTCGCTGCACTCCACGCAGTCCTACGACGGAATGTTCGCTCTCGTCGACGATCTCACGTCGGAAATGGAGGCTCTCTGTAGCGCCATCTCCGTGGACGCCGTCGTACAGACGAAAGGTGCAAACGAGGGGCGATTGTTCGCGACGGTGGACTCCGTCGTCGAAGTCGAGTGTGGCTACCAGGGCTCCGCGGAAGCCGCCGAGAACGCGGAGCAGGTCATCCGGGAGTTCCTCGCTGCCACTGGCGTCTCCGCTGAATCACCCCCACAACGGGACAGGCCACTGCCAGTGTTCCAGCTCGGCAAGCCGATTCCGAAGGTGGCAGCCGACCAGTACGAGGTGTTCGTCCGAAACTTCGAGCCAGTGCCAGAGGGAGACCCTGTGGCAGCAGCCGACGACGAAACCGTCGTCGCGGAGGAGCCCTTCCACCCGGTGTTGCTCTCAGCCTACGGCTACGAGGACGTGTTCGGCTTTACCGCGGATCGGATCGGGATGCTAGACTGACGCGGGGTTATAGCGGGAATCGGTCCAGTCGGTATTTCACTGTCGGATCAGTCATCGTTCTGGGCGAAGACGTCGTACGAGGTATACTCGATCGTATCCGGGTCGTCCGCAAGAACCGGGGCAAGTAGTTCGTCCTCCCAGCGGAGCCACGCATCCGGATACGCCGACTTCGGGAGCGGATCGTCGACAGGACCCCAGACAGCCTCCCAGCTAGCTTGGCTCTCGTACACCCAGACTGCTGCGAACTGGTCCGTACAGCTTCCCTTGATGCCACGCCCGATCCGGTAGTCGACCAGCCCGGGTATGTCATCAAAGAGATTCTCGTCGACTGCCGCCGTAACTGCGTCGCGAAAATCGTCGGGGCTTGCCGAGTCAGCTAATTCGTACTGGTGGATGCTTACGATCATCCCGTAGTGTCGTTTTCGTTTTCTGCCACCATTGCTGTGTTCCCGGCCCAGAATCCCTAGCCGCTTGCAGTGACCCAACTGCTACGTTTTGCGATGGCACAGACGGATTTGTACTCAAGCAGTCGGCCAGCCGCCGTTGTGGCCAAATCCCGTTTATTAGAGAGGCCACAGGTCAGTACACCACGCAGCCACACCATGATTTATTCTCTCACAGACCGTGCTTGAGAATGTATGTCAGAGCAAATCCAGCAGGAACTCGATGTCGATCGGTTCACACTGGGACTCGTCGGACCGGATCAGGAATGGGCCGGCACAGTGGCCGATGGCGGGACCGTTCGCACGCACACGCCCCCAGCGTGCTGGGGGCCGATGATTACCCCCGAGTTCCGTGGCGGCCACGAGGTGACACGGCCGATCCGGGTCGAGAACGCCGAACCCGGTGACGCGCTCGTCGTCCACATCAAAGACGTCGAGGTGACGAGTGTCGCAACAAGCACGGGCAGCATGGCCGAACGCGAGGACGCCTTCGGGAGCGACCCGTTCGTCGACCACCGATGCCCGGAGTGTGGCACCGAGTGGCCCGACAGCGTCGTTGAGGGCACCGGCGAGGACGCGATTCGGTGTGCAGAGTGTAGGGCCAACGCCTCGTCCTTTGGCTTCGAGTTCGGCTACACCGTCGCGTTCGACGAGGACCGCTCCGTTGGGCTCACCGTCGGCCCCGATGGTGCCGCGGACCTCGCGGAACGCGCCGACGAGGCGATGGCACTGCCCGACAACTCCCGGCAACACCCGATTCTGTTGTACAAGCCCGACGAAATCCCGGGCATGCTCGGGCACCTCCGCCCGTTCATCGGGAACATCGGGACGACGCCGTCGGTGGAGTTCCCTGATTCACACAACGCCGGTGACTTCGGCCAGTTCCTCATCGGGGCCGACCACGACTGGGGACTCTCCGATGAATCGGCTCTGGACGCCCGTACGGACGGTCATCTGGACTCGAACGACGTCCGTCCCGGCGCGACGCTCATCTGTCCCGTCGAGATCGACGGCGCAGGGCTCTACGTCGGTGACCTGCACGCCAACCAGGGCGACGGCGAACTCTCGCTTCACACGACCGACGTGAGCGGCCGCACCGAACTCGAAGTGAGCGTCATCAAGGACCTCGACATCGACGGCCCGCTCCTGCTCCCGAACGAGTCAGACCTGCCGGATATCGCCAAGCCGTACACGGACGCGGAGCGAGAGGCGGGTGAAGCCCTCGCCGCCGAACACCACGTCGACGACGTCATCGATGCAGCGCCGCTCCAGATCATTGGGTCCGGCGCGACAATCAACGACGCCACCGAGAACGCGTTCGCACGGGCAGGGACGCTCTTCGGTATGTCAGAGGGAGAGGTCCGGGCACGCTGTACGTTCACCGGCGGCGTCGAAATCGCGCGACTACCCGGCGTCGTGCAGCTCTCGATGCTCGCCCCGATGGACCTCCTCGAAGAGCGGGGCCTCGCTGCTACCGTCCGCGAACAGTACGATCTGTAGTCGAACGGCGGCCGTTGGCGCTCACCCGCCGCGCATCGCCGGGAAAAGTTCGATCGTCGCGTCGGGTGGCACCCGCTCGTCACGGTCAGCACTGTCGCCGTCGACCATCACGCGCACACTCGGTCGGAGGTCACCGCCCTCATCGACCAGCTGTGATTCGGCCCGCGGATACGCGTCGACGAAGGCCGTAATCACGGCTCCAACAGTGTCGCCATCGACAGTAACCTCGACTGTTTTCGCTTCTGTCGCCGCCCGGAGCGGCCCGTATACGGTCACGTCCACACTGCACAGTCAGGTCCCAGACCGCAAAAAGATACATCACCCACTCAATGTCAGCGCTGGATGTGAATGGATTCGCCGGCAAGACAGTCCGACCAGATCGGATACTCCGTCCCGGTTTGTGCAAATGCTATCGCGATTCGAACTGGAACCGAACGTAGAGTCACCGGCTGCGATGACAGATGGCAAACATACAAAAGAGGTTTATAAGCACAATTAAAATCGAACAACTGCTACTATGCCCTCCAAGCAAGCCGTCAGTAGCCTCGGGAGTCTGCTCGCCGTACTCGGGCTCGCCGGGGTCGCAACAGCACAGCCTACAGCCCCGGGTGGTAGTGTGGGCCCGGCGTTCAACGTCGTTCTCCGATTCGGTGTCGGGTTCGTCATTCTCGCAGTATTAGGTGCTGCAGCCGCCGCTATCGGGCCAAAATACACAACTAACGCCGTGCGGGAGATTCAGGACGACCTCGGCGGCGCAATCGGCTGGGGTGTCATCGTCGGCATTTTCGTCCCCATCGGGCTGGTGATACTCGCACTGACAATTATTGGGGCGCTGATCTCGATCCCCGGGTTGCTTCTCATCGGCGTCCTCAGCATCGTCGGTACCGGCATTACTGCCGTCTGGGTCGGGAACTCGGTTATCGGCGATGAGGGAACTGTTAGCACGATAGATGGCGTCGCCGGCGGACTGTTACTGGCCGTCCCCTCCGCAATTCCAGTCGTCGGCGGCCTCCTCCTCAACCTCATAACGCTCGTCGGCCTCGGTGTCGTCGGACGTGGGCTGTACGAGGAATGGACGGACTGAGGGGTTTTTCGATCACTAGTGCAGCGGTTTCTCTCCGTTGCCGACGAGTGGGTTCAGCTGGCACCGGGACAGCCGAGTTCGTGTGGATCGTCGTATACCTCCGGAGGGATCGAGATGGCCGTTGGTTCACCGTACTCACTGTACTGGACCGTGATCGTGGCAGTTGCAGTCGCTCCACGCTGTGAGATTTGTATTCTGAGTTCCGACTGTACCGGTCGGTTCGTTTCCGGATCAAGCCAGAGTCGCGCTGTCGCGTTCTCAAGTGAGCCGCGGCGTAGCTCCATGTCACCAGCCTGTCGGCGATCCATGAGTGATTCGATAGTCTCGGCGCTCGGGGAGGCCGTGACGAGAACAGTCCGGTTGCCGTCAAGCGTCTCATTGCCCCGCCAGTAGACGTTCGAGCGTTCGAAGAGCAGTAGTTGCCGATGGAGCGGCGTCGCGGTCGCCCACGGATCGGAGCGCGATACGTTCTCGACGGCGTAGCCGCCCCAAGGGTCCTGACAGCCCTGGTACGCTTTGTACCCGTCGACATAGGACTCGATCGTCTGGTCTTGCATCCGCGTCGTCGCTTGCATCCGTTTTGCCGAGACGTTTACCGCACCATCTCCGTCGACTCTCACAGTCCGTGACTGCTCACCATCCGACGCTGTCACGTGCATCTCCATCTCGAATCGGTACGCTTTGACGGCGGCGACAGTGCTGTTCGCCTCCTCGACAGCCGCGACGGCTCGTTCGTCGCTCGGCGGCGGACTATCAGTCATGAATGTACCACACCCGGCAAGGAGGGAAACCATGCACACGGCGAGGACCAATCGTCGCATACAGTGTTCTCGCTCGCCCGTCCGTCTAAAATCTCATGGGTCCGACTCGTGACAGCCCAACAGCTGAAAACAGCGCCCTCGCTACACTATAGGGGAAGCTCCCGACAGAATGGAGTCACTGCGTCGTCAGTAACTCCAGTTTCTCGTCTACGCGCTTGGGTCGCAAGTAGGTAGAGAAACAAGCACAGAATGCGAGCGAACAGGCCGCTCCGGTTGGGACTGCTGTAGATCTGGCAATCCTCTCCGGAGAATCGTCATTTCCGCCTGATATGCAGTACCTGGCTTTAGCGTGGTGCAGACACCACTATCTACTGTCGAGTTGGGCTTGCAGGTCCACGACTAGCACGTACGCCACCAGCGTGAGGACGAGCACCGAAAACCCGGTCCAGAGATGCAGATTCACTGCGCCCTCACCGACCCACTGTGGGACTGGCGAGCGTGCGACGGGCGGCTGGAGCGGCCAGAGTAAATCCGACGACACGTACAGGTTCGGAGGCAGGAGTTGCTGATTATCGGCCACCAGATGTGAGAGGTGGGCGAACGCAAACGCCGTTCCAAGTCTGGCCCGGTCCGTTCGGACTGCGTAAGCGATGACGACAATCGAGAGCGGAATCGCGAACGGGAGCGAGTGCATAAACACCCGTCCGGAGGGGATGAGATGAAGTTCGTACGCTAACGGCTTGTCGATGATATCTGGGAACTGGCTACCGAAGAACGTAACCGCGACCAGCTGGAGCGACGGGAGCTGTCTGTCCCGGAGGAGTGCGTACACTGCGACGGGGAGGAGGGCGATGATGAAATGCTCGCTCGGGAGGACCATTTTCTGGTTAGTAGTGCTGAGGTCGTGTGCGAGGAAATGCCTTGTGTGGGATGGGGGTTTGCGCGTGCTATTGCGCCCAGATACACAGTCCACACCGCTCGGTTCACAGAGGCGCTGTGAGTGTTCTTTCGGGTTGTTGCAGGGAGACCTGATTTCTGTGCCGCTGTTGCTGGGACACACCCCACCGTGTCCAGTGTCTTTGGTAGCAGTTGGTTCGTGTCCGGAACGGTGTCTCTCTTTCGACGATAATTGCCAGAGCGGCTCCACGGCTGCCGCCGTGGGTGGTGTTCTGGATGGGTTAGGCGGGGACACACGTGATAGAGCGTATGGTGGTCGCTGCCTGATTGACGAGAAGCCGGTCCCAGACACACCTCGCACCGAGTGTACTGGCTGTCAGTGTCTGAACGACAGCCGCCCATCTCAGACACACCTCGCACCGAGTGAAGATTGATTTCTCCACTGGCTCCGATGAACGTCAGATAACGGTGTTTGAACTGGCAAAAGCTGCGAAGTCGCAAGCAGAATCGAGTATCCGACCAGACTGGTATCTTACAGTAGTCCGCGAGTGGCTCCAACAGACACACACCACGCACCGAGTGTACTGGCCACTGATCGTTGTCGACAGAAGATGCTCGGCAGAAACACATCATGAACCGAGCGGCAGCCGTGGACCTTCGGGCAGTCGTTCAGAGTTTACTATTGGTAGACGGCATGCCACTAGTGAGAGGGGAACTGGTTCGTGTATCCAGATATCGTGCATCGTAGGCTGTGTACCGTATGGCGTGTAGCCATGCGTAACCGAGTGTGAGCACTGTGCCGTTACACTCGGTAGGTGGTGTGTGATTTCTGGTTACTGAGAATATAAAGTGGTTTGAAATAGCATTTTGTTCGGTTTTGAAGAGTTCTGGAGGTTTTCACTCGTTGTCCGGTCGCCACACTTATGATACAGGAATGGTTCTGATAGGGTAGATAATGTCTGGCTCAAATGAGGACGATAATATCTTCAAAACTGGCGGCATATTTGCTAACAGGGAGTTGGTTCGAGTCGGCCACGTCCCTGATCTAGAGCGGGTCGTCGGCAGAGACGACGAAGTCAGCGCTATCGGGCAAGCACTCGGTCCGGCAACGGTCGGCGGCCCACCGGAGAGTACGATCATATATGGGAAGACCGGGACCGGAAAGTCACTCGTTGCGAGGTGTGTGTCTCGTGAGGCGCACTTTGAGGCACAGGCTAACGACGTTTCGTTTCAGCAGGCGTATGTCGACTGCTCCGACTATCAGACCGATGCCAAGGCAAGCCGGGAAATGGCGCGTAAACTGGCGGCGAACCTCGACGCAGATATCGATGTCCCTCGTGTCGGGATCGGAGCCGCCGACTACCGTGACATCACTTGGGACCTGCTTGCGGAGTACGATATTAACTCACTTGTCGTGATTCTCGATGAAATCGACAAGCTAGACGACGACGAACTGTTACGCAGCCTCTCCCGAGCTCGAGAAAGCGGGAAGGCGGAGGCGCACGTCGGTGCCATCTGTATCAGCAACAAAATCGAATATCGCGAGCGGTTGAGCGAACGCATCGACTCCAGTCTTCAGGAGAACGAACTCGTCTTTGACCCCTACGATGCCGGCCAGTTACGGGCGATTTTGGAAAACCGGACAGACGCTTTCAAACCAGACGTGTTGGAGTCCGACGTGATCCCGAAGGTCGCGGCCCTTTCAGCCAAGGAACACGGGGATGCACGGAAAGCGATCGATACGCTGTACGAAGCTGGCCGTCTCGCTGAGAAAGAGGGAACAGGAACAGTCACAGTTTCGCATGTCGATGACGCCGTCCAGCGAGCAGAAGTGAACCGTTTCGAGAAACTCGTTCGTGGGACGACGCCACATGTGAAATATATCCTCCGAGCGCTGGCGCTACTTACCGTCGACAATCCAGCTCAGGAGGCGTTTCGAACCCATCAGATCTACACGCTCTATCTGAAGGTCGCGGAGCAGGCTGGAGCGGATCCGCTCTCCGAGGATCGCGTGTACCGACTGCTGAAAGAACAGTCGTTTCTCGGGGTAACTGAATCGAATCATACGGGGGGAGGAAAAGGTGAAGGGAGTTATCTTGAGCATCGGCTACTTCGGGATCCAGGGGTTGTCATTCAGGCCATTGATAGCTCAACGAAGGGCGGGGACCCATGACGGCACTTCACTCGTTACGAGGTGTGTGGGTCAGTTTCGGTCACGGCACGCTGGGTTAGTCGTCAACCGTACCGGCGACTAGACGGGACTAGGGATCACAATGCGTTCGCGGCTGACGTAACCAAAGCCGTGCATAGCTCTTCGACGCGCCGCCAATCGTCAGTGCAGGAAACATATCGAATATGATGACGGGTCTCTGCTTGGTCAATAAATTCGATGGTGTATTCTTGAGAACGGAATCGTGAACGGGAGGGAATCAGAGATACTCACCCAGATGACATGCCGCTCGTGATCGGAGCACATCTGTCTCAGCGGTGGATGACTTGGACACAGACCAAGCAACAAAGACACTGGACATACTGGGGTGGGTGGGTGACGATACCGCACACGAGTGCGGGCTGGAAATACAGCAGATAGTTAGAAGCGCAAGCAGAGAGTATATGCCTCCCTCAGCCCAGCGCGACTGTCCCTGATACCTGACTAACTCGGAATCAGGTGTGTGTCTCTTGATTCAGTGGTAGATTAGTAATACATTCCAGCAGAGAGTACCGGTTGAGTGATTAGACTGGGCTCTAGCGTAGCTAACTCGGAAAGAGGTGTGTGGGTACGCACTCGGTAGTAAAACCGTAGATGGAGACAGGGCGGAGTTCCGGCTCGCGGCGGTGTGATTTACCACGACCCGTCAACCGCCCGCTGATAGACGGTTTCAGCCTGATCAGCTACGGCATCCCAGTCGTATTGCTCCGCACGTTCGACAGGGTTAGCCGATGGACGCTCACCGCCAAGAGTGGCGTCGAGTCTCTCTGTAAGCGAGTCAACGGTTGGGTCAACGAGAAAGCCCGCGTCACCGATAACTTCGTCTGCCGCCGAATCCGGATGGTCCGCAGCAATTACGGTGCAGTCAGCAGCCATTGCTTCGACGAATGTAATTCCAAATCCTTCTCGCGTCGACGGAGACGCGAAAATGTCCGCAGCACGCATGTGCCCGAGCACATCCTCGTAGTCGTCGAGAAATCCCAGCATCGAAACGCGGTCGGCGTGGGTCAGTGAGTCGCGTTTCCTGTCGAGGCGGTCACGCTCAGGCCCGTCGCCGATGATCCCGAGCGTGACGGCATGCTTGTCAGCGACCCGGTCAAAGGCCTCCAGCAGGATGTCGACGTTCTTGTGCTCGATCAGCCGACCGGCGAAGACGATATCGTACCCACTGTCGGGCTGTGTGGCAGTCCGGACTTGCTCGGTGTCGAGTCCGTTGGGCACGACCTCAATATGCTCGCGGGCCGGGCCGATTGCAGCGAGGTTGTCCGCAGTGATACCAGACACTGCGATCGGATGCTGCGGCGTCCTGGCGGTCAGTTGCTCGGTGATCTTGCCACCCGGAGCGAGCAATCCGAGGTACTCCTCCCAGTACTCGCCCCAGACCTCATGCCAGGTTGTGACGACTGGCGTGCTAGTCCCGAGGCTAGCAAGCTTCGTTGCGAGCACTGGAAAATACGGGAAGACACTAGCGATCGCAAGGTCGTGTTCATTGTCGCTGAGCCGTCGGCGAAGCGGGGGCAGTGCGCGGACTGCGAAATCGATAGCCTCGGTGATGGACCGCCGGTCGTCTTCGTAGAGGTCTGCTTCAGGTGCGACTGCACGCAGGGTCATCCCCTCGTGTGTGGTCTCCGCTGGGCCGTCCCAGTAGTGACGACCGTAGATGGTGACATCGTGTCCTTTGTCGGCGAGGCGAGTGCCGATTTCGTGGATGCGTTTCTCTGCGCCACCGGTAATAAACGGGTATATCACATTGCTTATAAAACAGATATCCATGAGCAGATGAGTCGTATCTCTTGGACCATCGTCTTGAAGACTATGTTTCGGTACAAGTCTTGGAACGAGGTTGTTCGAGGTGAATCAGTTGTCCGGTTCCGAAACAGTGAATTTGTAATCATACTGTGAAATCTGATTCACTCATCTGAAGGCATTAGGCAACTATCACGCATCGTAATTTCGTAGTCTGATACGCTGGCTCAAACCGTCGTCAAAAACCGGAAGAAAGCAATTACCGGTCTCTTGTCGATAAAACAACTATTACCCAAGCGATCTCCGCTATCACTCGAACTTGGATAAGAGGTAGTTCAAGTATGCATTTGGATATTGCGACTGCTAGAGGGATCAGACATTGTATAGTGAGGCTAAGCAAGTTCGCTAACGATCTATACGGGCAATGAGTTCCCATCAGTGCGTTTTGTTAAGGCGTCTAAATTACAGTAGCACGATATTTTTCTGTCGAACTGCTTATTATCCTGATAGTACTGGGATGGAGTAATGCAAATCCTGCAGACACCGGTCCGATTCCACCCCTACATTGGGGGGGTAGAGTCCTACGTCCACAGTCTTGCAAAGAAGCATGTAGCATCCGGACACAGTGTCACCGTCGTCTGCGCCAAAGCTAAGACGGAGACAGGCAAGCGAGAAATCATCGATGGGATTACTGTCCGTCGACTGTCGAGCATTGGTAAGATTGCCAATACAAATATCACGCCTGCTTTGCCGAAGGTGCTACTAGAGGAAGCGCGGAGCGCAGACATTATCCACACACATATCCCCACGCCTTGGAGCGCGGATCTGAGTGCCCTTGCAGGTGCAATTACCGACACCCCTGTTATTGTCACATACCACAACGACATCATCGGCGACGGCCTCGCCGACTACATTGCGACCGCATACAACCGGACGATGCTCCAGTTGACGCTCGGAATCGCTGATCGCATCATTGTAACACAGCCAGATTACATAGAAGATTCGTCGCATCTCAAACCACACACCGACAAGGTCCGCGTCGTGCATAATGGAGTCGACGTAGAACGGTTTCATCCAGTAGAACTTGACACGGCTAGAAGAGAACGACTTGGATTTGACTCGGACCGTTCGAATCTATTCTTCCTGAGTGTGCTTGATGGACATCACGGATACAAAGGTCTGGATGTATTACTCAAGTCACTTGCACAACTATCGGAGAGTGAAGAGTTGGTACCAAAATTACTCGTCGGTGGTGGCGGTGACGCACACGCACAGTACGAACAGCAGGCGACGGATCTCGGCGTTGACGACCACGTTGAGTTTCTCGGTCGTGTACCGGATGAGGATTTGGTGGCACTATATTCTGGCGCAGACCTGTTTGTGCTACCCTCTAAGTCATCGGATCAAGAAGGGTTTGGACTAGTGGTGCTGGAAGCGATGGCCTGTGAAACACCAGTTGTGACAACAGACGTGGTTGGCGTCTCTGATGACATTATTGCCAATGACGCTGGCAGTATAGTAGCTGTGGATGATTCCGGTGCACTGGCTGAAGCTATCTCTGGAGGCCTTACAGACGGTTCATTCAGTGCTGAACAGGCAAGAACGGTCTGTCGGAATAATTACTCGTGGGCTGCAAGCGCGAGTAAATTGGAGGCAATATACGAGGAGGTCACTGGACCGTCCGCAAGAGATCCTTTATAAAACTTGACTATCTGGTCAATCTGCGTTTCGAAATCATACCGGTAGCAGTCTCCGAAGCAGGTGTCGACTTTGGAGTCCGAAAATAATTTCACTCATACTGTCAGTATTCAAAGTAGTAATGATGAGATCAAAACCAAACATTATATTTATAGTAGTTGATACTTGCCGTGCCTCAACGTTTTATAATCTTCTTGAAGAAGGAAAGCTCCCGAATTTCGAGTCGGTACTTGATGACGCAGCTGTATATGAGAATGCTACCGCAGCTGCCCCATGGACCGTTCCCTCTCACGGTTCAATGTTCACGGGATTATATCCCTCGCAACATGGAACGTCTGCGAACAGTCCAAATTTTGATCCACCGAACGCAGCGATTGCACAGGTACTTCATGATGAGGGGTATCACACTGTCGGCATATCCGCTAACCCCTGGGTATCTCCCGGTTTCGGTTTTGATAAGGGGTTTGATCAATTCAAAACGGCATATGATCTATTTTGGGGCGGTGCAGAAATTGGAGATATCCGGAATCTTTCCTCACGTCGAGAGCAAATTCTTGCCCTGTCCGAGCGTGTCACACTAACGTCTAGTTTTAAAACTATCGGGAATATAGCGTATGAAAAGTTCTGGGCAAAGCGGTCTGACAGCGGTGCTAAAAAAATAACCTCTGACGCATTATCTATATTGGATAATAATCACGACAATGCGCAGTTTCTCTTTCTGAACTATATGGAACCACATCTAGATTACAAGCCACCCGACAATCTAGCAAACGACGAACTACCGGACAACGTGGAACTACATGAAGCGCGCCACCTGAACCAGAATCCGTGGAAGTATATCGCCGGCCAGGAATCAGTTAGCCCTGAGCACTTTGAGATCCTTCGTAGTCTTTACCGTGCAGAGATCCGGTATCTCGACACTCAAATTGGCCGTCTATTGGAAGGACTTAGCAAGAAGGACATCTTAGACGATACATGTATCATTGTTGCTGGAGATCACGGTGAAAATATTGGCGACCACGGGCTAATGGATCATCAGTACTGCTTATACCAAACTCTGGTTCATGTTCCACTTGCGATCCGATATCCAGATACGGTGACTCCAAGAAGTGTAACAGATTTAGTAGAAACAAAGGATATCTACGGAACTCTGTGTGAAATAGCAAATGTGGGTGATGGAAACATCTCAAACTCATTGCTGAATGAGGAAAAAAGAGATAATCTAGCAATCTCTGAATACCCAGAACCCCAACCCTCAATGAATGCCTTGGAGCAACGGGCTGGGAAGATAAAAGACGAAGTTCGAGAGTATGACCGGTCCCTTCGCGCTATTCGAATAGGCCCTTGGAAGTTTATTGAAGGATCTGATGGCTTCACAGAGTTGTACAATCTCAGAAAAGATCCGACTGAAACAGCTCCAGTAGACGATACTGACCAAGCTGATCGGCTTCGCAGTAAGTTAACGAATGAACTCGGCGAGCTGAATGACGGCACGAGCGAAGAGGCGAGTGTCAATGAGACCACTCAGAGCCGACTGGAAGACCTGGGCTATATTTAGGTGATATAAACTAAACGCCTTTTTTGACGATCTTTTTTACTATTTCAAGGTTCTTTCCTGTTTTTGATTCGATCTGTCTAACCAAATCAAGATCAGCTTCATCTACGCTTGAGGTGAGAATGAGAACTACTGGCTGAAGGAGGGTGAGACTGATACCGACAGCAATCAACCCGACTAGTCCAACGGGAGAAGGAAGAATTCCAGAGACCAGTATAGCAAGTACAGACATAACACCAATATGTTTCGCAATATTGACTGAAAACGGAGATCCGCCTGTTAAGTGATATATCCAGATTAATTCAACTCCATTGTATATAATATACCCAGAAACAGTAGCAATAGCCGCTCCAGATATCTCAAACGTTGGAATTAGCAGAAAATTTAGAATGATGTTTGACAGAAGGCCTAGTGCACCAGAAAACAGCTCAATTCGAGGGCGGTCGATTGCTTTGACCATATCCCCGTCAAGTCCACTAACAGCGCGAAATAGTAGTCCAGCACTCAGAATGGTCAAGACTGGTGCTGCAGGTAGATAATTGTCCCCGAACAGTATTTTGATCACATCCGGAGAAAACAAGGCGAACAATAACACTGGGGGGAGTGTTATCAGAAGTATCCATTTCGTAGTGATTGTGAATATTTGATCCAAACCATCCGTGTCTCCTTCCGTATAATATTCTGTCGCCACTGGTAGAAAAAGAAAGGTGAAAGAACCAAGGGCAAACGTCGCGATCTTCTTTAATGGTTGCACCGCCCGATAGTAGCCCACTTGATTCGACGGCAAAAAATAACCAATCATCAGAATATCCACTCTATTTAGAAGAAGAAAAATCCCAGATCCGATAGCAAGCGGCCATGAGAAGTCCCAGAGCTTACGAACGGTTTTTTTATCAGGTGATGTATCGAACGGATTCCTTAGTAATCCACTTTCAAATAAATAATACAAGGCGATAAGAGAGATAAATAGAGGCGTAGTGACCCAGTATACTACGGCACCTACGAATTGTGCATCGGCTAACACGAATATAACGAGGAATAGGAAGGCCATTCCTCTTCCACCAAGGTGCTGTGCTATCACTGCAGGCAGAGTTCTTTTTTCGGCACGAAGAGTTGCAAGTGCTGCTCGTGATAGAGGATAAAATAGTAAAAAAGGCGACAATAGTAATAGATGTTCATAGAGATGGTCTGCAGACATAAAGTCTGCAAACCAACCTCTAAAAAAGTATAGACCGCCAACAGTAGCAAGAGCTGAAAATAGGATCATACTGAATCCAGCGTAAAGTATCTGGGTTTGACGTCTCTCTGTCTCGGCTGCTGAAAATTGCCGGGTCATCCCCTGATGAATCCCAAGTAGCGCAATGGTCCCTAGAGAAAAAACGATCGTATATGCCAGTGTTAGCTCTCCATACAGTGAGGGTGGCAGCGATCTAGCAATAACCACCTCAGCTAATAGCCCGATAGAGTTTCCAAAGATCATCGCTAGCATCACGATAGACGCGCTTTTTGCCAATTTTGATAACGTTGAGCCTTGCGTACTCACAGGTATCTAAGGATAGGGTTGATCTGTCATCTCTTCAATTTTTGCAAATACGATCTTCTAGTCAGAGCCCCGATGAGTCTTACTCGTCCCATTCTTATTTACTTATTACGTAGTTTACATGGTCAGACGTAGCCGAGTGCTTCTAATCGCGCATCTACCGTGTTTCGCTGTTCATTCTCGGGATTGTACATTTGGACGAGCCATTCTTCAGCATCGTCTGTAATAGGTGGTGTATCGCGTTCTGGAACAGAGTTACGTGCATCCTGAGTGTATGTAAAAGAAGTTGACTCAATTGTTTCTGTATCCCATGGACTCCTGTAAATGTCAACTCTCTCATCGCGAATATAAGCAACTTTCCGAACGGCAAGCTTGTCAATGAGTGAGTCATCGAATCGGTCATCTTCGTGGAGTGCTGGAATTGACCAAGTTGGACCATCAGCGCACGCAATAACCGCTCCATTCGAATCCTGACTATAGTAACTAATATTATTAACGAGTTCTTTCGTCGTCTCAATCTCGCCAGCGATTACATTCATCAACGCACAGCCAACGCCAGCGGTCGAAACAGGTGTGTCAATGGCTTTTGTTGGCGTTTTCCAGTTATGAGGAGGGTCAATCGCCAGCGGGACATTAATCCCATGTGGATGCAATGAAGTGTGATGACCGACCATTTCTTCGGCACCGAACAGCTGTCCATGATCCCCTAAGATGACAACCAAGTCCTCTTTGAAACGATTTGTCTGTGCGTTGTGCCACTCCTGCAGAAGTCGATCAGCTTCTTGTGCGTATTCTTCATAGATACTCTCTTGAGCGTGGAAAAATGATTCCCAACCGTCATAGATCGAAGATACACCTTCTGGAGGATCTTCGCTGGTGAGTAGATAAATACGGTTGTCATCTCCTGCCCGAAGTGCTTCGAGCTCAGGCTGGGGGCGCGATTCTTTCATTTCTGGAGGTGTGTCGTGGTACGGATTATGTGGGTCCAGAACATTTGTTACCGTTAGCATCGGTGCTGTTCGCTGGGAGGTAAAAGACTTGAGATGGTTGAAAATGCGCTCCCCGTGATGCGGGTATGACGGATCTTGGTTGAATAATTCACGGTATGTTGCATATGCAGCGTTGACAGTGTTCCGTAGTCGGTTAGGACGTGTAATGACCTCCGTAGCGAGCGACACTGCTTCATTCACACTTATTTCCTCTACAGATTTGACCGGCGAGAATTCCGACGGGAGCAGTTTCCGATGGATGTCATCATTGGGGACGTCAATGTAGTGGTTGAAGCCCATTGACGAACTGAACGTTGGGTTTTCGCTGAAGATTGCTGTCGTGTAGCCGTTTTCTTGGGCCGTTTTGGGGAGGTTTGCATCGCCTTTTGAAAGAGTATCACTCGATCGCGTGACGCCATGGTTAATTGGACACTGTCCGCTAAATAGGGAAGCATGGGACGGTAGCGTCCACGTCCCAGACGAATAGCACCGAGTCCACTGAAGCGGGAGCGTGTGTAAGAACGGCGTTATTCGCTCTGTACAGGTTGATGCTCGCAGACAATCAAGAGTGAAAACATGAACTGATGGCTTCACATTTGACACATTCAACTATTCATACAAATACCATGTGGTCATGACCACCCTTGCCGAGCGCTTTGGCCGGTTTACTACCCACCGAAACCTCGTAGTTTGCGACAAAATCCAACGTTAGTACAGTAACGACTTTTCCTATAAATCGTAACGAACAGCCCCGTTTTCATTTGAAAGCCATGTTTCAGCACTACAATCACACCGCTCACCGGTCCTACAGTTACGGAAGCCAAAGAAGTCGTAACAAACAGGCTCAACTCCCTATCGCAATCGCTGCTTTTATTCTCGGCAGAGGCGTACATCTTGTCGATGTCGACCCGCTGACGATATCGAGAGAAGCGTATCAGGCGGAATTGTTCGTGTCGGTCATCCTATTGGTATCCTACCTTCTTTGACTCTATAGCGGTCGCTCACCGGTATCGACTACCTCATACGTATGAGAGTCATAATTAACGTACAGATATTGAGGTATAATTTCTCGGCACCTAACAACAGTTCTCCTAAATAAAGCCCCAGTGAAAATCTTAATATATTCGATGTGTATGGTTGAGGATATGACGAACATTATACTACTCACCATAGATTGCTTCCGGTATGATAGGTGTGGATTTAATGGACATCATGAAAATACAACTCCATTTATAGATAAATTGGCCGGAGAGTCAATTATCTTTGATAATGCGTTTGCCACGGGACCTTATACTACAGAGTCAGCCCCTGGTATTTTTGCTGGACGACATTCTTTCAATAGCCATTATTTTAATTCCCATGCATGGAAAGCTATACCAGAGAACAGCGATACAATCGCCTCGTATCTGAGTGAGCATGGATTTGAGACGCTAGCTGTGCTATCAAACCCCATATGACTGAGAACCGGAATTTCAACTTGGGATTCGATTTGTTCCGAAATTTGCAGACAGATGGAAGCGACCCAAAGGCAGAGACGGGAGGTGACGACTCGGGTTTCTCCGTTGCCGACTACGCTCATGATATAAAAACCCGGATGAGAAAATATGATTCACTATGGACTCCATATACCGTTCCATACATAGCCCACCGGTTGCTACAGACGCGTGGTGAATGGCCGACACACCGTGCTGAGTACGTCCTTCAGGAGTTCATTGGAGAACTTAACGATACAGCCAAGCCAATGTTTGGGTGGACTCATCTCATGGATTTACATGCGCCCATCCATCCTGGTGTCGGTGATACACCAGTACATAAGAATTTACTGAGAGATGCAGATCGAGTAGCAGGCATTGACTCAGATGGATATCGTCGATTATACGATGACGGGTTAAGGTATGTTGATCGGCAAGTACGGGAGTTCGTTGATCATCTTAAATCTGCCGGGATATGGGATGAAACGATTCTTCTTATAACAGCCGACCATGGAGAAGTATTATTTGATAGAAAAGAAATGTATGGGCACCCAAGACATCATCATTACGATGAATTACTCCACATTCCGATGTTAGTTCGAGTTCCAGATATGTCGTCACGGAGGATTCAAACTCCTTTTTCACTAGCATGGATTCATGAACTTCTCGCCGAACTTATCTCTGAGCGGCCCGGAGATTTCCCCTCAGAAAGCGGAAGTGGCGATTTATTATCCAATACACCGATAAAGGAGCCCGTAATCTCTGATACGGTAGATGAGAACGGCCACACTGTAACAGTCAGAGATAAATCTTGGAAATATATTCGGCATAATGTCTCGCCGCCCCAGGATTTCTGGTATCCGTTCGGTGACGATGAACAAGCCTATCACTACATCACCGACCAAGGGGAACGGAATCCAGAAAACGTTCGTAATGTGTCAGGACTGGTATCAGTAGCAGAGGATTACATAACCTCGCCTGAGAATCTCTCTAAACTTGAGGGAGAGTTTTCACAAGATATGGAAGAACGACTGGAGGATCTTGGATATAAGATGTGAAGACAAGTCAGTGTTTAATCAGGAGACAGTGATCTCAATATCAGGACCGACAGAGACACTCTAATCAAATTTGAGTTACTTTTCACATATAGACATATCTGTACAATACGGTGAAATTACGGTTTAGACTGGAGAGACAGCCGATGTATCTCTGTGTTCTGGGGACGTGTAGTTTGATTCCGCGATCAACTGAACACTTCCGGAGGAATATACAACCGAGCGATGTCTTAATTCATGTCGTGGTGTATAATTGAGTACTTGTGTTCCACTCATCCGATAGCGATTGATGTCTCTGAGTACTATGTTACCCTTCACACTGGAGATGTTACCGTTGAATAATCGTTCTCCAATCGGTCTCCATCCGTCTTGCAGAGAGTGACCTTCTCCTGTCTGATAGGTTCTATTGGCGGAAATCTCGTGTAGCTCCCGCGCATAGTAGAGGTCTGTCGAGACACTGCTCGTCACTCCATCAATAGTTCCCTTTGCGTGTTGTTCTTCTTCGGTGAGATACTGTCTGAATTGGCCAGGGTGGTCCGGTGACGCAATCGGTGCAGTCACTTGGACTAGAATAAGCAGTCCTACAACAAGGATTGTACCCATATGAGGAAGGCGTTCAACTCCGAATTCGGTAAATATAGCGAACGGAACAACCGACAGTAGAATAATCCGAGTGTATGCAACACCAGGACCAAAGACCGATATCGCGACGAGAATAGCGCTCATCATTCCCACGGAAATTAATAGCTGTATTGATGGATTGTGGGCTCTGTACTGTCGGTAGCCAAAGACCATCCAGCCGACTCCAGCTGCGGCACCGAGAGATAACCAATGTAAATTCGTCAGGATTGATCCCCAAAGCCCACCAAGGACTGGCGATGCTGCTGAGAGGTTAACAGCACCGGTGGAGAATGACGCACCGGCGATAGATGGGAGAAGTATCACATTGAACAATCCCCACCCGAAATTTGTCGCAAAAAACCACTGTAAAGTGGCCAGACAGACTATGATTATAGTAAAACTCCCTAGCAGTCGATTCCCCCTTGAGAGTAGTGTCGCTGTGGCAAAAATGGGCGCAATGAACCCAAGAGAGAGTTTATGAGTGAACATAAGTGCAATAAGAAGGCTCAGTAATAGAGCTATTTTTGGAATGGCTCCAGAATACCGTTCGCATTTCTCAAGCTGAAAGTAAATAATGGCAGATAAGAGGTAAATGGCGACAAGTGGGACGGCCAGCCCCTGTGGAATGGGTTGGACACTCCACGCCGCAAGCGTTGATGCGCTCGCAGTGATAATTCCCGCAATAAGTCCATCATATTGAAATCGCCGAGCAATTGCTATTGCTGCAACTGGAGGGACAATTGTCAGAAGGATTGGAGAGATGACTAGAGCATCTCGGCCGCCCACATTTAGAAGAATTCCAGTGGTTGCGGCAAGAACATGGAAGTTTGCCGCAACTTGATAAAAGGCTAGTCTGCCAATGGAATCGGTCGACCCAGATAGAATGATGCGCTCAACACCAACAGCAACTTTATCTGGATCCATTCCAATCATTGAGGGGGTTGAGAGGTAGATTTGAACACGCAGTACAACAAGACCGGATACGAAGATTGCTAGCGCAAGTATTGGTTTTCGTCTAACAAGATACACAGCAACTAACAGAACGATAGAGAGGCTAATTATCGAGAGATAGTATCCAAAAGAGAATAATAGTGCTGTGCCTGATGTCCCAAGGAGCGTCAGAATTAGTGCAATTTTGGCTCGTTGACTTTGAGTTTTCACGGTTCAAGGACTCACTCTGATTCGACTGATTATTTATCCCCTAGCAGTGTCAATTATAAAAAATCTCTCGCTCTGGTGCCGCCATCGTACTCACATAACGCTATTCCATGCGAAACTGAACAACCTGAGCCAATCCGGGACTGTCTCTTCTGAACGTGTAAAAACAAACATATTACAATGCCCAAAAGTGGTACATCTTTGATGTCAATCGATTTTATATTTTTGCATCTAGTATTATATTCTCAGTCAGATCCGAGAACGATACAACAGTCTATTTTGAATTAACTTAATGAAACCATGTCCGGTGCTTAGTGAGAACTGTTGTCACTTTTATATCCATAGTTTTCACCCAGACTGTGTGCTATGGTGTCATATATAGATGCTCAATGTCGAAATGAGGGCTGGGAAGACCAGTGAATTCGTACGAGAGGTTATGTCGTATTTACTATAATTCATACCCCAGTCTAAATGGCATGATTCAATCAAAAGGATAATATTGGACACCAGTATTAATTTTTAGACATGAAAGTGGGGTTTATAACATCAGAATTCCCTCCAGATAATCCAGGGGGGGCAGGAATTAGCAGCAAACTAATAGCGGATAGTTTACGCGACCAAGGTATCAATGTTGACATGTTTGCCACTGTGGGGGATGAGAAATCACTTGTAAAACAAAACGGTATTTACAGGCTCCCAGACCAATCTCACTATCCGGGTCCAAAAACGATTGGCGAAAATATCAGTGTATTCCGTCATTTACCTTCTCTGGAAGAATATGACTTACTTCATGTGTATAATGTAAGGCACTTGCCCGGGGTGGTTCTACGGAGTTCAACACCAACTGTCTCTACAATGAACAATCATACGTGGATATCGCCTGATCCCGAGCAACACCTCCGGGAGGGACTACCTCAATATGGTTTATCAACGACATACCGACATTCTCGAACCCGTGGATATACTGGCATTCAAGCACCAATCCGTAGCGTAATAGAGTATATTGGGAAGACACTTTCCAAACGGGTTAATCATTACACTGTTCAAACAGAGGGGATGAAAACGGTAATGACGCGTTCCGGGTATGATCCCGAAAAAATAGACGTGATTCCAAATATTTTGGATGATCGTTTCAGGTCTGCTGGAATAAACGGCAAACGCGATATCTTATTCATTGGTCAACTATACGGTAATAAAGGCCCTATCCAGGTCATACAAGCGTTTGATTCTCTTCCAGAAGAAATAAAAAACAACTGGAGACTCAAAATCTATGGCAAAGGAGAACTGAAGCCGAAAATTAAAGATCTTATCTCGAAAGAGGGTCTCGCACAGGTGAGCCTGAATTATAGCCCATATGACAAGCTGCCCGAAGTTTACAATGATGCAGGGTTACTCATTCATGCCTCAAAATATACAGAGCCCTTCTCACGAACTTGGTTAGAAGCGATGGCGTCTGGGACGCCGATCGTTGCCTCCGAAAATCCTAGTTCATCACACATCCTCAAAGATGTAGCCGAATTCTACGATCCATTTGATACACAGGCATTAGCAGAAACGCTTCAGGAAGTGTTAAGCGATGAAAAAATGAGAGAATCAATGGCTAAATCTGGAAAACGTGAAGTAGAGAAGTACACTCCCGAAAGGGTTGGCAAAGAGTATGCAGATCTCTACAATCGGATTGTTTCATAGGGACAACCCCACCAATCTACCATATTTCATATATCCAGCGTTATTGTGAATTCAGCTGTCGCTTTTTGAGATGGCGCTCCATAGTGCTCTCTATCTCATCATTGAAGAAATCAAGAATGTCTGAATAGCCCCGAGAGATCCGTTTCGTTGCCAGATGTGGAAAAACACACACGACGTACCGGGGAATTCCTTCAGCCATCTTCCGGCGCTTCCAACTCAACCAACGTCAGGTCCCGATCTAGCATACAGTAGTCATGCGGCGGATCACCAGTAATCTCAGATATACGATATTCCTCATCAAATTCAGCCCCAGCAGGCTCACAGTAGGGATGGCTGGGACACTCGGTGTGTGGACAGGGGCCCATCAGTGACGCCTTACTTCCAGCGTACGCACCCTTCGAGGGGACGTTGGCCTGAATCGGTGCGGGCTCGACCTCGACAGCTCGAACGCCGGTGTCGTGCATAGCACAGTCTAGCGTTTGCCCGCTCTGTCGGACGTTGGTGATCCGGTAGCGGTTTCCGGTCGTGAGGTTGAGGCATTGGTCGCGGTAGGGACAGTCAGCACAGCCGCTGGCTTCGCCGCGGTAGACGAACTCCGCGCCGGCCTCGGCGAGGCGCGTCCCGACGAGCGTAACAGTGGTCATACCGGACTATAGAACGTCGCCACGGTAAAGCGTCATGTCCGACCGGTCAGGTCGTCCAGTTTGTCCAGATACGTCTCGCGGGGCACCTGGTACAGCGAGCGGTAGTCCAGTTCACCGTCGGCGAAGCGAGTCGCGAGTTCCACAGCGCCCTCGACGGCAGCGTCGCGGCCCTCGTAGGAATCGGCGTCGCGCTCGACTTCGGGTTCCAGATAGAAGGTGACGTACCAGCGCTCCCCGGTCCGGTCAGCGCCGGGGCGGCGGGTTCGTTTCCCGCGCGTGAGATAGATGGTCGGGAGACACGGAGCTGGAAACTGCTCCGAGTCGAACACATCCGGGCGGTACGCGAGGATGAGCTTCTCGTCGGTCTCGTTCCACACCGTCCAGTCTTCGGGGAGGCCCGACAGGTCCATACCGCCGAATTGGCGTGGACCGGCAAGAATCCGCTGGTCCGTCCCAGCGTCGCCAACTCCAGAGACCGACACTCGGTTGCGTGATGGCAACGCCGGTACATTAGGTCGCCATTCCGTGTGTCCCGTTCGCAACCGCCAATCAATACGGCAACAGATTCACATCAATCCAGCGCTAAACACTGGCCGACACACCGAAGAGAACAGTTGACAACCGACACAGTATATAAACCAATCAAAAACTAATGAGATGTGTTAACATAGTTGTGGCCCGCTATCCCCGCATTCGGCTGACCAGAACACCGGAATTTATCGGCGGTATGGCCACAGTAGGGCAAAGTTCTTATATGAACAGAACTCGTACTGTAAATAGTATCGGAAACAGTTCGACACTGTCTCCCGTTACCACACCAAGACGGAACAGTCCCCGTGTTCCGCCCGGCAGGTCAGCCATGGAAGGGTACACGCGCCACCCTGCAGCGAAGGGTACTTCAGCGGCCGTATGCGGCCACATCTGCGGCGGACAGCATCGACACCGAGTAGACACACAGCCCCGGGGTCATCCTGCAACAGTCGGTGGTCGCCTGCAGCCACGACGAACTACTGAGATAGCATGAGCAAGAACAAAGAGACACTCGAAGCGCTGAGCAAGGAGTACCGTGACACGATACCGGCGGACCTCCGGAAGACGAACACGTTCGACTGGTATCTGCAACAGTTGTACAACGAGCCAAAGATCGCCCGCAACGCCCACCAGCGCGTGGCGGATATGTTCGACTACTACGGCAAGACCTACGACGAGGAGGCCGGCGTGGTCGAGTACGAACTAGCGAGCGAGGACCCGCTGAACGACGGTGAGAACACCTTCTACGGACGGGTCATCCACGAGGCCATCCACGAGTTTGTCAACAAGGTCAAATCCGGCGCTCGCGGACTCGGTCCCGAGAAGCGGATCAAGCTCCTTCTGGGACCGGTCGGCTCCGGGAAGTCCGACTTCGACCGCCAAGTCCGGCGCTACTTCGAGGACTACACCAGCCGGGACGAGGGCCGGATGTATACGTTCCGCTGGACGAACCTCTGTGACGTCATCCACGACCAGGACCCCGCCGACGACGTGGTCCGGTCGCCGATGAACCAGGACCCGCTCGTGCTCCTCCCGCAGGCACAGCGGGACAAGGTCATCGAGGACATCAACGCGGCGCTCGAGGCCCCCTACACCATCCGGAACGAGCAGTCCCTGGACCCGGCCTCGGAGTTCTACATGGACCGGCTGCTGGCCGAATACGACGATGACCTACAGTCCGTCCTCGAAAACCACGTCGAGATCGTCCGCTTCGTCGCCGATGAGAACCAGCGCCGCGGGATCGAGACGTTCGAACCAAAGGACAAGAAAAATCAGGACGAGACGGAGCTCACGGGCGACGTCAACTACTCGAAGATCGCCATCTACGGCGAGAGCGACCCGCGAGCCTTCGACTACTCCGGAGCGTTCTGTAACGCCAACCGCGGCATCTTCTCGGGGGAGGAGCTGCTGAAGCTCCAGCGGGAGTTCCTCTATGACTTCCTCCATGCCAGTCAAGAACAGACAATCAAGCCAAAGAACAACCCCCGCATCGACATCGACCAGGTCATCGTCGGCCGGACGAACATGCCCGAGTACCGGGACAAGAAGGGCGACGAGAAGATGGAGGCGTTCAACGACCGGACCAAGCGAATCGACTTCCCGTACGTCCTCCAGTACGAGGCCGAAGCTCAGATCTACCAGAAGATGCTGCGCAACGCCGACCTGCCGGATATCCAGGTCGAGCCCCACACCTTGGAGATGGCTGGCCTGTTCGGCGTCCTCACCCGCATTGAGGAACCGGACAACGAGTCCATCGACCTCGTGCAGAAGGCGAAAGCCTACAACGGCGAGATCGACGAGGCCGACGACGTCGACGTGAAGAAGCTCCGCGAGGAGGCCGAGAAGATGGCCGACATCGGCGAGGGGATGGACGGCGTCTCCCCGCGGTTCATCGGCGACGAGATCGCCGAGGCCATCATGGACTCGATGCACCGCAGCCGCGACTTCCTCTCGCCGCTGACGACGTTCAACCACCTCGAAGGCAACCTCGAGAATCACGGCTCCATCGACGAGGAATCGTTCAGCAAGTACTACCGCTTCCTCGAACTCGTCCGCGAGGAGTACAAGGAGCGGGCCATCGAGGACGTGCGCCACGCGCTGGCCTACGACATGGACGAGATCCAGCGTCAGGGCGAGAAGTACATGGACCACGTCATGGCCTACATCGACGACGCGACCGTTGAGGACGAACTCACCGGCCGCGAGCAGGAGCCCGACGAGCAGTTCCTGCGCTCCGTCGAGGAGAAGCTGAACCTCCCCGAGGACCGCAAGGACGACTTCCGGCAGGAAGTGTCGAACTGGGTGTCCCGGCGCGCCCGCGAGGGTGATACGTTCAACCCACAGGACAACGACCGTCTGCGCCGCGCCCTCGAACGGAAGCTCTGGGAAGACAAGAAACACAACATCAACTTCTCCGCGCTGGTCTCCAGTTCGGAGATGGACGACGAGGAGCGCAACCAGTGGATCGACGCCCTCATCGAGCAGGGCTACTCCGAGGAGGGCGCCAAGGAAGTGCTCGAGTTCGCCGGTGCGGAGGTCGCCAAAAGCGAGATGGAAGAGTAATGACAGGCCAGGAGTACATCGACCGCGCGGACGAGTCGCTCGACGCCGCCTACGAGGCTCCGATGAGTCTCGCGGAGTACGTCGACGCCGTCCTCGAAACACCACAGGTCGCAGCACACGCCTCGAAGTACCTCCTCGATGCCATCGAGGACGCGGGAACGCGAATGGTTATCGAGGAGGGCGAAGAGAAGGAGCGCTACCGCTTCTTCGACGACCCGTACAACGACGGCGAGCACGCGATTCTCGGCAACACCGAGGTGCTGAACGCCTTCGTCGACGACCTGCGGTCCATCGCGGCCGGCCGCGGGAAAGACGAGAAGATCATCTGGCTCGAAGGGCCGACAGCAACGGGCAAGTCAGAGCTGAAGCGCTGTCTCATCAACGGCCTGCGGGAGTATTCGAAGACGCCCGAAGGCCGGCGCTACACCGTCGAGTGGAACGTCGCCGGGGCCGGCGGCAACGCCACCAGCATGACTTACGGGAACGCGGCCATCGAAGACGAGGACGACTGGTACGAGAGTCCCGTTCAGGCACACCCGCTGACGGTGTTCCCCGAGGACGTTCGCGCGGACCTGCTCGCCGAGATCAATGAGCGTCTCGACGACCACATCCCGATCCGTGTCGATGGGCAGCTCGACCCGTTCTCGCGAGAAGCGTACGACTTCCTCGAAGAACAGTACCGTCGGCAGGGCGAGACGGACCTGTTCTCGGCAGTCACCCAGCCGGCCCACCTCCGGGTAAAGAACTTCGTCGTGGACGTGGGCCGCGGCATCGGCATCCTCCACTCCGAGGACGAGGGAACGCCCAAAGAGCGCCTCGTCGGCTCGTGGATGCACGGGATGCTCCGCGAGCTCGATTCCCGGGGCCGCAAGAACCCGCAGGCGTTCAGCTACGACGGCGTCCTCTCGCAGGGCAACGGCCTGCTGACCGTCGTTGAGGACGCTGCCCAGCACGCCGACCTGCTCCAGAAGCTGTTGAACGTCCCCGACGAATCCCACGTCAAGCTCGACAAGGGCATCGGGATGGACGTGGACACCCAGCTCGTCATCATCTCGAACCCGGATCTGGAAGCACAGCTCAACAAGCATGCCGACCGAGAGGGCCAAGACCCGCTGAAGGCGCTGAAGCGCCGGCTCGACAAACACGAGTTCACGTACCTGACGAATCTCTCGCTGGAGGCCCAACTCCTGCGCCGAGAGCTAACGAACGAGACCGCGGTCTGGGACCCCGAGACATGGGACGAACTGGAGACGTGGATTCAGGAGCCACTGACCATCTCGGTCCGGGATCAGGTCGAGACGGCCACCGAGAAGGAACTGGCCCCGCACACCGTCGAGTCCGCGGCCCTGTACGCCGTCGTCTCGCGGCTCGACAGCGCCGAAATCCCGACCGGGCTGGACCTCGTCGACAAGGCGCTGCTGTTCGACCGAGGCTACCTGATGGAAGGCGACGAGCGCGTCGACATCGAAGACTACGACCTGGAGACCACCGCCGAAGACGGCGACCACGGTATCCCAGTCACCTACGTCCGCGACATCATCGCCGACCTGCTGCACGAGCCACAGGACCGGCACCACCCCGACCTCCCGGTCGAACACGTGCTGATGCCCCGAGACGTGCTCAACGCCGTCGCTGAAGGGCTTTCGGACGCGCCTGTATTCTCGACCGGTGAGGCCACGGAGTACGAGGAACGCGTCGTGACTGTCAAGAACTACATCTTCGGCCAGCAGGAACAGGACGTGCTCGACGCGATGATGCGGGACAAGCGCGTCGACGAGGCGACCGTCGAGGAGTACATCGAGCACGTCTACGCCTGGGAATCGGACGACCAGATCGAAAACGAGCGAGGCGAACTCGTCGACCCGGACCCGCTGAAGATGAAGGTGTTCGAGATCGAGCATCTGGGCCGGTTCGACGAGAAGAACTACGACGGCAACGAACCCGACCACGCCGTCGAGCAGTTCCGCACCGAGAAGATCATCACCGCGCTGAACCGTCACGCGTGGCAGCGCCGCGACGAGGAGTTCCGTGTGGGTGACGTGAACCCCAAGGAGATTCCGGTCATCAACACTGTCCTCGGGAGCTACGACTGGGACGACATCCAGCGGACCTACGAGGACTTCGAGCCCGGCCAGTGGGACAACCCGCCGTCCGGGACTGAGACGGCTCGGCTCAAGGCGAAGACGCTGGACAACATGGTCGAGATGTTCGACTACACTGAGGCGTCGGCCGAGTTGACGAGCCGACACGTCATGAGTCAGGTGAGTTACAGATGGGACTAAAAGACGACCTCGAACGGTACCGTGACGTGGGCGAGGAGCGACGCCAGGACCTCGCCGAGTTCATCCAGTACGGCGACCTCGGCCAGTCTCGGGGCGACTCCGTCCGAATCCCGATCAAGATCGTCGACCTGCCGGAGTTCGAGTACGACCAGCGCGATCAGGGTGGCGTCGGGCAGGGCGAGGGCGCCGAGGAGGGCGACCCCGTCGGCCAGCCACAGCCCCAGCCCGGGGATGACGACGGTGATGAAGACGGCGAGCCCGGCGAGGAAGGCGGCGAACACGAATACTACGAGATGGACCCCGAGGAGTTCGCCGAGGAGCTGGACGAACAGCTCGGGCTCGACCTCGAACCGAAGGGCAAGAAAGTCATCGAGGAGAAGGAGGGTGATTTCACGGACATCACCCGAACCGGCCCGTCCTCGACGCTGGACTTCGAGCGGCTGTTCAAGAAAGGCCTCAAGCGGAAGCTCGCGATGGACTTCGACGAGGACTACGTCCGTGAGGCGCTCAAAGTGGACGGCTGGGGACCGGCTACCGTCTACGAGTGGACCCGCGAGCAGAACATGCCTGTCTCGAAAGCGTGGATCGACGACGCCTATGAGGAACTACCAAGCGAGGAGACGGCCGTCTGGGACTCCATCGAAGAGATGGAAGACAACGTCGAGAAGGTCGAGACCTCCCAGCGCATCCGCCGGGAAGGTGTCGACCAGATCCCGTTCCGCCGCGAAGACGAGCGGTACCGTTACCCCGAAATCGTCGAGGAGCGCGAGAAGAACGTCGTCGTCGTCAACATCCGGGACGTCTCCGGATCGATGCGCCAGAAGAAGCGGGAACTGGTCGAGCGGACCTTTACGCCGCTTGACTGGTATCTCACGGGCAAGTACGACAACGCCGAGTTCGTCTACATCGCCCACGACGCCGACGCCTGGGAGGTCGAGCGCGACGAGTTCTTCGGCATCCGCTCGGGCGGGGGCACCCGCATCTCCAGCGCGTACGAACTCGCAGCGGAAATCCTCGAAGAGGAATACCCATGGAGCGAGTGGAACCGCTACGTGTTCGCGGCGGGTGACAGCGAGAACTCCTCGAACGACACCGAGGAGAAGGTCATCCCGCTGATGGAACAGATCCCGGCGAACCTCCACGCCTACGTGGAGACCCAGCCGAGCGGGAACGCTATCAATGCCACCCACGCCGAGGAGGTCGAACGCAACTTCCGGGACGCCGACAACGTCGCGGTCGCGTACGTCTCCTCGCCGGAGGACGTGGTGGATGCCATCTACGACATACTCAGCACGGAGGACCGATGAACAACGATAGATTCGCGAAACAGCGCGTGGCCGATGACCTCGACGAACCGGTCAAGGAGGCTGGCAATCTCGCCAGAAAGCTCGGGCTGAAGCCGTACCCGGTGAACTACTGGATCGTCGACTACGACGAGATGAACGAACTCATCGCCTACGGCGGGTTCCAGCAGCGGTACCCGCACTGGCGCTGGGGCATGCAGTACGACCGCCAGCAGAAACAGGGCCAGTTCCTCGGTGGGAAAGCCTTCGAGATCGTCAACAACGACGACCCGGCCCACGCCTTCCTGCAGGAGTCGAACACGCTGGCCGACCAGAAGGCCGTCATCACCCACGTCGAGGCCCACGCGGACTTCTTCGCCAACAACGAGTGGTTCCGCATGTTCACCGACGGCTCCTCCCGGACGACGACTGACGAGTCCGGCGAGGACCGCCGTCGCGGCCCCGACGCCGCGGGGATGCTCGCCCGCCACGGTGACACCATCCAGGAGTACATGCAGGACCCAGACATCGAGCGGGCCGAGGTCGAGCGGTTCATCGACCACGTCCTCTGTCTGGAGGACAACATCGACCAGCACGTTCCCTACAGCCCGGTCGAGACGGTCCCCGAGGAGTTCGAGGATATCGAGGGGGCTGACGTAACCGACCAGCTGGATGACCTCGACCTCTCCGAGGAGGTCAAACGGCAGGTGTTCGACGAGGAGTGGCTGGACGCTCAGCGCGACGACGACGAGAACGTCACGTTCCCCGCCGAACCCGAGAAGGACGTGCTCGGCTTCCTGCGCAAGCACGGTATGCAGTACGACGCGGACGCCGAGCGGGCGATGGAGATGGAAGACTGGCAGAAAGAACTGCTGGAACTCCTTCGCCGGGAGGCCTATTATTTTGCACCCCAAAAAATGACAAAAGTAATGAACGAAGGGTGGGCCTCCTACTGGGAATCCCTGATGATGACCGGCGAGCAGTTCGCCGGCGACGACGAGTTCATCCTCTACTCCGACCACATGTCGAAGGTACTGGGGTCGGGCGGGCTGAACCCCTACAGCCTCGGGCTGGAGATCTGGGAGTACGTTGAGAATACGGAGAACCGCCGTGAAGTCATCGAACGCCTGCTCCGGGTCGAGGGCATCACCTGGCGGAACTTCGACGAGAGTGTCGACTACGAAACCGTCCAAGACCACCTCGAACCCCCCGAGTGGCTCACTGACGTTCCGGGTCACCTCGACGACCTCGATCCCGAGGACCCACGCGTCGATAGCGAGGAGCTGGCAGCGGCCCGCGACGGCGACTTCGACGTGGAACAGTACCCCTGGAAGGTCTTGACCTACGAGGGACTGGCCCACCGGCACTACTCGCTGGTCAAGCCTCAGTACCGCGGCTTCGTCTCCCGGATCGGTCAAGAAGAACTGGAGCGGACCGCCCGCTATATGTTCGACGACTCGCGCTACGACAGCGTCGCGGAAGCGCTTTCGGACGTGGACTACACCCGCGGCTGGGAACGGATGCGGGAGATCCGGGAGAGCCACAACGACGTGACGTTCCTCGATGAGTTCCTCACGCAGGAGTTCGTCGACGACAACGACTACTTCACCTACGAGTACACCCACGCCTCCGGCGACTATCGGGTGACCTCGACGGACCACGAGGATGTCAAAAAGAAACTGATGTTGCAGTTCACCAACTTCGGGAAGCCAACCGTCGTTGTCGAGGACGGTAACTACCAGAACCGCAACGAACTGCTGCTCGCCCACCAGTACAACGGCGTGATGCTCGACATCGGGCAGGCCAAGGAAGTGCTCAAGCGCACCTTCGAACTCTGGGGCCGCCCGGTGAACCTCCTGACCATCGCCAAGGAGTTCGACGACCACGACGTGGAGGTCGCCAAGCGCCGCGACCGCGAACCCGAACCCGAAGAGGTCGGCAAGCGAATCCGCTACGACGGCGACGAGGTGACCGTCACTGATGTGGACTGGGCCGAGGTCGAACACCTCACCGCGACCGATATCGACTACAACACCAAGCCGGACGAATGGCTGGCCTGAGCGCTGCGCGGCGCTCTCGGAGCGGGCGGAGAACCGTCCCACGACACTGACAGGCAGTTTCTCGTTGAGCCACCCGAATCGTATATAATAAATGGCCTATCTTCACAAAGGTCCGGAGAGTGGCATTCGATATGAACGCAACTCGGTTCACCGTCAAAAGCGACACGCACACAGACGTGATTGATATCACCGACCGGGTTCGGGACGTGATTCCCGAAGACGCCGAAGGGACCTGCACCGTGTTCGTCCGCCACACCACCGCGGGTATCACTGTCAACGAGGCCGAGCCGCGACTGCTGGGCGACCTCAGCGACGCACTCGGCGACCTCGTCTCGGACAGCGGGTGGGACCACGACGAACTGGACGGCAACGCGGATTCACACGTCCGGGCGATGGTCGTCGGGGCGAGCGAGACGATTCCCGTCCGCGACGGAGACCTCGACATGGGGACGTGGCAGTCCGTGCTGTTCGTCGACTGCGACGGACCGCGCGAACGAGCCGTCGACGTGGTCGTCACCGATTGAACCGGGCGTCTGGTGACCGCCAATCAGGCCGCTTCGACCTGCTGCTCGCCGTATATCTCGGCGAGTTTCTCGCGGTACGCGCTGCGGATGTTGCGGCGCTTCTTTTTCATCGACGGGGTGAGCAAGTCGTTTTCGGCGGTCCACTCTCGGGAGACGAGCGCGAACGACTTGATCCGCTCGACGCGTTCGAGTTCCTCGTTGACCGCGTCGACGGCAGTCTGGACCCACTCGTGGACACGTTCGTCGTCGACCAGTGCTTCTGGATCGTCGGGAAGGTCGACGCCCTCGCTGTCGGCCCACCGGCGGAGTTCCTCGAAGTTCGGGACGATTATCGCGCCGACGAACTTCTGGTCGTCGCCGACGACCATGACCTGATCGACCCGGTCGCTCGTCGCGAACTGGTCTTCGATAGGCTGTGGCGCGACGTTTTTGCCCGTCGAGAGGACGAGCAGTTCCTTGAGCCGGTCGTGATAGATGAGGAAGTCATCGTCGGTACGTTCGACGATGTCGCCGGTGCGGAACCACTGAGTGCCGTCGATTTCCGTGAAGGCCCGTGTCGTCGCATCTGGCGCGTTCCAGTACCCCGCCGTGACGTTCGGACCGTCGACGAGCAGTTCTCCCACGTCGCCAGTGACATCGTCAAACTCGCTGGCGTCGACAACACCGGTATCGAT
Organism: Haloarcula argentinensis DSM 12282; assembly: GCA_000336895.1. Classification (GTDB taxonomy): domain Archaea; phylum Halobacteriota; class Halobacteria; order Halobacteriales; family Haloarculaceae; genus Haloarcula; species Haloarcula argentinensis. The sequence continues at coordinate 118,291 of AOLX01000014.1, read as the reverse complement.
GTGGACGTCGACGTTAGGCAACGGGGCACCAAGGGTTCCGGGACGGGTGTCTTCCGGCGGGTTCACAGTCAGGACTGGCGACGTTTCCGTGAGGCCGTATCCTTCGAGTATCGTCAGCCCCATCCCGAGGAACGTCTCACAGAGCGTTTTCGAGAGACTGCCACCGCCACTGACCATGAACTCGATGTTCCCGCCGAGCCGTTCTTTGACCGTGCTGTAGACGAGGCGGTCCGCAAGCGAGTGTTTCGCCGTAAGTATCGGTCCCGGATTGTTGGTCCGGGCGTACTCGCGGGCCACGTCCATCGACCAGTCGAAAATGCGCTTTTTGAGCGGGGACTCGCTGGCCTGCGTTCGCATATTGTCGAAAATCCGCTCGTAGACTCTGGGGACGCTTAGCCCGGTCATCGGTTTGACAGTCTGGAGGTCGTCGGCCAGCGTATCCGGGCTTTCGGCGTAGCTCACAGCTGCGCCGGACGCGTACATGAAGAAATGGCCCGCGAGACGTTCGAACACGTGTGCCAGCGGGAGGAACGCTATCGAACGCGTCTCGGCGGTAACGGTCGGCAGGTGCGACGGCTTGTCGGGTCGTGGCCCGATTCGCCTGCGCGTCTGATTGACGTTCGCCCGGAAGTTGCGGTGGGTGAGCTGGACCCCTTTCGGCTGGCCCGTCGTCCCGGAGGTGTAGATGAGGCTCGCCAGGTCGTCGGGGTCGCGCTCGTCCAGCCAGGACTGGTACGCCGTCTCGCTGAACGTCTCCTCGCCGCGCCGATACACCGTATTGAGTGTGTACACGTCATCGCGGTCCACGTCAGTGTCGTCCATGACGACGATGAACGAGAGGGACAGGTCCTCCTCGACAGCCAGGACGCGGTCCAGCATCGCAGCGTTCTCCACGACGACGGCGCTCGCCTCCGGGTCCGACAGCAGATACTTGACCTGCTTCGGCGAGGAATCCGTGTACACGGTCGTCACCACCCCACCCGCAGACAGAATGGCAAAGTCACTCAGCGCCCACTCCATTCGCGTGTTGGACAAGATACCGACGCGAACGTCCGAGCCGACACCGAGGTCACGGAACCCTGCGGCCAGGTATTTGACCAAGTGGTGCATCCGCTCGTAGCTGAGTTCGGCGTAGTCGCCGTCGGGAGCCGCCGGTATCACGTCGTCGGTCAGTGACCGATCGTAGACGCCACCCTTGTACAGTTGGGCCGTCGTCTCGGCGTTCCGGGCCGCGCTTGCAGCAAACATCTCGCCCAGCGTGTCGTCGCCAATGACTTCGTCAGTGTACGCTTCCTCGGCCTGACGCCAGTCAGCGTGATTGCCTGCAGTCATGTCATACCGCAGTGTTCACTAGGCCATCCCAAATATGTGCAGGATGTTAACACTCTATTGGTTTGTCGGAGTTGATTCCGTCAACGGTTTTGAAAGAAAGGACGACGACGGGATGGGAAAGTGTCGCACCAAGACTATATCTCGGCCACAGCATAGTCGAACTATGGTCTTCTCGACAGAACCAGCCTGGGATGATGCCGTAGATCAGTTCGTCAAGACCTACGAGAACGCTATCGTGTACGCGGATATCGATCAGGAGACAGTGTTACACGAGGGAGCGGTTCGCGTCCTTGCAAACGGCTGGGTCGAACTCCCCACCGGGCGACTTCTCTCACCGGACGCTGTCCACCACATCGATACGCAGATGAACTGAAACGAAGATTCGGTTTTAACAGCGGAAAATGCACCCAAACGATCCGAACCGTGAGTGACGCACGGCAAGCGGTCGCCGTCCAGACTACGGGTAGAACAGACGCGTTACTGCCACTCTGTCCGGCAGCCCTCGTTGCAGAAGTGAGCCGTTTCGACGCTGCCGTCCTCTATCCATGTGATAACACGGTGAGTCACTTCGTTGGCGATAGCATCACCGCATGTAGCACACTCCGGTGCCTCGTCCTCGTCGATATCTTCGTGGTGATCTGATGTCGGGTCGACCATCTTAGTTGAGAGTGTCTTTCACGGCACTTAATCCCACATACTTGCACTGAACGTCACGAACATACACGAATGTCGAATCGGTAACAGAATGGCAGTAGCGTGTACGTGAGCCGGACGGACGCCCGCTGTGCAGTCCTGCTATCGGTCCCGGGTAACGGACTCTCCGGGGGAGGAGGTCGCGCCCGATGAGAGCACGACGCCGGCGTTCAGGCTGGTGTTGATGGCCGTCTTTGCGCCGTCGCCTGCAACGACGCCGAACTTTCGCCGACCGGTCGAGACGCGGTCGCCTTTCACTGTCATCCGGACCGGGTCGCCGTCGTGGCGGAGGTTCGCTACCTGCGTTCCCGCGCCGAAGTTGACCTCACGACCGATGACGCTGTCACCGACGTAGGAGACGTGCGGGACGTTCGAGCCGGCCATCAAGACCGTGTTCTTGAGTTCGACTCCGTGGCCGACGTGAGTGTCCTCCCCCAGCAGGGTCGCGCTGCGGACGTACGCGTTCGGTCCGACGTGTGCGCCCGAGCGAACCAGCGCCGGCCCCTCAATAACGACGCCGGGTTCGATGACGGCACCTTCCTCGACGACGACTTCGCCGCGCAGGTCTGCATCGCCCCGGACCTCCCCGTCGAGTCGCCGGTCCAGTTGCCCCAGTTTCCACTCGTTAGCTTCCAGTAGCTCCCAGGGCCGGCCCACGTCCAGCCAGCGGTCGACCTCGACAGCAGTGACCGTCGCCTCCTCGATGACTCTGGCGAGGACATCTGTGATTTCGCGCTCCCCGCGGTCGCTGAGGGGCACGTCCAGCCAGTCCCGTGCCTCGGCTGGGAAGACGTACGCCCCGGCGTTTGCCAGCTCCGTTGGCGGATCGTCTGGCTTCTCGACGATGTCGGTGACGGCACCCCCGTCTGTCGACAGCACGCCGTAGCTCGTTGGGTCGTCGACGCGGTAGGCAGCGACCGACGGCGCGGCATCAAAGAGGCCGCTGAGGCTCTCAGCGTCGTAGAGGTTGTCGCCGTTGAGGACTGCGAAAGGGCCGTCGAGGTGGTCCTTCGCGGCTGCCACCGCGTCGGCAGTCCCCAGTTGCTCCTCTTGGACGGCAAAGCTGACCGGGACGCCGCTGTACTCGTCCCCGAAGTACGAGCGGACCGCCTCGGCCTCGTAGCCGACGACGAAGATGAGTTCGTCGGCCCCCGCTTGAATTGCCGTGTCGGCGGTGTGTGCCACCAGCGGCCGGTCAGCGACTGGGAGCATCGGCTTCGGAGTGTGGTCTGTCAACGGCCGCATACGCGTCCCCTGCCCCGCTGCGAGTACGACTGCTTGCATGGTCTACCCGTCGCTCGGCCCCGGAAAATACCTACCGCTGTTGACTCGTTCGAGAACGGTATACACAGAAGTTACCTGGGTGGGGAAGTCGTACCTACACCTATTCCACGGCCTTGAACGTCCACTCCGCGCCGAATGGGGTCGTTCGGTAATCCCACCGTCTGTCTGAATCCGGTTCCGTCACCAGTTCGATGGTTCTGGTTTCGCCAGCGGGAATCCGCTGTGTGTAGGGTCCATCAGAGTCAATGTACCACGTATCTGCGGAATAGCCAGCGAATATGCCCGGATCGTCTGGCGTCTTGAACTCAAGGATGGATTTGAACACCCCCGCGCTGTCACCGACGTTTTCGACCTCTATCTCAACGATCGCTTCATCGCCTGTAACGTCTTCCGGCGGAACATCGATGTTCGCCATTTCGAACTCGGGGAAGCCACCGGGTGACTGAAGCGGGATTTCGATATCAGCGACCGCACTCCCTTCTGCGAGGTTTATTCCGAGTGTGAGGTCGTCGACCTTGGCCTTCGGGACAGCGTAAATCAGATGGCCGCTGTAGGTCTGCCCCGGATTGATGTTCTCCCCGACTGCGTTCGTTCCGTCACGACTTGCAGCCGACTGGCTCACGAAGCTCGATTCGGGGACGACAAAGTCGTCTTTCGACACCGTCTGGGCCTCGCCTGTTCCGTTCTCGAACGTAACGCTCAGAATCAGCAGGATGTTATCTGAGACCGTTTCGCGAATGGCATGTGCGGTGTTGTCGCCCAAAGTCCGTTCGCCAGCGGGGAGCTCGTAGGTTATCATCTGTTCGTAGGTCATATCAGACACTGTGGCCTGGACCCCACTGGCAAGCTCAATGCTTTCCCCAGTGCTCCCCTGCTTCGGGAGGACAGACACAGTTGATGTGACTGTATCGTCGACAGCATAGAAGTCGGAGGACGCTTCAAACGCCCACGCTCCGGCATACTCGGCGTCAACACGATAGCTATGCGAAACTTCTTCGCCGGACGCCAGTCCATCAGCGTTGACTGTGACTGTCTGTGGCTCAGTGTTAGCTGATTCTGAGTGAACGAACTCTATGGTTGCATCCCCGGAGATCGGCTCACCACCGACGTTGACGGCGGTCACGTCACCCTCGATGGTATCACCGAACGCGACCTCTTTTGGCCCACTCACGGAGAGCAGTTTCAGCCGCGCTGGTGCCTCCTGATCTACTTCGTACGTTGGTTCTGGTGTTGACGTGGACTCACTGTTTCCGTCACCGCCGTCGCTACCACTACATCCTGCAAGGCTGAGTGCAGCGATGCTGCTTCCGATCGTACTCACGTATGTTCGTCGGTCCATGTACTACTCGCTTTATATACGAGTGGAAATATGTTTTCTTTTACCTATATACTTGTCAAATATGAATGCAAAGCATCCTATTATTCAACACAGGTTCTTGTAGGGCCATTCGATCCAATCGACTGTCAGGATAGCGGATAGCACTGGTTGCCCCACAGACAGGAATCTGACAGTGGGACGGTCGTTCGCAGATCTGTTCGAAATACGGTACTCAGTCCGGTGTCGGTAGTCATTGATCCACGGTACAGCACCCAAATAAAGTAGTGACACAATCGACACGAAACTTATGCCGGAGCGAGAGCCAGCCCGTCGTAATGAAATCCCGACGGACGGTTCTGGTCGCGTTCGGGGCCGCGCTCGCTGGCTGCGCTGGTCTCGATGGCAGCCAGACCGCGACGCCAGAGTCAGCAACCCCGACGGGCACGACAACGCGGTCCGACCAACGTGCTGAGACAGCGACGGACCAGCGGACGGCAAGCGACAAGCGTCCCGACCCGCCGGAGGGTGACGCAGTCCGGTGGACGTACCAGACGAACGGCCCCATGACGGGACAGTGGCCTGGCTACGTGACGGACCGACCGGTCGTGCGGGATGGGACAGTGTACGCCATCGGCGGGACCAATGACCGAGGAACCCCGCCCCAAGAACGCATGCAACCGCCCAGGAGTCAGAACGTCTACGCAGTCGGCACCGACGGAACACAGCAGTGGCGCTACGCGGCGAACAAGAGCGTGCCCGTAGTAGCTCCCGCAGCCAACGGGGTGTACGCTATCGTCGGCTGGAACACGAGGAGGCTGGGAATTGGGCAGCAACTGGTTCGCCTAGAGAACGGCGAGTTACAGTGGGGGACGGAACCACGGGATAGATATCTGTCCATTCTCGGAACCGCCGACGAGACAGCCATCGTAAGCACACACGACGATGCGATCAACCGTGCCGGAGAGTCACTGTTTGCTGTCACGTCGGATAACAGAAATCGATTCCAGCGCGAAACTGGGGATATCCGCAAAGCGGTGGTACAGAACGGAACAGTGTACGCCTCTGAGGGTCCAGACCGCACCAGTGCGTTTGACACAACAGACGGCACGCGTCGCTGGTCCTCCGCGGGACGCCTGCTGGGAGACCCGCTAGGACACTACGGAGATTCGCTGTACGTCAGGGGGGAAACGGATTCGGGTGAGCCTGCACTCGCTGCGATAGACGAATCGACAGGGGATTCCAGCTGGCAGTATCAGGAAGGGGAAGCCACTGAGGACGGCTTCAATGTGACGGGCGCAGTAGAACGCGATGGGACGGTATACGCGACAGAGTTCGGTGGACGCCTAGTTGCGCTCCAGTCAGCGGACGGGACCGAACAGTGGCGGTACCCGACAGCGAATGACACGAGAGGTCCGCCGGTCATCGCCAACGATAGGGTGTGCGTCCCTGTTGGTAAGACGACAGTCCATGCCGTTGACCGAAGTGCCGGAGAGCGCGTCTGGAGTCACTCCTTCAAGCGGTCGCTACGAGAGATGCAGACGGCATCCGATGCGGTTGTGTGCTGGACGCAGGGTGACGATGCCGCTGGCGTACACGCGCTTTCCTTCGATGGCGACCCGATGTGGCGCGTCATCATTCAGGGAACAACGACTGCCCCAACGGTCACGGAGTCCGGAGCGTATATCGGAACACGGAGCGGCTACATCCTGAAACTTGGAGAGTGAGCCCGCTACGTACCGTGTCTGTGCAGAAGCATGCTATACAGAACGGCGGCGAACGCCGTTGCTCGCGGAGTAGTTCGCGACAGTAATGTGCTCGGTCAGGGATTTGAACCCTGGTCCTCGGCTCGAAAGGCCAAGATGATTGGCCGGACTACACCAACCGAGCGTACTCAGTCGTTCCGGGTGGACCAATTTAACCCCATCGAAATAGACGCTACCTGAGGATGCGTACCACAGGCGTGCGACTACGGAGAGCAGACCGCCCCCGTGACGTATCCACGAAAAAGATGCTCCGTATTTGCTTGGCGGCCGAGTCCGCTATTACTTCCCTTCGAAGTCCGGCTCTCCGTCGCCCATGAACGCGTTGATGCCCTCCATCACGTCGTCGGTCCCGATGAGGTGGCCGAAAGCCTGCGATTCGACTTCGAGGCCGGCGTCGATGTCGTCGCGGCCGGCGAGCATCGCGCGCTTGGTGAGTTTCTGTGCGACCGGCGGGCCGGCGGCCATGTCTTTGGCCAGTTCGAACGCCCGCTCGTGCAGAGCGTCGTTGTCGACGACCTCGTTGATGAAGCCGTACTCAGCCATCTCGTCGGCGTCGTAACGGTCACCGGTGAAGATAATCTCCTTGGCGCGGCCTTCGCCGACGATGCGGGCGAGGCGTTGCGTGCCGCCCCAGCCCGGCAGCAGGCCGAGGTTGTGTTCGGGCTGGCCCAGCTCGGAGCGCTCCGAGGCCACGCGGAGGTCGGCACAGGTCGCCAGTTCCATCCCGCCGCCCAGCGCGTAGCCGTCGATGCCGGCGACGACCGGCATCGAACATTCTTCGAGCTTCCCGAAGGTTTGCTGGCCCTTGCGGGAGAGTTCAATAGCGTCCAGCGGCGTCGCGTTCGAGGCCATCGCCTGCACGTCGGCCCCAGCGGAGAACGCCTTCTCACCGGCCCCGGTCAGCAGGATGGCACGCACCTCGTCGTCGTCTTCGAGCAGGTCGACGGCGTCGGCGAGGTCGTCCATCAGTTCCGGGCTGACGGTGTTCATCCGGTGCGGGCGGTCGAGTTCGATGTGACCGACCATGTCACCGGGATATTCGATCGTGACGTTGTCGAACTCCGCCGGCGCGTCGTCTTCGCTGCCGTAGAAGCCACCTTCCGCCGCGGCCTCTCGGAGACCGTCGGAGACGGCGTAGCGCTCTGCGCCGGTCGCCTCGTGGGTTTCTTCGAGTGTATCGACGAGTGTCTCGAGGCCGGTCTTGTCGGCGATCTTCGCAGGACCGTCCGGGAAGCCGCCGCCGAGCTGGACTGCCTGATCGATGTCCGCAACGGGAGCGACATCGTTCTCGACGAGCTTCCCGACCTCGTTTGCCATCACGGCGACGAGGCGGTGCTCGACGTCTTCGCGGCCGGCGTCGGTCGGAATGTCGACGCCGCCGTTCTCGTAGTCGTAGAAGCCCTTCCCAGTCTTCTTCCCGAGTTCCTCGTTCTCGACTTTCTGTTCGAGCAGCGGACACGGGGCGTAGGGCTCGCCCAGCACTTCGTGCATATATTCGAGGACGTGGAGGCCGACGTCGTTCCCCACCTGATCGGAGAGTTCGAACGACCCCATCGGCAGGCCCATGTCGAACTTCGTCGTTGAGTCGACCTCAGCGATAGTTGCCTCATCGTTGTGGACGAGCCACGCGGCCTCGTTCATCAGCGGGACGAGGATGCGGTTGACGATGAACCCCGGCGAGTCCTTGCGGACGCGGACCGGCGTTTTGCCGAAGTCCTCCGCAAGCGCCTCGATAGCGTCCAGCGTGTCGTCGCCCGAGTGTGCGCCGGAGATTACTTCGACCAGTTGCATCCGCACGGGCGGATTGAAGAAGTGCATCCCACAGAACTGCTCGGGCCGTTCGGTCACTTCCGACAGTTCCGTGATAGAGAGGCTGGACGTGTTCGTGGCGAAGATGGCGTCTTCGGGCGCGTGTGCTTCGACCTCTGTGTACACGTCCTTCTTGATCTCCATTTTCTCCGGCACAGCCTCGATGACTACGTCGACATCGCTGACCGCTTCTTCGACATCGACAAGCGGCGTCACACGGTCAAGTGCCGCATCAGCCTCGTCCTGCGTGAGCTGGTCTCTCTCGGCCAGCTTGTTCAGCGACCATTCGATGTTGTCGTAGCCGTCCTCGACGAACTCGTCTTTGATGTCCCGCATCCGCACGTCGTAGCCTGCGAGCGCGGCCACTTCGGTGATTCCATGACCCATGTTCCCGGCACCGAGCACGGCGATAGTGTCAATATCCTCGAAATCCATGACATATCGTTCCACTGCCGGCCGAGGCTTCAACGTTTCTCTCGTTAGAAAACCACTCTCAAGTTTATTTCGGATTACAAACCATTAATGCATATCACGTCAACACACCACATATGGACTTCGAACTGACGAAAGAGCAGCGACAGATAAAGGACGAGATCGCCCGGTTCGCCGAAAACGAAATCAAGCCCGTCGCGACCGAGTACGACACGGAAGAAAAGTTTCCCCGGGAGATTGTCGAGAAGGCCGCCGAGATGGGGCTGACAGGCGCGAACATTCCGATGGAGTACGGCGGAGCAGGCTACAATACGCTGACGAACGCTATCATCGCCGAGGAGCTGTTCGCGGCCGATCCCGGTATCGGTCTGAGCATCCAGTCGGCCGCCTTCGGTGCTGACGCCCTCATCGGGTTCGGCTCGGAGGCCCAGAAAGAGGAGTACCTCGAACCCGTCGCGACGGGCGATGCCATCATGGGCGCGGCCATCTCTGAACCCGACACCGGCTCTGACGTGTCGTCGGTGTCGACGCAGGCGCGAAAAGAGGGCGACGAGTGGGTCATCAACGGCAACAAGATGTGGATCACGAACGGCTCGGTCGGCGACTACTTCGTCGTCCTCTGTGAAACTGACCCGGATGCGGAGGGACGGTACAACGGTTTCTCACAGATTCTCGTCGAGTCTGACCGCGACGGATTCGAAGCCGAGAAGATCACGGGGAAGCTCGGTATCCGTGCATCGGACACGGCGGAACTCATCCTCAACGACGTGCGCGTCCCCGAGGACAACCTCGTGGGAACGCGCGGGGCCGGCTTCCTCCAGATAATGCAGTTCTTCGACGAGACCCGGACAGGCGTGGCCGCGCAGGGCGTCGGTATCGCCCGTGGGGCCGCCGAGCGCGCTCTCGGATACGCCCAGGACCGCGAGCAGTTCGGCCAGTCCATCTCAGAGTTTCAGGCCATCCAGCACAAGCTCGCCGAGATGTTCACCGAAATCGAGGCCGCACGGCAGCTCACCCACAAGTCCGCCTGGAGCGTCGACAACGACGCCGACCAGCTCACGCAGTTGGCGTCGATGGCCAAAGAAAAGGCTTCCCGCGTCGCCGTTGAGACTGCCGACGAAGCCGTCCAGATCCACGGCGGCGCCGGCTACGTCAACGACTTCGACGTCGAGCGGTTCTACCGCGACGCCAAGATCACCCAGATCTACGAGGGAACGACCGAGATCCAGAAGAACATCATCGCCCGGGAACTGCTCGGAAAGGGCATGACCTGAGCGGTCCGGCACTGTCTCGCCCCACAGCGCACTCCCGGCAACCCTGCGAGGGCCCGTTGAACCACTGCTTTTTAACCCGCCGAGCGACGTAGATAGAGCAACCATGGGCGACCGAGTCTCATGCCCCGCTACTCGCCCGCTTCGGACCGTGATCAGTTGCTGCTCTCCCCGTCGCTGTTGTCGTCCTCAGTGACTTCTGTCCGGTGATGCGGACCGCGACCGACTGTCTCGTGCACAGACGATACGCCATCACTACAACACACCAATGTTCGACCGACTGAAAGCGGATATCCGTACAGCACTCACAAAGGACCCGGCGGCGACCAGTGCCGTGGAGGTCGCGCTCACGTACCCCGGCCTGCACGCGATCTGGGCCTACCGCATCGCCCACTGGCTCTGGACGAACGACCGGAGGTTACTTGCCAGGCTCATCTCCCACGTCACGCGGTTCCTGACAGGCGTCGAGATCCACCCCGCCGCGGAGATCGGCGAGCGCGTGTTCATCGACCACGGGATGGGCATCGTCATCGGAGAGACGGCCGAGATCGGCGACGACGTGCTCCTGTACCACGGTGTCACCCTCGGTGGCACGTCAATGCGCCGGGAAAAGCGTCATCCGACGGTCGAAGACGGCGCGACCGTCGGTGCTGACGCCTCGATAATGGGGCCGATAACGGTCGGAGAGAACGCATCCGTCGGCGCTGGCGCTGTTGTCGTCGATGACGTGGCACCAGAGACGACGGTCGTCGGCAACCCAGCCGAACCGGTGGGCGCGGCCGGCATCGCCTCACCGAATCCCGACCCCATCATCGCCGACGGCTAACAGCGACAGACACGTTCTTTTTCGTCGAGTCAGTACCACAGAGCGATGAGTGACTCGCCACACGAGGTGTTGCGCGCAAACCCCGACATCGGGCCGCTGGTCGAAACCCACGGCGAACTCACGCTCGACCCCGCGTCGGACCTCTTCGAGCGGCTCGTCGTCTCGATTCTCCGCCAGCAGGTGTCGATGGCGTCGGCCGCCGCGACGCGGGACCGACTGTTCGACGCCGTCACCGTGACGCCAGCAGGCATCAGAGACGCTGACAACGAGGTGCTCCGAGATGCCGGCCTCTCGCGGCAGAAGACCCGCTACGTCAACGAGGTCGCCGACGCGTTTCTGGAACACGGCTACTCGCTGGCGACGTTCGAGGACGCCGCTGACGAGGAAATCCACGAAAAGCTAACGGCCATCACGGGCGTCGGCGACTGGACTGCAAATATGCAACTCCTGTTCGCGTTCGGCCGCGAGGACGTGTTCCCGGTCGGCGACCTCGGCATCCGCAAGGGATTCGAGGCCGTCGTCGGCGACGGGTACAGCCGCGCGGAGATGTGCGAGTACGCCGAGCGGTGGTCGCCGTATCGGAGCTACGCGAGCCTGTATCTGTGGCGGGCTAGCGAGGACATTGCCGAGAGCGTCGCGGAAGTGAACGAAGACTGAACCGGGCCGGAAGCCGGTACTGGCGCGCCGTTACTCTTCGCTCTGCTCCTCTTCCTCGGTGTCCACTTCCGTCTCGTCGTCCGCGCGGCGGTTCACGTCGACCTGGTAGTGCTTGAGGATGTCCCGTCCCAGCAACAGCGGGTAGTCCATGTGCCCGCGGTCTTCGACGCTGGCGGTGACGGTGTGCTGGGTCCCGCCGACGCCGACGACGAGGTCGACGACCGGGCGCGAGCGGCCGGACTTGAGGCTCCCAGATTTGATCTTCACGATGTCGAGAATCGGCCCCGTTCCGATTTCCGCGGCGAGTTTGGCGTCGATACTGGTTCTGGTCGCACCGGTGTCTGACTTCGCGAGAACGGACTTGGTCCCCTGCGTTCCGGTGACGACAACCTCCTCGATGTAGCCCACGACGACGTTTTTCTGCGCTTTCGGCTGTGGCTTCTTCGGCGTACACGCGGGCTTGGAGTCGTCGAGTCGGTCGGAGAGCCGTTCGACCGTTTCATCGTCGACACTCCCGCCGGCCCGTTCGATGGCGAGCTGGGCAATATAAGGGGCGGGGCTGACGCCGCTGGCCTTGAACAGGCCACGGAATCCAGCGGTGGGGTTCACTTCAAGCACGTAATAGCCGTCCTCGCTCTGGACGATGTCGACGCCGGCGTAGTCTAGCCCGATGGCGTCGACTGAGTCGAGCGCGATCTCCCGAACTCGTTCGGGGAGTTTCCCCGTCATGTCTTCGACCTCGCCGCCGAGCGCGACGTTCGTCCGCCACTCGCCTTCGGGCGCGTAGCGGTTCATCGCGCCGACGATCTGGTCGCCGACGACGTACACGCGGAGGTCGTGGTGGCGTTTCTCGTCGTGTTCCATGTACTCCTGTAGGAACGCGTAGCGACCGCCGACCTGTGCGTTAACCTGATTTTCCATGTCGACCATCCACGTCCCGCCGCCGTGGGTACCGATGGCCGTTTTGTACACCGCACGGTCGCCGAAGCGGTCCCGCTCCTCGTTCAGCATATCGCTCGACAGCGCGAGCAACGCATCCGGGACCGGGACGCCAGCGTCAGCCAGCGCGGCAGCGCTCGAAAACTTGTGTAAGGCCGTTGTCGCCGCCATCGGCTCGTTCAACGTCGGTGCGAGCCGGCTGATAGTCATCCCGAGCCCGATTCCCTCCGCGGGATGTTCGCTGCTGGAGAGCAACAGCCGATTCGCAACCGCGTCAACATCGGGTTCGAGCGTCATCTCGCCGTCGGTAACACTGATCGCGGTGTTTTCGGTACGAAGCCACTCCGTCCCGTAGCCCATCTCGTCGACCGCGTTCAGGATCGCCTTCGACTCCTTGCTTGAGTGGAGACTGAGGACGCCCACCGTGAGGTCTTGGTCGCTCATGCTGTCGCTTTCTGTCGGCCCCAGTATAGGTGTACGGATGCGCCATCCGGCACGGCCCCGTCGGGGCCTGTCTCGCCGGAGGGGTTTTATCAGCCGCCTCTCGTTGTGAGTGCATGAGCGAGGCCGAGCCGTTCACCTACGATGGGGGAATCGTTGCGTCGGGCGAGACCCGTAACGTTCGCTACACGGTCAGCGAGACGTATCTGGGGGACGCCGTCCGGATGCCGGTCACCATCGTCAACGGGGAGCAGTCCGGTCCGACGGTGTTTCTCACCGCAGCGGCACACGGTGACGAACTCAACGGCATCGAGGTCGTCCGGGAGGTCGCCCACGAGTGGGACCACGAGGGGCTGGCGGGGACGCTGGTCTGTCTCCCGGTGCTGAACGTCCCGGCGTTTCTGGCACAGGAGCGGTACCTGCCGATCTACGACCGGGACCTGAACCGCTCGTTCCCCGGCGATCCCGACTCGACGAGCGCGAAACGGATGGCCCACGAGATTTTCCGGAACTTCCTGGCCCCGTGTGACGTGGGCCTCGATTTCCACACGTCCACGCGCGGGCGGACAAACATGCTCCACGTCCGAGCAGACATGGGGGACCCCGAGGTTGCGCGGGTCGCAAACGCCTTCGCGTCGAACGTCATCATCTCGTCGGACGGCCCGTCGGGGTCGCTCCGGCGGGAGCTGAGCGATTCTGGCGTCCCGACGATCACAATAGAAATGGGCGAGGCCCATCGGTTCCAGCGGCCACTCATCGACTCGGCTATAGAGAGTGTACGGTCGGTGCTTACGGAGTTCGGGCTCCGGGACTCCGACACCGTCCGGTGGCCGGGCTGGCGGACAGTCATCGACGACAGCGACGAGAAGACGTGGATCCGTGCGGACTCGGGTGGGCTGGTGGATATGCACTACGACCGCGGTGACCTAGTGTACGAAGGCGACGTTATCTGTACGATCGCCAATCCGTTCAAGACGGAGAACACGCTGATGCGTGCGCCGTTTACCGGACTGCTGGTTGGCATTCTTGAGAACCCATTGGTGTACCCCGGCAATCCCCTCTGTCATCTGGTCCGACTCGACGACCGGACACAGCGGGCCATCGAGTGGAACCGCCGGGCGGACGACGACGATTGGTAACTGCGGAGTAGTCAATTGACGAACGTCTTCGGGCGGGATTCCGGCCATACGCGTCCGTTGTAGAAACTACTATCTGTCCCCGGACTAACCCCCCAGTGTATGAGTCAGTCTTACAATCGCGGCACCGTCGAGGACTTCGGACGGTGGCGGGAGTTCACGGCCGGGATGTGGGCCTGGATCTTCCACAAGTTCACCGGCTGGGTTCTCGTGGGCTACCTGTTCACCCACATCGCGGTGCTGAGCACTTCGGTCGGCGTCGATCCGGCGAGCGCGCAGGCAGGCAGCGACCTCTACACCAGCACGCTCAGCGGCCTCGAATCGCTGCTGATCGTCCGGTTCCTTGAAGTCGGTCTGCTGGCCGTCGCCGTCTTCCACATCCTCAACGGGATTCGGCTGCTGATGGTTGATCTCGGTGTGGGGCTGGAATCGCAGGACAAGAGCTTCTATGCGTCGCTGCTGCTGACCGGCGCTATCGTCGTGGCCAGCGTGCCGACGTTCCTCGGGGGGAAGCTAGTCTAATGGCCCAGCACTACTCCTCTTTCGACCGCGGCGGGCGTCGCTGGCTGTTCCAGCGGCTGACAGCAGTGTTCCTCATCGGCGTGCTCGCGTTCCACTTCATGCTGTTGCACTTCGTGAACCACGCCTCTGACATCACGTTCCTCGGCACGCAGGCCCGGATGAGTCAGGTCAGCTACTTCGCAACGATGTGGCTGTTCCTCGTCACCGCGACGTTCCACGGCGTCAACGGTGTGTACAACGCGCTGGTCAATCAGGGACTCACCGGTTCCCAGAAAAACGCAGTCAAATACATGCTTGGCATCGCCGGCCTCCTGCTCGTCGTGCAGGGGACCCGCGTGTCGCTGGCCATGACGACCCTCGTCTGAACTATGAGTACGCAAATCGAACAACAGGAAACCGAGACGGAAGCCGACGAGGAAACAGAGCCCGAAGTCGAATCCCCGGGTGACCGTCGGCGCGCACAGCGAGACGAACGACAGGCACAGGAGCAGGCCCAGCGGGAAGTCGAAGAGGAGACGCTCGACGACGAAGACACGATCACGCTGAAGGTGTTCCGCTACGACCCCGAAGTCGAGGGGAAGCAGGAACCACGCTTCGACGACTTCCGCGTTCCGTTCCACAAGGGCATGACCATCCTCGATGCCCTCATCTACGCACGCGATCACTACGACTCCTCGCTGACCTTCCGACACTCCTGTCGACAGGCTGTCTGTGGGTCAGACGCTCTGTTTGTCAACGGACGACAGCGCCTCGGCTGCAAGACGCAGATCTCCGAGCTTGAGGACCCGGTCCGTATCGAGCCGCTGCCCCACCAGGAAGTGGTGAAGGACCTCGTCGTCGACATGGAGCACTTCTACGACCAGATGGAAGCCGTCGAGCCGTACTTCGACGCCGACGAGACGCCGGACGACAAGCTCGAAGAGCAGCGCCAGACCCGGGAGAACCGCGAGAAGGTCAAGATGTCCACGCGGTGTATCTGGTGTGGCGCATGTATGTCCTCGTGTAACATCGCCGCCGGCGACAACGAGTACCTCGGCCCTGCCGCCATCAACAAGGCGTACCGCTTCGCGATGGACGAACGCGAGGGCGAGAACCGCAAGCAGGAGCGCCTCCGCATCATCGAACAGGAACACGGCGTCTGGCGCTGCCAGACCCAGTTCTCCTGTACCGAAGTGTGTCCGAAAGACATCCCGCTGACCGAGCACATCCAAGAACTGAAGCGGGAAGCGGTCAAGAACAACCTCAAGTTCTGGTGAATTCGGGGTAGTATTCCTTCTGCAGAACGCCGCTGGTCGTCAGGTACGCTGCGTCTGTCGCCACCTGTCATTGGTCAGTTGTTTCAAAAGCGTACGCGCTTCCTCCCACGACGAAAGTCGTGGGCTTCCGCGCTGCTCCTGCTGTGACCCAGGGTAGCCTGAGACAGTCACTATAGGGACATGGGCCCAGAGTGCGTTCAGGAGCTATCAAGATTTATTGGCATCTCTGGACAACTACTCAACAAATGTCTCTCCCTGCGGTCATCAGGAAAGATTTCAACGACGCAATCCGCTCAGGAACGTTCCTCGCTACCACTCTGTTGTTCGTCCTCGTCGCCGGATTCTGGGCGGCGATTCAGCACGTCCCGCTGACAGCTTCAGCGAGCGATGTCCCGACCAGCACGCTGGCGCTGCTCAACAGTATGGGTCAGCCGATGAGTTTCTTTGTCCCACTGCTGGGGTTAGCCATCTCCTATGCCGCTATCGCCGGTGAGCGTGACAGCGGGAGCATCAAGCTCCTGCTCGGCCTGCCGAACTCGCGCCGTGACGTTATTCTCGGGAAGTTCATCGGCCGGTGTGCCGTTTTGACTATCGCTATCCTCAGCGGCTATTTTGTCGTCGCTGTCTTCGCACTGTTCACCTACGAGTCATTTGCGGCCGTCAAATTCGTGCTCTACACCATCTTGACGGTCTTCTACGGTGCGGTCTATGTCGCAATTGGTATCGGCTTCTCGTCGATACTGAAGTCTCAGTACATGGCGGTTATTGGTGCGGGGGGACTTTACATCCTCTTTCAGCTCGGATGGGACGTTGTAACGGCTATTCTGCAGGTCATCACTGTCGGCTACACGCCCCCAGATTCCGGTGCACCTCCGTGGCTGATTGTCGTCCACGCTCTCAACCCGACTGCGGCAGTCGGCTACGCGGCACGAGCCATAATCCCCACGTTCGACGAAATAATGTCCTACCCAGTATCGGCTTCATTCTATCCTCCGAAGTGGGCCGGGTTCGCCATTCTTGGAGGCTGGCTCGTTCTATCACTCGGGTTCGGCTACATTCGGTTCCAGTCGGCGGATATAATGTAAAGTTGCACAGTCCGACAACGATGACGGCGTGGTGCGTCCGTTCCCCACTCTGTACTGTCGTGGTCGGGCTCGCCCGTTACTCCCGTCTGGCCGTCGCCAGCGCGAGAATCGCTGTCACGACCTTGTTCATCGGCGCATCAACCCGGCCTCACCCGGGTCATCGGCCGCCGGAGATCAACCGCCATATCGCCGTGGATGCTCTCGACCTGCAGCCCATCAGTTTGGAGTGCAGCTATGTGGTCGCCTCTCGCAATGAGGTGGACTTCGTGGCCCGCGTCAGCGAGTCGTGGGCCGAAATAGCCGCCAATACCGCCGGGGCCGAAGGTACAGAGTTTCATACTCTGTAGGCTTACAGCGGACCGGAGCAAAGGGACTGCGGGCAGTCTGTCGCGGCAAAGCGCAAGCGCCCCGCAACGGTCAGGAGTTCCGACAAATGAACTCGAAGCGGGCGCCGCCGCTTTCGCTGTCGGTCGCAATGACTTCCCAGTTGTGTGCGTCGACGATCTGTTCGACGATGCAGAGCCCGAACCCGGTTCCGTCATCGGCCGTCGAGTAGCCGGGTTTGAATAGGTCCGCGGTACCGTCGTGAAAGCCCGCCCCGTCGTCCGTGACATAGAACCCCCACGATTCCGTCCCGACAGTGACGGTCACGTCGTCGCCGCCGTGTTCGATAGCGTTCCGAAAGAGGTTCTCCAGTAATTCCAACATCGCACCTTCGTCGGCCTTGATGCTATCGTCGGCGTGGATTTCAAGCGTTGCGTCCTGGGTGTCGACCATCGACCAGGCCCGCTGTGAAAGGGTATTAAGATCGACTATCTCGGTTTCCGCCGGATCAACGCCCTGTTTGGCGAGCACGAGCAGGTCGTCGATGAGTGTGTACATCCGATCGATGCTCCGCTCGGCCCGCTCGAAGTGTGCGTCCTCGTCTGTCTCGCGTGCGAGTTCGAGCGAGCCGTCGAGAACGTCCAGCGGGTTCCGTAGGTCGTGACTAATCGCGTCCGAGAACCGCTCGAGGCGCTGGTTCTGTCGCTTGAGTTCTTGCTCGCGCTGTTTCCGCTCGGAGATATCGCGGGTCGTCACGACGACATGGTCTTCCAGTGGGCCGCTCGCGACCTGCTGGCCGCGGGACTCCGCCCAGATCCAGTCGCCATCTGCGTGGCGGTACCGGTGCTCGATGACAGCGACGTACCCCGGATCGTCTATCATCCGGCCGAACTCGGTGAGTGCGGTCGAGAGGTCGTCCGGATGCACGTACTCGAAGAGGTCCGAGTCCTCCATCTCGTCTTGCTGGTAGCCGAGGACGCGTTCCACGGATGGGCTGATATACTCGACGCTGCCCTGCTCGTCGAACACGGTGAGTACGTCGGAGGTGTGTGTGACGAACTGGTGGAACCGGGCCTCGAAGCGCGGCCGGTCGCTGACATCACGGGAGGTGAACACCCGGCAATCGCGGTCCGTCTCGGTATCCGCTGAGACGATGGTTTCGAGCCAGGCCCAGTCACCATCGGCGTTCCGAAACCGGTACTCCGTCCCGTCGTCTTCCCGTTCGCCCGCCAGTGTTGCCCGGACCCGCTCCGCGTCCTCTGGGTGGACGAGGTCAAGCCAGTTGGTGCCGACGAGCGACTCCATATCATACCCCAATACCCGTTCGATTGCTGGGCTCACGAACCGTATTATCAATTCGCCATCAGTGACCGTCAGTACTGAGGGTGCCTCTGCTAACACCGCTTCGAAGTCATCAGTTGACGTGAGATACTGGTCTGGCATCAGGGTGGGAACGGGTCGGGCCCGTAGTGACACTATCCGGTGGGTCTAGTATCAGTAGTTGGTTCCTAAGTATTCACAGCGTGTGATATAATTCCATCGGATAGGTCAAAAATTCACCTTGAGTGACAGTAGGGCCCTATGTCAGGAACGGATAGATCCCGCTACTGGCGTCGCACTCAGTAACGCAACAGGGAGGCTTAAGTTTGGCTAATCCTAAGCCGAAACCACGCCAAGAGACACTCTCACAATGTACGAACACGATGTTATCGTGGTCGGCGCGGGTGGCGCTGGCCTCAGGGCGGCTATTGCAGCGGACGAAGAGGGTGCAGACGTTGCCCTCGTGACCAAGCTCCATCCGGTTCGGAGCCACACAGGTGCCGCGGAGGGGGGAATCAACGCTGCCCTCCAGGAAGGGGACTCCTGGGACCTCCACGCGTACGACACGATGAAAGGGTCCGACTACCTCGGCGACGCCCCTGCCATCGACACCTTCGCCAAGGACGCCCCGGAAGAGGTCATCCAGCTCGAGCACTGGGGGATGCCGTTCTCGCGCGAGGACGACGGCCGCGTCTCCCAGCGCCCGTTCGGCGGTCTCTCCTATCCGCGGACGACGTACGCAGGTGCCGAAACCGGCCACCACCTGCTGCACACGATGTACGAGCAGGCGGTCAAGCGCGGCATCGAAGTGTACGACGAGTGGTACGTGACCCAGCTCGCGGTCACCGACCACGACGACCCCGAGGACCGCGTCTGTCACGGCTGTGTCGCCTACGATATCAAGTCCGGCGAGATTCAGGGCTTCCGCGCCAACAACGGCGTGATTCTCGCGACCGGCGGCCTCGGACAGGCCTTCGACCACACCACGAACGCCGTCGCCAACACCGGCGACGGCTGTGCGATGGCCTACCGCGCCGGCGTGCCGATGGAGGACATGGAGATGATCCAGTTCCACCCGACGACGCTGCCGTCCACAGGCGTCCTCATCTCCGAAGGGGTCCGTGGCGAGGGTGGTATTCTCTACAACGACAACGAGGAGCGGTTCATGTTCGAGCACGGCTACGCCAACAACGAGGGGGAACTGGCCTCCCGTGACGTGGTCGCCCGTGCCGAACTGACGGAAGTCAACGAGGGCCGCGGTGTCGAAGATGAGTACGTCGACCTCGACATGCGCCACCTCGGGGAAGAGCGCATCCTCGACCGCCTCGAGAACATTCTCCACCTCGCGGAGGACTTCGAGGGTGTCGACGGCCTCGACGAGCCGATGCCGGTCAAGCCCGGCCAGCACTACGCCATGGGTGGCGTCGAAACCGACGAGAACGGCGAGACGTGTATCGACGGCCTCTACGCCGCCGGCGAGACCGCCTGTGTCTCCCTGCACGGTGCGAACCGGCTCGGGGGGAACGCCCTGCCGGAACTGCTCGTGTTCGGTGCCCGCGCCGGCCATCACGCCGCCGGCAAGGACATGAAGACCGCCGAGATCCAGACCGGCCCCTCCGCGAAGAGCGAGCCCGGTGACGTAGAGCCGCCAGTCGACCCCGGCGCAATCGACGCCAGCAGCGACGATGTCGCCGCCGACGGGGCCGCTGTCGAACCGAAGGCAGTGCTCGAGAGCACCGTCGAGCAGGAACGCCAGCGCATCGAGACCCTCATTGAGTCCGACGGCATCAACCACGCCGAAGTCCGCGCTGACGTCCAGGAGACGATGACCGAGAACGTCAACGTGTTCCGAACTGAGGAGGGTCTCGAGAAGGCCCTGCAGGACCTCCGAGCGGCGCGCCAGGAGTACGAGAACGTCGCCGTCGAGGACCCATCTCGGACCTACAACACGGACCTCATCCACACTATCGAGACCCGCAACATCCTCGACGTTGCCGAGGCAATCACGCTGGGCGCACTCGCACGCGAGGAGTTCCGTGGCGCACACTGGCGTGCGGAGCATCAGGAACGCAAGGACGACGAGTGGATCAAACACACGATGCTGGCCTGGAACGAGGGACAGCCGGAGCTGTACTACAAGCCTGTCATCCTCGAAGGCGACGAAGAGACCTACGAGCCGAAGGTCCGGTCGTACTGACGGTCTGACTGCCGCCTGCGACGCTGTTTCTGCGATTTTCAGGGTGCACCGACGAGGACGAACGTGCTCTCTGTCTCGCCGTTGTGGATCGTTCGCTCCGCTTCCGGCGGAAGCTTGATTGCGTCGCCCGCTTCGAGAGACACGTCTTCGCCGTCAACCTCGACAGTGGCTGTCCCCTCGACAAGGATGTACACCTCTTCGTGACCCTCATCGGCGTGGTCGTGCGGTTTGCCGGTCCAGCCGGCATCACAGTCCAAGACAGTAACGCCGACCTGCTCACAGTCCAGCGGGTCTCGAAGGAAGTGCATTGCATCTGCGACCGGTTCCACGTCGGTGTAGTTGACTTTCGCGTAGCTCACGTCCACTGGTGTCGCCAGCCAGCGCAAAATAAGTTGTTGTGTATCCGATAGGAAAGGCCGCAGAGACGGATACCGCTCCGACACTGGGCGCTACCGCTGGTGAGACACAGATCAGCGACTGGCCAAGCGGCACTCGAACGTCGGGAGCGTTGAGTGCGGAAACACCCGCAATCATCACTTACTTGGTTGTCAGGAACGTATTGCGGATAGCTTGGAAGGGTGGCTCAGTGGTAGAGCGCTACCGACCAACATGCCAGAATCGGTTGGTGGTTACCCCGCAAAGGGCTCCGCGTGGTTCGACTCCCGCCCCTTCCATTTTCGGACATTCGCCGTGAGCGTAGCGGCCGGTACTGGTGTGTCACACTCACCAGTCGAGCCAGACATCTGACTGCCCAAAACTACCGCAACCCCGGAGAGTTGACTGTGGGCTATCGGAGATCGAAAACCGCCAGTGTGGGAACCGGCGGCTCACAGGAAGTGGAAAGGTAAGGAATGTGGGGGTGGGGGGTGGGTGGTGCGGCACCAGTGTGGTGCCTGTCTCAGACAACGAGGGGAGATGTATAAAAAGCCGTCGCTGGAGTTATCATATTTGATTCTAGGTAGCTCACCAGCCCCAGCCACCACACTATTGACACAGAAAACAACCAGAAAACGACAACGACATGTCCCAGTTTCGACCAGTTACTTGTGGGTGAACAGCACGACCTTCCCGTCGTTGATCGTCGTACAGAGGTCCATCTCGAAATCGAGATTGAGGGAGGTGAACTCCTGCTTGCAGACGACCATATCGTCGAATGGCTCTTCACAGGACGGACAGGCCACAGCCGTCGTGTTCTGGTAGGAAGCGATCGCCTCGTTGTCCTCGCGCGGCGTCAACGACGACCGAAGTTCGTCGAAATCGTCCATGTTCGGGCAACCGCGGGCGCACGGTATAAATCATACGCCGCCCCGGCACCAAGGTATTAAAGTTTACTTGTGGTAATACAATCACAATGACTTCACCCGGTGGCGGAACGCGCTTCGCACTCGTCGCAGGAACCACGGAAACCGCAGGTCGGGCGGGGATCAGTGCCGCCGGAGCCGATCCCGAACTAATGTCGGTAACGCCCGCGGCAGACGCGGAGTTGGTGACCTACGGCACACCGGTTCGGACGGACGTGACGCCGGTCAGTCCGAGCGGCTGTCCGACGCCGGCGCTGGTGACGCGAGCCGTCCGAGAAGTCATGGGATTTGACGTCACAGTTGTCGACGGCGGCCTGGCGGAAAAGACCGGGGCACCGACGGTCTCTGTCGGCGCACGCCCGGGCAAAGACATCACGGAGCAGGACCCGGTGCCGACGGCCCACGGGGCGTTCGCGGCCGCCCGACAGTTCGGCCAGTCGCTCCCGGCCGACGAACTGTATCTGGGCGAAACCATTCCCGGCGGGACGACGACGGCGCTCGGCGTTCTTCGTGCGCTGGGCGAAACGGGAATGGTTTCTTCGTCACTTCCGGAGAACCCGACAGTGCAGAAGGAAACGCTGGTCGACGAGGGACTGCAGGCCAGTTCGCTCGCACCGGGCGACGCCGCGAACGAACCGAAGCGGGCGGTCCGCCGGATGGGAGACCCCGTTCTGGCGACGCTTGCAGGCCTGACCGCGGGCGCTGTCGAGAGTGATACCGCCGTAACGCTGGCCGGCGGCAGTCAGTGCGTCGCCGTCGCCGCGCTGGTCAGGCACGGCGGCTACGAGGGGCCGCTCGGACTGGCAACGACAAGCTACGTGGCCGACGACGACAGCGCCGACGTGCGGGCGTCGGCCGACCGACTCGATCTCGACCTGACAGTGACGGACCCCGGCTTCGACCGGAGCGACCACGTCGCGATGAAGCGGTTCGTCGCCGGCGAGGCCAAGGAGGGGGTCGGCATGGGCGGTGCGCTGGCACTCGCCGACCGCGCCGGCATCCCGATGGCAGAGGTCAGGGACCGCTTCGCGGCCATCTACGACGATCTGATCGGCGACGAACCGACACCGACAGCCGAGGAGGGGGCGTGACGATGGAGGGGGTCGTCCTCGCCGGCACGAGCTCCGGCGTCGGCAAGACCGTTGCGACGCTGGCGACCCTGACAGCGCTCGAAGACGCCGGGTATCAGCCACAGCCGGCCAAGGCAGGCCCGGACTTCATCGACCCGAGCCACCACGAAGCACTCGCCGACACGCCGTCGCGGACGCTCGACCCATGGCTCGCAGGCGAGGACGGCATGTGTCGCACCTACTGGCGCGGCACGGGCGACATCTGCGTCGTGGAGGGCGTGATGGGGCTCTACGATGGGACGAAGACATCGACGGCAGCCGTCGCCGAGGGACTGGACCTCCCAGTCGTTCTGGTCGTGGATGCGAAGGCTGGCATGGAAAGCGTTGCTGCGACGGCGCTCGGGTTCGCACAGTACGCCGACCGCATCGGCGTCGATATCGACGTGGCCGGCATCCTCGCACAGCGCGCCCACGGCGGCCGACACGCCGACGGTATCAGGGACGCACTCCCCGAAGACCTCACCTACTTCGGCCGGATTCCGCCGATGTCGGACCTAGAGATTCCCGACCGCCATCTCGGGCTCCACATGGGCTCGGAGGCCGGCCTCAATCGCGACGCGCTCTCGACGGCGGCGGAGACCATCGATGTCGAGCGGCTAGTCGACGTGGCACGAGCACCGCCGGAAGCCGCGACTGCGACGGCGGATAATAACGGCGCTGTGGCCAACCACCGGGTGGCTGTTGCACAGGACAGCGCGTTCTGTTTCACCTACCCCACAGTGCTCGAACGGCTCCGGTCCGAGTCGACTGTCGAGACGTTCTCGCCGGTCGCCGGCGACCCAGTCCCCGACGCCGACGCGATATATCTACCCGGCGGCTATCCGGAACTCCACGGAGAGTCGCTCGAAACCGGCGACACACTCGATGAAATAGCCGTCCGTGCCGCTGACGGCGTCCCCGTCTACGGCGAGTGTGGCGGGCTGATGGCGCTGTCGGAGTCGCTGACGACGACCGACGGCGACACCTACGAGATGGCCGGGGTCCTCCCCGCGGACATCGAGATGCAGGACCGGTATCAGGCGCTTGACCACGTAGAGCTAGAGGCGCAGTCAGATTCCGCCGTGGCCGCGTCCGGCGAGCACCGGCGCGGACACGAGTTCCACTACTCCGCTGCGACACTCGGCAACGACGCGTCGTTCGCCTTCGACGTGGTCCGCGGCGACGGTATCGACGGCGAACACGACGGCCTCACAGAATACAGCACCATCGGGACGTACTGTCATTGCCACGGCGAAAGTGGCGCGTTCGACCGTCTGCTTGCAGTGCCTTCGAAGGATATCTGACGTACGGCCCGCCGTCGGACGCGTGGCTGACTGCCCGCAACCTTTTTTTCGACAGACA
Organism: Haloarcula argentinensis DSM 12282; assembly: GCA_000336895.1. Lineage (GTDB taxonomy): Archaea > Halobacteriota > Halobacteria > Halobacteriales > Haloarculaceae > Haloarcula > Haloarcula argentinensis. The sequence goes on along the minus strand of AOLX01000014.1, from coordinate 93,914 downwards.
GCATCGTTCTGATAATGAACGAGTTGCGCGACCTGCTCGGAGACCTGGTCGCAGACGTCGACGCCGTGTTCCTGTTTTCCCCGAACGCGTCGTTTTTCGAGGAGTTCGACGACGTCGATGAGGAGATCGTCGTCGTCGGGCCGGAGAACACCCTCGATGCGGAGCCGTTTGTCGAGCTACCGATCGATTTCACCGACCTTGAAGGCCGCCTCCGCTTCGGCATCGAGGGCGCACTGGAGCAGGGCATCGTCGACGAGGGCGACGAGGTACTCTGCGTGACCGAAGTGCTGGATGGGTCTGAGAACACGCTCGTTCGGGTCCAGACCAACGACTTCTCCCCCTCCGGCGTGTACGACATGTTCGTCAACTCCAGGGCGGACGCGAGCGTCGTCCGCGACGTCTTCGAGGTCGCCATCGAACTCGGGAAAAAAGGCCAGAAGGGCAAGCCTGTCGGTGCCCTGTTCGTCGTCGGGGACGCCGGGAAGGTGATGAACAAGTCCCGACCACTGTCGTACAACCCTTTCGAGAAGTCCCACGTCCACGTTGGCGACCCCATCGTCAACGTGATGCTGAAGGAGTTCTCGCGGCTCGACGGCGCGTTCGTCATTTCCGACGCCGGCAAAATCGTCTCCGCGTATCGGTACCTCGAACCCTCCGCAGAGGGTGTTGACATTCCCAAAGGACTCGGTGCACGGCACATGGCGGCCGGCGCGGTCACCCGTGATACCATGGCGACGGCTATCGTTCTCTCCGAGAGCGACGGGCTCGTACGGGCGTTCAAAGGCGGGGAGCTGGTCCTCGAGATCGATCCCGAGGAGTACTGAGGATGCAGTTTGGCTTCGACTGGGCGACGATTATTCGGCGCGTGTTCTCACCACAGGGAACGTTCGTCTTTTCGCTCGTAGTACTGGCTGTCGGTATCGTGCTCGGCTATCTCGTCTGGCGCTCGTCCCGGCGATTCATGCGCGAACTCGGGGTGCCGGAGGCGGTTGAGGGGACACCCTTCGAGCGGACGGCGAGAGGACTCGGTACATCGACCGTCGGCATCGTCTCGAACCTGGCCGCGCTGTTCATCTACATCACGACGGTCACTGCCGTCCTCAACATCGCCCAACTGACAGACCCGGAACTGTACTGGGCCCGCTTCACGTCGTTCCTGCCTGACCTGTTTATCGCCCTGTTTGCCGTCATCATCGGTCTCATTGCGGGCGACAAGGCCAAGCTCGTCGTCTCCGAGCGGCTGCGCAGCGTCAAGATGCCTGAGGCGACGGTCCTGCCCGAACTCGTCAAGTACAGCATCTTCTATCTGGCAGTACTCATCGCCCTCGGACAACTTGGCGTCGAGACCCTCGCCCTGCTCATTCTCCTTGGGGCCTACGCGTTCGGGCTGGTGCTCGTCTGTGGACTGGCGTTGAAAGACATCCTGCAGGCCGGTGCAGCCGGCATCTACCTCCTGCTGACAGAGCCATACAGCATCGGCGACGAGATCGTCATCGGCGATCAGAGCGGGATCGTTCAAGAAGTCGACATCCTCGTCACGCGTATCGAAAGCGACGGCGAGGAGTACATCATCCCGAACAAGCGCGTGTTCAATACGGGTATCGTCCGTATTCGCGGCTAAGCGAGGTTACGATGCTTCGGTCGTCTCGTCGTCTGTGCCCAGCGGCTCAGCCGGGACGCCGGCGACGGTCGTCTCTGGCGGCACATCGTCAGTCACGAGCGAGTTCGCCGCGACCTGTGCGCCCGGGCCGATTTCGACGCCGGGCAGCACAATCGCACCCGCACCGATCATCGCCCGTTCCCCGACGACGACCTCGCCGGTCCGGTACTCGTCCTGCAGAAACTCGTGACACAGCAGCGTCGCGTCGTACCCGATGATGGCGTGGTCCTCAACGGTGATGAGTTCGGGCCAGAACACGTCCGGTGTCGACTCCAGCCCCCAGGCGACGCCGTCACCGACGGTGACGCCGAGGTGCGAGAGCAGCCAGTTTTTGAGCCGGAGACTCGGCGAGATGCGACAGACGAGGATAACGACGTAGTTGACCATCACCCGGAGCGGATGTTTGGCGTCCGGCCACGGAAACAGCGAGTTGTGCGGGCCGGGTGTCGGATGCTGGCGCAGCCGGTCGTGTCGTGGACCACTCACGTCCGTCGTGTACGGGGCCGCGGTAATCAAACCCGTCGGCTTCGATGCCGCACGCTCAGTCCCCGCCGCCGCGGATGTCGTCCATATGGTCGATACGCTGCTGGACGAGGTCGGCTTTGCCGATGTCGTGGCGGACCCGGAGCCCCTCAGTACCGGCTTGCTGAAGCGCTTCCTCGGCGATGGCCTCCGCGTCGGCAATCGTTTCTGCGAGGCCAACGACAGCGTACGAGCGAGAAGTAGTCGTGTAGATACCGTCCTCACGGTCATCGACGCTGGCGTAGCACAGCAGCGCCTCCGGGGCCGTCTCCGCGTTGTCACCGGATTGTTTGCGGTGGTCGTTGACGACCTCCGCGATGACGTCGTCGTCAATTGTTACCTTCGCCCCGGCGTCGGGGTCGGTCGGGTAGCCGTCCGGGACGGCGTACTTGCAGACGGTCGCCATCGGGCGGAAAGAGAGCTGTGGCAGGGGGTCACCGTCGCGGGCAGCAGTCAGCACGTCGAGGAAGTCCGTGTTCAGTATCGGCAGCGTGTTCATCGCTTCGGGGTCGCCAAAGCGGGCGTTGAATTCCACGACGCGCGGCCCGGTTTCGGTGAGCATGAACTGCCCGTAGAGGACACCCTTGTAGCCGTCGAGGGCCTCAACAATGGCCCGGAGCACGTCGACGGCGTCCATGTAGTCGTCCTCGTCCATGAACGGCAGGTGGAGGCTGGCATCGGAGTAACTGCCCATGCCGCCGGTGTTTGGCCCCTCGTCACCTTCGTAGGCACGTTTGTGGTCCTGCACCGCCGGTGTGACGCGCAGCTGGCCGTTAGCGACAAATGCCTGAACGGTGAACTCCTCACCGACGAGGCGTTCTTCGAGGACGACGCGGTCGTAGTCGGAGCTTCGGAGGTATTCTTTGGCCTCCTCAGCGGTGCACTGGTCGCCGATGACGCGGACGCCCTTGCCGCCGGTCAGCCCGGCGGGCTTGACCGCGAGGTCGCCGTCGTACTCGTCAATGTACTCGCAGGCGGCCTCCATGTCCTCGAACGTCTCGAAGTCCGGACAGCCGGGGATGTCGTGTTCCCGCATGAACCGCCGCTGGAACGCCTTGTCCGTCTCGATGCGGGCCTCCTGTTCCTGTGGCCCGAAGGTGTAGATGCCGGCGTCGTCCAGCGCGTCGGCGACCCCGGCGGCGAGGGCCGCCTCGGGTCCGATAACCGCCAGTGTGGCGTCGACCTCCCGGGCGTAGGTCGTTACTGCCTTCGGATTGGTCGTATCGAGTGCCTCGAAGCCGTCGGCGAGGGCGACGATGCCCGGGTTCCGGTTGCTGGCACAGGCGTACAGCTCCCCCGGCGAGTCCGCGAGTGAGCGCGCAATCGCGTGTTCCCGACCGCCGCCACCCACGAGCAGCACTGTCTCTGACATACCCGAAGGCCGGATGGGCTCTCACGTAAGTATTGTCTTTTCGCCGGTTTTCGCTGACTGTGGCGGTCGTTTCTGTGTCGAGCGCCAACGAGTCGCCAGACGGAGACCGGGAGCTACTTTACCCAACTGTCGGACACACAGACACATGTCCCCTCCCCGCCCATTCATCGACCCCGCGACAGGAGAGATAGACAGGGCCCAGATACTCTCGGAGGCCGTGCCACTCGCGAAGCTCATCGGCGTGTTCGTCGCTGGGAGCCTCCCTCTCTATGCAATCGCGTTCTTCGGCGCGGAGAACTCCGCACTGGGTGTAGTACTGGCCCTGCTTGGTGAGTTCATCCTCGCCATCGGAGCCGGTGTCGTCCTTATGTATGTCATTGCCCGTGGAATCCGGCTGGCTGGCGAGTGAGGCGTCGCTGCCGGCGTCGCGTTCCTTTTCACCGCGGCGCTCCCAGCCACGGGTATGAGCGACGCCACGGATCCGACGGCCCGAAACCGACTCGACGAGGCGGAGAGCCCGTATCTCCGCCAGCACGCTGACAATCCCGTCAACTGGCAGCCCTGGGACGAGACGGCCCTAGAGGCCGCCAAGGAACGGGACGTGCCCATCTTCCTCTCGATCGGCTACGCGGCGTGTCACTGGTGTCACGTCATGGAGGAGGAGAGCTTCGAGAACGAGGCCATCGCCGAGCAACTCAACGAGAACTTCGTCCCGATAAAGGTCGACCGCGAGGAGCGCCCGGACCTCGATTCGGTGTACATGAGTATCTGCCAGCAGGTGACCGGCGGCGGTGGCTGGCCGCTGTCGGCCTGGCTCACGCCGGAGGGGGAGCCGTTCTACGTCGGGACGTACTTCCCGCCAGAGGAGAAGCGCGGCCAGCCGGGCTTTGGCGACCTGCTCCAGCGCCTTTCAGGCTCGTGGTCGGACCCCGAGCAGCGCGAGGAGATGGAGAACCGTGCCCGGCAGTGGACCGAGGCTATCGAGAGCGACCTCGAAGCGACGCCGGCTGATCCCGAGGACCCCGCAGAGGACATCATCCAGACTGCCGGCACCATCGCCCACCGCGGTGCGGACCGGCAGGACGGCGGCTGGGGCTCCGGCGGCCCGAAGTTCCCCCAGAACGGGCGGCTGCACGCGCTGCTTCGGGCGCACGCGGGTGGCGGTCAAGAAGACTACCTGAACGTCGTCGAGGAGACGCTGGACGTGATGGCCGACCGGGGGCTGTACGACCATGTCGGCGGCGGCTTCCACCGCTACGCGACGGACCAGCAGTGGGCGGTCCCACACTTCGAGAAAATGCTGTACGACAACGCCGAGATTCCCCGTGCCTTCCTCGCCGGCTATCAGGCTATCGGCTCAGAGCGCTACGCCTCGGTCGTCCGGGAGACCTTCGAGTTCGTCCAGCGCGAGATGCAACATCCAGAAGGAGGTTTCTTCAGCACACTGGACGCGGAAAGTGCGCCAATCGATGAGCCTGAGGGCGAGACGGAAGAGGGACTGTTCTACGTCTGGACGCCCGAGCAAGTCCACGAGGCTGTCGACGACGAGACGGACGCTGAGATTTTCTGTGACTACTTCGGCGTCACGGAGCGGGGCAACTTCGAGGGCGCGACCGTGCTCGCCGTCCGGAAGCCGGTATCTGTGCTTGCCGAGGAGTACGACCAGAGCGAGGACGAAATCACAGGGAGCCTCCAGCGGGCGCTAAACGAGGCCTTCGAGGCCAGAGAGAACCGACCGCGACCGGCCCGTGACGAGAAGGTGCTGGCCGGCTGGAACGGTCTGATGATCCGGACGCTCGCTGAGGGCGCGATTGTGCTCGACGACGCCTATGCCGACGTGGCCGCCGACGCCCTCTCGTTCGTCCGGGAGTACCTGTGGGACGACGATGCGGGGCGACTCAACCGCCGGTACAAGGACGGTGACGTGGCCATCGACGGCTATCTTGAGGACTACGCGTTCCTCGGCCGCGGCGCGCTGACGCTGTTCGAGGCGACCGGCGACGTGGAGCACCTCGCGTTCGCGATGGACCTCGGGCAGGCCATCACGGAGGCATTCTGGGACGACGAACAGGGCACGCTGTTTTTCACCCCGACCGGCGGCGAATCGTTGGTCGCCCGGCCGCAGGAACTGACCGATCAGTCGACGCCTTCGAGTACAGGCGTCGCTGTCGACCTCCTGCTGTCGCTGTCACATTTCAGCGACGACGACCGCTTCGAAAGCGTGGCCGAGCGGGTCATCCGGACCCACGCCGACCGCGTCTCCTCGAACCCGCTCCAGCACGCCTCGCTCACGCTGGCGACGGACACCTACGAACAGGGTGCGCTGGAACTCACGCTGGTCGGAGATCAGTCGGACTACCCAACCGAGTGGACTGAGACCCTCGCCGAGCGGTACGTCCCGCGCCGCCTGCTAGCTCACCGCCCAGCCGACGAGGACCGCTTCGAACAGTGGCTCGACACGCTGGGACTGAACGAGTCGCCGCCGATCTGGGCCGGTCGCACGCAGGTCGACGACCGACCGACGGTGTACGCCTGCCGGAACTTCGCCTGCTCGCCGCCAAAACACGACCTCAAGACGGCGTTAGACTGGGGCGAGACGACCAACGATACGGAATAAGACTACGACATTGCGGCTTCGATTTTATTTGCGAGATACACGGCGATAGGGACTGGCTCTTCTTCGACGAAGCGGGCAATCTCCTCACCATCGTGTTCGACGACGACTGTCGGGATGAGTTCGATGTCGTACGCCTCGACCTCCGGTCCGGTCTTCGAGCCGTCGTCTTCCTTCTCGACGGGGTAGTGGTGGATCTGGGCGTCGGGCACACCCGCGGCTTTCAGAGCCGCCCCGAAGTCTGGGAGTTGCGCCCGGCAGTCCTTGCACCAGTCACCGCCCCAGATCTTGTACTCGAACTCATCGGCGTAGCGTGTGAGAACGTCAACGGTGTCGGCATAGGCGTCTTCGACCCACACCGGATTCGGCTCCATGGTTTCGAGCGTCTGACTCATGACTGGCTATATGTATTCGGGGGGCTTGAAATCCCCGGCCGCGAATTTCCCGCTTCAGACGGTTTTCAGCGGATACGTCGGGATTTCAGTCGCAGGAGAGCTGACGCGCTAGCGATCGACTGGGAGTGTCGTCCGAATGTCTCGCGACGACCGGCCGATTTCGACGGTGTAGGTTCCAGTATCGACCGTCCATCCGGAATCTGGGTCGTACCGTGAGAACGCCAGATCGTCCAGCGTCAGTTTCACAGTCTGCCGCTCGCCGGCGGCTAACTGTACCGCCTCGAACCCGGCGAGTTCCCGCTGTGGTCGGTCGACGCCGTCCACAGACGGTGGCAGGACGTAGGCCTGGACGACCTCGCGACCCGACCTGTCAGCGACGTTCTCGACTGGAACTGCGACTGTCCGCTCGCCTGTGTGTTCGGCTTCGCCGTATTCGAACGTCGCATACGAGTGACCGTGCCCGAACGGATAGGTCGGGTCCGTGTCTTCGTCGTCGAAGTGTCGGTAGCCGACGAACACGCCCTCGTCGTAGTGAGCTTCGTCCTCGACACCTGGGTAGCGGCGCTCGGCTCCTGCAGTCGGGTACTCGCGTTCGTGGGCGAAGGTGACCGGGAGCCGGCCGCTCGGGTCGCGGTCGCCGTAGAGAACGGCTGCGGCCGCGTCACCGTCCGCCTGTCCGGGGTACCACTGTTCGAGGACCGCGGCCACGTCCTCGCGCCACGGCAGTTCGACGGGGCCGCCGGAGCGGACGACGACCACGGTGTTCTCGTTGGCTGCGGCGACGGCCGAGACGAGTTCGTCTTGCCGGCCCGGCAGTGCAAGCGTGTCCCGGTCCCGCGCTTCAGTCGTCGCGTCGCGCACGAACACGACGGCGACATCGGCTGCCGCGGCCGCGTCGACAGCGTCGTCGAGCGACGGTTCCCGTCGGGTGGTGTCCTCAGCCGAACCGTCGGCCTCGTCGTCCTCGTCGACGAACGGCAGGAGGTCGAACAGCGAAACGGACTCTATCTGCGGGACGCCGAACGCTGTCGTGACTGCGCCCTCGGCACGGGATTCGATTCCCTCGACTGGTGTGACCGAGTGGACCGGCGTCGTTTCGGAAGAGCCGCCGCCACCCAGTTTCGGCTCGTCGACGTTCGGTCCGATGACAGCCACGTCAGCCCCGACGTCCAGCGGGAGGACGCCGTCGTTGTCGAGCAGCACCGTTCCGCGGGCCGCCACGTCCGCGGCGATATCTCTGTGTCGCTGGCTGTCGAGTTCACCCGCATCGTCGTCGGTTTCACCGCCTTCGGCGGTACTCCGGCTGCTGTCCAGCCGTCCGAATCGGGCCATCTGGCCGAGAATCCGCCGGACCATGTCGTCAAGGCGTTCAGCCGGGACCTCGCCGCTGTCGAGGGCTTCGGCCAGCGGGTCGCCGAACAGGCCCGCGTGGGTCGCATCCGGGATGCCGTCGGGCCACTCGAACTCCTCGGTATCATCCGTAGTGCTGCTGTCGGCGGCTTCCGCTGCGCCGGGGGCCGCCACCCCGGGCATCTCTACGTCCATGCCTGCGTTCGCCGCGCCGACGGTACTCTCCAGTCCATACCAGTCCGAAACGACGTAGCCGTCGAATTCCCACTCATCTTTGAGCACGTCGCCGACGAGGCGGTCGTGGTCGCTCATGTACGTACCGTTCACCCGATTGTACGCCGTCATCACCGACCCGACGCCAGCGTCGACGGCCGCGCGGAACGGCGGGAGATACAGCTCACGGAGCGTCCGCTCGTCCACTTCGGCACTGACGGTCGTGCGATGTGTCTCCTGATTGTTGGCGACAAAGTGTTTCACCGTGGCGACGACATCAGCGGACTGGATGCCGTCGACGAGGCCGGCCCCGACAGCGCCGGCGTGGACCGGGTCCTCAGAGAGATATTCGAAGTTACGACCACAGTGCGGGACCCGGATGATGTTCACGCCAGGTGCGAGCAGCGCGTCCTGTCCGAGCGCCGTCGCTTCGCGGCCCATCGCCGCGCCCTGTCGCCAGGCCAGATCGGTGTCGAACGTCGCCGCGGTCGCGATCGATGCCGGAAAAGCAGTCGCACGCTGTCCCTCTGCTCGGATGCCAAGCGGCCCGTCGACGAGGCGAAATGGCGGAATCCCGGCCTCTTCCACGCCCGGCAGGTATCCCGTCGCTGTGCCCTCCGGGTCAGTTGCACCGCGGACGAGGGCGAGTTTCTGTGTGCGGGACAGCCGAGCGAGCAAGGCACCAGTGTGATCGTCGTCAGCCATATCGCAGTTCACAGCCGAGCGGGCCTTATACTGTCGGCTGCTTACGACGAAGCCTCAGCCAGCCGTGTCGGCCTTGTTTCGAGCCCCGAGACGACGAGTTTCGCGCCGCCGGACCGACTCTCCGTCATCTCGACGTCCCACCCGTGGGACTCGACGACATGCTGGACGATGGCCAGTCCGAGGCCGGTTCCCGACTCGGAACTGGTGACGCCGTGCGTGAATATCTCCTCCCGTTCCCCGGGCGGCACACCGGGGCCGTCGTCACCGATTGTGAACCCTTCGGGGGTGGCATCGACGCGTATCGTCACGCCTGCGTCCTCCCAACCCACATTGTCGTCGGACTCCGTTCGACTACGCCCGTCGTCGGCCCCTTGTCGGCCGCTTTTGCTACCGTGTTCGACACTGTTCCGGAACACGTTCTCGAACAGCTGCAGGAGCTGGTCGCGGTCGCCAGTGATCTCCCTGTCGCCGTCGATTTGCAGCGTCGCATCGCCGGTGTCGACGTGGCCCCAGGCCGCCTTCGCCAGCGCCGAGAGCTGTAGCTCGACTCTGTCGGTCGACTTCTCGTCGCGGGCGAATGCCAGCACCTCGTCGATGAGGCTGCTCATCCGTTCGTGGGCTTCCTCGACGCGGTCGAACTCCTCGGGGTCGTTGCGTTCCCGAGCCAGCGCCAGTCGGCCCGAAGCCACGTTCAGCGGGTTCCGAAGGTCGTGGGAGAGGACAGCGGCGAACTGGTCGAGCTGCTGGTTCCGACGTTCGAGTTCTCGCTCCCGCTGCTTCTGGTCGGTGATTTCGTGAACAAGAAAGACACGCCCGACCAGCGCGTCACGGGAGTCGTACAGCGGTGTGAGCTGGACGTCGAAAAACCGGTCGCGCTGCTCGATGACGGCCTGCGTTTCCTCGGCGTTGTCGTTCAAACCGCGGTACTTTTCGAGGAGGTCGGGCGACGGTTCGAGCGCGGCCTCGACGGATTGACCGACGAGAGCCTGATCTTCGAGTAGCTGACGGCCGGCGTCGTTGGCCTCGATGATTGTATCGTTCGTGTCGACGACGAACACAGCGCTGTTGAGCGACTCGACGACCTCCCGGTGGGCGACCGGCGAGATGTCCAGCAGTCGTCCCCTGAAGAACGCCCACGTGAGAGTGATCCCGGTTCCCGCCAGCAACAGCGGTGTGAGTTCGACGCCGGTGTCGCCGAAGATGCTGAGCACGCTCCCGAACCACGGGAGGCCGATGGCCAGCAGAACGGCATACACCTGCTTCCGGTACAGATCGCCGGAGACGAGTGCGTAGTGGATGATGAGCGCACTCGACACGGCAATGAGTGCGTAGGAGTACACCAGATGTCCCCAGAAGACAGGCCCGACGGTAATCTCCCAGCCGTACATAGCGGCGTCTGTAGGTCCAGAAATCCGGTATATCAACCCCTCGGGGCCGCCAAACAGTGCCGCAAAGAACACGAGGGGTTCGACAGACAGTAACGCGACGGTCCGCCAGCCGAGATAGCGGTTGCGGTCGGTGTAGGCCAGCGCGAACACGAACAGGCCGGCCATCGCGGGCATCACGCCGACGAACACGCCGTACGCGAAGAACAGAGCCAACTCAGTCCCGCGCGTCAAAACACCGACCGCAGCACAGAGGTTCCATATCGAGAGCCCGGCAAGCAGAACAGAGAGCGCGGTCCCGCCGGGAGAGTCACGCCGGCCCCACGCATACACCGACAGCGTCCCGAGGACGACGGCCACGACAAGCAGAAAAAAGGCGTACGCAACGAGCAGCGTGGCCATTACTGAACAATCCGGCCCAGCGAGTAAATGGGTTCCGGCCAGTTCGAGGGATTTACCCACTCGCTCGGCATACCAACGGGTATGCCTGTCGACAAGCAGGAGTTCGACGAGATACTGTCGTTCGAGCTCCACGAACCCGCAGATATTCTCGATGCCGACAAACTGTACACCATCCCAGAAATCGCCCGCCTCCTGCAGGGCCTCCCGGCGGATGCCGAACTCAACGAGGCCAACGAGTCGGTGTTCATCGACTGGGCGATCCCGTGGATGATCTTCAATCAGGACGACCTCGTGATCGCCGACCCGCAGGACGACGACGTCGTCGGACTGTACGGTCTCGCCGAGTCATGAAGCTCCTCGTCGCCGGCAGTGACCGAGTCGACGCGGGCAAGACCACGTTCAGCGTCGGCCTGCTCGAACGGACCAGCGCCCAGGGGTTCAAGCCCAGAGCGGGCAACAACTACTGGTTCGACCACGACGACTATCAGCGAGCGACGACCGACGGGCGGCTGTACGGCAAGGACGCCAAGCGCCTCGCGGCCGCATCGCCAAGTGATGTCGTGCCAGAGGAGATCAATCCGATTCACCGCCTCTGGCATCCCTCGCCGGGGGCCGAAACAGGACTGCTCGGGAAGGAAAACCAGCAGTTCGTCGTCGACCGGGTCGGACGCCCGAGTTCCGAGACGGGCGTCGAGTACGTCGTCAACGGGACCGTCGACTTGCCGGAGTCCGTTGCCGAACGACTCCCGCTTGCCAACGCCCCACGAGTGACCTCCATCGCCGACTTCAACGACCTGATGCGGGTGATGCACGTCGAAGCGCTGGAGTCGCTCGCAGCAGATATCGAAGCGACGGACCGGGCGGTCGTCGAGTCCTACGGCGACGTGGCTCGGCCGCTGTCTGGCATCGAACCGGACGCCGTGGCCGTCGTCGAACCGGGCCGAGCACGCATCTACGACGGCGACCGGTACGCCAAGGCCTGTCAGATTGCCACCGGCGGACCCGGTGATGGGCAACTGGAAGAACGGGTGCCAAACGTCGTCGACCTCATCGAGCGGGTCGCGGCAGTACGACTCCCCGCGCTCGACAGCGAACAACGCAGTGACCCGGCGGCCGTCGCCGATGCGTACGACCACGCCTATGACGCGCTACTGGCCTGTGCATTCGACTGAGAACTTTCTGTCGGCCAGCCCCCTCAGAACTTCGCGGCTTGCAGCGCCAGTTCGATGTCCTGATACGGCGCGTCGGTGACGCTCGGTCCGTGGCCGGTGTGCATCTCCTGTAGGTCCTCGTCGACAACCGACAGTACCCGATCGATGCTGTCGACGAGCAGGTCCCGATTCCCTTCGTCGAGGTCGGTCCGACCGAAGCTCCCGTTGGCAAACACGAGATCACCAGCGAACAGGATGCCGGCGTCGTCCGAGTAGAAGCAGAGATGGTCGTTCTTGTGGCCGGGCGTGTGCAGCGCCCGGTAGTCGTGGTCGCCAAGCTGTATCGTCTCGTCGTCGGCGATAGCGTGCTCGATTCCGTCCTGGTCCGTGTCGTAGCCGTACACCGGGACGTCGAAGGCGTCGACGACGCTGTCGAGGTTCTCGACGTGGTCGTAGTGGGTGTGGGTGACGGCGACAGCGTCGATATCGTCGACGTGTTCTTCGACAGCCGACACCACATCGAACTCGTTACCGACGTCCACCAGCACGGTTCGCTCCCCGGTGACGAGGAACACGTTGCTCGTGAAGGCCTGTTGCCCACGGGCGAGATTTCGAATCATTACCCGCCTATTGACCGTCGTCCCGGATGTGGGTATCGTTCTGTCACCGCCCGAGACGCGCTGCACGCCCGCACCCACAGGGCTATGTACGTGGATATGCAAACGGGGGATAGTAGAACATTATGTCAGATTCGGACCTACCTGTGGTGCTTATCGTCGAAGACGAACCAGATGTTGCCGAGACGTACAAACTGTGGCTGCAACAGGAGTACGAGGTCCGCATGGCACAGAACGGCGACGAGGGCCTGGAGCAACTGGACGCGGATGTCGATGTCGTGCTGCTCGACCGGATGATGCCCGGTCTCTCCGGGGATGAAGTGCTTGAGCGCATTCGCGAGCGTGACCTTGGCTGCCGGGTGGCGATGGTCACCGCCGTCGAGCCGGACTTCGATATTCTGGAGATGGGCTTTGATGCATACCTCTCGAAGCCGATCCGGAGCGAACAACTCCACGAGACGGTCGACAATCTGCTCGACCGCTCCGAGTACGACTCCCTGCTGCAGGAGTACTACGCACTCGTCGAGAAGCAGGCGACGCTCGAAGCGACGAAGTCGAGCGCGGAACTGGCGGAGAGCGACCAGTACGACGAACTAACCCAGAGAGTCGTGGAGATGCGAGACGACCTCTCGGAGACACTCGGTGGCATCGAAGACGACTCCGATTTCATCGCAACGCTTCGCGGACTGAGCGACGATGAAGACAACTGAGCGACAAACAATGTATGATCTCACCTCAGTACTAGAGTTCGATGCGCTCAGTGAGGTCCGGCCAGGATCTAGTATCCTGATCTCCGGCCCAGCAATGAGCGGGAAGGAACGACTCGCATACGATATTCTCGCCGATGGGTTGGACAAGGGTGACGGCGCGGTGGTCGTGACGACCGGTGACGGCGCGGGCAGCGTCGTCGAGGAGTTCCGATCGCTCGTGCCAGATCTCGACGATTCCCAGCTCGGTGTCATCGACTGTCGCGGCGAGGGTGGCACGGACGAGGAGGCCATTGGCAACGCCCACGCCCACCACGTCTCTTCGCCCGGTGATCTCACCGGCATCGGTATCGGCATCACGAAGGCGCTGGAGGGGCTGCACAACGCCGGCAACGAGCAGGGCCGTCTGGCTCTCGTCTCGCTGTCGACGATGCTGACATACACGGACAAGAAGACCGTCTTCAAGTTCTGTCACGTGCTGTCCTCGCGGCTGGACTCCGCGGGCTACATCGGCGTATTCACTATCGACTCGGGAGCCCACGACGACCAGACCCTGCAGGTCATCAAGCAGGCGTTCGACGGGATGATCGACGTGCGCGACGCGGAGGGCGGCGGCCGAGAGGCCCGCGTACTCGGCCTGGCCGGCGAGCCGACCGACTGGCAGGACATTTGAGTCCGGAGCCATCCACAGGTGGTCCGAACGCCCTGTCGGTCCGGGAAGGAAGTATTTTGCCGCTCCGGTTCACCCACCCGATATGGACGTAAAGCTGCTCGAAGCCACAGACGACCCCGAGGATCTCATCTGCAAGGCAGCACGCAACGACTACAGCGACACCTCCGTCGGCAGCCAGTCGTTCGAAGCGACGATGGCTGAAGTCGACGGCGACACCCTCGACGACAAAAAGGAGACGCTCATCGGGCATCTGCTCGACCACGGCCACTTCGGTCCCTTCGAACATGCACAGGCCACCTTCGCCGTGGAAGGCGTCTCCCGCTCCTGTATGGCCCAAATCACCCGTCACCGGCACGTCTCCTTCGACGTGCAGTCGATGCGGTACGTCTCCTTCGACGACATAGACCCCGAAGCCGTCCGTGAGGGCGAGCTGGTCGTGACGCCGCCGTCCGCGACGGACCCGGACTGGATCGGCCGGAATCAGCAGAAGGCCAGCGTCTCAGACGAGGAGTTCGAAGAACGCACGGAGATATTCAAAGACACCATCGAGCAGGCAGTCGAATCGTATCAGGAGCTCCTTGAACTCGGAATGCCGCCGGAAGACGCCCGGTTCGTACTGCCCATCGGCACCAAGGTGAACATCGTGATGTCGATGAACGCCCGGATGTTGATGCACGTCGCGGATATGCGAGCCGCGGCGGACGCACAGTGGGAGATTCGGGAGATGACAGAGGAGATGCTCGACCTAGCGGCCGACTGGTGTCCCAAGACCTTTGATTACTACGAGCGGGAGATGAAGGGACGCAAGAACCGCCTCGCCCCCTGACAGTTCCGGCACGTCTTGTTGGGATTCAGAACGGCTGTCTCCGACCGTGAGTACCGTCGATTGTCGAATCGACCTTGATACTCACAACGGCAATAGCAATACTCAAGACGTTTTGTTGCGTAAGCGGTCGGATTTCGGAGTATCAAAAGACGAAACGAGTACGACACATTCATTACCGCACATCCTAGATGAACAATTGTGTCTTACGAGGTTGAACGTCCCACCCGTCGGTCGGGCACTGCGTCTGATGTGATGTGTGCTGTCGACGATGTCGACGGCCAGCAGCGGTTCGTCATCGCCGATATTGCCCACGATGACACCTGGATTTCGATGGTAGCGGACGAGACCTGTACACTTACAGCCTGGCGATAACGGCAGCTACCGGCTGATACGGATTGTTATAGATTATGTCCGGATAGTGCCGGTCTCGCGGTCGACACAGACCGGTAAATCGCTCCAACAATCCGTATGAAAAGTTTTTGTTGACCGCTCTGTGACGTATGAGTATGGAATACGACGATATGCTCGACCGGGCGATGGAGGAGACGCCCGAGATCGACGGCACAAGCGAGCGGTTCGAGGTTCCCGATCCAGATGTCCGACAGGAGGGGAACGTCACCGTCTACGAGAACTTCCAGTCGACGTGTTCCCGACTCGGACGCGAGGACGACCACGTGATGAAGTTCCTGCAGAACGACCTCGGGACGAGCGGCCACATCGACGAAAGCGGACGGGCACGACTGACCGGTGAATTCGGTGCCAACCGTATCGAGGCGTCCATCGACGAGTACGTCGACGAGTTCGTGCTCTGCTCGGAGTGTGGACTGCCCGACACGCAACTGGAGCGGGAACAGGGTGCGCTGTTGCTCCGCTGTGAGGCGTGTGGCGCACGCTCGGCGACGAGCGAGTAGTTACTGCAGTCCTTTCAGCGTCTGCAAGTCGTTTTCTGTGCGGGTGAAAACAGCGAGCCGATGGCTCGCGTGACAGTTCGGGCAGTGGAACGTCGTGTCGTGTCGCGGCAAATCCGTCGGCGTCGATTCCCAGTCTTTCTTACACTCAGGACAGAGCAATCGCACGTACGCTTCCTCCATGTATGTTACTCACACACATAGCCAATGATTAAAAGCCTTGTCGTCTCCCCATTAGTCTGCCTTCACTCGGGTGTCAGGCCGGAAGATCTTCGGCTTCGAGGAGTTCCTTGTATCGGTTTCGGATCGTCACTTCAGAGATGTCAGCGACGTCGCTGACCTGGCTCTGTGTGACCTTCTCGTTGGTCAGCAACGCGGCGGCGTAGACGGCCGCAGCGGCGATGCCGACCGGCGATTTGCCGGAGAGCATCCCCGACTGACGAGCACCTTCGACGAGGTCGCGGGCCTGTCGCTGGGTCTCCTCGCTGAGGCCGAGGTCGGAGATGAACCGCGGGAGGTAGTGTTCCGGGTCCGCCGGCTGGACTTCGAGGCTGAGTTCTCGGACGATGTAGCGGTAGGTCCGCGTGAGTTCCATCTTTTCGACGCGGGAGACGCGGGCCATCTCGTCCAGCGACCGGGGATTCCCGGCCATACGGGCGGCCGCGTAGAGCGCGGACGTGGCGACGCCCTCGATGGAGCGACCCGGGAGCAGGTCGTCACCGAGCGCACGGCGATAGATGACGCTGGATGTCTCGCGGACGTTCTGGGGAAGCCCCAGCGCAGAGGCCATCCGGTCGATTTCGCCGAGTGCCTGCTTGAGGTTGCGTTCCTTGGAGTCACGGGTCCGGAACCGTTCGTTCCAGGTCCGGAGCCGCTGCATCTTCTGCCGCTGTTCGCTGGAGAGGGAGCGCCCATAGGCGTCCTTGTTCTGCCAGCCGATGTTCGTCGAGAGGCCCTTGTCGTGCATCATGTTCGTCGTCGGCGCGCCGACGCGGGACTTGCGATCCTTCTCTGCGGAGTTGAACGCCCGCCACTCCGGCCCGTGGTCGATCTCGTCCTCCTCGACAACTAGCCCACAGTCTTCACAGACTGTTTCGCCGTGTTCAGTGTCCGTAACGACGTTTCCACTACATTCGGGGCAGGTCTCTACGGCCTCCTGTTCTGTCGATTCGGTGATTTGCTCGTCTCGTTCTCGTGTGCTTGTCCGCGTTGTTGATTCACTCATGATTGGGAGTCCTGTTCTGCCGGGTGCAGAAATTTTAAGACTGATTGGGGGTTTGTCTTACCCTATAGTTAGTCCGTAAAGTATATAAATCTTTCGCCGATTTTCGGCATAAACCGCAGTATGACGGCGTGATAGGGTATAGCATGGCCCCTGTAGAGATATATAACCTTGGCGGTGACCGTTAACTCCTAGACTTGACGCGTAATCGGGGGACTGCAACGCCGCGTGACGCCATCGGTACCCTGCTGAACGACCAGCCCTCACACTGCGACAGTCACTCTGGTGAGAACGGCGAGTGGGTCCCGGAATTACCGGGTCAGTGGGAGTCACAGTGTGGTTCCGCACATCGTGGGGGAGTGATGAGATATAAAAAGCGATGTTACCAGTCAATACAGCTTGGTTATAATTACGTACCAGATACATACATTCATGCAGCGACAGCCTCCATCTGAGGGATATCATAGCGACCGCTCAGTCGAACGAGATCCACGCCAGAAACAGTAGCCCACCGAGTTCCAGTATCGCGACAAACGTCATTGCGCGGCCGGCGACAGGTGCGGCGCTTCGCAACAAGACGGCGACCTCTGGATCAAGGACATAATAGTAGACGGACAGGCAGTTCTCGGCGAGCAACAGGAGCCCGAAGACGGTCAGTCCCAGCGCGTGCTTCGAGCGCACCGTTAGGTAGTTCCGGGCCCAGACTGATAGCAGCAGTAGCAGCACAATCATATTAAGGGCGGAGGCGACACTCGCCGCGGTCATCCAGACTGCCATCTGTGCCCCCCTATGCCGGCTCGTGGTAAAACTCCGTGCTTGCTTTCAGCCATTGTCACTCGATCTCCGCGATGATTTCCTCGATAGTGTCCCAGTACTGTTCGGTCCTGTCTGTCAGCATGTAGACTGAACCGTAGTCGCCGCCGGTGTTGTCAACGACGCCGTTGTCCAACAGCACGTCGAGGTGGTGCCGGACAGTTTTGTAGTCAAGGTTGAGGTCCTCGGCCAATTGGTTGGCATTCCGGGGCCGCCGCTTAAGCGCCGTGAGGATACGGGCTCTGTTTGGCCCCCCACGGGTCCCGGAGAGAACGTACCAGAGGACACCCTCCATCAGCGAACCTATCTCTCCGGTCACACGTATATCCTCTGGCCGAATCCATGATAGCTGCCTACGACCGAAACCGGGGCAGTCAGGCATCAGCGGAAGTGACGGAGACCGGGTCGACCCGGCCGAGCAAGGGGTAGGTAGACATCGGGAGAGAGCCGTTCCGGTCAGCTGTCATGGCCACGCAGACTGTAGTGTACCCCGGCCTATGGGAGCAAGACACCGGCGCCATCGACGTTGTCGCCGTTGATCGCGTGGATGTATCCATTCGAGGCCTCGATGTTTGTCTCGAAGATTTTGGCCTGGTCGCCGTTGAGAACAGTCCCAT
Source organism: Haloarcula argentinensis DSM 12282 (assembly GCA_000336895.1). Lineage (GTDB taxonomy): Archaea > Halobacteriota > Halobacteria > Halobacteriales > Haloarculaceae > Haloarcula > Haloarcula argentinensis. The sequence goes on along the minus strand of AOLX01000014.1, from coordinate 75,762 downwards.
CGACATATACTTTCGCCCCATTCAGTGTCGGCACCTCATCGGAGGTGGTGATCGACTCGGCGTCGCGACGACCCGGAGCAACGTGGTACGTAAGGATTTCATCGAGATCGTCTCGGTTCAACAGCTCCTCCTTGCTAATACCTAAATCACTCAGCAAGTTGTCGAACGCCGCATCGGTTGGCGCAAACACTGTCAGTTGTCTGTTTCCGTCGAGCGTCTCCACAAGGTCTGCTTCATCGAGTGCCGCAACCAAAATCGTGAATCGGCCGTCATTTGAGGCAATGTCGGCAATCGTCTCGCCGTCTCTCGGCGGCGCGGCACTCACGGTACCGACGCCACCGACTGCTGTTCCAGCACCGATACTCCGTAGGACACCGCGTCTGGTCCGTTTCATGGAAACCCATGGGATTCAGAGGATTGTTGACACTTAATCAGTTTCCGAGCTGGGACCCAAATTAGACCATAGTTTCAGACCGTAAACAGATGCCCTTCGGTCGGCACGTCGAACAGGCCAATGCGTGCGCCCGCGTCCAGCCACGCGTGCCCGTACGAGAACGACGCCAGTGCGTTCACGAGGTCGTCGTCGTCTCTAAAGTGACGCCCATCTTTCAGATATGACGCCGCCATCTCCTCACAGTCCAGGGCTGCGTCGTGCATTGGCGTCCCTTCAGGAGGCGCGACTGATGCTGCGTCGAGTGCCTCCGCGAGTAGTCCTTCGTAGCGGTCAGTCTTCTCTTCGAGATCTGCGGCCATACGCCCAGCGAACGGTGGCAGCGGCCTAAGCGTGTCGTCCCGATGCGAGTTTGGCGCACGACAACACAAGCTAAATACGGCCCGGTAGTCTAACTTGGCTAATGACAGAATCGGTCGAACACCGACGACTCATCGTCGCTGGCACGGGCGCAGCGGGACTGACAGCGGCCATCTACGCCGCCAGGAGCAACAACGACCCACTCGTTCTCGAAGGCGACGAACCCGGCGGGCAGCTCACGCTGACCAGCGAAGTCGAGAACTTCCCCGGCTTCCCCGAGGGACTCTCCGGTCCGGACCTCATCAACAACATGAAAGAGCAGGCTGAGCGCTTCGGCGCTGAGCTGGAACACGGCATCGTCGCCGACATCGACGACAGCGAGCGGCCGTTCCGCGTAGAGCTGTCGAACGGCGATGTCTACACCTGCGATGCCTTCATCGCCGCCTCCGGAGCCAGCGCCCGCACGCTGGGCGTCCCCGGTGAGGACGAACTAATGGGCTACGGCGTCTCGACGTGTGCGACCTGCGACGGCGCGTTTTTCCGCGGCGAGGACATGCTCGTCGTCGGCGGCGGCGACGCGGCCATGGAGGAGGCCCACTTCCTCACGAAGTTCGCCGACACCGTCTACATCGCCCACCGCCGCGAGGAGTTCCGCGCCGAGGACTATTGGATCGACCGCGTCCAGCAGAAGGTCGACGAGGGCGAAATCGAGATCATGCGCAACACCGAACTGCTGGAAATGCACGGCTCCCCCGAGGACGGAGTCGACCACGTCACCCTCGCACGGAACGACGAGGGCCATCCGAGCGAGAAGCTCGACGACGACGGGACCGAAACCTTCGACTTCGACGTTGGTGCTGTCTTTATCGCCATCGGCCACACGCCGAACACTGACTACCTCGAAGCCACCGGCGTCGAACTGGACGATACCGGCTACATCCAGACCCACGGCGGCACCGGCGGCGACCAGACCGCCACCGACGTGGACGGTATCTTCGGTGCCGGCGACGTGGTCGACTACCACTACCAGCAGGCCGTTACCGCCGCCGGGATGGGCTGTAAAGCCGCCATCGACGCCGACGAGTACCTCGAATCACAGGCCGAGGCCGCAGCCGAGGCGGAGTCCGAAGCTACTGTAGAAGCCGACGACTAGCGCGCCTGCTTCTCCGTTCTCACATCCACAGACCCTTTAGGATAGCCCCCGGAGTCAATGGCATGGCAACCGACACTGTCACGCTGACTATCGACGACGGCGAAGAGACCGACGAACTCACAGTCCCGAGCGAACTCGTGGATATCCTCCGCGAGTCACCGGACGAGACGGACCCGCAGGTCGTCGGCGACATCGCGATGTTCGGCATGACCCAGCGGATTCACAGCGCCGTCCACCACGCACAGGGCGAGCCAGACGAGCAGATCGTCGCGCTCGAAGAGGAGACCAGCGAACTGTTCGAGGAGCGCTTCGGCCAGTCCTTCGCCGAGCTGACCGGCCACGACCACTAATTCTGCCGGCCAGTTCTCAGAACTGCCAGTGAAGCACTACGCCGTCGTCGACTCGTTCGACGCCGGCCAGCTCTGGCTCCGGGAAGTCCTCGATGAAGCCGTCGCCGTCAGCCAGCGTCGGCGCGTCCCGGCCGCCGATGACCTTTGAGCCGATGTAGACGAACAGTTCGTCGACCAGCGCCTCCTCTAACAGGCCGAAGATGAGTTCGCCGCCGCCTTCGACCATGAGCTGGTCGATCCCGTCGCCTTCTAGCTTCGCGAGCGTCGTCGTCAGATCGACTTGGTCTTGCCCGGCAGCGATGACGTACGCGCCAGCGTCTTCCATTTCCTCGATGAAGTCCGGCGGCGCGGCCTCGCTGACGAGGAGGTAGGTCTGGGCGCGGCCGTCAAGCACCGTGGCGTCCGGCGGCGTTCGGATGCGGGAATCGGCGACGACGCGTGCGGGGTTTTCCGGTTTGCCGCGGTCAGCCCGGGCGGCGCGGCGATCGGCATCGTCGACAGTCAGTGAGGGATCGTCGGCGAGAATCGTCCCGACGCCGACCATCACTGCGTCGCTGTCGGCTCGAAGCTGGTCGACGCGGTCGAAGTCGTCCGGGCCGGAGATAGCGATCTGTTCGCGGCGGCGAGAAGAGAGTTTCCCGTCGACACTCATGGCGGCGTTGACGACGACGTGCATACTCGTTCGTGCCGGCGACACGTCAAACGGCTTTTGGGTTACGCTCAGGAGGAGGTCGTTTCGGGGCGTTTCGAGAGCTTCCGGACATCGAGTTTCTTTACCGTGCCGTCGGCGGTTTGCAGCTTCAGCACCGTCTTTTTGAGTACGAGTTCCTCGACGTCAAGCGTCGTCTCCGTGCTCCAGCCCCGGAGTCTGACCATCCCTTCCTCGTCGATTTCGAGGAACGTCCGGGGTTTGCGCTGTGAGCCCATCGTCCACTCCTGATCGCCGACGGAGAGTGCCTGTCCGCCGCTTTTCGCCCAGCGGAACACGCAGGCGAACTGCTCGCGGGGTTCGTCTGCACGGTCGTGGTCGACACGGGTCCACTGCTCGAAGTCGACGCCGAAGTGGGCGGCCCACAGCTCCAGATACTCGAAATCGAACTTCTTCTTGCCGTCGTTGTTCCGACCGCTGCGCCAGATGACGTGGGCCTCAGACGGCTTCGACCCGAACATACTACCCATAGTCAGGCTCCCGTGCGACTGCCGTTATTATTTGATCTGATATCACGAATTCCGACTAGTCGAATATCTCCAATAACGGACCATTTGGCCGATTGAAACGTCCCAACACGGTCAACGCTCATATTCTGAGAGATTACAGTATCACAAATAAGAATTGTGGGCGATTTTGAACAGGTGTGAACGGTCGTGACGCGCACGGCCGGCCGAAAACGCTTTTGAGTGCTCCCGTCGAACCGTCAGTCGATGTCTCTCGAAGACCATGCCGAGGAGCTCGCCTCCGACCTCGGTGTTGACAAAGAGGAGGTCACACGCGACCTGGAGAACCTCGTGAACTACTCCGTCCCGATGGACGAGGCCAAGCAGAGCCTCAGACGGAAGTACGGCGATGGCAGTTCAAGCGGCGACAGCACGCCGTCGAGCAAGGCCATCAGCGAGGTTTCGACCGACGACTCGAACGTGACGGTCACCGCCGTGGTGCTCACGTCGGGTCGCCGGTCCATCCAGTACAACGGGGAACAGCACGTCATCCGCGAGGGCGAACTCGCCGACGAAACGGGCAAGATATCCTACACGGCCTGGGACGGCTTCTCGGGCGACCTCCAGCCCGGCCAGACCGTCCGGCTCGGCAACGCCGGCGTCCGCGAATGGGACGGCCAGCCGGAACTTAATCTGGGCGATAGCACCAATCCCGAGGTCGTCGACGAAACACTCGACATCGACTACGAGGTCGGCGGCCGCGCCGCGTTGCAGGACCTCGCACCGGGCGACCGCGGCATCACTGTCGAGGTGCAGGTGCTGGAATGCGAACAGAAGGTCATCGACGGCCGCGACGGCGAAACAACGATTCTCAGCGGCGTCGTCGGCGACGAGAGCGGCCGGCTCCCGTTCACCGACTGGGAGCCCCATGACGAAATCGAGGAAGGGGCGTCCGTGCGCCTCGACGAGACGTTCGTCCGTGAGTTCCGTGGCGCGCCATCGGTGAACGTCTCCGAGTTCTCGGCGGTGACCGCGCTGGACCGCACGGTCGATGTCGCCGAAGACGCACCCCGGTTGTCGATCCGCGAGGCCGTCGAGAGCGGCGGCCTGTTCGACGTGGAACTGGCCGGTAACGTCATCGAAGTGCGGGACGGCTCGGGCCTCATCGAGCGCTGTCCGGAGTGTGGCCGCGTCATTCAGAACGGCCAGTGTCGCTCCCACGGCGCGGTCGACGGCGAGGACGACCTGCGGACGAAGGCCATCCTCGACGACGGAACCGACACCGTCACCGCAGTGCTTGATGATAAACTCACCGCCCGCGTGTACGGTGGCGACCTCGACGACGCCCGCGAGCACGCCCGCGACGCGATGGATAAAGAAGTGGTCGCCGACCGTATCAGCGACCGTATCGTGGGCCGCGAGTACGTTGTCCGCGGGTCGCTGTCGGTCGATGAATACGGCGCGAATCTTACCGCCTCGACCTTCGCCGAGGCCGACGACGACCCCGCAACGCGTGCGCGGACCCTCCTACAGGAGGCAGACACATGAGCGAATCCGGAGACAGCGGCCCCGGCCGCCGAGAGGTCGCCCATCGGCTGTTCGCCGCGGAGTTCGACGACGCCGACTTCTCGTACTCCGAGTCCGATGAGGAACGCGCGCCGAACTACGTCGTCACGCCGACCGGCGCGCGGGTCAACCGCCTGTTCCTCGTCGGCGTCCTCACCGAACTCGAACAGGTCAACGACGACGTGTTGCGCGCTCGCGTCGTGGACCCGACCGGCCCGTTCGTCATCTACGCCGGCCAGTACCAGCCCGACGAACTGGCCTTCCTCGAAGCCGCCGACCCGCCGATGTTCGTCGCCGTTACGGGCAAGGCCCGCACCTTCCAGCCCGACGACAGCGACCGGGTGTTCACCTCGGTACGGCCCGAAAGCATCAGCGAAGTGGACGCAGACACGCGGGACCGATGGGTCATTCAGGCCGCCGAGCAGACCGTCTCGCGCATCGGGCAGATGGCCAGCGCGAAACAGGTCGGCCTGACCGGCGACGAACTCCGCCTTGCGTTGCTTGACCAGGGCATCGACGAGAGCGCCGCGGCGGGCATCACGCTCGCGCTGGACCACTACGGCACGACCGGCGACTACCTCGACGCGCTCCGAACAACGGCGCTCGACGCCGCTCGGGTCGTCGCCGGGGACACGGACGAAGCGGAAGGGCTGTCGCTGTCACCCGACGACGGGACCGACGACCCGATTCCGCTGCTGGCCTCTCTCGACCTCGACACCGACGTTTCCACGCCAGAGACAACGGCAGACGAGGCAGGCGCGGACGAGACGGCCGACAAACCGGCGACAGAATCCGGAGCCAGTGAGACGGCAACGGAGACAACAGCTGACGAACCAGTGGCTGAGACGACAGGGAGCGACATCCCTACAGACGAACCGGCAACAGAGCCGGCAACCGAGGGTGCTGGCACCGACGAGACGACGGATGTTTCGGAGCCATCGCCGTCGGCCACGGAAACCGAAGCGGCGGACACCGAGGCCGAAACTTCGACCACAGCTACGTCCGTGAGCGATCCGGAGTCGTCGTCTGAGACCGACGGCGTGGCGGGCGCCGAAACGACCGAAGCCGACGCTGACGCCACCGCCGCCGAGCCAGAAGCGGCCACGTCGACAGCCACGGACAGCGATGCAACGACGACAGACGCAGACGAGGACCTCGGCGAGTTCGATCCGGAGTTCGAACTGGACGAGGACGAGCGCGAGGAGATCGAGCAGGAGTACGGCACCGATTTCCAGACGGGTACGGAGGTCAACGAGCCCGGCGAGGCCGGTATCGAGACGCCGGACCCCGACGAGGAGATATCCGCCGAGGCGGACGCGGGCACGTCGGTAGACAGCGAGCCGGAGACGGAGCCCGCCTCCACGACAGAGTCGATTCCGGAGCCAGAACCCGAACCGGAAGAAGAGGCGGAGACAGCGCCCACGTCCGAACCCGAAACGATCGGGTCCGAGACGGAAACAGCCTCAGAACCCACCTCCGAAAGCGACCCAGTAGATGACGGCGACACAGAGCCTGCCGAGGACGTTGATCTCGAAGACGCCGCGATGGAGGTCATGGACGAACTCGACGACGGCAACGGGGCCGACCGCGAAGAACTGCTGGCGGCGGTCGTCGACCGCTACGGGGCCGACGCCGACGCGGTGGACGGCGCCATTCAGGACGCCCTGATGGGCGGTCGGTGTTACGAACCCGACGACGGCAAGCTCAAACCGATATAAGCGAACGAAGACTCACAGCCGGTTCCGGGAGCGATCCGGAACTGAGCCGCGGTGCTTTTCTCGCCCGACAGCCAAGACAGGGGCAATGCGTGTCGAACCGCTTCCCGGCTTTCCGGCGGCCACAGTCGACACCGACGGGGAGCGGTTGCTGGCGGTCGCAGACTACCACGCCGGCATCGAAGCGGGACTCAGATACGAAGGGGTCGAACTTCAGTCGGCCGCCGAGGCCCGCCGGGAACGGTTGCTGACGTGTCTCGACCGAGCCCGTGCCGACCAGTTGGTCATTATCGGTGATCTGGGCCACGCTATCGGCGACCCGTTCGCGGACGAGCGCACGGAACTCGATGCGCTGTTTGAGGCTGTCGACGTGCCCGTGACGCTGGTGAAAGGGAACCACGACGGCGGGCTGGAGCCGGTCCTGTCCGACCTCGACACCGGGATCGAGATAACGCCCGGACACGGAACCCGAATCGGTTCGGTCGGGTTCGCCCACGGCCACACCTGGCCTGCGCCGGACGTACTCGAAGCGGATGTCGTCTGTGTCGGCCACGAACACCCGGTTATCCGGCTGGAGGACAACGTCGGCGGGGCCCAGAAGGAGCGGGCCTGGCTCCGCGGCTCGCTGGTGACTGAGCCCTTTTCCGAACAGTTCGACCAACCAGTCGAGAACGCGCCGGACATCGTCGTCTTTCCGGCGTTTAACGACCGCTCCGGCGGGACGTGGGTCAACGTCGACGGCCAGGAGTTCCTTGCCCCGTTCCTGCCCGAGGGAATGGCGGACGCCGAGGCGTTCCTCCTCGATGGCACACGGTTAGGAGCCTATCAGCAGGTCTGAGCCGGCTGCCTCTACCCGCTTATCCTTCTGAGAGCGCCGCTTCGAGTTCATCGACCAGTTCAGCATTACCGAGAAACGTCGGCGTCCGGTCGTGGATGCCGTCCGGCTCGACATCAAGTAAGGACTGCGAGCCGTCACTGGAAGCCCCACCGGCTGCCTCGACAAGGTACGCAAGCGGCGCTGATTCGAAGTGGACCCGGAGTTTTCCGTTCGGATACCCCGTCGTCGCCGGATACCCGAACAGTCCGCCGTACTCGAGCACCTGCGCCAGGTCGGCGACGGTCGCACCGCCGTAGCGGAGCTTCAGGTCCCGCTCGAAGGACTGCGCGATGTCGTTGAACTCGTCAGTACGTTCGCCGGTCTTACCTGCGAGACCGACGACTGTGGCCTCCGCCGGCAGTTCGAACTGGCCCCAGCGCTCGCTGTGTCCGTCCCGGAGGAGGTGCTCTTGGACGACATCGCGGTCGGACCGGGCGATTGTCAGCGTCGTGTATGGGCCGTACAGCACCATCAGCGATGCGACCATTTTCCGGCCCGCCGCGGGCAGTTCAGCGTCGTAGACCCCGATTATCGTCCCCACGGAGTTGTTCGAGGCGAGGTTCGAGGAGCCATCGAGCGGGTCGATGGCGATGCTGTAGCCCTCGCCACAGTCGACCACGTCGCTACGTTCCTCGCTCGCGTACGCGCCGATACCGTCGATGTACGCGAGTGCGTCGAAAAACAGGTCATCGGCCCACACGTCGCCACCGACCTGTTGCTCCCCACTCGGGTTCTCGCCAGCGGCTCTGTTGGCGTAGTTCGCCAGGTTCCCGCTAACGTAGTGGGCCGTGTCCTTTACCGCCCGTTCGATCTCATCGAGCGTGTTCACAGGCCATCACCGGCCGCAGTTGCACAGGCGTCAGTCATGGTTCCACATATCCCAGGGCAACGACATAAGGCTGTACCCGTTCTCCCCCGCAACGCCCGCAGTGCTCTGGTTACCGGTGGGGGACGAGAGAATGTGACACAACGTGTTTAACCCGGTGTAGTCGCTAGAGAGGGCGATGACTGACGGGGTCGCTCGCGGCGATGACGCTTTCACTGCGCTCGGGCCGGCCGTCCGCAGTGCGCTCTCAGAGCGCGGCTTCACGACGCCGACCGATCCACAGCGAAAGGCGATTCCGACGCTGGCCGCCGGACGGGACGCGCTAGTGGTTGCCCCGACCGGAACCGGCAAAACGGAGACGGCGATGTTGCCGGTCTTCGATGCGCTGGCCGAGTCCGAGGACCGCTTTGGCATCGGCGCGCTGTACATCACGCCACTCCGGGCGCTGAACCGGGACATGCGCCAGCGGCTGGACTGGTGGGGCGAGACGCTCGGCCTCGAGGTGGACGTTCGCCACGGCGATACGACGGACTACCAGCGCCAGAAGCAGGCCAACGATCCGCCAGACGTACTCGTGACCACGCCCGAAACGCTACAGGCGATGCTCACCGGGTCGAAGCTCCGGACAGCGCTAGAGGATGTCGAGCATATCGTTATCGACGAGGTCCACGAACTCGCTGCGGCCAAGCGCGGCGCGCAGTTGACGGTCGGTCTGGAGCGACTCCGGGAACTGTCCGGGCAGTTCCAGCGAATCGGCCTCTCGGCGACCGTCGGCGACCCACACGAAGTCGGCCGGTTTCTCACTGGCGGCCGAACCTGCGCCATCGTGGAAGTGGACATCGGCAGCCGGCTAGATATCGAAGTGGTTCGGCCCCAGATTACTGACCGCGACGAGCAGCTATCAAGCACCCTCGTCACCGACGCCAGAACGGCCAGTCACGTCCGGTACATTGCCGACCTCATCGACGAACACGAGTCTGTGCTGCTGTTCGTCAACACCCGACAGACAGCGGAGGCACTGGGATCACGGTTCAAAGAACTGGGAACCGACCTCGGCGTTCACCACGGCTCGCTGTCGAAAGAGGCCCGGATCGACGTGGAGGACCGCTTCAAAGCCGGCGACCTCGATGCCCTGCTGTGTACCTCCTCGATGGAGTTGGGTATCGACGTGGGCCACGTCGACCACGTCGTCCAGTACGGCAGCCCCCGGCAGGTGTCCCGCCTCGTCCAGCGGGTCGGCCGTGCCGGCCACCGCCGGGACCTCGTTTCCTCAGGCACGGTCGTCACGACCGACACCGACGACACGCTGGAGGCGCTGGCAATTGCGAGACAGGCTGAAGGCGGCGATGTCGAACCGGCGGAAATTCACGATGGGAGCCTCGATACAGTCGCAAACCAGATCGCCGGGCTGGTGATGGACACCGGCGAAATCCGGGCGATGCGGGCCTTCGAGATACTGACCCGCGCGTACCCGTTCCGGGACCTTGACGAGGCCCAGTTCAAGCAGGTCATCGAGGAACTCGCGGCGAACAACGTCATCTGGCTGGACGAGGACCGGGACACCCTAGAGAAGCGCCGTGGGACCTGGCAGTACTTCTATCAGAACCTCTCGATGATCCCCGACGAGGCCACCTACGACGTGGAGGACGTGGCCTCGGGCCAGCAGGTCGGGACCTTAGACGAGAAGTTCGTCGTCAACTTCGCCACGCCCGGCGAGGTGTTCGTCCAGCGCGGGGAGATGTGGCGCATCACGAATATCGACGAGGAAGAAGAAGTCGTCACCGTCTCACCCATCGAAGACCCCGCCGGGGAGGTGCCGTCGTGGGTCGGGCAGGAGATTCCGGTCCCGAGAGCCGTCGCCGCGGAAGTCGGCGAACTCCGTCGCGTGGCTGGTCGGCAACTCCAAGGTGGCGCGGACACCGACGCCGTCGCCAGGGACGTGGCGACTCGCTACGCCGCCGGCCCGGAGACCGTCGCCGACGGCCTCGCACAGGTCGAGAAACACGAAGGACCGATTCCGGATGATACGACCATTCTGGTGGAGTTTCACGGCCGGGAGGTCATCGTCAACGCCTGCTACGGCCACAAGATCAACGAGACGCTGGGACGGGTCCTCTCAGCGCTGCTGGGCCAGCGAGCGGGTGAATCAGTCGCGATGGAAGTCGACCCCTACCGGATTACACTGGAGGTCCCGCGGCGAATCACCGCCGGCGACGTCATAGATGTCATTGAGGACACCGATCCCGACCACCTCCCGGCCCTGATCGAACTCAGCCTGAAAAACGCTGACGCGCTGAAATTCAAACTGGCGCAGGTGGCGACGAAGTTCGGATCGCTCAAGCGCTGGCGCGGTCGCGGGTCGACGGACTTCGGCCGTGACCGCCTGCTTGCCGCCCTCGAAGACACGCCAATGTACGACGAAGCCCTGCGCGAGGTGCGCCACGAGGATCTCGCCATTGCGGCAACGGCCGACCTCCTCCGAGACATTCAGAGCGGGGACGTGGCGCTCGAAACAGTGGGCGAGCACACACCCATCGGGACCGGCGGTAGCTCCTCCTGGCGGGAACTCCTCTCGCCGGAAAACGCCGACGCGAGCGTCATCAAGACCGTCAAGGAGCGCATCCAGAGCGACCGCGTCATCCTCATGTGTTTACACTGCAAGGAGTGGGACCGAAAGCAGCAGGTCAAGCGCGTGCGCGACCAGCCGTCGTGTCCACAGTGTGGGTCGACCCGCATCGCCGCGCTGAATCCCTGGGCCGAGGAAGTCGTCTCGGCTGTCCGGACCGACGATAAGGACGACGAACAGGAGAAGATGACCGAACGCGCCTACCGCTCGGCCTCGCTGGTCCAGAGCCACGGGAAGCGAGCAGTAGTCGCGCTGGCAGCCCGCGGTGTCGGGCCGCACAACGCCGCCCGCATCATCAACCGTCTGCGGGAGGACGAGGACGAGTTCTACCGGGACATCCTCCGGCAGGAACGGGAGTACGCACGGACGCAGTCGTTCTGGGGCTGAGGGCGGCAACGTACGCCAGCGGCCTAGCTCAATTCCCGAATTGCTTCCGCGAGCCGTGGCTCGATGGGGTCAGGATCAGGGGCGTCTATCGTGAGTTCAGTGTGTCGCTCGTCGGCGTCGGTCATCTCCGAGAGCAGTCCGGCGCTGCGGTCGACCTCCATGTACACCGTGAGCCCGTCGTCGTCGAACACTGGGACGATTTCGACCTCGTCGACCTGATCCGCGAACTCACCGCGCTGTGGTCGGAACTCGAACTCCTGAACGAAACTTGCCGACGTAGTGAACAGACTCCCGGCCGTTGCCTCACAGGCCGAGGCGTGGAGCGAGAAGCCGAGCGAGTCCAGCGCGTCGAACACCGCCTGCATTCGGTGTGTCGGTTCGACCTCGATGTAATCCTCGTCGCCGGGGTCGACCGCCATCGAGATATCGAGGCCGGTCTCGATTTCGACGGCCGTCGAGCGTGTGGTTACCGGCGTCTCCCGGGGAATATCGATGGTAGTCTCGAAACGTCGGTTTTCACCCGCTTCGATAGTGAACGGCTCGGTGAGTTGCCATTGGTCGATAATAGCATCCTTGTAGCCTTCGTCGGACTTGTACTCGGTTTCCAGCGCGAAGTAGACTGCGTCGACATCCTGATCCGTCGACCCGCCCTCAACCTGGATCTCGGCCTGGACGGATTCGCCGGCTCTGACGGTATCTGTCGGCAGAATCGTGTCTACTGTGGCAGACCCGATTCCGATTCTGGAGAGCACGTCTTTCATTGGTATTGTGCAATTCAACCGTCATATAGTATAAAGTCCAGGGAGCTACAGGGCGAACAAATCATCTGCAGGAGGACACAGACCGTTCTGCGGTTGGCGACCGATCAGCACAGCCCAGCACACGAGATCTGTCATAGTCACCGGCGACGACAACAAATGTACACGCTATCAAGAATCAGGGGCATCCTGACCAACGATGACCAGCCCTGCAGTGTTGTTATCCAGGTTAGTCAGAGAGTGAGCGCGGAACTCGTAGGACTGTCGTTGACCACTGTCGAGGCGAAGGCTAGCCGTGACAGTCGTTCGGCCAGTGCGAAGTGCGTCGTCAACCGCGTCAGTAATCGTCTCCCGTTCGTCGTCAGGAAACAGGTCGGTGATCGGCGTTCCGACGGCTGTGTCTTCGGTGCGCCCGGTAAGCTCGAGTGCGCGGCGGTTACAGTGCTTGAGGTGGCCATCGATATCGATAACGAACAGTGGGTCATCGAGCGTATCGAGCGCCTGTTGAATGACAGCCCGTTCTTCGCGTAACTCCTGCTCACGGGCGTACCGTTCGGTGATGTCGGCAAACGCGACGACGAGTTGCTCGACCTCACCGTCTCTGATTATCGGCGTGGTATTGACTTCGTGGACGACGTCGCCGACTGGATGCGTCAGTGTCACCGTGTACGAAATCGTCTCGCGCATGGCGACGCATTTCCGATACGCGCCGGCGACCGCTCTGGCGTTCTCGTATCCGAGCGCCTCCTGTGGCGTCTTACCGATGAGTTCCGACTCTGCAAGTCCCGTAAACTCCAGTACCCGTGAGTTACACCGCCGGAAACGAAACCCGTCTTGCTCGACATCGACGAGCAGGAGTCCGTTTTGTGCGTTCTCGAAAACAGCGGCATACTCCTCTTTGGTCTCGCGTAGCTGTTTTTCTGAGTGGTAGCGAGTGACGGCGTTGTTGATACGGTTGGCCAGTAGTTCGTATTGCTGGGTCCCGGATTGTTTCTGTAAGTAGTCTGTTGCGCCGGCAGAGATAGCATCGCTTGCGATCTCTTCGCTTCCTCGGCCAGTAAACAGGATGAACGGGAGTTTGGAGTGTTCCGCCCGGACGGCCTTTAAGAACTCAAGGCCGTCTCTCCCGGGCATCTCGAAGTCAGAGATAATGCAATCTGGTGAGAACTCATCGAGCAGGTGTAGCCCTTCTGTCGCGCTTGCGGCAGTCTCCACGTTGAACCGGCTGTCTTTGCGTTCGAGGAGGTCGGCAGTCAGGCTAGCAAGCCCCTTGTCGTCATCGACATGTAGAATATCAACGCCCCCCATACTCCGTAGTAGGCCCGTGATGGATTATTTCTTTCTATCACTCAAACCACAATATTCAGCTAGAAACCCACCGACGGGACAGTTATTCGGCCGGGCAGGTAGTTCTACGCTGTGGTGCAGTATTAGTGCTCCCTACAACATTATTCAACTAGTTTGACACTACCCGGGCCACTCAAACCGCTCGGCGTACAAGGGGAGATATGACCGAGTGGCGCGGCGCGTCGGACTCCACTTGCCCGGAGTGCGGCGAGTCGCTGGAGTCCACAGCGATGGCCTGTCCACACTGTGACGCGTCGCTTCTCACCGACGAACAGGCAGAAATGCTCGACGAACGCCTGACCGAGACACTGGAATCGATGGATTCCGGTGCGCCGACGTGGGCAGTCTCACTCACTGGCCTCTCGCTCGGTATCGCGATTGCGCCGCTCATGCTGTACGCCGTCGTCATCCTCGTCGGTGATCTCTCGCTTTCCGTGGCCGTCGGCGTCCTGCTGGCCGGCTGGCTCGGCCCAGCCGCGTATCTCTCACAGCTCCGGAACCCCAGCGAGGTGCTGGCCCGCGGGCTGTACCTCGTCGTCGCCGGCGTGGCAGTCGTCGTACTTGTCGTCGGCTACGAAGTTCTCCTGTCAGATGGTCCATCAGTCGTCTCCGAGCAGACCGCGCTCGTGTCACTTGGTCTGGCGATTCCGGCAGCGCTTGGAGCGCTCATCGCACGCCGTGCGGCCCGGCGGGCTGACCGGCAGGCCCGCGGGGAGCCGGGGCCGCTCCACGAGCGTTTCGGTATCGACGACGACGAGCCCGACAACTGAAAACGCCTAAGCGGGCCGCCGTTCTCCACCCGTCCATGCGACTGGAGGAGTACTGGGGCATCGGCCCGAAGACGTCCGAACTGCTCACCGAGGAGCTGGGCGTCGAGCGGGCCATCGCGGCCATCGAGTCGGCGGATACACGAGCGCTAACCACGGCCGGCCTCTCCCGGGGGCGAGCGACGCGCATCCTCCGGCGGGCGACCGGCGCCGAGTCGATGGACCTGCTCGCCACCAGAGATACCCGCGACGTGTACAAAGAACTGCTCGACCTCGCTGATGAGTACGCGGTCACGGCGGACGCAGCCGATAGCATCCGGGTGCTGACGCCACTGCCGACCCGCGAGGCGATGGACGAGCGGCTGGACGACGTGCTCGAAGCGCGGGACACGTGGGCCGACCTCTCCGACGCGGACCAGCGGGCCGTCCTCGGTGCGTTCGACGAGTACGATGCGGACGGCGGCGAACTGGCCGCAGTTGACGTGGCGCTCGCTCTCCGCGACACCGGCATTGAAAGCGGCGTGTTCGAGCCGCTAGCGGCCATCGACGGGGAGTCACTGTCGGCTGGCCGGGCAGCACTCGCTGGCCTCGCGGGCGACGGCGACGCTGTCGGCGAAGGGGCTGACGACGAGCTCGACCGTCTGCGCGATCAACTCGGGCAAATCGAGGACCTCGCGGCGGCATCGATGGAGGTTGTCGAAGCTGTGCAGGAGGGCGCACGGCGACCCGACGAGTTTCAGGACGCGCTCGTCCGGCACGTCACGAGCGAGACCGGCATCGACGCCGCACGAATCCGCGACGCGATGCCTCGGGAGGCGACCGACGCACGGGACTTCGTCGACGTGGCGCTCCGGGAACTCCGGACCACACTCCGAAGCGACGTGCAAGAGCGCGAGCGGGCGGTCGCCGACCGACTGGAAGACGACCTCGCCGATGCGCGTGCGGACATCGACGCTGCAGTCGAAGCGGTTGACGACATCGCCTTCTCCGTCTCACTCGCCCGATTTGCTATCGCATTCGATTTGACGCGCCCCACCTTCGTCGAGGATCGCAAGACAATCGCAGTCAAACGCGCGCGGAACCTCACCATCGCCGACGTAGAGAGCGTCCAGCCGATCACCTACGCTATCGGCGACCACACGCTGGACCTGGACCGGGCGAACCAGCCACCCAGCGGCGACCGAGTGGCTGTCCTGACCGGCGCGAACTCCGGTGGGAAGACGACCCTGCTGGAGACACTGTGTCAGGTGCAACTGCTGGCCCAGATGGGGCTGCCGGTCCCCGCCGAAGCCGCAGAGGTGGGCATCGTCGACACTGTCGTGTTCCACCGGCGGCACGCGTCGTTCAACGCCGGCGTCCTCGAATCGACGCTGCGGTCGGTCGTGCCGCCGCTGACCGAGAGCGACCGGACGCTGATGCTCGTCGATGAGTTCGAGGCCATCACTGAACCCGGCTCCGCCGCCGACCTCCTCCACGGGCTCGTGACGCTGACTGTCGACCGCGACGCGCTTGGCGTGTTCGTCACCCACCTCGCAGACGACCTTGAACCGCTGCCCACGGAGGCTCGCGTCGACGGCATCTTCGCTGAAGGGCTGAATCAGGACCTCGACTTGCAGGTCGACTATCAGCCCCGCTTTGGCACCGTCGGGAAGTCCACGCCGGAGTTCATCGTCTCCCGACTGGTCGCAAACGCCGCCGACCCCGTCGAGCGCAGCGGGTTCGAGACGCTCGCTACAGCCGTCGGCGAGGAAGCGGTCCAGCGGACGCTCTCGGACGCGCTCTGGACCGACGAGTAGCGTCCCGGAGTTACGACAACGAACTGGCGACGGCCCGCTCTTCCCCTTCGACCGCCTCTGCGACGTTGGCCAGAAGCCGCCGCACTTCTCGGCGATTGTACCATCTGATGCCCGGCGCGAAGAGGAACTCCGGGAGCGGCCCCGGAACTTCATAGTCGGCCGCGTACGTGAGCCGTGTGCCGCCGTCCTCGGGTTCGAACCGCCAGGCGATCCGCCCCGTCAGGTCGCCGTCCATGTTGTAGACGATTCGCTCGGGCGGCTCGTACGTCGATGCTCGGACCTCGCCAGTAAAAGTGAGTCCGAACATCCTGTACTCGTAGGCGGCGCGGTTGCCGCTGTTCGGCAGGCGTTCGATGCGCTCGGCACGGGTCAGGCTCGGCGTGACGGCCGCCTGGTTCGACGGCTCGTCCATGAACGCGAACACCGTCTCGACTGGCGCATCGAGCCACCGGTCGTCGGACGTATGGACGGTCATGCCTCGTGCTTCGCGCTCCAGTATCTTACAGGCTCGGCCACACGGTGACGGCAGACCAATCCGGGATCAGGAACGACTGCGACCGGTCTCGGCGGCTACAGCCGCCGAGTGCGGCGTGACTGTGCTTTGTTCTTCGAATCGCGTCGCCGCCTACTGATGACAGCGGCGAGGTAGATCCTGTGCATACGTGTGGACTTCCCGGCAGGACTCGAACCTGCACCGGGCGAAGGCCCGGATCCGTCTGGAATGTTCGGGAAGATATGTGGATGCTTGAGGGGCGTCGCTTACGCGTCACCGGTCACATCGACGCGGTTGACCGCCATCACGCCGAACCCCTCTTGGAGGAGTTCGCTTCGGCCATCCGCGGTGTTCCGGTCGTCGTCGGCCTGGAGCGTGAGCGACACGTCGGCGTCGACCCGGATGTCGGTCCAGGTGGGACGCACGCTTGTCACGCGGTCGACCGCCACGTCTTCGACGCCGTCGACGGCCGCGAGGACGCCGGCGACACCGGCTTCGAGGGTCTCGGACCCGCCACGCGGAACGCGCAGTGATACGTCGGCCGATACCTCGGTCGGGGGGGTCGCCTGCAGCGACATAACGTCGACGGCCGGAGTCGAACCGGGCCGCGAGGGCACTCACCAATCGAGTCACGTCGGTCGGGGACTGCGCGGATGGCGGGCACGTACGTCCGGCCGGGAGCGGCCGGTCAGGGATTCCCACACCGGGACGATGGAGAACCCGAGGGCTGGACAGCGAGAGAGCGACACGATACGGTACAGGCTCAGGGGCGAGCGGCGACACGTCGACAGACTACACTAGGCGGTGTAGCCTATCAGGCGGAGCAGCCAAGCGGTAGGCAGAGCCCCGCCGCTCGACAGTGAGCCAGATCGAATCGCCGCCGCAGTGCGGCGTCCGTGAGTGGGACGCCGGTCCCACGGCGGCGAACCAGTCTATGGTGCCACGGACGGAATCTTCACCGAACAGGTGTCCGCGGCGGCCCGTTCCCCGATAAGGGGTGCATACTCGACCGTAGCATCGAGGCTACGTTCGATGGCCGACCGCCCGCTGTACAGCCAGCGAGCGAACGACGTTGGCGCGGGAACGGGAATTGCGTAGGTCATGGGTCACCACGTCGGTGAAAGCGACGTATATACGACCAGAATCGGTGATATATTAAATCTGTTTCAGACATGATACCAAATAACAAACTGGCAGCGGTCGCTGGCAAGACAGCAATCGATGGCACGGTGTCAGTCGGCCGCTGCTGGCTGCTGTGGCGGAGCCGGCCCATCAGCACTCGCCTCGCCGTGTGAGGCCGTGCCTGCCAGCGTCCGCGTGGAGTTCCCCACGACGAGCAGGCTACTGGCCGTCATCGCCAGGGCTGCAAACAGCGGGTTCAGGACGCCGAACAGTGCGAGCGGGAGCGCCACGGCGTTGTAACAGAACGCCCACGCGAGGTTCTGGCGGACCCGCGTACGGGTTGCGGCCGTCACTGAGAACACGTCAGGGACGGCGCGCAGGTCGTCCGTCGTTACGACCGCATCAGCCGCATCGGCGGCCAGCGACGTGCCCGAGGCCATGGCGATGCCCACGTCGGCGGCGGCCAGCGCCGGCGCGTCGTTGCTCCCGTCGCCGACCATCGCGACGGTCCCGCGGGACTGGAGTCGCTCGACGACTTCGGCTTTGGCCTCCGGCGGGACGCCGGCGAACACCTCGTCGACGCCGTCGTGGCGCTCGAACGGGGTGGCTGCTTCCGGGCGGTCACCGGTGATGACGACGACATCGCGGTCACGAGCGAGCGTCGAAACGACTGCTTCCCAGTGCGAGCGAAGCCTGTCGCCCGCAACGAGGACATCCCGGGCCTCGCCGTTCCAGCCGACGAGTGCCGGGACGCGCCCGTTCTCGGTCGCACGTTCACACCGGCTCCGGAGGTTGGCAGGCACGTCGAACCCGAGGTCGTCGAACAGGGCTTGCGTCCCGACGGCGACATGTTCTCCGTCAACCGTCGCGCTGACGCCCTGCCCCGGATGTTGCTCGAACCCGGAGACATCCGCGTCCGGGACCGGGACGGCGTCCGTCACGGCTCCGGCGACGGGATGCTCCGCGAACTGCTCGACTGCGGCCGCCCGGGCCATCGCTCCCTCGTCGGCCCGCTCCAGCAGTTCCATCTCGCCGGTCGTCAGTGTGCCAGTCTTGTCGAAGGCGACCACGTCCGCGTCGGTGGCCGTCTCGAACACCGCATCGCCGGTGACGACGGTTCCGCCGTCCAACGCTCGACGGATGCCGGCTGCGGTCGCCAGCGGCGTCGCCAGCCCCAGCGCGCAGGGACAGGAGACCACGAGCACCGCCAGTCCAGTCAGCATCGCGTCCGTGGGTGTCGCTCCGGCGACGAGGTGCCCGATGGTGGCGAACACAGCCAGAACGACCACCAGCGGGACGAAGACGGCGGCGATGCGGTCGACCAGCCGCTGGACGCCGCCGCGCGTGCTCTGGACCTCCCACAGCAGGTTCGTTAGCCGGTCGACGGTACTCTCGGCGTCCGGTCCGACACGCACGACGACGCCGCCCTGCGTGACCAGCGACCCCCCGATGACCTCGTCGCCGTCCGCCTTCCGGACTGCCAGCGACTCCCCTGTCACGAGCGACTCGTCGACGGCGGCGGTCCCCTCGACGACGCTCCCGTCAACGGGAATTCGCTCGCCGGAGCGGACGACGACTTCGTCGCCGGCCGACAGCGCCCCCACATCGACTTCCTCGTGACCACCGTCGGTCCGTCGTCGAGCGCTATCGGCCCGCTGTGTGGTGAACTCCGTGAGCCGGTCCAGCGCGCGCCGCCGGACCCGGTCCTGATAGTAGTCGCCGACCGAGACGGCCATGACGATGACCGTCGCCACGTCGAAGTACACCTCTGTATGTCCCAGAATGACGGCGACGACGCTGTAGAGGAAGGCTGTCACAGCAGCCATCGCGACGAGTAAGTCCATGTTCGGCCGACCAGCGCGGAGGCTGACGTAGGCCCCGCGAAGCAGTGGCCACCCGGTGTACCCGACCACGACGCCGGTCATCACGGCCATGTTCCACAGCAGGTAATCCCCCGCCTGCCCCGAGGGGTCGAACAGTAACAGGGACGAATCGACGCCGAGGTAGGCCGGGTAGAGAAAGAGGATGTACCACAGCATCGTCATCATCCCGAAGAAGCCGCCGACGATGAGACGCCCCTCGAGTTCGTACTCGTCGTCGGTTTCCGTGGCCTGCAGGCTGGCATCGTAACCGGTGCCGGCCACTGCCTCTGTGAGGTCCGACTCCGAGAGCGCGTCGGCGTCGTAAGTGAGCTTCATCGTCCCCGTCGGATAGCTGGCGGCCGCGGCGATGACGCCGTCGTGGTCTGTGGCCCGCGCTTCAAGGAAGGTCTCGCAGGTCGCACAGTGCATCCCGTCAACAGAAAGGAAGGCCGTCTCCCCGTCGGCGTCGTCCGGGTCGGGGCCAGTGTCGGCGGCGTCGCGGCTCTCCGTCGCTGGGTCGTCGAGCGTCCGTGCAACTTCCAGACAGCCGCGACAGCAGAACGTCCCCTCGACCGCGTTGTCGGTGACCGGTGCATCGACCGGTAGATCACAGAGCGTACAGTGAGTCATGTCCAGGGCATCGGCAGTGGTGGTTTCGGGATGGCGATACCGAACGCCGCCAGGCCGTTCGACAGCGGGACGAGCGCGAGCGCGATGAAAACGACACCGAGTACCCGGTGCAACGTTGCGCGATGGCTCGGCGACAGCGTGCCGAAGGCGGTCCCGTAGGCGAACACCAGCGGAAACGTCCCGAGGCCGAGCGCGGCCAGTGAAAGGCCACCAGTGAGTGCGGAGCCGGTCGCGAACGCGTACAAGAACGCCGGGTAGAGCAGCGGACAGGGGAGCAAGCCGTGCATCGCGCCCAGCGCGACCATCCCCGGGCCGTCGACCCACCGGTCGACCTTAGCGACGAGCGATGCGGAAAGTCGCTGGAACAGGTTCCCCACTAGCGGTAGCGACCGGGCCACATCGACGGCGCGACCACGAGAGAGATACCCCAGTCCGACGGTGATGATAGCGAGGCCGACGAAAACCCCGACGGTTCCCCGGACGGCGGTCCCGAGACGTGCCAGGCCGGCCACATCGTACAGAACACTGCCAGCAGCGCCAAGTACGGTCCCGACGAGCGCGTAGCTCAGCGTCCGTCCGGCGTTGAACAGCGCGTGTTGGCGTATCTCGTGGCCTGACACCGGTCCGCCGTCGTCGAGTCTATCGGCGTAGGTGGTGACTAACGGCCCGCACATCCCGAGACAGTGGACGCTCCCGACGAGCCCAAGCCCGACGAACGCCGCGACACCGACCGTTTCACCGGAGCTTAGCCCCGCCGTCCCGAACTGCATATCAGATGGGACTCGACTCTGTCGGTTTTGTCATCCAGAACAGACTGCCGGCGATGATGACGACGCTGATCAGCGAGAGCGCGACGATGGTGCGGCCGGTTCCCTGCATGTAGTACGCGACCGGCGCGAGCCCGAGCAGCGCCAGCAACGTCACGAGCCGAGGGCTTGACGCAGACATATCTGGCCGTACGTTGGAGGGATTATAAAAAGAAACGGGTCGTTCCTGCCGGCTGAAAACGCCAACAGGGGTTTTTTTAGGTAATCTGCTATTCTCCCAGATATGGTACGGCACGAAGCTAGAAGCAGTCAGCTGCCAGATTCGCACGATGCGGTGGGGGTGCGACGATGGCGCTGAGTCGGCGACAGTTCGTCGGTGCCGCAGCCGGGACAGCGGCGCTGGCCGCGACTGGCACGGCGACAGCACAGGAGGAACCGGACTACGGTGGCTGGTTCGACGACGTCTCGAACTACGACGGGACCGTCGACAAGCGGGGCCAAGACACCGTGACGATCACCGTCGGCGCGCAGGGCAACAACGGCGCGTTCGCCTTCGATCCGGCCGCGGTGATGGTCAGCCCGGGCACAGAGGTTGTCTGGGAGTGGACCGGTGAAGGCGGCGGTCACAACGTCGTCT
Organism: Haloarcula argentinensis DSM 12282; assembly: GCA_000336895.1. Classification (GTDB taxonomy): domain Archaea; phylum Halobacteriota; class Halobacteria; order Halobacteriales; family Haloarculaceae; genus Haloarcula; species Haloarcula argentinensis. The sequence continues at coordinate 54,177 of AOLX01000014.1, read as the reverse complement.
CGGACGGCGACGGCCCGCTTGATTCTGGAAGCGCAGTTAGCGAGGCCGGCACGACCTACAGCCACACCTTCGAATCGGAGGGGATGTTCAAGTACGTCTGCATCCCCCACAAAGCCCTTGGGATGAAAGGCGCCGTCGTCGTTCGGCCCGGAAGCGGTAGCTCCGGTGACGGCGGCTCCGGCGGGCAACAGCAGCAAGGCCCACCCGAGAATCCGGATTACGGCGGCTGGTTCGACAACGTCTCGAACTACGACGGAACAACCGTCGACAGGACCGACGCCGACAGCGTCGAGATATCGGTCGGTGCGCAGGGCAACAACGGCGCGTTCGCCTTCGACCCGCCAGCGGTTCGGGTGACACCCGGCACCGAAGTGACGTGGACTTGGACCGGTGAAGGCGGCGGCCACAACGTCGTCTCTGACGGCGACGGGCCGCTTGACTCAGGTGGTGCGGTCAGCGAGTCGGGGACCACCTACAGCCATACCTTCGAAGAGATGGGCGTGTACAAGTACGCCTGCGTCCCCCACGAATCACTCGGAATGAAGGGTGCCGTCGTTGTCGGTGGCCCGCTTGGTGGCAGCGGTGGCGGTAGTGGGGGCGGAAGCGAACAGGAAGGGAGCGGTATCGAACTCTCCGGCCCGCAGTGGCTTCTCTCGGGCTCGGTTCTGCTTGCGTTCTTCTCGCCGCTGTTGTTCGCAGTTGCGATGCGACGCCGTCAGAACGGACGGCCACCACAGATGGGTGAAGGTGGCGAGCTGCAGCGGGCGACCGGCCCGGAGCCGGTCGAAGAGGCCAAAGAGACTGAACCGGCCGTCGAGCTAGGCCACGACGAGTACGACCCGAAGGGAACGGCGGCACTGGTCGCCTTCTACTTCGTGTTGATCGGCCTGCTGTGGGTGTTCATGTACTTCGTCGAGTTCCTCGGCCGCGTCTCGATAATCGGGTGATATCATGCAGGTTCATAGATTCGAAAAGGTTTGGCTCGGTGCAGCGATACTGCTCATCGTCGGGTTCATCGCGACCATCGCCTACGGATCAGTCGGCGTCGGCGTCGGGATGGTCGATGATTCGGGCGGACAAATAAGTGCAGAAGAAGTACAGAACGGCAACACTGATACCCCGTTCGACGACCCCGGTGTGGTCAAGACTGGCGACGATAAGTACACCGTGTACGTCGTTGCCCGGCAGTTCCAGTTCGTTCCTGGTAGTGGAGACAATCCGATCCAGGTACCCGCAGGTGCCAACGTAACGTTCAGGGTGACCAGTGCAGACGTGGTACACGGCTTCTCCGTGGTTGAAACCAACATAAACACGATGGTCATCCCGGGCCAGGTCTCCGAAGTCTCTGCCCGGTTCAACGAGCCCGGCACGTACGGGCTTATCTGTCACGAATACTGCGGGGCGGCCCATCACACGATGGGTGGCTCCGTCGAAGTCGTCCCGCCGGAGGAGTACGATATGCAGCAAGAGAACATCGACCAGTCAGCAGATGATGCACAGGCTCAGGAGGAGGCGGATCAGTAATGGTGTTCGTCGATTCCTATCCGAAAACGTCGAAGCTCGTCCGTAGCGAGTTCCTCGTGGCGTTCGTCGCCCTCGGAATCGGTGCGTTGTTCGGCGTCGTTCAGGCGCTTCACCGCACTGGCGTGTTCCGCGGCTTCGTCAGTTCGGCTGACTACTACACGATTCTGACGGGCCACGGCGTTCTGCTGGCGCTCGTGTTTACTACGTTCTTCATCGCGGGACTGTTCACGTGGGCTGTCGCCAACAGTCTCGAACGGGAGCTGCCACAGCGCATCGCCTGGTCGGCCTTCTGGATAATGCTCACGGGAACAGTGCTTGCGGCCGTGTCCATCATCGGCGGTCTCGTCGGTGCGCCGTCGATTCTGGGTCACGACCTCAAAGCGGATGTGCTGTTTACCTTCTACGCCCCGATGAAAGCGCACCCGGCGTTCTACATCGGCGCCGCGCTCATCATCGTCGGCTCGTGGGTCGCTGGCCTCGCGTACTTCAAGTCCCTGTGGGAGTGGCGCTCTGAGAACCCGGATGAACGCATTCCGCTGCAGACGTTCATGGTCCTGACGACGATGCTGATGTGGTATGTCTCCACCATCGGCGTCGCCGTCGAGGTCGTCGCCTTCCTCATCCCGTGGTCGCTCGGACTCATCCAGAACGTCGACCCGCTGCTGACGCGGACACTGTTCTGGTACTTCGGCCACCCGGTCGTGTACTTCTGGCTCATGCCGGCGTACCTCGTCTGGTACACTATCCTGCCGAAACTGGCTGGCGGCCGACTGTTCAGTGACCCGCTGGCCCGCGTGGTCTTCGTCGCCTTCCTGCTGCTCTCGACCCCGGTCGGCTTCCACCACCAGTACACCGACCCCGGTATTCCATCGGGCTACAAGTTCATCGCAATGACGAACACGATGTTCTTGCTGTTGCCCTCGCTGCTGACCGCGTTCACCGTGGTCGCCTCGGTTGAACATGGCGCTCGCCAGCGGGGTGCAAAGGGCTACCTCTCCTGGCTTCGGAATCTGCCGTGGGGCAAGCCGGCCTTCGCCGGCTGTATGCTCGCCGGCCTGATGTTCGCGGCGGGAGGGTTCTCCGGCATGATCAACGCCGGGATGAACATCAACTACCTCATCCACAACACCATCTGGGTGCCCGGCCACTTCCACCTCACCGTCGGGACTGCGTTCGCGCTGACGGCGATGGCTATCAGCTACTGGCTGGTCCCGCAGATCACCGGGAAGAAACTCCGACAGCGCAGCATCGCTACGCTCCAGCCGTACGTCTGGTTCGTGGGCATGGCAGTGATGTCGAACGCCATGCACCGGGCCGGCCTCGCCGGCATCCCGCGACGGACTGCCGAACCGACGTACGACGAGTTCGCGTTCGAGGGGGTCGCCGGAACGGTCGGCGAAATGCGAATCCAGATCGCCATCGGCGGCTTCCTGCTGTTCGTTGGCGCCGCGATGTTCCTCATCGTCATGGCTGACACCCTGCTCGCTCGCCGCGGCGGGACGCTGTCTGTCAACAGCAACATCCCAGAACCGCTGTCCGGCGCGGACCACAGCCCGCGTATTCTGGACAACTACAAGCTCTGGACGGCAATTGCCCTGCTGCTCATCGTCATCGCCTACGGGCCACCACTCGCCAGCATGGTCGCTGATGGACTGTTCGCGCCCGGTAGCCCGCCGATCCCGGTCTAACACCACTTCACTACTCTCTCATCATGTTCGACGACGTCGACGGTCCGGAGCAGAAAACGCTGCTACGACTCCTCATCATCGTCGGAATCGGCTTGCCGATCCTCATCGAGGTCGTTACCTTCGGGAGTATGATGGGGCATCATTTAACCGGAGACACCGGGGGAGAGGCGGTCCCCGGAACGCCGACTGCAGAGCCGGCCGGTGCCGACGTCGGCGACCCGATTCTGAAATCCGCCAACGTCTCAGCCCGCATCGACGCGGCGTCTGTCGTCACGGCTGACGATGGGTGGCGGTTCACGCTCACAGTGAACGTGACGAACACCGGGTCAGACCCCACAGCAGTTCGTCTCGACAGCGTTACCACCCGCAGCGGAGAGACAGTTGCGGACACCGCAAGCACTGGACAGCTACCAGTGGGAGACACTGACGACGTGACCCAGTCGTGGCTCCTCCCGCCCGGTGAGCGCCCGGACACCGTCGCTGTAACGGTGTTCGTGTACCCGGACGGGGAATCAGTACAGTCGACACAGTACACCGTCGCGCTCGGCGACATCCCCGTTTCGAACCGCTGACCACCTCACCCGTCGACGGGGTCGCCACAGGACGGACAGGTGTCAGCGTCGGGCGGCAGCGACTCGCCGCACTCGCCACAGTACGCCTGGCCGGCGTCGCGGCCGCCCGGCGTGAAGACGGACGTGTCATCCATCCACGCTTCCTCGGTTGCCGAGGTGGTCTCGTTCGTATCGTCCGTCCCGGCTGTCTCAGAGTCCGTGCCTGTCCCAGTGTCGTCACCCGCCGTTTCCGGTTCTGTGGTAGCCCCTGACGGCGGCGCGTTGCCCTGTCCCGATTCGTGAGCAGGCGGTTGCGCAGCCTGAGCCTCGTCGGGCGAAAACACTCGGGTCCCGGTGTGTCCCGGTGACTCCGCGTCGCTGTCGTCATCTTCGGTGTCGGTTCCGGTTCCAGTCTGTTCCCGAGAATCCGGTGCAGCGTCCACGTCTCGTTCGGCGGTCGGACTCTCGTCGTCGTTTTGAGAGCCGCCGACCGGTGGCATGATCGGGAGCCGCTGGCCCGGACGGTACTGCGGGTTCGAAAGCGGCGCACGGATTCTGACCGGGGTCCCAGCGAGCAGTTGGAAGAGGAGATATACGCTCGCCAGCACGCCGGGGATGGCGATGAACAGAGGTGTGGCTTGCGATGGCTGAACGCCCGTCAGTTTGAGGGCTATCTCAACAACGGGACTAATACCGGCCTGAGTCAGCCACGGAGACAGCTCCGACGATACGCCGGATGCAGTGTCCATCTGGACCAACCACCCAGTACTAAGCGAGACTGCGCTCACGAACACCAGCAGCGACAGGAGTGGCGGGACCGAGAGTGTGTAGACGCGGTGTCCGTAGGCGACAGTCCGGACGACGAGATGCACTGTCCCGAGCAGTACGACCACCGTGAGCGGCCATGGCTGCCCGAGTATGATACTGAGCAGTAGGCAGCCGAGGAGTACACTGCCGGGGATAGCGAGTAACAGGCTTGGATGGTCCAGCCGATACGCGTCGGCAAGGTTGCCGTGCCTGTTCCGAAGCCGCCGGTTGATGAGGACGACGGTCGCCAGTGACGGACCGACAAGCCAGAGACCAGCGGCGAGTACAGTTCGTAGCGTGACAGTTCGGCCAGCGAATGTCGCAAGAACAGTCCGTTCGAGCCCCGGGAACTGCGCCAGCAGCAGCCCCATCGCGAGTACCCAGCCACCGTAGACGAGCCATGCCAGACCCACACCCACAAATAGCCAGGTTTCAGCTCGTAGTAGTGCGGCGGACTCGCGGAGTTCCAACCCCAGTCGACCACGCTCCATCAGCCTGATGTTTCCCGACCGACCGCTTAACTGTGGGTGGTCACGCCGCCCGAAGTGTCATCGTGGCGACGCCCGAGAGTTCGAGTTCGTCGCCCGGTTGGATCGGTTCCCGGTCGCCTTTCTGCAGCTGGGTCTCGTTCAGCCGCGTCGGGTTGTCCCCGAGGTCGACCAGATAGTACCCGTCCGGCTGGCGGTCGAACCGGACGTGTTCGCGGTGGATCCGAACCGCTTCGTCTTCCGGTCGGCCGGCATCCAATAGTGCTGCCCGGATCTCCCGGCCGATTCGATCCCCGTCTTCGACGGTGATATCTCGGCCCTCGATCGAGAGGACGAGTTTGTCCGGTACCGCCGCATCGTCGGTGGATTGTGAGGCGAGTGTGTCGACGGCGTCGCCCGCGGTTGCTGACTCACTCTCCGTCTCGTCGGCGGTCGACGGCCCTGCCGAGTCAGCCGTCGACGTGTCGCTCTCGCCGCGATGCGCGTCTAAGTCCTCCCCACAGTTGACACAGAAACTGGCATCGTCGTCGACAGCGGTATCACAGGACGGGCACGTGTCGAGCGAGCGGTCGTCTCCCGGTGTGATGTCCTGTACGTCTGCACCGCAGGCGACACAGAAATTCGCGTCAGCGTCGAGTTCGCGGTCACAGTCCGGACAGGTAATGGTCGCCGGGTCGTCATCTGTCTCCGGGGTTTCGCCTGACTCCTCGGCGTCCGCTTTGGAGTCACCGCTGGACTTGTCCGGGGTGTCGTCGGCCTCGTCGGGTTCTTCCGCAGTGTTCGGCTCGGTTCCGTTTTCGGCCTCGGCGTCGGCTTCAGGTTCGTTTTCCGTCGCCGTCTCCGCCGTCTCATCCTCTGCCTCGGCTGCCCCAGTGTCCGAGGCCGCATCCGCCGAGACATCGTCGGCGCTAGCATCGTCACCAGTGTTGCCATCCGGCGTGTCGGGTTCATCACTGGTTCCCATCGACTGGCCACCCGTCGGGTCTGCCTCGTCCGTGCCTTCCGGTATCAAGTCGGCATCGTCTGGCACCCCATCGTCGGTGTCAAAATCAGCGGCGCTTTCGTCAGTGTGTTGCCACTCACCACAGTCCGGGTTTGTGCACCATCCGCCCGCGACTGTCGGATCAAAGTCCTCGTCGCATATGGGGCATTTTACCGTACGGTCGGATTCAGGCATGGGTTTCGTTAGATCCTACAGAGTCGAGAAATAAAATACTTGTCCCACGAAACTTTCTCTCTACTCGTCTGTCATAATCACTGTGTCACGTTCGGAAATATCGAGGTCAGGATCGATATCTCGAACTGGCATCCCACCGCTTTCTGGTGTTTTTGGGAGCGCACTGTCAGCAAACAGGAGCACGGAGATGTTGTCTTTCCCACCGCGGTCGTTTGCAAGTGACACGAACTCCTGACTCGCTTCGTCAAGGGATGCTGCATCGAGGACAACGTCGCGGATCTCGTCGTCGGTGACGACTTCGTCGTGGATACGCTCGGCCACCGAATCAGCGTGATCCGAATCGACGTACTCCTCGTATAGCTCCGGCGCATCGGTCTGTGCGTCAATGAGTCCGTCGCTGGTCGCCAACACCGTGTCTTCTGCGTACAGCCTGACCGTTCGTGTGTCCACCCCAACAGTCGCCTCATCTGGGTCCTCGTAGCCAGACCCGCCCAGCGCGCGTGTGATTTCGTTCCCGTTGGGGTGGACGTGTGCTTCCACGGGGTCGATTTCGTCGCTGTCGACCCACTCCTGAACGACGGCATGGTCTCTGGTTAGCGGCGAGATCGTCTCACGGGCACTGTTGACGACGTAGGCCCGGCTGTCACCGACCCAGCCGTAATGGAGCTTGCCGTCGGCGTAGATCCCCGCGACGACCGTCGTGTAGGATTGGGTCCCGGTCTCGTTTGCGTACCGAATAATTTCGCGGTGAGCCGCTGTAATCGCCTCTGCCACGGCGGTTTCGAGTTCGCGCTCGCCGGGCGGGTCCGGCAGGACATCACGGGCGACATCGACATCGAAGCCCCCGGGATAGCTCCGGGCCGTCCGGATCGCCACGGGAGCGAGCTGTTCGGCCACGATAGTCGTCGTGATGTACGACGCGATGTCGCCGGCGTCGTGCCCGCCAGCACCGTCAGCGACCACGAACACGCCGGCTGAACGGTTCATCGGTTGTTCGTTGGCATCGGTTTCGGACGCATCTCCGTCGTCAATGTCAGTGCCGTCCGTGTCGGCAGCCGTATACGCCGCCGTCTCAGTACCGGCTGTATCGTCTGTCACCTCCGCTGGTTCGCCGTCGTCTGCTGTATCCGAATTCTGCGGCTGTGTTCTGTCTTGTCCGCGGTAGCCGTCTCGGTGGCCCTCCTCGAACACCGTCAGCGAGACGCTGTCCTCGTTGATGCCCTGTCCTCGCTTCCTGTCGCCGATGTCGTAGTTCGTGCTGTATCTCATGACTCCTCCGGATGGAACTCGAACGTGACCCCGTAGGTCGGATGGACCAGCGACACCAGATCACCGTCGGTGAGTGTCACCGACTCGGGGGGCACGTCGCCGTGTCTGTCGGTCGGGTCCTCGCCTTCGGAGCGCAGACGGTTGCGTCCGGGTTCCGAGAGGACTCGCTGCCAGCCGGCCCCTTTCTGGACGAACGTCCCGTTGAGGCTCCGGTCGTGGAGGGCCCACTCGCCGTCCTCGATGTCGAACTGGACCTGCACTGAGGAGATGTACTCTCCCTGCGGGTCCTCGATTGTTATCGATGCCGGGGGACCGCTCGCGCCCTGTCGCCCGATAGTGTCGCCCGGTTCGACGGTGAACTGTCTGTCCGCCTGGATGTACGTCACCGACGCCGTCGCGGGCGGCGTCGGATCTCGCCGTTCGAGGACCTCCTTGAGGACCGTCGCGTTCCGGTATCGGTCGCGGTAGTGTGACTGTGTGGCCCGTTCGACGATTTCAGCCAGATAATCGTCGCAGTCGGCCCCGAACGCCTGCGGGTTCACCCCGTCTTTCTTCGGGACGCTCCCCTTGAGAAGGAACAGGAGTATCTTTCCGATGGAATAGACGTCCGACCAGGGACCCTGCCGAACGTCGGTTCGGCTGGCCTCGGCGACTTCGCGGGGCTTGAACGGCCCCAGAATCGTCGTCCCGGTGTTCCCGGAGGAGGGATCTTCGGTAGCATCGAACCCCGTCGCCGTGTTGAAGTCGATCAGCGTAGGTGTGATGTCGGGCGTAAGCATCACGTTCTCCGGTTTCAGGTCCCGATAGACGATCTCGTTTTCGTGGAGAAAGCCCATCGCGTCACAGAGATCGATGCCGATCTGGCGGACCTGTTCGCTGTCGTCGATCGGGCCGTGCTGGTCGATGACCTCGTCGAGTTCGATCCCATCGACGATCAGCTGGACGACCAGAAACGGAACGTCACGCTCTGTGACCTGGTCGTAGTAGTCCATCACGTTCTGGTGACCGCCGGCCCGGCGGATTCGTTCTAGGGAGCCGACCTCCTTTTTGAAGTACTCCTCGATGATGTCGGGGTCGTTCTGGGATTCGGTGTAGTTGGGGTATTTGACGGCGACCGACTCGCCGCTCTCGATGTCTGTCGCGCGGAACGCCTTTGCGAACCCTCCTTTGCCAAGGAACTCCTCGAGTTTGTACTGGCCGGCGATGACATCACCGCTCTCAGGTTCCCAGGTCATGAATCACCCGTTTCTCCGGCCAGTAGCGGCCCTGCTGACACCACAGATCGGGACGATCACTTCTGGATACCCTCGTCGGTGACGATTTTCGTCGCCTTGTTCTGCTCCTTGCGTCCGCCTTCCATCACGATGCGCGTCTCCCGTTCGGCTGTCTGGACGGCCTCGGTCTCCTCGCCGTGGATGCGCGTCATCCGCTCCAGTTGCGTCTGGGCTTCGGCGACGTTGCCCTTGCCGAGTTCCGTCTTGATAACGGTCTGTCGGTGGTCCACGTCGACCTGTTCGTTGTGTTCGGCCAGTTTCGCCTCGTCGTCGGTGTAGTCGACGGTGATCGACTCCTGGGTCGTTTCGCCGCCGGCGTGTAGCGTGACATCCGCCAATGACACGGCGTCTTGCGGGTCATTGCCCGGGGCGTGGATCTTCAGCACCACTCGCTGAGTCTCCCGCTCAAGCAGGTCGGGCAGCGGCACGACGGCCGTGTTGTTCTCCCAGTCGGGGTTCACGGACTGGGTCTGTGGAAGCGAGCGGTACACCTCGCTCACCTCGACACCGTCAGCCATGTCAAGTTCGAGACGGGCGTCAGGAGCGACAACGGTCCCGGCCTCCTCGACTGCGTCACCGAAGAACGACTCGATATCACCGGCGGCGTCCAGATGTGTCCATTCGCCGCGGGCAACGGTCCCGAGCGTCCGAATCGTCTCCTCGCGGTAGTCGCTCCCGATGCCGGCCGCCTTGATTCTGATACCCTCAGTGTCGATTTCGCGTGCTAACGTCCCGAACGCTTCCGGATCGTGGGAGTTGTCCTTCCCGTCGGAGAGAAGCAAGACTCGCCGGGCCGTGTTATCGTCGGTCGGTAGATCCTGCAGAGACGCCTTCGCTTCCAGCAGGCCGCTGTACATATCAGTGCCCCCGCCTGCAGAGATGTCAGCGACCGCGTCCACTGCCGTTTCGCGCGAAATCGTTCCCCACCGCGTCGGCGAAAGCACCGTCGTGACCTCGTTGTCGAAGGCGATGATCGAGATGTAATCCTCCTCGTCGAGAAGCCCGAACACCCACTCAGCGCCGGCGCGTGCCTGCTCAATGTCGTCGCCGGCCATCGATCCACTGGCGTCGATACAGATGGCAATCTGTCGCGTGGGTGGTTCCTCCAACCGTCCGGGCTCGACTTCGATTTCAGCGGTCAGTTTCGCCCCGCCCGTCGGCACGTAGGGTCGGTTGACCTCGCTCACGACAGTAGCGGTCATACTGGTAGATGGGTCGTACGGAGTAATTATATGTTTCCCTCAAATCGAGGGAAAAAAGTTCTAACCACGGGCCGGCCCAGGATCCTGTCGCTACTATCTGTCCCCACAGTAGTAGGTGCTATCTACGGACCCTGTCGCACTGTTTCGACTCGGCTCCCGACCCAGAGAAGGGTTCCGAGCAGTGCCACGACAGTGAGGGGAAGGAGCCACTGGAACAGCGAGAGAAGCCCAGCGCTTGCCTGCACGCCGACAACGAGCAGGATAGTCGGCCCACAGCAGGCGAACCCGGAGAGCAGTCCCGGTAGTCCCGACACGGCCCCTACACCCGGGCCAAGACGGCAGGCCGCTGGGCCGCGCCACGCGACGACGGAGACAGCGAGGTTAACTCCGACCAGCGCTGCCAGAATGGCCCCGAGAAGCATATTCAGCGGCGCGACGAGCAGTTCGACCGGGCCGACGACCACTAATGCAACTGGTTCCCACTGGAACGGACCGACCTGTCGGAACGCACGGGTGAGCGGGTTACTGACGACAGAAACCTCGTAGCCGGATGGGCCGAAGCCGAGGTGTCTGAGCCCAGCGACATACAGGAGGAAGTACGCCAGTCCGAACACACCCAGAACCACCCGTCCGTCACGGCGGCTGAGCGCTCCGCTGACCGCAACCCCGGTGTTCCGAAACAAGCGTTGGATGCTGGCAGCCGCACCTGTCTTGTCGGTCGAGCCGTCAGTTGACATACCCGCTCCCCGGATAGAAGCCGGCCCAGGCGAACCACATCGCGTCGAAGGACAGCGTGCGGTCCAGCGGGAGCGAGTCGGCATCATATGCCGTCCCGTCGATCATGTAGCCGTCGTCCGACGCTGCAACTGACATCGATTCTGGGTTCGCGTACACGTACCCGCTTGCGAGGTCAGTATCAGCGATAGCGACGTACGGCGTGTCGTCGATACGGCCGGTCAACACACCCTGACTCAGCAGTGTTTCCTTATCGAATGCGAGCGCCCCTGTTTCCGTCCGCGTTCCGATGACTACGGCTTTTGGGTGAGCACGACTGTCGCTCTGCAAGGGCTCAAACAGCGTTCGCGTACTCGAATAGTAGCCGCGTTTCTCGTTGTACTGGCCGTACGGGTCAACGCCATAGCGCCGCGAGAACCCCGTGTCTTCGGTGAGGATGCGCGTCTCCGGATAGACGCCGGACCAGTGGCTCCACGTTGTCCAGATGACCCGGAACTCACGCAGCGACTCGCCAGTTAGTGGGCCTTTAATTCCCGTCGCGAGCATCTGTGGCCACCAGCTATCGGTGCCCCGGTCGTACATCGTCAGATTCGAGTTTACCAGCCGCCCGGAGACGCCAAACTCCACCGGGCCACGCTCGAACCCCTGGGCGGTGCCCGTCAGCGGACAGTACGTCACAGCGACGGCGTCGCCGGCGATGGTGTCGTTCACGATCTCGTGATGGACGAGTATGTACTGGGGATAGGCTTTCACCTCCCCGTCCCGGACTACGCCGAACACCGGGTCGTCCGGAGCTAATCCGTCCGGGGGCGTATCCGCAAACGTTGGGTCGTCGATGGCCGGAATCCCATCTTTTGGAACGCCGCCGCTGACGATATTCTCTTCGAGTGTCCCAGTCCCGTAATCCAGATGCAGGCGGCTAGCAGCTGTGGGCGGTTCTGGTCTGTCGTTCTGGTCGGTTGCCGTCGACGCCGCGCTGGTTCCAGTACTGGAGTCGGGTTCCGAGCCAGCTCCAGCAGTAGCACCGTCATCCCCAACACAGCCTGCGCCGCCGAGCGTCACACCGGCCCCAACTGTAGCGAGAAACCGTCGGCGGGAAATCCTCATGCTATGTGTGAGTTTCCCAACCACTAAACCTCGCGGTGAGGTGCCGGTAACTCCCTGTTCGGCCGCTCAGCGAGGGGTTTCGGTGAACGGGACAGCGGTCGGACCGCCTAATCGGCGAGGGTAGCGACCAGCGACGAGACGTACGCCAGTTCGTCCTCGTTGACGCCGTGGCCCATCCCCTCGTAGATGCGCTCCTCGACATCCCCGTTCAGCTGCTCGAAGACCGAGGCTGTGACGTGCATGCGTTCTTCGGGGATGTGTGGGTCAACATTGCTACAGCCCAGAAACACCGGTGTCTCCTCGATGTCGCCCTCGTACTCACTTTCATCGATGGTCTCGCCGATGAGACCGCCACTGAGGGCGACGAGGCCACCGTACCGCTGTGGGTTGCGAGCAACGAATTCGCTTGCGAGACAGGCCCCCTGCGAGAAACCCAGCACGAGCACGTGATCAGTCGGTATCCCGGCTTCCTCAGCCTCTGTGACAGCATCCTCGATAGCCTGCAGTCCCGATGTCCGCCCGGGCTCGTTCTGCTCGACTGGCGAGAGGAACGAGTTGGGATACCAGGTGTTCCGCGCGGCCTGCGGCGCAAGGAGGGCCAGTCCGTCCTGCTGGAACTCCGCCCCCATCTGGACGATGCTTCGAGCCGTCGCACCCCGGCCGTGAACCAGCACTGCCGCTGCGCTCGCCTCCGACAGCGCAGTTCCCGCGGTCACGAGCTGCTGGCCCTGATGGGGGCCGCTCATCGCTCTCCTTCCGGTCGTTGGCTTCGTCCTGTCACGCCCGTGCAGTCGGTTTCTCCTACAGTTCGCCCGGCCACCGTAGTCAGCCACCGTGTCGTGTGCATACTCCAGATAAGGTGCGAAGACACTTGAGTTGGCACTTCGGTCAATCGGTCGAAATATCCCGTATTCAGGTTCGCAGGCGGAGTTCGATGTCGTCGCCGTCGTGCACTGTGAGACCGGCATCGGTTTCCGCGACAGCATAGTCGGACTGACGGAGGCGCTTCTCTGCCGACTCAAGAGTCGCTTCGTCGGGGAGTCGAATCTCAAACCACGCCAGTCCCTGCCCGGTTTGGGGCCCGGACCGCCGCTGCCAGACGTTGGCACCGATGTGGTGGTGGTAGTCACCGGCCGCCAGGAACACCGCGCCGTCGTACGTGGCCCTGACGCGCAGTCCGAGTGCGTTGGCGTAGAACGACCGGGCTGTCTCCACTGACGAGACTTCTAGGTGTACGTGTCCGATGTCGGAGTCGGCGGGCATCGACTGTTCGCCGGTCGCAGCAGCCGCGACTGACTGCGTGTCGAGGGGTTCAGTTACCATTTTGACGTGCCCCGACGGTGTCTCACTCCACGATGCCCGCGGAAAGTCCCGATAGATCTCGACGCCGTTCCCGGCCGGGTCCGACAGATACAGCGCCTCGCTGACACCGTGGTCCGATGCGCCGTCGAGTGTCCACTCCGAGTCGATACGCCGGAGTGCGTCACCCAGCGCCGCTCGTGATGGAACGCGAAACGCAATGTGATACAGCCCGGTCGATGAAGCCTCTCTCGCTGGTGCGTCTGGACGATGATTCAGAACTAACAGTTCCTGTCCACCCGCACCGAGTATCGTCCGATCGTCGTCTGCGTCCAAGACATGGAGACCGACAACATCACGGTAGAAATCGACAGTCGATGATAGATCAGCAACAGTCAGGGCCACCCGACCGATCTCGGTTTCCGGGGGAAGAGTCGCTTTGTCCATACTGATAGGAGACGTAGACAGCCCATAATTCTGGGTGCCAGCAGTAGATACCCGCAATACGTTTGAGGTGACAGTGTTCGCCATAGCGCGCTCCGCCGGTGAGTACGCTTGCTTTGCTAGCATACAGCACTGTCTTTTGAGAAATGGTAAAATTTAGTGTAAAATCTCCAGAATATACTCCACGACAAGAATTATGCATAAACTATTACGTATTATTAGCAGAGACGTGTGTTAACCTTCATCAGAGTAGTACTATAACCTTCGAGTTGTTACCTTGGGTTGACTATGAAAAAGCAGGAGCTCATCCACCTTCACGGCCTGCTTGCACAGGTACAGAACCACTACGAAGCCGAATCCGGGACAGAAGTGGACCACGACGAATACGAGGAACTGGGCGTCAAGCCGACATCGATTCACAAGTCGAAAACAGACCACAAGGCCGCTGTCTTTGCGATTGCTGACGGTATTGCCTCCGAAATGGCTGACGAAACCAAAGAGCCTGTTTCTGCCGCCGCGGACTAACGGTTCTCCGTAGTTTCTACGCAGTTCTCCCGACCAGCACTGCGATTAGTGACCGTATAACCGCTGTCAGACGTATGTCAGAGCTGCAATACGTCGAGAGTGCAGCACAGAGATTTCCCTGCCACTCGGTGGCCGTGCTTACTCGTCGATTAATTCCTCGAACTCGGGTAACACGTCGTCCGATTCGTCCTCTGACTGGTCCGGTGGCAGGTCGTCGGCCTCGGTTGCCGACTCTGCGGACGAGGACTCGTCTTCTGCCGTCTCGTCTGACTCCTCCGGAATCTCTTCGATTTCGAGCACGTCGAGCGGGATGTTCTCGAGCCGTTGCCCGATCTCCTTGCGGGCGATCCGGGCGGCGTGTTCGTCCCGTTCGACGTTGAAGACGGTCATCTCCAGTTCGAGTGCGACGAGGCTTTCGTCGGCTGCGAGAAACGCAGGTTCCAGTGTCTCACCGCAGTGCGGACAGTGCCGGTCTCCCATGTTGATTTCGACGTAGTTGAGGTCGGGATTCAGCATCTCGCCCGTCTTCGAGATGGCGATGCGAACTGCCTCATCCGCAGATGCCACGTCGTACACTGGGACTGCGGCCTCGACAACAACTCGGCAATTCATGGTAGTATGTTTGTTTCCCAATATAATGAAGGTTAGCCCTGAAACAGTACTTCTCGTACTTCCCGTATATCGGGGTGCAGAGAGACGGAGAACCCGACCGAGTGGTAGACCGCAAAACATCACGACGACGAAACACAGTGATAGGTGAGACAGCTGCGGCTGCTAGGTTGCTAGTTGGTATCAGACCAGCGCAAGCGGAACTCGTAACGCCATTACCTCCGAGCCCGTATACTCGAACAATGGAACAGGGTGTCATTGATGTGGAGTCGCTGGCCGGCGGTATCGATTTGCAGGCAACTGTCGAGAGCGGGCAGTCATACCTGTGGAACCGGGACGACGGCGAAATGTACCAGCGCGAGGGGGCAACCGGCGGCGACGCGTGGTACTGGACGACAGTTCGCCGCGACGGGTCACCAGCGGTCGTCCGTGTCCGGCAGCGAGATGGGCTACTCGAATGGGAATCGACAGTCGACGCCGAGGCGATACTCAGACGGCTCCTTCGACTTGACGACGACCTCGCCGCGATTCGGGCGACGGCACCGGACGACGACGTGGTCCAGTCGGCCTACGATACGTTCTGGGGGATGCGACTGGTTCAGGACCCACCGTTTGGCTCTCTCATCTCGTTCATCTGCTCGGCCCAGATGCGCGTAGCTCGGATTCACAGTATGCAACAGGCGCTCCGTGACGCGTTCGGCGAAACGGTCGAGTTCGACGAGCGGACGTACAACGCCTATCCGACGCCGTCCGCGCTGGCAGAGACAACAGAAGAACGGCTCCGGGACCTCGGACTGGGCTATCGCGCACCGTACGTCCAGCGCACTGCGGAGATGGTCGCAAACGGCGAGGCTGACCCAGAGGAAGCCGTCGGCCTCGACTACGAGGACGCCAGAGAATCGCTCACCCGCTTTGTCGGCGTCGGCGACAAGGTCGCGGACTGCGTGTTGCTGTTCTCGCTTGACTACCTCGAAGCGGTCCCGCTAGACACCTGGATTCGAACGACTATCGAGGAGTATTATCCGGAATGTGAGCGGGGGAACTACGCCGACACATCGCGGGCCATCCGGGGCGCACTGGGTGGTGAGTACGCCGGCTACACGCAGACGTATCTGTTCCACTACCTCAGAACGGGCAGCAACGAGGACTGACACGTGTGGCGGAAGGCGACAATATAACGGAGTCCGCCGGCAAACCCTCGGCTATGGCTCGCACGCGAGCACATGTGTTCGTCTCCGGTCGCGTTCAGGGTGTCTATTACAGAGCGACTACGCGGGAACGCGCACAGGACCAGGGTGTCAACGGGTGGGTCCGCAATCTCGACGACGGGCGCGTCGAGGCGGTGTTCGAAGGCCCCGAAGCCGACGTGGAAGCGATGATCGAGTTCTGCCACGAGGGGAGCGAACGTGCGAACGTGACCGATGTCGAAGTCGAGTACGAGGACCCGGAGGGCGTCGACGGGTTCGAGGTCCGCTGGTAGGCCGCCGTCCCGTAGAGTTACTTCACTGGCGAGCGAACCCGCGGCTATGCTCACCGGCTCCGAAATGGGTGTTGTCGATGAGAACGCCGCCGCGCTCGGCGTCGCGCGCAAGCAGTTGATGGAGTCGTCCGGACACGCCGTCGCACAGGCGGTCCGTACCATCGCTGACCCCGGCGACCAGGTCACTATCGTCGCCGGACGGGGAAACAACGGCGGGGACGCGCTCGTCGCCGCCCGCTTCCTCGACGACTACGACCTCCGCGTCCTCCTGTTGGGCCGTCCGGGTGCTATTTCGACGACAATCGCCAGGGAGAATTGGGATGCTCTCCAGCACGCCGAGTATCCGACAGAGACAGTCAGGGACTCCTCGGTACTGGACCTCGGGACCCCTGATGTCGTCATCGACGCGATGCTTGGCACGGGTATCGCCGGCGACCTCCGGGAACCAGCGGCAACAGCCGCTCAAGCGATGAACGAGAGCGGCGCGACCGTCCTCTCTGTGGATGTCCCGTCCGGCCTCGACGCCGAAACGGGACGGCTGGCCGACAACGCTGTCGACGCCGACCACGTCGTCACGTTTCACGATACCAAGCCCGGCCTGCCGGACCTCGACGTACCAGTCACAGTCGCGGACATCGGCATCCCCGGCGCAGCGGAGTTGTTCATCGATCGGGGCGACCTCACCCGGCTCGAACGTGACCCCGCGAGCCACAAGGGCGACAACGGCGAAGTGCTGGTCGTCGGCGGCGGTCCGTACACCGGTGCGCCGGCGCTTTCCGCACAGGCTGCACTCAGAGGCGGGGCCGACCTCGTTCGAGTCGCCTGCCCCGCTGTCGTCGCTCGTGAGATCCAGTCCTACAGCGAGAACCTCATCCTCAGACCCTTCGACGGGGAAAACCTCGCGCCGCCGCACGTCGACCGCCTCGCCGAGCTGGCGGCGGACCACGATACGCTGATCGTCGGGCCCGGGCTCGGGAACGCCGACGCGACGCTGGAAGCGGTCGCGGACCTGCTGTCCGGATTTGAGGGAACGGCCGTCGTCGACGCCGACGCTCTATCTGTGGTTCCGGACATCGAAACGGACGCGGAACTCGTCTGTACGCCCCACCAGGGCGAACTTCTCGGTATGGGCGGTGAGACCGCCGAAGACTGGCGGGAACGGGCGGACCTCGTGGAGTCCTTCGCCTCGGAGATCGGACAGACGCTGCTGGTCAAGGGCCCGTACGACATCGTCTCTGATGGCGAGCAGACCCGCGTCGGCCGGACGGGCAATCCGGGAATGACGGTCGGCGGAACCGGCGACGTGCTTGCGGGCGTGACGGGCGCACTCGCCTCTGTGCAGGCCCCACTCGATGCGGCCGCCATCGCCGCCTACACTGTTGGCAGCGTCGGTGACCGTGTCGTCGACGACCGCGGCTACGGATTGGTCGCGACGGACCTGCTAGACGAGATACCGAGCGTTCTGTGGCAGCGAGAAGCAGAACCGTAGCGTCCGTAGTCAGGCCGACGCACCGACCAGGTCCCCGGCTTTCGCCCGGGACTGCTCGATGATGGCCGGCCTGGCCTCGAACTCGATGACTACCTGGTCGCCGTAATCGACCGTGTCGACGCTGGCGTGGTCGTGGATCCACGAGACGAGGCTCATCGTGTCGTCGGTCATCGGAAGCACGAGCCGCTCCCGTTCGTAGTCTGGCAGTTCGTGGTCGATGCGGTCCGCCAAGTCGTCGATGTTGAGCCCCTGTTTGGCGCTGACAGCGACAGGATTCGGTGCCAGCGACGACAGCGCGTCTTTCTTGCGACGGACCTCTTCGTCGTCGACCATATCGGTCTTGTTGAGGACCGTGACGATCGGGGCCTCGTTGCGCTCGTACAGCGTGTCGTGGCTCGTCACCAACTTCTCGCGGATCTCCTCGACTGACTCCGAAATATCGACGACGAGCAAGACGAGGTCGGCGTGGTACACCGACCCCAGCGTGGACTTGAACGACTCGACGAGCCAGTGCGGGAGGTCCTGAATGAACCCCACCGTGTCGGTGACCAGCACCTCGCGTTTGCCGACTTCGGCACGCCGTGTGGTCGTGCCGAGTGTCGTGAACAGGCGGTCCTCGCTCTCGGCCGTGGTGTCGAGGTCGGGGTGGAGGTCGTCGTTCTCGTCCACGTCGAGGTCATCTGCGAGGCGGCGCAGCAGCGTCGACTTCCCGGCGTTAGTGTAACCGGCCAGCGCGACGAGGTCGAAACCGGACTCGCGGCGCTGTTCCCGGCGATGGCGCTCGGTCTCCTCGATGGATTCCAGTTCGTCCCGGATGTTGGCGATCTGCTTTTTGATGTCCTCTTCGCGGGACTCGTCGTACTCGCCGAGGCCCATGAACCCCGGGCGTTCGTCGCGTTTGGCTAGGCTCGCCTTGGCCTCAGCTCGCGGGAGTTCGTAGCGGAGCTCCGCGAGTTCGACCTGCAGCTGGGCTTTCCGTGTCTGGGCCCGCTGGCCGAAGATTTCAAGGATGAGCCGGAAGCGGTCGATGACACGCACCCGCTCGGGGAGTTCGTTCCCGATGTTGTACGTCTGATACGGGCCGAGCTGGTTGTCGAAGATCACGACAACGGCCCCTTCGCGGGCGACCGCGTTGCTCAGTCGCGTTACCTTCCCCTCGCCGAGGTGGTACGCCGGGTCCTCCGTTCTGGTCTGTGTCACCTCGCCGACGACATCGTACCCGGCCGCCCGGGCAAGGTCCCGGATCTCTTCGGTGTCGGCGGTGCCACTGTCGACGCGCTTCGCGATGACCGCTCGTTCGGTGGTGTGTGTCGCCGTCACTCGTTGTGAAGATACGGTGTCCGATTATTTAACCCCCCGGGCGGTTCACAGTAACGGCCAGTGAGCCGGTGGTTCGGTAATAAAACGACAGATTCGGCGGGATAGCGGCGGTCGGTTGCTGACGTGGGACCGCCCTGTTTCGCGATAGCCACCACTGCGGTGACGTTTACTCTGCTCTATTCGAGGTCGAAGCGGTCGAGCTTCATGACCTTGCTCCACGTGTCCACGAAGTCGTGGACGAGCTTCTCCTCCGCGTCAGCAGAGCCGTAGACTTCCGAGATCGCTCGGAGTCGGTCGTTCGAACCGAAGATTAGGTCGATGCGTGTGGCTTCCCACTTGACCTCGCCGGTGTCGCGGTCGAGACCCTTATATCGGTGTTCCGAGTCCGCTGCCGGCTCCCACTCCGTGCCCATGTCGAGCAGGTTCACGAAGAAGTCGTTGGTCAGCGTCTCCGGCTCGTCGGTCAAGACGCCGAGGTCGGTGTCTTGGTAGTTCGCACCGATCGAGCGCATGCCGCCGATCAGCGCCGTCAGTTCCGAGGCCGTCAGGTTCAGCAGGTCCGCGTTGTCGACCAGCACTTCCTCCGCCGGTCGCACGATGTCGTCCTGAATGTAGTTCCGGGCCCCGTCGACCTTCGGCTTGAGCGCGTCGAAGGAGGCAGCGTCGGTGTGTTCCGGCTCGGCATCCACTCGGCCGGGTTCGAACGGGATCTCGACGTCGTAGCCGGCGTTCGCTGCCGCCTGCTCGACGGCGGCGTTGCCGCCAAGCACGATCAGGTCCGCAAGCGAGACCTGCGTCCCGTCGGAGCGCGAGTCGTTGAACTCCGCCTGGATGTTTTCGAGCGTCCCCAGAACCGTCTCTAGCTGCTCCGGCTCGTTGACCTCCCAGTTCTTCTGGGGTTCGAGCCGGAGGCGAGCGCCGTTGGCGCCGCCGCGCTTGTCGCTGTCGCGGTAGGTCGATGCCGACGCCCACGCGGTCTTGACGAGTTGGGAGATAGAGAGGTCCGAGTCGAGGATCTCCTCTTTGAGTTCGGCAATCTCCGCGTCTCCGATGAGGTCGTAGTCAGCGTCCGGGAGCGGGTCCTGCCAGATCATCTCCTCGTCAGGAACCTCCGGGCCGAGGAACCGCTCTGGCGGCCCCATGTCGCGGTGGGTCAGCTTGTACCAGGCCTTCGCGAAGTTCATCCCGAACTCCATCGGGTTCTCCTGGAAGGTCTCCATGACCTCTCGGTAGTCCGGGTCTCGCTTCAGCGCGATGTCCGTCGTGAGCATCATCGGCGTCTGCTTCTCCGACGGGTCGTGGGCGTCCGGCACGCTGTTTTTCAGCTCCTCGCTCTTGGGGGCCCACTGCCACGCGCCGCCGGGACCCTTCTCCGGCTCCCACTCGTAGTCGAGCAGGTTGTTGATATAGCCCATGTCCCACTCGGTCGGCGACTGGGTCCACGGCCCTTCGATACCGCTCGTGATCATCTCGCCGCCCTTGCTGTTCCCGTTCTTGTTCTGCCACCCGAGGCCCTGTTGCTCGATTGGGGCCGCTTCCGGCTCGGGACCGAGGTTCTCTTCGGGGTCGTCAGCGCCGTGGACCTTCCCGAACGTGTGTCCGCCGGCGATGAGTGCAGCCGTCTCTTTGTCGTTCATCGCCATCCGGTCGAACGTCTGTCGGATGTTCTTCGCCGACGCCTCGGGGTCCGGGTTGCCGTTTGGCCCTTCCGGATTCACGTAGATGAGACCCATCACGGAGGCGCCGAGCCCTTCCTGGAGTTCGCCGGGCTCGTCGAAACGCTCCTGCGTTTCCATCTCGTCTTCCGGGCCCCAGTTGACAGCCTTGTCCTCCTCGAAGGCGTCCTCGCGGCCGCCGGCGTAGCCGAACGTCTTGAATCCCATCGACTCGATGGCGACGTTCCCTGCGAGGATCATCAGGTCGGCCCAGGAGATCTTACGGCCGTACTTCTGCTTGATCGGCAGGAGCAGTCGCCGCGCCTTGTCGAGGTTTGCGTTGTCCGGCCAGCTGTTGATCGGTGCAAAGCGCTGCCGACCGCCAGCCGCACCGCCGCGCCCGTCGGCGGTCCGGTACGTCCCGGCGCTGTGCCAGGCCATCCGGATGAACAGCGGACCATAGTGGCCGTAGTCGGCCGGCCACCAGTCCTGGGACGATGTCATCAGCTCTTCGAGATCCGACTTCACCGCTTCGAGATCAAGTTTCTGAAACTCCTCCGCGTAATCGAAATCGTCCTCCATCGGACCGACATCCCGGGCGTTCTGGTCGAGAATTTCCAGGTTCAGCTTGTTTGGCCACCAGTCCTGGTTAGATTTTGGTCGCCGCGACTGTCCGCTTGAGGCACCGCTCATATCGGAATTCGGTGTTTCTGCCATCTTAACAGTAAGAAGGATTCGTTCCTCGGATACAAATCTTTGGATATGAGTAAAGAAATAGCAGAGTGTCGAAAATAATTCCCCCTGAATTCTTTGGGCTACCCGGGTAGCAACGACACCCACTTCCCGTGGCAGAAACAGTGTACAAAACGGAAATCGACAGAGGGAGCACAAAGGATTTAAAAGTAGGCGGTCAGGTACGCGATATGGGTGATTTTGTACTCCAACTAGATGGGTTGGGCCTCCAGCAGATGGGCCTCGAATTCGGCGGCGGTGGCCTTATTGGCGGAATCATCGGGTTCGCCGCAAAGAAGATCGCAAAGCTCATCGCCGTCATCATCGGCATCGAGCTGGCACTGTTCAAGTTCCTCGAGACGCGCGGTATTCTGGAAGTAAACTGGGACGCAATTGGCGGAGCCGCACAGAACGCGACCGGCACCGCCGGGGATACGGCGGCAACGCAACCGCCGTCCTGGATCACGTCGCTGCTCTCGGCCCTGCCGGTCAGTGCCGGTTTCACCGCCGGCTTTCTCGTCGGATTCAAGAAAGGGTAACGCGACGCCGCGTCGTCAGCCGCGCGTACTGATGTCGTCTTCGTCTTTGATGATTTGGGTTTCCGCCTCGCCGCTCGTGTGTTCGTTCACCACGTCGTAGAAGTCGTTCTGCAGGCCGGCCGGGAACGTCATGACGCCAACCCACGAGCCATCGGACTGCCACTCTTCGCGTTCGAGGTCGCCGAACTGTCTGATCTGCGCCTGTGCGCTTCCGGCGTAGTCCGCAGGGACCTGCACAGCGACGGTGACCTCGTCGAACCGTATCGGGATGACCGGCCGGAGCGCATCGAGGGCGTCATCGACCTGCGCTTCGACGGGCTCCATCGGGTCGACTCTGAAGTCCGTTTCTTCGAGGGCGGATTCGATGCGCTCTGGCGGGTGTGGCGCGTCGTCCATCTGCGGATTGACCGCGTTGCGCGTGATCCGCTGGATGAGCTGTTTGTGTTTTTGTTCCTGCATCTCGCGGCGCTGGTCGGCCGTGATCTGAATCTCCCCCCGCTTGATGACCTCGGGAATGATGGCCATCGGATCGGTGGTATCAAACACCTCTTCGAGCATGTTCTCGGGTGGTCGATCCCCTCGCGAGGCGTCCTCGAACACGTCCTCCGCGGCGATAACGTCCTCGAGCTCGCCGTCGAAGTCATCACGTTTTATCGCTAGTGCAGCGTCTGGATCCACCAGTACCTCGAACCGCTGGCCGTGGGATTCGAGGCGCGCCGTCACCGCCTCGTCAAGCGATATCATACCCGTCGGTAGCAGTGGGCCAGTTAAAGGCCTTACTGCGTGGTCGGACAGTAAAAAGTCCAGTCGCCCGCGAGGGCCGTCGGAAGGGTTACTCTTCGGTGGCGTCTTCGGCTTCGTCGTCCTCGTCGTCGCCGGTGTCGAGGAGGTCGGCCTCCGCGAGGTGGGTTTCCTTCTCCTCGTCGGTCAGCTGACCGAACGTCTCCGTCTCCACGTCGACCGTGGCGACGCCGATGCCTTCTGGAGAGAGTTCGTCGTCGTTGACCGACGCGAGGGCGGCCAGCGCGAGGTCGACGCCCTCGTCGAGGTCCATCCCCTCGTCGTAGTGTTCTTCGAGGTAATCCCGGATATCGCCGCGGTCAGCCCCGACAGCGAGGGCCTTCCACTCGTAGGGCGTCCCGGAGGGGTCGGTCTCGAACAGGCGCGGCTCGCCGTTGACGATACCGCCGATGATGAGCGCGACACCGAACGGGCGCGCGCCGCCGACCTGCGTGTACTGCTGGATGTAGTCGGTGATTTCCTTGGTGAGGGTCTCGACGCCGACCGGCTCGCCGTAGCGGAGCTGGTTCACCTGCGCCTGTCGGCGGGCGAAGTCGATGAGCTGTCGAGCGTCAGCGACGTGGCCGGCCGAGGCGATACCGATGTGGTCGTCGGCCTTGTGGATCTTCTCGACCGAGGAGCGCTCCATCAGTGGCGACCGGATGCGCTTGTCCACGGCGAGAACGACGCCGTCGCTCGTTCTGACGCCGATGCTTGCTGTGCCGCGTTTGACCGCTTCGCGGGCGTACTCGACCTGGTAGAGGCGTCCGTCCGGCGAGAAGATAGTGATCCCGCGGTCGTAAGCCTGCTGTTGGTTTTGTCCCTGCATAGTTATCGGAAATCGAGTGCTGTCGCGCCGACGAACGCACCGCCGGAGGCCGTTTCGACATCGTAGCGCGGAGGCCGAACAGTAGCGCTCCGATCTGCGTTCTCGAACACGACGTGTCTCTGTTCAGTGGATTCCGGCGGCCCGCGTATATACTTTTCTTCACAGGCACGCACGGTGCCGCTAATCCCCCGGACACGGACCCGAACCTCGGCGTCGTCGACGCTGTCCAGACAGGTCAATGCGGCCCGCGCCGGGCCCATCTGGCCGCGTCTGGTCCGGACGATAGCCTCGGCCGTACCGTCGTAGTCGTGGAACTGGAGGACAGTCATGTCCGTCTCGGCGCTGCCGGTGTCGCCAAGCAGGTTCTGGGCGGCGTACCACACCTCGCGCTGGAACGCCCGGCGGCCAAAGGAGGCGTTCGGCCACGTCTCGATGCCGACGGCAAGATAACGCCACCGCGGCCGGAGGTGTTTCGGGAGGTGTTTCATACGCCAGCGTTGGCGCGGAGGACAATGAGCGGTGCGGTGTGAGAGTCGGCCGTAGTCGGCATCGGTCACACGGTACAGTGCCCCGAGAAGCGACACACAGCACAGTACCCCAAAAGCGAGTCGGTCCAGCGTCGCGTCAGAACAGGCTGTCAGTCGTTACCGCGCCGACGACGCTGAATACAGCCCCGACGCTGATGGCGCGGAACGTAACGACCATCTGGTCGGCCAGAGGAAGCTCACCAAGGAACTGGTCGGGAGCGGTGACCGCAATTGCAAGCGTTCCGACGGAGCCGAACGCGACAAGCAGGACAGAGATGAATCGGACCGGGACGCCGGCGACCGCGGCTTCGCGGCTGGGGTCACGGTCGTTGTCAGCGCCGTACAGCCCGCCGTATCCGATGGCGGCGACAATACAGACGAGGAATACGTTGTGGAAGACGGTCATGTTCAGCGCGAGCGCCCACACCTCTTGAGTCACGACGAACGGGCCGGACAACAGAAATCCGCCGACGATCTGTTGGGCCGTGTCCGCGAGTTTGTGCTTTTGCCGTTCTTTCATACGTCTCGTGTACTCCGGTCGGATGCAAACGCATTCGGGTCAGGTCAGTGCGCTGACGTGCCGTGGCAAAAAGCGGAAGCGAGCTGTACTCGCTACATCCCTGCACAGAACCGATACCTCCAGTGAGAGTGGTATCAGCGCCGGTTACTCGATGTCATCCGCATCGCGTTCGAGTCGGACGCCGGGTTCGATGACGGCATCGCTCTGGCGCTCGCGGTTGCGCTCCACGACGCGGCCCCACTCTGTCAGGCCCTCGCGGACGGTGTCGGCGTCGAAACCGATGGTCTCACCGACCGCGATGATATCTCGCGGTGCCCGAATCTGGAGATGGGTGCTCGGCGACGCCGAGACGACGAACGGTGCGCCGGCGTCCGCGACCAGTTCCCGGAGCTTCCGGAGTTCCTTGATGGCCCGGACGCGACTGCCGCCGGAGGACCGGAGCACCGGGCCGAAGTCGAACTCGACGCGGACGCCGTTGTCGGCCGCCGCGTTCGCTAGCACGTGGTTGAAATCGCCGTCCTCGCGCATCGGGTGGGCGAGCACGTCGACGGTCGGTTGCTCGACCGCGAACCGATTGATGCGGCGGTCGCCGCCATGGACGACGACGACCGTCCGATCACTTCGGTAGTTCCCGACAAAGCCGCTCGCCCGCGACGGGTCGTCGGCCCGGACCTCGACGCCGGCGGCAACGTCGATGTCGTACGCGTCGCTGATGGCGTCGGCGTCGTATTCGGCGGGCTCGTTGCCGTGGTTCCTGACGACGATGCCGTTGTAGTCCGAGTCGGCGGCCGTCAGCGCGTGCCGGGCGACGGTGCTGTTGCCGTCAGGGTGAGCGTAGACGGCCTCGTACATCACAACTCCTCTAGGAGTTCGCGGGCGTTTTCGACGGCCTTCTCCCGCTTTGCGGGGTAGGCCTCGACTTTCGCCCGGAGCGTGATGCCGTCGCCGCGTTCGACATCGCCGCCGAACGCGGCCTGTTTGTCGAAGGTGAGGAAAAACGAGCAGTTGTCGTCGACCCGGTCGTCCAGTTCTGCACGCACCGCGTCGATATCCGGCGCTGATGCGACCTGTGTGAGAACGTGCCGGATGTCGTCGGCGTTCTCGACGCGAGCCGAGAGGACGACGATGCGGTCGCCGTAGTGCCCTTCGCTCTGTGCGCGCTCGATAGGGTAGTCCTCCGGGAGAAACGTCCGGAGCGCTCCCTCGACGCGCTTGTCGTCCTCTGTCGCGTAGCAGAAGGTCCGGAGGTCGACGTAGTGGAACGGAACCGACGACATCGAGGCCCTACTCGTCCTCGGCGGCTTCGAGGTTATCCTCGGGGACGCCCTGCTCCTGTCCGTCCTCGAAGGAAACCGTGTAGTTGGCGTCGCCGAACATCGTTTCGACGACCTGCGTGATGGTGCCTTCCTCGCCGTCGTAGTCGCTGTGCTCGTCGTGGAGAATAACGCTGTCGTCCTCTTCGAATGCCATACCGTGCGGTACTCGGTGGCTCGTCAAAAAGGGACTGATTCAGGTTTGCTCAGCCCAACCGCGGGAGCGGTCAGAACGTGCACCTGTGACACGTCCTGTCTGGAGCATTCGGGACGGATATAAACCTCGATCAGAGTAGACCGGGCAGTGTGCCGACCGCTCCGATTGGTCTCTATCGCTTCCGTTACGGAAGGTACGACGTGTATTAGATTAGTCTAAGTATTTAGTTAGACAAGTAGAATTAAGTGTCGGGGGCTTCCACATCCACGTGCGTTCCGTCACCCACGGAACGCGAAGTCGTACAGATCGAGTGAATAGGACGTACCGTCAGGTCGTCGCAACAGCTAAAGAGTTCCTGCTACACGGGAGCGTGGCTGTCCTTGTTCGGGCCCTTCCCGTGTTTCGCTACAAATGGTCCAGGCCAGACGTGTATCCGCGTCTGCAACTGCCCCGCCAGCGTCAGCAGCACAACGGATTCGGTGGCGAAACCCACGAGATCCGTCACGACAGCCGATCTGTCACAGCAACTGTTATGGGACTCTCTAAACTAACAATCGACATGATCAGCCCACCGCTTTCCCCCATCGAGACGGTTGTTTCGTCGAGGTGTCAGACACAGCTAGGACACAGATGACGAGCGTCGACGACCTGTGGTACCTCTCCGACGGTGCCTGTCAAACCGCCGAGCAGACGTATCACGACCTCCGGAGTCGCTACACGGATTTTGTCGAGTTCACGCGTCACCGCAACGTCCCGCGAAATCGATTCCGGGACGTAGCCACCGTGGCCCAGAATCACGGGGCACCGTACGGAGCGCACACGCTTGCCTACCGATCTACCGGTGAACTCCTGCTCGTCCGTCATGAGGGGGTCGATATGTGGGTTCTACCCGGCGGTGAGATCGACGAAGGTGAATCCCTTCAGGAAGCCGCGCTACGGGAATTAGGAGAGGAGAGCGGCATCGAGGCGACTATCGAAGGGCTGGGAATGCTCGGACGGATCGAGTTCTACTGCGACGGCAATATGGCCTGGGGCGTGCTGCCGGTGTACGAGGCCCGGGCGGAGACGATCGATATCGCCGTCGACGACCCGGATCATGAAATCAGTGAGGCCCGGTGGTTCGACGAACTGCCGGCCGACACGCGCGACCGCGAGGAGATTTTAGAGTGGCGCGGACAGCGGTTCGGCGGCGCGTAATCCACCGACATTGAGTGCGTTACTCCGGCCCGAACGACTGGCCCTGGCGAGCGTCGGCGTTCATCCGCCGGATGGTTGCACGGGCATTGCTAGCGTCGTAGCCGAACAGCACAGTCTCGGCGTACTCACCAGCCACCTCGACAGCCTTCGAAAGATCATCGACGTCCACGTCGACGGCATACAGTTCGATGCTGAAGGGTGTCGAGAGTCGGTCCTGCCAGCCTTTCGCGAGAATCTCAAGCCAGTAGGTCGTTGAGTACGCCATGTCGTAGATCGGGACGACGAACTCGTCGACGTACTCGGCGATGTCGTCAACCGCGACGCCCGAGCGGGCTTCGAGGTGGCCGGGGTAAGGGTCCGGATACAGCGTGAGGTACATGTCACCGGGTACGCGCTCGCGGGCCTCGGCGACGAACTCCGTGATGACCTTGCTGCGCCAGGCTGACCAGTCCTCGAACTCGCTGTCGGCGAAGCGCTGCTCGCAGCGGTCACAGTGGCAGTACTCGTCCCGGGGGAAGCCCACATCGTCGAGGCGGACGTCCTCGTTGACAGCTGCCGCCTCCTCGATGATGTCGAGCAGGCCCTCGCGGTAGCGGTCATGGGTCGGGCAGACGTACGTCCAGTCGAAGTACGGCTGGTTCCGGGTCGCCGGCGTTCCCTCGTCGTCGAACGCGAGCAGGTCTTCCTCGCTCTCGACTGCGTTGTCGCCGAAACAAGACACCATGTTCACCGCGCCGGCAATCGGTTCGACAGCGCGGCCGGTCACGTCCTTGACCTCGTAGAACGCCCGGTCGAACTCGGACCACTCCGTCTCCTCCTCGTTACGGGTGACGACGCCGTACATGCACGCTGGTACGGCCGTTCGCCGGGTAAGGGTTCGGAAAGCGACGGCACTGTCGCTGACAGCGCAGAAGCCAAGAGAATACTGCCGGCCATCGGGGTACCCCACCCCATACGACGCCGAAGAGGACCAGTGGGCAGGGCGGCCGACAGTAGATTCAGAGGGCGATACAGTCGATTCGCGCGGCCTTACCGCTTGACGACGTACACGAGGGCGAGCGCCATGACCGCGACGAGGGCGATGACTTTCTTTGACATCGTTTCAATAAACGAACACCGATTATAAAGAACTACCGCTGTGCTAATCGTCAGCACGCCCGCCTGTATCAGAGGCGGTATCGGCGTCAGGGCCAGGAATATCGGCCTCGTCGTGGGTACCGACGGGCGGCCGGTTTACCTCCGCTGCTGACGAGTCTTCGAGGGCAGTCCGGTCGTCAACGTCAGCCTCGATCGTCTCCATCTCACCGGCTTCCCGCGCGTCCTGGTCGATACGCATCGAACAGAACTCCACGCCGCACATCGAGCAAAAGCGCGCCTCTTTGTAGTTGTCACCGGGGAGCGTCTGGTCGTGGTACTCGCGGGCGCGGTCGGGGTCCAGCGCCAGGTCGAACTGCTCGCGCCAGTCGAAGGCGTACCGGGCTTCCGAGAGGGCGTCGTCCCAGTCCCGCGCTCCCTCCCGGCCGTTTGCCACGTCAGCGGCGTGGGCAGCGATGCGATAGGCCGCAAGTCCGTCCCGCACGTCGGATTTCTCCGGGAGACCGAGGTGCTCTTTGGGAGTCACGTAGCAGAGCATCGCCGCACCAGCACGGCCTGCCTCCGTCGCACCGATAGCGCTCGTAATGTGGTCGTAACCCGGCGCAACGTCGGTCACGAGCGGCCCGAGCACGTAGAACGGCGCGCCGCCACAGACCTCCTGTTGGCGCTCGACCTGCTCGGCGACTTGGTCCATTGGAACGTGACCCGGCCCCTCGACCATCACCTGTACGTCGTGGTCCCAGGCGGTCCGCGTGAGTTCGCCGAGCGTATCCAGTTCTGCGAACTGGGCGTCGTCGCCGGCGTCGGCGAGACAGCCCGGTCGAAGGCCGTCGCCGAGGCTGAAGGTCACGTCGTACTCACGGAATATCTCGCAGATGTCCTCGAATTTCGTGTACAGCGGGTTCTCCATCCCGTTCTCCTCGATCCATTGGGCGAGGATAGATCCGCCACGGGAGACGATACCCGTTTTTCGGCCGTCGGTCAGCGGTAGGTGTTCCATCCGGACGCCGGCGTGAATGGTCATGTAGTCGACGCCCTGCTTCGCCTGCTTCTCGATGACGTCGAGCAGCAGCTCGTGGGTAATCTCGCTCGCGTCACCAGCGCGCTTGACCGCCTCGTAGATGGGGACCGTCCCGATTGGAACCGGCGAATGCTCGACGTTGGCCGACCGTATCTCGTCGAGGTTACTCCCAGTCGAGAGGTCCATCACCGTGTCCGCGCCGTAGTGGACGGCAGTGTGGAGCTTCTCCAGTTCGCCCTCGATATCGCTCGTCTCCTCGCTGTTGCCGATGTTTGCGTTGACCTTCGTCGCAAACTCCCGGCCGATGATCATCGGGTCCAGTGAGTCGTGACCGACGTTTGCAGGAATCACCGCCTGTCCGTCGGCGACTTGCTGCCGGACGAACCCCGGTTCGACACCTTCGCGCTCTGCGATTCGCTCCATCTCCTCGGTGACGGTCCCGTTCCGGGCCGCTGCTAGCTGCGTCATAATCACTAGGTAATACTACTCGGTTATAAATTTGTGGTGATCGGTCGCGGTAAAGAGACCCTGTCAATACTGGGATTGACCCCAACACCGATGTACGCGAACGTGAAATAGACGAACAATGGCCCGCCGGACCCGCCGCGCAGTACTCACGGCGCTGGGGAGTGGTATCGCCGCAACTGCAGGCTGTGGGGCATTCGGTCGGGAGCGGGTGGACGTACTGGTCGCGGGGAGTTTGCAGAAAGCGGCCAGTGAGACGCTGCAAGCGCAAACAGACGCTGAGATCGCTGTCGAAGCCCGCGGCTCTGTTCAGGCCGCGCGATTGGTCGCCGACGGGAAGCGCGACCCGGCTATCGTCGCGCTGGCGGACCCGACCCTGTTCGACCGGGTGATGAACACCCCCTGGCACGCTGTGGTCGCCAGTAACGAGATGGTGCTGGCGTACAACCCAGAGACGGGCGGTGGGGCGCGCGTCGCGGACGCGGACCCGTGGTACGCCCCGCTCCGAGGGGACAGCGTCTCACTGGGCCGCACCGATCCGACGCTCGACCCGCTTGGCTACCGGACGCTGTTCGTGCTGGCCCTCGCAGCCGACTACTACGACGAACCCGGCCTGGCTGCTGCGGTTCTCTCGCCGGATCAGACCTATCCGGAGACGCAACTGCTCGCGCAGTTCGAGACGGGAGCCGTCAACGCTGCGTTCGTCTACCGGAGTATGGCGGTCGAACGAGACTACCCGTTCCGGGAGTTCCAGCCGGAGATACACCTCGGTGACCCCACATACGCGGAGCAGTATCAGACCACCAGCTACGAACTGCCAAACGGCACGGCAATTGCCGGCAACCCAATCGAGTACGGGGCCGTCCGCCGTGACGAACAAGAAGCGACGCGTACAGCCTTCGAGGCAGTCCTGTCCGGCGACTGGCTCGCACCACACGGATTTACCGTCCGCCAGGCGTATCCTCGACTAGTGGGAGATGTCCCGAGTACTGTCACGCAGTGAGACTCAGACCGGCCACACGGTCGGCGTGCGCGAACTCGTTCCCGTCCTGGGAGCGGTGCTGCTCCTGTATTTCGTCGTCCCGGTGATGGTACTCGTACTCACGTACTCCCCGACAGCGCTACTGACGAGTCTGACCGAGACGTACGTCATCAACGCCGCGATCACGTCCCTCGTCGCCGCGCTCGGCAGTACCACAATCGCCATCGTGTTCGGCCTGCCGCTGGCCTACTGGCTGTCCAAGAACAACGGCGCGCTGGCGACCGCTGCGATGGGGGCCGTCGTCCTGCCGCTCGTCCTCCCACCGGTCGTCAGCGGGATGTTGCTGTTGACCGTCGTCGGCCCGAACGGGCTGGGCGGCCTCACCGACCTGGCGCTGACGCGGTCGCTGCTGGGGGTCGTCGCCGCCCAGACCTTCGTCGCGTCGCCGTTCTTCGTCGTCACCGCCAAGGCCGCCTTCGACGGCATCGACGACCACCTCGAAGAGGCTTCGCGGTCGCTGGGCCGTGACTGGGTCGGGACGATGTGCTCGGTGACGGTTCCGCTCGCAAAGCCCGGCCTGCTCGCCGGCCTCGTGCTGACCTTCGCCCGCGCGATGGGCGAGTTCGGCGCGACGATGATGCTGGCGTACTACCCGCGGACGCTGCCGGTCCAGATCTGGGCCTCGTTCATCTCGGACGGGCTGGACGCAGCGCTGCCCGTGGCGGTGGTCCTGCTCGGCGTCGCGCTCGGGACGCTGCTGATAGTCCATGCACTCCGGGCGACGCCGTGGCGATAGCCGGTGTCGTGAAAACAGCGCCACCAACTCACCGCTCGTGTGCCCAGAACTCCTCGTCGACGGTGACTTCCTTCTTGAACAGCGGCACCTCCTCCTTTAGACGGTTGATACCGTCTTCGACAGCACGGAACGCCTCACCCCGGTGGCCGGCCAGGATGACGACGAAAACGATGTCCTCGCCAGCGTCGACCACGCCAGTCTTGTGGTGCAGTCGGACCGCGTGGACGCCGTCCCGTGCTTCGAGGTCCCGCCGGAGCGTGGCCATCTTCTCGGCGGCGACTTCGTCGTAGCGCTCGAACTCCAGCAGTTCCGTCGGTGGGTCGTCGGGACCCTCCTGTGCGCGGACTCGCCCGGTGAACGTCGCTATTGCGCCGGAGTAGACTTCGTCCGGGTCCCGCTTTACGTCGGCGACGAGTGTTTCCAGCGTGATGTACGGGTCTCGCTCCTCCATCGCAGTGACGATGTCATCAAGGTCAGCGCCTGCGCCGTGGGGCGCGCGATGCACGACCGGGTCGGCGACCTCGAGGTCGCCGAGGACGACTTTCGGGATGCTCGCGTCCGAATACCCCTCGACGAGCGCGTAATCGTAGTCGGGCGCAAGCGCGTCCAGCGTCTCATCGAGCGTCCGCGACTGTCCCGTCGCGTACCACTCGCCGTCGTCGGTAAGCGCGACCGTCTCGCCCGCGCCGGCGTCACGGTGTCGAGCCGTGTCTTTCCCGTCCGTGTCGACGTCCGGCGGATGCGTGCAGTGTTTCACTGTCGCGACACGTCCGGTCCCGGAGAGCCGCTGTGTCAACCGCTCGACCAGCGTAGTCTTCCCCGACTCGGAGTGGCCGACGATACCGAGGACTTGCATGTACGCCAGTAGCAGGGCGACGTAGATAGACCTTTTTCATAGCAGCGGCCCGGCTATAGTCAGTCGTCCCGTCTCAGCGGTCGACAGTTTTCTCCACGACGCGGACGTTCTGGATTGCCGTCGTGGCGTACTCGCCGTTATCGTCTTTCTCGTTGGCCTTCACCATGTCCCAGACGACGTTGAGGCCGGTCGTCACACCCTCCAGCGCTTCCATCTCGCAACCGGTCTTGCCGACCGTCTCGACGGCGACCGTGATTTCGACGGCATCGTCGTCGACATTGAACTCGACTTCGACGTTGGTGATTGGGATCTGGTGGCACATCGGCACTGTCTCCCAGGTGTGTTTCACCGCCTGAATCGCGCCGATGCGGGCTGTTGCCAGCACGTCGCCTTTCTCCACCTCGTCGGCGTCGATGGCCGCCAGCGTGGACTCGGTGAGCCGAATCTGTCCGCGCGCGACCGCGCGACGCTGGCTCTCGGCCTTGTCGCCGACATCGACCATCTGTGCGTCGCCGTCCTCGTCGACGTGTGTGAAATCTTCGGACATGCTTCTCTGTAACCGATGCCAGCCCAAAACCGTGCGGGTCCGTGCTACCGGCGGACGAGCCCCAGCAGGTGGCCCACAGCTGGCGCGACGAGTTTCTCCGCGCCCGTCCGGGCGGCGTTCTCGCTGCCGGGGAGACAGAACACCAGGCGGTCGTCGACGACACCAGCGGTCGCGCGCGAGGCCATCGCCATCGGCCCGACTTCCTCGTAGGAGAGCCAGCGGAACAGCTCGCCGAAGCCGGGAACCGGCCGGTCGAACAGCGGTTGGATAGCGTCGACAGTCACGTCGTCAGGCGTGAGGCCGGTCCCACCTGTCGTCAGAACCACATCGACGCCATCGTCCAGCAGGGCGGCGACGGCGTCCTCGATAGCGTCCACCTCGTCCGCGACGAGGCGACGCTCGGCGATTTCGTGGCCCGCGTCTTCACAGGCTGTTGCGATGATGTCGCCCGCCGGGTCGTCGTCCAGCGTTCGCGAGGTCGAGACGGTGAGGACCCCTATTTTAACCCCTTCGGCGTCGTGGGCGTGATGGTCATCGTTTGTGTGTTCTCCGTGACTGTGGTCATCGTGGCCACTGTCGTGCTCATGCTCGCCATGGTCGTGGTCGTGCTCTCCGTGTTCATGCTCGCCGTGGCTATGACCCGCCTCGTCGTGGCTGGTCGTTTCGTCGTGGTCGTGCCCCATACCGGAGATGACAGTCGGTGGCAAAATATACCCTCGCCTGTCTGGCCGGTGGTCGGGCCAACTCGGACGGGGTGCGAAAGTAGGAACCAGCCGAGAGAGTCGGTGGCTTACTCGTAGTACGGCAGGCGCTCGACGATCTCCGCGAAGGCCACGTTCTCACGGACCTGATCCATCTCGACGCGGAGGCGCTCCCCGACATCTGCGTCAGAGACGATGACGACGTACCCGCCGTCGATACGCGCGACGCCGTCGCCTTTGTCGCCGATGTTTTCGATTTCGACCACGCGCGTCTCACCCTCGGCAACGGGCGGGGACGACGGTCCGAACTCCGGTTCCCTGCTTGGCTCGCCGGACCGCGAATCGGACTGTGGCCCGGATTGGGAACTGGACTGGGACTCTGCCTTTGAGTGGGAACTGGACTGCGGATCGGATTGGGAACCGGACTGTGACTGGGGCGTAGGAGCCTCAGCCGCGGACTGGAACAGTGCGATCCGGTACAGCGTCTCGGGGGCCAGCGTTCCCAGTTCGACTTCCTGTTTCGGAATCTCGATCACGTACGAGTCCTGTTGCTCCTCGACGGGTGCAGTAAAGAGACAGTGAAGATCTGAATCGGTCGCCATTAGTATAATTGGTTGGGCTAGTACCGGAACTGCATTGATTCTGGTGTTTTCGATCCGCCGGGCCGAACGCTGCTGAAGGGGTAGCAAACAGGCTGTACACGCCTGCTATCGGGCGAGCCGTCGAGCAGCGTGCGGCGATTACTCGAATTCGAACAGCCGACGGAGTTCGCGTTCGATAGCGTCGGTAAACGCCGACAGCACTGTGTCGAACGTCTCTTCGTCGCCCGGCAAAGACTGCGCTCGCGCCGCAGTGTCGTCAGGCAGCCGGACGCTGAACGTCCCGTCGCCCTCGTACACCGGCTCGCTCTCGCTGAGAATCTGCCGATCGATCCCGCGAAGGACCTCGGAGTCGTACTGTCCGTGAAGCTCCTGATACGCGTTCGAGTACGCCGTTTCGAGCTCCTCGAAGTAGTGGACGTATTTCTCGTCGAACTTCTCGGCGTCGAACTCGGTCATGGATGCAGTGTCGTCGGGGCGAGAGTAAAGGGTTCTGAGACTCCGTGGACGCCGTTTACAACTCCCCCGTAACTCCGATTTCACCGGCGAACTGAGTGAAAAACTCGTCCATGAATTCCCGGCGCGTCCGACCGAGACGCCGGCCCGGTTGAGTGTACAGCGTATCTAGGCGTTCCTCCGCCCAGTTTCGAAGCAGTTCGATATCCGGAGAATCCGACGTTCCAAGGTCGGTAGCTGACGTGTCATCGATGACGGCATACTTCTCGCCGGTCCGTCCGGACCGTTCGCCGACGATACAGGCCAGTCGGACGAGGCCGCGCGCCCCAGCGGCGTCTAGTTTGTCCGCATCGAAGAGGAATTTCGCCTCCAGCGTTCTCGGCTCCGGAGAACTTGCGCGGATGCTGTGCGTTCGGATACAGTGTTTGATACGGCTAATTCGGTCGGGTTCCACACCCTCGGCCGCGAGTAGCTGCGCGGCTTCAGCCGTGGCCCATTCGTCGTGGTCATCAACGTCACCGGCCCGCTCCCGAGGCCGGCCAATGTCGTGGAGCCACGCTGACGCGGCAATAATATCTCGGTTGACCGAGTCGTCGCAGTCGCTCGCGAGCCGAAGCGCGATGTCTCGGACTCGCTTGGCATGAAACTGGTCGTGCGCCGGGAGGGCATCTTCGTAGTAC
This sequence comes from Haloarcula argentinensis DSM 12282, assembly GCA_000336895.1. Lineage (GTDB taxonomy): Archaea > Halobacteriota > Halobacteria > Halobacteriales > Haloarculaceae > Haloarcula > Haloarcula argentinensis. The sequence continues at coordinate 18,742 of AOLX01000014.1, read as the reverse complement.
GGCAGCGACAGTGTTCGAGCAAGGGGACCTAGTTCCTGTGTCATTGACGGCGGTGGCACCTCGCGTTCCGGCTGGAATAACTGCTGTGGAATGTATCAATCTCGCTGACACATGCCAGTGGGTCGCGGCAATGTCCGTATCAGCGGGAGTCAAGCAGGTCATCGAGCAGTTTCCGCTGGGCCGCAGCGAGGTGCTCGGTAAACGTCGAAGTGGAGATATCCAGCGCGTCAGCCACGTCACCGGCAGTCGCATCGCGCGGATGCTCGAAGTACCCCATCTCGTGGGCCCGGGTCAGCACCTCGCGCTGGCGGCTGGTCAGTTTCGCGCGGTCGAGCACGACCGGCCGGTCCGTCTCCGCGGACGTGTCTTCCAGTAGCCGCCGGAGTTTGACAGTCTCGCCTTCCGACTGGAGGTCGTCGACAATTTCTCGCAGGGTTGGAACGTCGTCGACGAGAAACGTGACGACGATGGATTCGGTGTCTGCCGAGAACTCCTGAACGACGCAGCCGGCTGCTTCGATGCGTTCACACACACAGCCCTGCCCGGCCGCTCTGGACAGTTGGAAAACGTGTCGCTGCTCGTAGGCAAACACGTGATCGACGTTCAACTCATCGGTCTGTAGCACTGATGGCGGCTCGTCGCCGCCTTTGAGGGTGAACTCTTCGATGACGGGGTCAGCATCAACACTCGTTACGCTCCGGGAGACCGACGACACTGACCACTCCTCGTCGGCGTGTGGCTGTACGTGGCAGGACCGGGGGCCGAACACTTCGACCTCGGCGAGCATTCGGCCCGACATGTCTGAGAGTTGCCCCGGCTGACATAAGAAGGTCTGTGCGAACATGTTCGTATAAAAAACCGCCATATAATGGGCCTAAGATGTCGGGCTGGCAGTTCATCGGGGTGCTGGGACAAACCCCGAATACAGCGACACAGATAGCCGTTCGAATCGCTGGCGAACCGAGATACTACAAGATTATGAGACGCAACACGATACTCATCGGTCTGTTGATAACAGCGGTGTTGCTGCCGATGTGGTACGTCGCCTTGCACGGCGAACCACCGTCGGAGGAGATAGCTATCGACGAGAGCGTCAGCGACATCCGGCCGCTCGATAGCCCAGTAGAGACGCCGAACAAACTGTCACCGAGCCAGGTCGGTGTCGTCGTCTGGGTCGCCCTGTTCGTTCTCGTGGGCGTGCTGACGGCCGCCCATCAGTTCATGAACAGAGCTGTCCGGCCGCCTGACGAGGCCGAGCCGGTCACCGACGGCGGGACCGTTTCGCTGCCGTGGCTCAACACGGACCATCGCTGGGTTGTCGAGTACCACGACGCCTCGGACGCCATAGAGGGACTCGTCGCCATGAGCGGGCTGACAGTCCTGTCTATCGTCTTCGCGGCGTTGTTCACCGGCGAGTACCTCACGCTCGCTCGCACCCAGTACTTCGGGCTATACGCGACCGGGATGTTCCTCTCGCTCGCGCTCTCGACGGTCGCGTACTACGCCTGGTTCATGCCACACGTCGAAGTCGCCGAACTCAGGGGGCACGAATGATAGAGTATCCGAAACCCGATGACGGCGAGGAACAGGGCGACGACTGCTCGTGTGACGGGGCCAGCGGGACGTCTCCCACGCTGTATGGGGACGCCCGCGCAGAACTCCGCCGCCGTGACTTCGCGAAGTTCCTCGCGACCGTCGGCGGTCTGACCGCCGTCGCCAGCCTCACCGCACCGCTTGCCAGCACTACACAGGTGTTCGAGCGAGGGTACAAGGGGCCGGTGTACTCCGACGGCATCCACCTCGTCGACGGCGAAGGCGAGCGCATCACCGAAAGCCGGCTCTCCGAAGGCGAGCACATAACCGTCTTCCCCGAGCCTCGGCCCGGCATTGAGGACGCACCGACGTTACTGGTGCGCTACGCCGAGTCTGACTACGGCGGCGACGTCTCGGAGGGGTTCACAGTCAACGGCTACGCCGCCTTCTCGAAGGTGTGTACTCACGCCGGCTGTATGGTCTCGGATCGGGAGGAGGATCTGGTCGTCTGTCCCTGCCACTTCGGGAAATTCAACGTTCTGGAAGGAGCGGCGGTCAGCGGCGGCCCGCCGGGGCGACCGCTCCCACAGCTTCCGATTACGATGACCAGCGACGGATTCCTCGTCGCCACCGGTGACTTCGAGGGGCCAGTCGGCCCGGGGGGTGAGTGATGTCCCGCGCCAAAGCCGTCTACGACTGGTTCGACACGCGCCTCGATCTTGAGAACGGCCAGAAGTTCCTCGGCAAGGCGTTCCCGGCCGAAGACTCGTTCCTGCTGGGCGAGGTGGCGCTGTTCTGTTTCCTCCTCCTGATTCTGTCGGGGGTCTTCCTCGGGTTCTTCTTCGAACCCTCGACCTCCGACGTGGAGTACGACGGCAGCGTCCAGAAGTTCCAGGGCCAGGAGATGCCCGAAGCGTTCGTCTCAGTGTTGCACATCACCTACGACGTGCCCTTCGGGATGTTCATCCGCCGGCTCCACCACTGGGCGGCCCACCTCTTTGTCGCCTCAATAGGGTTGCATATGTTACGGGTATTTTTCACCGGCGCATACCGCAATCCGCGGGAGCCCAACTGGATCGTCGGTACTGGCCTAGCGGCCCTCTCGATGGGTGCGGCCTACACCGGCTACGCGTTACCGTTCGACGAGTTCGCTGCCACAGCGACGGGCATCGGCTACAACCTCACGATATCCATCCCCCTGTTGGGTGATTTCCTCGGCCAGGTGGTGTTCGGGGGTGAGTTCCCCTCCAGTGCCACCATCCCGCGGCTGTACTTCCTGCATATCCTCGTGATACCAGCGGCCATCGCCGTGGGACTGGCCGTCCACATGGCGATTCTCATCCGGCAGAAACACACCGAAGCGCCGCGGGACGGCGATGTGACAGCCGGCCGTCAGTCTGTCGACGAGGAGAACGATGACATCATTATCGGCCTGCCTGCGTTCCCGAACCAAGCCGCCGTCTCCGCAGTGGTGTTCTTTGTCACCGCGGCGACGCTGTCGGCGCTTGCTGGCCTGCTTCCGGTCCACAACGTCGCCGAGTACGGGCCGAACAACCCCGCGGCTACGCCGGAGCTCATCATGCCGGACTGGTTCCTGATGTGGGTGTACGGCTTCCTGAAGCTCCTGCCACAGATCAGCTTCAGCATCGGACCGGCTCACATCAACGGGGAGTTCGTCGGCGGCATCGTCCTTCCGGGGCTGGTGTTTGCCGCGGTCGCCGTCTGGCCGTTCATCGACCGGACCGAGCCGACCCACTTCACCGCGGACCCGCTGGACCGGGCCTGGCAGACCGGTGTGGGCGTGGCCGCCGTTGCGTTCATCATGATCGCCTCGATTGCGGGGATGAACAACATCCTCGCGGACCAAGTGCTGGGAACGACGACGAACGTGGTCAACCCCATCCTGACGGCCGCGTTGCTCATCGTCCCACCCATCTTCGGCGGTATCACGTACCTACTGTTGCGCGACGGCGAGCCCACGCCGTCACAGGAGGGCGACGTGGCCGCGGACGGCGGCTCCGTCGGGGACGAACCGGACAGCACCGAACCGGAGGGAGACGGATGACTGCAAGCGTCCAACTGACTGAGCGGCAGTATCGCCTGCTGGATACGACGAGTAAGCTGGTCGGCCTCGTGCTGGTCGCTGCCGGCCTCGAAGTCGGGGGTAGCACGCTCACCGGCATCGCGCTGGCCGTGGCCGGCACTGCCTGCGCGACTGCGACAGTGTTCATCACCAATGAGTAGAAACGACCTGACCGACGACGAAACGAACAGTGCGGGAATCAGTCGCCGCGACTTCGTGCGTGGCCTCGGTGCCGCGTCACTACTGGGCGCGACGGGGCTGTCCTTCGCCAACGACGGTATGGACGGCCTCGAAGCGGTCGACGACCCCATCGGGTCGTACCCGTATCGGGACTGGGAGGACCTCTACCGCGACGAGTGGGACTGGGACTCCGTCGCCCGCTCGACCCACAGCGTCAACTGCACTGGCTCCTGTTCGTGGAATGTCTACGTCAAGGACGGCCAGGTCTGGCGCGAGGAGCAAGCCGGCGACTACCCGACGTTCGACGAGAGCCTCCCGGATCCGAACCCGCGGGGCTGCCAGAAGGGGGCCTGTTACACGGACTACGTCAACGCAGACCAGCGCGTGCTCCACCCGCTCCGCCGCACGGGCGAGCGTGGCGAAGGACAGTGGGAGCGGATTAGCTGGGACGAAGCGTTAACCGAGATCGCCGACCACGTCATCGACGAGGTGCAGGCGGGCCGGTACGACGCGATTTCTGGCTTTACACCCATTCCGGCGATGTCCCCGGTATCCTTCGCCAGCGGGAGCCGGCTCGTGAATCTGCTCGGCGGCGTTTCACACAGCTTCTACGACTGGTACTCGGACCTACCGCCGGGCCAGCCGATTACGTGGGGCACCCAGACGGACAACGCCGAGTCCGCCGACTGGCACAACGCCGATTACATCATCGCCTGGGGGTCGAACATCAACGTCACGCGCATCCCTGACGCGAAGTACTTCCTCGATGCCGGCTACGAGGGTGCAAAGCGCGTCGGTATCTTCACCGACTACTCCCAGACGGCCATCCACACCGACGAGTGGCTCTCGCCCCACGGCGGCAGCGACACCGCACTCGCGCTGGGCATGGCCCAGACAATCGTCGACGAGGGACTGCACGACGAGGCCCACCTCAAAGAACAGACCGACATGCCGCTGCTCGTCCGGGAGGATACCGGCAAGTTCCTCCGGGCGAGTGAGGTCGGTCTCGCCGAGGACGCCGACGACCCCGACAAGGTGTTCGTCATGGTCGACGCAGACGGGACCCTCCACCGGGCGCCCGGGTCGCTAGGTGAGCGGGACGGCCAGCACGACCACTCGAAGAGCATCGAACTCGACTTCGACCCGCAGCTAGCGGTCGAGCGGAGCGTCGACACCGACGAGGGTAGCGTCGCAGTCCGCTCGGTCTGGGAGAACCTCACCGACGAACTCAGCCAGTACACGCCCGAGGTCGTCCACGAGGAAACCGGCGTCGGCGAGAACACCTACCAGCGAGTCGCACGTGAGTTCGCCGAGGCCGACGCCGCCAAAATCATCCACGGCAAGGGCGTCAACGACTGGTACCACAACGACCTAGGCAACCGCGCGATCCAGTTGCTCGTGACGCTGACGGGGAACCTCGGCGATCCCGGCACCGGGCTGGACCACTACGTGGGACAGGAGAAAATCTGGTCGTTCCACGGCTGGAAGGTGCTCTCGTTCCCGACGGGGAATGTCCGCGGCGTACCGACGACGCTGTGGACGTACTTCCACGCGGGTATCCTCGACAACACGGACCCGGACACCGCAGAGAAGATACGCGAGTCCATCGACAAGGGATGGATGCCGGTCTATCCCGAGGAGCGGGGCGACGGGAGACGACCGGACCCGTCAACGATGTTCGTCTGGCGCGGGAACTACTTCAACCAGGCCAAGGGCAACGTCGCCGTCGAAGAGCAGCTCTGGCCCAAGCTCGACCTCGTCGTCAACATCAACTTCCGGATGGACTCGACGGCGATGTACTCCGACATCGTTCTGCCGGCGGCCAGCCACTACGAGAAATACGATCTCTCGGAGACGGACATGCACACGTACGTGCACCCGTTCACGCCGGCCGTCGAGCCACTCGGCGAGGCCAAGACCGACTGGGAGATCTTCCGCCTGCTCGCCGAAAAGATTCAGGAGCGCGCCCGGGAACGCGGCGTCGAGCCGGTCGAGGACCGCAAGTTCGACCGGACCATCGACCTGACGACGATACACGACGACTACGTCCGGGACTGGGAAACCGGTGAGGAAGAAGGGCTCGTTGAGGACAAAGCCGCGGCGGAGTTCATCCTCGAACACTCGGAGGAGACCAACCCCGAGGGCAGCGACGAGCAGATAACCTTCGACGACATCGACGAGCAACCACAGCGGTTCCTCGAAGCTGGCGACCACTGGAGTTCCGACATCAAAGACGGCGAGGCGTACGTCCCGTGGCAAGACTACGTCCACGACAAGAACCCCTGGCCGACCTTCACCGGCCGGCAGCAGTACTACATCGACCACGACTGGTACCTCGAACTCGGCGAGGAACTCCCGACCCACAAGGAAGGGCCCGAGAACACCGGCGGTGACTACCCGCTGTCGTACAACACGCCCCACGGTCGCTGGTCCATCCACTCGACGTGGCGTGACAGCACGAAGATGCTCAGGCTCCAGCGCGGCGAACCCGTAGTGTATCTGAACCCCGAGGACGCCGAGGAGCGGGGCATCGAGGACGGCGACACCGTGGAGGTGTACAACGACCTCGGAAGCGTCGAGGTGCAGGCGAAGATTTACCCCTCCAGCGAACCGGGGACTGTCCGGCACTTCTTCTCCTGGGAGAAGTTCCAGTACCCCGACCGAGACAACTTCAACACGCTCGTCCCGATGTACATGAAGCCGACCCAGTTGGTCCAGTACCCGGAAGACACCGGGGAACACCTGCACTTCTTCCCGAACTACTGGGGGCCGACCGGGGTCAACAGCGACGTGCGTGTCGATATCCGACCGAGCGGAGGTGACACCGAATGAGTACCGATCAACAGGACGACCAAGGAGAAGAGGACACGCTGGTCAACGTCGCCGACGGCGTCGACCACCAGGTCGCGATGGTGATGGACCTGAACAAGTGCATCGGCTGCCAGACGTGTACGATCGCCTGCAAGAACCTCTGGACGGAGGACGGCGGCAGCGAGTACATGTACTGGAACAACGTCGAGACAAAGCCCGGCGAGGGCTACCCTCGCGGCTGGGAGGACTCCGGCGGCGGCTGGGAGTCAAGCGAGCACTCGGACCGCTCGCCCGGGGAGATCCCCGACGATGAGGACTACGGCCGCGCCTGGGAGTTCAACCACGAGGAGATCATGTACGAGGGCAGCGACGAACCGCTCCGGCCTCGCGACGGCGCAGAGTGGGGGCCCAACTGGGACGAGGACCAGGGAGCCGGCGAGTACCCCAACAGCTACTACTTCTATCTGCCGCGCATCTGTAACCACTGCACCCACCCCTCCTGTGTCGAGGCCTGCCCGCGCTCGGCGCTGTACAAGCGTCAGGAGGACGGAATCGTCCTCGTCGATCAGGACCGCTGCCGGGGCTACCGCTACTGCGTGGAAGGGTGCCCCTATAAGAAGGTGTACTACAACACCGTCTCGAAGAAATCCGAGAAGTGCATCTTCTGTTACCCCCGCATCGAAGGGGAGGGCCCCGACGGAGAGACGTTCGCCCCGGCCTGTGCCGAGGAGTGCCCGCCACAGCTCCGACTGGTCGGCTTCCTCGACGACGAGGAGGGACCGATCCACAAGCTCGTGAATGAGTACGAAGTGGCCCTGCCGCTCCATCCGGAATTCCGCACGCAGCCCAACGTCTACTACATCCCGCCCTTCGCCCCCGGCCAGCACACGGAGGACGGTGAGACTGTTGACATCGACCGTATCCCGCGGCAATACCTCCGGGAACTGTTCGGCGACGGCGTCGACGAAGCGCTCGACACTATCGACGCCCACCGGCAGCGCGTCCGACAGGGTGGTGACAGCGAACTGATGGAACTGCTTCAGGACAAGAACCCGGCGAAACAGTACCGCCTGGAGGTCTTCGACGATGACTGACCACCGACGCACACTCACACTCACGGCGGTGCTTTCGGCGCTCATCGTCGTTTCGACGGTGGCTGCGCCGATGGTGAGCGCCCGGCCAGCACACGAGATCCCGGTTTCGGAGGTATCGACGGCCGACCTCGCCGAACCGAACGCCGACGGCTGGGAGGCGGTCCCGGCCTCGGACGTGCCGCTTTCGAGCGCCCCGAGTAGCGTTCCGAACGCCGACGACACGTCCATCGAGACGGTCGACGTACAGGCGGCTCGCACTGACCAGCGGCTGTACGTCCGCCTGGAGTGGCAGGACGCGACCCGGGACATGAACGCCAGCGCCACGCGGGAGTTCGCCGATGCGGTCGCGGTCCAGTTCCCGGTCAACACGAGTTCCCGGCCGCCGATAGCGATGGGCGGCCCCGACAACCGCGTCAACGTCTGGTACTGGAGCGGGTCGACCGGGACGCAGGAACTGCTGGCCGGCGGCGCTGGCTCGACCACGCCGTTCGAGAACCCGACCGTGCAGGCGAACGCGAGTCACAGCGGCACCGGCAGCAACGCCACCTGGACGGTGGTGTACTCGCGCCAGCTTGACGCGCCGAGCGAGAACCGGACCGACCTGCGGACCGACGGCGACCTCGACGTGGCCTTCGCCGTCTGGAACGGCTCCAACGGCGAGCGGTCCGGGCAGAAGGCAGTCAGCGAGTGGCACTACTATCCGTTCAGCGGCGGCCCGCAAGGTCCGCCCTACGAGACGCTACTGTGGACCCTCGCCGGCATCGCCATCGTCGCTGTCGTCGGCGTCACCAGCTTCGGCATCTACCGCACGCAGGGGGCCGAGTAATGGCGACCACGCCAACTGACCAGATGGACGATATCGATGAGGACGCCGCCGCTCGCGGCGCGGTGTACGCGACACTCGCCAAAGCGTTCGAGTACCCCGAGGAATCGTTCCATCGCGCGGCGACCGACGGAAGTCTTGAAGCCGGTTTGAGAGCCTGTATCGACCGCTCGGGTCTCGACGTATCCGTTCCGTCGCTAACCACCGACGACGATTACGAGACGCTCGCGGCCCGCTACAACGATATCTTCGAACTCGGCTACAGCGAGTACACGGACCGGACAGACGGTTCGCTGGAGGCGGAGGGGCCGCCGGTCCCGCTGTACGAGTCGAAATACCGGCCGGACCACTCCTGGAACGACGTGAACCTCGACCTCTCGCGAGCCTACAGCCACTACGGCCTGGAAATCGACCAAGACCAGCGGGATAACCACGACGCGCTGACCTACGAACTGGAGTTCGCGGGCTACCTGGCCCGGCGGGAAGCCGCCGTCGGCGAGGACGCCGCACTCGCTCGGCTTGACTTCCATGACCGCCACCTCGGCCACGCAGCCGCGGGCGTGGCCGACCGACTGGCCGACGAACCGGGAACCGACATCTACGGCGGCTTCGGCGAACTGCTGGAGGCGTTCGTCCGGGCCGACCGCAACGACCTCGCAACACGGTTGGAGGATCAGCGATGACGGCGGCGCTACAGCGACGGGTCAGACCGCTGCTACACGGCGGAAGCCATTCGGTCGCGGACCTGGCGGTCGGCGCTGCGGCCGTCGCGGTCGCCGCCCGTTACCTCGCCGTTCTGTTCGTCAACGCACCGGGGTACGGCGGCGTCCCGATTTCGCCCGGCCTGGCGACAGGGGTGCCAACGGTCGTCGTCGCCGCCGCGGCGATCGCTGTGGCCGTCACCGACGCCGACCCGCTCACCGGCATCGGACTGCTGTTCGTCGGCGTGTTCGGCCTGTTGTCGCTCCTCAGTAGCGCCGCGGCGCTGCCGGCGGCCGCCGCAATCGTCCTCGGGACGGCGACCGTCGCCGCCGTCGCGGGACGGCAGCTGGACTTCGTTTCGGCCGGCGCGGCCGCCCTGCTCGTCGCGGCGCTGAGCATCGGGCTGGCGAGCGGTGTCGGCGGCTGGACTGATCTCCGATCGGTGGCCTCCACCGTGGCGCTGCTTGGCATCGCGTCGACGCCGGCGTTCGCCGCGACGGACTGGCGCTCGCTGTCGACAGCGGACTGGGGCGCAGTACTCGGCGGCCTCGCCGCCTTCGCCGTCGTCCTTGCCGTCGGTCGAGCCGTCCCGTTTGTCACGGGCGCGGTCACGCTCACGGGCACCGGCGTCGTCGGGACGAGTCTGCCGGTCATCGCACTGGCCGCTGCCGGTGCGGTGACGACGGCCAGCGCGGCCAGCCGAACGCGGCGGTGGCCGCTGCTCGCCGGCGTCGCGCTGGTCGCGTTTGCGGGTGTCCCGGCGTCGCTCCCGCGGGCACTCCCGTTCGCGCTCGGCATCGCCGTGCTCACTGCACAGGAGGGAACGCAATGACGGGCTGTCACGACGACGATGAGTTTGAGAAGCACCTCGAAGAGGACCCGGACCCGCAACTGGACCCCGAACGCAGCCCGGGCCTACACACCGATATCGAAGCACTGGAAGACATCGAAGTGTCCCGCGAAGACGTGACTATTGGCGAGGCCACGCCCGAAGAACTGGCCGCTAGCGACACCGAACCCGTCGATGACGACGCGGTGGCGTCGCTGCTGTCCGATATCGAACACGGCGAGAAGACCGACCGCCGGCGTGCCGCCCTCGAACTCAAAGACCGGGCGACGACGGACGAAATCGTAGCGGCGCTGGCCCGTGCTGCGACGACCGACGACGACAGCGACGTGCGCCAGTTCGCCGTCGAGGCGTTGACCGCCCACGGCGGCGAGCGGGCCGCAGCGGTAGCAGTGGAACTGCTCAACGACCCCGATCCGTGGGTCCGAGCGGAAGCCGTCGTCACGCTCGACAACGTCGACCGCGAGGCCCACGAGGACGATATCGCGGCCGCCATCGACGACGACCACCACGCGGTTCGGCGCAACGCGGCCATCTCGCTGTTCAAACTCCGCGGAGAGGCGATGGCCAACCTGCTGTTAGAACAGAGCCGCGACGACAGCGAGCGGGTCCGCGAGTGGGCCGCTCACATGCTCGGTGGCGTCGACGAGGACCGCGCCCGCGAGCGACTGCGCGAACTCACCGACGATCCGGCCACCGTGGTCCGACAGACCGCCGAACGGTCGCTCGACGTGGATCCCGGACGGTTCCGACGGCAGTTCGGCGGCGCGCTGGAGAACGACGCCCGACTGCTGCCCGGCGAAGACAGACTCAATCGGATGCCCGACCTCTGACGATGACTGACGGAACGCCCACCACACTGACCGACCGCATCGAAACCGCACTGCGAGACGTGCGCGACCCGAACGCCGACCTCTCCGTGTTCGACGCAGGCTTCGTCGAGAACATCGACGCAGCCGACGGCGAGGTAACAATCGAAGCTGACCTGACCGCACTGGACGGCCAGACGAGCACGCAGGTCGTTCAGGCGATGCTCCACGCGGTCGACGACGTGGACGGCGTCGGGAGCGTCCACGTCGAGCGGACGACACCGACGAGTGAGGGGCAAAGCGGCGTCGAGTCTTTCGACCACGTCGTGGCCGTCGCCAGCGCGAAAGGCGGCGTCGGCAAGTCGACGGTCGCCACGCATCTGGCCTGTGCGCTGGCCGCTGACAACGACGTGGCCCTGTTCGACGCCGACATCCACGGGCCGAACGTGCCCGAACTGCTGGAGGTGAGCGGGCCGGTCCACTCCAGCGAGGAGGGCGACCCGCTGCCGGTTCGCGCAGGTGATATGGACGTGATGAGCGTCGGCCTGATGGAAAGCGGCGCGCCGCTGGCCTGGCGCGGCGCGATGGCCCACGACGCGCTCGATGACTTATTCGAGAACACCGCCTGGCGTAACGACGAAGTACTGGTGCTCGACCTGCCGCCAGGGACGGGCGACGTGGTACTGACGACGCTGCAGGAAGTCCCCGTCGATGGCGTCGTCGTCGTCACGACGCCGTTTCACGCGAGCGTCAGCGACACCAGCCGAACCGTCGAACTGTTCCGCGACAACGACGTGCCGGTGCTCGGGACCATCGTCAATATGGCCGAATACGTCTGTGACTGCTGTGGCGAACCGAACGACCTGTTTACCGGCGACGCGCTAGGAGATCTCGATGCGGCGGTGCTGGCCGAACTCCCGTTCTCGCACGACCTGCAGGGGACGCCAGCACCCGGCGACGTGCCAGATACTGTTAGCGACCTCGGGGACGCCGTCGAGTCCGCCCTCGACACCGCAGGCGAGGTGGGCGTCGGCCCGACCGCCGATATCCGGGGCCTGCCGCCACAGGAACGCAAGGATCTGGTTCGAGACCAGTTCACCGCGCTGGACAGCGGTGAACCGTTCGTCCTCGTCAGCGACCGCGATCCGACGCCGGTCGGACAATTCCTAGGCCAGCTCGCGGAAGCCCCACGCGAGGCCTTCGACCCGTTCGAGGTCCGCCGGGAAACACCCGAGGCCTGGGTGCTGGAGACAGTCAAGCCGTAGGTGTGATCGCTGGTACCAAGGCGTGCTAACGAATAACGCGCCGGCAGAGCAGGTCTAAAGGCATAATTGTCCGCACCCGTAGTAGTACGGTAATGACCGCTATACTCGTGGCGGCGATCCGACTCGCGCACGGTCGGGTACGTGACAGGTCCGGGCGGACCAGGAGGATAGCGTGACCGATCCGTTTGCGGTGATGAACGCTATCGGGCTGGTCGGGTTCGCATTCGTCGGCGCGGCGAAAGCCATCGAAGAGCGCTACGATGTGTTCGGTGTCACGGTCGTCGGCGTGATGACGGCGCTGGGTGGCGGGACGACGCGGGACCTGCTGTTGAACAGCGTTCCGAACTCCCTGCAGTCCCCCGGCGAAGTCGCCCTGTCGCTGCTTGGTGTCACCGCCGCTGTGCTATTCGTGCATTTCCTCGACGACGGCCACCAGCACCCGGTGGTCCTGACAGCCGACGCCATCGGGCTGGCCGCGTTCTCGACCACTGGGGCGCTGCTGGGCCAGCAGGCTGGCCTCCCGGTGTTCGCCGTCGTCGCGCTGGCGACAGTCAACGCGGCGGGCGGCGGCGCAATCTCGGACCTGCTGTTGGGCCGGACGCCCTTTATTCTCCGCGAGGACTTCTACGCGTCCTGTGCTGTTATCGGCGGCTTCGCCTTCTGGGCGCTGGCACAGATTGGCGTCAGCGTCAGCGTGGCATCGGCCGGGTGCGCACTCGCGGTGCTGTTGGCCCGGGGGCTGGGCATCGGCCGCGGGTGGTCGCTCCCGACGGTACAGGCGTGGGAGCGACGCGACGCACAGTAGGGCGGCACCGCAGTTCCGGCTTCTCGTCTGTCATGCCCCATTCCTGCATCCGCTGGGCTCCATCGCTGTGACCACTGTGCGACCGCCTGCGGGAGCTGTATCCCGTGCTCGTCGCGATGGTGATCGGTGCGTAGGCACTTTTGAGCGCGTATTGGGGGTGAAGAGACAGTCGACCGCCGCGACAAACCCGGGAACGCCCCGGTGAGCCGCTACTGACAGAGTATCTCTCGGGTCGTCGTTGCCAGCGACGCGTAGAACGGTTCCCGTGTCTCTGTCTCGACTTGCCTGAGGAACTCGTCAGCCCAGACAGCGAGGTGTTCCTCGAAGAACTGGTTGAGCTGTTCGTCGAAGCCCGCTTCTGCGAGGTAGGCGGCGAACTCCAGTTCCGTGGCGATGTGGTCCGGGAGGTCCGAATGGGCAGCCGCGGGCTGGACGCCGAACTCCCTGTACCAGCGCACGACGGCCGTCGTGGCTGGACCCTTGACCGGGCCGAGTGCATCCGGGTCCTCACCGTCACGATAGACACTCTCGTAGGGCGGACACGGCGGTCCCGCTGGACCGATGAACAGTCGGGTGTACTCGGTCCTGAGACGATGGCGATCGGCCGAGCCGATGTCACCGACCACCGGGGCCAACTCACCGGCCTCAATGGCTTCGGTCAGTTGTTCGGTCGGTTCTCGCCAACATTCGGCGAGGACAGCGTACGTTGCCGCGGCGTCCGACCGAAACCCATCGCTTCCAGTGTCGCGCTCGGGTGACTGCTCGCGTGTGGTGGGGGTATCAGTCTGTCCAGTCATTGTCGTTCCTTTGTGCCGCCATCAGTCGCGTACTGTCCGTCGACTCGCTGGATCGGGACGTACTTCAGGCCGAGCGTGACGATGAGCGCACCGAAGGCGACGATACCGAGGGTGACAACAACCTCGACTAGCGTCGGGGTGTAGGCCCCCGCAGTCGCCCAGATGTCTGTCGTGATGCCGGCGTACTCGCCACCGAGCGAGATGCCCGGTGGGAGGTCGATGTTAGCGACCTCGTATCCTGTAAACACCAGCCGGACCCCTTCGAACATCGTGCCGAAGACCGCGAGAAGGCTCGCGGTAAAGATGACCGACACGCGCTTCCGGAGCGATGGAATCATCAGCATGACAAGCGGGACTGCGCCGCCGACAACGGTCCAGAGCCAGAAGTAGACGGACTCACCGATGAGGAAGCCACTGGTGATGGCCCAGAACTCGAAGTGGTTCGCCCAGGCGTGGGGCAGTCGTTCCGCCGCGAGCAGATACACCACGTGCAGCGCGAGGAAGACACCGAGTATCTTGCCGAGACTTGTGAGTTCCTCGCGGTCGACCTCGTAGTTCGTGAGCCGGTCTGCGAGGACCGACACGACCAGCAACAATCCGAGGCCGGAGACGAGCGCCTTGGCGATGAACACCGGTGCGACGAGGGGGCTGAACCAGTCGCCACGCCCGATCTGCGTCGCGAAGATCCACCCGGTCACGGAGTGGAGGGCGACCGCAGTCGGGAGTGCGAGTGCCGCGGTCCAGAACATGAGCGTGCGGTCACGCTCACGTCCGGCGTCGGTGTCATCGACACCCAGTGCGAGTGGCGACCCCCGTGCAGCAAGGTCACGGCGCGTCAGGAGCCACAGATACCAGAGGTTTAGCACGCCGTAGAGAATGACGATGCCGAAGTCCCACACCATCGGCGAGCGGAAGTCCGGCGAGGTGAAGAACTGGTAGAGCCGCTCGGGCCGCCCGATGTCTGGGAGGATGAGCAGCCCTGCGACGGTGATGCACGCGAGACTGACCAGCACCCCGAGTCGTGCGAATCCTTCGTAGCGGTGTGAGTGGAAGAACTTCGGTGCGCTGGAGATAATGAGTCCCCCAGCAGATAACCCGACGAACAGGACGAACATCATGATGTACAGCCCCCACGAGAAGACGTTGCGCATCCCCGTGGCCACAAGGCCCGTCGTGAGCTGGTAGCCCCAGGCTGCCAGTCCAGCGACTATGACGGTCGCGAGGAGCCCGAGCCACAGCTTTCCTTTCGTCCCGAAGGCCGGAATCGCGATTCGGGATGTGTCAGCGGCCATCAGTCATCACCTCCGGACCCCACTGCTGGGACGTGTGGAGCTGCATCACCCTCGATGGAGTGGTGGCTTCCACCCGAGCCACTGCTGTCGCTTTCACTGGCCTCAGCTGGTACGTCCTCGGCCCCGTCGGACCACGGAGAGACATCGTCAAGTTCGCTCTCCATTTTATCCGACGTCTGTGGCCGACCGGGACTCATCTCGCCGCTGATGTAGTGCGTCTTCGGGTTCGTCCCGCGGTCTTCGAGGAGCTGGTCCGTCTCGTACTCGTTGATGTATTTCGAGACAGTACTCCCCTCGTCGTCGAGGTCGCCGAAGATGCGTGCGTCGGCGGGGCAGTTGACGACGCAAGCCGGATCGAGTCCCTCGTCGACGCGATGGCTACAGAACGTACACTTCTCGACGACGCCCTGTGGCCGGGCGGCAACGTCGCCCGTTCCCGCCTCGGGCATATGTTCGGGTTCGTCCCAGTTGAACACCCGCGCGTTGTACGGACAGGCGGCCATGCAGTAGCGACAGCCGATGCACTTGTCGTAGTCTATTTCGACGATTCCGTCGTCCCGTGTGTACGTCGCGTTGACCGGACAGACCTTCACGCAGGGCGCGTTTTCGCAGTGCTGGCACGCCGTCGGCTGGTACTGCATGTCCAGCGAGCCACTGCCGCCGTCATCTGGGTAGCCACCGGACGGAGTGTCGATCTTGTCGCCGCCCTCCGTCAGGACGCGGTTCCAGAACTGCCCCATCGGGACGTTGTTCTCCTGTTTACACGACACTGCGCATGCCTGACAGCCGATACACCGCTCCTGGTCGATTACGAGGCCATAGTTCGTCATCGTTAGTCACCTCCTGCACGTGATGTTTCAGCGCCAGTCCCACGCGGGTTGTCCGTTTCGTACTTCTCCGTGTCCAGGTCGTCGGGAGCCGGCTCGACGGCGACGCGGACATCGTAGAACGACATCGTCTGGCCGATTTCACTGACCTCGTTGTGCGTGAGGTCGTTGTGGTGACCCTTGAGGTAGTCACGTGACCACCATCCCTGGTCAGTGTTTACCAGCCCCGGCTGGAACGCCTCGTTGTACTTCGCCTTCACAATCATCTCGCCGCGGTCGTTGTACACGCGGACGTACTCGCCGTCCTCGATACCGCGAGCCTTCGCATCCGACGGATGGATGTCCAGCTGCGGTTCGGGGTTGACCTCACGCACCCAGTTCAGCATCTCGTACTGTGAGTGGATGCGGAACCGACTGTGCTTCTGCATGAACATCAGCGGGTACTCGTCGGCCTTCTCGTAGTCGTCGGCCGTCCGGTCTTCGAGTGGCCGCGGGAGGTCGAACGTCACGCCTTCCTCGCTCGGGGCGTCATCATCGTACATCTTGATTCGCCCCGTGTCAGTGGGGAACGCATCGGTGAACTTGACGATGGGAATGTTCTGCTTCTTCTGTGTCCCCTGCTCGGACAGCGTTTCGAAGTCGATGGCGTCGTCCCGGCTGGCGAGTTCCCGGAGCAGTTCGCGTTTTGTCTCCGGAAAATAATCTCCGAATCCGAGTCGCTTTGCGAGCCCGCGAATCGCGTAGTAGTCGTCTCTGGCCTCCCACATTGGCTCCTGAACCTTGTGTCGATAGCTGATGTGTGGGTGTGACCCCCAGCTGGAAACGATGTCCTCCTGTTCAAACCAGTGTGGGACCGGGAAGATGATATCCGCATGCTGGACCGTATCCGTGTGGTGCATATCTGCGACGACATACATCTCGAGGCTGTTGATAGCCTCTCTGAACCGTTGCCGGTCCGGGAACTGGTTGCCCATCATGTTCGACTCGATCGAGTAGGCGGCCCTGATCTTGTGCGGGTCACCGTCGATCATCGCGTCCGGGTAGTCGGAGAAGCGCACCGATGGTCCAGGGTCGGCGTCTTCGGGAGTACTCCAGCCGCCGGTACTGAGCGTCGCACCGCCGGAATGGTGCGCGTGGATGTTTCCATGCTGACCGTAGTCTCCGGTCAGCCCCATCAGCATCGCGTAGGTCTGTCCGAAGATGTGCCCGTGTTTGTATCGCCCGAGAGCGTAACTTGGAGCGATGCCACCGGGACCACGAGTCGCCAGCCACCGAACTGCAGTGCGGATGTTCTCCGCATCGACACCGGTCTGCTCCGCGACTTTCGATGGGGCGTAGTCAGCGACGTGGTCTCGGAGTCGGGTCAGTGCTGTCTCACATTCGATGCCGTCGACGGTGAACTCACCGAACAGCGCATACGGGCCGTCGGTCTCAGGTTCGAGTTCGACCGGCGTGTTGCTGCCCTGTTCGACAGCGACCACCTTGTCGTCGCTGCCGTCCTCAAAGACGGTGCTCGACTTGAGCAGGGTGCCGGTGTCTTTCCGAACCAGTGCCGGGCCCGTTGTACGCTTCCGGAGGAACTGTTCGTCGTACGTCCCGTCCTCGAAGACGGTGTGCATCATCGCAAGCGCGAGATGCACGTCTTTCCCGGGCTTGACCGGGAGCCACAGGTCGGCTTTCGACGCTGTCGTCGTGTACACCGGGTCGACCACGACGAGCTTCGCTCCGTTCTCAACAGCATCGAGCACCTTCGAGGCGTCCATCTGGAACTGGCTGGAGAAGATATCCGACCCCCAGACGATGATGGTGTTTGCGTTCTCCCAGTCCTCGGATTCGTTCGTCGAGGGTAAGTAGAAGCCGGTCCCAGTGACCCGGTTGAATCCGCGGCCAACGTTGGTATCAATTGTGGACGCAGGCTGGGTTGAGCCGAACAGGGAGGCCAGGCGACTGAACGCCTGTCCGGACTGTCCGTAATTCCCGAATCCCACATGGAAGAGAACACTTTCCGGGCCGAAATCTGCTTTCAACGACTGCATTTTGTCGGCGACCAGATCGAGCGCCTCGTCCCAGGAGACGCGCTCGAATTCGGCGTCTGGACCGCGTCCATCGGGGTTTGGCTCGTCGGGCGACCAGTCTGTCCGCCTCATCGGGTATTTCAGCCTCGTCGGATCGTACACACGCTGGGTGTGCGAGAGCCCGAGTACGCAGGCCCGCTTGTACTGCTCGTCTTCCGGCGGATGTGGCTCGACCTTCTTCACCTGTCCGTCGCGGACGTGGACGTCGATGGGACACTTCCCGCGGCAGTTCGGCGAGCAGACGGTCTGGATGACGTCGTTCTGCCCGACGTAGCTCTCGATACCCGGGTCGCGCTTTGCCGCTGCCGTTTCGTCTCCGCGTTCGGCCAGTCCTTGGAGGAACTCGCCGCCGCCGAGACCGAGTGCAGCAGCCGCGCCTCCGGCTTTCAGTACGTCGCGCCGATACAGGCCATCGTTGTCAGTCATCGTCGAATCCCTCGGGTTTGGTCGGCCGCTCGTCTTCACCGAACTCCGCCAGTACCGCCTCGTGGTACTTTTCGTGGAATTCGGCGTCGCTCAGTTCCCCGTTCGAGACACGAATCGCGTCACGAGCCATCCGTAGTCCCAAGTCAGTGTCGTAGTCGACGCCGTCAAGCATCGCTGTTGCTTCATCTTCCCACTCATCAATCGGCGTCAATCTCGGCTCCTGTGGGTTATTCATGGCTCTAGTTGTCGATTCCTCTCGGAACTTGGTAGGAAACGCGCTGTATTATGAAGCGGTTTAAGTACGGCTGCGGGCCGCGCCAGTCCGTTCGCACTCACGGTGTCGCCGACCTGTCTCTTATACACATCTCTGAGC
>AOLX01000013.1 GCA_000336895.1 Haloarcula argentinensis DSM 12282 | reverse complement strand
GATGCGAGTTCGTCGAGGGTCGTCTGTCGGGGCTGCCGGTAGTAGCCTTCGTCGACCGCGAGTATCGCCGCTTCCCGTTGTTTTGTCGTGAGACAGGAGAGGTCGACAGTCGCAGGCTCCGACTCCGTCTCGTCGTCCTGCCGGGATGTCAGCCGTCGCAAACGGACTCGTTCGGCCGCTGATTGCAACTGCTCGACTAGCTCGCTGATGACGCTCCGGTCTGAGACGTACGTTTCGATGAAGAGGGTGTCACCGTCTACGCGTCGGGTTCGTGGCACACACCCGACCTCGCTAAACGCGAGACAGAGGCAACCGTCCCCGACCTGATTTGTCGAATGAAGGACCCGCGCAGTACCGGTTTCATCGGAGACAGTCATCTCTGCGTGGCAGATTCCGTCGTCGATCTGGTTGTGAACGCTCTCGATGTCTGCGTCCGGATCCGAGAGTGGACACGAACAGTTATCGGGCAGCTCAATTTCGAACAGGATTTTGAGGGGCCGTTCAGTGGCGGTGCCCGCCGTCGACCCTGTGAGCCCACTCTCGGATTGGTCCATTCTGTTTGCACCTCTCCGTCGTTTACTTAAATACATTTTGTCAATTCTCACTGTAATCGGCAGACGGCGATATGTTCGTCCCGAACGTTCATGTATAAATATCCCCCAGCAGTCACGACGGTCCCAAGTATAAACTGTGCCCCACCGTGACCCAGAGAGACGACGTCGCGGGCATGTCCACAAGTTGGTGTCACTAAAGTCACAAGATAAATGCCGCCTCCGCCTGATACAACAACAATGGTCCTCTCGGACGTTTTGCTTGCCCCCCTGGGACTGGCTGCCCTCCTTCTTGCGGTGCCGATTGTGGTGCTGTATCTCATTCGACCGGACCCACAGGAACTGACGCTGCCGACGTTCCAATTTCTCGTCGCCGGAGAGCGCCAGCAGTCAGCGACACCGTTTCTCGAACGGATTTCACGGAGCCTCCTCCTGCTGTTACAGGTGTTAGTCGTGCTGGTGCTCGCAGTCGGGCTGGCGACACCGTACGTTACGGTCTCCGAGCGGGCGACGGTTGAGGAAACGATCATCGTCGTCGACACGAGCGCGTCCATGCAGACAGACGCCGACGGGCAAACACGCTTCCAGCGGGCCGTCGCGGCCGCCCGAGAAGAAGTGACGGGGACGACATCTATCGTCACCACGACCAGCGGTGGCGATGTGGTACTCCAGCGCGGTACGCCGACAGCGGCTCAGGGAACGCTAGATGGACTCAGCCCAACGGATGCGCCGGGAGAACTCAGCGGCGCTATCTCGCAGGCGGCTTCGCTGGCCGGCGAAAACGCCAGAATCGTCGTTCTGAGCGACTTCGCTGGCGAGGAGTGGACCACGGCGGTCACGACGGCGCGCGGGCGCGGCCTCTCCGTCGATCTCCAGCAGTTCGACGGCGGGGGCGACGCGAACGTCGGGTTCATCGACCGGCGGTTCTCCGGCTCGGCGGTGACGCTGTCGGTGAAAAACTACGGCGACTCGGCCGTCACCCGGACCGTCCGGCTCGGCAACACCCAGCGAGAACTACAGCTCGGGCCAGACGACGTGGGTTCTGTGACGCTACCGGTCCCGACCGGCGGGAGTGAGGCGCAACTCAGCCCGGGCGACAGTTTCACGACTGACGACAGCGTCTACGTCGCCGCGCCAGCGGACGCGGCTGTCGACGTGTTAGTGCTGACAAACGACCGGAACCGGTACCTGACCACCGCGCTGTCGGTCGTCGACCGGGTGAACGTGACGGTCAGACAGCCGCCGACGACGATTCAGGGCGATTACGACGTGATACTGTACAGCAACGTCGACCAGAGTTCGCTGCTCCCCGGCAACGTCGAGAGCGGGCGCGAACTGGTCGAAGACGGTGGCGGCGTCGCGGTGCTGGCACAGGACAACCTCCCACAGCGGTACCAGGACCTCCTCCTTATCGAACCCGGCGAAACCAAGGCAGGTGCAACAGTCGGCCAGACGGCACAGACACAGCTCACCCGTGGCATCGACTTCCAGCCACCGGATGAGTATATTTCCGGGTCGCTACGTTCCGGGTCGGCTCAGGTGCAACTGGGCGACGGGACGCCGCTCATCGCGACCGAAGACCGGAGCGGTGGCCGCGTCATGTACTACGGCTACATCGAGGACCGGTCCAGCTTCAAGTTCAACTACCAGTACCCCGTGTTCTGGAAGCGGGCGGTGTACTATCTCGCGGACAGGGAACAGCTCCCGGCGCTGAACCACGAAACCGGTGAGACTGTCCAGTTCGGTAACACCACCGTCGAGGGGCCGGCCGGCCGTGTCTCCGGGACCTCGGTCCGGCTCCAGCGGGCCGGCCTCTACCGGAGTGAGAGCCGGCAGGTGAGCGCGTCGCTGCTGGACGAGGGCGAATCCAACACCAACGTCGAAACACTCGACCGGCGCTCCGGAACGGCCGGGAACCTCACTCGGACCGAACAGCGGTCGGTGCCACAGCCGCTGACCGAATACTTCGCGCTGGGCGGGCTGGTGCTCGCACTGGCCGAGGTCGGCTATCTGCGCCGACGGGGTGATCTCTGATGGCAGTTTCATACACCCTTGCGGAGGGGCTCACCGTCGGTGTCGAGCACCTGTGGCCGCTACTCGCCTTGCCGGTCGCCGTCGGCCTCCTCGCGTATCTCGTCCGGCGCGGCGACGGCGGGCCGCGATCGGCCTCGAACCGGAGCCGCCGGCTCCTGCTCGCCAGCCGCGTGCTCATCGTCTGCCTGCTCGTGCTCGGCGCGATGGAACCGTACACCGTCCAGACCCGCGAGACGCCGGGCGAGCCGGGCGTGACACTGCTGACAGATGAATCCGCAAGCATGGGCATCTACCCGAACACGACCGACGAGCTGGTACAGGACATCGAAGGCGAGGGGGTTCCGGTGACGCGAGCGACGATCGGCAGCGGGTCGAACTCGCGGATCGGTGACGGCGTGGCGGCAAATCTGCAAGAGAACGGAACGGTCGTCGTCGTCTCCGACGGGCGCGTCACGGAGGGTCGAAGTCTGGCGACGGCCGCCGAGGACGCCGCCGGGCTCAACGCGACTGTCCATAGCGTCACCCCGCAGTCGCCACGCACCGAGCGGGCCGTAGCGATAGCGGGGCCGTCGACGGTGAGCCGCGGCGTCCAGTCCCAGTACACCGTCTCGATGGAGGGCGTGAGTGTCATCGAATCGGTGCCCGTCGAGGTGACCATCGACGGCGAGACGGTCACTGAAGGCGAACTCCGACCGGACGGGACGCTCACCGTCGACCATACGTTCGAGGAAATCGGGTCACACCGCGTGACTGCGACGCTGTCCGGTGACGACGAGTACGCGCGAAACGACGTGTTCTACAAGAGCGTCCGCGTCGTCGAACAGCCCGACGTGCTGTACGTCTCACAGGGCGAGTACCCGCTGCGAAACTATCTCGACTCGCTGTACAACGTCTCGACGGCCTCGTCGGTTCCGGCGGACCTCGACGACTACGCCGCCGTCGTCATGCAAGACACGCCGTCGGGCAATATCGGGAACGCCACCGCGTTGCAGGACTTCGTCATCAACGGTGGCGGGCTGGTCGTCGCGGGCGGCGACAACGCCTACGAGAACGGTGGGTACGAAACGTCGTCGGTGGCCTCAATGCTCCCGGTCCGCGTGGGGAACGCGACCGGCGGCGAGTCGAACATCGTCATTCTCGTCGACGTGTCCGGTAGCGCCGAGGGCGGCCTCTCGATACAGAAAGCCGTCGCACTGGATGTACTCGACCAGCTCGGCGACGAGAACCGGGTGGGCGTCGTCGCATTCAACCACGACGCATATCGCGTCTCGGAGATGCAAGCACTCGGCCAGAACCGGGCGGAGACTGCCGACAAGATACGGCGGCTGGAAAGCGGTGGCGCGACCGATATCGCTGTTGGGCTTCAGGGAGCCGACGAACTGCTGGGCGACCGCGAAGGGACGATCATCCTCCTCAGTGACGGTCGGGACCAGCTCGGCCCGCCGGCAGCCGTCGCCAACCAGCTGGGCCGCGAAGGGACGCGCGTCGTCTCGGTCGGCGTCGGCAAGCGGGTCGGCGTCCCGACGATGCGCCAGATCGCCAGCGAGTCCGGCGGCTCGTACTTCGCGGCCGACGAGACCGAGCGGCTGCGGCTCCTCTTTGGCGGCTCCTCGCGGCGCTACCAGGGGGAGAACCTCACCATCGTCACAGAGGACACGTTCATCACCTCCGGCGTCGAGCTGACGGCCAATCCCGGTCAGGCGAACAACGTCCAGGTCAAGCCCGGTGCCGACTATCAGGTCGCCACCGCGGACGGGAAGCCGGCCATCACCTCTTGGCGGTTCGGGCTGGGCCGCGTGGTCTCTATTACCGCCTACGATTCGGACAACACGATGGGCGGCCTGCTCGACCGGCCGGACTCGCTGGTCGTCACGAAATCGGTCAATTACGCGGTCGGCGATCCAATGCGTACCCAGACCGGCGTCACGGCGGTCGATGACGCCCGTGTGGGGCGTCCGACAACGCTGACCTACCGGGGCGATAGCCGCCCGGAGGCAGCGAACATCTCCTTCCGCCAGATCGGCGACGGCCGGTATCGCGGCGAGTTCACGCCGCGGGAGACAGGATATCAGACCACACTCGACACCGAGTACGCGGCGAACTACCCCGTCGAGTACGCGTCCTTCGGCCCGAGTGACAGCCTCGATGCGCTCGTCGAAACGACGGGCGGGCAGACCTTCAGCCCGAGCCAGGGCGAACAGATAGCCAGAGAGGCACGGCAGAAGTCCACCCGGGTCCGGACCGTTCGGGACACCTGGGACTGGATTGCCCTGCTCGGCGCACTCCTGCTGTTCACCGGCGAGGTGGTCGCCCGGCGTGTTCAAGTGTACCGCGGTCGCACCTCCCTGGAGAGTGGTCTCCCGTGAGCGCAATCGGCCGCCGAATCAACCTCGGACTCGTATTGTTCGTCCTCCTCTCGATGGTCGGCACCGGCGGGACAACGGTGCTGTATCAGGACTCCGCGAGCGAACTACGATCGCAGAACCAGGATCTCAGACAGGAAAACGCCGAACTTCGAGGGAATCTGGACGACACCAGAAGTAACCTGGAATCTACCCGGACCCGCGTCGACGAACTCGAAGAGCGACTAGAGACGCGGTCGGAAGACGTCGATCAGGTCGCAACCAACCTGAACCAGACGGAAGAGCAATTGAACGCCACGCAGAGCCAGTTGGCGGAGACCCAGCAGTCGCTCCGCAAGAGCGAGAACCGCGTCGAAGATCTGGAAGGGACAGTCGATGATCTGCAAGACGAGCGCGACAATCTCCAAGATGAAGTTGATGACCTCGAGTCGACAATCGGCGACCTAGAGGCCGAAAACGAGGAGTTAGAGGACGAGCGCAACGAACTAGAGGACAAAGTGTCGGACCTGCAGGACGAAATCGACAGTCTGGAATCACGGATCTCCTCTCTCGAAAGTGACATCCAGGACCTCGAAGACCAGAACCAGGAGCTGAGAGACGATATCGAGACCATCTGTAACAGGATGGAGACACCGGACCCGACCTGCGAGGACTACTGATGGACGATCCCGACACAGATACCGGAGAAAGCGGCGACGACGAGCCGCCTGAAAACGGACGGGCACAGGCACGCGAACGCATGGCTGACGCCATCGCCGAGGTCAGACGCGAGGGCAAGAAAGCGGCGTTCGTCTACGCCATCGTCGACGCGGTGTTGATCTTCCTCCTGGTGAACATCTTCCTGACTGTCCTCTCGCCGACGGAACTCCCGACACAGCTGTCAGTTCCGGCGGCGGTGACGGACCCGGTCGGGGCAGCTGTCGGCCGCTCGATACCGAAGCTGACCTTCCCCACGGGTGCAGTCGTCGGCCTCGCTGTTGGGGGGGTCTGGTTCATCGGCGAGTACCTGCACCGGGTCCGCCAGCCGCTCGTCGAGCAATTCGAGGCCGCAAACGCGAACGTCACCGACGCGCTCCGAACGGCCCGGGACGCGGTCGAGGACGGGGCCGAAACGCGGATGGCGGCCCGGCTCTACGAGGATGTTCTCGATGGGTTGAAACAGAGTTCGAGCATCGCACTCGTCGATAGCCGGCGGCTGCTCGGCACGCTTATCGTCGTTATCCTGCTGAGCCTGGCGACAGTGCAGGTGGCCGTCGTCGACATCGGCCTACTCGACCGCGACCCGGTCGAGACCGAGTCGCCGAACGACCGGCCCAGCGAGTACGAGGGGCTCGAAGACGGCGACGCGATACTCGGCGACAGCGAGGACGTGCAGGCTGGCGACGAGAACCTCACCGCCGAGATCGATTCGACTGGCGGTGACGAGGAAATCGACCGGGACCAGTCGTTCCCATCGTCGCCGGACGCCGGGGAGCCGGGGAGCGGCGGCGGCACGGTCGACAGTCAGCAGGCCGGGTTCGCCAGCCAGGAAGAAGTCGAAGATGCAGACCTAATCCGCGAGTACAATCTCAGGATTCGAGACCGAGACACAGACGACGAGGACACCGACCCATGAGCCCAGAGCAAGACATCGACGAACTACAGCAGAAGATCGCGAACGCACGTGAACAGATCGCCACGCGAATCGTCGGCCAGGAGGAGGTACTGGAGCAACTGCTCATCTGTATTCTGGCTGACGGCAACGCCCTGCTCGAATCGAACCCGGGGCTGGGGAAGACAACGATGGTCCGGACCGTCGCGGAGGTGACCGACCTCCAGTTCTCCCGGATTCAGAACACCCCCGACCTGATGCCCTCCGACATCACCGGGACTGAGATCATCCGCGAAACCGACAGCGGGCGTGAGTTCGTTTTCGAGAAGGGGCCGGTGTTCGCCAACGTCGTGCTGGCCGACGAGATCAACCGGGCGACGCCGAAGACACAGGCCGCCCTGCTGGAAGCGATGCAGGAGAAACAGGTGACTGCCGCGGGCGAGACATACGAACTGCCGCGCCCCTTCTTCATCCTGGCCACCCAGAACCCCATCGACCAGTCGGGGACCTACGCGCTCCCGGAGGCCCAGACCGACCGGTTCATGCTGAAGCTGTTGGTCGACTACCCGGAGTACGACGAGGAGCGGACCATCGTCGACATGTACACCGCCGGCGCGGAACAGGTCCCCGTCGAGCGCTCGCTGACCCGCACGGAGATTCAGGAGATTCAGCAACTCGTCCGCGAAATGCCCATCGCCGACGATCTGCGTGACCGGGCGGTCCAGCTCGTCCGTCGGACCCGCGAGGCCGACGACATCGAGTTCGGAGCCAGCCCGCGTGCGAGCATGGCGCTCGTCCAGACGGCGAAGGCCCGGGCGTTCCTCCACGGCCGTTCGCACGTCACCGGCGAGGACATCGAGGCGCTGGCCGCCCCCGTGCTCCGCCATCGGATTATCGTGGACTTCCGGGCCGAGCGAGAGGGGCGGACGGCGGACGACCTCATCGCGGCCCTGCTGGAATGAGACACCCAGTGACCGCGGTTCAGCGGGCGGCCCAGCAAGAGTGGGAGGGACAGCTGTGACTATCGAACCGGACTTTCTCGACGAACTCGGCCGGTTCACCGCGGCGCTGAACCGCCAGACCACCTCGATTCGGCAGGGCGATCAGCAATCCCCGCGGGTCGGGGAAGGACTCACATTCAGCGACTACCGGCGCTACTCACCGGGGGACGACACGCGGCGTATCGACTGGAAGCTGTTCGCCCGGACGGAGGAGTACTTCATCAAGCAGTACGAGGAAGAACGGAGCCTGACCGTCCACCTGCTCGTCGACACGAGCGCATCGATGGACTACGGCGACGCGGCGAGCCACAAGTTCGAGTACGCCGCCAAGCTCGGGCTTGGCTTCGCCTATCTCACCGCCGAAGAGAACAACGACTTCCGGTTCTGTACGTTCCGCGACCGGGTGGACCGTATCGATACGGGTCAGTCGAACCGCGGCGAACTCCTCTCGCTCATCGACCAACTGAACGAGGTTTCGCCGGCAGGGAAAGCGGACTTCGAATCCGCTTTGGAGGCATACGCCAAACGTATCCGCTCACGTTCGCTCGTCGTCGTATTCAGCGACTGCCTAGCCGAGCCAGAGACACTCGAATCCGGTGTCGCTGCGCTCGCACGCAACGACGCCGACGTACTGTTAGTCCGCGTGGTCGCTCCGGCGGAGCGAGACCCCGGCGTCGTCGGTGACGTGCTGTTTGCCGACCCGGAAAGTGACGAGACACGCCGATCGTATTTCAGCGGCTCGCTGGCCGAGACGTACCAGTCGCGGCTCGACGCACACATCGACTCGGTGTCGAACCGTGTCACCGCGCTCGGCGCGGACCACGTACTGGTCGATACCGGTGAAGACTACTTCGACTCCTTTGCGAGCATCTGGCTACAGTAGCCAAACGACGGCAGGGACGGCTTACTCTGCCAAGATGTGTGCCGGCAGGTCGTCGCGGATGATCGTATCGCAGTACTCACAGCGGACGCCGTCGTCGCCGACGGCAAAGCGCGAGTCGACGGGTTCGTCCTCGGTCGTGATGCAGTTGTGGTTCGGGCATTCGAGGACGCCCTCGACGACCGACGGGCGTTCGACGCGACGCTTTTCGATGACATCGTAGTCACGGATGATGTTGATCGTCGCCGCGGGGGCGATGAGCGAGAGTACGTCGACCTCGTCCTGTGAGAGTTCGCGGCCCTCGACCTTGACGACATCTTTGTGCCCCAGACGGTCCGAGGGCATGTTCATCGCGACGGAGACGGAGTCGCCGCTGGTACCGTCGATACCGAGAATCGCCAGGACGTTCAGCGCCTGTCCGCCCGCAATGTGGTCGAGAACGGTGCCGTTCCGGATCTTTGAGACGCGGAGTTGCTGGTCGTTGTCGCTCATTGGCCGCCTCCGAGCATCAAGTCGAGCAGCGCCATCCGTACCGGGACGCCGTTGTGGGCCTGCTGGAAGTACTGTGCGTGAGTGGTTTCGTCGACATCGTGGGCGATCTCGTCGACCCGCGGAAGCGGGTGCATCACGGTCAGATCGTCCTTGGCCGCCTCAAGCGTGGCAGCGTCGATCTGGTACTGGCCGGCGACTTCGCGATACTCGCTCTCGTCCGGGAACCGCTCGGCCTGAATGCGCGTCACGTAGAGCACGTCCAGTTCCGGGAGTATCTCGTCGAGTTCGGTGTGCTCGCGGACGCCCGCACCGGCCTCGTGGAGGTCGTAGCGGACTGAGCGCGGAAGCTGAAGCGACTCCGGACTAATGAAGTGCTGACTGGCGTCGACGGTCGTGAGTGCGTGGGCCAGCGAGTGGACCGTCCGTCCGTACTTCAGGTCCCCCATGATACCGATAGTCAGGTCATCGAAGCCCGCGTTCTCACGGATCGTGTAGAGGTCCAGTAGCGTCTGTGTCGGGTGCTGGCCGGCCCCGTCACCGGCGTTGACGAGTGGCACGTCGACAAACTCACTCGCCATCTTTGCGGACCCCTCCATAGGATGCCGGAGCACGAGCGCGTCGGTGTACCCCTCGACGACGCGGACGGTGTCGGCCAGTGACTCGCCTTTCTTCACGCTGGAGGACTCGACAGAGCCCATGTCGACGATGTCGCCGCCGAGGCGTTTCATCGCCGTTGTGAAGCTCATCTTCGTCCGGGTACTCGGCTCGAAAAAGAGGAGCCCAAGCAGCGTGTCGCTGTGCCGGTCCGCAAACGCCCCCGGGTCAGCCGCGATGTCAGCCGCGCGGTCGAGCACCGTCTCGATGTCGCCCCGCGAGAGTTGTTTCGCGCTGATGATGTGGTCGTGCCGCATTTCACTCGGTACCGCGCTCCGGACGGTCTTGAATCCCCCGACACGGGAATTGAACGGTCGCTTACATCATCAGGTTCGGCTTCGAGAGCGTCGGCATTGGGCTCGAAAACGGGTCAAAAAACAAATAGCGGCCGAAATAGCAGTACGAGACGACTAGTCAGGGATTGCTCTGCCAGACATCGACGCGTGGCTCGGTGTATGCCTTCCCAACGATATCGGGGATACCGTCGCCGTCGAGGTCGACGACCTTCGCTTCGTGGGTTGGGATACCGGTGTTCAGTTGTTTCCGCTCGAAGTTCCCCGCTCCGTCGTTGTGGAACACGAACTGTCGCGGTTCGTGTCCTTCCTCAAGACCCATTTCCGCGACGAAGATGTCGGGATTACCGTCCCCCTCGAAGTCTGCCACGTCAAGGCTGTGTGGGTTCGAGAGGTCGTCGTGTAGCAGGGTCAGGTCCCACTCGGGCGGGTCGAACACGCCCAGCCTGGCCGGGCGGTCATCGAGATACGGTTCGTCACCCTCGACGAGGATGATTTCCAGATCGCCGTCGCCGTCGATGTCCTCGATAGCGACGCGGGTACACTGCCAGCCCTCGGCGATCGGCTCCCTATCCCACCCATCGGCCGTCCGGTGGAAGATGTTGGGGCCGGCGACGATTTCGACCTCGCCATCCCCGTCGATATCCTCGACAGCGACACCCTCGACATCGAGGTCCTCAGCGACGACATGGCGGTTCGCCACCGGCCACGGTTCCCGCGTCGGGTCCTCGGGAATATCGTAGTAGAACACCGTCTTGGATTCCTGAGACAGTCCGACGACCTCGTTCTGGCCATCGCCGTCCACGTCCGCCACGGCGGTGTCGTGATACTTCTCGAAGTCGTCGGTGATGAGGCGACGTGTCCACTGCTCTCGCGGGTCTTTCGGGATCTCGAACCACCACAGTTTGTGCTGGTGGATATTCTGGCCAGCGACCATGTCAGGGCGACCGTTCCCCGTTATATCGCCCAGCGAGCCGCCGACGGAGAGTTCCGGTGCGCTGGCAACGTCGTGTCGCTCCCAGCCGGGGTTTTCGTACCAGAATACGTTCGTCTGGAGCCAGCGGGCCAGCGGCCCCATGCCGAACACGGACAGCAAGTCGACTGACTTGTCGACGAGTGGGAACTGGACCTCGTGTTCGTCGCCGAGCGCCCCGACGATAACATCTGGCCGACCGTTCCCCGTGAGGTCGGTCGTGAGACAGAAGCTCATCGTGCTCGCCGGTGGCGAGGCTTCGATGCGCTCGTGATGGAGGTTCATGTCCCAGCCGTTCGGGTGCATCGGTATTGTTATAGCCGGGCTAACACCGACCGACAGTGGTCACGAACTCGTAGCGGGCAGCCGTGTGGAACTGCGCGACGGCTTACTCCCGTCGAGGAGACGCTCTAGCGTTGCCGTCCCGTGATCGATCTTCGCCGTCGGGTCGTTGTCGAGTTCGTTTTCGTAGATCACCCAGTCAACGCCAGCGTCGCTGGCGGCGTCCAGAACTGCCTCCATATCCACAACGCCCTCCCCGTGTGGGACGTTCGTGTAGCCCCGGAACGGCCCGATTGGAGCTACATCTCGGAGGTGTACCATATTGATACGCTCACCACAGAGCGAGAGGAGCGCGGTTGGGTCGTAGCCGGCCTCGCAGATCTCAGCGACCTCCGGTTCGAACGTGAGCTCCGCCGGCGTGGTTCGAGCGAGGAGATTCCACGCGGGCGTCTCACTCGGTATCGTCGTCTGGTCGGTTGCCCGAAGGTTCGTCAGCAACTGGTGTGTGTATTCTCCGACGGCTGCGGGTATCGGCGTTCCGTCGATGAGTTTGCCCGCCGCGTCCGGAAGGAAGGGTCGGAACGTCTGTCGTCCCGTATGATACCCGAGCTGCATATCACACGCTTCGAGGCCGGCTGCTACGTCGCAAAGCCGGTGGGAGAGCGAGCGGATATCGCTTCGAGTTCGAAACTCGGACGCCGACAAATGCGGGATAACGAGTGTATCACACCCCACAGTTCGACACCGGACCAACAGATCTGACTCTCCGTCCAGCGCAGCCTCGATATCCGGGAGGTCCGCGTGGACGGCGACCGGTTCGAGATCCACGTCATCAAGTGCTGCTGCGACATCTTTGGGCGGTTCCTCGTGGAACCGGTGAGCGAACTCGACCCCATCGTAGCCTGCAGTGCCGACACGACGGACGATTTCGGGGAGCGGTTCGGACAGGGTGCGGATACTGTATAACTGAATGGCCGTGTTCGGTCCACTACCCATACTCACAGTTACGGTGTCACCATCATTGTTACACACATGCTATCAGGTCCCATTGAGAGCGGGCACGAACGGTTCGGCTGTCGGAACCGTTGCCGTTGAAAACACAGGCTCGCTGTGGACAGGGGGCGTACAGCGTATAACGACCGTATAAGAGTAGGCAACGGCCAACCAACGTAAGCCAGTCCTTTCGACCCAGTTCGGTTGTCAATGTTCTCGACTCCAGTACAAGGTTTCAAAGCCGATAGACGGTCCATCCCCAGTATGCTCGCAATCGCTGGCGGCAAGGGTGGCTGTGGCAAAACGACCATCGCCCTCGGCGTGGGTCAGGCACTGGGGACGCCGACCAGACGGTCGCTGGTCGTGGACACCGATCGTGATATGCCGAACCTCCACCGTCGCGCTGGGGTCGACTCGGCACCCGGAATCGCTGATATCACAGTCTCGGCTGAGCCGACCACAGTTGCCAAGCGCGCCATGACCGTCGAGAACGTCGACGTACTCCCCTGTCAGGACGCAACCGAAGCCGCTGTCGACACTGCCATCGACACACTGCCCCGACGTAATCGCCCGGTGGTACTCGACTGTCCGGCCGGGGCTGGCCCGGACGCCGCCCGGCCGCTCCGGGCGGCTGACAGGACAGTGCTCGTGAGCGCACCAACCCGCCAGAGCCTCACCGACACAGCCAAGACTGCGGCGATGGCCCGTGCGCTCGATGCACCGCCCGCGCTCGCGGTCCTCGTCGGCAGTGATGGGTCCGTAGACCCATCGCCACTGCTGTCCTGCCCAGAGACGGTACACGTTCCGTCGGTGTCGAAACCGCTGGAATCGGACCGGGCGGCGGCAAAATACGTCGAGATAGCGAACGTTCTCGCCAAGCGGAATACTTAATCTCGTGGGAAAATAAGTCCTCAGTGGTATGGCCAACCGGTTGCGAACGGGGATCGACGTCCTCGACAGAAAGCTCGATGGTGGCATCCCTGCCGGGAGTATCGTCGTGCTCTCTGCCCAGCCGGCTAGCCAGGCGGAGCTGTTCCTCTATGAACTCACCGCCACGCGCGGAACGCTGTGGTTATCGCTCGATCGGACCGCCGAATCAGTCATCGCGAGCATCGAGCAAACACCAGCCAACACCGGCGACCCGACGGTGCGACACATCTCCGGCGAAGCACCGCTCGACAACGCCGGCAAGCTCGTCTCGGCGCTGCCGGAGACCTCGAACCTCATCGTCGATCCGCTCGACGTGCTGGAAGCCCAAGAGCCACACTCGCGCTTTCGCGCGTTCATGAACGACTTGCAGAACCACATCGTCAACACCGGAAGCCTCGCTATCGTCCACTGTCTCGATGGCCGTGACGTGCCACCGCTTCGGGATACGACCGAGCACTTCGCTGACGTGGTGTTCCAGCTCAACACCACGACGGCCGGTGACGAGGTCGAAAACCGCCTCGCGATTCCGAAGTTCCGCGGCGGGCGCGCCCCCACCGACATCATCAAGCTCAATCTCGTCGAGGAGGTCAGCATCGACACGAGCCGCGACATCGCCTGAGTCTATTCGCCGCCGGGCCGTGGCTCCCTGTCCGTCGACCCGAACTCCGTTCCGACGAGTATCAACAGGAACAGTCCGAGACCGACGCCGATACCCGCTGCCAGTCCGATTCCGGTGCTTCCGGTCAGCACGACCGTTCCGACGCCAAACGCAATTCCCGGCGGGAGCGCGAGCAGTGACGGGTACACCAGCGACACTCGCATGGGTAGTGATGACGTGTCGTGCGTATAACGGTTCTCCCGGTTATGCTCTCAGAAGGTGGCGGCCGCTATCGCTCGGAGCCGCGGAACTAGTCGCTGACGCTCAACACTGCAGAACCGCTCGCGTGCTCGCGGTGCAGCTACTCTTCAGCGCCTTCGATCTCTTCGACGATCTCTTCGGCGTCAACGTCGGCGTCTTCCAGTGCGTCCTCGATGTCAGCGCCACCGGCACCGCCCATGCCGCCCATCATGCCGGGCATGCCCATGCCGCCGCCACCGATCTCCTCCTGCACGATGATGCGGTCGATATCGAGTAGCTGGGTCAGCTGCTGGGCGATCTGCTGTTTGCCCATCATCCACTGCTGGTTCATCGTCAGCTGCGGCGTCGCCTCGATGTAGAGCGTCTCCTTCTCGACTTCGACGGTTTCGTACTCGGGCTCGGACTCTTCGTCCTCGTCGTCCTCGCTCTCGACGAGCTGTTCTTCCTCGACAGTGTCGGTCTCGAACCACACGTCGAGCTCCATGTCGAGCATCATCTGGATGATGCCCTGTGCCTTCTCCTCGCGGTCCGTGACCTCTTCGAGGATTTCGTAGTCGTACTCGACATCTTCACCGGCCAGCGGGTGGTTGAAGTCCACTCGCGCGCGGCCGCCAATGATGGTCTCGACGTGGCCGTGTTCGCCCTCAAGATCGACGTGTGCGCCAGGGTAGCGGTCGTCCTCAGGGATCTTGTCTTTCGAGACCGTCCGGACCTCTTCCTCGTCGTACTCGCCGAAGGCGTCGGCGGCCGCGACGGTCACGTCGCCCTCGTCGCCGACCTCCTTGCCGTAGATGTCCTGCTCGACATCCGGGAAGATGTGGTTCTCGCCCAGCACGATGGTTCGCGGGCCGAACTCCTGCTGTTCGGTGTCGATACCGTCGTCTTCGGCGACTTCTTCGTCGGTCGTGTCGACAAGCTGGCCGCCGTCGACGGTGCGGGCGGTGTAGGCGAGCTTGACGACATCGCCTTTCTGAAGTCCCTCCGCCTGTTCTTCTTCGTCTGCGGTCTCCTCGTCTACGTCAGTCTCAGACTCGTTGCTCATACCCTGTTCGTCAGTCGTGGCACTCTTAAGGACAACGTTTCCCGGTCAGCAGCGGTCGGGGACCTTTAGAAGTGGCCGGCTAGTACTCGCTTTCGGCCAGCAGCCGGTCGAACTTCTCTCGGTCGATGTTCCGCCCCGAGATGGGAAGCACGACCGTCTCGCCCCGTAGTTCGTCACCAGCCTGAATCGCTGCGGCGACAGCCGTCGCACAGGCCCCTTCCATGACGATGCGGTCTGTCTCGAACAGGCGGGCAACGGCGTCCGCAATTGCGTCCTCTGACACGAGCCGGAAATCGGCGAGTTCCGCCTGCAGTATTTCGGTCGGGAGCGCGAACGGCACCCGCGTCGCGACGCCCTCGGCAATGGTGTCGACGCTGTCGAGGGCCTCCAGCGTCTCCTCGTGCCAGGCACGGTACACTGCGGGCGCACCCGCAGCCTGCACGCCGACGACAGCGGCGTCCGTCATCGCTCCGAGTGTCGTGCAGTACCCGGCCGCGGCGGTACCACCGCCGACAGGACAGAACACGCGGTCAACGTCGGGCCGTTCGTCGAGGATTTCGAGACCTGCTGTGCCCACACCGGCGAGTAGTTTCGGTTCGTTACCCGAGTGGACGTAGCGCGCCGCACGCTGAGTCGCCAAGTTCTCGATGTGCTCGCGGGCCTCGTCGTAGTCCTCGCCGTACTGGATGACTTCCGCACCGAGTTGTTCCAGTGCGTCGACCTTTCCGGCGTTCGCGTCCGCCGGGACACCGATGGTGACCGGCACGTCGAACTCGCGGCCGGCCCAGGCGATGGACTGGCCGTGGTTCCCCGTGCTCGCAGCGAGCAGCCCGGCGTCCCTGAACTCCTCGTCGAGGGACGCGACAAGGTTTACACCGCCACGGACTTTGAACGCGCCAGTTGGGAGGGTATCCTCCCGCTTGAGCAAGACATCCGCATCGAGAGCTTCGGAGAGGGCTTCACTGCGGACCAGCGGCGTTTCCGGGAGGTGCTGTCGGATGCGTTGCCGGGCGCGCGCGACCGTTGCAACTGTCGGCGGCGTCAGGTCGTGGTACGGAAAGAGGGTCGTTTCGTCCGGGGAATCGATCGGTTCGTAGCGACCGGCCATACTACTACCCGAGAGAGCGGACACAGTAAATGGCGCGGTCGACGGGAGCGTTTTTTAGCGGCCCGGTCCAGCCCCACAGTATGTACGAAGTCGAGGTGAAAGTGCCAGCGAACATCGAGGCTGTCGCGGAGCGACTCGACGAACTCGAAGCCGAACAAGTCGACACGGTGATCCAGACAGACACGTACTACGACGCCCCCCATCGGGATTTCGCCGAGACAGACGAGGCGTTCCGGGTCCGCCGCGAGACCAGAAAGGGGGAGACGAACGCGAAAGTCACCTACAAGGGGCCGCTCCTCGAAGCGGAGTCGAAGAGCCGAGAGGAGTTCGAAACAGGCGTCGAGGACGGCGACGACATCGATGCGATCGTCCAGCACCTCGGCTTCGAGCCCGCGGCGACCGTCCGCAAGAACCGTCGGGTGTACGAGGTTCGGGAATACGACGTCACGCTCGACGCTGTCGACGATGTCGGCGAGTTCGTCGAAGTGGAGCGGGAGACCGACGGCGACATCGAACCCGTTCGAGAGGGGGCCTACGAGGTGCTTCGGGATCTCAATCTGGATCCCAGCGACCAGCAGCGAACCTCCTATCTCGGTATGCTACTTAGCGATGCGAACGAGTAATCATTCCGCTATTATCTGTTCCCGTAAGTTATAGAACCCGGCCAGACGAAGTTGCAGCAATGACCGAGCGGAACATCCACGTCCAACCTGCGAGCGGGCTCGCCGTCGAAGATCAGGACATCGAAGTCGTAGAGCGCAAGGGTATCGGCCATCCGGACTCTATCTGTGACGGCATCGCGGAGACAGTGTCGCGTGCATTGGCACAGACGTACATCGACCGGTTCGGCACAGTTTTGCACTACAACACAGACGAGACACAGCTCGTCGCCGGCACTGCCGCCCCCGCGTACGGCGGCGGCGAAGTGCTTGAGCCGATCTACATCCTAGTCGTCGGCCGAGCGACGAAGAAGTTCGACGGCGAACGCATCCCAGCCGAAAGTATTGCCCTCCGGGCCGCACGCGACTACCTCGACAAGCAGTTCCCCCACCTCGACCTCGGCTCCGATGTCATCGTCGACGTCCAGTTCGGCGAAGGGTCGGGCGACCTCCAGACCGTGTTCGGCGAAGAGGCGACAGTGCCGATGGCGAACGATACCAGCTACGGTGTCGGCCACGCCCCGCTAACGGAAACCGAGCAGATCGTCCGCAACACCGAGCAGAAATTGACCGGCGAGTACGCCGAGTCGAACCCGGTCGTCGGTCAGGACGTGAAGGTGATGGGCAAGCGAGAGGGCGACCACATCGACGTGACCGTGGCCGTTGCGATGGTCGACGAACACGTTCCGGACCTCGAGACGTACAAATCCGCCGTTTCGGACGTCCAAGCGTTCGTCACCGACCTCGCCGAGGAGTACACCGACCGGGACGTGACGGTCCACGTCAACACGGCCGACGACTACGACGCCGAGTCCATCTATCTCACCACCACCGGGACCAGTGCCGAGCAGGGCGACGACGGTTCCGTCGGCCGCGGAAACCGTGCGAACGGCCTCATCACGCCCAACCGGCCGATGAGCATGGAGGCGACGTCCGGGAAGAACCCCGTCAACCACATCGGGAAAATATACAACCTCCTCTCGACAGAGATCGCCCAGTCCGTTGCGAGCGAGGTGGACGGCATCCGACAGGTCCAGATGCGTCTGCTCTCACAGATAGGGTCGCCGATCGACGAACCCCACGTCGCTGACGCGACGGTTATCACTGAAGACGGTGTCGCAGTCGGCGACGTCGAAGCAGATATCCAGGCCACAATCGACGACGAACTCGCCGACGTGACCGACATCACGCGGCAGGTCATCGACGGCAACCTCTCGACGTTCTGAGACGGCGAGGCGACACCCCTTTACTCGCCGGTAGTCAACTCGCGGGCATGCATCCACCAGACGCCGACAGCGTGCTCGTCCGCCACGGCGAACTCGGCGTCAAGAGCGACCAGGTCCGCCGGAAGATGGAGGACCAGCTGGCGGACAACATCCGTGCGATGCTCGACGCGCGCGCCCTCTCAGGGGACATCGAACAACGACGGAACCGGCTGTTCGTCCACACCGACCAGCCCGAGGGCGTGACCGCGGCCGCGGCCGATACGTTCGGCGTCACCTCCGCCTCGGCGGTCACGACCGTCGACTCGACGCTGTCCGCAATCAAAGATGCACTGGCCGTGACCGCACGAGAGCAGTACGACGGCGGTGCTTTCGCTGTCAGCGCCCGCCGGGCGGGACCAGCGGAGGCACATCCCTTTTCGAGCACGGACATCGAATCCGACGGTGGCACCGCCGTCTGGGAGGTAATCGAGGAACTGGGCGGTGAGCCCGCTGTCGACCTCGACAACCCCGATTTCGAACTGTTCGTCGAGTGTCGTGCCGATGAGGCCTACGTCTTTTGTGAGAAACGTGCGGGACCCGGTGGCCTCCCACTCGGGACCCAGCGACCCGTCGTCGCTCTCGTCAGCGGCGGCATCGACTCGCCCGTCGCCGCCTGGAAACTGATGAAACGCGGCACACCGGTGCTTCCCGTCTACGTCGACCTCGGTGATTACGGTGGCTCCGACCACCGGGCGCGAGCCGTTTCGACCGTCGAAACACTCGCCTCGTACGCACCCGGACACGACCTGTCGCTGTCCGTAATCGACGCCGGTGACGTCGTCACCGACCTCTCTCAAAACCTCGGGTCGCTCCGAATGCTCGTTCTCCGCCGGTTCATGCTCGCAGGCGCCGAGGCTATCGCGCACGAATGCGACGCTGTCGGCATCGTCACCGGCGAAGCTATCGGGCAGAAGTCCAGCCAGACAAGCGCGAACATCGCAGTCACCGATGCTGCGACCACGCTCCCGGTGTACCGACCGAACCTCACCGTCGACAAGTCCGAGATAACCAATCACGCGCGGACTATCGGGACCTTCGATGACTCGACAATCGACACCGGTTGCAACCGTGTCGCGCCATCGCATCCGGAAACCAATGCCTCGCTGGAAGCGGTTCGGGCAGCCGAACCCGACGACCTGTTCGAGCGTGCCAAAGTCTGTGCGCAGGACCGCGCTGTCATCCCCATCGAAAGCTAAATTTCCGGGGCGGGCCAGGGTTGAGCCATGACGCAGGTCTGTCTCGTCGGGAGCGAGGACGTGAATCTCCGGTACGAACTCCTCTCGCGCGAGACTGCGCGAAACGCACTCGCCACCTACGACCTGCAGGAGCCGTTCGCGAATACCGTCGCCGTCGACACCGTGAGCCTCGGCGCGGCGGTTGCGTTGCTCAACGACCTGAACTGGTATCTCGTTCGTTTCGCCGACGCTGCGTTCGTGCGTGACCCGTCGATCAGTGAAACGGAGTGGCTCTCCCGGGACCTCGCCGCGGCGATCCGGGACGACGACGTTGCGCCAGAGGATACCGGTCGCTTTCTCAAAGTGTACGGTATTGTCGAGTCGGACGTACCCGACGAATCTACTGACGAAGCCTCGTCGGAGGGGGAGTCGGAAGCAACGACTGGCACACAGGCGAAAGAGACCGAGCGCCCGCCTGAACTTGTCGAGCCGATGCTCCTAACACGGACCGGCGACACGATTCCCGAATACGATCTTCAGGACGTGGATGACACGCTCATCGTCAGAGTGACCGAATCGGAGTTCGGAGCCTAACTCGGATCACGCCGCGCGCATAGAACGGACAGTTCTCAGTCGAACATTCCGGTCGACATGTACCGCTCGCCGCTGTCCCAGTAGACCGTGACCACGAGCGGATCGTCGACGCCGTCCGCGACGAGTTGCTCAGCCACCTTCCGCGCGGCGAGATTCGATGCGCCCGATGACTGCCCGACGAGGATACCCTCCTCGTGGGCAAGCCGCCGGCACTCGTCCTCCGCAGCCGAGAGTTCGACCGTCACCACGTCGTCCAGCAGATCGGTGTCCAAGTTGTCGCTGACGAATCCCGGTCCCATTCCCTGGAAGCTATCCTCGCCGGTACCCGGTTCCATCCCCGAGAGGACGGCGTTGTCCGCCGGCTCGACCGCGACGATATCCATCTCGGGGAACGCTTCACGCAGTCGACGGCCGGTGCCTGTGAGCGTTCCACCAGTACCGACGCCCGCGACCAGCGCATCGACAGTCCGGTCACCCACCTGTTCGAGTATTTCCTTGCCCGTCGTCTCGTAATGTGCTGTCGGGTTCGCCAGATTCTCGAACTGTCGGAGTTGAACGTAGTCATCGCGCTCGCACAGCTCGTCCGCGCGATCCTTCGCGTCGGAGATGTCTCCCTCGACAAGGTCGATCTCCGCGCCGTACGCCTTCATTATCTGTCGGCGCTCCGGCGACTTCGAGGACGGCATCACCAGCACTACGTCGTACCCCTTCGTCGCCCCGACCATCGCCATCCCGATGCCGGTGTTCCCACTCGTCGGTTCGACGAGCGTATCACCCGGTTCGAGCGTCCCGTTTTGCTCGGCGTCGTCGATCATGTACTTTGCCGGCCGGTCCTTCGCGGACCCGCCAGGGTTGAACGACTCGATCTTCGCTCCGACGGTTGCCCCCTCCGGTGCACGAACCGAGACCAGTGGAGAACCGATTGTATCGAGAATAGAGTCTTTCATCGCCGCCGCCTACGCGGGCCCGACTTAAACGCCTACTGAAGGCCCCAAACGGTTCGTATAGTTCAAAGAGGCGGCATCGCTTTCTGGATCCGACACGGTCTCACGTGAACATATTTATGTCATCGACCGGCAGCACTGAGTAATCGACTGACAGCGTGTCTTTCGTGGCCCGGACTTTCCCAACGAACGCGGAGATGTCCTCCAGCTGGCCCTCCAGCACGAACAGCTCCATACAGTACCGGTCGCCGACGTGGCTGTGGAAGTTCGACGCAACGATGGACTCGTGGTCGTGGCGGAGATGCATCATCTTCTCCTCGACCGTGGTCGTCTCGTAGTCGAACAACACTGTGACGATCGCCATCAGTTCGCGATCCTCCAGCCGCTTATCCTCGAACTCCCCCATCAGATTCCGCACCGCTTCCCGAACGACCTCGCTGCGGCCTGTGTACCCATGTTCGTCGGCGAACGTGTCGATTCGCTCCTCCAGTTCGTCCGGCATCGAGATACTTACAACGCCCATGTATTAACTCGGCGCCGTTGCAGTATTAATAGTTCATATCTGCCCGGAACGACTGGAATCACTCGGGATAGCGCTGTCGCTAGCTCATCTCTTCTGAACGACGACCTGCTGGCTTGTCGTCCTAATAGCTCTGGTCTGTATAAATACAGAAAGCCCACTCGGGAGAGATGATTCTCCTGAGTGGGCTGTGAGAGGTATGAATGGTGGCGGCGAACCGCGTTTCCCAGAGGCTCGCGCACTCCAGTACTCCCCGGAACGCTGGTGGGCTTATCTTCCGTGTT
>AOLX01000012.1 GCA_000336895.1 Haloarcula argentinensis DSM 12282 | reverse complement strand
GGCGTGGCTACCCGGCACGTGCTCTCTCGAACAACCGGTACACCAGTGGCCACCAACCGTAGTTCCTCTCGTACTATACGGTCGTTCTTGTCAGACACCATAACACACCCAGTAGATAGCAGCCGACCTGTCTCACGACGGTCTAAACCCAGCTCACGACCTCCTTTAATAGGCGAACAACCTCACCCTTGCCCGCTTCTGCACGGGCAGGATGGAGGGAACCGACATCGAGGTAGCAAGCCACTCGGTCGATATGTGCTCTTGCGAGTGACGACTCTGTTATCCCTAGGGTAGCTTTTCTGTCATCAATTGCCCGCATCAAGCAGGCTAATTGGTTCGCTAGACCACGCTTTCGCGTCAGCGTTCCTCGTTGGGAAGAACACTGTCAAGCTATCTTTTGCTCTTGCACTCTTCGCCGGGTCTCTGTCCCGGCTGAGATAGCCATAGGGCGCGCTCGATATCTTTTCGAGCGCGTACCGCCCCAGTCAAACTGCCCGGCTATCGGTGTCCTCCTCCCGGAGTGAGAGTCGCAGTCACCGACGGGTAGTATTTCACTGNAGCGCGTACCGCCCCAGTCAAACTGCCCGGCTATCGGTGTCCTCCTCCCGGAGTGAGAGTCGCAGTCACCGACGGGTAGTATTTCACTGATGTCTGGGTGGCCCGCTAGCGCGGGTACCTCTGTAACGACTCCTACCTATGCTGCACATCGGCGACCACGTCTCAGCGACAGCCTGCAGTAAAGCTCCATAGGGTCTTCGCTTCCCCCTGGGTGTCTCNCTCCTACCTATGCTGCACATCGGCGACCACGTCTCAGCGACAGCCTGCAGTAAAGCTCCATAGGGTCTTCGCTTCCCCCTGGGTGTCTCCAGACTCCGCACTGGAATGTACAGTTCACCGGGCCCAACGTTGGGACAGTGAAGCTCTGGTTAATCCATTCATGCAAGCCGCTACTGATGCGGCAAGGTACTACGCTACCTTAAGAGGGTCATAGTTACCCCCGCCGTTGACAGGTCCTTCGTCCTCTTGTACGAGGTGTTCAGATACCTGCACTGGGCAGGATTCAGTGACCGTACGAGTCCTTGCGGATTTGCGGTCACCTATGTTGTTACTAGACAGTCCGAGCTTCCGAGTCACTGCGACCTGCTCCGTTCCGGAGCAGGCATCCCTTCTTCCGAAGGTACGGGACTAACTTGCCGAATTCCCTAACGTTGGTTGCTCCCGACAGGCCTTGGCTTTCGCCGCCATGGACACCTGTGTCGGTTCTCGGTACGGACACTATGCTCGTCTTTTCATGGGCCCCAGGTTGAATCACGTTTCCCTATACCGCCGTTCGTCCGCTTCCTGCCATTACGGCTTCCACGGAGTTGGACGGTTCGACCGGGCGAATGCCCGGCGTGATCGACCCCAGGGCGTCAACTTTCACTGCATAGTGGCACGGGAATATTAACCCGTTTCCCATTTCGTC
>AOLX01000011.1 GCA_000336895.1 Haloarcula argentinensis DSM 12282 | reverse complement strand
CTTCCATCCAATTAGAGCGCCAATCTACTCGATTACCAGTATAAGTGGTACGGACAGGTCTCGGTGGTGGATTTGAGTCCCGATCATTTTGGGCGCCTCAAACCTCGGCCGGTAAGCTGTTACGCTTTTCTTAGAGGGTAGCTGCTTCTAAGCTCACCTCCCGGCTGTCTAGGGCTCGAGACCACCTTCAGAGGATTACACTTAATCCACACTTGGGGACCTTAACCTATCTCTGGGTTGTTCCCCTCCTGGTACACAGGCTTACCCCGCGCACCGGAATCCCCGCGTCAAACAGCGTCTGTAGGTTTGGAGTTTGACAGGTGTGCCGACTCCTCTCGGAGGCGGACACACCAATCGGTCGCTCTACCCCACAGACTACCTCGGCGGAGGTCATGCTTCGACATGTTTCGATTGGAACCAGCTGTTGCCGGACTCGATGGGCCTTTCACCCCTACACATAGATCACGAGAGGGTATTGTAGGACACCAACTCTAACAGACTTCCACGTGCCTTTCGGCACGCTTCATCTTGTCCATGCGTAGATCGTCCGGATTCGGGTCGTGTCCGNTGGCTCCCCGCGCTTGAACACGGCGGCCCTCGGGCAAAGCCCTGCGGCCATGTCGGTTTCCCTGTGCCTCCCCGGATACTCCGGTTAGACTTGCCATACAGACACACTCCCTGGCTCGTTTTTCAAAACGTACGACAGAACATCGGCTTCCCGTGAGTCTTACTGGAGACTCGCGTCTCGGTCATTCGTCATGGGACCTTGTATGCCCTGTCGCTCGATCGCCAACTGATTTCATGCTCTATTTCGCCTCCCTTCTGAGGGTACTTTGCAGCGTTCGTTCACACTACTTGTTCACTATCGGTCTCAGGTTGTGTTTAGCCTTCGCAGTCGATGCCTGCGTTATTCGCGAGGGATATCCAACCCCCGCTACTCTGGCACTACCGCAC
>AOLX01000010.1 GCA_000336895.1 Haloarcula argentinensis DSM 12282 | reverse complement strand
TTTGAAGTCTTTAGTTAGTTTCAGACGAACCCTTGTGGGGTTGAAGCTCGGAGGTAGAGGTAGAGTTTGAAGTCTTTAGTTAGTTTCAGACGAACCCTTGTGGGGTTGAAGCTGGGACTGGGAACCGGAAGCCAACGTCAATGCAGAGCGTTTCAGACGAACCCTTGTGGGGTTGAAGCATATGCTGGCAATCCTCCTCTGTATGGTACACCCGAGTTTCAGACGAACCCTTGTGGGGTTGAAGCACTGGGTGCGGCATCGGGTTCGTCTTGCGCCAGAGTTTCAGACGAACCCTTGTGGGGTTGAAGCTCGGGAAAACGGAATGCGGCTAAGACGGAAATCAAAGTTTCAGACGAACCCTTGTGGGATTGAAGCCTTCTGTCCGCTTCCCGGCAGGTCTACCATGTCCGTTTCAGACGAACCCTTGTAGGGTTGAAGCGCTATCAACCGACTCGGAATTACTCCGCTTTCGTGTTTCAGGCGAACCCATGTGGGGTTAAAGCGATGCAAGGAGTGCCACTGCTGGCGGTTTTCAGGGTTTCAATCAGATATTGCTCGCAAGTACCACGACTAGGACCTGCCCAGTGAAAACGAAGTCTGCCAACAAGCGATGGAGGGGTGAAGCGTGGCGTCCAGTGACTCATCCCAGGCGTACATGATCTGCAGAGCGTTGGGTGCGACGTGTCGGTCTTCGATGCCGAGCGCATCGCATATGTCGACGGAGAATACGGGCCATGCATGGCTGTCGGGCGTCACGCCGGCGTCTGTTCTCACGGCCACCACTCTGTCTGGGATGTTGCTGAGGCCTGAGTGACCTCTATCGGATGCTTGCACGCACTGCCAATTTTGTGACCCCCACTGGGTGAGGGGTTTCCCGATCATGAGTACCGAACAGCAGTCCGTCGACGAACAGCCTTCAGATACCGAAGCCGACGACCAGCAAGACGTTCGTGCCCAGCATCGACAAGCGCAGGCCAGTGGTGAGGTTTTTCAGGGCCGTCCCCAGGGTGACAGGTAGATGTGTTGTCCCGACTGCCGTCGGCCACAGTCGGCGTCAGCATGTGTCGACAAACGCTACCATATCGACGGGCAGGCTTTTGACCCGATTCCGTGGGGCGAGGGCAGCCAGTATCTCACCTACGAGCGGCAAACCCTCGAAAGTGGTGAGCCAACCGCTGTGATCGACCCCGAACGGTGGCGCAACCGCTCATGTCCTGCCTGTGGCGTCGAGCAAGGCGAGCTCCACCACCGGCTGTGCGACTACGAGGAGTGCCCCGCATGCGGCGAGCAGCTGCTACTGTGTTCTTGTCTTGTCGAGATCGAGATCAACAAGACATCCAGTCTCACAGGTCGGTTCAAACGGTTGCTCGCTCGTCTCCTGTAAGCGAGACTCTCTTTTCTAGTGGATCGGCAACCGTGGATTGATGAGCTCAGGATCTGCGATTTGAACTGATTTATCCGAGATGGTTTTCTTACCGCGTGCGAAATATAGGGCTTGAGGTCAGCGTTTGGTGAAATCAAGGAACTACTCGCTAAACACTTTCACAGATTAGTAACGACCATCAAGATAACCAATGGCTTGGGACATCCTTCAAATCCAGCAGGACAACACCCTCAGTTGTAGCCAGAAGCTGGACAAGATACAGAATCTAATCCAAAATAACGGACATTCACCACATAGAGGCCTCCATTACGTATCCGATATCTTCGAGGACTGCGTCCAGCAGGAACACGCAAAATCTCTAGAAACCGCCTACCTGATCTCAGAAGAGGCTAATATACTGGCCAACTCCGATCTTGGGCGGGGACTTGACGCTATCGGTACCCACGATATCAACACAGTCAACCAGTTCACCAGACAGAAAATACAGGACCAAGACCTCAAGAAAGCACACTACCTAGCCCCTTTCATCCCACACCTCTACAGAGGACAGGAAAATGAAATGGCCAGTCAGATGCCGGACTGGTACAACACCTGCAGCTACTTTTTCTTCCGAGCCCTCAATCGGACAATCGAATGCTACCTCGAAGACCGGGCTTCCAAGGGAGACTTTGACACAGAACTACAGGTCATCCAAACTGAGCTCGAAGACATAGCAAAAAACGAAGGCCTAGATCCCACCGACGCATACCAGGGCCGACACAAACACGATCGCCTGCTCAAAATATCTCTACTACTCGACGATCTCGAATGGGACAGCAAGAACACTGCTAACTACAACAAGATCAAGCAGAACCTCTCCCACTACCCGAACC
This sequence comes from Haloarcula argentinensis DSM 12282, assembly GCA_000336895.1. Classification (GTDB taxonomy): domain Archaea; phylum Halobacteriota; class Halobacteria; order Halobacteriales; family Haloarculaceae; genus Haloarcula; species Haloarcula argentinensis. The sequence goes on along the minus strand of AOLX01000010.1, from coordinate 115,112 downwards.
TCGAACATCTTCTCACCCACAACAAGCCAGGCATCCCTACCCTCCGAGACCACAATCAGCACCCACTAACAAACCTGCTCAGGCAAGAACAAGACCCAAATGAGAACCCGAAAACTGTACAGAAACTCACCTACTACAGTCACTGCCTCAAACCAATAGCCGCAAACGGCCAAAGCAACGACCCCTTAGGCACTCTAAGAAAGAAACTCCTGGGAAGACCAGAATACGATAGTACGATAGCCGAAATAGAAGTAATCAGCGCACTCCGCAGAGAGTTTAGAACCCCCAACGTTGACATCGAGAAACAGGCCCCCAACGGCAAACAACCAGATGTCCACATCAACACGTCTTCAAAGACTATCTGGGGCGAAATCACAATACCACGCCCACAAACCACCTACCAAGTCACACGACGATACAGTCTGGGGACGAACCCTCAAGACACCGACTATTGGCCCAAGAAATCCCATCTACAAAAGCAGATTCTCAACAAGGTAGAGAGCCAGATACAACCAGTGAAAGAGGACACTGGCGACCTCACAATGCTCGTGATCAAAAACGAAGACTCCAAAGTCGACAAGGACACATTCCAGAATTACATTTTAGGCCGCCTCGGACTTGCTATCCCCGATGATCCTGACGCCGAACCAGTAGTAGTTCGGGGGGAAACCGGCCTCGAATACGACGACATCAAGGACTATCTCGATATCTTAGTCCTGTTCGACACCCAGAACGATCTCAGTAGTCCGCCCTACATTGAGGGCCAAGTGGCCAACCTGACCGACATCGATCCAACCATCATCGACCAGCTGGTTGACGCCTTCAACGCAGACAAACTTACACCATCATAAGGTCTTGAAAGAATCCAGGGTCTGAGACTGAGTGACAATCTACTGTCACCTCCGCAGAAAAACATCCTGCAAGATACGCGCGTTATATCCATCACGCCGGTTCTGACAGATAGCAGTTCGTTCGAGTTCCATGGGTGGGGCGAACTGCCCAGCGAACTCGTCAGTCCACGGTTGACGGACTACGAGAGAGCAACCCTCGAGTCCATTGTCGGACCGGGTTCGCTGGTCGATATTTTGTGAGTTCCTGGCGGGCGAAGAACACAATGTCCGAGACTGAAGGTACCTGCCCGAACGAGGACTGTAACGCAGAAATCGCCAAGACAGAGACTGTCAACGTCGAAACAGACCCACGCGCCCGCGATCCGCGCACCGAACCTCTCGTCATCTGCCAGGAAGGCCACAAGAACATCGTGTGAGGTCGCTGACCTGCCTTTACCGGTAGAGACGACGCGCACGTCAGTCGCGCGCGGTTGGAGACAAGAGGGACACGACTGCACTGACGCTGGCAGTCGGTCCCTCTCAGCGTGGGGCAGACAGGCGGGCGAAACGGACGGATAGCTGGTAGATAACAGCGTGGGGCTGGCAGGCCGGCTGAGAGGCCGAGAGACGAGCGTGTGTCGGCGTGGGACTGACGGCCGGGCAGGAACGGATGGCTGGCTGGTGTGTTCTCTGGCCGCCGGGCAGCCGCCGCTGGGCGGCACTCTCGCTCTTTCCCGTGCCGGGGCGGGAACAGAGGCGGGACGAGACGGGACGAGACGAGACGGGTGCAGAGTGGAAGGGTCGCGTGTATGGCAGGAGATGGGTTCTGGCATTGTTATGCCTGGAGTCGAGTAGTGTGGCACTCGTGACAGTCTGGAGGGAGGCAACAGTACAGACAGTAGTAATCACGGCACTGATAGCGGCAGAACTCGTGGCACTACCTTCGGAGGCACTACTGACTGCTATGGGACTGCTGGGGCATGCTGGACTGGAACCACTCCAAACGGTATCGTGACGACGAGTTCGGTGTCGGACCAGAACACCTCGAAAGCCCCACGCCGCTGGCGGTCGCTCAGCGACATATCCTCACTCCGTTCGGATAGGGGCCGCTGACCCGACTCCAACAAGCGCCAGCGGCGTGCCCCTTTCAGTCCCACCCGACTACTGCAGCACAGCAGTAGTCGACGCACGCGTCAGAGTCGCGCGCGGTCTGGATGAGGAACCCTCGCGGCCGGCGCTCCCTCGCCGGAACGAGGACGGGCACAGGGTGCCCTGTGTTCCGGGCTGCTCACTGCGTTGCGCTGCCGGGCTTTCACCCATCCGGCACTCGCTTGGCCGCGCGGGATGCTGGCTCACCGCAACCGCACACGATGGGGCCGCCCGCCGGGGTGTCAATCCCACACCGTTCTTTATATACTAATTCTTCTCGAAAACGAAAACACAATACACCGCATAGACACCATTCAGACACCCAAATATTGCACTTGAAATAATACAATTGTTCCGTTATCTTTAAGTAATTAGCAGACATGTCATTAAGTACGGAAAGACACGACGCACGCGGCGCTCACGAAGCAGTTTCACGCCGCAGAAATCGGGTGCTGGTACACCCGACAAGTGTCTTTCCGTTGGACAGAGAAAGACAATGTACGCTACCAATTCCAGCGGTAAGAAAGCATCGGCAAGCAACCAGACGGTTACCCTTTCGGCCCACGTTGAGGGCGGGCCCGAGCAACTTCTAGAGCAGGTCGCAGCAACCGAGAACGGCGACGAACTCGATTTTCGGATGAACAAAGGGAGCGATAGCCGTGGCAACTACTACGCCCGGCAGGAGGATTACATGCGCTACGACTGGACCCGGTCGACCGAGGTGGGGCCGGACCGGCGCTTTGGCGAAACTCTGGAACAGCAAGAGGAGCGCCACGGACGCGAGGCCGAGCAAGCCCGACATTCCGAGGTCGCACGCGCTCACGTCGACGGTGCCGACCGCGAAACCTCGGCTCGCCAGCTCACCGAAGCCGAGACCGAACGTGCCGACGGCTTCCGCTCGCCGGCTGACCCCCGGCAGTGGATGGACCGCGACACGCTGGCCCGAGTCAACCAGCAGGCCGCGACGCTCGCAGACAAGACCAATATGTCACGGGCGGCGGCGAGCCGCCGGCTCGCGGCCCTTGTGTCCGGGCAGATGGGCGACTGTGATAACCTGTATGACGCCTCGTTTACCCTGTTCAGAGACGCCCGCGAGGAACTACAATCGCCCACGCCAATCGCGGATGTCTCGCCCTACGGCTACGAGTGTACCGTCGAGGGTGAAGTCACCCACATCATTGAGGAGCCAGACGCTCGGAACCAGTACCAAGTGCTGTACCTCGAAGACGACGAGGGTACGAGCGCGAAGGTCACGGTCTGGGGCAAGTCCATGCACGGCGGCGAGATGGTCCGCACGCTCCACGAAGGCGACCGGGTGCGAATCTCCGGGGGCAAGCCAGACGAGTATAACGGCATGGCGACGGTGGCAGTCACGAGTGACACGCTCATGTGCGTCATCGAGCGCGGCGACGGTCCCGCGCCCACCGGACACGCTGGCTGTGCATTTGGCACCTCCGGCGAAAGCCGAACGGCGGCGTCGTGGGAAGCAGAGTCGGACACCCATCAGTGGGCCAACGAGCGGGACACTGACCGCGCGGTCGCCGTGACGCTCGGCAAGGCCCGTTGTCCTGAGTGTTCGGACCTCTTCGACACTGAGCACGGAGCCGCCACCCATCAGGGTCTCGTCCACTCCGCAGACTAACGCCCGGTAGCGGGGGCGTCCCCCATCGAGAGGGGTACTTCCTCGGGCGGTGCGACGGTGCTCGCGCACGCGGCCTCGCCGCCGCCTCCGGCGAGCCGGGCGGCGGCGAGACAACCGCGCGCACGGACTGGAGCGCCACCGCAACGGCGCGTCAACGTGGGTCAGTCTGATGGGGGCTGTGCGAACGCTGGTGTCCTGGTGTGTGCGTGAGCGTGGGCCAGCCGGCCCGGGAGGTACTGGGCTGGATGGCAGGTGGACGTGACAGCGCGCGACGCCACTGACAGACTTGCGATGCTCGTCTGTCGGGCCCTCGTTCGCTAGCGCTCACTCGGACGACGGGGCGCTGCGCTCGGCGCGGTCGCGCGCCTCACGCCGGTCCATCGTGCCTGCAGTAGCGGGCGCGATCCCGGCCCGCCGCCGGGAACAGAGACCGGGATCGCTCTTGCTCATAGTTGGTCGACCGTCGGTCAAGAAAGAATACCAGTGGGCCAGCCAACTACTGGACGCACGATCTCAAAGAGCACCTTATCGCGATATCGTAATGGTGACCAGAACACTCTTTACTGTTTCTCTGTAAACTGTAATCAAAGCGCACTATGTCACGCACCTCAGACCAGACCGACGGCGACATCGTCCGCGACTTCCTCTCGATTGCGGATATCCTCGAAGAGCCACAGCTTGCCCAGCTATACACGTACCTCGCTCACGAAGACGAGGCGACCGTCCAGGACGTAATGCACGAACTCGACCTCGCACAAGGAACTGCCTACAGCTACGTCAACCGGATCGTCGACGCCGGCGTCGTCGAGGTCACTCACGACGAACAGCCCCGTCGATATGCAGCCCGCGAGATCAACCTGACTGTGACGACAGCCGCCGGCGACCGCGAGTACACGATCACGCCAGCGCTCATCGACGCGGTCGGCCGCCGTGAGACCAACGACGACATCGACACCTACATCGACCGCCACGGCGTCGCCGGCCTCGCAACGGCGCTCACCTACGCGGTCGCCCGCGAACGTGGGGAAGTGACCCACCGGCTGATGGCCGAAGACCTCGATATCTCGCCGCTAGCTGCGGAGATGATCCTGCAGGCGCTCCGGCCCGTCGTCCACGAGCACTACGACACCGAGGCGTCGGGCGCGTCGCTTGACGAGTTGGACATCGACGACGGCGCTGCTGACGACACGTGAGTAGCCTCCATATCGTCGACACTGGCCTGTTCGTCGCCATGGGGCAGCTGTCGAACAACCGGTACAAGGCTGTTCGTCGATTCGCCCGCCAGAACGACATCACCTTCGTCCTCCCAGAGCGGGTGTACGAGGAGTTGACAGTCGATGACTCCGACGTTGAAGCACCGCCGGTCGACGCCGCGATCGACGAGGGGTGGGCTGACGTCGCAGCGCCACTTGATTTTTCCAAGCCCATCGTCTCGCGGGCGATGGATGGCGTCCAGCGATACATCGCGAACGCCGACGACCGACCCGCGGACGAGGTTGAGCAGGCCGACGCCGCGCTTGCGGCCCTAGCTGTCCAGCATCTCAGCACGGGGACGGTAAGCGAAGTGTACATCTACACGACCGATATCGCGGCCGGCGAAGGGACCGAGACCGTACTCGCCAGTGAGGGATATGGAGACTCGGTGACGTTCGTGAACGGCTTCCGGTTCCTCGACGATTTACTCCCAGACGACAGCTAGTCGATTTTCAACGCCCTGTCAGGACATCCGAACCGTATCTTCGACATCCCGTATTCCAATTACGGTACGATTGTTCCCACGGACTCACGGATATGTCGGAGGCGTGGGCCTGCCGGCCGGGGCGCAACTGAGGCTGGGTTACTGGTGGAGCGCACCAGCGCACGACGCCACTGGCAGACTCGCTCGTTCAGTTCCGAACTACACCCTGAAAATCAACACTGAGGGAATGAAACTGTGAGGACCCCGATAAGCAATCGTTCGGATCAATCGAAGATATTTTACTCCCACTCACTGATGAACTAAACCCAAACTAGAAACCTCTACACCGCATCTACGAACGAACGGAGTACAACCAGGAATCTACATGGCATACACTCGACGGAAGGTCTTGACGCTGATCGCTGGCGGTGTGGCTGGGAGCGCCGGCTGTTACGCTTCCTTCCAAGGCCGCAATCAAGGCGTTGAGACCGAGCGTGTGCCTGAGCCACAGCGGCTTCGGTGGCGATACCGGGCTGATGGTCGCGTCGGTACAGCTGTGCGCAGTAGGTATGGCCACCTCTACGCTGGGAGTGCCGACAACCACCTCTATGCATTGGCGCCGGCTGATTGATCACTTAACTGGAAGTTCGCAACCAATGGTGAAATCTGGTCGAGCCCAGAAGTAGCTGCCAATACAATATATTTTGGCAGCCGAGATACCAACATTTACGCGGTCACACCAGACGGAACAGAGCGCTGGCACTTCGAAACAGACGACCAGATCACCAGTAATCCAACTGTTAAGAACGGTACACTGTATGTGGGCAGTCTCGATGGCCATCTCTACGCTATTGATCCCGACACCGGAGAGAAACAGTGGTCGTACATGACTCAGAACAGTGTCGGGGCTGGGCCTGTTGTACATGACGGTACTGTCTACATAGGGAGTTCGGATGGCTCATTTTACGCACTTGATGCCACGACTGGTGAGTCTCTGTGGGACTTCCCGACTGAGGATCAGATCTGGGCAGGCGCTCCTGTTGATGGAGAACGCGTCTTTGTCGGGTCAGGTGACGGTAAACTGTACGCGCTGAACCGTCACGACGGTAGTTTGCTCTGGTCACTGGAAACTGATCTTGATATTAATTCTACTCCGATTGTCTGGAACGAGACAGTCTATTTCGGTAATGATCTGGGAGTCTTTTATGCTGTGAATACAGCCACGGGCGAGGTCCGCTGGCAGACCGAGAAGACAGAAGGGCCACTCAACAGCCTTCCAAGAGTTGCCGATGGCGTGGTCTACGTCGGCGACCGTCACGGCTACGTGCGGGCTTTTGACGCCGAGACGGGAGAACAGCACTGGGCAGTTAAAACTGGCAACGCTATCTTCTCTAAACCGTACATCACTGACGACACCGTCTATTTCGGCAGCAACGATGGGTACGTGTACGCCATTGAGCGCTGAAGGCCAGCCTTGATTTTTGATTTGCTCTCCGGAAATGCTGACAGCGCGCGACGCCACCGACAGACTCGCGATGCTCGTCTGTCGTGTCCTCGTTCGCTTGCGCTCACTCGGACGACGGGGCGCTGCGCTCGGCGCGGTCGCGCGTCTCGCTTCGGTCCATCGTGCCTGCGGTAGCGGGCGCGATCCCGGCCGGGAACTGTCTGGGTCCCGGCTGAATACCGCTCTAAATTACGATAGCTGAATGCGACGAAAGTAACGTGAGTTTGAGCTGTTAGGATTCAGATACAAAGCTCCGGACAAGGTGGTGTGGTCCTCAGTCAGTGAGTGATGACTTATGCGCCACGAGGGCTCGAAGTGAGCGCGACTCAAACGTGGGTCTGCCAGCTCTGGCTCAGTTCGGATGGGACCGTGATCGGCGTGGCGCTGGACGTCGGTGAGTCGATGGCGGCTTCAAGCATTGGAATTGCATGACTCTCGTGTGGGGTTGGCCCATCGCGTGTAGTTCCAATTGGACTCCGGTAGGTGAAGGGAGACATATCCGTGTCCCAATATGTTCTGTCGCAGGTGGCCTGAGCGGATTTCAACCCCGGTTTGTGTCGGGCTGGTCGCCCCCTTCGCCCTATGTTAGATCGCCTATGTATTTCTCGCAAAAATCACTCTCAGACCGCCCCGCAGAGCACGGCAAGGTAAAGGACCGATTATTTTGTGAATCACACCCACCACGTGTTGCGATTTTCTGTGAATTAGTTACTGACCTAACAGATTCAGATAGCGAGAAAACCGACGCTGTCTTGCGATTTTGGTGTGAATTAGTCAATTGAAGATACTTTACTGGGAATCTGACACTGCCTCTATTGAGGTACTATGACCAGAGGTGCTTAGCTGTGAAGCAACAAAGAAAGATCGAGAGGTGAGACGTAGAAGTGTAGGTTTGCTTATATTCTATTGCTACCCTCAGCGGGGAAGCAGTCACATGAACCCAGCCGGATCGTGCCCCCTTTCTTCTGACTCTGTTTTGTCTTGATCTTCAGTCTCAGCAGCGTCTGATTCCGAGGGCGATTCACTGTCTATTTGTTCAGCTGACTCTGCCCCATCATCGCTGAGGTTCGGTGACTCATCGGGGGAGAAGTCACCAACATTGTCGGTCGGATTCTGGTCTTGATCAGTACCGTCGGACTCGTCTTGTGAATCTGACAGGTCTAGGTGGTCTGCATCCGGAGACGTGACAGCAGTGTTTGCTGTTGTCTGGTCGAGTGGGTCGCTCGAATCGTCATCGGCCAACCCATCTGTCACGTCCAGAGTCGGCTCGACGTCAGGGTCACGATCCGGCTCACTATCCTTCGAGTCGGCGTCTTCAATCTCACCGTCTGACTCACGAACCAATTCCCCGAGTTGTGATTGAGCGAGCGAGAGCCAGCTATCATGCTCTTCCAGTTCGGTGTCGTCCTCGGAAGGTTCCGGTTCCGAACTGCCCGGCGACTCCGCACCCTGTTCCGGAAGACTATCGCGAACGTCCGCCAGTTCATACGACTGGCCGTGGACCCATGTCGTTCGAGAGACGGCGACACACTCTCCGGGCTGGAAGTCGCGGAGCAAGCCGGAGGTGATCGGCGTCTTGTCCTTCTCTTTGTACGTGTCCCGAGCCTGCGTTCGTGGGTTCTCGCCGCGCCCCTGGTGGCTCATCGACACCATCTCCGAGCGGTCGTACTGCCGGCTCTCGCCGAGTTCGTCGAGGATGAAGTCCGTCGACTGAGTGTCACCCGGACCGAAGTAGACTCCCTGTGGGCAGTTGCCCACAATTCCAGAGATCGTACTGTACGTGTCCTTGAGCTGGCCGATGGTTTGGACGCCGACCAGTGCGCGAGCCTTGTGTTTCCGTCCCCGTGCTGTGAGGTTCGTTACCTGCGTGAGCGACGGCAGCGCGTCAATCTCGTCGAGGATGTGGACCGTCGGATTCGAGGCGTTCATCGCATAGCGGATCGACCAGTCCGCGAGCAGTTGATACATCGGCCCGAGCGTTTCCAGTTCCGTTGGATTCGAGTCGATAATGAGGACTCGGCCTTCCGGGTTCTCGATGTACTCTTGCAGCGAGAACTCCCCGTAGTCTCCGAAGTCGCCAGTGAAGACTGGGTCGACGTTCTCCTTGATCGTCTGGTAAACGTTCTGTGCGCCTTTCCCCTTGTCAGGGTCGATGTGACCCGATTCCAGCCGGTCAAACTCGTCGAGGGCTTCCTTCAGCGCGATGTGGCCCTCGTTGAGCAAGGAGACGATATCGGCATGACAGAGCGCATGGCGGCGGTTGTTCTTTTTCGCGCTGAGATGCAGGTACATCAGCATCTCTGCGAAGGTCTGTTTGGCGGGCCGGTGGAACGGGTCATGGCCGTCGGCCTCGCCGAAGATTGCGCCGGCGACCTCACGGAAGTCCGCCTCCGAATCGGCGTCCTTGAACAGATTCCAGACCACATCGCTATCCTCGTGGCGGATACGCTGAACCTCAAAGCCCAATTCCTCGTAGAACTCCTGAAAGTCCTCCCCGGTATCGTGGGCGATGACCGCAGTATCACTGTAGTACGGGAATTGGTAAGCCAGCAGCTTCATCATCGACGTCTTCCCGCTTCCAGTCTCGCCCACGACGGCTGTTGAGACATCTTGATCGAGCGTGAACGGCATCTCAGCCTCATTGTGTTCGTGAGATACCTCTTCCAGCGGGACAACGGACTCCCCTTCGTCGTGATCCCATCGGTTCATCGCGAGCATTTCTGGCGAGGTTCGGCGGAGCAGTTCCCCGGAGAACACGATACCGATTGAAATAGCATACAGAATCACCGTCGTCGAGTACGAGACCATCGGCAGCGACAGTCCTGGCACGGTGAAGTCAGCGAACAGTGTCCCGACCGAAATCGCAGCCAGAACATGCGCGAACGGGAATAGCAGTGCGACGCTGGGTGACTGGACAAGCACGTCATAAAAGAACGCCGCGCTAATCAGTCCAAAGCCGAGGTAGATGTAGCGCCACGCCCAGAACCGCTTCGGGAGGATCTTGTCACTATCGACGATCATCGGCGGGAACAACAGCATAAATCCGGCCCAGACGAACCCAACGACGTTGTCGTACTTGAGGCTATTCGGGACTTCGCCGGAGCGTTGTCCTGGTGGTGCAGAGGAACTCGAACTCACTGCCACCACCCGGGCTCACGTTCGGGGGCGGCTTCGGGTTCGCGTTCAGGTTCCGGTTGTTCTTCAGGCCTCTCCCCAGCACGCTCTGAGAGTGGCTCAGTTTGCCGCTCATCGCGCGCTTTCTCAGCCGTGGGTTGTCCGGCTTCTTTCTGCTGACTCTTCTCAGTCGCCCGCTTGAGCGCTTTTTGGGCTTCGGGGTTCAGCGACAGTTCTGCTTCGTGGTACTGCTCCCGGGCCTCTTGATCCACGACCCGGCCAATACTCTCCGGGGAGTCACGAGCGGCGGCCGTTGGGTCTCGCGTTCGAGCAGGTTCTTCAAACGCGGTTTCCGCCCGTTCACTCATTTCCCGGATATCCTCTAAATCCATTTCCAGCTCTGTCGGCTCCCCAGTAGCTGCGATGTGTGCGTGCGGGAACTCCGTATTCTGGTGGACACCGTACACGTAGTCGGTTGTCGGCTTGCGAGCAAACTCTTGATTCATTACCTCCCGAGTGTTAGTTTGAACCTCTTCTGGGGAGTATTGCCCAGTGGGATCTGGTGAAACGATCAGATGCCGCTGGAATCCGAACTCTCGACTCTTGTCGACAAATTGGTCCACCTCTGGGTCCGACAGTTCTCGTCCGGCTGGGTTCCGGAGATTGACTGTCGCACCCGCATCCTGTTCTCGATCACGCCGAATGTAGTCAACAAGGTTCCCTGCTCCGCTCTGCTGATAGTCCGTTTCTACAATCATGCACCGTCACCCCCCAGATTAGTCGGCACCGAAGACTCATCCTCCTGCTCTCCTGAGTCGGTGTCACTTCCGGTTGGTGTCTCTGTAGCTGGCGCTTGTCCAATGCGCTCAGTCGCAAATTTCATCGCTAATCTGAGGTGTGCATCATCGTACTCTTCTTGCAGCAGTTTCCAGATTGCGATGGTATATGCTGTCCGGACCTTCTGGATAGTCTTTAGTTCCTCTAACGTCTCAGATTTGAACTCGTCTATCTCATCCATGATGTCACTCCGGATATTCTCCATGACGAGTTCGAGTTGAGTATCAGTCCCATACCGTTCAAACTGGGTTTCACCAGTTTCGCGGTCAATATACTCTTCAACAAGACCGTGGCCGATATCTGAGACTGTCTTCCCCTCTATTTCAGCCCGCTCTTTGATCCATTCCTTGTTTTCACTCGTCGTGTATATTTGAATAACTTCATCTCTTTCTGTCATTCACCATCACCTCCGCCAATTTTCGCTACTTGCTCCTGCAGTTTCTCTGGTGCTTCCTCCATTGCAGCAGCCCGAGTATCAGCATCATATTCACTCGAAATCAACTCCCACAGTGCGACAATGTGAGACAATTCTTGATCTGTATCGACATCCGTTGCAGCACTCACCTCTGCTGTGACGCTATCAGCAAGCTCTTGCAGTTCTTGCTCAACCCCCAACTCGTTAGCACGTTGTTCCTGCAATTCACGAGAAATCCGCTGTTCTGCTGCCTTGAGCAAGAACTGAGTTACCGTTTCGTCGTTTTTTTCAGCCTGCGTTACGATCTGTTTCTTCTTCTCTGCGCTCATCGAGAATGTGATACTTTCACTCATATGAATCACTCCGTATTGTCAAACTCCGAGTTCTCTTGCGTCTCGATACCACCATCGGCGACAATTGCATCTGGCTGCGCCTGGTCAAGCGCCACAGACACCACGTCCACCAACTCGTCTTCGCTAAGGTCATTGAGGACGTGTTCAGCCTTCTCAGGTGACAGTCCGTGATTCGTTAGCTCTTGCTCGACTGCCTTCGAGCGCACGAACTCGCCGAATTCCTCGATATGCGGATCAACCTCGTGAGCAACAACATCCAGCGCATCTTCCGCATCAGCGTCGAGGTCGATGATCTGCTTCTCTTCCCACGACGTCTTGATCGTCAGCGGGTAATCGCCGTGTTCGTCGACGCGGACCAACGCCTGCGAATAGCCCTGTCCGTCGCCCAGTGACTCTTTCCCGGCTTCCGCGTGCTGGATGTAGGACTGCTGTTCGCTCGTTAGTCCAGCACTTTTCGCCGTCTCATCACCTAACTCTGGCTCGCGGTGATGCACCTTGATCGGACACATCCCCGCAATTTCCTCAGCAGCGCCCTTGTCCTCGAACTCTGAGAGGGTCTGGGACAGCATCACCAGCCGCAGTCCGGCGTGGCGCTGATGGCGGGCAATCTGATTCAGCGACTCCAAGTTCGCGTCGTCGTTGAACAGATAGTGGGCCTCGTCGATGATGATTTCCACCTTCTGTTCCATGTTCTTCGCCTGCTGGTACAGCGTCGACAGCAGCAACTGCATGATGAATGACTGCTTGCCGAGGCCGCTACCCGAGCCTTCGACCTGCTGGAGATCCAGATAGACAGCCTTGCTACTGTCGTCGATCAGCCGCAAGTCAGACTCTTTCGACAGGTTGCCGAACGTACTCCCCGGCCGGAACGGATGCAGCGCAATCGAGAGTTCGTTTGCGTACTGCTGGATTTTCTCCTGAGAGGACTCCGTTGTCGCTCCCGGGAACATTCCCGGGTCTTCTTGGAGGCGGTCAACGACCTCCAAGAAGTCACTCAGGTCCGGCGAGTTCTCCGGCGTGTGCGTCGACGGGTCCGCTGGGTCGATATCGGACTCCGCGAATATCTTGTCGATCAACCCGCTATGCATCTCCAGGTCGACATCCCGCGACTGGAGGAAGTTCTCGATGACCCCATACACCTCGTCTTTTTTCGCTGAGACGGGCTGCATGTCTGGGGACTGTTCGAGCACATGCTCCGGCGTCGGATGCATCTCGCACGGATTCAGCGGCGTCTCGCCGCTGATTGTGATCGTCTTTGCATCCAGCATCTTCGCGCTGCCGTGCATATCCCCGACTGGGTCGATGTAGATCTGCTTGACATCCGACCGCTTTTTTAACATCCGCATCGCCCGAGCCTGCGTGCCATGGGTTTTCCCACCGCCGGGCATTCCGGTCACTAGCTCTGAATGGCCGGTTTCCAGTTCCCACGGGTCGATCAGCAGCGAGGAGTCGTTGTGGCCGTGCAGTCCGTACTCGATTCCGTCGTCCATCCGCAGGTAGTTCGACGAAAACGGGAACAGCGACCCGAGCGCTTCCCCAGTCATCGAGGAGAGCCGGTTCTGCCCGAGTTCGTTGGCTCCGATCGGCGAGACTGTCACCAGTCCTGCTTCCTGCCGGCGGGTCGTTCGCTTGACCCCACAGTTCGACGGCGAGTCCCGCAGCAGCGTTTCGAGGCGATTCGTTTGCTTTCGGAGTTCCTCTTCGGTCTCGGCAGTCAACCGGATGAACGCGCCGACACGGAACAGCGACGTGTGGTTGCGCCGGACCATCTGCCGGATGTACTTCGCCTGATTGACCTCCTGCTCGATATCTTCGGCCTCAAGTTCTCCCTTGTCGTTTTGCAGCATCTTCAGCGACGAGATCCACTCTTTCATCACCGACACTGCTGCATCCGAGTCGTAGGGATCAACGTAAATTGAGACATCCACCGCAAGGTCCGTATCCAGCAGCAATTGCTCCAGCATCCCACTCGTCGGATGCTCCGGATACGTCTCGATCCAGAAGCAACGGGTAAACGTCTCTTGGTCGATGAGAACGTGGTCGGCTTCCCACTCGATATCTGTTGGTGCGACCAGCGACCGGTGGTTTTCACCGGGCCGGTGTAGCTGGGACACGAAGTCCGTCTCATCGACCTCGTAGTCGGTCCCGCCAACATCGTCAGTGTCCATGCCCTCCGCAGCGTCGTGGGCTGCAGCACCCTCGCCGTGCTTGATGAGTTCCCGTGCCGAATACGTGACCGGGGAAACCGAGGCCGCCTCTTCGTACTCGCGTTCCGACCGGGTTTCACAGGCCCAGTAGTCCTCAGTCAGATGTGCCAGCTCGTACGGGCTGACCGACCGGCTTCGGCACCGGAACATATTGTTGACTGCTCTGTCGACGGTTTCGAGCCGGTCGTGCAGTTTCTTGGCCTTGAATTCCTCTCGCTCGGCATCGGTGAGTGTGTCACTGTCGAACCGGCCGAACAGTCGGCCAATGACCGGAATCTCAGCCAGATAATCCGTGACAGAGTCACCTTCCACTTGGAGGTCGTGGATATCATCGTCGGTCACCCAGACGATGATGTAGTACTTGCGCTGGATCTCGGTTTCAGTCTCGACACTGCCGCTATCGTCGGTGTAGCGGTTGACGAACTCTGTCAACACCCCGCGGAAGATTGAGTGGCGCTTCGCGTCAGGATCTTCGAGTCGGTCGATGTGTGCCTGGATGTGGGATTCGTTGTCGACCTCTGCCGTCGTGACGTGGAGTTTTGCTCGCCCGGTCAGCGACTCTGACAGGCGCGTGAGTGACTTGACGGCTTTGCGCCACTTCTCATCATCCTGCAGGGCCATATTCGCGGGCTCGACCTCGACTGCCCCGAGGTATGCTCCGTCGACGCGTTCAACGCCGTGGGGCATGATCCGCTCAAGTCGCGTAACCTGACGGGTGTCCTGATTGCCCTGCCCGTGAGTGTACTGGCGCTTTTTGACGAGCCAGAACAGTTTGACTCGTAACCACTCAGTCAGTCGGTAGTGGTCCGGACGGACTTTATGCAGGATGTACAGGAAGACCTCAACGACCGCGGCGAGAGCCAGTGCTGGGAAGAACAGCGCTGCTGGCACGAATGGCATCCCCATTGCGACGAGGAAGCCAAACGGTGGGATGAGGAACAGAATGAGTTCCCCCAGCGTGTAGTCCCCCCAGAAGTTGGTTGTATCTCCGAGAGATTCGTGAATGATGTTCGTGTTGTATTCGTCTTGTGAGTCAGCCATTAGTCGTCATCCTCCCAGTGGGGCAGGCCGTCGCGGTACACATCCGGCCCTAATACATCGTCATCAGTCGCAAACACGTCCTGCAGCGAGTCATACGACTCAGATCCATCGGACCCACTGTCGGTGTCGGTCCCGGTTGCAGCACTGTCCTCGTCGGAGAATGGCGGGTCCGAGCCAGACTCGTAGACTCTGGTGTCACCGGAGTTGACCTGTGTCTGGCGCTCGATCTTGGTCTGAGGCTCCAGTTCTGTTTGCCGCTCAACCTCTGTCTGGCGTTCCTCTATCGGGTCAGCATCGCTATCGGAGTCTCCAGATGGAGCACTCCCGTTGCTGGAATTGGTGAACCGGCTGTCAAGGGAACTGCCGGCAGACGCGCCATTGGACCCGCCGCCCCCACTGACGGGGGAAGTGGAGCCACCTGAACCGCCTGAACCACCGGACCCGCTGCTACCACTGCCACCAGAGGGCGGGGCGGAACCGCCTGCGCCGCCACTGCTTCCGCCACCACCGGAGCCGTTGGTCCCGCTTCCACCGCTACCAGCGCTCCCGGAGCCACTGCTACTGGAACCGCTCTTCATGCCGGCTGGGTTGGCCGCCATCTGACGGTGGACCATTTGGGCACCCGTGGCAGCGCTTCCAACGCGTCCCTTTGCGGCACCTGAAGCTGCTCGAATCGTGCCCCCGGTCGCCATCGCTGCGCCGGGTCCACCGACCGCTCCAGCGCCAGCTGTCGCCGCTGCACCAGTGGCCGCCGCACCCACCTTGAGTGGCTTTTTGCCGCCGCCGAGTGCCTGTTCGCTGATTTGAACTGCAACGCGGCTACTACGCTGGATGAGGACTTTCTGGGACTTCGCCGCCAGGTACAGCGTCACGAGGCTGATGAACAGCGATAACTTAGAGGGCAGTCCCCAGTTTGTCGCTTCAAAGCTCATGCGTATCAGGATTGCAGGCGGGATGCCCGCAGCGAGGACTCCGGGATACGCGCCGGCGATCTGCTTCGCCAGTCCCGAGAAGCGGTTCAGCGGCCAGACTTCGACTGCCCAGAATGTCGCGACCAGCGGCATCGAGAGGGTCATCAGGAAGACCAGCAGCCACCGGGTGATGAAGATGAACGCCGCCTTCAGGTAGACGTACAGTCCGACGATCATCAGAACGACAAATACCCCAAGGCTGAGTTCCGCAATTTCCTGGACTGAGCCGATTAGTGCGGCGATCTCTTCCTCGGACTGACCGGTCTGGTAGATCACCTTGCCGATAGCGTCGAAGAATTGCGTCCCCAGTGAGGCCACTGGGAGCCAGAAGAACAGCGAAAGAAATGCCACTCCGAGGCGACGTAGGAGTTTCTTCCGGATAACAGGGTTCATCGACCCGTACCTGAGCCCGATCATCGCTAGAACAGAAAACTGGATACCGAGCGCTAGCCCAACGATTGCATCGAAGTAGATGCCTGAGATTAACGCGTCCCACGGGGCATTGCTCGCAGACTCAAATGCAATGTCGACAGGGGCTGCTGAATTCGGCCCTTCAGGAGCAGGCGTCCGCACCATCGGATCAATAATGGCTCGGAAAAACCCGTCAAGATAATTGATTATCTGCGTTTTAAGTTGAACAAGGAAGCCACTGATACCCGATGTGATTGCCGACGAGAGTTCTCTAATCGCCCTCTCGACGATTTCCTTAACGATTTCTTCACCAATTTCCGACTGCATTGCTACGTCTCCGTCTCCGTCTTTGTCGGGGTTGTGGTGACCCTTTCTGGCTCACCAGCTAGGGTTCGTTTGCACCCGTTACCGGTGCTGTCAAACCGATCGGTATACTTGATAGGTTGGATGACAGTAACCGGGTCACTCCAGAGGAATCCAACAGTCAATTCCTCCTCTCTTACCGTCGTTTCTTCGACTTTTACACAGTGCGCGCGATCTTTCAGGAGAAAAGTAAATTCGACAATCCCGGTTTCACCCGGCTTTGTTGGTTCAAATGCCTTGCTGTCTTTGTTTTCTCCGTTGAGGATTGTCCGTGTTGCTGCGCCAGTTCGCTGGCCCACATTCCGGACAACCATCCCTAGGCTATCGTCGCGGATCTCTTCATGCTCAGTCCCGGGGACGATTTCCTCAAACTCAAACGTGGTGCCCAGTTCGAGTGGGAGTTTAGTTTCGACGTTGTCACCACGGAGATAGAGCGTGTGCTGGCCCCGAGGCAGCGGTTCGTACGAGTACTCTCCTTCTGTTAGTGAGAGGCGTGTCCGGGTTTCGCCGGAGCTGAAGTAGTCGCTGGAGAACTCCCGTCCGGACTCTGTGATGATGCTAACCGATGACGGCTCGATCTCATCGGTCACAGCCACTTCCAGAGCCAATTGGCGGCCGTTCTCGACAATCTCAATCGATGTTTCTTCGATGTAGCCGGACTGCTCTTCGGGCGGGCCGCCGCCTCCGTCACCTCCGTCACTGCTATCAGACAGCCCGCTACTGCATCCTGCAAGCGTGGCAAGACTCCCGCTGAGGAGTCCCAGTACTGTTCTACGGTCGATACTGCTATTTCGTGGTATATTTTGCTTTGTCATGGATTATACCAACCAACAAATTGGCCTCTCGTCCAGACGTCGTAGCCGTACAACGCCAGCACAGCCGGCAACACCGTCAGGAGCGTCACCACAACGAGGTCGATGAACTCCGATAGGTCTGGAAGATCTACCTCATACGCAACGCGTTCTTGCGTGTCTCGCACCGGGACAGCACGCCCTTGCTCCCACCAGATCTGAGTCGGACGATACGTGACTATCGCCGAGGAGACTTCACCCTGGTCGACGGTGACCGTAATCTCGTCATCGGCAGAGAGCGATCGTTTGACCCGGGACTGTCCCGTTGCGACAGTGACGTTCCCTGCCGCAATCGGGAAGCCAGCCTTCGGTTCGACCCTGACTAGCAGGTCCGTCGAGTTGTCGGTCGAATTGACGACTTCAGAGGTGATGTTGACCTCCCGGATTGGCGTCGGGTTCGTCGAGTCCGTGGGCTGTTCGATGCTGTTCCCGCGAACGAGTCCGCGAATCTCGAAGTTCTCTGTCCTGAGTTGTTCCGCACTCCGAATCGTAAACCGATCCGCAGTCGTGAACGGCGCCGACCGGTTGACCCGAATCTCTGGCGGGAGCGTGGTCCTGTTGGTCGCGTTCGCCGTCGTATTTCCCGTCGCGTTCATCGGATACGTCGCTTCGAGCGACGGGATGAACCGCCAGCCGTCGGAACTCTCGTTTTGGACGCGGTTGACGGTTACTTCTGGACCTTCCGTAGCCCGGACAGCATGGGTTTCAAGCGGTCGTACGGGCGTCGTCGTGTTTGCTGACCAGTTTTTCCAGCCGGGCGATGAACGAGTGTAGAACCGCCACTTGCTCCGAACCTCGTATCCCCCGTCGAACTGGACGCTCTGCCAGCTGCCGGGGATTACAGTCCCGATTCGATAGTCGTCAGTCGTGGCCCCTCTGCCGTTCGGAACGACGCCGGGCTCGACGACCATCTCCCGCTCGGAGAGATTTTCTACCTGGACCGTCCGTGAGTCCGTGACTGTCAGTTCGTACTCGTCAATCTCGTCATCGTCAATCTCCGAGAGATTCGTCGAAATCGTCGTGACCAACTGGAGTTCAGTCGTTCCGTTGATCTCCGTGTAGTTGAGCGTGGGCTGGGCGGCAGTGCTGTTGTCCATTGCAGTGCCGTTGGCATACAGCGTCGTGTTCGTCGACGTGTTCACCACTCGGAAGTCGTCCTCGAAGAACTCCGAGATGTACACCCGGTAGTCGTGGATGGCACGAACGGTTCCGTTCGGACGGACCAGACGCTCCGTGCCAGACTCTCGATGGACAACCGTCGATGGTTCGACGCTAAAGAACGTGACGTAGGCGTCACGAATCCAGAGTCCAGAGCGAGTATCCGTGACGTTCACTGGTTGCGAGGAGTTCTCGATACCAGTCCGGAACGAGTCGTGTTCAGGCCGGTTCCACAGCGTCGTGTTCGATGGCTCGCGAGAGAGCATATCTCCCGTGCAAGAAGGCAGAACAGCCAGCGTGCCGTTCTCGGCCTCGGCCCGGTCAGCCCGTGTGGGGTCTGGATGATCGGGGTCGCCAGACCACAGCGCACGGAAGAACGTGTGGTTGTGGTTGTACGACCGGTTAGGTGGGAGAACACCCGCCGTCGCGTTGTCCCCGACAGAGGCGTTTGCTGGTGGATTCGAGGCATTCTCGTAGCACGAGACTTTCGCGCTGAGGTTCTGCCTTGCTCCGAGTTTGACAGACCTATTCACGCCTGTCTGGTTCGTTGCCGGCTCTCGGTCAACGGACTCGTTGCCCGCGGTTTCGTTGGCTGCCGTTCCGTTGGCCGCTGGGTCACGGGCACTGGACTCGTTTGTTTCAGTGTCGTTCGCTTCCGTTCCCTCTCCGCTGGAGCCATTCGGTGCGGTGGCGTTTTGTTGTAGTACCCCCACGCCACCGTGGCTCGAACCGGTGAGGGTGTGTGCCGTCCCCCGCTCAATCTGGACTGGGTTGCTACCAGCAGACGCAGGCCCCGCAGCTGCGACTGTCAAGAGCAGCGAGCAAAAGGCCGCGATCACCAGCAGTGAGCGGAGTGGTGGCATCGTTTAGAATGGCGTCACGCAGTCCGAGAAGCCGAAGCCAACGTTGTTCCCGAACTTCGTGATAAGCTCTGGAGCCACGATTGCCAGCACAACAACGCCTAGTCCGACGAGCGAGAGGATGAGGTCCCGCCGAGCCTCATTTTGCTGGTTCGGGTTACCCGAAGCCCGCATGTATGAGAGTCCACTGCGGCCGACGAAGACCATCGTCGCCGGCAAGCCAAGGCCAGCCAGTGCCCCAAAGACGACGTTGACGCCGTCTTCGACAGCAGTGCCACAGTATATGTTCCCGACGTCGGTCTGGCCCATCGCAGAGCCAGCAAATAGCGTGAGGATCAACAGCAACTGCGTTGCCGGTCGCACACCGGGCGTGAGCCACGCTTCGGCGAGCCGGCGCTTTGCGTGAGTGTAGAGTGTTGGTTGTGAAGTCGATTCGTTCGATGCGTTAGTTCGTGCTGACATGGATGCCTCTGGTTCTGGTTTCTTGCTTGCCCACCGATTCCCCACCGGTAATCCGCTACCGATTCTATGTTAGATTTCTTATGGTGTTGTTGAATCCTGTCTTGGATTTGTCAGCAGATTATGACAGTGGGATTAACTAAAAACTTGTGAGATGAACAAAATCTATTTCTATATAATACTTTTGTATTATATCGGGCTGCTTGTGCTTATTCCCTCACCTGATTGTTAATGCGTTCTCAGAGTACAACAAGAGAGGTAAATTGGAGTTAATGTGAGATTTCTTATACCATACAAATCTAGACAATATAGACTATATAGTTGGTAACTAAACCGAAAGTAACACCACTTTTCTGATAGGATAGGATATATAAGGAAGATATAGATTTTGTCTTTGGAATGGGTGTAACGAGATCGCACACACCACCGTTTCAGGAATTCTTAGCTGAACACTCAAGAGAAGGAAAAGGAATGGAAGTGGCTAGTGAGCAGTCTGGCGATCTACCACAGAGTCGGAAATAGTGGACACACTGTTCTAACCCCTTTGTGAGAAGTCAGCTCGGAAAACCTTGCATCAGGGCATCCAATGTGGGGGCTGTCCTACGAGAGCGCGAAAATTAGGACTTCACAGGACCTCCCTGTCTTCAGGTAGAGGGTGATATCAATATGAGGACCCACACCACCGTTTCAGCAATTTAGCGAGTGAGATCGTAACGGAGAAAATTTCACACAGGCTGTGGAAGTTGATACAGTATATAAACACAGTTAGATTTGCAGTTTATACTTGAAACTTAGCCAGCTGAGATAGTTTACTACTATACTTACTACTACTAGACGAAAACGTTATAAATAATAATATAGACCGGAGTACTGTCGAACCGCTCCTGAAGATTATCCTTGGCAATAACCCAGTACAGTTCATCAAGATACTACACAGGGATTTGAGCGCGAAATTCATGAAACGGTGGTGTGGGTGTGGTGCCTCTCAGAATTCGGGACGTTACAGACATTGCTGACACTGGGGTTTTATTATGCCCGATAGTATTGGTGACAGATATGACTGACTTCTCGTCCTCATCCAATATTTTCGAACAAGAGGCTGTTCTTCGGGAAGACTATCGTCCAGATGAGCTTCCAGAGCGAACCGACGAGATGGAAGATCTGCATATGTCTCTTGCTCCTGCTGCCCGAGGAGTCGGAGCTAACAATGTATTTTTGCATGGAAAAGCTGGGCAGGGAAAAACAGCCGCTGCAAAGGCCAAACTAGCAGAACTTCAGCATCATGCTGAAAACGAATCTGACCATCTTGACTTAACGACGTGTTATGTCTCCTGTGAGTCCCACGATCTGTCCACCACGTACAAAATGGCTTCTAGGATATACGTAGAACTCACTGGTGAAAGTCGGCCAACGGGACACGCCACGGATGTTGTAATGGACATGATGTTTGACGCTATGAACGACATTGGTGGCACAGTCATCATCGTCCTCGACGAAATAGATACCATCGGTGATGACGATAGAATTCTTTACAGCCTTCCACGAGCTCGCGCCCAAGACTACGTTGAGGACCATGTTTTCCCCAGTATTATTGGTATAAGTAATGACCTCCAGTGGCGAGATAATCTAAGTCCAAAAGTCAAAAGCTCACTCTATGACGACTCTGTCCTCTTTTCTCCATATGACGCGGAACAACTCCAGCAAATTCTCCGTCGCCGTGCTGTCAAAGCATTCCGCGATACAGAATTTATTCCAATTGAGGAGGTCAATGCTGACTCTCATCGCGATGATAACATCGTGACGATAGACAACTCTGATCAAGAGTATCTGTTCAAAACTGGTGTCTTAGATACGGATGTTATTCCACTGATCGCAGCTCTCTCAGCCCAAGACACCGGTGATGCTCGTCAAGCGATTAAATATCTCCGTAAGGCAGGTGAACTGGCCGACAAAAATAACGATTCGACTGTTACTGAGTATCACGTTCGGCAGGCGCAAGCACTCGTTGAACGCGAAGCTGTTGTTGAAGCGATGCGGGAGATGACTACGCAAGCCCACTTGGCGCTTGCTGCTCTCACCACTCTAGAGTTGTCTGACGATACTCCTGTACGTGCAAACCCGACTTACGGAGTATATCAGAATATCGCTGACATCATTGGTGCAGATAAACTCGGCCAACGTCGATTCAAAGATCACCTTCGTGAACTCGATATGCAAGGTATCGCTGATGGTAAAAAAGCTACAGCCGGTTCTATCGGTGGCCCGGCATGGGAGTATCAATTGCAGGTGAATACAGAGATTGCTGTGGAAGTCATCGAAGATACGCCCCGTTTGGAGGAACTTGACTTGGGCACTATCAGTCCAAATCGAGCCAATCGGTAGCCGCTTCTAAGGAAAATCCGAATGACCCCCACCACCGTTTCAGAAATTTCATCCTGGAAGCGGTGGTCGGTGCCACTCGCAAAATATTAACCAACACTTCCCGAGATAGCCGTTCTCGTGTTGGTTAATCTCGGTCTCCCACGGTTACAGATGAGAGCAGTTTGAACTAACCAACAGCGGCCAGCATATTCGCTAAACTGTTGGTTAGCGCTAATTTTGTATCACCCCGACCGGGTGAGGGATTTCCTTCATGGACCCGACCGAAACAGTTCCAGACTACGAGCGCTTCGAGCGTGAACAGATCGCCCAGGACCGCGACCGGCAGCGTCCCGATACTATCGAAATTGACGAGCCACGGGGCCGCGATGTCGTCAACAGTCTGCTTGATGAGGGCGTGGTTGAACCAATTCCAGAACAAGAAGTCTTGCAGCACGTTCCCTCCGGACAGTGCTTCAACTCCGACACGGCGCTAGTGTACTTCCACAAGGGCTGGGTTGCTGGAACCGAGGAGTAGCGCGTCCCGGGGGTGATACCCAATCGGGGATTTCTCCAGCGTATGGACCGCAACAACTGGCCAACGCCCGGCCCAAACGACCCAGTTCCTGCGTGGGATGAGTACCGACAGCTCTGCGAAGCCGTCCACGACTATCTTGACCACGAGCCGGACGATCCAGCATGGGCGGACATTTGGACGGCACTCGGCCCGATTCTGGGCGAGTTTCAGCGGGATGCGTTCGTTCAGGCGTTCGAGCTTGATGAGCCTGCAGAGACAGCCTGCATACGGCGTCTCATCAATCGCCCGTTGAGTGTTAATCCTAACAAATATCTCATATCCGAGCCAGAATATAGAGATTCAGCCCTTCCTAATCGACTCTAACTCAACTGTCTCTTCGGTATTCTTTGCGGAGAATATCGGGCTATTTATTCCCTTCTCATAAGACTTCCTCGCTAATAACTGCTCCTCAAATCGGTCTACCAGTTCCTCAAAACAATCTGCCTCTTCTTGATGTTGGCGGAAATACGATAGAAATAGACTATACCATAACAAGGAAAACGCCGGATTATCTGCCTGCTCAAGAGTCTCACCGCATTCAAGCGCTAAGTCTGTAATCAAACCAGATTCTAAAAAGGCCTCTTTATGAACACTATCAAACATATCCATACCGAATTCCAGAGTCTGCGAACGCATCTCGTACATGTCTAAACTACTCATGACTGCTTTTTCCAACTCGGTCTCCATTGAGTCAAAATACTCCTGAATAATTCCCCCTGCTTGGTCCCCTAACTCACTATCAAGTAGTACCTCTTCGACTTGCTCTTTGAAGTCTTTTAGAACTCCCACAGAGATACCATATCTATCAAAACTCTTGATAGCATGCTGACGGTGCTCCTCACTTCGATATGGCTCCTCCTCGAAAAAGAAACTAAATATATAGATTACTGACTGGCGTAAGTGACTAACTTGTTCGTCAGTTAGGTCAATATCGCTGAAAGGCTCGGACTCCATCGGTAAGTCAGCAACACTGGCGTCTACTTGGACATCTGACAATCCCATTGAATCCTCATTATCAAATTGACTCAACATTAATTCAATCAGCTGAACTAACAGCTCTGCAACCGGCTCATTTTCTGCTTCTTCAAGCAGCCAGTCACTGAATCGCTCTTGTTCTGCTTGGAACAGAGAGATGACATCAGTATTGAACAACGAGAGGCCGGTATGGATAATTACAGGTGCTCTCTCTGGATATGTAAGTCCGAGCCGATCTATTTCTTGCCGATAGTCTTCTGGATTCCCCTCTCCATAGATCCCCTCCAAATGGTGTTTGACGTTGAATGCGTGGGGAAGCAATAGTCTCCAAACGTTATCTGCGTCGTCTTTGAGTATCTCTCGTAGCTTTTTTAGGTGGTAATCAAAAGCTAACCTATGGATTTCTTCGGGGTTTGGATGTTTCTGAAGCAAAAATTCTCGGAAGTGCTCATTTATTTTATATAGCTTGTCGCCTTCATCGGTCCTATTAACTTCTTGGACAATAACACGCTGTTCCAGAGCCCGGAGACTTCGGCTGATCTCTGCTTGGGACTTTCCCTCGAAAATGGCGCTGACTTTCCTTTCCTCTAACTCAGGAAGTGGGGCGATATTTCGGAGGAACTCCTCTGTTTCTAAGGGTAGAGAATTTATGTAACGTTGTTCAATCGTACTGTAGGCTTCTTCGTCCGGTAGCCTGAAGTCTTCTTCAGATTCAGAACTAGCGGTCAACAAGTCGAGATAGAGTGGGTGGCCGTCTACTTTAGAATGGACACTGCGAACAGTTTCCTC
Organism: Haloarcula argentinensis DSM 12282; assembly: GCA_000336895.1. Classification (GTDB taxonomy): domain Archaea; phylum Halobacteriota; class Halobacteria; order Halobacteriales; family Haloarculaceae; genus Haloarcula; species Haloarcula argentinensis. The sequence goes on along the minus strand of AOLX01000010.1, from coordinate 90,570 downwards.
TGAGAGAGACCCGAACTCATTCTGAAGAAATCTGCTGGTCTGATTCACAGCAAAGTAGTCGAGATATATTTGTTGCACTTCGGGGATACCTGAAACCGTTATTCGTCCTGCAGTGATTAGGTGAACTTGATCGCCTAGTACGGACGCAACTTCCCCAATGAAATCACAAACTGTCTGGTCGTCGTCAGCGATTTTGTGGATGTCATCTAGACAAATAATCAGTGGCGTCCCAGACCAGTCTGTGGTGAGGTCTTCTACTTTGTGTATATCTCGAACCCGATCGTCAACAGTACCACCTCCACTTACTGGCCCAACGCCGGCAGAAATATTCGTGAGTTAATTAGGCTTGGAATCCCGCTCTGGCGCTTCTCGACGAACGCTATGCAGAATATCACGAGCGATGTTATTGATGTCGTGTTGTCGACGAACTACCTTTTTTACGATAGCGTATTCCGATTCCAGCCGGCTCTGTAGGTGAGACAAAAACTCGGTTTTGCCCATACCGGGCTCCCCCGAAATATGCAAGTCTTTGCCATCTTCTCTAATCTTGCTTTCTGCCCGCTGCAATTTCTCATATCTGACCTCAACCATCTATCCATGTGTTTTGAATTATTGCCATTATACCTACCGACAGCGTAGTGAAAGTGAAAGATACCCAAAAATCGTGCGACGGCCACTGTACTCAGTCAAACAACTCTTCTGTCGTCTCTGCACGCCGTAGCTTCCCAAGCGTAGTATAGCGCAAACTCTGTAGGTATTCCTTGGCATAAGGAATCGGATTCTCCAGCTCATAGAGAGAGTTGGGTTCCAACTGGATCACCTTCTTGTGTCGTTCATTCGGATCACTAAGATCTATGAGCTCTGCAGGATCGTCTTCGAGTTCGCTTCCGAGTGGGGGCTAGAAGTCTCTGTTCTCCCGAAATCGTGGTACAACCTCGGTAGTACCGTCCACGTCGTCTTCTACCCGCCGGAGCGATTCAGAAAGCGGTCCCAACAGCAGTAGTCAATTTTCTGTCCCCCAGTGGAGGTGCGGGGGCGTGCCCGAGAGTGCATCCCGGAAACAGACCAATGTCAACGATACAGTCAGATACTCCAGAGCAGTCTAGTCAGCAGACCACCTACACCTTCGATAACTCGGACTCCCGGGACGAGGAGATGCGCGACAAACTCGATGCGTGGGTCGAGGATCTTGTCGACCTCACGAACGAAGCCCAGGCCAGCGAGCAGTTCCAGCAGTGGCTTGACGTCCAATCGAAGTTCCACGACTATTCGGCCCGGAACACGCTGTTGATCAAACTCCAGTGTCCCGAGGCAACCCGGGTCGCCGGCTACAATACGTGGCAGAATGACTTCGACCGGTACGTCCAGAAAGGCGAGGACGCCATCTGGATCTGGGCTCCGATCATCACGAAGAAATGCCCCGAATGTGGAAACTCGCCGTCGTATCACGAGAACACGGACTGTGAGTACGACGAGACAGACCCCGAGCAGTGGCGACGGGGACTGGTCGGGTTTCGGCCAACGTCGGTGTTCGATATCTCACAGACTGATGGCGAGCCGCTTCCCGAACTGGAGACAGAAGCCCACGGCAACCCGGATGGACTTGTCGAGGACTTGTTGGACGCCACCGACGAGATCGGTGTCGACGCGAGAATCGTCGCTCCCGAAGAATGGAAGCATGGATCTGCACGGGGTGTTTGCGAGCGTCGGAGCGTGACGACCACGAATCCGATGGTGGAAGCGGTTGACCGGGACAACCGGGCCGCTCTTGCGAGTACACTGATCCACGAGTTCGCACACGCCGATCTTCACTTCGATGTTGAGGATGAGGCGGAGCGTTCGAAGCGTGAGGTCGAGGCCGAGGCAGTTGCCTACGTGGTCAGTCGCCACTTTGGGCTGGACCCCGACAACTCGGCGTTCTACCTCGCGGCGTGGGACGGTGACGCACCAGAGACGTTGCGGGACCGGCTGGACCGTATCTCATCGACTGCAGCAGATTTGATCGATGCCGTCGAGGGTGACAGCTGAGAGGGAGCGGTGTCTTTCCAGTCATGCTTGAGAGGAGTGTTTTGTGACTCCCCTGGTGGCCGAGGGAGTCCAAGATGCGTTCAACAGCAGCGTCGGGCGGCAGCCCTGTCGGACAGTTTCTGAGTGTGCTGGCAGATTTGCGTGACCAGATCGGAGGCCCATACTACCTCGGGGATGTAAACGGTCGGCTGGACTGGCCCGACCGAGGAGTGTACTTTTTCTTCTCGCCAGCAAGCGACCTTCGCGCAACGAGGGCGGTCGACTGGCGACTCTCCCGTATCGGCACCGTCGGCGTCAGTGCTGGTTCGTCGAATACGCTCTGGAACCGACTCAGGCAACATCGTGGGAACGTTCGCGGGAAGTACGCCGGCGGTGGCAACCACCGAGGCTCGATTTTCAGGTTGCACGTTGGACGGGCACTGATCGAGAAGCACGGCTGGCACGACGAGTATCCCCACTGGTGCGAGCAAAATCCCGACGCCGAGACGACCGCTGTTCGCGAGCAGGAACACGAACTTGAACAGCGTGTGTCGGAGTATATCCGGGATCTGCCGTTTCTCTGGGTTGACATTCCGGGCGACCCCGGACCCGAGTGTGACAGAGCGGTGATTGAGTCAAATACAATCGCGATGGTATCGCATCATCGTCGTTCCGCAGGACCGTCAGACCTCGATTGGCTTGGATATCACTCGCCGAAATCTGAGGTGTATCAATCTGGGTTGTGGAACGTGCGACACGTCTCTGACGAGTTTGACCCCTCTGTCGTGGACCAGTTGTCGGCGTATATTTCGTCAACAGAAGCGCTGGATCATCAATCGCGAATCTGAGAACGGAAGTGGTTCCGTAGCGAGAACCCAGTCCGCTCAACGACGAGTCCGTAGGCAATCCCAGCTAGTGGCGCGATTACGGGGACCCACCCCGGTACTGACGGCTCCGCCGAGAAGACCTGCCAGAGTGCAGCATACATGCTGACTACGTAGGCGGACGCAACGGCTGTCGAGAGCCGCCATCGGACTCCGGTCACGAGCCCTGCCAGCGGAAGGCCGTAGAACGCTACGTCACTCACAAGCGGGGGCAAGAAAGAGGCGACAGCAATCGCACAGAGATATGCCAGAACCATCGCTGTCCCCCCGATGGACGCGAAGAGCACCCGACTCGATATAGCACGCTCGTCGGCAGTGTCGCCCTGGTCGGACTGTTCATCGCTCCCCTCCGTCGTCGGTCGGTCGGTTGGAGTCCTCGTCGACCGTGGAATATGGTTGACCTCCAAGCGGGAGGACCCTCGGGACTGCCCCGCCTGTTCGGTCACGTCAGTCTCAGTTTCCTCAGTCCTTGGGACGTCACTCTGCAGCGGCAAGACTCTGTGAGTGTCCTCTTCGGAACCGCCGGCAGGCTCTTCTTTGAGCGACTGTGGGAGGTTTAGACGGCCCTCCTGCTTGACAGCGTCTTCGCAGGTAGAGCACACTGTTAGTAGGTTCGTGGTTTTGTTCGTCCCGCCGTTCTCGGCAGGGATTCGTCGCAGGACCTCCAACTCTTCCGAGGGGTACTGCATCTCGCAGTTGGCGCAAGTGTTGTTGTCCAACTGCTTCCGGAAGACGATCCTGTAGGGCCAGTCCGGCGGGTAGTCGCCCCGGTGGCTGTCAGGGTCGTCGTACTGCGATTCGATGCCTTCCTTCATTCTGACAGACACTTCCTCGCGTCTCGGTATTTAAGCCGCGGGGTCGTTTTTTGCCGCGCCTGCCAGCTGGGCGCGCCGGTCGGTGCGCTCGGTGATTTCGATGTCTTCTGAGGCACGACACTCTTGGTCAGCGGCGGCTGTCGGCGATGCACAGCAGGCTGAGTACATTGGCTTCCTCCATCGCGAGCCCTTCGTAATCGATGCTTACCGTCTCGGATTCACCGTCGGTGTTCGCGAGGACTACACCTACCAGTCCTCGCTGCGGAACGTCGAGGTCCCGATTGAGATTCTGGACAACGACTTCCGGAATCCAGATTTGGACCGGTATATCGAGCGCTTCGAGCGGTACGAGCCGTCGGTTGGGATGCTTGGCGACGCATACGACCGGCAAGAAGCCCGTCGGTACAACCAAGCCGGACGGGAGCTGAAACGGAAGTTTCCGGGGACCGAGGTCATCATCGTTCCGAAATGCCACGAAGCAATCGACGTAATCGACGAGGACATGATACTCGGCTACCCGATGGGCTACTCTGACCAGACTGCCGAGGAGTACACGGACATCGTCGATTGGCGGGGGCGGCGCGTGCATCTGCTAGGGGCAAGTCCCACGAAGCAGTATCCAGTAATCGAGGAGCTAACACAGCCGCGTGTGACCGGCGAGGAGCCAGCCGATATCGTCGGCGTCGACTGGAACGGGGTCCACTTAGCGGCACTTCACGGGGAGTATTTCTCACCACACGGCTACGGGAGTGCGGACCATCTCTCGATCCGAGAGACGGTTCGAGAGAGTTTGCGACACATCCGGTCATACTGGAAATCGCGGGGTGTGTGGCCCACTGCAGAGACAGAGCGGAATCCGCTAACAGCGGAACCGATGGACCCCGTCTGGGCTGCTGACGGTTCGAGAGCGACTGTGGACGGCCTTGAGGATGCGATTGTCGTCGAGTACGAGAACGGACAGACACTCGCGTACCGGAGCCAGCACGAGCGAGACAGAGTAGAATACCGGGCCGGACTCACTCCTACTGAGGTTCACGGCTAGAACAGGGACTGCTACTGAGGCTCTTACCGAACCCAGCGGAGCAGTATTATCTGAGATCTGTTATAATCACTGGTGATGAATACAGGGCGCGTATCTCGTAGCGCAGCGTTGTGAGTTGTGAAGTCTACTAGATTACTCGGTCGGGTGCCCATCAGGCGAAGACGATGAGTAGCTGCCGAGTAGTTTGATACCAGCAATAGTAGCGATGAGGCCTCCGAGTACGCCTGAAACGCTGAATACGAGACTCTGCCAAAACAACATCTGAGTATTATTTTGGACATATCCAATATGAGCCAGTGTGAGTACCCCCACTCCGAGCAGAAATACGATGACCAATAGCCACTGACGAATCGAGCCAAGGAGCGCAGTTGTCTCGGAGGACATGACCAGAGATTCCTTCTTTTCCACCATTAGTGTGATGAATACACCCTCTATACCTTGCACGCCATTCTGTACCAATGTCAGGTCTACTATGTCTATTTCGCCAGATTAGGCAAGAGCCATCACTGAGCAGCCGTGTATCTCGTCGAGCCGCAATTTTGTGACTCCCTCTCTAGACGAGGGAGACAGATCATGACAACACAGACAGAGCGGACCCGTGGCCGCTTCGTCCTTGTCGGGTGCAGTGACGCGAAAACCGACGATCCAGCTGAGGCTCGCAACCTCTACACATCGTCATATTTCTCGGTCAAGCGATCGCTTGCTGAGGAGGCCGTCCAGTGGGCTCGAACTGCTGACCGACGAGCGAATACTTGGGGTGTCCTCTCTGCGGAGCACGCGATACTAATGCCTCGGCAGACGGTCGCCCCATACGACACGACCATCGAGGACCTGCGCGGAGAACCCATCGAGGGAGAAGCCAATTATCGGCTGCCGTCAGGGGACCGAGTTGAGAGCCGACTAGATCAGTGGGCGCTCCGTGTCCATTCATCACTGGGCGATTGGCTCCGGCGGCCATACGCTGCCGATCAACAGGAGGCCCCCTGTCGGGAGTTGGTCGTTCTGGCCGGTGGCGACTACATCGACGCGCTGCGCGACCGTGGCATCTTCGAGGGACGACCAACTGCGATTCGGACCGGGCGGGAGACGTACACTGCTCTTCCCCTGAAAGCGACAGTCCGCTTCCCCTTCCAGGAGCGAGACTTCGACGGGATGTTCGACCAAATGGGATGGCTCTCAGACCGCGCCGAGGAACTCTCGTCGGCAGCGGCTCCAGCCCGACGATCAGAACTCTCGGCCTTTGACGGGGGCTTCAAGCGTGACTCTGCTACGTGGCAAACAGAGCACAGTGGCGTCGACGTCGAGGGGACTGAGCAGGCTGGGCTGGATGCATTCGAGAACGTCCCTGAGCGGTTCCTTGCCACGAGACAGACGAGTCTTGCGACCGACGGTGGGGAGGGAGAACAGGATGGATAGCGCGCAAACCAGCGATATCGACTCTCTTAACCAACACTCATCACTTCTGTTGGTTAATACTCTGTGCCAGGCGATTTTGTGTTCCTCTGGCGGGTGAGAGGATGACTGCAACTGACCCGACTCAGACGCAGGACGGACAGCCAGACCAGCAAGCCGGCTTCGACTTCAGCAAGCCCGGACAGGAGCATGAGATCGAGGTGTCGTACTCGTGGGGGTATGTCGATACCATCTACATGGACGACGACGGCGAACTTGTCCGCTCACAGGATACTGACGGCTACTACCGCAACGACGAATCGTTCGAGTGTACCTGCGGGGAGACATTCGGTTGCGAGAGCAAAGCAAAATCCCACATCCGAAGCGAGGGCTTCCGAGGCCCGCCGGTGCCGGTCGCCGGCCATCCAGAAGCATTGCGTTGGGAAAACGAGACGATAACCGACTTCGGGGGGAATGTGGAATTCATTCCAGATGTCGCGAACACGGCTGGCAAAGTTGTCAGCGGGGCTGACTACCTGATCGCTACGGCCCGGACGACACTGACGCCGCCAGCAGACCACGGGTTCGACAGCTGGGAGCCACTGCAATCTGGCCGCCTGGCGAATCATCGTGGCGACCCACTGTTCTCGGCACGGCTCTTGTCGAAGGCCATCGCGACGCTTTCGACCGGCCACCAGTACGTTCCAGACCGATACACCCTCTACTTTCGTGGGCACACAGCACTGTACTTGGAGGGGCCGAGGGGCGGCGTCATCATCGCTGAACGACTCCCCGGCCTCGACTGACGCGGCGATTTTTCGTTCCTCCAGCGAGTGAGAGGATGACAGAACCAACCTCTGAAGTCCGTGATGGATCAGCCACGAACCGCAACGAATCGCCCATCGACGGGCAACCAATTGCAGTCGCCAAGCCTCCCTCGCCGTTTGTCTGGAAGGATGAAGTAGTCTCTGCGTTCGATGGCGCTGTCACCGTTCGTCCGGAGTCTGCTCGCTATTCCATAGCCGGAAAAGTCGTCGACGGTGCGGAGTATCTTGTCGCGACGGCCCGAGAGACGTTTACCCCTCCAACCGACTACCAGTTCCAGTCGTGGGACGTGCTCCAGTCCGGTCGCCTTGCCCTCCGGTCAGGCGAGCCACAGTTCCCGCCAGCGGACGTGAGCCGTGCAGTCGCAACGCTTGCGAAGCATCCTGCGTACCAGCCAGAACGATTCACGATCTTCTACCGCGGGTGTGAACCAGTGTATATCGAAGGCCCAGACGCCGGCATTGTCATCACCCCCTGGTGACTCGATAGCGGTTTTGTGTTCCTCCGGTGGGTGAGAGGATGTCCACGCACTCAGCGTCGACGCGAGCACAGTCATTCCAGCATCGCCCGCCAGCGGAGACAGAGCAGTGTTCCTGTCCGATCCACGCCGATGGAGACCCGTTCACCGCCCCTCTGGGGATTCGGTTTGCCGATCATGTCGGCGTCGAACCAATCGACAGGGACACCGCAGCTGCCGTGTACGAGGCCCACCACTCATATATGGGGTCGCTGCCGTCGGTCAATCTCGCCCATCACGGGCTATACTTCCAAGACTCACTCGTTGGAGCTATCACGTATCGCTACCCACTGATTTCGAAGAAGCGAATCCGATACGGCGTCGACGGCCAGCTCTGTCCCGAGCCAGTCGATATTGAGAGTCTTCCTGCAGAGATTCGAGCGACTGCCCGGCGAGTGCTTCCGTCGACGGACACACCAGTCGTTGACAGCGAGATGATTTCTGGTGACTCGCTCGTTGAGGCTGCACGCATCTGCATGGGCGTTCAGATGCCCAATCTTGCCTCAGCAGCGCTGGCTCGCTCCCAAGAGCGCTTCTTGCAGGCTGACGACCGCGACACTCGCTTCTTGTTGACGTGGGTTCGCTCGGATTATGACGGGGCGATGGTTCGAGCACTGAAAGACAAGGGCTGGACCTGTACAGGCTATCGAGAACCAGGGCAGGCAAGCAACCGCGAGGACAAGCCGATTCGAGAGCGCTACAAATGGCGCTTTCTGTGCCCCGTAGACACTGCGCGCGAACAACCAACACTTGCACGGTGGTTCCGATGAGCGGCGTCCAGCCCGAGGCAACGTCCGAGTACTGTCGATTCTGTGGGGACAGAGCTGACATCTCCGGTGAGGCATTCACATACGTCCGGTGGCCTGACGAAGTGGATCGAGAGGATGGCGTATTCGAGTTCACGATTTGCCGGGAGTGTGCGCTTCAGGACCGCGACAACGTCGAGCAGGCGGCGTCGCTCTTCCACGAGGCAGATCGAGACCATCTTCTCACCTGCGACGTCTGTGGGGCCGTTGGCTGCGAGTCTGCTAGTACTCGTCGTCCAGCAGCGGAGACATATCGACTCGCAAGCGCTATCCCCTGGTCGGTGAGTATCAACGGCTTCGACGGGACGCGACCTCTTGCACTGAGTGCAGTCCCATCGTGCCGGTCGACTGCGTGAAACGTCCCGACCGGACATACGATGAGGAAGTGCCGTGTCTCATCGATCCACCGTTTGACTCAGCTACGAAGACTACGGACGATGCTCCAACAGACAGTGAACAGGTTGAAATTAGCGGATGGATCGGGTAGCCGGCGGCAGTTCTCTGGATCCGGTGAATCTGCTCATTTGCCAATGAGCGGTACAGAAGATGTTTTCGTCCCCAGTTCTCCGCTTAAAGAGCTTTGTGAATCGCCCAGTACTAGGCTTCTCTCCATCAAATCAGTAATTTAGTGATCATTGGCTTCAGCTAGCTCACGATGAGCCGCTCGGATATCTTCGGGATGTGCTGCTCCTAACGAGTCGAACATATAAACGACAGTCTCACTCGCCTCCTGAGGTTCATACATAAACTGTGCGAACAACTCGCCAAATTTCGTAGTCTCGACAGTCCAGTCAAACAGCTCCTCTGGGTCTTCGTTTAGTGTTATTAGCGGCGGTCCGCTCCAATCTATCTCGTCCATCACATCTGCTCCAGCTAACAACTGGCAGATTTGAGCTACAGCCGGAGATTTCTCAGGGCCAACGAGACTATTTAAGCGTGCATAATCAGTGTACCTGATAGTCGGTGGTCATCTATAGCACGGGTATTTTATTTTCCGCAGCCACAGATGTGTTTATGCGTCCTGCCCTCCGGTACGCTATTTCGCTATTTGTTGGACTGATTGTTACGGGATCTGTCGCAGAATTTGCTGGGACAGATCACCTGCTTACAATCTCACTATTACCGCTCTATGTGGCCGTAAGCTCAATCATGTTAGCACATCGCCAAGCGTTTGTTTCTCTCTCTCGTGACGCTGCCCCAGCAAGGAAGCGTGGAGCTATTGTTGGCGGTGTTGGCGCGTTCACCGGCGGATTTCTCCTCCGGGTGTCGATCCCAGCCGGTATCGCTGGGTTCGGATTAATGTTTCTCGGTATGGCAAGCGTCATTGCTGACGTTGATGAATTGTGAGGAACTGTACAAGTTAGATCGCCATTATTGACCGGCCGTTGATAACCGAAACGCGGTCTCCGAACGTTTCTATGACACGCTGTGGTAGTCAATTCGCAGTCTTATTGAGCAGGTATTTCAGCCAACACAGTGGGTAAAAACCATCCACAGGGGCAGTGAGCCCCAATTTTGTGTTCCTCTAGTGGGTGAGAGGATGTCTCAGAATATGTCCTGCAGTCGTTCGGAAGGCCCGTCTCAGCCAACCACTCCGCAGTTCGTCGAGTCCATCGCGACAACCGTTCCAGCGCAGTCCGAGAGCGCCGATCGTGAAGCGGTCGTCCTCCGTGCGGTGGCCCGGCAATCCGACAGCATTGCCCTGCCGGACATACTCGAACTTCGCTCGCTCATAGACGTCGACGGTGAGCAGGCAGACACGGTAGAGGAACGAGTGACGACCATCATAACCGCCATCGAAGCCGAACTCGCTGGCTGGGAGCGCTGGGAGGTCCTCGCATGACGCCAGCAGGAACAGCGACGTTAGGCGATTTTGGCGCTGGTGGCCCGCGCTCGGATGCGTTGATTGACAAGCAAAGCGCGGCACAAGAAGCCGCCGTCGGTGAATGGGAATTTCTCGCCGCTGGCAACGACACGATCGGGTGGCACATCCCCGACACCGGGGCCACAGTCCTGCTCAAGCGAAGCGATACTGGCTGGGCGCTCGAACGAGCGACCAAACTGGTCGGGACACGAAGCACACTCGATGCTGGTCTGGATCTTGCCAGCTCATACATGGCAGACCGACCGGAGGGGGCCTCGATATGGCGATGATCGAGCGTGAACAGTGGTGCCGTGAGGAACGCCAGCGTGTTGGGGCAGCACTGGCACGCGCTCGGTTCTGGCAGTCGGTTGTGCCACACAAGGTCGGCTTCTGGGAGGCCGTCGACGAGACGCTTCTAGCTCACTACCCGGACTGTCGGTACAAGCGAAGGACGACACTTGATGACTTCCGGGAGGAAGACACATGAGCGACCCAATTCTGGATAAACTCCCTCCAGAGCGGTTGCTGGACGCCGACCACCTCCAGCCAATCGTCGCCGGCATCAACTGTATGCACTCAATCGAAACGATCCAGCAATATCTCGCCTACGAGAACCAGCACGAGAGCCGGACGCCAGTCCAGTCTCGGCTTCGACTGCGGGCACGCGAAGTCCGTCGCGATGAATCGGATGCCGAGTGACAAGCCGCCATGTGATTTCTGTACCCCAGTGGGGTGAGGGGCGTCCCACTGAGGGCGCTCCGCCGACCGATTATGAGTAAGAACAAGACAGACGAGACAACTGCACAGCAATGCGACAGCCTCGACATCGACCCCGAGGCCGTGGATATCGGCGATGGACTGAAAACGGCTGAGGGAACGTCTGCACTCGCCGTCGTCGGTGTTGACGCTGAGAAGGAGCAGGTGAAGGTGTACTCACCGTCCGGCGAGCAGACGGTCAACCGGTGGGTCAGCATGGACCTGTTCAGCGTCCACTCTCCGAACGAGGACATCCAAACCGACGCCGACCGTGAAGAGTGGTTGAACGAGACGCTCCCGAAGAAGTCCCGGCATATCGACGGCAACGTGTACCCACTCAGGTACACCATCGACGAAAACAGGAACGTCATCGCGACTTAATCGGGGGTCGTACCGGCCACTCCTTTGCTTTATCTCATGTCCACGGTTCCCGAGCGCAAGCGCTCGGGGGACACGCTCCACCTTGGACCGGCAGGCCGGTCCGGCGGTCCCGCTTCTGGAGGCAGGCAAGGCCCGTCGCGATGAACCGGCCGCCGAGGAGCGCGCTGTCTGGTGGATTTTCTGTGCCCCAGTGGGGTGAGGTGCGTCCCACTGAGGGCGCTCTACATACCGCTTATGAATAAGAACAAGACAGACGAGACAGCTGCACAGCAATACGACAGTTATCTCGATCCCGACGCTATCGTTCACTTTGGCGATACCTCGGAGGCACTGGTCGAGTTGGTCGAGGAAACGCTGGAGACTTCGGAGAACCTGTCGACCTCCCGCGATCCATTGCCCGAAACGACGCTACTCGTCGAAGAGGTCGACAATGAGTGACGACCACCTGTTCATCATTGTCGAGGGGGTCGGGCCAGCTGACTTCCCGGAGAACGAGGCGAGTTCCACCAAGCAAGACGAGGCTGTTGCCCTCGCGAACGATATCCATGATCTGATTCGTGAAGAGTATGGCAAAGAGGAGATTGAGGGCGTCATTCCAGTGGTCAATCCCGACGTCCACGAACAGATGCAGGCAACAGAACTCTGACCAATGCTGGACTGGACACTTGTCAACACTGACCCACTAGCATTCCAGAATGACCACAACGACAAGACAGTCGGTATGCGGTACTCTAACGAGCTTGACAGCTGGGTATTCGGCGGCCCAAACACGGTATGGGAGTGTGACAGCAAAGCCGATGCCCGACAGTCTCTCATAACGTTCATTTGCACCACGAGACGGCCTTCTGGAATGGTTTGACGGTGCATTAGGTGGATTTTCTGCGCCCCTGTGGGGTGAGGGGCGTCCCAGAGAGGGCGTGCCGCCTGTCATTCATGGCTACCACAGAATCCAGTAGCGACGCCGGCAGCATCGACGAGAGTGAGATTGCGGAGGCCAGCCCGAACAGCCGCACTGTTTCGGCGTTGACCGAAGTGATGACTGTGATGGACTCGGTTGGTCGGGCACGAAACGCCGACGACCTCTTCTTGGTCAACTCTAGTTCGGGTTCAGAGTACCTTGTCGACACTCGAACAGGGAGTTGCGAGTGCCCGTGGAAGCAGTACAATCCCGGAAAGGAGTGCAAGCACGAGAAGCGAGTCGCCTTCGCGACCGGCGAGCGACCCATCCCACAATGGGTGGACGACAAAGCATTGGACGACCAGTTCGGTATGCACGTCGACGGCGAACCTCGAAAAGCGGTCGCTGACGGCGGGGTCATGCAGGTTCGGTTCAACGACGGCGGCGTCACAGACCCCAAAGAGGACCCATTGGCCGTTACCTCCGACGATGAACCGCGTACGAAGCGAGCGAAACGGGAAGATATAGATGTCTCCTTTCTCGCAAAGCCCGGTCGCTACGAGGTCCACTCGGCGTCAGAGAGCCGGTACGAGGTTGACGTGCTTGAGGAGACATGCAGTTGTCCCGATACCGCCGAGCGATGCAAGCACCGTCGCCGGGTCGAGATCGAGATCGAAGCCAAGCGAGTCCCGCGCCCGGATGGAAAACTGCCCGACGCCTGACCGGGCGCCGCAGCGTGTTTTCTGAGCCTCCAGTCGGGTGAGAGGATATCTCGAAATATGTCTTCACAAACTGTCCAGACAGAGCTGTTTGCAGTTGCACAGGGCTGTCCCGAGTGTGGCGGCACGCTCGATAGCAGCGGGCGAGAAACGCACTGCGAGAACTGTGGCTTGGTGACCGAACAAGACCAGATCGACCACGGGCCGGAGTGGCGAACGTACAATCAAGAAGAACAGAAGCGGACGGGTGCGCCCCGAACAGCCACTCGCCACGACCGAGGCCTGTCGACGAACATCGGGAGCGTCGATAGTGCAGACATTTCTTCGAGACGGCGTCGACGGCTTGCTCGCCAGCGTCGGCTCCATGGTCGGTCGAAATACACCAGCAAGCGCGACCGGAACCTTGCCCACGGGCTCGGTGAAGTCCGACGGATTGCGAGTGCGTTGTCTGAGAGTCGGTCGGTGAAAGAGCAGGCATCCACGCTCTTCCGTGAGGCCCAGGATGCGGACCTGCTAATCGGACGGTCGATTGAAGGCNAGGCATCCACGCTCTTCCGTGAGGCCCAGGATGCGGACCTGCTAATCGGACGGTCGATTGAAGGCGGTGCAGCGGCCGCTGTGTACGCTGCCTGCCGATGCAACGGGCTCGTGACGATGGATACCGTAGCTGACGTTGCTCGATGTTCTGCGTCGCACGCCTGGAACTGCTACCGGACGTTCCTCGTGGAACTCGAACTCTCGATTCCGGTATCGCTCCCGGTGGACTGGGTGGCACGGATTTGCTCGGACCTTCCGCTTGATGTTGCGCCGGAGGTTCGACAGCAGGCACTCGAACTGGCAGAGCGGGCAACCGAGTCCGCTGAGGTCAACGGGCGACCGGATGGCGTTGCCGCCGGCGCTCTGTATCTTGCTGGTCGGGAGTCAGACATCCGACTCACACAGGCGACGATCAGCGAGCCGCTGGATGTGCACCCAGAGACGATCCGCCAGTGGTTTAAGCAGATCGAGGAGCACATCGTTGACTGAGGCGTCGTGACGGGCTGTTTTGTGTGCCCCGATGGGGTGCAGGGCGGGCAGAAAGCGCGTCCTGCGAGAGAAATATGTCTGTAACTGATACTCCCGAATCGGCGGCACAGCACGACTCCGAGACTGCTCTTGGGTCGGTCCCGGCGCTACGGTCGCCAACGAAGGTCGTATCGTTTGTCGAACGAGTTCTCGTCGAGCTTCGCCACGAAGCGCTGGCTGCTCGGTATGTGACCGACCTAGGGCAGGAAGGGGAGAAGACAATCTGGTGTCGGGTCGAGCACACGGAACTGGACATCGACGCGGAGTATGTTCAGATTCGGGACGATCCACGAGTAGGTGTTGCTGTGGAACCGTGTTCGCGAGCGACAGTCCGAAAGCGACTGTGCCAGTGTCTTGACCACGATCGGACTGGGCGCATCGACGTTCGACCACTGGCCGGTGTCTCGATGGGCGACGACTGAGCTGTGCTTCAGGTCTGGTCTCGCATCGGCAGGTCGAGATCGCCGAGGGCAGCGTGCTGGCGAAGAACACAGAGATGCGGGCAGACGGTCGTCGCCTGGAAGACTTCGCAGCTGCACCAGCCGGCGTGGGTCCCGTTGGGATGCTCGGCCAGAGAGCAATTAACCGGACAGTCGTCGTCGACGGAGACGAGAAACAGGTCCGGACGACCACCCTTTGTTACGTCGACATCAGCATCGAGAGCAGCGTTCCACGTCGCTGACTGGCGCTCTCGAATCTGCTGGAAGTCGAGATCACGGGTCCCGCTGGGCTGGCGGGATATCCACTGGTCTGGGGGCGAACACTCGCTAGTCGTGGTGGGGGACTCGGCTGTTTTCATAGTGAGTCCTCGTACTAACCATTACATTCTCAAACAGCAAGAAAGTTGCCATAGAGGCAACGAGAAGCGAATTTTGTGTTTCTCTAGCGGCTGAGAGAATCCAATAATGAGCAGTAAATACCGACGTGGAAATTGCGGTCAGAAAAAGCTAAAATGGCGCTGGAAAGATGAGACTGACAACCGGTCGCTGCCCCAATCGTGGGCCGACAAGGGTCGCACAGAATCTCCCGAAGAAGACGAGGTGCAACTGTACGCAATCCAGTGTCGGGCTGGGCTCTTACTTGAATGGCTGGTCAATACACGAACCGGAAAGTTACTCAGAGGGCCGCTGAGCGAGAAGCCGGGGCTTCGCGTGCTGTACGTCACCGCTGACGGTGAACACGCGCTCATGAGAGAGTTGGATGCTCGGGAGACAGACGACAGTTGGAAGCCGCCCAAGCAGTTCGCCAGTGTCATCGCGAAGGGTATCGAAGAGGCTGATCCTGTTCCGGATTCCAGTCAGGGCTACTACCGACGCTCGGTCGAAGACCTGTACGATCCGTCATAGCCGTTATAGAGCGGTTCGTTGCTCATGGCAGCGATTGAAATGACTGTCTAGTAAGTATGCGTACTGTATAACGTATTGATTGTGACTCCTTGAACGAAAAGTCATTCTGCATACTTTAACGTATTATCTGATAGTACCGTAACACCTCTAAAAAATATAAGCCAGATATTAAGTTTCTGGGCAGGTCTGTTTCCAGCTTAGTTTAGCGAAAATTTCTCCAGGAGAATCTAAGACTGCCGGTACTCAATGGAAAACAAGACAGCTAAATGTTATTTTCTATTGGATAGATGCGATGATGTTATTATCGTAGGGTAGTGACGGTAATAATACTAATAAAAGCCAACGACTGATATGAAACTTCGAACCCAAATTAGTATTCTTTTAATAGTCTTTGCTGTCCTCCTGTCTGGGATCGTCTTTGCAGGGTTTCAGTTGAACAAAGAGTCGGTCACTGATCGACAACTGGATCAGACAACCCAGCATAGCGAGAGGATTGCAGCAGGACTTGATACTAGATTGAAAGGGTTAAAGCGAACTGTTCGTCTCCAGGCGACAAATCCAGCTATCGCTGCACACGGTACCCCACAACAGCACTATGCGCTGAAAACAGTGGTGAACGAGACTATGTTCAATGGGGTTTCAGTTATCCATCGAAACGGAACGATGACCGGGATATCAGCGGGGCTTGATACAGAAACACGATCTGAGCTAATCGGCTCCGATTTTAGTGACCGGCGCTACTTTCAGCGAGCTCGTAATGGCGAAACCTATATTAGTACACCTGTCGTCGCCGATTCAGGTAATTATATTGTCACGATAAGTACACCGATCTATCGAGATGGGACGGTTGTTGGGACACTCAATGCTGCACTTCACCTCCAGGATAGTTCGATTTTTAGAATGGCTTCAAAAACTGCTAACCGTGATAGCAGTGTTTTCATTCGAACACAGTCAGGAAACCAGATCTATAACCGGTCAGCTCATCTTAGCTCAAATCCCGTCACTGCGAATGCTACTGTCAACGAGACTGGTTGGATTGTTCAGGTACAAACAAGCCGAGACGTTCTCGCTGGAGACCTCCGGAAGGTTACTCTTTATCAGCTGGGTGGGATTGGGTTAGTTCTAGCTCTCATCGGTGGGTTCGGATCTATTATTTATACACAGATCCTAAGGTATCACAGGCAACTGGTTCGCGGATTTGAAGCACTACAACGGCAAGAATACGGGCAGCAATTACCTGAAGGGGCAACTGGTGACTGGGGACAAATATTCACTGCGTTTAATGAATTGAGTCAAACACTTGCGGAGTATGAGCAAGAGCGTGCCAAGCACAGAAATGAGCTCCAACAAGAACGAGATCGGTTCCGAAGGCTATTTCAGAGCATCCCGGAACCAGCAGTTGTCGTTGAGTATACTGGCAACAAAACACTCGTACATAATGTAAACGAGGCGTTTGAGAGAACGTTTGGATATAAGGCATCCAATGCAGTTGGTGGAGACATCAATGATTTCATTGTTCCTGACGGAAGTCTTGAAGAAGCGGAAAGTATTGACCAACGATCATCCTCTGGAGAACAGGTAACCCACGAAGTCCGCCGAGAGGCGGCTGATGGAAAGCGTGACTTTTTGTTGCGGTCTACACCGGCTGTAGACGGCGAAGACGAGGTGTATTTCGGCGTATATATCGATATTACGGACCGCAAGCAGCAGGAACGGGAACTCACCGAGACTAACAGTCTCTTGTCTTCGGTTCTTGAAAATATGCCAGTCGGGATTCTGATTGAAGATGCTGATCGAACAATTACGACAGCGAACAAAAAGTTACTTGATATTTTAGATGTGTCTCTGCTCCCTAGTGAACTCATCGGCTGCGAGTACGCTGAAATAGCGGCGACTCTGAAGACACAGTTCGCTGATCCAGATCAATTCATTAAAAGGGTCAATGAAATACATTCTACGCGAGATGCTGTTTTCGATGAAGAACTGCTGATGGCAGATGGCCGCATTTTAGCTCGGAGCTACGTGTCGTACTCGCTGCCAGATGGAACGGGAAACATTTGGCTGTATCGGGACATCACAAAAAATCGGCAGCGTGAGCGCAAGTTACGTGAAACACTGGAACAGACGCAGAAACTCATTCAGGCCGAAAGTATCGATAAAGCTGCCACAATTGCGGTCGAGATTGCTAATCAGACACTGTCGTTTCCCCTTAGCAGTGTCCACCTTGAACGAAAAGACGGTGAACTTGAACCTGCAGCCATAACCGATGCATTCGAGGAGGGTGTGGGAGACACACCGGTATACCAGCGGACCGCACATGAAAGTTCGATAGACAAACTCGTTTGGGATGTGTATACTTCAGGGGAAACGCGGGTTCTTACTGATACTGGGGCAGAGATACCGGAGACAATCAGTGGTATGCCCTCTAGTGGTGGGATCATTCAACCAATGACGAATCACGGAGTATTGGTTACACTTGTTGACTCACCTAGTAGATTCGATGAATTCGATCAATATCTCGTTGAACTGCTTGGGGCAATTCTAGCCACGACACTTGACCGTATCAATCAGAAGCAACAGATCGAATCACAGCGAGATAATTTGGACCTCCTCAATCAAATCGTTCGGCATGACATCAGGAACGACCTACAGATCCTGCTCGGCCGGCTTGATTTACTCGCAGAGCAGGCTAACGACACTCAGTCAGAACACGTCAACGCTGCGTTGAGATGTGCGGAAAACGCAGTTGAATTGACCCAGTCGGCACGGGAACTGTCCGAGGTACTGCTTCAGAATGGGACTGATAGCAAATCAATTTCACTCAATCGTGTTGTTCGACAGCAGATTGAAGAAATACGCTCAGCAAATCCAGATGCTGAAATTACGATTAATGGGTCGATTCCGGACGTTATGATTAGGGCCAACGAAATGTTTGATTCAGTCATTCGCAATCTTCTCAAAAACGCGATCCAACATAATGACAAACAGGACCCTGAAATAACAATTTCGGCGATAGATCAGAAAGAATACGTACAACTACGTATAGCAGACAACGGTCCGGGCATCCGAGATGCACAGAAAGAGTCGATATTTGGGAAAGGTGAAAAAGAATTAGAAAGCAGCGGGACTGGCATTGGACTGTATCTCGTGAACACACTGGTTGAGAGCTATGGCGGAGATGTATGGGTTGAAGACAACAATCCTAGAGGGGCAGTCTTCATTGTTGAACTCGTAAAGGATAGCTAGCATCAAATAAATGATCAACGGTTCTACGAATGTAGACTTGAAATGCGAACATCTGGTTTCAAGCTCTCATATTATGGATTATAAGTGCCTGTTCTTATCTATACTTGTGAAAACCCAGAAAGCGAGACAATCGGCGATTGGTTTCAATCACTGTCCAGTAACTACATCACGTGTTGAGTGCTTCTAAACCCTATTCAAATATCTGAAAATATCGGATTGCTCGATCTCTCGTCTTGTACTGTCACACAAACAGCACTATTCATTTTTACAAAGCCGATTGATGTCTGAGAACTGTTTCTCACAGATCGGGTGTAGTTCACACCGATAACCGTTTCAGACACCAGCCAAGGTTACTACCGACGCTTGGCCGAAAACCTGTATGACGTGGATTGAAAACGGCGATTTCATACCAATATGCTCATATATGTAATATTGTAACCGCGAATATGCACGACCTGACAGCATTTCAACGAGATTTATTGTTCGTAGTCGCTGGGAAATCCAAACCGGCTGGTGTCGCGATCAAAGACGAAATGGAAGAGTACTACGAGAAAAAGGTTCATTACGGCCGACTTTATCCAAATCTGGATACGCTCATCGACAAAGGTCTCGTCGAGAAAGGGAAGAAGGATCAGCGGACGAATGCCTACTGCATCACCAATCGTGGGCGGCGAGAGATTCAAGCCCGGTGTGACTGGGAGAATAAGTACTACAACTGACCAGATTCACGACTGTCGGCAGGCCAGATTTTGTGACTCTCTCTGGGCTGAGAGAGCATGGCTTCTCTGCAAGTCGACGTCGACGAGATTGTTGAAACGCTTGAACGAATCCGCCAGCGAGGACACAGCGCCCACACGGTCTTCCGAGACTGGGTCAACCTCATGCTGTTCGCCCTTCAGGACCGGGACGACCCATATCTGGAGATAGTCGATGACTATCGCGAGCGCGGCGATATGGACCATCCCGAGGGGCAACAGTCAGTCGACCTCTTCTCGAAAGCGTTCGGCCAGCTCCAAGAACGAATGGCAGCCACCAATGCAGACGTTCTAGGCGCTGTTTACGAGGAGTATGGCATGTCAAGCGATGCCTTCGGCCAGCACTTCACCCCGCATACAGTCTGCGAGATGATGGCTGAAATCGCCGGCGTTGTAGATGAAGATGATACCGATGACCGGCAAACAGTTCTCGATCCGGCTTGTGGGAGCGGTCGGATGCTATTGGTCGCCGGTCGAAAGCAGCCAGACGCGCTACTTTTCGGGCAGGACAAGGACCCGCTGTGTGCCCGGATGACAGCTCTGAACTGCTGTTTCCTGAATCTCGATGCTTACGTTATCCAGGGCGACTCACTGACTGTCGAGTTTCAACGAGCGTGGCAGACCTCCTATTCTGCGATGGGAGGCAGCGTTCGCGAGCTAGACGACGAGGAAGTCTCTGAACTTCGTGAGTGGGTGACCGACGCCTTCGAGAACACGGTCGAGGAAGACAACGACCCCAGTCTAGAGCAACAGAGAAATGCGGGCTCGGAAGATCGAATAGCTCCGGTTACGGCGTCTGTTCCGAGCGAGCAGGCCGGTCTGGATGCGTTCAAGAGCAGCGATTAGCGGCTGTTTTGTGTCCCCCAGTCGGGTGAGGGACGTTCCAGCGAGAGCGTCCTGAGAAGAGCCATGTCAAACGAAACAGACGAAGATCCAGACTCAGTTGAGAAGGTAGAACGAACAGATGTCGGCTGTAGTATGGAGGCTCGGCTGAAACGAGGAACCGGGACACGAGATGAAGACACTGTGACGATCAAGGCGAAGGGTGAGACTGCTGAGGAGACGATTGCAGAGTTCCACACGCTCCTAGAAGAGCATGAGCAGGATATCAGTGGCCGACTTCGGGATATTCAGCCCGAACAAGACGAGTAGGACTCTCTGTTCCATCTTTTCGTACTGGTTGAACTCTGCGTGCGTAGTTTTCGTGAAAGTGGCACGCGGCAGATGTGGTTGGGACACATAGGAGACCACGTGCCGACTATCGCTACTCCGGACCGGTGTATAACACTTTTGTGATTAACTGAGTAAACATAGCCATGACCACATAGCGACCGACACACAGATGTGGTACCTGCAACATCTGAACTCCGGACAGACACAATACGCTCCGGACCTGAACCAAGCAGCGCTAACTCGGATTAGGGCCGACAATGTCATAGTAACAACGTCTTTTATATGTGGGTATCATCTCTTATTCGTACTCGGCTTCCGCTAAACTGAAGGTTGGGACACATGACATCTGATGCAACACACGAAGAAGCGGTAAGTTTACTGGAGGAATTGGGTCTGAAAGAGTACGAGGCGAAGTGTTTTGTGGGGCTCTCTCGGATGGACAGCGGCACGGCCAAAGGCTTGAGCGAGGTAACTGAAGTCCCGAGAACACGCGTCTACGACGCTGTCCGGATTCTGGAAGCCAAAGGGCTGGTCGAAGTCCAGCATTCGAGCCCCCAGCAGTTCCGGGCTGTCCCACTTTCCGAGGCCACTGAAACGCTCCGCGGTCAGTACGAACAGCGCGTTGAACGTCTCCAGTCCGCACTGCAGGAGATGGGCCGTATCGAATCCGACAACGACGAGGCTAAGCTACAGGAAGTTTGGTCGCTTTCCGGGTCCGATGCTATCGAGAACCGCGCCGAGGCGCTCATCGCGGACGCGACTGAGGAAGTGGTCCTCGTCATTGGTTCCAATGCAGTCCTCACCGACCCGCTAATCGAGCAACTCAATTCACTTGACTCAAACACTGACCTCATTGTCGGGACTGGCTCTGACTCGATACAAAACCGTGTGAAACGAGAAATTCCACGCGCTACCGCGTTTTTGTCGGAGTTGGACTGGCTTCACAGTGAATTGATGCCAGAGGAGGATGCTGCCGTCGGACGACTCCTGCTCGTTGACCGGTCGGCAATGCTCGTCAGTTCAATCGACCCACAGACTGGCGACGAACAAGCCATCTTCGCGACCGGACTCAAGAACGGGCTCATCGTCATCGCACGCCGACTCATTTCACAAGGCGTCGTAGACATGGACCCACTGGAACAAGATTAGCGGGTTATGTGGGCGTCACTGTTCACTTCCCTCACTGTGAACCTGGTACCGTGAATTCCCTACGGCTCCTCCGATGTGTCCGGTACACAACATCACGAAGGTCGCAAACTAGGGCTCCGCTTCCTTCATACAATTAACGGCGAGCATTCTTTTATCGTCGATGATCTCGATCAACCGTTTTAACGCTATTAAGAGAGCCTCTCCTTGGAGTAGCGTCGTACTCAGGCGGAAGCCGATCCATGCTTCCCGTACAGCGGCGGTCCGGGTAAAACTGGTGGTGCTTATTTCCCTAATACAAACCTAACCCAAAACCAGAATATCGCCGTTTCAGTATCCTCTATACTGCATTTATTGGCTTTACCGACATTGGTAAATGGCATACCGCTATACGGAATTTGAAACCTTGGAAGTTGAGACTACAGCGGGTTTAGCGGGACTGTAATGCGTACATTTGGACGAATCGTCGAACGGAACCGCTCCAGAATAGCTCTCAACCACCCGTTCCTGCTGAAATACTAACCACATCTCCGAATTCCGAAGACTTCTAAGAGTGTTGCCACCCAGACGCCGCACTATCACGGTGGAAAACCTCACTATCCGATTCCGGTTTCCTTCTTCAACAGCGTCAGCGTATTATTTGCCGTCACCATCGGCGAGTGTTCGTACTTACCAGTCAACTCTCTCTATCAGATTTCGTCTACTCATCCTGCAATTGAGGTGTAGAAGAAGTACGGTTCTAATAATGGAATACTTTGTGGTGAATTCTCCAAAGTGGAAACCGAGGACCTATTCATAAGCTATTGTGCTGTAGCGTGAGGTGAATGGGTCCAATCATACCACTGAACGCCGTCAGCCCAGTGTGGGCGGCGTCCCTCTCTCCGAAACTCGCGAGCCGCATGCAGTTCGGATGGACAATCTCCGTTCACATCATCTTCGCGTCCCTTTCGATCGGGCTCGCCCCGTTTATTATCTATTTCACTTGGAAAGACGTACGCACGAGCGAGCAGCGGTATGCGCGATTGCGCTCGTTCTGGGTGAAGGTTTTCGCCGCCGGCTTCGTGATGGGAACAGTTACCGGGATTCCGATGAGCTTCCAGTTCGGCACAAACTTCCCACAGTTCGCCGAGGTGGCCGGTGAACTGATCGGCGGCCCACTGGCCTTCGAGGCGAAGATGGCGTTCTTCTTAGAGGCTGTCTTCCTTGGCGTGTTGCTGTACGGCCGCGACCGCGTTGAGGACCGAACATACCTCATCTCGTCGGTACTCGTCGGCTTCGGCGCTTGGCTATCGGGGTTCTGGATCCTGATCGTTAACGCCTGGATGCAGACACCACGGGGCTACGAGATGGTCACCCGCAACGGGATGGAGGTCGCCAAACTAACCGATCCGTTCGCCGCGTTCCTCACCCCACGAATGCCTTGGATGTACGTCCATATGATGAACGCGTCGGTTATTTCGGTCGCACTACTGGTTGCAGGCGTTTCGGCGTACATCGTATGGAAAAAGCCCGACACTGAAGCCTGGAACACCGCACTCAAGATGGCTGTCGTACTCTTGATTGTCTCCGCACCGTTCCAGGCGGTCCACGGCGACGCCTACGGCCGCCACGTGGAGGAGACCCAGCCACAGAAGTTTGCCGCGATGGAGGCTCACTACGAGACGGGGCAGGCCGACCTACACCTGCTTGCGTTTCCGAAGTCACCCGAAGCACTCACCGACCCGCGAGCCGAGAACCTCGTCACCGTGAGCCTCCCCGCAGTTGGGTCGTTCCTCGCCAGTGGCGGGGACTTTGACGCCGAGATCATCGGACTGAACGAGTACGATGAAAACCCCCCTGTAGCACTCGTGTTCTGGTCGTTCCGTTTCATGGTCGGGCTCGGGTTCTTGTTTATCGGGCTGGCGCTGTGGGGCGGGTACCTCATGTACCGCGGGCGACTGTCTGACAACACACGCTACCTGAAGGCGATGATCGCTGCATCGCCACTCGGCTACGCAGCGTTGCTCACTGGCTGGTACGTCACCGAGATCGGCCGCCAACCGTGGGTCATCCAAGACGAACTCAGGACTAGTGAGGCGGTCTCCTCAACACTAACCGGGACGGAGGCGACGCTGACCCTAGTCGGTTTCGTTGTCGTCTACGTCGGGTTAGTGTTGACAGCCCTGTACACCCTGAAGTGGCTGATCCGGGAGGAACTCCAGTTACTCGGCGTCCGAGAGTCGAGTGAGGGCCGCTGGCACGGTCCGCTCCCAGGAGTGAGCGATGATGACTGACTCGCTGTTGCCAGTCGACACCTACCTCGTCGAGTCGCTGCCGGAGATATGGTTCGGTGCCGTGCTGTTCGCACTGGGGATGTATGTCGTCCTCGACGGATTTGACTTCGGCATCGGAATACTGTACGCAACCCGGACGGACGAACACGAGCGGGAGACCTTCCTGTCGGCGTTCGGTCCAGTCTGGGATGCCAACGAGGTGTGGCTCGTCGCCTTCGGGACGATGCTGCTGGCGGCGTTCCCACGGGTGTACTCCCGCCTCCTTGCGGACAATTATTTGGTCGCAATTGGGGTGGTCCTCGCATTGGTGTTCCGTGGACTCGGCCCGGAGCTTCGCGAGCAGCGCAATGATGAGCGGTGGAAGCGCTACACCGACTACGCCTTCGTCGGGGGCAGCGTGTTCGCGCCGCTGCTGTTTGGAATGCTCGCCGGCCGCTGGCTGTTCGGCGAGGCGACGCTGCCGGTTGTGCTGACTGGTGTCGGCTTGGTCGCGGTCTCGGTCGTCACAGGTGCGGCGTTCCTCGCGGCCAAAACCGAGCCCGGCCTAGCGTCAGAACTACGTACGTACGGCATCGGTGCAACACTGGCATACCTTAGTGGGGTTATCGTACTGCTGGGAACTGTTGTCCTGACCGACGCGGGTGGCGCCGCTGACACAGTGCTCTCGCTTCCCGTGGCTGCAGTCGTCGCCCTCTCGGTCGCCGTGGGGCTGATCGGGAGCGTGCTGGCCAGACGCGGCCAGTACCGGGCCTGGCTGGCGAGCGCACTGGCGCTCCCCACACTGTTGACGATCTTGGTCGCAATTCTGCTGTACCCGACGATCTATCCGCCGACCGGGCTGCTGGTTAGGGAAGTGGTCGTGTCGCCGCTAGCGCTGAACCTCGTGACCGTTCTCGGATTCCCGGTGCTGCTGCTGGTGCTGTGGTACTTCAAGTTTCTCTACGGCGTGTTTAGCGGCCCAATCGAGGGTGAGGGCTACGGGGGGTAACCCCACCGACTTCTTGCCGTCCCGTTCTCTGCTCAGTACACTTGTGTGTACCGAGAAGCAACGACCAGTCTCGAACGATTCAAACCGGCATCCTGCTAATTGCCGATATGGACGACGAGTCACACGAGCATATTGTTCCGGGAAGTGACGAATTTCTGTCCACGCTAGACGTGTAGGGCTATGATTTCCGTGGAGAATTTGATTTTCAGGAGTCGTTGGAGGCATATGCAACGATGGGCTTTCATCTAATGCGACTCGCGGAGGCTATCGACATCGCCGAGTAAATGCAAGACGCCGATGCCACAATCTATCTCACATGCACGTCGAATATCATCTCATCGGGGCAGCGTGAAGTTGTCGCCTATCTCGTTCGCGAAGGATACGTCGATGTGCTTATTACGACTGCGGGGGTACTGGCGGAGGGNTCATCGGGGCAGCGTGAAGTTGTCGCCTATCTCGTTCGCGAAGGATACGTCGATGTGCTTATTACGACTGCGGGGGTACTGGCGGAGGGTATCATCAAGACGGCGAAGCCGTTCAAAACGGGGAGTTGGATGCGTACGAAGCCGCGCTCCGGGAACAGGGTATTAACCGCCTTGAAAATCTCTTCGTCCCTTCCGACCGATACGTCTGGTTGGGGCAATACCTTCAGGACTTCTTCGATGATTTGACTCGCTTATCGAGGATGGGATGCTTGCTGATACGACAGGCCTGACCGCAATCGGAGGCGGAGTCCCGAGAAACCATGGGTTCATGACAAATCTGTTCCGAGGTGGGGCTGATTATATCGTCTCCATCTCGACGGGTATGGAAGGGGATGGATCACTCTCTGGAGCACCCCGAACGAGGCAGTATCGTGGGGAACAAAAATCAAAGACGATGAACAGACGAATTATACGCAGGTTGAAGCAGAAGCAACGCTCGTCTTCCCACTGCTTGTAGCGGGTACTTTCAGCGAGTAGGTGCGAACCGCTGACTAAATCGCGTGCTGTAGCAGACTGTAGCTAGAAAGCGTAGTAGGATGGTTACCGATGATGCTTGCGTTCGAGCACTCAGTCCGAATGTGCTGGAGGGCTGGTTCGCTCAGTGCGTTCGCTAGAGTCGGTTTCACCTGAATGCTCTCCATTCGCTGGGACCAAGCGGCGCTTCGAATTAAAGACGACAATAAGGCTACTGATAGCCATCAGAACGGCGGCGATCAGCGGCGTGATCATGCCGATCATCGCCAATGGAAGCACTATCGCATTGTAGCCGGCCGCCCAGATGAGATTCTGTTTGATCCGGCTTCGAGTTACACTCGCCAGCTCGAAGACTTCGGGAACGGCGTCGAGACGGTCATCAAGCACTACTGCATCGGCCGCCTCAATTGCCAGATCGGTGCCGCTTGACACCGCGATCCCGAGGTCGGCGCTTGCGAGTGCGGGCGCATCGTTCGTTCCGTCGCCGATCATTGTCGTCGTCCCGCGCTCGCGGAGTCCTTGGACGATCACTTCCTTCGACTCGGGGCGCACGCCTGCGAATACGTGATCAACTGCGGGATGGTTCGCAAACGTCTCGGTCATCCGCTCGTCGTCGCCAGTCAGTACGACGATATCCCGGTTCGCGTCTGTGATATCTGAAACGACGCGGTCCCAGTTCTCCCGCGGCGTATCTCGGACTGTAACGATTCCTTGGACGGCGCCCTCCCAAGCAACAGCCGTGGGATGAGTGCCCGACTCGTAAGCGTGTGTAACGGCTGCTTCTATCTCCGTGGGAATCGTCCACGCGTCAGCATCGAAGGAGTCTGGATGGCCGATAACTACACGCGTATCGTCGACGAGTGCGGACACGGTACGGTCGGCGCTTTTGAAGCTTGACACCGAGCGCGTGGTCGGTGGGGCGGCATCGTCGATCGCAGCGGCGATGGGGTGGCTTGACCGACGTTCGACGGCAGCCGCCATCGCAAGTACTTCGTCAGGATCGTCGCCAACAACGTCCACAAGCTCCATCTCCCCAGTAGTGAGCGTCCCAGTCTTGTCGAACACAACGACTGAGGAGTCGTCGATCCGCTCAAGTACTGTCTCATTGAGAATAAGTGTGCGATTGTCCGTGGCATCGCGGGTAGCCGCCGCAAGAGCAAGTGGGGTGGCGATACCGAGCGAGCACGGACACGAGACTACTAGCACGGAGACACCGGCCATTATAGCTGTATTCGGATCGTTGCCAAGGACGAACCAGCCAGTGGCAGTCAGCGCGGCAAGTCCAAGTACGAATGGAACGAACAGTACCGCAAAGCGGTTGACAATATGCTGAACACCTGTGGCAGAGCTCTTGACGTTCCAAAGGAGCTCAACGAGGCGATCCATCGTACTGGTTTTTTCTGGACCAACTTCAACGACGATCGCATTGTCTGTAAGAATCGACCCGCCGAGTACACTGTCTCCTTCAGATTTTCGTTGTGGGAGGGATTCACCCGTGATGAGTGCCTCGTCGATCGCGGCAGTCCCGTCGACGATATGGCCGTCAACCGGGACCCGTTCACCAGGTTTGACTAACAGCCGGTCGCCAGGCTCACACTTTGCAATCTCGATGGTTTCAGTGGCCTCACTGTCATCATCGAGCCGGCGGGCCTTATCGACGCGTGAATCCGTGAGGTCGGCGCGATTTCCGAGCGCAGCGTGTTTGATCCGTGACTCAAGGTGGTTTCCGATGGTGACGATTGCGAGCACCATCACTGCGACGTCGAAGTACGGGTCACGCCCGCCCGTAAAGTAGGCTACCAGCGAATAGAGATACGCTGCGAGTACCGCGATAGCTATCAACACGTCCATGTTAGGGCGACCGACTTTCAAGCTCACGTAGGCTCCACGGAAGACCGGGTATCCAAGTCCGATGAGTATGAGTGTGCTCCAGACGATTAGTGGCCAGAACACCATCGCCTCAACAGTACTCCCATAGAGGAAACTCTCGGGATAGATGCCGAGATATACCGGGTATATGAACAGAACGTAGAGGATCAGCACAGGCATCATCAGAACCGCCGCGAGTACCGAACGGTATTTGCCGAACTCGACGCGTGAACGCAGTGAGTCGTTTTCTTCATCGGGACCGTGGGCTCGGTAGCCCAGTCGACTTAGTGCCGCAGCGATCGCGTTGCGATTGATGCAGTCAGGGTCATACACCACCTGCGCCATTTCTGTCGCATAACTCGCGCGTGCCTCGTGAACGCCTTCCTCTTCTTCGGCAAGGAGCTCAATGAACCCTTCACAGGTCTGACAGTGCATTCCGTCTATCGAGAGGTAGGCCGTTTCGGCGCCCTCGGGGACATCGAGCCTGGAATCCTCGGCCTCAACACGGTCACGGACGGCCGCAACTGAAAGGTCGACATCCTCGCCGTTGTCGACCAAGTGTGCGACCTCTAGACAGCCCCGACAGCAGAACTCACCGGCAATGTCATCGTCGGTAATCGGGTCTTCGATAGGGAGGTCACAGAGTGTACAGGTGGACATGTTACGCAACCGCCCCCGATTCGGAGATCGGCTGATAGTACGGGATATCTGGTAACGGGAGCATGACGCCAAACCGCATGAATCCCATTGCTACCAGTATGTATCCAAGCCCAACGAACAACACACCGAGTCCGTAATGGACTACCTGTCGCTGGCGCGTGCTCACTGATTGGATAACTGTTCCGTAGAGAAACACACTGGGGACCGTCCCTGCCCCGAGCGCACCGAGCGAGAGGAGGCCATATACAGGTGAGCCCTGAGCAAACGCGTACAGGAATGCCGGATAAAGAAGCATACACGGCAACAACCCATGAAGCGCGCCGAGGCCGATGATGCCGATACTGTTGACCCAGCGGTCGACCCGTGTTGAAATGACTGCGTAGGTCCGCGCGAATAGTGAGCCGATACCAGTACCGGCAACAACTCCTTCAACGGCTCCTTGTTTGTAGCCAGCTAACCGGGTGAGTCCCATAATAATAATTGCTACGCCGATGCAGATACCGACGACACCCTGAGCTGGCCGCAGAAATCCAGCGAGCCCGATGGTTCCGTACAGTAACGCGCCGGCAGCCCCGAAGACGCATCCGATGGTAGCATAGCTCATCGTCCGGCCAATGTTGAACAGCGTGTGCTGACGCACCTCATACAGAGTGAGTGCGCTCGACCACCGGTCCTGAGTTTCCATACGCTCAGCATAGGTTGCAACGAGCGGGCCACACATTCCGAGACAGTGTGCACCCCCGAAGAGACCAATCAGAAAAAACACCACCAGTCCGTAGCCACTTGTGATGCTGATTTCACTCAGCTGTACGAGAACTGCGGATATCATACTTAAGGCTGGCAATGCCAGCATAGATTAGGGTGTACCAATCGTCGTGTGTAGTGGGTTTCGGTTCAGGCCGTGGCTGGGGGATCGCTAACGTGAATTAGTACAATGGTATGATACCACAGCTAATCCGTTCTCCAGAAGGTCGACTCTTCGATCCGCCCAAGGCAGATTTCAGCCCTCAAAACGCTGTTATGATAACCCACACACGCTCGGGGCTTGCAAGTTCGCTCTAGTTCTTGTTCATACTCCGTTTCGGGTACGCGGACTTTGTACGGTAAACTTCTGTAACACGTCTTGATGTGTGCAGTTCATAACACCAAGCAGGTGATAAAACAGTGAAATCACGCGAAATCTAGCGATTCACCACGGCCTTTTGAATGAACTGCGGGAAGCATAGCCGTATGCATTGAGAGCACCAGTCTCAACTAGTGTGAAACCTTCTACTTACAGCCGTGAAATTATACGCATTTGAGTTGCTGTAAATGCTGACCTCATAGTTCGGTTGCTCGTACAACGGCTTCATACGGTCTGGCCAGCCGACTATACAACAGGCTCAAACTGTGCATCTAGAGAATAGTGGCACGTATATTTTCAACGCGGGATGTTCACTCTGCGTCGTAGCCCCACTCTCGTAGCCGGTCTGCGACGTCATCGAGATGCTCCTCAAGGGCAACCTGATACGCCGCCTCGCGAAGGTCTAACGCCAGGACATTTTCGTCAAGCCGGCTTTCGAGCTCTGACTGTGCGACCTCCTCGGCAGTCTGGGTCTCTTCTTGGAGGAAGAACTGGACCATCTCACGACCGTCCTTTGCATTCGAGCGCGAGTACTTCCACGGAAGTCCCGACACACCACTGTTGCCGCTGTTGTTAGCGTCTTCGTCTGTCGGGTCATCGTTAATAATAGGATCAGACTGAGCCGTCGTGTCGTCGTGGTCTCTCGTTGGGTCATTATCTTCAGTAGCACTCTCGATGCCCTCAAACGGGTCCTCGCCGGAACCGGACTTCATACCGTTGCCCATCTACGCCACCTCCTCAATGTGCGTCGCGAGGTCATCCAGTTGAGCAAGTGTCTCCTTCTCGTAGTCGTAGGCGCTTCGGACCTCCTGGACGTAGTGGCCCGCCGGCAGTTGCGTGTCCCAACACCCCTCGAAAAGTGAGGAGCGGTCGGCAATTGCGACTGGAGCGTCGAAACCGAGGTCACCGATCCGTTCAAGATACTTCTGCTGGTCGCTCGTTGACCCGATGCCATTCGGGATCACAGCCATCACGCCGATATCGATATCGAGTGAGTCTTGCAGGTTAATGACGACATCTTCGAGCCCCTCAACGGACTGCATACCCTTACCAGTCGGTTCCACCGGGACCACGAGCGACCGCGTCGCGTGAATTGCGTTGTACAGCTGTGGGCCCGCAGTCGCTGGCGGGTCAACGACGATAGTGTCGTAGTCTTCCATCACACCGGCATCAACGAGGACCTCAAACAGACGCTCGTTTGGCGCAAAGAACTCACCGAGGTCCTCTGCCATCTCTTCAGCTTGGCTGAGGAGGCTGGGCAGGTTCTCCAGCATGTCGTGGTTTGGGACGAGGTCAAAACCATAGTCCGTCTCTTGGACGATGTCAGCGAACGGTCCAAGTGGCCGGTCGATAAGATGTCGAGCGATGTTGTCTGCATCCCCATCGTTGCGCGGCGCATCGACTCCTAACAGGTATGTCAGTGACCCCTGCTGCGGGTCAAGGTCAATTGCCAGAACATCGCGATCGTGTTCAGCGTGCGCTGTCGCGAGGCTCGCAGCGAGCGTCGTCTTTCCGACGCCGCCAGCCTCACTGTAAATGGTGTACGCGAGCATGTTTCACCTATAAGTCTAACCCAATATAAACACTCGTCAGACACACGAAAAAAGCCAACCAATTAGATCTGATAGTTAGGATGGATAGTTATGATTGATGATTAGACTGTACGGTTAGACTAATGAATTAGACTGGGCGTTTAAACTCAAAGGTTAAACTCAAAGATTATGCTAGAAGGATAGACCCGATAGTTAGGCTGAAATGAAACTACGTAATAAGTCCCCACCTTGGTATAAATTCGGTGTCTGCAGGTACATCCTATCAGCACTGCATACTGATACAATAAGTTCAAACAGAAATGAGGACCAAGCGTACCTCAGCGACAACCCGACTACGTAATTTCGTTGATCAACTCAAATCCGTCTCTGAACTGAATCCGGTCTTCGAAGCCGTTAGCTGCAAGTGCTGCGACGGTGCCTTCACCCGCATCAGTATCCGTGGTCACAACACAGGCGTATCGAACGTCACTGTTGTCGAGAAGGGTTGCTGCAACAGCGCCGAGGGCAGTATCTGCCTTCTCAATCTGGTCCTCAGGTCGATTTGATGACCGAGCAATATATGACCGGATGTCATCCATCACCCGAGATACTGTGCTGTTCGCATATTCGGGTTCAGCAGCAACTCGAACCCAGCCAGCATCGAGTGCACTGTTAATCGGCGTCTGTCCCGGTGTGCTGCGGTCTGGCGCTCCGCCGAGTTCCTCGTAGACGCGTTGGGGGATCACAAACGTAAGGTCGTTCTGCGCGGCGAAGCGCTCAAGAGCAGTGTATTTATTATTCTCCTGGCGACCACAGGCGATGAAGAATCCGGTATCTGCGACCCACGCTACGGTCTCCTGAAATGGGTCGAATGGCGTGCTCATCGGTGCCCGTCAGTCCTCAGATGACGGTGGTTGGTCGCGAGCATTCCGGATATCCTCAAAGTATGGATCAACGGCTTGCATATCTTGAACCACATCTCGAAGCGCATGCAAGACTGTAATCGCGAAGGCCTGCTGCAGATCGAGCTCCCGAGCCGCGACTCGTTCAGACATCTCACCGTTGGTATAGGGGATGGCGTACGTGAGCGCAGCCGCGAGTTTACCGAGCCCGTATCTTTCCAGGAGGAGGTTGAGATCCTGGTCGTGTGGTGAGCGACCGACGGCCTCGATGAGAGTGGGAGTGACGGTATACTCGTCACCATCCAGATCTGCAGTAAGCGTGATCGGGACCGCCGAATACGTGTGTGTCTTCTGCTCTTCATCACGGGTCACGACACCGAGGTCAACAAGCGTCCCCATATCCGAGTACGCTGTCGTCCGGGGAATCTCTAATGCAGCGACGATATCGTCGATAATCACTTCTCTCTCACGAAGGACGAACGTGTAGAGCCGGGCCAAGCGTGGCTCTTCCAGCAGTTGTGCAATCGACAGGAGACCATTGATAGCTCGCTCTGGGTCCCCGGCAGCTTTCGACATACAATTCATAATTCATGTATTAGGTAATAACTGTTGGGACAGTGTCTTCAGCACTATACATATCTACCACCGACCGGATACCGGGTTGGTTCCGGGTCAACGCCTCTCGCAACATCATGCTTCAAACGTAAGAACCTCGAAGAGCGGGTTGCCGAAGAGTAGCAGTCGAATCGACGGGAATTTTCTGCAACCTCTGACTCGAATGTCATCACAATACCGTTGCCTCTTCCAAGCTCTGTCTGTGACGTTTGGCCCAGCGATGAGGTGGGACAATTGAAATGCAGTCTGTACACTCATCTGTCAAGCATGGGCGCTTCTCCGGAGAGCCCTGTCTATCTCTTTCAAAAATCCACTACGGAGATAGCTCACTGATCGGAGCCAAGTACTTGTCCTCCCATTCTCGATGGGCCTGAAGCTCTCGCACGCCACGCTTCGTCAACTGATACTTATTCTCTCGCCCGTTCTTAGCCTTCTTTTTGATTAGCCCCTTTGCAACTAGATCATCCAATTGCGGATAGACACGTCCTACCGTAATCTCCTCAGAGTAGTATTCCTGCAGCTCCGCGGTCAGTTCTGTCCCCATCGGACTATCCATGCCCGCAAGAACGACCATCATATCGCGTTTGAAGCTATTCACGTCATACATCCTGTCAAGCCAAGTACCACTCTCGGGAGTCATAATCTTATCTGTTCGTACTTACTAGAGCTCGACTCAATGACCGTTTCAAGCACTGTATTGCCATTTCACCTTATTCGCAAGGTTCGTTTTATGCACACCCTGTCAAGTGGAGGCTCCAAACGATGTCCAATCCAACAGACGAGGAATTGCTGACCGAACTCGCAACCTACCAGAACCGAAAGCTCTTGCTCTGGCAGCTTGCAGCAGACGGACGTACGTTCTGTGGCATCCGGTTCATCGCCCGGGAGTATGACCTGCAGGCCGCGCCCGCTGACGAACAAGTCCAAGCCTTCGTTGATGATATGCTCTCGGACGGAGAGGTCAGACCAGAGTACGACTCAATGGCTGACTGGGACGCTCTAGAAGCGAAGCACGGCGACACTGCCGACTAGTACCTCTCGACCTAACGCCGCCTCAGAGCGATTTTTTGTGCGGCCTCACTGGCTGGAGGCTTTCCAGTATGTTGCCAACAGCCGAACCACCGTTCGACCCGATTTTCGTCGAGGAACCGTTACTTATCCCAAACTACAAACAGACGATCATCAGCAAAGTCGGCTTGCCATTCTATGCTGATGTTGACCGTCCCGATAAAGTGCCCGCTGACGAGCGCGAGCGAACCATCGACCTTGCAGAGCGAATCCTACGCGCCGGCGGCGTCCGAACCGGCTTCGGACACCATGAAGAAGTCCGGACCTCGATGGAGTCGTGGGCTCCCGATGCTGACGAGGAATACGATTCTGACCCCGGCTACTGGCGGTCGTCAGTTCTCTTGATGTCTCCCCAAGAGATGAACTTCGGGCAGCTAAACGGCGAGCCAGAAGAAAAGCACAAGAAAGCCAAGACAGTGCTTGCCTGGGCTGAGGACTGTATTGACACCGACGTCCTTCAGGAGATCGAGCAGTCTCAAGCCGAGGATATCAAACAAGCGTGGCGCGACGCCGCAGAAGCCGAACTGACTCAGCGCGAGATTGACCAGTTCGCCGAGGATCCGCCAGACAAACTCGATGGCTGGAGGAAATTTGACGCCAACCACGACGCTGTTGAGGTCGCATACGTCGCTGACAACCACGGGACCCCGTCGGTCGCAGCCGTCTTTGAGGGCGCTGACAGCGAGTTGGAGGCGCTTGAGTTTACCCTAGAGGAGTGGAAGGAGAACGACGGCAATCCGCGCGAGGCAAGGCCAAATCGGCACTGTGTCACGACTGACGGCGACGGGACCTATGCCCGTCTTCGATCCCATCTGCTGACTTTCGAGGTCGAGCCGATGGAACGACTCGAAGTGTAGGTTGCTCCAGCGGTCAGTACAGGGAAAGCACTTACCGGAGTTACCGGAGAGGTTAGTCGTGAAGCGACGGGAGCTCCTTCATGTTACTGCGGGTGGGGGAATCGGTCTACTAGCGGGCTGTTCCTCTACTGGTAGTAAGGGGTATGCGACGATGCAGAAACTCAGTTTCGTAAACACAGAATCTACTACAGTCCCAGTGGGATTACGGATAGAACGCACTGATACTGATGAAGTAGTTCATACGGAGACTCGTGAACTCACAGTAGACCCTGATTGGATTATCATCGATTGTGNATTACGGATAGAACGCACTGATACTGATGAAGTAGTTCATACGGAGACTCGTGAACTCACAGTAGACCCTGATTGGATTATCATCGATTGTGTCTGGCCAGATGCACCGTTAAAAATAATGACTCGCCATGAAGCTGGGGAGTGGAATAG
Source organism: Haloarcula argentinensis DSM 12282 (assembly GCA_000336895.1). GTDB lineage: Archaea > Halobacteriota > Halobacteria > Halobacteriales > Haloarculaceae > Haloarcula > Haloarcula argentinensis. The sequence goes on along the minus strand of AOLX01000010.1, from coordinate 55,643 downwards.
CTTCAATACAGAAGATCGAGACGGCTGTGTAAGTGTCATAGCTGGAGTCCAGGACCAGACAACGTCATTTTATGTGCATAGCGCTGACTGTCCNAATACAGAAGATCGAGACGGCTGTGTAAGTGTCATAGCTGGAGTCCAGGACCAGACAACGTCATTTTATGTGCATAGCGCTGACTGTCCGATCGACAACCCTACTTGTCATACTGACTAGTCCGCAGGTCTACCCTGCAGTTGGTTCACTCGCTTTCACAGGTGAAGAAACTATATTCAACGATTGGTATCACAGGCATGGGACCCATTTTTTCGCCCCCAGTCAGGTGAGGGGCGTTCCAGTGAGAGCGCTCTCGACCATACTATGGCATCAAAGACCAGCAAAAGCGGTCAGAACGGAGAACAGCACCCAGAAACCGAATCCACCGAAGCGCAGTTTCCAGAACTCACAGTCCAAGCCGAAGGGACTGCAAACCGACTTCGGCGCGTCGACGAAAGTTCGCAAACCGATTGTCTCGAAACAGTCGAAGTCGAACTAGTTATCGAGCACGAGATCGACTCCCTTGACGAGTGGAAAGACCTCATCGACCCAACCTTTCGCAAAAACAGACGAACGGGTAACAAGGGCGCGATCATTGACGGCTTACTCGACAGAGTTGAGGGACACTACCGCCGGCAGTCGTCGTCAAAGGTTGAAGCCGACTGGGACCTCACAGTGACTGGTTCGTCAGTCGCCTGGAGACGCCTCTTCATGGAGTTTTACCAGCTCCGTGGTGAAGGCTACGACCGTGCCGGCAAAACTGTGATTCGTCTCCGACAGTTGGTCAACGCGGACCTTGCAGGCACAAATGCAGCATTGGCTGGGCTGGAACTGGTCAATCAGTACGACATCGACGAGCCGACAGACTCGTTTGTATCGGAAGTAGCCGAAAGCACGAACGACGACTAGCAGGCCCTCTCCCTGTGTTGGTCTCTATTGCTTTTGTGCTCCCCTCTGGCTGAGGGTTTAAATACGATGACGAACGCAACCATCCGTGTGACTGACCGGAATCCTGAATACGACCCCGAGGATATCCGTGGTTCAGCAAGTTCTGATCCTGAATCGAAGGGGAACGGACGGGAACGCATCCTCGAATCCCGTGGCTATCCAAGCGAGCCAGAAGATGCCTCTCGAACCTGTGCGACCTGTGGGAAAGATATCCCCCGGGATGAGCGCCAGTGTCCGTTCTGTGCTCACACCAGTGTTTCAGAGACGCCTACCAACGACGACAGTGACGGCCCATTCGGCGAGTGGACATTCGGCCGAGTCGTGCTCGCGCTCGTCGAGGCGAACACTACCTTCCACGCACGAGCCCTCGGCGCTGCGGCCTTCTCCCTGTCTGATAGCATCGCGAGCGGCGAGGACACCTCTCATGGGACGGTGAAGTGCCGTGCAGCGTTCGGGAGTGAGCCAGCCACCAATCTCACCAAAGGGTGGCCCGAGCTTCCGACCGAAACCACGATCGACGAGGACCGCGGAGGGGCGCTCTTGGAGACAGCCGACGAGCAGACCGATTGGGACGGGGACGACGTCCAGCCACGAATCTATCTTGAGGACGGGTCGCCGGTCACCGACCGCTCGGAGTTCCAGCGCCTCAAAGACGAGTTCCAGCAAGACGACAGCACGTACTGGCTTGTTCCCGGCATCGTGCAGCGTCATCAGGCGAGATCCGAGCTGGGGACACTCGGCGTTGAGTTCCACTGTCGACAGTGTGGCGCCATAACGGGACACGAGTCACACGGGCTCGACGGGTTCGAGTGTCACTCACACCTTGACCGTATGATCTGGACCTGCAGGGAGTGTGGACAGCACCGCCACGAGCCCGAGCGGGAGGACGACACGGAGGAGGCTACGGACTATGAGCACCTCCCCGACGGTGTCTCTCCCGAAGACATCCACGGCGACAAGCCAGACTTCCAGGAGCAGGAGTTTCAGGACCAGATCGAAGCCTATCGCGAGCGTCATGGTATCTTCCCGTGGGAACGGTAGCTATTCTGTTGCTTCAGATAGGACTTTGGAGTAGAGGTCATCAGAAATCCAGAATCCGGCGTCACGAAGAGCGTCGAGTTCGTGCTTTAATTCAATATTTCCAGCGTTGGCTCCGCGGAGCAATATCCCGATGACTCCTGTCACCGTCAGGTCGTGTCTTCGAGCCACCTGTCGGCCGTCCTTTTCATCCAAGAGGATGAGATCGGCATCCTGCTCAATGGCATGACAAATAGCGGCTGTTTCGCCAAGATCCAGCTCGTGGAAGATTTCAGTGAAGAGGTGTGACTGTTCGACCTCGGTGATCGTCAGGAACGCATCGTCATGCAACGAGCGGAGCGCGTCGACACCTGCCTCTCCGTCAGTGAGTTCCTCCCAAACCTGACGTGGGATAGTGATGCTCGAAAACTGCGATTTGAGGAGCGTGAGTTGATCGATAAGTGCAAGATTCAGCAGTGGTGATGTGTCCGAGACTACAAGCTTGTTATTCGGCATAATCAAGATCTTCGGCAAGTTCAGTGTCGGTGTAATGACGTGGGATTTCGCGGTCTCCGAGTAATGCTTGGAACTCTCGGTGGGATAGCTCTGCCAATGCACGCGCTTTCCCGAACGAAAGGACATCACGTGCGTACAGCGAGACAGCCAACTCTTTTTTCATTGCCTGCGACCGTTCGCCTTCAGGAATTTGGAGTGCCTCATACACCTCCTCGTCAATTTCGATAGTAGCCATACTCGTCTGTTGGATAACCCGATTATTGAGTGTTTGGCCGCTCTATCTGAATAGGAAGAAGTGTAGTTCCGTCTGTGCGATCCACGAACTCTGTATTGTCAGCTGAGAGTGCAATTTAGGGACGATACTACTCTTTCTGAACGCACGCGACTGAGTGCTAACAACACCACGGACTGCTGGCAAGTACGACGACCAGTGGTCAGTACAGTGAGGTTACCAACCGGAGGCTGCAGAGAGAAGCGTCCCGAAAAGAGCCAGACAGGCAGCACCGATATTTAGAACCAGCATACTAGTAGAAACAGTAAAATCATCAGGGTCGGTTCGAAGCGACTGAGATACAGCACCAAGAACCAGTCCGCACCCACCAATAGTCATAAGCAATATTGAGATACTCCACTCTCCAGCAATAATTGAGCGCACTGCTGGGCCTCCCAGTGAGGCTCCGACTATCACGAGTGCGGCGTTATAGATATAGAGGCGTTGCATACCCGTTGTATAGAATGGTAATTCCAGTGAACAATATATCTTCGATACATTTGCAGTCTTATTGAGTAGACATTTCGCACCCTTTGATTCATAAAGAAACCGTATTACGCACTTTTACTCCGGAAGTAGTCGGTCTAGAACAACACTCGTCCCGTCCTCTGTCCGGGGCACTGTATTCTCCAGTAGATGCTCACCACTTTCGTTGACATCGAGGATTCCTGTTTCGACGATGCGGGGGCTGTCCTCCCGCTCGCCGGTGAGGTTCAGGCACAGCTGACCGTCGAACTTCCTACCGGTGATGGAAATCACCTTGCTATCTTCGAGAAACGAGGCTATCGTCCAGCTGTCAGGCTTGTGAGCTCGCAATTTAGCCAGTCATTCTCACTACAGTAACAATCGAAACGATTTACACACCGATTGGACTGCTATCGTGCGATCAGGTGTGCGTTGATTTTCAATGGCTACTATGCTGCTCCCGTCGCTGTCAATATCCTGTCTGAAAGTTGTGTACTACCTCAGTTTTAGGCCGGTCTAAAATCCGCCACACTTTTGTATGTTAAGGCTGGCCTAAAAATGTGTACAAGAGGAACAATATTCACATTATTGAATCGAAATCGAAAAAACACCCGTATCAACGGAAGCTATACCAAGATCCCACAATCACCCCGCTGAGTGTTGGGCCAGAACTCAAGAACTCGAACCAGACAGATCTACAATGCTCTGATGTCTGTGTACGACCGCTCGCCGCTAATTACACTCGAACCAACACATGATGGGAGAGAGTGCTTACAGTCAAATTATCGCTGTTGTCTTTACGATTCTCCTTGTCAGCAGTGCTGCAGCACCTGGGGCAGCAGCACTGGCGGCCCCCGAACCTGGCGGACCGGGCCATGACACTTCCACTGTACAGAATCTTTCTATAGGTAGTAACTCCTCAGAAACAGAGCAGTCTGACAATACCTCTGAGCAGACGCCAGACAGGACCAACAACTCATCTGGTAATGAGCAAACACCGCCCTCGGACAACACTACAGAACCTGAAAACGAGACGACGACGCCCTCAGACAATACTACAGAAGCACCTGAAAACGAGACAACGCCGCCCTCGGACAATACCACAGAAGTACCCGAGAACGAGACGACGCCCTCGGACAATACCACAGAAGCACCTGAAAACGAGACAACGCCGCCCTCGGACAATACCACAGAAGCACCTGAAAACGAGACAACGCCGCCCTCGGACAATACCACAGAAGTACCCGAGAACGAGACAACGCCTCCCTCGAACAATACCACAGAAGTACCTGAAAACAAGACAGCGCCTCCCTCGAACAATACCACCGAAGCACCTGAAAACGAGACAGCAATCAGTACGGTTACCACGCGTAACAGATCACGCAACTCTAGCACCAATTCATCGACTGCTGAGGTAATTGTCCGGGTTGAGGAGTTCGAAATACCCGAAGCTGGCACGCTCTCAAAAGAGGCAGCTGTCGATGAACTTCGTACCCACGCTAACGAGACCCAGCAGCCCGTTCTTGATTACGCTGCGTCGACGGATGGGGTCACGGTCCTCAATAGATTCTGGATCACTAATGCGGTCCTCATGCGGGTCAACACCTCGAAAGCTAACGCTAGCGCGCTTGTCAAGCAACCTGGCGTCACTGACGTCCACAGGAATTATGAGGTTCGTGCACTCTCCGCAACTAACACACAGCCAAGTGGTACTGCGAAACAACCAACTGCTGCGGACTCACCGTCGGGTGACGTGACATATGGGCTGGACCAACTCAATGTCCCCGAGGTCTGGGCCGAACACGGAACGAGAGGTGCTGGAGCGAAGGTCGCTGTACTCGATACCGGCGCTGACATCGATCATCCTGACCTGAGCCTTCGTACTGAGAACCAGAACGATGCCACGTACCCTGGTGGGTGGGCCGAGTTCGATACAAACGGTGATCGCGTAATGAACTCAACCCCGCATGCGACCAGCGACCACGGCACCCACGTTACTGGTACGGTGGGTGGTGGTGACACAAGTGGCACCGCCGTTGGTGTCGCGCCCGATGCGGACATGATGCACGGGCTCGTTCTCCCTGATGGCACAGGGTCGTTCGCACAAATTATTGCTGGAATGCAGTGGGCCGTTGAGGAGGATGCCGATGTTATCAGCATGAGTCTCGGAGCTGACGGCTTTTACAGCACACTCATTCCGCCAATTCGAAACGCCGAGGATGCTGGCACCACTGTCGTCGTAGCGGCCGGCAACCATGGCCCTGAGACAGCACCGTCTCCTGGAAACATTTACGATGCAACTACTGTTGGAGCCTCAGGTCCAGACCGAGACATCGCACCGTTCTCCGGAGGTGACGTCGTTCGGACCCAGCGCGATTGGGGTGACGCTGCTCCCGGTGACTGGCCTGCAAGCTTTGTCACACCAGACATTGCGGCACCAGGCGTTGAAACCTATAGCACGCTTCCTGGTGGAGAGTACGGAGAAAAATCTGGAACCTCAATGGCAACGCCACACATTTCCGGTGTCGTCGCGCTGATGGTGTCTGCCTCTGGGGGTGATCTCTCACCGGACGAAATCAATACAGCCCTACGCAAATCCGCAACAAAACCAGCGGATGCGCCCAATAATAAGGATATTCGCTATGGTCACGGTATTGTTGACGCCTTGGATGCGACAACCGCTGTCGCCGCCGAGCAAGGCATCACTGGCACTGTCACTAATACAAGCGGTGCTCCGATTGCTGACGCTACAGTCACCTTGGATAGCGGTGCCGAAACAACGACAAACCCCGCTGGGGATTACCTTGTCCGGACCCTCCCGGGTAGATTCAACGTCACCGCCTCTGAGTTTGGCTATGAACCGGAGACGAGCCAGGTCACTGTTGACAGCGGGACGATGGCTACCCACAGTATTGATCTATCGGCGTCACTGGACGGTCGCGTTACGACTAACCAGACCAGTGAAATTAAATCCGGTAATGCTGCGACAGTCACCTATCAGACGGCTCACGCAGAGACACTTTCTATCACACGGACTGGAACCACGACCGAGAACGCGACATTATACGTTAACGGCCAGCAGTACGCGTTTGGTGAGGAGATCGCACTGAACAACTCCGATGACACGACCGTTCAAGTCCGGGTTGAAACAACAACAAACGCAGACGGACGTCTTGTACTCTCTCACACACTGTCCGGCCTTGGAGACACAGTGACGTTAACGACCGGTCCGACGAATGTTGTGCCCGATCCGGTATACGTTGGTGTTGTGGACAGCACTGGTTCGGAGTACGCTAACCAAGTTCAGACTGCAGTTGACACAAATGTCCCCGACGAGTACTTCGTGTCTGTCATTACACCTGAGGAGGCGATGGCAGAAACCGACAATTATGATGTTCTCGTCGTCAATCAAGTTAGCTCGGGTGTCGATGTTGAAGCGTTCGTAGCAGCAACCGATCATCCTGACACTGGCGTTGTCTATCTTGACCAGTGGGGTGCGGCAAGCAATGGAATCACAGCACTCTCAAGCGCAACACAGAATCCGGTCGTCACTGGGCAATCGACACAGAACGACCGGCCAGCGTTTGAAGTAGTGACGGGCCACCCACTGTTTGACGGGGTAGCTAGCGCTGGAGAGCGCGTACAGATTCACAACCAGTCCCGAGGTGATATCGCGTGGTTCGACCGATATCAGGGGACAACACTCGCAACAGTAGGTGATGGTAGCGATACGTCTGGCACTGGTATTGCCATTGATGAGTCGACACAGTCCGTATTGCTCTCATCGCTTGGCCGCACATCTACAGTTCGAAGCTCACACATGTCCCATGATGCGAACGCAATACTGGGCAACGCTGTTATGTACGTCAACAGCAAGCCACCGGCCTGGTTTGCTTCCACACAGCCAGCACACGTCTCGCCAGGGGACTCGTTCAGCGTTGAGGTCGCCGCCGATGACCTTGACCGTCTAAACGTCACGCTAACGGAGTCGACGACGCTCACAAAATCGGATATCTCATTATCCGTAAATGGGACTGAACGAGAGTTTGGGGAATGGCACAGTGTCTCAGACGACACTGATGCCGTAACTATCAGAATAAACACGTCTAGAGATATCGTTGGTAGTGTTGGTCTTTCCGTTACTGCTGACGGCGATAACGAGACTGTCGAACTGCTCAGCGGACAGACTGCGGCCTACGAAAAACCACTCGTTGTCCCTGAAGACGTGGACACGATCCAAGGAGCAATCGACTTGGCCCCACCTGGGACGACTGTCGAAGTCGCACCAGGAACGTATACGAAGCCCATTGAAGTCACGACACCTGGCATGACACTAACCGCCCATGATGCGGCGGCGCGACCGACTATTGAGGCGAACATACCTGGGTTCTACGACCCCGTTGTTCATGTGGACGCGCCAAATGTGACTGTTGAGCAACTTGATGTCACTGCCAAGGGAGCCGCCCCTGACGGCATCGCTGTGGAACGAATGAATGCGACGATTCAGGATGTTTCGGTTAGTGGCGCCGCACATGGTGTCCTTATCGGTGGCGCTGGATCAACCGCGCACAACGCGGTCGTCCGTGACGTGAATATCACAAACGGAGCAAGTCTGCTGGCCATTGGCGTCACTGTTGGTGAAGCCGACAGCGCACACGTGTCTAACGCGACTATTTCGGGGCAAGACTCTGGCGTGGATGTGTACACGTCCTCCGATACGGTCGTCGAGCGCAACGAAATCACCGACAGCGGGGCTGGCCTCACGACCTTCGAGACGGACAATATCCAGTTCCGCGAGAATGAGATTCACGATATGGATGAATCGGCATCAAACACTGTTGGTATCCAGTTAGAGGCGTTCGTGACAAACGCAACGGTAGTAGACAACGACATCTGGAACCTCTCCGAAGGAGTCTATGTTGAAGGGACTAACACTGGTGGTGAGATTGCCTGGAATGACATCGATGCAGAGTACGGTGTCTGGGTCGACCGTGCGGATGTACCAGCAGTCGAAATCCATCACAACGATCTTTCGGAATCCAACACTTCGCTCGGAAGCGGACTTGACACGACACTCCGAGCAACAATGAACTATCACGGGGAGCGAGCGGGCAACCGTTCCTTCGTTAGCGGTGACGTGGTCTATGAACCATTCCTTACAGCTCCGCCGGAAGCCGTTAACACGACAGACCCGAGTCGCTTTGGCATTGACCTCACGCTGGCAGCAGACGAGGTCTACAGTGTGAGTGTGCCGGGGCCGACTGACCAGACCGTCGCTGATCTATTTAGTGGCGGCTTTGAGGGTGCAGTCTACGGGTTCGACGCGAATACACAAACTTGGAAAATGTTGTCCGGAGATGACCGGGTCGCTCCGCTGCAGGGTATAGCAGTAGTTGCAGAGAGCGATGGTCGGATGACCATCACCCACCATGTTGGGACGGACTCACCAAATGCACCAGCCCAGACAGCCCTTGTTGAGGGCTGGAACTTTGTCGGTGCACCAACGTACAATCGGATTGATTTAGCCTTTGACGCCGGTACGGTTAAACCGACTCTGGCAACTGCACCGATGACGGCTCCAAGCAGTCAGCCGGGGCAAGCTACCAGCTTTGAGGGTACGTACCGGTTCCAAAGCGCTTCAAGCGGAACTGCGCCCGATGCAAGTCCGTATCAGGGCTACTTCGTGTTTGTGGAGAATAAGAGCACGCTCCCCTCGTATGTTGGTCCAAATCCGTCGAAAACAGAGCTTTACAAGGGTATTAGGCTGTATCAACTAAACAGTACCGCGTCTAACGGCACAGGTGAAGAAGGGCCGGTAATAAACGGCTCTGTATCAGTCTCGACCGTATTAGCAAGTACTGGCTCTGTAGACAATGCGACGCTACAGACAACACTCTCGCAGGTCATCTACCGCAACTTGACGACAGCGGTGGCAGCCGAAGACAGCAATAGATCCATGGCAGACATTGAAGCGGCGGCAGCTGATATTGTTGCTGACGCAGCGCCACCTTACCGAAATCTGACTGCGAGTGCAGCTGACACTGCGGTTCAGCGTATACGCAGGGGTAGTATTAAGACTCACACTGCTGACGGCAACGAAACCGGTCAGGTTTCGAACTCACGCTCGGCAGCAACTGTGCCAGCATCCTAACGCAATTATACCTAATCTACAACGATGACACGACACATTCGGTTCGTTGCAGCCCTGATGATGGTAGGCTTAGTCGTATGCAGCGGTGGTGCTGTCTTTGCGACGCCAGCCGCGGGTGCAGACCCGCCGCCAACGCCAGCCGCCTACTATGGAAACGTGACGATTGACGGCGAGCCCGCCCCGGCAGGCACGGAAATTACAGCCAAGATTGATGGCGAACGTCGGGGGACCCTCGTTACAGAATATACGGGGGCGTTCGGCGGCAGTAGCGTTGTTGCCGAAAAACTTGCAGTCAATGGCACTCGCAGCGATGCCGGTGCGACTGTCATATTCTACGTAAACGATGTGAAAGTAAACCAGACTGCAGAATGGTCGAGTGGAAGCATAATGAACCTCGACCTCAAAGCGCCGGCGAGCGCCGGCGCCGATGATGGAACGACTGACCCTGCTCCCCCGGATGAAGAAACCGATGGGGCGGACGACAGCGATGGCGGTGGCAGCCCTCCCGCTGACGACGGCGGTAGCGGCGATCTCGGCGGGAATGACGACAGCGGCGGCGGTGGCAGTCCTCCCGCTGACGACGGTGAGAGCGACGATACTGGCGGGAATAACGACACCGGTGGCGGTGGACTTCCACCCACTGACGACGGCAGTAGCGACGATACTGACGAGAATGACGACAGCAGTGGAAGCAGTAATGCCGATGATGAGGCCGAAAACCAGAATGTGACTACTGAAACGGCTGTCTCGACCTTCACGACTGACAGTACAACCCAAGATGCGGCTACGGCATCGACTGACCGCCGTAGTAGTGGACCTGAATCAACAGACGGAAGTGGGCCCGGATTTGGGATAATGGGAGCCGTGGTTGGAGTGGGACTTGCTGTGCTGGCGGCCCGGACTCAGAGCTGATCTGATCCCGGGACAGCCCGCTCATAATGCATCTGACCGTGCGGTGCCTTCATATATTATCCTCGGTTGAAAGGAAAGATTATTTTAACTACTGTCCACTCTTTTTAGGTATGACTAATTTAGGCAAGCCTAACAATTCGGATCGGTCCGAGGAAACACCTACCGGGAGCCGACGCCAGTTCCTCGGGAAAACCGGCGCAGCAGTCGGTGCAAGTACACTTACCGCTCTCTCTGGGTGTACGTCTGTGCTCGGTGGGAACTCGATGGATACCCTCAGCATTGCATTCAAGCCGCCGTTCCCGTTCCTCCAGTACCACGTGATGAATCAAGAAGGATACTTTGAGGAGCTAGACCCCGACATCGAGTCTACAAACTTCGCTAACAAGGGCCTCACCATCGTTTCAGCGTATTCCGACGGTGACATTGACCTTGCATTCATGGGCATCACTCCTGTGATCAAGATGAAAAGTAAGGATGTCCCGGGAAAAGTCACGGCAGCCAATCATAAGAACGGGTTTGTTGTGTTCGCTCACGAAGACTTCGCTGCTCTCTGGGATGAACACGGTGCCGACGCTTTCCAGATGTTCCGCGAGGAGAAAGGGCGGAAATTCAAATTCAGCACCTTCCCAAAGGGCAGTGTCGCGTTTATCCTCCTCCAATATTGGCTCCGCGAGGAACTCGGAATCTCCCCAGACCTTGTCGACATTGAGCCAATGGCTGGTGGTAGCCCCGTCAAACGCTCGTTACTCTCTGGGAATGTTGATGGCACTGTCATCATGGAACCCATCCCAACTGCGCTTGAACAGAGAGACGCACCCTATGAGCGCATCACGTGGGCAGGCTCATTCATGTCTGGTCAGCCGGGCGGCGTCATGTTCATGCATGACCGCCTCTGGAACGATCATCCGGACATCGCGAAGTCTGTTGTAGCCCAACACTCACGTGCCACTGAAACCATTCAAAAACAACCGACTGTCGCTGCAGAGGCCGTGAGCAAGGCCAAAGGAGACAAACTTCCGACGAAGATTGCTCAGAAAGCCCTCACGTCGAAGGCCTCGAACTACATCAGCGACCCGGCACAGATTACAGAGAGTACGCAGCTTTTCGTTGCGCAGATGGAGAGCCTCGGCCAGATCGATAGTGGAGTGTCTAACGACGCAATCTTTGAGCAGTCACTCTACGACAACATCGCCGAATAGGATGGCCACTGAATTTGATCCAGTAGCGGACTCGTCCGGTATCCGCTCTCAGCCGACAACCACGACTGCGTTCGGCCGAGAATGGAATCTGACACGGCTGTGGTATGGATTTGTGGGAACTGCTGGGTTTCTGGCAGTCTGGTGGGCGGGGGGTCGTGAAGTTCCATCGTACCTGTTGCCGACACCCGGCGAGGTGGCAGGTGCACTGTGGGCGGAGCTGGTTAGCGGTGAATTGCTTGTTCATCTCGGTGAGAGTCTCCTCCACTATATTCCCGGTGTCGCTGTTGGGATTGTGGCTGGCGGTCTGCTTGGCATCGGGATGGGCTGGAGTCTGGTCATTGATGCCGCCCTTACACCCGTCGTGCGGGTGCTTAGGCCGATTCCACCACTGGCGTGGATCGTGTTCGCCATCATTTGGCTTGGGCTCGGTCACACCGGTGCGGCATTTATTGTGTTCATCGGTGCATTTTGGATTACGTTCTATAATGCGTACGAGGGGGTAGAGAGTACCTCACGTGACCTGATAGAGGTCGCTACGACGCTGGGTGTTGATAGTAATCGCCGGCTGCTGTGGCGGGTTGTCATCCCAGATGCATTACCGGGGATTCTGACTGGAGTCCGTACGAGCGTCGGACAGTGCTGGATGATGGTGATTGCAGCCGAATTGTTCGGTGCACCCGGTGTCGGGTACGAGATCATCACGAGTGCGAACAACCTCGCGATGGCGCGCAGCATCGCGTACATGTTGGTGATTAGCGTGGTATTCCTACTCAGCGATTGGGCCGTGCGCCGAGTTCGTTCCTACCTCCTCGACTGGCAACAATGAGAGACCATAATGATGCGGCAATCACCATCGATGGGGTCTCCAAACAGTACGAGGGTGAGGGTGGGACCACTACAGCACTCCGTGAGATATCACTGAGTGTCTCATCTGGTGAGTTCGTCACCGTGCTTGGCCCGTCAGGTTGTGGGAAGACAACGCTCCTCAGACTTGTGAGTGGGCTGGAATCACCAACAGACGGTGACATCACAGTCGCGGGGAAGCTAGTTCAAGGCCCTGACCCGAATCGAGGGACGGTGTTTCAGGCGTACCACCTGTTTCCGTGGCTGACAGTCCGGGAAAACGTCGCTTTCGGATTGGTAGAGCAGGGAGTCCCGGATGCTGAGCGGCAGGACCGAGTCCAAGAGATGCTCGAGGTTATTGGATTGTCTAATTTTGCTGACGCCTACCCGAAAGAACTCTCAGGTGGTATGAAACAGCGAGTCGGTCTTGCGCGTGCACTGGCTGTGGACCCAGATATCCTCTTGATGGACGAGCCGTTTGGGAGCGTAGATATGCAGACTCGCCGACAACTGCAACATGAACTTATCCATATTTGGCGTGACACGGATAAGACCGTGTTGTTCGTAACCCATGATATTGAGGAAGCCGTTGCGCTCTCGGACAGGATTGTCGTTATGTCTGGCACGCCAGGATGCGTTCAAGCGACGGTTTCAGTGGCTGAATCTCGTCCGCGTAACCGCAGTGCACAATGGTTTGTCGATCAAGTGGAAACATTGTTCGAGCGAATCAAATCGAATACATAGGCTACTGAAAGCATTTTCACATGGGTTGCGGTGGTTCCTGAACATACCCGCTGACACTTTGAGTGGCACGGCCACACTAATCCACTGTCACAGGCGTAGCAGAGCTCACGGGACTAGTCAAAGATACGTTCTCAGTGGTGCCTCAAAAATAAACCCAGAACAACCGCTCCAGCCTGAGCGGCGCTCCCGGATATTTATGAAATTATTGTTATAACTACATAAGTGGCGACCCAGATCAACTTTCGATTGCCTGATGAACTCGTGGGGAGGCGGATGTCGCGGCTGCTACGATAGACAAACGCTTTGGAGAAGCTTGACAGGGCGCCGAACAATGGTCCTGGCTTGGACAGCCGATCTATCGGTGGGCACAGAATTATTTGAATAACAGTGAGTCCTTGCTAAGAGTTAGACACAGCTGGCCATCGGCTTTCCCACTAGCAGCCGGGATTGACTCGACTGTGTTGGGAAAGGAGACGGTTGTCCGGCCATCGGGTTTCCGGACCCGAAGCTCAGTCATTAGCTCTTCTTATCTCAGCGAAAGACATCAGCGCTCTGGCCGGCATACGGGCGATTTTGTGTCTCCTTGTGGCTGGAGGAGATCATGAGTACTACAGCACCTTCCTTCGAGGAGTATGGGTTCGGCCGCGGTGACCGCGTCCGAGTTGACTGGACAGACGGCAACAGCCCACTCGATGAGGTCATTGGAACCGTATCTGGTATCTCGCGCTCCGGCGGCAACGTGATCGTTGCTGTCGAGGTTGACGACGACCAGTATCCTGAGAACTCGATCTACGGTGGCACCCACGACGCCGCTCCCGAATGGGTCGAGCTGCTAGAGCAATCCTAGTCTGACGATAAGGAGACCCCACCTTGTGAGCTTCTGGATGTTGAGAGGCGTTCCAATGAAAGTGGTCAAGTGGTTGTTTTATATTGATAAATATAGACACATATTGAGACTTCCTATCGAACGGTCTGTCAGGTCACGAGCGAAGGGCCGGTGGTAACTAATCCTTATTCTATGCAAATCCATTTCAGTCGCGGGGATGCCCATCCGAAATCTGTTTATTTGTAAAGACAAAATTACTGTATAGACTGTAGTGAATCCCCGCTGAATGTAGTGCGGAAAAATAACTAGTATGTTGATAGCTACTGCAGTGATGTTGCTCGGCTTAGTACTTGGTATCGCTGCGGCACAGCTTGCTGGCCTTCGTCTGGGTGGTGTCATCGTTGTGCCGCTGGTTTCGGTGTACTTTCTCCAGAGTTTTGCAACGCTTCCGGTGTTTATCGCCAGTGTTGCTGCCGCATATTTTTCGGTCCGTATTATCAAAAACAGACTGCTTGTTTACGGACGCCCGTTATTCGTCCTTAGTGTGATAATTGGAGCCATTGTTCCGGTTCTAGTGTTCAAAATCCTGTCAGATGCTGCTGGGATCGGTGTCGGCCTCTCACAAATCGGATTCATCGGGAGCGTACTCCCAGGCATTGCGGCGTACAACTACCACCGTATAGACGCTGACAAGCGGGTCTTAGACATGGTCTGGAGTCTGGCTATCGTGTTGTTTTTGAGTGTTGTCGGAATTGGACTGGTCATTTTCGTTGGATTGTCGCCGCTTGCAGGAGCACTGCCTCCAGTATTACTCAGTCCAACCTCGGATATCGCTAATGCGTTCGGACTGGTTGTCGACACTGATACGGTTCCAATTGTAATGTCTGATTTTCTGGCAGTTGGACTGCTGGCACTCGGAATGCTCCTTTCGGAGGGAGTTCGGTCGCGATACGGACTCCGTGTCGGAGGCGTCATTGTGGTCCCACTTATAGTTATTATTTCGTTCCGAAACGAGTGGATGCTTTCTCTATGGGTTGGGACAGTTGTTCTTGCCTACTTTGCTGTAATGTTTGTCCATTGGTGGACTTTGCTGTACGGCAGGGTATTACTGGGACTTGGTGTCATTGTCGGATTGTTAGTGAGCATTTCGGCTACGACAGTGGTTCCTGCACGGACTGGACTACTGCCATTTTTTACAGGGATTTTGGGTGGTGTTACAGGATATAATTTACACGTTGTTCCGCCGGCAGAGAGACGGGCGGCCGTGTCCGTGACTGGCAGTATCCTTGTTCTTGTCATAATAGTCGCCAGATTTCTGGTTATACCGCCACAGACTGGATTGCTTCTGTCTGTCTCAGCCAGCCACGTAGCTGTCGGAGCATCTGTTTGCCTTATCGCGCTCTATGAGCTATATCATCTCGAGCGGATACGGCCCAACGAGACTATCCCAGCGATTCCAACAGGTACTGCTGAGAGGGGAGACGATCACTTATGAGTCAGAAATGGCTGCCAGACATTGGCGTGGATACCACAGGAGAGCTTCTTGAGTTAACGAAAATAAGCGTCATGAATGCAATCGGTGCTGGTCCAGCTCACCGACGACGTTTGGACTCAATAGACTCCCGTATTGTTGTCTCTGGTGTCAGAGGGAAATCTTCTGCAACGCAATGGCTCCACGATGTGTTCCACCGCCGGGGCAACGACACGTTCGCCAAGATCACCGGAGACGAGCCTTTCACTCTACACAATGGGAAGAAGCGAAAAATAACGCGAAGCGAGCAGGTGCGTCTATACGAGAATGAGCGGGAACTTCGGCGGGCCTCTGGTGCGGATGTTGCTATTATTGAGAACCAAGGAATTCGCCAATACACAACACGCCTTGTTAATGAATCATTCATCAGTCCAGACGTGATATTTCTCATTAATGTCAGGGAAGACCATATGGACACGATGGGAGGAAACAGAACAGCAATAGCACGGTCATTATCGCGAGCGGTCCCGGCGAATACAACAGTGGTTGTTGGTGAGTCGAACCCAACGCTCCGGTCATATCTGACCGCAGAGCTCAAACGACGAAACGCGACAGTCAAATATGTCGAGCCACCAGAATGGGCGGTTGAGTATCCTGGATCAGAAGTGGTCTTTGGAATAAATGAGGTGCTCAAGGCGGTAGACGAACCTCCGCTTCCTACCGCCCAAGTAGACCAGAAGCTCTCTATGATGATGCCTGAGTGGCGAGTTCTGCCCAGCGGCCGGATCTATGACGCCGCAGCTGTCAACGATGTCCAAAGCACCGAAATCGTCCGCCGCGCGCTCATTGGAAACTCTGACACGGTTATTGAACCGCTTGTTAACCTTCGCTCAGATCGTCGCGGTCGAACCGCCTCATTCCGCCGATACCTTTCCTCATTGGTAGCTGATGGCCATGCCGAGCGGGTGCACACACTCGGCGACGACCAGCATGTCTTCGCAAACACGGCTGACTTTCGGGTCCAGAAGCACGACGATACTACGCCGCCTTCGACGCTGCTGGAGGAGTTGTTCTCTACCGGGAACCCCGTTTTTCTCATGGGTAACACTGTCACGGATACCATGCGAGCACTGCAGAGGGAAATCAAGAGCCAAACGACTGGGCGAATACCTGCAGCACTCACACAGCGAGACAAAGAGGTGCTTCAACGGTGACCGAGCACAGCTTTTCCCGACGAGACTTACTTAAATCCTCAAGCATCGTCGGGACCCTCGGGCTATCCGGTTGCAGTTCAGTCGCTGATCTTTTTCCAGCGTCGAATCCAGAAGACGACGGCCCGCAGTCCACAGCCACTGCTGTAACTGGGCGTGTTGTTGACACTGACAGCGCACCGGTTGTTGACGCACGGGTGACCGCGCTCGGAGCTACCGGCTCGGCACTCGGCGCCACCCGAACCGACGGCGACGGCCAATTCTCGCTCGCGCTGCGTCGGCCTGTCTGGATCCGAGTTAATGCATCTGGGTACCGTCCACGCGTCAGAGCCTGTGCGCCAGGTCCGTCGAATCGAATCGTCGTATCGAAAGCTGCAGGATCAGCAGCCCTCGCTTTCGGCGGGGACACGATGTTTGCACGGCGATTTTATACTCAGTCGACAGACCCGCTAAATCCCAGAGTACGGATAGACCCGACGAATCGGCGTGCAGACCACGACGATATTTTGGCACCGGTGAAGCCAGCACTCGCTGCCGCAGATCTCACGTCAGTAAACCTAGAAACACCACTAACCACTCGGTCGCTCCGCCATCCGACAAAACGCTTCGCATTCGCCTCACACCCAGTTGCTGCCAAAGCACTCTCAGCCGCCGGTGTTGATTACGCGGCGCTTGGTAACAACCACGCCTTCGACGCGCTGGGCCCGGGACTTGAGGACACGATTGATGCGCTTGAGACCGCAGGTATCGGTCATTCCGGTGCGGGTTCCTCACCTGAAGCGGCTTGGGAACCACACATTCAGCAGGCCGGTGACCTTGATGTGGCGTTCGTGTCGTGCACGACAATTGATGGACGCCAATACGAGATAGACTGGGCGGCGAACGGCCCGACAGAGCGACCAACAACTGTCACTATCGATGGGCAACAGCGAACCATAGCGGCCAGATCCGGTGTTGCCAGAGCTACGGCTGAACGCCTTCGAGATGCCATCCAGCGCGGTAAAGCGGCCGCTGATGTGGTCGTTGTTCAGATTCACGGGGGTGAACCGTACCAGCCCTCACCAACGGAGGAAACCCGCCGTCTCACTGAAACCGCAGCAGTAGCCGGGGCCGATCTTATTGTCAATCACCATCCCCACGTCGTCGGGGGGATTGAGCGAATCGAAGGGGCGCTTGTCGCATGGTCGCTTGGCAACTTTATTTTCGATCAGAAGATCTGGTCGACATTTCCGTCATATATGTTAACAGTAACGCTCACAGCTGACGGCGTGACCCGCGCGAATATTGACCCCATATTGCTTGACGGGTTCGTGCCGAAGGGTGTCATTGGCAAGCCGAACCGGAAAATCACTTGGCAGACATTAGGTGCATCATCAGAAATGACGACGGTCACGCGATCTGGACTCGCCCTCGGGGCTGGGACGGAATCAACGCGGACCGAGACCAAACAGTTCACTGAACAGAACACGATGTATGGACGCGAAGTTGGGTGGGTTAGTGACGTTCTTGCAGGGTCGGTTCGTTTAGGACGGGACCTGCTGCCAACCGGTGAATTCGAGAGCATCAACGTTGATTCTCAGGGTTACGACGGGACACTATGGCGCTACGGTCGGACATACCCGACCGTCAGCGTAGGATATGGCCTCAGTGGGTCTGGCGGTGTCGAACTGCGCCGCGTCGATGGTAACCGCTCGCGCGCAGTTCTTTCGAATTCTAGACGAATTCCTGTAGAGGGGCCAGTAACTGTGACATCGGGCTACCGTACCGATAATGAGGGGTTGACTGGCGAATTAACATGGTTCGAGGGTACAAGCGGACCTGCAATCGACCGACAAGTCTGGGACCTCCGACCGACTGATGGAGACTGGCAGCGGTTCAGCCAAGACTTCTCACTGCCAGACGATGCAACACACGCCAACGTATTGTTCGCACTTGAACCAGGTTCGCTTGGAAGACGAACGTCTGAGCTTGACGACATTCGTTTAATCGAGTGGGCCGACCAACGAACCTCCAAAGGCAGAGAATTCGATCACTTTCGAATGTCACAACCGGCCACTATCGAGTTCGAGGTGCCAAAGTACGCCGAAGAAGCCGTGTGGCGTCGTGTTGACTAACATATCAGTAGCATAGTGCGGAATGGGGGACTCTATCCCAGAGTCTCAGTTGGGTGTAAATTTCTCATGCTCAACCTCCTAGAGCTCAGACAGCGATTTAACAGCAGTTGACCCAATTGTTGATGGGTGCAACGACGGCGCGAGTACCTGAGTTGAGGTAATAGAGCAATCCTAGTCTGGCGGTAAGGGGGGATCGGCTCCCATTTTGTGAGCCACATCAGGTGCAAGGCGCTCCAGAGAGGGATCTTGGCCACCACCTATGTCAGCTACACACACACACACACAATCCAGACCAAGGTTGAGGAGTTCGTCGTCATGAGACAGAGTAGACCAGATAAGCCCGACTTTGGCACGTACACACGCAACCTTCCTGAGTTCTTAAAATAGTATATCGAGCAATACCAGTCTCCAGCAGCTGGCGTCGTGGTCAACGTCAGGCGAGCCCGCCACGTCGCTCGCGAGTACCACGGCTGGGACCTGCCCAGCGAAAGCGAAATCCGCCAGCAAGCGATGGAGGGGTGAAGCGTGGCCGTCAGTGACTCGTCTCAGGGACGCATGACCTGCAGAACCGGTGGGTGCGACGCCCTGATCTTCAGCGCCGAGCGCATCGCATGTGTCGACGGAGAATACAGGCCATGCATGGCTGTCGGGCGTCACGCCGGCGTCTGTTCCAGCGGGCATCTCTCTGTCTGGGACGTCGCTGAGGCCTGAGTCCTGTCGGTCGCGCACTCGCACTGCCAATTTTGTGACCCCCACTGGGTGAGAGGCTTACCGATCATGAGGACCGAACAGCAGTCCGTCGACGAACAGATAATACGGCGGCAATCGGCAAGCAATGTCACCGGCACACTTTTTCTACCGCCACTGCAGGTGATGAGCATTTTCTGGCGTGACTGATTGGCTAGTTTTCGTGACTCATTCAGAGGCACATGTGGCGCAACATGTATGGCCTACGCGGCGGTATAATTGAGTATGGCAACAGACGACGCTCCCGAAGAGACCAAAGTTAGTGACCGAGGAATGGTTACCATTCCGGCATCGCTACGCCGTCGGCTCGATATAGAGCCGGGTGATAAGCTCCGCTGGGAAACTGACGATGATGGGACGCTCGTCGTCGAGGTTGTCAAGCAACACTACGGTGCCTTCGATGATTTTGAGCCCGTCTCGATGGGTGGCGACGGCAAAGAAACGCATGACATCGCTGGTCATGAGGACAAGTCTGGCTTTACGGGAGATAACTGATGGCAGTTGCAGCTGTGGATACAGGTGTCCTCATAGGGATGGCAGATGCCGATGATCAGCACCACGGTACCGCCATGGAGATCGTTCGTGGGATGGATCACGGTGAACTACCGACAGGACATGTAACAAACTACGTCGCCCTTGAAACGCTCAATTGGATACACAATCGAAAGCACCAGCAGACGGCTGTCGAGACGTACGAGCGGCTCAATCGGTCTGCGGGGTTTGAGATCCTCCACGCAGCACAGAAGGATTTTACCAACGCCCTCGGTCTGTTTGAAACGTACGATCGACTCTCCCTCGGTGACGCAACTATTGTCGCGTACATGCAGCGAGAAGGGATTGAATATCTGTATTCGTTCGATGATGACTTTGACGCGGTCACTGATATAACGCGGCTAGAGACGCCGAACAATCCATTCTAATGAAGCAATTGCCAGAGCTTGCTGGACTTTTGCCGTCACACCCGTTGTGAGGGCTGGAATCGCTGTGGTCGTTCCGTTCGTGTTACGACCACTCACTACACTCCTGAAACAATGGGGTTGCTCCCGGTTCCTGCAGCTAGCAGACAGCGGCGTCGGCAGCGGCAGGGCACGTGCCACCGCGTCCAACAGCGTCGGTTCAGCGCCGATTCACGTCGTAGTCGGTGTGTGTCACAGGGCTATGGTGAAGACTCCACCACAACGGGTGTGACGCCACCCGTCGTGGCTTTGTGGTCGCTGTGCTCCAAGAGATCGAGGCCGATATAGCGTTTCTCAAGCAAGCCTTCGGCGGTCTCCATATCCATCGCGAGGAGTTCGGTTTTGGTCTGGTTCCGACCGACCTGTCGGGTCTTCTCGACGATATCGTCGCCGCCGATCTCGACCAGTTTCTCCCAAACGCGCTTGATTGTCTGGCGATGTGGCTCTTTCCCGAGTTCGGCGGTCAGGGCTGTTTGCAGGTCGGCTTTGGTCATGAACACGCCGCTGCCGTCGGTTCGCTTCGTGGCAAATTCCGGCCAGCGCTTGGCAACGGTGATGGCGCGGTAGGTGTTCTGGCGGTTCGCACGTTCGAGGAACATGGTCTTGACCTTTGATTGCCGGCAGTTCGCGAAGAAATCCAGCGGCGAACTACTAGGTTCGATCCCTTCGGGTAGTTGCTCGGCGTCTTCCTGGTGGTCGGTCTCGGCGTCGAGTTGCTGGGCTTTGGCGATGGCACTCTTGGCTACGTCGTGGGTGGCCTCCTGTTGTGCTTCGAGGTCTTCGAGACGCTGTTCGTTCGTGGCGGCGTCGCCGACCGCCGTTGTGGCAACGTCATGGGTCCGTTCAACTTCGTCCTCTAGTTCGGTAACACGCTCTTGGAGGTCATCGATAGTCCCGACCAGTAGCTCAAGAACACTCGAAACCGGGGGTGGCACTTCGTCGTCGAGGTCACTGATGAGCGACTGGAGTTCGTCGGTGTCCGTCTCAGCCTGTTCGATATCCATGTCGAGGTGGTCGGCGAGGGCTTGGTCTGTGTCGTCGTCGTTGGGGTTTGTTTGTCGTGGCATTGTGACCACAGGACCCGTGCTCGGAATCGAACCGAGCGGTGCTGACCACAGCACAGGCTATCGGTGACGTAGCTGGCGCTCTCTAGACGCGGCGGTTGGCTCGTGGCAACCCCGCTCCGTCTAGTAGATTTGCGTCGTGGCACCGCGCCGACAACTAGCAGTCTGTATGTGCTGTCGTCGCCCGGACCAGCGTGGCACTGGGTTCACCGGTTGCGCTCCGCTGGTGGCAGGGGCACAGTCGTGGGCGACACTGTGGGGGCTTCGAGTGGCTGGGCGACCAGATGCGGATGTTCATGGAGGTAGGTCGGGTGGCCCGAGCGATGCGTACTCATTGTGGGCCTCCGTTGACGGCGAGTAGTATCTGTCTGGCTTCGCGTGTCCGTCTAGTGGAGTGTCCGGTCTGGGCCAGTGCAAGTCGCGCTGCGCAGGCGTCGAGACGTGCTTGGGTCTGGCTGCGCTCGTAGCCCGGTGGGTCGAGGACGGTCTGGCAGTACTCGATGACGGCAGCGTCAATGTCGGCGTTGGTCAGCAGGCGTTTCGCAGTTTGGAGGCGACGCTCGTGGCCGTCCTGTGCGGTATCGTTTTGTGCACTGGGTCTGTTCGTATTCATTGTCGTTCTACACGACACCGGGTCAGCGGGGCCCTAACCCCGGTGGCTCGACTTTAGGAATCTATCACTCCCCGGTAAGTCGTGCATATCCAGTGATGTATCACCAGAAACACTTAGCGCTTTGCGTCTATTAGTGCGAATAAGCACCAACAAATGCTCAAGAACACTACTGAGGGAAAAGAAGTCCCTATCGGCGTAAATAAGAGAATGTCGGCCGACAGTGGATGTATGCCACCGGAAGAGCGCCGTGAGGCTGTTCTTGAATTTATGGCAGATCACGGAATAGCGCTGCCACCGAAGGCTATCTTCCGTGGTATGAAGACTGAGATGGGGATTCACTTCAGTTATCGAACTGTGCAGACGATTCTCTCTGAACTCGAAGAGAAGGGCTTGGTCGCGCGCGTCAATAAGGCCGCGCTCGATGATGGAGATATAGAACCAATCCCCAAAGATGAGGCCGGTAGGAGGGCTTATTACATGATTACGATGGACGGCCGTAGAGAAGTCAACGACAGCTAGCGACATACTTTTCTCACTTATAGACGAAATCACTAAGTGTCCGGAAACCGTGACTATTGAGTAGGAACAGACGCGCCGCTGGGCGATTTCGTGCCTTCGAGAACACGAGTTGCCCACCCTGCTAGAGACAGGGCAGGCGCGTCGGTTCCGTCGAAAACCATGAGTAAGTCTGCTTCGCCGACTAGTAAATCTGTCGGCACGACTGACGCATATCCACAGGAACGTACCGCCCGCGAACTGCTCACTCAGGGCCGCCCGCTCTTCTTGGGCGTCGACGGTGAAGGCACGGCCCACTACTGGGACAGCTACGAGTTCGCCGTGGCTGTCGTTGCAATCGACGGCGACGCCGAGAAAGTCGCACTCGCCGAGACGCCGTTTGAAACACTCGCACAGTGGTGTGAGTACACGCAAGACGAACGCAGCTGGTCGGTCGGCCCGCACGTCGGCGGGTCGCTCGTCGAGGATCTCGTGCGGGGGCTGCACGAATGAGCAAGACCGTGCGCTGTACGATCGAGAACCGCCAGCGTGTCCGGCGCGCTGCCCGTGCACTCCGGGAAACGGTGCCGGCCGTGCTGGTCGACACGACGCCGCCGGTGCGCTCGGAACACGACGCGTGGACGCTCGACGTCGTGCTTCAAGACACCGAGGGTGTTCCGCCGGAAGTGTTGCGGGAGCTGGCGCTTGCGGACCTGACTCTGCAGCCGACACCCTCGCAGTCTGGTCACCAGCACGTTGTGGCGACGGCCTGAGCGAGACGGCGATACTGCTACTTTTTTGCTGAGTTGCGTGCGTACTTTGCATGTGTTGCGGTGGTTCCTGAACCGCTGACTGACCGCGACCCCACGCCGGGCCTGTTAGTGGCAGGCCCCACGATGGCGTGAGTATGTATTCGTAGCTGACGAGCGACCCATATGTAAAGTCAGTTTAAGCTTCCGGGGGAAACATATGCTAACCAACAGCCGGTGTCGATAGTGACTTAGCGTTGGTTAGAGCGTGTCATATAATAGTTCTCAACCGGGATACTTTTTTTATTCTCCTCTGAATAGAATCTGAAATCCGGTGTTTCTCTGATTTCGGCGTGAAATGGAGTCCTCAAAATAACTGCGTAGAGTGTGTGAAACGCATTTTGTGATAATCTAGAGATAGGTACGTTCGCTACTCTAAATCGAAATCATACACGAGCTCAAGAAGTCTCACAACAGTTCGTTCGCCACGGGAAATCTCTGACTCTATTTGATGTGGATCAAATTGCGCAAACAGCCATCGCGTGATATCATGGACAGCTTCGTTACGCTCTCCACGTGTCTGTCCGATTTCACCCTTGAGTCCATCATCAATGAATCCGGCTTTGTGAAGGTAATCTAAACACTCCCAAGCGGACATAGCCCGCCCGTGATCATCGCTCATTATTTTCTGTTTCATCGCTTCAGTGGTAGCATCCTCGCTGATAACATGCGTAACAAATGCGTCGCGGAGGAGATGCTCTTGCGCTTGGCCTATGAAAGCGAAGAAAAGATGGATGTCATCTTTCTGTTCGCCGTGCCATTTGTTCACTGGTGAATTTTTGATCTTATCAATTGGTTCACGGGCATTGTTTGAGAGATAGAGAAGCTCAGCGAGAATCTTATCTGTTAAAATAGCTCCGCCTCTTTCTTTTTGTGATTTATATGATTGACGCGCTTCAAGAACGTCCTCAGCATCTGCATCCTCCGGAAGCATTTCGTCAAACTCCTCTTCATCGGGCATCATGTAATCCATCGGATCAAAATTCTCGACGATTGGCTCCAGATACTCTGACATAGTTGACTATACTCAAACTTGACACTTAATCGCTGTGCGCTATCTGTCCTTCAGCCACTTTTCGCGTAGTTCTGTCATTGCACGATTTGCAAATCGGCGCGCAGTGACTGCGTTTCGTGTAGCGAGTTCAAAATGAACACCATCGTCGTCAACACTAGACTCTTTCAGTAGTTCCTCAAATTGCTCCTCTCCTTCCAATGCGGTAACGATCTTCTCAAACATCTCATTGTCAATTTGTTCCGTTGCGGATTCAGGGATACTTGCTGCAGCCTCGTTATACTGTGTTTTGTAGATTTTGAGAAGAATAGACGTCGTGGGGTTACACACACCAAAATCGAATTCGTGCAATATCGGCTTTATTTTGTTCGAATTGTTAATTTCAACGTCATCTAGCTGCTCAAGCGACTCTCTGATACCAGTTCTTGCTTGCGCTGTATAGGATATGTAGCTTAAAACTGAGGTGAAGATGAGCAATATCAGGCTTGCCAGCGATAATAATATCTGAGCACCGGTAAGGAGGCCCCCAACCGACGATGTATTCTCGATCACACATATTCTGGATCGTGGCTAAAGTATATTGTTTCGGGATATCACACAGATGCTCCTGATTTATTTGAGGCTGTTAGAGCCTGTCGTACAATGGTTCCCAATCGAATTGTATCAAAATCGACTGACTTACCCACAATATTATCAGAGATCTCAAAACCTGGAAATACCATGTGCGAATTTCAGACTAGTAGCATATATCATTAATTGAATTCTTCAGGAACTGAACCCTTCGAGATACGCCCAGTTGCTATGTTCCACTGCCAGTCAATCTCAGTACTACAGTTTTGACACTCCGAATACCCGTTCTTCCAGAAGAAATAATTCCCACATTCGTGGCACTGAACATCGTCGAACGCCGTTGGAGGGGGATCAATGCCATCCCGCTTAGATTGTCGGTCGCGAACGCCCTTTCGATACCATTCCTTCCAGACGGTCTGGTCGATGAGTGGAGCGATATCAATCTCTAAGGACACATCCGAACGCTCGGAGTAGGGGGGTTCTGTTCCTCGTGTAAACAATCGTTCCCAGGAAACCGTACGAAATACCTTTGGCTCAATCACGTTCGGCGGAAAGCTAACGATCAAGTCTAATTCACCACCGACCTCCTCGCGTACTTCAGCCCGGTACTCTGTTGCAGGATACTCCTCTTTGCCTTGTTCAACCCACGTCGGGAACAGGGTATCCCATGATTGCTGCTTCCAAAGATCTCGTGCCGTCTGGTCGTACCAATCTGGTGGGAGTGTGGCTGGTATCTCTCCTGAAGGTAGCTCTTGCCACGCAGTGTGCCACTCCTGCTGGTGAGCGCTGTGACTATACGAAGGGTGCCACCACTCAGTCTGTGCCGGAACCCATCCAGGCCACGCCGCTTCCTTGGCACGAGAACGAATGTCTATCTCTGCCATTCTCCATCGATATCTCCCGAAATCGGCTTCACCTGTCCAAACAACAGCATAGCCTTGCTTGATGAAGTCTGCCGTCGTAGCGTCGATATCTTTTGATTCATTCTTATGTTGCACTTCGACAACAACGCCACGACCTAACTGTGGATCTCGCTCTTCGAATGTAACGACAGCATCTCCAAATCGTCGATTTTTATTTGAATAGGGAGCACTGAGTTCCTTCTCCATCTGGCAGTTTTCGATATTGCTCTCAAAAACACTCTCCAGTCGGTCGGCAGCTAGAGATTTCCATTTCAGGTGCTTATCTGATTCGGCGACGGAGTCACAAGCAGAGGTTCCACCTCCATCTCCGTGGCCCATTCCCTCAGTATGTTTGAAATGCCGAGCACGTCCATCACTAGACTTGCTCCAGACCCGCATTCTTCCGCCGCATTCAGGGCATTTCACATCCTTCTTTTTCGGTACTTGTCGGGGGGCGACTTTCTGGCCGTTATCGATTGCAATCCAGGGCATGGCGCTTTCTATACTCCAATTAATAGTACTTTACCGACTGTGATAAGTGTCAGACCACCGGTGTGAAAGTATACTACCTGAACTGCTCTGTTGAACAGTGGCCTCTGAGTCACACTGAGACAACCCCCCATTTGAGGCCACTGGCATCAGCCCCTACCAAGCCGGCTTAAATGCCAGCTACCTCAATCAGCACCACTATTCAGCAGAGCAAACTAGGTTTCTCTTCCTCCTCAAAAGAATAGTCCTACTCCACCGATGTGTTAACCCAATACAATCAGTTATATTATAAAACGCCGACGTACTGCGTTTCCACTTTCACCCCGGTCACGATAGATTTATAATTCCATACTAAGTTTCCCTATATGTTTGCACCATATAATATGCAATATATAAATATTTTGCTTTCCTCGAAGCAACTATCCTAGGCGTTTTGGGGCCTCTATAGCCAATTAGTTCCGCTAGTGGAAGAGATAATCTGATTATGACTGAATTCAGACAGTGCCCGAAACGCTTTTTAATGGGCATGGCTAGCGTTGTGGCAGGGAGACAAGCAAAGCTATTGAACATTGACCGCAGGTGAACCGATGACCCAGAACCCGTGGCAGCGGGTGCCGGGTCACCCCGGCAATCCGAGCCAACGATTCGACAATAGTTGCAATTGCTTCTCATTGTCGTATCTAGTTAAAGATTGGCCTGTCGGGTGAGTTAGCCGCAGTCTTCAAACCAGAGTAAATGGACTACAGCGAACTCATCGAGACAGTCCGAACAGAACACGATCATCAACCAAGCGTCGAAGATCAAGTCAGGGCTATCGCAATTGTAGCTGACAACGGCTTTGCGGAGTCCCAGTCACTCTCCCAGGCCGATATTGAGGCGCATGCAGAAGACGATGATGTCGAATTCGATTGCGCCGATGCCCGTCCAGCACTTGATAATCTCGTCGATATCGGCATCCTGCAGCGCTCAAACCCCGGTGGCGACCGGACGTACGTCATCAGCGAGCGACTTGATGACATCGTCAATGGGGAGTTCGAGGAGACGCTCCGGACTGACCGCGAAGCGCTTATCGAGCACATCAAAGACGATGACCCACCAGAGGAACCCGAAAACGTGGCCGTCGCTGACGGCGGGGTCACTGTCAGACAAGTCGTAGCTGAGGCGCTTGAGGTCGTGCCAGAAGGGGTTGAAGCCCGGCTACGTGCTGGTGACGCTACAGACCAGCGGGAGCCACTGAACACCGCTGTTGATGCGATTGATGACCATATGGATATCGTAAAACGCGATACGTATGGGAAGATCCTGCTCCGCAAAAGTGGGTATCAGTACCGGTTCAGCGAATCGGCTCGTGCGGTCATCAGCTCGGAAGGTGGCAAGTACGACCAGACTCACTCAGAAATGCCCTCAGGGAACAACCAAGATTCCGGGAGGCAGCACTGATGAGCTACGAAACAGGGGCCGTGAAGTGGATGGCAGGCATGTTACTGAGCGCACAGGGATTTGTAGCGTTGTATATTTTCGGTAACGGAATCTGGAATACCGTGTCTCACTTCCGGGCTCTACTAACAGCGTTATCGAGCGAAACGCTTGCAGGACTTATTCAAGGGCTAATAGCAATTTATGTCCCCACACCGGACTCTGTTGTCTCGTCGCTTATATTGTATCCAGTAGTTGGCGGGGCTGTGGGGGCCTTGCTCTGGTACAAGGGCTCAAAATTCTGAATACCTGAACTGATTTGGTTTATTCCGGCGGTAGTGAATAAGTCAGTGCCTCATTGACTTGTGGTTTCGTGCGAGATGTTGAGGCGTGAGCTGCACTGTCAAAGAACGGAAGCGAGTGCAGCATGCTGTTCGGGCGATTCGTAAGGAGGTTCCGACTGAGTCGGTTGATGTACTTGCACCAATTGCAAAGGGCTCCGAGGTAATCGTTGCCTGGTAAGATTTTCAGAGTAGCCACGAGGACGGAGGCAGAGGCAGCAGGTGAGC
Organism: Haloarcula argentinensis DSM 12282; assembly: GCA_000336895.1. Classification (GTDB taxonomy): domain Archaea; phylum Halobacteriota; class Halobacteria; order Halobacteriales; family Haloarculaceae; genus Haloarcula; species Haloarcula argentinensis. The sequence goes on along the minus strand of AOLX01000010.1, from coordinate 27,279 downwards.
AATAGAGCCGCTAATCAATCTCCTGCATTTTCCATTGGTTATGAGCCGATCTCCCCCTATGCCAATGTCGTATATTTTGACCGATTCAACCGAACGCCATCGGTGTGAGACTGTAAACTCCAAGGACAAACTGACACCGTATCTCAGTGCCTTCCAACTTCGTCGGCATGTCTATCGAAAACCCGGAAAAGAAGCGCTCAAAACAATCCTGGAAACTGCGCTCTAACTCACCAACAATCTACGCCACAAGAGCGATTGGTAAATTCAAGAATCAACTGTCTATGGCAACACTTAGCACATTTGCCATCTCGTCGCAGTATTTTTCATTAGAACTGCTATCTTCATTTGACTCACCGTACGTGTACTCCGAGTACGTATTGTAGCCCCGAGTGAAGTGGTATGAGGGGATAACATGACAGTCATAATTGTCAGAGAAATAAATTGAGAACGGGCTCTGACCGGATTGGTATTCAGAATTATGAACGTAGTCTTTGATTGTACCGCCACTCGGCCCTTCGCTGGATAGTTCAAAGAAATCAAACATGGTCTCTAAGTGATTCAAATTATCTTTTGATTTGCTGTTGCCCAAGACTACCACAGCATCTGGTTCAATAAATTTCAGCTCCTTGTCTAGGTGACTCAGACATCTACGCTTCCCATATTCGTTTAATAACCTACGATGTTCATCTGAGATAGTCTGTGAATGATGAATATCACTGCACTTCACAGAATTAGTAAAATACACACTAAAATCTTCAGCCAACCGTTCAGGTAGTCCTCCAGCATCGATTGGCAAATTTCCGATTGATTGTATCTGGCTTTCATAGACGTCTCTCTCATGTTCTACTCCTGTTTCCCGGTAATTCTTCCACCGTCGTTTCCGATCTTTGTGGAGATGCTCATCTGTCTTATCGACAGTCTCTGTACCTCCGGGTGATTCTGCAACTATGACCACCTCTGCATCAGACTTCCCATAGCCATAGAACGGTAGAGCGTAGCAGTCATCGTCCCTCTTTGGACAAGACATACAGGGGCCATTGCCTTCTGTAAAATCAGCAGCAATTCGCTCTACTATGTCCGTTCCTCTATTTTCCATGTTTGCTATAGTTAACTAAACCAGAAATAAGTTTCGAAGCAACAGGTCTAGGAAATCACATATCGAGCCGAGTGTATGTCTCAATCTTGTAGACGAGGTCAACGTCGACAAGCCTTTGTTTTTCGAATAGTTCCTCTCGATGTCACACACATACCCAACGTTGGAAAAAGACGACTCTTAGGAGCTACTCAGCTACCTCAGAGCACTCAGTGAAGTTGTCGTCTTCCACGAACCGATCAACCCGCCTGATGGGAACTTCCGGTAGTGTCTTAAGGCCGCTCAGCAAGACGGCTACCATGATGTTGTCGACGAACTCCAGCAGATGCAAGACAACCACCAGCACTTGGTTGGGTATGCGCTTGAGCAATTGAATAAGGTTCAGCAAGTTGTGACGCGCTTCGACGAGTTCGAAGTGCATTCCTAGCATAACGACGAACTGGTGCATTCGGCAAGCGGCCAACTTAGGTCGAAGCTCAAGGCGATGCAATAGGTTGTTTCATTCAAGCCCTTTTTAGGAAGCAACCCAGAGCCGTCTCCGAAGTAGTCCAGACCAGTTTAAAACAGTGACCAGCTTGATTACAATCTGGTTCCGATATTTTCTTCGAGATGATAGTCCGCTTTCTCTGTGAACTCGTCAATGGTCATCTCGATTGAACCTGTCCCAATGCTGGACGAGAGCGCTTTCTTGAATATCTGCGCTTCAGACGGAAACTGCCCATCATCTGGAGCCATTTGTTCGAGTTCAACAGCTACTCGGACATAGTAGTCCACTAGAAAGCTCTGTGGCTCATAGTACTCCAGTTCGCTTTCAGCAATTGCAACTGCTCGATCGGTAGAGAACGCCATCCAACGCTCAAGCAGATCTGTTTCGTGCTGATGTGCGTGAAATATCTTCGCTGTCGCTGCTGCCCAGAATTTGAACACAATTTCGTCGCGCTGCTGTTCTTGGGAATCTGCGTCTACTTCAGAGAGAATACCATATTTTGCCTGTCCGGTAGACGAGTCAGTCACTTCTCCGAGTAGCACTTGTTCTAATCCGTCAATCTCGTCTGTATCATTGTTCGGGTCGCCATATGTCGCAGAGCGTACCGCTTGCCCGAAGACATTTTTCCAGAATTCGATCGGAGACGGACCAGTTCCCTCCTGTTTTCCAATCTCGATCAGTCCCATCGTTGCATCGGTGATGTCATCCTGATCAGTATCACCCACCGCAGATGGATTACGATACCACGACAGGAACAACTGCCCGAGATTGTTGGCAGCGACCTTACTTCCAGTGGGGGCGAACTGTGGGTTGAAATTGCCTTCCGTAGCGTACCGTTCGTAGCCCTCCATCAGTTCAGGAACCTGGTCTGTGAATACTGCTGGCGAAACCGGTAGCCGATGCCGTGCACAGATATCGATTGCACCTGCAATAGCGCCCCATTCCTGCTTGGTGGCTGCCGACCGCTTGGCCGCTTGAATCCACTGACTGATGAACTCAACTGCAGGCTCCGTGATGTCTTCTTCGGCCCCACGCTCGCGAGCAGCAGTGGCGACCATGACAAACTCCCGTACCACCTGCTCAACACTGTGGCGAAGCTCGCTGTGTTCCTCTGGAAGTGAACTGAGTTCTGTCCGGCGCTGGTCGTCGGCAAGCACACGTCGGATCAATACGCGTGAAAGGAGTGATGACCGAAGTGCAACTTCGCCTTCGTGTTCGTCTCGTATAACAAGCTCTTCAACCTCAGAAAGCACGCGTATATTGTTTCGCGGCAAATCGGCGATGTCTGCATAGGTTTCGAAGTTGATGTTGCCAGTGATAGCTAGCACCTCCAGCGGGCCAAGAAAGTCTCCCGTTCCATCATCACGCTGAATGTGCGTTTCAATCAGATTCTCATCGATTGTCTTGGTAACGTCAACACTGTCCGTAGACCAGTCAGTATCAAACGATAACCGCGCTGCAGCGAGTGTTAGCACTGGCAACTGGCCACCACGTTCAACAATCGTAGAAACAAGATCCGAACCAGCCTCTTGCTCTGGGACTGAGAGGGTACGTTTAGCCAACTGCTCTGCAACACTTTGCCTAGAGGCCGCTTGGAAGTCGATCATACAAACACGCTCAGAGTCAAGGAGCGACGGCCATTCTTTCCGGATATCTGGAATAAGCCCTTTAGCGAGTTCTGCTCGGTATTCAAGTACCAGAGTTTTGTTTTGGTTGTTAAGGCTGGACCGTACCCCTCTGAGTACGATGTCCTTCGCGGCTCCTTCGCCTTCCCCGGTGAGATAGCTTAAGTACGTGATTTCATTTTCCCCGGCAGCACTAATATTGCCCAGTGCAGGAATTGATACTGTATATTCCTGTTCAGAAAGTGTAGAGAGTGCCTGATATGCAGCAGTTGTTTTCCCGGTTCCTTGTGCTCCGACAAGGATTACGATATCGTGGGTTGGGACCGCATCCGTTATCCGCTGAGCATATGACTTATCCTCGGGAAGCAAGGTAGTATCCTCAGGTGAATTTATTGAAGGGGTTTCGCCGAACAAGAAGTCCTGTTTCTTTTGCAGATGATTCTTGAGATTCTTTAGATCATTCATCGTTTATTCACATCGACTATAGTAATTAACTTTTTACGATTAGGAGGCTACTGAATTCAGTGGCTCGCTTGGCTGATTCCACGTAACTCGTCACCCACCGCAGACATCGCTAACGGCGGGTAACGTCAGCGTCTGAAAGATATTCCGGCGGGTGCATCTTCATCGATGTGGAACATCTACACGCCAAGTACGTGTACTTCGTCCTTCGATAGACTGCAGGCACATTCTGGGGCTAACAAGCTAGTGCAGTCAATAAGTGGGTGTTTTGATTCGTTAGAACGATCAGGTGGTGTCCTATTCCCACACGCCGTCCAGTGACGCCTGCAGCGATTCGTGTTCACTCAAGAACTCTGCTCGGTACGTCGGTGGCATCTTTTCCAGCGCCCACGTATCCAGTTCGTCAGCATGGAACATCCGCGGAAAGGCCTCAATCTGGTCGATACCGGTGGCCTGAATCTCCGACGAAAGTAGATCTTCGTCCCAATGTCCCTCAACCAGTGCAACAGTCTTGAGCGCGTCAGACAGCGAACAACGCTTGCGGACGACTGGGTTCGAAGTTCGGCCGCCATCGTCCGGTGGACCGAAGACGAGCCACTCGGCACCGTCGGTTAGTATGCCGTAGGGTCCGATGAACCCATCAATCCCCAGATATTCCTTGATTTCTTCGCGCCCACTATCGATATCGTTCAGCGCTTTCACCTCACCAATGTAGGGAATCGCCGAGCTCGTGAGCTTGATATCCGGCCACCGATTTCGGTTAATGTCGGTACTCCGCGGTTCAAGTTGGTACTGTAAATCAATGGCTGTCAGCAGCGGCTCAACGAGGTTGAACCGAGTGTATGTCTCAGGCTTGTAGTCGAGGTCAACGTCCCCAAGCGTCTGTTTCCCGAATAGTAGTCGTTTGAATGCACGTTTCGAGACATCCTCAGCCAGCGTGGCGAGGAACTCATCGAGGACGCGGTTTACCGCCAGGGCGGTCGCGTCGGCAACATCCTCATGCATGCCCCAATCTGGCACTGGGCCGCCGTATGTGTCTTTCTGATGAACTCGCTCTGGCAGGCAGTGAATTCACCGCTTGGGGTCCAGACCGGGCAAACAACCTCAGAAAATAACCTCAAACAGCAGAATTGCGAAGATCACTAATAGATTGAATAAAATACGCTGCTTCGGGAGAAGCGGACGGCCGTACTCGATATTCCGTGAGTAGCCGTGGGCGCTGGTAGCCTCGAAGCGCTGGCTAATCCACAAGTTAGTGATGACTATTACGAAGCCAGCGAACACAATAAGAATCACTGCGGATTGGATGAACCGACACAAGGTGGAGACCATTGTTGCAACCTCAGCTAAAATAATTCCCAGAATAGATACCCCTGTTACAGATAGGCTGAGTCGGGTACTCAGCCGGTCGTTAGAGAAAGTAGCAAAATCCGCTACCACTCCCCGGGTAGTTTCCTCATCAACTCCAGCCTGTGTCTGCAACCGTCCGAATGCCATTTGAACATCGCTCTGCGTGATATTTCCTTCTCCTTCGAACTCCTCCTTGAGGATCTCGAGTCCTGAGTCATCAATTAGCCGATATCGCGTACTTTCGAAAGAATCTCTGAATACTGATTCAAATGTTCCGCGGAACGATATCGGACTCAGTTCGAATATGATGATCACTACGAAAGGTAGGATTTTAAATGACGTTTGCAACAAGTTGAGAACATGTTCGGACACGGCTCCAGAAGCAGCTTACACGTACTCAAATTCGGGATTCAACGTGACGCTCAGTTGGTGTAGCGACTTCGAAGGGTTCTGCTTGGCCCCGTTACAGACCGGCCATGTCCGACTGTAGTAGATGTTGATATCTAAAGTGTCTTTTATTCCAACTTGATTTGAAGAGTGCCAAAGGAGGAACTCAATGGTAGTGGTATTTGGGCCGCTGTAAATCGGACGGCAAACCTCGTTTGGCGGCCGGTACTCCGTATCACCGGTTGAGCTGCTGAGTTCAACTCGTGCAAATACGTTCGTCTGCGGTAACTGGTTGTCGAGTGTTATTTTGAGGCGCGTTCCGTTCTGCGGCGAATTCTTCAGCTCGCAATGAGTATTGCAATTGCCTTCGGTTTCTGCATCGAAATGAATAGCGTGGTCAGTTGTCCGGCAGTCGTGTTGTTGTGTCGTGGCCATTGTTATGTTATTGTTGGATGAAATTGATTGCTTCCTCAATCAGTTCATCTCGATGATCGGCAGTCAAGCCATCAGGAGCGAGTGCGTGATATATCACTCTGAGTGACTCAAGCGACGTATATGGGCCAGAGACATGAACTAAGTGAGGGAAGTCCGGCAGGTCATTACGTATCGGTGACTCCACCCTCCAATAGGCAGTCATGGGACCAAGCTCGCATTCAATATATGTGGTCCCACTAGAATTAGCAAGGAGTTCAGCAGAAGCTTGGTCTTCAGGGATGACTTCTTCACCTTTATTTACCGAACGGGTGAATTGTAACAAATTGGTTATATCATCGGGGTGTTCTGAGGCTCGCTCCTCGAGTGTAGTCACAAACTTATGGGCCTCAGCGTCCGTATACCAGAAGCACTCGTAGTGATCATCAATACTCTTTGCGTGAATGGCAGTATCACCTGCCCGCCACTCAGCCTCTGTATGAACTGGGTCACCTGCTGATCTGGGGATGTCGACTTCGTACTCTAAATCTACCATTGTGGTATGAGATGTCAATTGTTAGCACAGGAACAAAAAACCATCTCTTATCGATCTACAAAGAGGACCTCTTTTGACGCCACGCTCGTGAGAGCGATGGAACCGAACGCCCCACCACCGATGACTCGCTGGCAGGCGCTGGATACGCTCCAGCAGGCCGGTGTGTCGGTGTTCGTCTCGATGTCACCCACATACCCGACGACGGACGAAGACGACTTTCACGAACTACTCAGCTACTTCAGAGCACTCGGAGAGGTCGTAGTCTTCCATGAGCCAATCAATCCCCGTGGCGCGAACTCCCAGCAGTGTCTCACCGCCGCCAAAGAAGCCGGCTACGATGACGTTGTCGACGAACTGCAGCAGATGCAGGACAGCCACCAGTACTGGGTTGAATATGCGCTTGCGCAACTAAATATGGTTCAGCAGGTTGCGACACGCTTCGACGGGCTTGAAGTCCACTCTTGGCCAGATGATGAGCTGGCGCGCTCGACGAGCGGCCAACTCCGGTCGAAGCTCAACGCGATGCAACAGGCTGTGTCGCCGGAGTCGTTTTCTGGGAGGCGGATCGGTGCGTCAGCCGAGCAATCAAAGTTAGCCAACGAGACCAGCTCTCTTGAGCATCTCATCTAATGTGTTCATGATACACACTGGGTCATTCATTTTTGGCTAAAACTGGAGGTGATATTCTGCGAGAATATTGTTCTCTGTAGTATTAGAGAGGCGAAACTAGCAACTGAGGCGTTCTTACTGCTGAGAAGAGACAGTTCGCGGTGTTTGGAAACCGCGTTTTCGTGTCGTAGCGAGCGTTTTGCGACACAAGTCGTCTTCACAGCACGGTCATTCAGTATTACTCTGAGTATTAACTAAATACGAATGGCCAACCCCTGTACTATTCAATTAATTAACCCTCTCAATTAAATCGACCATAGTCAAGATTTGACCCAGTTCCAAAATTCTTCAGTAGATTCGTAGTTTACTTTATCCCAAGTCTCTCCGTGGGCTGCCCAATGACAGCTATGACATAGAGACGTGAGGTTTTCAATTTCATTTTGCCCGCCCTGTGAACGCGGTATGATATGATGGACCTCGATATCGCATCCAGAGCCACATTTTACGCATGTCTTATCGTTTCTTCCGAGAATTTCGTCGCGCAGGTCACTATTGATACCCTGCCTGTGCAAGACTTTCTGCTCTTCATACACATAATCAAATTGTCTGATGTAGCTTTTCGAGCAGCCCACAACATCTGCGATTGCATTATGAGAAATCGTACTCTCTCTATCCCCAAAAACTAGATATAGCGTGGCTATTTGCAGTTGTTTCTTGGCTGATTCGGGTAATTCTGAAAGGGCTTCTCTACACCTATCTCTTACTGTTTCCTGTTCTGAGTCTGTCCACGGATAGTCAGTTGCAAGGTCGGACCATCCCTCATACAGCTCCTGTTGTCGGTCGTTAGATATAGGGATATTTTCAGGAATGAAAACAATCTGAGCCATTTGCTCTATTTACAGCGCTCTAATCTAATTAATTCTTCCTGCAGATGGCTGTCGCAGAATTCAGGGTTATAACAGAGCTGCCTTTGTCAGCACAGCTGTAGTAAGTTCTGACTTTCATGCCTCCTCTTGACGCGGCGACAGCGAAAGAGTGCCTCAGAGTGTGGGCAGTAATCTTGTGCTATCAGATGATTCGGTCGGTCACTCCCCCGGTAAGTGGCCCGTGACTCGGTCATACAACTCCATCATTTGTTGTTCAGTCATACTCGTAATGATATCTGCGACCACCCGGGCGCGTAGCGTCTCAGTATCTATATTATTGCATCCAAGGTTGTCCCCATGAATCTGGTCGACTTTTTCATCGAATGGAGTAGGTAGCATCCCGCCACTAGATGAGCTATCGGCGGTCGGCTCAACGTGCATTCCTGGCCAGACGATGAGCTGGTGCGTTCGACGAGCGGCCAACTTCAGTCGAAGCTCAAGGCGATGCAACAGGCCGTGTCACCAGAGTCGTTCTCCGAGCATGATACAGACGCCTTGCCTGAGCAATCGGAGTTAGCCCGGGACAGTGATTCCATACAGCATCTCATTTAGTGGCCAGCCGGTGGCGTGATGAAAATACGATAGCTGCGTGAGAGTCGGGGGTCAGTCCCCTTGATGCTGCTCCAGGCCCTCGTCGGGATCATATACGTCTCCCCAGTCGGGCATTTTCTCTGGGTCGACTTCACTACTGAGCCCTTCAGAAAATCAAACCGCGCGCCGTCAGTCTGACTCCTCTAATTCAGTTGTATACTCAGGGCTCTCTCGAAGCTTTGAGAACGAGACGTAGCGGTGCCCTTGAACGAAGGCAACTGTTCGGTCAGAGTCGCTTGCCGTCTTGTCGTTTGTCACCGGGTGGTCGAGTTCTATACCATCTTGTAGGAAAATGACTTTCTCTGTCTCCCCGTAGCGTTCAGCACCCTTCTTGCGGAACTGCGTCACTGCGTCAAGCAGTTGTCCACGCTGCGTCTGTGAGAGGTCTGGCTGATCTCGAACCGCTTCCTCGGTGAGTTCTATGCTTTCGATAGCATCCGTTACTGACGGGACTGCTGTTTTGATTTCGCCATCGGTGTAGAACGCGAGATGGTCGACGGGTTTGAATGACCGATTCGCTTGACAAAAGTACAGACCGTGTTCCTGATACTCGGGCCATGCCCTGCGTGCTGCGACGACCAGCACACGGTCTTCCTTACCGCTCACGAGGTCTTCATCATAGAAGAAGCGACTGAGTTCACGCAGAAGGAACGCTTCACGTTCCGTGGGGACAGACATACTCGCTTCGGCATTCCCCATGTCTCGTTCAACAACCGACTCTATGGTATCGATGAGCGAGTCGAAGTTGGCCCATACGATACGCTCGTCTCCTAGTTCCACCACCTCTTCAGGGAGTCGAGCATCAGGCGTCAGGACGATGAGACGCTGTAATTCCGCCTTCTCCTCGTTAAGTGCATGAAGATGGTTCTCAAGTTGCTCTTTATCCACAGCGTCCCGGCTCGTTTTCGTCTCGAACCAGAGCGAGGTCGAACTTTTGATTGCCGCATCTGGCACTGAGTCAACGCCCGTGACTTGATTATCGAACACGGCTGGCACCGAGACCAATGACAGAATATTGCTGTACTCACAACTACTGTCTCCTACTGAGGCTCGCATTGCTGATCCCTAAATTAGGTCTCAGTCACAGTTGCCACTCTGGTATGTCCTTATTTAACGGCTCTCTCACCTGGTGTTCTGGTGACAGAAGGAGTGGGGGTGGGGGTGAGTGCCCTAGTGTCAGGAGAGTCGGTCTAAGCCGACAAAAGAGAATTTGAGAGTATGGTACATGTAAGTTTGGTACATGTTACCAGTCTTGATAATCTAAGCAACCGTTGCCAAGAGTTGAGCGTGTATGCAACACCTTCCGGTCATTAGCAGTTGTTCCAGACCTTGAGGTGTTCGTTGCACGCCGATCACAACGGGCAGCCGATGGCGTGAAGGGGGTAAGAGGGCGGGATGAAAGCGGGGGCCAGGCCCCTCGACCATTGCTCCACCCTGCGCTCTTTTCCGGGCCGCATACCTCTCCCGGTCGGGTACTTCCTCCGGCTCAACTCCACGAATAGCGTGGCGAAGCTCTTCACTATTGTACCTCTCAACGGAATCCACTCACCGACATTCAGTTTGAGAGTACCCTCAGGTTGAAGAAGCTTGAAACAGTGACTTGGCTTTTTCTGCGGTAGCAGTAACATAGACATGAGTCCAATGAGCGACCGCCAGTGTCCAGACTGTGACGTACAGATGGAGCAGACAAACATAACCGCAGAAGGGGTGGGCGACCTCTATGTTGAAACCGAGAGAGACGGCGAGATACTTGACCGTCTCGGTGTCGGCCAGCAAACATCAGTCCATACGTTTCTTTGCCTGGAGTGTGGATTGACTCGGCTCTATGCCGACCTTTCCGAGTAACCCGCTGCACTCGCTGACATCTTATTGAGAGACAGGCAGTGTGTCTCCGCTCTCAGCTCGGAAGTATATCTCTTCTCGGGTCCCACTCGGTGATGAATGATATCAAGAAAAACAGAACACCACCACTTACAGACACGACGACTCCAAGAACAAATAGGGGTATGGTTAACGTAACAGGATCATACGTGACCCGAAACGTATACACTTCGCCTTGATATTGGACGGCGTTATTCGCGAACGTAGTCAACGTGAAATCTTTGGCTGGGGCTGCTCCACCATTTTTTATTCTATCAAATACTTCCTTTTCTGTGTCAGTGAGCCCCGAGTATGATACTACTGACTCATCCGTACCAGAGACAGTCTTATCAACCTGAACTAGATATGATGTGGACTGTGTCTCACTGTATGCAGCAGATCCAGTTATCGCGATTCCGATTATGAATAACCCGATACCCATGGCCTGGAGGGCGGTACGCAGCCGCGGAGGGAAACTCATCACACTTAGTTCAATGTGATAATGCTATCAAACTTCTCACTAAACTACATTCAGCAATCAACCGCTTCACAGTCTTGCCAAACAGCTGTTTCACGGTTTTACCGCTGTAAAAATGACCATATGCAAGTATCTCCTTGTCACATCTGCAAGTTCGTTCATTCTTATGTGTAATCCCATGCACAGCCTTGGATTAGCGAAGTACCCCGTCAAACAGCTGGATTAGCAGTAGCACCTGATTCCGGGCTAGTTTGTTGCACGCTGCTCAGGCCGGGTGGCTGATGGTTCATCGAGAATAAAAATATATTTGATATTTATGCATCTGTTCCCCACTGATACTGTTCCACTTCTAGACTTGCACCCACTGCCAGACGTCAGGCTTCCCTACTATCGCTCTGTCCTGCGTCCGCTTCGGGGTCGTATACGTCCCCTCCAGTCGAGTTCTTTCTCCAAGCTGAGTTCACTGGCCCCTACCTCACCGGCGCAGAATTTGCTTGCCTGTCTCCTCGGACCCACTGTCGCTGCTGTCTGGTGGCTCTCGGATTAGCGAAAGACGGATCTACACGCTCTGTTGCGTAGTCGGTTGGAACGTTGTAACTGAGATATAGCTGACTGGTCAGCTGGTACCCTTGGCCGGGGAGTCTATTACACCCGACCGCATACGAAGCCACATCATGTCCAAGTCGCGCGGTCTACTGATCATCCTTCTTGCAGTTGTCCTTCTACTGGCTGGCTCGCGTGTGTGAAGAAGGACGAGCAATTTCAGGGAACATACTGCGGATTGGTGGCATCGTTGCTCTCGCGGGCATGATGACGCTCCTGCTGTCGATTAGCGCCGATGCGTCCGGCTTGCAAATCATTATTCTCCAGCCCTCGACAGCGGTATCCTCACACGCAGCCTCGCTGTGACCCGGGATCTCGATCTTTTCCAGGCTGCCGGCGACAGGATTACCGTCGGCTCGTCGATTCCATCCTTCGACGCCACGCTGGTGAGAGCGATGGAACCGAATGCCCCACCACCGATGACTCGCTGGCAGGCGCTGGATACGCTCCAGCAGGCCGGTGTGTCGGTGTTCGTCTCGATGTCGCCCACATACCCGACGATGGACGAAGACGACTTTCACGAGCTACTCAGCTACTTCAGAGCGCTCGGTGAGGTTGTTGTCTTCCACGAGCCAATCAATCCCCGCGGCGCGAACTTCCAGCAGTGTCTCACTGCAGCCAAGGAAGCCGGCTACGACGACGTTGTCGACGAACTGCAGCAGATGCAGGACAGCCACCAGTACTGGGTCGAATACGCCCTCGAACAGTTGAACACGGTTCAGCAAGTTGCGACGCGCTTCGACGGGCTCGAAGTGCATTCCTGGCCAGATGATGAGCTGGTGCGTTCGGCGAACGGCCAACTTCGGTCGAAGCTCAAGGCAATGCAACAGGCTGTCTCACCTGAGTCGTTCTCCGAGCGCGATACAGACGCCTCGCCAGAGCAGTCGGAGTTGGCCCGGGACAGTGAGTCTATACAGCATCTCCTTTAATAGCCAGCCGATTGCCGGGAGACACCCACAGCCACTCTTCAGGAACTGGTCCGGTTTTGTGCACAGCTAACCAACAGTCGGTGATATTCGCGCTACTGTGTTGGTTAGCCACCGCTCGGGACCGACCTGCTCAATAGGTATGCGGACCGGCTCGTCAGCAGGTCTCACGACAACGGGGAGTTGACTGAGGCGTTTCTGCGGGTCTTTGGCTGGAGCGCCCGGCCACCAGTCTCCTCCGTCCATGTATCCTCTGGCGGGTGCTACGCCCAGAACTTGGGACAGGCAGAAACCAGTCGACGGAGTGATGGCCGGCACGCGAATCGCTCCACCGTTCGCCCGACAACGGCGCCGAAGACGAGCACGCCGATCCCAACGAAGAGAACACCGAACTGAAACTCAAGGATTGCAACGGACAGCCAGCCGATACCCAGGTTCATCGCAGCTAAGACATAGGGATAGAGTCCTTGAAGCAGATTCATGGCTCGTAGCTAATCATGAGCAGGAAGTATTAAACAACAACGAACGCTCAAAAGTACGTTTGAGCGTTGCACATCCCAGCATTAGGTCTGATTGCCGATTGCATAGGCTTCGATATCAGGCTGCTCGCTCAGTGTTCGAATCCACGATACAGGAATCGGGGTCAGTATTGAGGGTCACGCTCGATGGCATGGCGAGCGGATACTTCCTGACACAGCATCCACTGACCCTCGTTCCAATTGCGGAGTTAGCCGACAGTCAGAGGCAGGTTATCGAGGCGAGCCTCGACAACTCACTCAACATGTATCGCTACGTGCGTCTTGATGAGACAGTTGCGAGCGGAGAGAACCGCTCACTGGTGTAATTCCAGAGTTGAGCAGTACTGCCCTCTGGCCGACCTCACGGACAGTCCTATAGGAGACCACTACTGGACGCGGAGAACCGCAGGGCGTCCAATTGCATCGGAGTAGCCCACCTCCTTTACTATCGTAGCCTGTGTGGGTTGCAACGTGAAGCAGTGTCCCGAGACGCCCGCACTTGACGAGGTTGAGTTCTCTGGACACGTCTGGGTGCAAGAACTCCCCACCGGTGGGAAGTTCCGGTTTCAAGTGACGGCGTCGGGGCTGGTCACGTTCGCTACAGCCCAGCAATCTTTCGACACACCCGCCACTGTCCCACCGCAGTTCCGTCTGGCAGCCGAACTAATCAACGAGCGACTGGACCGTGACGCACTTGCAGCGTCGACGGACGACCCAAGTGATGTGACGTTTTGCGGGATTGCCACCCGAAATAAGGGGGTCGAGTACGACTGGCACACAGTCCCGGCGTTCGTCGGCGTCGACATCTGGTCCGATCGTAAGGACCAGTTTCTCCCGCCGGATGCGGCGGCTGGCGTATTCAAGCAGTTGGGGTTGCCGACGCTACCAGCCATTGAAAAGGAGCTGGCCGCTGTACACGCTGATTTCGCTCGGTATGAAGACCAAGTTGGATTCCCTGAGTCAGAGTGGCGAGAGGGGCACGCCGCTGGTGTGCTGATCCGAGACAAATCCGGTGGGCGTGCCGCCGAATGGTGTCGAGAACAAAACACAGTGACTGCTCCCGAACCACAGGCAGCGGTGGATTTAGCAGCGGAGTATGCGACTGACAAGCGAATCGAGCAGACGGTTGCTGAGCTGCAGGCAGATGGACACTCGGTGACTGTCGACACAATACGTGACCGGCTCGTCGCCAATGTGGCCCGCGAGGCATATGTGGATCTGTTCGTGGATGGCGAGTTTGTCGCCTCGCTATCCGCGTTCCAGTCTGCCGTTGCTGAGCGTGTCCAGCAACACCAGTCCACAGCGGATTAGACTATTGGCTGGCGTCGTCGTTCTGGGTTGACTGGAACGAAAACGTCTCAGTCCGGAACTCAAACTCGCGGGCTGGCGAGTGGAACCCAGCTTCATCGATCTAGCGTTTGAGATGCGTATCTGCACTCGCCGCAGAAATCAGAGTGCTCTCGACAAAACGGACGAGGAGGCCGATCGATCCGGGTAACCTGATGTCTCGTTGGGTCGCGGTTGTGCGAGCATCGCCGTCGTCAGTGATGACGGTCCCATCGACGGTCTCTGCAACGGCTACGGCCTGTGCCTCGCCTGGGTCGAGTCGTTCCAGAAAGGTCGCCGCCACTCTGGGCTTGTGTCGACAGTTCAGTAACGGGAATACCCGCTTCAAGCACGGTCAGTGCGTTTGCTAGATAGGAGTGGGTTTCAACTTACTGAGATTAACGCTCAGCACACAGACATATGGACCGCGGTGTCGGTAAGCTCAGTTTTTCATCTCCTGTTGAATGTGCAGATCTACCTGTCTGAAAAGGAGGAGTGCGGTGAGAAGTCCAGCCAAAACAGTCCCAACTGTTCCGAGTAATCCTTCCGTACCGAGAATGACTAGCAAAACCGCCCCCACGACGGCAGTTTGTACGAACCAAATAACACCTCGAAGATACCATGATACGTAGCCGTGGAACCAAGATCCACTTCTAGAAGTCATAATAGCGGTGGGTGGTCCACAGAATAAATATCTTCTTGACACTCGGTTTTCGTCGTAACAGCGCTAATAAATATCCGCTTTGTACTGACCGTCCTGCTCACGAACTGCTCACCCAGGGCCGTCCGCTGTTCTTGGGCGTCGACGGCGGAGGCGCAGTCCACTACTGGGACAGCTATGAGTTCGCCGTGGCCGTCGTTGCGACCGACGACGACGCCGAGAAAGTCGCACTCGCCGAGACGCCGTTTGAAACACTCACACAGTGGTGCGAGTACACGAAAGACGAGCGCGGCTGGTCCGTCGGCCCGCGCGTCGGCGGCTTGCTCGTCGACGATCTGGTTCGGGGGCTGGACGCATGAGCAAGACCGTTCGCTGTACAGTCGAGAACCGCCAGCGCGTGAAGCGTGCTGCCCGTGCGCTCCGGGAGGCCGTTCCGACTGTGCTGGTCGAGACAACGCCACCCGTGCGCTCGGAACACGACGCGTGGACGCTCGACGCCGTGCTTCGAGACACCGAAGGCGTTCCCCCTGAAGTCCTTCGGGAGCTGGCGCTGGCCGGGCTGACACTCCAGCCGACGCCCGCCCAAGCCGACCATCAGCACGTCGTGGCAACGGCCTGAGCGAGACAGCGATACCTCTACTTTTTTGCTGAGTTGCGTGCGTACTTTGCATGGGTTGCGGTGGTTTCTAATTCCATCCGCTGACTGACCGCGACCCCGCGCCGAGGCCTGTTAGAGGCAGGTCCCACGACGGGGCGAGTGTGTATTCATAGCTGACGAGCGACTGGTACGTAACCTCCCCTTGGACTTCCGGAGTGGGGACTCACTAACCAACACTTGTTGATGAGAGTGGGACATACTCGGAAGATCAAGCATGATTTCTTGGCTAAACCGGAGTCGCCCAAATCGGAGATGTGGACGTTCTACGTCAGCTTCGCGGCTATCTCTTCAACAACTGAACAGTGGCGAACATCCTCCGGCCCGAGGCGACAGACGGGGACCTGAGCGAGGGGAAGCAACTGACCACTGATGAGCTGATGCAGGCCATCGAGGACGACCCACGCGACCTTCGGATTCCGACCGAACCGCAGAGACCAAGCAGGTATTTAGCGACGGTCTCGGTGCTGGTTGGAGTTCCTCAAACGCCGACTGACTCTCGGCAGAGGTTACTGAATAGAATCACTCTGCTCTGTTGAATAGCGCCCCCTAAGCGAGGGTTGAGCGTCTTCAGTTCTGAGATTACGCGGCTCACCCACTCACGAGCAGACTCAGATTCAACTGGGATAGCCAACCAGCGCTATTCAACAGAGCAAAACTATCCATCAGTATCAAAGTCGGATTCTGCTACCGATGGAGTTCCAGTTTCCTCTTCTTGTAGTTTCTTTCCTGCCTGATATAATTCGTAGGTGAAAAGTCCCATCCCAAGTATACTAATTGGTGGTATTAGGAGTATTAATCCAAGAATTATCTTACGCTTAGGAATGTATTCTATTCGTGCCTCTATTTCCTCGATGAGGTTCCGTTTGCTCATATAGTCCCGTCAACTGTACATCAGATAATCTTGTCTCTTCCGTTCAATTGATACGTCTACCGAGTTTTTTAGGGGAATTATCAGTGTAACAAATAGCGTTCAGAAGGACAATAGATGACTGGTAACCACAATCAGAGGTTACACACCATGTGTGGTCGATACTGTCAACAAGCGATGCATGAGCCGTTTTTCAACGACCAAGCGTACGCTCGGCAGCACCGTGCGCGCGCGAACTTGGATACGGTGAGCTTCGTGAACTCGTCTTGATGTGCGTCGTTTATAACATCAAGCATTCGCTGAAACCGTGAAATCAAGCGAGGTCCGGTGATTCATCGCTGCTCTTCTTTTCAACTTGCGCGATAATCACGACTAGTAGACAAAGATTGATAAATTCAGTACTGTAATTTCGATTTTAATTACCACCTACATTTTTTAATCTGTCGATAAATGCAATAGATTGTATGATTGGTAGAGGTGAGTCACCCAAGTGCGTGTGATGGCTCATTTGTCGGCACGCACGGATGCAGCTTATCAGAATGATTATCACCACAAACTCCGTGGCCGGCTCTGGGACGGGCTTGAGGATACCAAGTACGACCAACGCCACGACGACGGCGAACCACCGGGGTTCGCTTACTCCAACCCATTTCCTCCCCATGATATGGATGCAGGTGATGATCGGAAGCTGTTAGTCGCCTCGCCGGAAGAAGAGCTACTGGCACAGGTCGCTGCTGACTTGCTAGAGAACCCAGAGTTGAATATCGGCGAAATGCCGTTTCACGTCAACGATGTCACGTCTCTCGCCCCTGATGTCGGCGAACCTGGTACACGCGGGACGATCGAAACCGGGACCGGACTCCTAGTTCGGATTCCACCGTGGCGATGCGAGGAATACGGTATCGACCATCCCGGCGGTGACACCGCCGTCTTCTGGCGGCCAGAGCATTCGATGGAACCCCTTCGGAAGCAGTTAGAGGACAACCTCGATCAGAAACACGACCGTTTTGCCCACGACCACCTGCCCGGGCCGAGCGATATCGACGGTGACCTGTTCGACGGCTACGAACTGATCAAGACGTTCGCAGTTCCGGTGACCGTCACCGAGGGACAAGAGATGACTTACGTCCTGAGCAAGTGGAAGTTCGAGTATACTGTTCGGGACGACCACCATCGACGGCATCTCAACCTCGCGTTAGATTGTGGGCTCGGCGAACGGAACTCGTTGGGCCTCGGGTTCGTGAATATCACTGACAAAACCCGACCGGGTGAGAGCGAATTGGAGAGTAGCGATGCTTTCACCTGAAGCGTTCCAAGAGGAGTATTCGGCCGATGTACTGGAATCTGAGCTTCCGGATTCGCCAATCGGATCTCTCCGTGATCTCCAATACCTGTATGGGAAACTCTACACACTCGCCACGACGGGTGGCGGTGAGTACGCCCCGTATCTTACCCCTGACGCCGCTGGAGATCTCGTCGATACCGATGACAGCCTGATTGTTGTCCGAATCGATGTATCCGGTGATGCGCCACGGCTAGCTGACGACGATCTTGGCCCGGTACAGGTGACGAGGTACACTGACGATCTGATCCAGCAGGTCGGCCACTGTAAGTATCCGGCCGCTCGCGGAATCGATCACAGCGTGACGCATCAAGCCGGGCGGAACAGCGGTCCAGAAAAGCTAGCTCGCTATGCGAAAGAACGGCTGACAAAGTGGGCCACTGACGAGGTGGTCACTGAAGCAGCTGACGAACATCCTGACGGCTGGATCATCGAACGACTTGCCGAACTCAGTGAAAACGAGACCGCCTTGGAAACAATTGCAGAAACGCTCACGCGAAAATTGGGCGGCGAGTCGACAACTGCGCTGCTGACAGTGCAGGTGAAGACTGAGCCTGACGGGGAATACCAGTGGCCTGGTGACATAGACGTGTTCCGTGAGGCCATGCGGCAGCGGAAACTCTCGAAACTCGTTACCAAAAACAAGGCAGATGACTCGTCCGGAAACGCGACCGACCTCGTCACAGGCTCGCCAGCTCGAACCGTCGGTACATCAGAAGACCCGCAGAATTACTTTCTCGGCAAGCAGCTTGAGAAGTTCCCTGGACTCGATATTGAAGAAGCGTGGCGGTCACATCCAATTTCCGAGGATGCCGCGATCACGGTAATGAACGCCGACACCTTCGTCGAGGCCTGTACCTATCGAACGTTTGGCGCGAAGGTATATTACCTGCCATACGTATTCGGTCGATTGGCTCCTGAGAAGGTGCATCGATTATACGAATTACTCTATCGGACTGTCGACGACGAAGAGACGACACCAATCGAAAACGCGTATGATGAGGAACGTCGAAAGACCATCGAAGAGCAGGATTTCCGATTCTATGTCTCGGCTGTGATGCCGCATCAGATGTCTCGATACGATGTATTCGGCGAGACGCTGAACGGCCGGCTCCACTTTCCGAAGCAACTTGCAATCACACACAACGAGTTCGTCCAAACCGTCTCGGCGTTCAATAGAGACCACTACGACGATTGGACAGCACCACTTCCAACTAACCAGAATTGGGGGCTGCTCGAAACAAACGACGAGCAGTTGCACGCGGTCTCGACTGGCTGGTATTTCAGACAGACTTTCGCCGAACGCGATGATGACGACGCTGATGCTGACGACCCGCGAATCGAAGCTCTCATCAGCGTGCTGAGTGGCGAAGCGATAGCCGTCGATGTGTTACTCGAAGAGTACGTGACCCGGATTATTGACGATCAGACCGATGATAGCGAGCACGAAGGGTTCCCCTCGTTCCTCGTTGCCAGTCAGTTCGCTCAACTCTGCGTGCTTGCGGATGAGGACCTCAGGCTACTGCAGACGACCGACCCTCAAAAAGACCAGATTACACAGCAACCAAGCTATGACACGAAAAGCATGCCATCACTAGACGAGATCACAATCGCGGACGGGGGCCATCCCGCCGCACCGAAGCTCGAATCGTTCATCAACGAAACACCTGCACTGTCACCCAGCCACGACGACGATCCGGACTCCGTAACGAGTCAACGCCGTGGGGCGTTCCTGCTTGGCGCGCTCGTCGGCGACATCGGTAGCTATCAGGAGTACAGCGAGGATCGGTCGACAACGCTTGTCGATCAGTACCCGGTCAAGTCGATCACCCGCTCACGGATCAAGAAGGTCACACAGGAAACCGTCGCTAAGACGCTGACCTACACGCGTCAGGAGAAGAAACAGCAGGGGAACTACCCTGGAACGAAGGCTGATCACATAGTCGACCGGCTTCGTGATACGATCCTCAATCCCGATCCGGAAGAGTGGGAGATCGAAACCGACGATCTCCGCTTCTACTACGCCCTCGGCGTGACGTACGGGATGAACGACCATCCGTGGAACCGAGACGAAACCGATGCCGGCGACTCAACTTCCCAGGAGGAACACTAACATGTCCGATACAGCTGACCCCGTGACGAACCGCTCAGAAATCGTCTTCCTGTACGATGCCGTCGATGCAAACCCGAACGGCAATCCGCTGTCCGGTGCCAATCGGCCACGAATCGATCCACAGACCCAGCAGGCAATCGTCACCGACGTTCGACTGAAGCGATATCTCCGCGACCAGCTCGATGACGACGGGCACGGCGTCTACATCCGAAACGTGCAGGAAGACGGGGATCAGTACACGCGCGGTAAACTACTCGAAGATCGACTCAAGGCTGTCGAGCCTGACGACTACGACCTCGATGACGACGAGGAAGTCGAAGAATTCCGCGACTATATTTTCGGCGAGTTCCTGAACGAAAGCGTCGATGTACGGTACTTTGGCGCAACGATGTCCGTGGATACCGACGAAGTTTACGCCAAGCATCTGCCGGATCATTTCACTGGCCCCGTTCAGTTCTCGCCCGGTAAATCGATGCACGCGGTCAACGAAAACGAGGAATACGATAGCCTAACGAGCGTGATCGCTACACAGGAAAACAAACAACAGGGTGGGTTTGATCTCGACGACCATCGGATCCAATACGGACTGATCCGGTTCCACGGGCTCGTCGACGAGCACGGTGCTGCCGATACAAATCTCACCGCGGCGGATGTCGAACGGCTCGACACCCTCTGTTGGCGTGCGATTAAAAACCAGACTATCAGCCGGAGCAAAGTCGGTCAAGAACCGCGGCTCTACTGCCGCGTTGAGTACGCCGACGAGAGTTTCCACCTTGGCGGCCTCGACCGCGATCTCGAACTCGACGACGAGCATTCGAAACCCGACGAGGAACTTCGGACGGTTCGTGACCTTACGCTTGACGTGACAGGGCTCGTAGACCGACTCGATGGAGCGAGTGACCGAATCGAACGCGTTCGAGTTGTCGCCAGCGACGTGCTCCAGATCTCCTACGATGGCGAACTCGGCGGACCAGCGGTACTCCACGACGCCCTCAAAGATGCAGTCGGAGCGGATGCCGTAGAGGAAATCGATGTCTACGACGAACAAACCGCGACACTCCCGAACGACGACACGGCGTAACGATGTCACAACAATCGCTTGACGATTGGACAGCTGACGGAAACGGTGGCCAGCCTGACCGTTGTCTCTCGTTCACCATTCGTGGCCCGTGGGGTCACTTCCGGCGGATCGAGGGCAATATCGTCAAGCAAACCTATCGAATTATTCCTCGCACTACCGTTGCTGGGCTTCTTGCAGCCGTTCTTGGGATCGAACGAGATGGCTACTACGACCTGTTCGCACCCGATAGTTCGGCAGTCGCCATCGAACCCGTTCGGGAGATCAGGACCGTCAATATGCCGATGAACACGCTATCGACCGCTGCTGGGAACTTGCAGTCGCTCAACGGCCGTGGGAAAATAAGCGTCAAGCTACCAGACCCGACGACGCTCCGACAGCAACATAACTACGAGGTACTGGTTGATCCCGGCTATCGAATCGATGTCGCACTTGCTGACGAGCAATGGTATACCGAACTGCGCGAGACACTCGCCGCAGGTGAATCACACTACGTACCGAGTCTCGGTCTTTCGGA
The DNA here is from genome assembly GCA_000336895.1 of Haloarcula argentinensis DSM 12282. Taxonomy (GTDB): domain Archaea; phylum Halobacteriota; class Halobacteria; order Halobacteriales; family Haloarculaceae; genus Haloarcula; species Haloarcula argentinensis. The sequence goes on along the minus strand of AOLX01000010.1, from coordinate 5,834 downwards.
GCATCTCGCTGACATCAAGTATCACGGCGAATTTGATGTTGCAAACGCACCGCAAACCGATACTGTGGAAGTTGATTCAGCTGTCCCGAATGCCGTTGATGATGTCGTTCTGGATGCAGGGACACGCTGTCAAATCGAGGAGTCACCCGCCTTCATGGAGTCCGATGCCGGTGGTCGGACGACAACTGGGTTCACGAACTACGCCTACAATCCTGACGCTGACTCGCTTGAGGTGCGAGACACAACAGCAGCCAGTGTCGACGGTCGTACTGTGGTGTTCGTCTGATGGCTGTGTACTCTCACCCACCCGAAGACGGCTATGAAGGAGTCAATCTTCGGGATCATCTGGATGATGTTGCTCGACGGGCCAGCGAAATCGTTCCCGGTGAAGCGACAACACCTGATGGAGAGTCGCTACAGCAGGTCGTTGAGACGCTCGCCTACGTTCATGACTTCGGGAAAGCGACGACCTTCTTTCAGAAGTACCTTCGACATGGCACCGAACCCGAACACAAGCCGTGCCGATACCATGCCCCAATCGGGTCGTTCGCCGCATACTATGCCCTCGATGCACAGGGATTTGAAACTGAGACCTGTCTGGCTGGCTTCGTTGCGGTCGCCAAGCATCACGGGCAACTCCCAGATGTGACTCAGTACATCTACAAGCGAGCCTACACCTCAGAGAACTCAACGGGAGGGGCAGAGACCAACAATGAACAGCTACAGGCAGCAATCGCTATGCAGCTCAACGATATCGAAGAACACGTTCCGGAGCTGGCGGCCGATATTTTCGATGATGCCACTGATAGCGATGGGTCGTGGGACGGATTTCGCCATTCGTACAAAGAGCTGCTTGGTGAGATCGCCGCTGCTGTCGCCACGGAGAGTGGTACGACGATCAGTCGTGAGTCCCTGTCGGAGTCTTGTTACGGCCTATCCCTCGAAATATGGGGGTCGCTTGTGCTTGCAGACAAGACTAGTGCAGCAAGTCGTAGTGAGGAGACCGACTCAGATTCGACCTACGAGGCAAAGCAGCCGTCGCTCCAAGTATTAGACGAATACGTGGCGGAACTCGAAGCGTCCTCGCCTGCTAACCCGGACGGTTCTCGAACGGAACGACTCAACCATTATCGTTCACGCGCACGGTCAGCTGTCGTAGAGAACGCGAAACAATTTGCCGAAGCTGGCGGGGGCGTAGCGACACTTACCCTGCCAACCGGAATGGGAAAGACGCTCTCCGGGATGTCGGCCGCACAGACGGTTCGTGACGAACTCGGCAGCGAACGTGTCGTCTACGCACTCCCATTTACCAGTATCATCGATCAGGTCGTCGATGAAATTAAAGACATCTACGGGACCGACACACTCGGACGATTACTTACTGCCCACCACCACCTGTCTGAAACCACGATCGTCGACGAAGACGACGTGGACGCTGACGATGCAGATATGAACGACGATGTCGCCGGGATGCTCGCCGAAAGCTGGCGGGCTGGACTCACAGTCACGACGTTCGTGCAGTTGTTCGAGAGTCTTGCTGGGCCAGCCAACAAGCAGTCGATAAAGATTCCCGCGCTCCGAGATAGCGTCGTCATCCTCGATGAACCACAGAGCTTGCCGCTCGACTGGTGGAAACTCGTCCCCCGACTCGTTGCAATACTGACCGAACAGTACGGCGCAACGGTTATCGCTATGACCGCAACCCAGCCACAACTGTTCAATGAAGCAACCGAACGAGGAGGTGATGTGACTGAATTGGTTGACGATCCTGATGTATATTTTAGCGCAACCGAGCGAGTCAAGTACGAACTCGATGCATCGACCGAGCGGTATATCGAGACGCAAGAGGTCCCGAAATCATACGCTGATGCGGGTCCTGAACTGCTGACTACAGTCGATTCCGGCGAATCAACGCTTGCAGTCTGTAACACAATCGATAGTGCGCGAGCCCTCTTTGACGAACTCATCGATAACGGGGACTCGCTTCTCAGTGTGGGAGACATCTATGCTGACGAACTCAGCACAGTCAAAACGACAGCCGACATCAATCCGAAGACGCTTGCGAGCCGCATCGAAGGGCGAAGCGACCGGTCGATACTCCACCTGTCGACACGACTCCGCCCTGTAGATCGTCTCAAGCTGATCGAAACCGCAAAACGACTCACCGACGACGGACATAGTCTGATAACGATTTCTACACAGCTTATCGAAGCCGGCGTCGATATCAGCTTCGACCGTGTCTACCGTGATCTGGCTCCAATCGATAGTATCGTTCAGGCAGCCGGTCGCTGTAATCGGTCGTTCGAACGAGAACAGGGACGCGTAGTCGTCTGGTGGCTTGATGTACCGGATGAACAGCAAAAAACACCCGCAGAGGCAGTCTACAATCAGGGAGCAACACTCCTCCCTGTCGCAGCCGAAACACTTGATGCTGTGCGTGAGGAAGATACGCTGTTGTCGGAGACCTCTGTGGCCCGTACAGCAGTCACGGAATACTACAAAACACTACATACAGACAAGAACGTCGGCAAACAGGAGTACGCTGGGTATGTCGATGACGTACGCGGAGACAAACTCGGAGAGCTATCACTGATTGATCAGCGTAACGCAGTGGACATCATTATCTGTCGAACTGAAGCCGAACGGGAGCGGGTAGAGCAGGTGCGCGAAGCATGGAGCCAGTACGAGTTCGACCGCGTCCATCGGTTGATGGATGGACTCAAAGAAGCGCGGGTGTCGATTCCGGTTTACTACGGCGAGTCAGATAAAAAAGAAAAGCTGAGTCAGCTAAACAGGGTTCACTCCGATACGGACGTACGATGGCTTGATGTCCGCAAACACGGATTGGGTGAGTATTTCGATCAGAATACAGGTTTCGTCATTCCAGACAGCACTGCTGAGAGGCGGATCTTATGACCGCCACTGACCCAGTCGACCGCCTCCTCGCCACAGCTCGTGGCGAGCCGGTCGACGATCCCTTCCGCGTGACTGGCGTGATGATACAGTACTACTACGTCTGCAAGCGGGAACTCTGGTTCGAAAGCCGGAATCTCGAAATTGACCGCGAGAACGCCACCGTGGTCCGTGGTACCCGTGTCGATGAAACGGCCTACAGTGAAAAACGCGAGAACCTCCATCTCGGCATGATCTCACTCGATTTACTTGACGACGGCCGCGTCGTCGAGGTTAAACCTTCCTCAACGCTCACGGAGCCCGCAGAAATGCAGCTGTCGTACTACCTCTGGTATCTCGACCGCGTTGCCGATATCCAGAAGGACGGCGTCTTGGCTCACCCACGAGAGCGAAAGCGGGAGCCGGTCGAACTCACAGCGGAGCGAACGGATAAGGTCGAAACCGCGATTCGCGGCATCCACGAGATCGTCAGGCAGTCCTCGCCGCCGGCGGCAGAGGAGAAACCGTTCTGTGACTCCTGTGCATACCACGACTTCTGTTGGTGTTAACAATGGATCGGAACTACCACGTCTTTTCGGACGGCCGACTCGAACGTAGCGACGACACGCTCAGACTCGTCCCCGACGACGGTGGGGAAAAGCAATACATCCCAATTGAGAACGCTGAGGCGTTCTTTTTGCATGGTCAGATCGATTTCAACACGCGGCTGATGTCGTTCCTCAACGACCGTACGGTCGCACTCCACGTCTTCGGCTGGGAAGATTACTACGCGGGTTCGGTAATGCCGAAACGTGGTCAAACCTCCGGGAAGACTGTCGTCAACCAAGTTCGCGCCTACGAGGACAGCCAGCACAGACGGCAACTCGCCGCGGCAATTGTACGGGGCAGCATCCATAATATGCGGACGAACGTGGTCTACTACAACGGCCGTGATCACAATCTCGACGACGTAATCGAGGATCTGGAAGCTGCGGCCGCACGCGTTGATGAGGAACTGCCAGTCGATGAGTTACTCGGAACCGAAGCCACCGCAAGAAAGGCGTACTACCGGAGCTTTAACGAGATTCTCCCGAGCGAGTTCCAGTTGGCTCGGCGTGAGTACAACCCACCACCCAACGAGATTAACAGCCTCATTTCGTTCGGTAATTCGCTGGTCTATGCGAACTGCGTCTCGGCGATCCGTGCTACTGCACTCGATCCGACGGTCAGCTACTTGCACGAGCCAGGCGAGCGACGCTACTCGCTGTCTCTCGACCTCGCCGACCTGTTCAAACCGGTCCTTGCCGACCGTGTCCTGTTTCGGCTAGTGAACCGAAACCAGATTTCAGATACCGATTTCGAGACGGAACTCGGATCATGCCTATTGAATGAATCTGGCCGAAAAACGTACACAAAGGCATTCGAAGAGACGCTTGAGCGGACTGTCGAACATCCGACGCTCAGCCGTAAGGTGAGCTACCAGTATCTGATGCGGCTTGAGGCATACAAGCTGAAAAAGCACTTGCTCACGGGAGAAGAGTACAAACCATTCCAACGGTGGTGGTGACATGTACGTGGTAATGGTATATGATTTGGAGGCAGACCGAACACAGAAAGCTCTCAAAATCGGCCGCCGATATCTAACTCACGTCCAGAATTCTGTTCTCGAAGGCGAGATTTCCGAGGGAGACTTGTCCAAGCTCAAAAACGAAATAGATGATTTGCTGAAACCCGGTGAATCAACAATCATCTATGAGCTGTCTTCTGATACGCTACTCAATCGGACAGTCTATGGCGAAGACCCAACCGAGGATCAGCGGTTTCTATAGTCGGTTTCCGTCGACCCCCCTGGGGAACACGCACTATTGATGGTCGACGGAAGGGCTTTACTGTGATCCGCTGTTAGTACGTCTATAGCCCGTATATTGGGCATGGTTTCAGACGAACCCTTGTGGGGTTGAAGCCAGACGGACGACAGTCAATGCCATGTTTGTCGTTCGTTTCAGACGAACCCTTGTGGGGTTGAAGCGAGCAAGCCACGCGGGACATCATTGACGCCGCCGAGGTTTCAGACGAACCCTTGTGGGGTTGAAGCGCCGGTTCGAACTCGTCCCAGTGGGTGACACCCTGTTTCAGACGAACCCTTGTGGGGTTGAAGCAACGCTATTGGGTGCGATGAGCCAGCACACTACGAAGTTTCAGACGAACCCTTGTGGGGTTGAAGCTCTACCCAGATACCATGGAGATATGATGCCCCCGAGTTTCAGACGAACCCTTGTGGGGTTGAAGCGTTATATACGATGAGTTCAACAGCGCGCCAACTGGGTTTCAGACGAACCCTTGTGGGGTTGAAGCAGCCGCGAGGTCCTCGCCGAAGTCGTTCATGTCCGAGTTTCAGACGAACCCTTGTGGGGTTGAAGCTTGCCTTCGGCCCACCCGTCGCCGACCGTCTCGCGGGTTTCAGACGAACCCTTGTGGGGTTGAAGCGCACGTGGCGGCGCGCACCAAGATCGGTGGCCGGTTTCAGACGAACCCTTGTGGGGTTGAAGCCAGTTGTCGTCAGGGTTGGGATTCCGTAGGAGTTCGTTTCAGACGAACCCTTGTGGGGTTGAAGCGCACGTGACGACGCGCACCAAGATCGGTGGCCGAACGGTTTCAGACGAACCCTTGTGGGGTTGAAGCAACCGGTATTCACCGTCTCCGACTCTGCTGATGGGTTTCAGACGAACCCTTGTGGGGTTGAAGCACAGCCCACACAACTTTTGCACAACGACTGTAACGGTTTCAGACGAACCCTTGTGGGGTTGAAGCTGAGTCTGGCCAGCATCGCCGGAGCATACGTGACGAAGTTTCAGACGAACCCTTGTGGGGTTGAAGCTCGGAGGTAGAGGTAGAGTTTGAAGTCTTTAGTTAGTTTCAGACGAACCCTTGTGGGGTTGAAG
>AOLX01000009.1 GCA_000336895.1 Haloarcula argentinensis DSM 12282 | reverse complement strand
GTGCGGCCGAATAGATGGTGTTCCGGTCTTGGCTCCGTCCGCCGCTCATGCGCTCCCTCCGTCGTTCAGAAGTGGGTCGCGCGGTTCGAGCGCGTCGTCTGGGAGGTCGTCGTCAAAGACCATTCCCATTCCGTCGCCCCAGTCGTCGCCGTCGTCTTCGGCGGCGGCGTCGAGCAGGTCGCGGAGGTCGCCGTTCCGAAGGCGTCCCGGCCGGAGTTCGTCGGGGAGTTCGGCCGTGATAATCTCGTCAACTGACGGCTGGTCCGTCACCATCGGTTTCGATGGGTCGAGCGCGGCGTTCTGCGATTCCATCGTGTCGAACTTCACACGCCGGACGATTGCCGGAAGCGCCTGCCGGAGCGATTCTCCGCGTCGAGCCGCGGGTTCGAGGTCGCCGCGGTACTCTCCAATCACGTCCAGCACCTCGTCTGTATCGTGCCGACCGACGAGCGACGAGCCGGGGATAGACCGCCGCCACGTCCCGACTGCGACGTTTCGACCGGGGTCGAAGGCATACGCCTCGTACACTTCCCCCTCTGCCTTCTGGTGCGGATACAGCGGCCCCCACTCAACCTGAGTCTCTGCGAACGTGTCCGGCGAGAGCGACCAGCACGCCATAGGTTCGTCGTTGTTCGCGTTCACCTGTACGATTCGGACGCGAGGCGGGTCGGGGAGGAGGTCGTTGATTTTCCCCGTGGCGAACAGCGCGGCCACGCCCGCGATGACGAGCGCTGAGACCGCGAGGCTCGACCACGCCGGGAGTTCCGCGCCGCCGAAGTACGCCAGCGCCGCGCCCGCGCCACCGAGCTTCAGCCAGTCGTTCACCATTCGCGGACCACCTCAAGGTCTGTCTCCTCGCGCTTGCGCTTCACCCAGACATAGGTCCCGCCGACTGACGCGACCGCTGTTGCGCCAATGAGTGACTGGACGGTGCCCCATTCGACGGGGGGTTTCGCGGCCCTAACTGCGTCAGACCGGATAGCAACGATACCGTCCGCATTCGATGAGGTGACGGTGATTGCCGACGCGCCGTTGAAGTCCTCGGCGCGGAAATTGACGGTGGTCTCGCCGGGGGTCAAGGTCATGCGCCGAACGCGGGCTTTCCCCGCGGCCGAGCCGTCTCCTTCGCTCAGGATTCGGGAGAGAGTCCCGGCGTCGGTGATTGCGATTCGAGTCGGAGTATCCGCCTCGACGACGAGCGAGAACGTCCCATTTGAGAACGACCACGATTTGATTCGAGTCGTCGGGGAGAGTTCGATAGTCTGGGTTGATTCGGGCGTGCTCGGCGTGGCGGTCGCTGTCTCGTTCGTCGCGGCGACCGTGCCGACGAGCGCGGGCGATACAACTGCGATGAGGATTATGAGTGTGGTGATTATTCGGCGCATGGTGTCCGAAAAATTGGGAATCGGTGGGGTTAGTTCCGGGTTGAGACGAGGATGAGCGCGACAATCGCGGCAACGATGATAACGCGGTCTTCGGTTCCAACACCGAAGCCACCGCCGCCACCACCGCCACCAGTTCCGGTGGTCTCATACTGCCTTCTGAGTTGTCGCAACTGCTCGATTTCGTCCGCGAGGGAGCTTGCGTTCGTTGAGTTGTAGAGGTACTTGTGTGGGCTGGTCGTGTTCATCGTCTCCCCTGTCCGGGTGTTCACAGCCTCTAAAATTTCAAACTGCGACCCATATGTGGAGAGGTCAACAATCGTGCCGTTGGCCCCATCTTGAACAGCCATGTAGAAGGTTCCATTATAATCTGAAAATCGGTATGTCTGACCAGTATCCCAGCCACCAGATGCGTCATCTCCGGTGTAGAACAATGTTCCATTAAGCACCGTCGGATTGCCCGAGCCGTCTCCGACTGCAATAGTGTGCGATGCATTGATATCCCCGGAAGCACCGGTTGACGCGAGCATGGCCGCGCCCTGACCGTAGTATCCAGACTTTTTGAGAGATGTGGATGCCTCAGCCCCGATAGTGGATGGGTCCATCATCGCAAGGTCTGACGAGTTTATTTCGCCTGCTTGGTACTGGCTGGACACCTCATCAACGTAGGGGTCCATATTCGCAAGCACTTGTTGGGTCTGCTCTTGGGTTTCGTCGAGCAGATAGGTGTCGTTCTGGTCGTTCGCCCAAGAGCCGAGCGACCCATAATCCTGTGACTCGAAGATTCGTGTCTCCTCGGACGAGTTTGGTTCGACGGCAACAACCCGGATAGGAGATGCTTTTGGTGGGTCTGACGACCCCCCCGGATGGAAACGGGAGCCGGATGGGAGAGTCCTCAGAGAGATTTCTTCAGTATCGACAGATGTTCCATTGACTAACTCGAATTGAATCGTGTTTGTTCCAAGCGTTTCACCACCAGAGTACCATTCTCCATTCCTCTCATTTTGGTAGTAGTATCCAATTGTTTGGTCGGATTGGTTATCTAGACTAGCTATTTGAGTGACTTTAGCGTCCCAATCTGAGAGAATCCGAACCTGAACCCGAGAGTAGTAGTCTCGAACCGTTTGGTTCACCGCGGATTTAGCCTGTGACCGGGATGCACCGTTATTTAGCTCGTTCACCATCGTTATTTTAGCCTTTGACATGGCGACCGTTCGAGCATTAGCCATGAAGTTCTGCGTCGTCGTGGTGTACGAGTCGGTTGCGTCTTTCAGGGCAAGAGCGCTTGAATACGCATTTGTGGCGGTGAGATTCTCATAGTCGGTGTTGTCTGACCAATGACAACCCTCGGTATTGCCGAGAATCGTATTGAACCACGCACCACCGAGGTAGTTTGACGCCGAACCATCGCAGTTGACCATCTCCGCAGATGCGTGTCCGACCGGAGATGACCCTGGAACCACGCCGCTCGTGGCGGCGGTCGTGATGACGATTCCAACGAGCAGCATAACCATGACCCTCCGAACGAGAGTCACGAATCAAACACCTCAACGAGTCCGAGCCGGTCTGCGATGAGAGACCCACCGGCTGCACCAACCACAATCAGCCCTATTTCAAGACTGCCACCAAGCAGGTCGGATAAAATCGTGATGTCTGCGCCCGCGGATAGTCCGGCGTCGAGAGCACCAACCGACGCGCCAAGTGTGGCGACCGTCTCTAGGTCAAGGTCAAGGTCCACCATTAGAGCATCCACCCCGCAGCGAACCCGGCCGTGCTCGTGATGCCGACGTAGACCAAGCCCCAGAGGTCGCTACTCTGGAAGAATGAGGAAACGTCACCGACCAACAGCCACGCAGCGAACACCCCGACCGTGCCGAAAATCGACCACATATAGTAGTCGTCAAGCTTCTCCGCATCGTCTTTGAGAGACGATAGGTCGGTGTTCTCGTTCGTGATGATGATGCCCGCGAACGCGCCGACAGATACCGCGTACGCAAGCGTGATTTCGATATTCCCCGACGAGAAAATCACGTCGGTGAAATTGATATCGAATAGTTGGAAGGTTGCGATGCCCGTCTGAATGAATCCGGCGACCATGAGAGCCACCGTGAACCCCGCGTCTGCGGGGTCGAATTCCATCTTCGACATTACATTTTTAGACTGTCGCAATTAGTGAAAAGTGTTTGTGTTGATGACTGTTTAGTTTGCGTAGCAAATATCCATCTTAAGCCTCGTAAACATCAATCTGTGGCTTTACAAGGCCGATTGCTGACTCTCGGCCACGGTCCGTTAGTCGGTAGACTCCGCCGCCCTTCTCCTGCACGAATCCAGCATCTAAGAGGTCCTGAAAGGAACGAGACACCGAATTTCGGTGTCTCCCTGTCCTCCGAGCAATGTTACCAGCCTTATCATCATTGTGGAGTAACAAATCAACGAGGATGGCTTTCTGTGTTGGCGTGATGTCCATGAGATACCCGCCAATCGCTGGATGGAAACTCATTGTGGTCAATATGTTTGCATGGCTAACAGAATTGTTTGCATTACGAGCAGTTTGGAAGAACTAACAAACGTTTAAGTAATCCTGACTGAACAGTTAGAGCAAGAACTCGGACGTGTCACTCACGGTGTGGCGCGGCGGGAGCAAGATGGCCCCTTGCTCCCGAAGAAGAACCCCCGAAACCGAAGCAACGGTTTCGGGCGTGTATATGAGCTAACGGCGCTATCCGGCTTAAATTCACCGGATATGCTGTTTGCACTGCAAATTTTCGAGGTTCGTGGGCTGTCAACCATGCAACACGACAATCCCGCACTCCGACCAATTCGATTCATCGACGATGCCGAAGCAGTAGCTGACGCGCTCGACGCCGTCGACGAACTAGCGACCCACCCGGTCGTTGGCGAGGTCTCGCGCGAAATCGCAGCGCTCGCACGTGATGCCGCATCGAACCCTGACCAACACAACCTATCTCAGCAATGACCATGACCTCACTAGACGACGTTATCGACCGAATCGACTCCCTCGAATCCCGTGTTTCCGAACTCGAAGCCGAGAACGAACGACTCCGTGCCGAACTCGAAGGCGAGAGAAAGGCACGTGAAGACGCAGAAGACCGGGTTGAAACTCTCGAAGGGTGGCAGAATGGCATGTCTCGATGGAAGCAGTTTGTCAACGACGCTCTCGAAGGAATCGAGACTGCGGACGCCGGCCCTCAGTCGGACGACCTCGTTGGACTCCTCCCCATCGAAAAACTCGCCCGGATGCCCGACGACGTGGCGCGCACCCAGCTCGATACAGCTCAGTCTCGGAACCTCTGGCGTGCCCGGTTCATCTGGAACCACATGGACGACCTCGCTAGCATCGCGGGCGACTCGAACAACCAGAAGTTCCGCGTCACCTCCCCGGACATGATGAAGGCCCTGAAGGTCGCCGGAGAGTCGGACGGCGCGGTCGAGAGCAAGACGACGAAGCGAATCATGGAACGCATCGTTGATTGGACGCACGGACTCGCTGAAATCCGCCACACGTCGTCTGGAGAGCGCGCGCTTGTCATCCCGACCGATTGGGCGGAGCGCCGGGCGGATGTCGTCTCAGCCGAATCTGGGGCGGGGACTCCCGCGGCTGGCGGCGTCGTCAGCGGGGGGCGGTAGACGCGGGGGTTCTCCCCCGCCGACCGGCTCCCGGT
>AOLX01000008.1 GCA_000336895.1 Haloarcula argentinensis DSM 12282 | reverse complement strand
CGGTTATGGTTCCCTCGTGCGAACGACGAACGAAGTATGAGCGAAGTTGACCTAGACGCGATTGAGGACGCGATGTTGCGACATCGTGACCCGGTTGTGACGACTGGAGACCTAGCCGACGAACTCGGGTGTTCGTCTCGGCACGTCCTGAACCAACTCCGAATCCTAGAGCGAACCGACGACGTGGGAAGCAAGCAAGTCGGCGCTCGGGCGGTTGCATGGTGGCACGTTGACCGAGTGACGCCGCCGACGATGCGCCCGGACGAGCATCCCGACCAGACGGCTCTTGACGACGCGTCTGAGACGAGCGACGACCGCGACGGCTTCGAGGACCTGCTGGCCGACTGGACGCCCGGACGGACGGACGCAAAGCGACAGGAGCAACGTGACGCCGGTCGCGCGGCGCTCCGCGTCCTTCGGGACGATGGTCGGATGACGCGCTCGGATTTTGAGGACGAACTTCTGCCCGCGTTCGCCGTCGAGGACCAGAGCAAAGAGACGTGGTGGCGGAAGTCGGTGCGCCCGGCGCTCCGGCTCGCGGTCGATGACGGCCGCGCAGTCCATCATCACGGACCTCCACACGAATACGAATGGGTCTAGAGGTCGGGTCTCCCTGCCCTAACCCTTGGGGTTAGGGCCGCGGAACACGGTTGCAGACAGGTTCAAAGCTTCTCGCCGTCGATTTCTATGCTCGGAGTCGGCGGTGTACCGGCCGGTAAACCGTATGTCGGTATAGCAATCCGAGTCGGGTCGGCTGGCACCGTCGTCAGCAAGGGCGGTCCGCGGACCGATAGCTCTCGGGAGTTAATTCCATAGACCAAGAACGCAACAAGAACGCAACAAGAGACGCACCAACCGCTAATCGAACCACCAACACAACGCATTCGTGTTAGGG
>AOLX01000007.1 GCA_000336895.1 Haloarcula argentinensis DSM 12282 | reverse complement strand
GTGCCGCCCCAGCTGGGCCGGACGTGCTGTCGGGCCACTCGTGGAGCAGCTCGCGATCGCGTCGGTCGGGGTGGTCGGAGTGAGCGCGGATCCCGTCGACGGCGAGGTCGAGTTGGATGAGCAGTCACGGCTCGGTCGGGACTGGGATTGCGGGCCGGATCGGGAGCGGCCGGACTGCCGGAAGGACTTGGCGCACCTGAAGTACCAGACAGAATCGGGGGAACAGGCGTCGTACCGTTGCGGTTCGTGGGACTGCGAGTGTTGCGGCCACCGGCTGAGGATGGGACTGATCGAGGAGATAGAACGGATCACGGAGGAGCGCCCGGAGATGCGTCGGTTCCTGACGCTCACAGTGGACCGCAGAGCGCCCGCGTCGAAGGAGGAGAAGCACGAGTACATCACCGATCGGTGGAACGCGCTGAGGACGGAACTGAGGGACCGCTATCCAAACCTGTCGTATCTGTGGGTGCGGCACGAGGGAGACGAGCGGGACCGGCCGCACCTGCACCTGCTCGTGGATCGGTTCCTGCCGCAGCGGGAACTGTCGCAGTTGGCCGAGCGCGTCGGCCTCGGCCGGGTGGTGGACATCCGGCGGGTGGACGCACGGAACGCGGCGCACTACATCAGTGCGTACCTCGGTCGTGGCTCGCTGTCGTTCCTGCCGTCGGGGTCGCGGCGGTACGGATCTAGCGCCGACGTCGATCTCGATCCACGCGATCCGGGCGGCGACGATCGTGACGGCAGTGCGCTCGAGGAGGACTGGTCACTGATGGCGTGGGATCCGATCGTCGAGGACTGGGTGTCGGCTGCGTCGGGAGACTTCCGGCGCGACGAGGATAGAGGACCGCCACCAGACTAGATCGGTCGGTCCCACCGCGAGGTGAGAGGTGCCGGGTGGGGTCCCCCTAGACACCGTTATAGGTCCCTGTGGTGGGTGGTGGGGTCGGTTCGATTTTCGGCGACCCTTGCGCCGTCCTGCGATTAGGGAGCGGAGGGGCGAGTGATTGTGGTGGGAGAATCGCAAGACGGCGGTAAGTTGTGGCGGTTCAGACAGGGGTATCCTTACGCCGTCCTGCGATTGTACGGATAGGGCCGGGATTCGACAGGGGGAAGAATCGCAAGACGGCGGTAAGTTGTGATGGGTGATACTCCGGGGCGATCGGCGACCCCTGCGCTGTCATGCGGTTTCGGGTTCTGTCTGGCTATGGTTAGAACTGCTAATAACAATATGTGGGCGTGTTGGTAGTATCGGGATAGGTAGATGTTCTGCCGGGGTGAAAGGTCAGTATTCTTT
>AOLX01000006.1 GCA_000336895.1 Haloarcula argentinensis DSM 12282 | reverse complement strand
TATTATAAACCGAGTAATACAGATTGCATGGTATACTGCTGTCCTGACTGGTTAGTCCCTCACTGGTAGCTTTAATTGGGCGGGTTGTTCCCGGAAAGGGTGAAGATTTCCTGCCGACCGAACAGGACGAGCAGCAAATGCAGGCTGCCTCGCCACGGGTTCACTAAGAGCTAACCAACAAAATAGGAGGATTCGCGCGGTTGTTGGTTAGCATAGGTATCACCCTATCGTCTCACTAACATGGAGGGTTGTCCGTCACACCCGTTGTGAACCAGCGAACTGCTCTGGTCGCTCCGTTCGTGTTACGACCACTCACTACACTCCTGAAACCAAGGGGTCGCTCCCGGTTCCTGTAGCTACCAAACAGTGGCGTCGGCAGCGGCAGGGCACGTGCCACCGCGTCCGACAGCGTCGATTTAGTGCCGATTCCCGTCTTCGTCGGTGTCCGTCACAGGGTCAGGCCGAGGACTCCACCACAACGGGTGTGACGCCACCCGTCGCGGCTTTGTGGTCGCTGTTCTCTAACAGATCGAGGCCGATGTAGCGTTTTTCGAGCAGTCCTTCAGCGACCTTCATATCCATCGCGAGGATTTCCGTTTTCGTCTGGTCTCGCCCGACTTGTCGGGTTTTCTCGACGATATCATCGCCGCCCAATTCGACGAGTGTCTCCCAGACTCGCTTGATCGTCTGTCGGTGGGGCTCTTTCCCGAGTTCGGCAGTCAAAGCCGTTTGCAGATCGGCTCTGGTCATGAACACGCCGCTGCCGTCGGTTCGCGTCGTGGCAAACTCCGGCCAGCGTTTGGCGATGGCAATGGCCCGATAGGTGTTCTGTCGATTCGACCGCTCGACGAACATCGTCTTGAATTTCGACTGCCGACAGTTCGCGAAGAAATCTAGTGGCGAACTGCTGGGTTCGATGCCTTCGGGCAACTGCTCGGCGTCTTCTTGCTGGTCGGTGTCGGCTTCGAGTTGCTGGGCCTTGGCGATGGCACTCTTAGCGACATCGTGGGTGGTCTCCTGTTGGGTTTCGACGTCGTCGAGGCGGCTCTCGTTTTCCGCGGCCGTCCCAACGGCTGTCGTCGCAACGTCGTGGGTCCGTTCGAGGTCGGCCTCGAGATCGTCGACGCGGGCTTGGAGGTCGTCAATAGTCGCGACCAACAGCTCAAGAACACTCGAAACGGGGGGTGATACTTCGTCGCCGAGTTCGCTGACAAGTGACTGGAGGTCGTCGGTATCAGTGCCATCCTGTCCGAGGTCCATGTCAAGGTGGTAGGCGAGGGCTTTGTCGGTGGCTGTGCTGTCAGTCTCGTTGTCGTCGGGGCTTGTTTGTCGTGGCATCGTGACCACAGGACCCGTGCCCGGAATCGAACCGGGTAGTGCTGACCACAGCACGGGCTATCGAGGTGTCGACTGACGCTGGACTACTGACTGGCAACGGTGTCTCGTGGCAGCCGGAGTGACGCTTGAGCGCCTGCCAGCCTCAGCGCCGGCTAGGAGCGACGCTGGTGGGCATCCCGTAGCGGGTCACCTCTCGATCACCGCTGGACGCTTGCTACCGATGTCGTGGGTGTAGTCACCAATCATGTCGCGGAGCCACCGCTCGTCAGGCTGTGTGGGCGCTGTGTCGCGTTCAGTCGTAGCCGTGGTTTTCGGGGCCATCTACTGCTTCTCTCCCGCGAACGGCTCAGGACTGCTGCTGTTGCGTTCGACTCGTGCGTAGTCTGTCAGTGGGACGGTGAACGACAGACACTCGTCAGCGGGCTCGATGGCGGTGGCCACCTGCCGGCGCGTGGCTGTATCTGGCTCAGACGCTCGCAGTCGGTGGATTGTCTCGGTCGACAGGTCGGCAAGCAAGACGCCTGTGACCTGCTCGGCGTCGACAGCACAGACCAGCAGGGAGGGATCGCTGTCGGTGGTCGTGATGGCGACAATCTCGCCGGCAGCGGGCTGGGTCGTCATCGACCAACCTCCCGGTGGCACAAACGGGTTGTCAGCGGGTAGCCACTCGGCCGTAAATCAATGGACGGCGGAACGGTATCACATATGTTTTGTTTACCAACCACATATCGTTCGGTCGGGTTCTGGTCCCCGCTCCATTCCCTCTTGAATCCCCCCAAATTCATCGATTGGCCCGGGTCCAGAACCCGTCGTCGTGGATGACGACTTCGGATGGTGCACACGCCACTCCCACACCCACACCTTGGCTGTCCACCATCTTTCGGTGACGGGCCACACTGGTAGCGGGATCGGCTGACGGGAGGAGATCGACCACAGCGTGAGCGGTGAGTCCCGCTCACGAATACGGGTACGGTACCGTATGTACAGGCCCCGAAAAAGTTATTTACAGGGATTGGGTTGTGCATAGATGGGTCCCGGGTCCCGCGTCCCGTTCCGCTGGGAATCTGCTCACGACCTGAGCAGTCGGCACCCAGAACCCGTGCGTGCCTCTGACAATAACCGGGCGACTCGCTCTGTGCCCACAGTCGCCCGGCTTTTACTCTCCGGCTAGAATATAAAACCGGTTTGATATTGTCGTGATACCACTGAGTCATCACGATTGCTCACCTCCAACGACGGGCCGGGGCTGGTCACACAGGCCGGCGAGCGTGTCGGCATGGTGCTGGAGGAGTTGAGTGCCAGTGCCAGTCAGCGTATATTCGTTGGTGCGGCCGTCGAGTTCTTTTCGGTTGACGAGGTTCTGGTCGGCGAGTTGTGTGAGATTCTGGTAGAGGCGGCTGTGGTTGATCGGGTCGGCGTAGCGCTCGTCGAGATAGTCTTTCAGCGCGAGGCCGTAGGGCTCGTCGTCGACGGCGGCGATGGCTTCGAGCAGATCGCGCTGGAAGCCCGTGAGGTCGTGGTAGGTCGTCATCGGTGGCCTCCCTGCGTGTGTCTCTGGCTGGTGGATTCCGGATGAACGGAAATCGAGGCTGGCGAGCGATGCGACTCTTCATGGGTGGGCTTGCGAGTGGTCATGGGGTCGACGGGACGCCGATGTGTGCGAGTCGGCGTCGCCTGTTTTAGACTGTTACACTGGCCGCACTTAACCTTTGCTGGCCGTAAATGAAAAACACCGCATAACTTAATCGCCAGTCGGGATTGTAGCTTGATGTGCCTAGTGGACCAGATCCGGCTGCAAGTCCTCGTGAAATTCTTCTCTTCATGGTCCAATCCCCTGACCCCGCTTTTACCGCAAGTGAGGTCGGAGATGAGTTTGACAAAACCCGACAGTGGGGCCATCAGCAGTTACAGAAACTGGAGTCGTCTGAATACGTCGATAGCAAGAATCCCGGCGGAAATTCACGCTTCTACTGGGTTACTGATGAAGGCAGACAGTACCTTTCTGAGACACGCGGAAATTAATTTTCTACCCACCAGACTACAGTTTGTTCTCCAGTCTTCTTTCTTTCTACAACGTCCTGCTCGTGAAGTTGTGTGAGCCGCTTATGTGCCCACTGGCGGGTATGTCCGAAGAATTCTGCAATTTCGGATGCTGCGGCAAACGGACCGGAAATTTCTCCGAACGCGTCAACAATCTCTGCGTCGGTAACTTCGCGTTTTCCCTGAGACATCTTCTACTATCACTGTCTTTTACGGCCAGCAAAAGTATTATGGTGGTGGCGTAACATAAGATAAGTACAGGAACACACGCGCCGCTGGTCGATTTCGCACGAAATCGCCCCGGTGATTGGAACACCGAGGCACGTGGTTCCCACAAGAACCAATGGCAACTACGCAATCCAATCCACAAGAACGTACCGCCCGCGAACTACTGACCCAAGGCCGACCGCTGTTTCTCGGCGTCGACGGCGAGGGTGCAGCGTATTACTGGGACAGCTACGAGTTCGCCGTCGCTGTTGTGGCGGCTGATTGCGACGCCGAGACAGTTGAGCTGGCAGCGACGCCCTTCGAGACGCTTTCTGAGTGGTGCGAGTACACGCGCTCGGAGCGCGGCTGGGCGACTGGTCCGAATGTCGGTGGGTCGCTGGTTGGAGATTTTGTTCGGGCGGTGGAAGCATGAGTGAGACTGTCGTCGACGCGAGAGGCTTCGTGTACGAGCCGGTGTGCGGTCCCAAGCGGAAGATTGAGTTCGAACCACGATCGGACGGTAGCTTCGAGCGTATCGAGGCCGTCTGGAACGGCTGTCAGTGGCGGGTGACTGGCAGGGAGGTTGTGACGACCATGCGGCGCATCTGATTCCTCCCGCACACCTCTCTACAGTACAGTTCTCTCAGAACACAGAATCTGATTAGTGCGAGAATCATGGCTACAACGTGAATGTCTCTATTGTCTGTGATTACAGAAGGTCTTACTCAAACAGCCAATGGAGAGGGCATCAAGTACGACAGAGAGTTCCTCCGGAACTACCTCTCTAAGGTCGATTCTGTCGACGATGACCTACGGGAGCTACTGAAGGGCGGTTTTACATCCTACCTCAATTGCATCAAAGACTACAAACTCCTGTTCGATGTCCACTTCGTCGACCGGCGCGGTGGCGAGGCCACACAGCGGATGACCAAGCGATACAAAACTCGTTTCAATGACCAAGGGCGCGTCTCGAAGCAGCTCGCTCGGTCTAACGATGCACTCGAATACGGTTACGAGAACCCTGACAACGCCGTGCTGGTCACATTGACGACCGACCCAAAGCGCCAGGACTCGCTGCTCGACGGAATTGATTCGATCAACGAGAACTTCAATCGACTCCTGTCGTACTTCGATTCAGATCCTTCGACAAAAGACAATACTCGACGTTCCGCTGTTCCTAGTTGGCGGCACGATATCGATAGCGAGGTGACTGGGCGACCGCGTGACCGACCGGACTACATCAAGGCCTTGGAGTTCACTGAGAAAGGCTATCCGCATCTCCATGTCCTATTCTTCGATGTACCAACGGGTGATAGGGATGATATGCCGTGGCTTTGCGACAAACCGGAGGTAGCTGCAAAGTGGGCCGACTACGGCTAGGGCGAGATCGTCGACGTGTACCCGCTGACGTACCGCGACGACCTTGACGAGCTGGAACCCGAATTCCAGAGCGACGAGGGCTTTGTCGATTGATATCGGTTTGGTGACCACGATCACGGTGAAGAGTGGGTACGCGATCGAACCCGCTCGCACGAACTGATCGAGTTCGGTGACGACAGTTATGAGAAAGAGTCGACAGCTGGCGCGTATCTCGGCAAGTATCTGAGTGCGACCTTCGGCTCGCTGCTCAATGCCTCAGAGGCGTTCAAGCAGGGTGACGACGACAGAGAGACGTACGCCGACAAAGCAGCGATGTGGAAGCTCGCACTGTACTGGGCGACGAACCGACGGTTCTGGTCCTGCTCTAAACCGATTACGGAGGGTATTGAACCAAACGACCATCTCCAAAATCCTGACGTGCGTGAAGCCGTTCGGTGGTGTTCGCTTGACTCGGTGCAAGCTACGAGCGAATCCGAGATACGCGATGATCTCGCACGTCGGCAGTGGGACAACATCACAATCTCGACGCTGCCGTAGAGCGTGCGATTTCTGATGTGGAACAGCCGCAGGTGCGTTCAACGCTTCCTGACGAAATAACATTCCGGAGCGTTGTCGACTACATCGGTGCGTACGCCTATCGGGACCTCCCGGAAAGAGAGGTAGCCGACAGTTCAGGCAATCTTGAAGGGGCTGAGGACTGTGTCGTTGATACCAATAATTTACCCGAGGTTGATTGTGAGAGTGCCTTACCGATTGTAGATGTGTGGTCATAACCGGTGTGGATATGAGTTCACAGGAACAATCTCCGCACACAATATCGCTCAATACAGGGAAAATAAGTATCAACTGCCTTCAATCAAATAAATGCAAATAAAAGATATAATATCACAGAAAATATTCACTTTGTCGGCTACCAGTTTGCATATCAACCAATAAAATAACGAGAATTATTTGACATAGACTCGAAATTCAAACAGATGAAATCTCACTCGTAGCATGGCAATTTTGAAGAGACTTTCCAATGGAATATGCCAAATTCACAGGGACTGCATCGCCCACCATCTGTTGACGAGCATTGAAGCTACTGCCTTTAAAGTGATAGTCATCAGGGAATGATTGGAGCCTTGCTGCTTCCCGTACCGAAAGTAAGCGATTCTGAGTAGGATGAACTATCATCTGCTTTCGGAAATTAGCTACCGTTTTTGCTGGCTCATCTTCATCTAATCGTTGATAAATATGATCATGCGTCTGCTGACGATTTGTATAATTCTTCATGAGATCTTCTGGAATGTCTCTCCAATTACCCCCTTGAGGAATATGCTTGAATCGTCGGTATGTCTTCTCTTGATTCCTTGTAGTGCGGTGGTTCATAACGATACTCTTCTTTTCGTTACGACGCATTTTCGCCACATATTCGCTAATCCCAGAATTATTAGGTGAATATTCCATTCTCATTTCTCCACCGCCACCAGTTGGTAGTTCAGGTAAATCTGATATCGCTTGTTTAACTGTTACAGGCATTTGGAATTTGAATTCGCCTTGAGTAGGTAATTCTGGTTCAACGGATTTATGACCAATAAAAAAGACGCGGCGTCTTTTTTGTGGGACTCCAAACTTTTCGGCTTCTAAAACTCCATGTGTGGTACTGTACCCCATTTCTTCAAGACGTGCGATTATCGATTCTTTGAACTTACCATCCGCTATAGTGAGCAATCTCGGAACATTTTCTATTAGAACAGCCTCAGGATTAATCTCTTGAACTATCTCTAAGAATCGAGCTGGTAGTTCATTCAAAGGATGTTCTGCAGAATCTGACCGAACATTCGCCATGGAAAACCCTCTACACGGTGGCCCCCCGATTACTAAATCAACATTCTCGATATTAGATCCATTCTGAGAAACAGAGTCTTTAATATCAGAGATTGCACCCTCTCGCTGAATATCGCCCACGATGGGCTCACAATCATGATTAGCCCTAAACGTTTCAATAGAATTCTCATTATTGTCAATACCAGTGATGATATTATATCCCGCTTTGGAAAAACCTGCACTCAGTCCCCCTGCTCCACAAAAAATGTCGATAACATTCTTGAGTTCCGTCTTCGGCATCTACCAATTTCATTCCGCAGCGTTATACTTTAAACTGTTTACTATCCTATTCCCCAGTTGGCACTATTTCACCCAGTCAATGTACATTGCTTCTGAACCCGATGAGTAATTTTTTAAATTATATTCACCAGGAATAGTATAGACAACTTGGACTTCGCGCGATTCCCTAGCTGCGCCCCATGCCCCTAAAGTAGATAATTTGGTGCTCATAGGACTCAAAACGAGGTTGTATTCATCAGTGTATTTCTGAATAATCTTTTTAATTTCTTTTTTACTATCAGTTATACTATCTGCAGAGAATCGAAATCTGTCTGTGTCTTGTTGGCTTAGAACTAACTCCTGCTTCTGTAGATTCTCTTCAAGAAAGGTTTCCTTGGTGGGTGGATTGCCAATCCCCATGAGTACTTTACCGGGTTCAATTTCTTCAATTGTACTAACTGCTCGATCTTTCTCAAATCCCGATAAGATTATTAATAATGTTGGCTTACTTGAGTTTTGTATTCCAGCAAATCCAATCACATTTCGTACTAGTCGATGGCCCTTGGTAAGCCACTCACCATGCTCTTCTGGTGATACATATAGGACTCTAGTAGTAACGTTATTACTCAGGGAATATAGAATATTGAAAGCTACCAAGAGCGACTCTCGGTTGAACGAAGTCACATCAACTGTGATATTTAAGCTATTTCGCCCTGTGAAGTCTTGAAATCCGTCTCGCAGAGTATAGAGTTGTTCATCCGCTTCTAACCAGCTCCCCATCAATACGTCCACGTTTTCGCAATGTTTCTGAAGACTCTCTTTCTGTTTGTTTAGATGGGTTTTGGTCACCTCACTGTTTGATCGTTTGAAATACTCCTTATTTACATAAACAATACCCCAGTCTGCCTCATACTCTGAGTCAAGAGACTCAGTTGCCGTCAGCGTTCGCTCCTCGAAGCCAGCACTAGTAAGATAAAGGTCATCAGGTTTGCTGGAGTCAATCTTTCCAACAGTAAATTCTGACCCAAGTTGCTCGGATTCGATGAACTGATTGCTCATTTTTCCTCCGTAAATGTATTCAACGACTCTTGCTTATCATCAATATCTAACCGTCGTCTGACAAATTCAGAACTATCATTGCAACCGATTTCGAGCAGTTCTGGGGTCAGTGTTATCCTACCTTCAAACCCGGTTGGGTCTAATTTGAACATCGGTGCTAATCTTCGATTGAGTATATACCAATCAGATCTACCACCACCCTCCTTTGTACTATATGTCTTTACTTTGAAATAGCGTATTCTCTCTCCCAATTCCAAGACCCGATCCAAATCAGAATCACTAGGGATATCACCACGGATAGTAAATGAAAATACTCGCGGTTCGCGAGAGTCAGGGTCGTGAAGCCGGTGATAAAACAACTCTCCCAAAGATCGCACCAACGTTTTTAAATCTTCGATGTATCCCATATCCTCTTCAGGGAGAGTTTTAGCGATTTTTTCAGGGGCTTCTTTCAGAAAGTCCTCAGAATTCTGTTTTAAAACCTTATGTTGAATTCTTGGCGGAATGTGTGTTATATCATCAACATTATCTCCTTCACGCTTGACTTCATTGAACATCAACTGGCAAGGCTCTAAGAAATTCCGAACTACACCTGAAGAGATATGGACAATCTCATCGAATCCGGAATAGAATTTTTCTGTTTTTCCTGCGGCCAATTCTTGGAATAAGCGGGCCTTAGCATACCTTGAGGTATAATCAGATTGACGACCTGGTTTTCCCTCCTCTAACCATTCGTCTTCTAATTCATCTTTAATTTCGTCCAGCCTTTCTTGTTCAAACTCTCTATATGGCAGGAATTCTCCAATATCGGTTGTGGGTACACCGGATACTTCTAATCGTTTTTCTACAATATCTCGGACCTTCTTTGAATACTGCTTGTCTTCACCAGTATAGAGTTCCTCAAAATCTATCTTATTATAATCGTGCGTCTCTTCAATTCTCCCTCGACCCGTTGTCTCAAACGTTTCATACCTATCTCTAGTTGAAGAAATCTTCACACAAAGGGTACTCTGATCTCGGTTTGCAATCCATGTGTTTATGACTTCTTGTTGTTCTTCAAATAGATGGAAAGCATCATCAATAAAAATGTACACTGGAACATCAGATCGGCCGAGTAACTGCTGAACATTGGACATTAGCGGAAGCAAAAAGTCGTGATAGCCGCTGGTTGCGCCAGTATACTTCGCATCTGAACTCAGTGCCAGTTCTTGTAGATAGTGGGATATTTGACGTTTTTCGGATATGAATAACTCTTCTAACCACCTGAAAGGCTCTTCGTCTTGGTCATATCGATCTGAGGCATATTCCCGAGAAGCAGTAATTGAACCACTATCGAACAAATCTAGAATTCTACGTGAAAACCTGACCTTTTCATCATGGTCAAAGTAACTACTTGGAAATTGCCCGGAAAGAGTTGAAAGGGTCTCTTCTGCAACTGTCAAATTAAGAAGGTGTTCGGATATAACCTGTGAGGCACGATCATTTAGTAAATCAAGTTCTGTCTTGTCAATCTCTCCTTTTTTGCAAGGAGTATAGATACCCAAAAATGGTTTATCGCTATCAAAAAAATCGTCAGGAGAATTATACTCGACGAATCTACATTGTGGTTCTAAGTATCTAAGCATAAAGCTCTTTCCAGAGCCTCTCGGGCCCCAAATAAAGGTGTGTTTCTGCTCCTTAACATTATCTAGCTGAGTATGCTCTTCAATAAAGAGGTCAACAATCTGCTCAGCTGGAACGTCCTTCAGTGCGTCAGGGCTATGTACAGCAAATGGATTTTCTGCAAGATCTATCATTTTTATTTTCCCCCATGTGGTAAGCCAGATTCAGCCGTGTCAATCTCGTCTGAATCTGGAAGTTGATGGGGTTTCCATTCTGAATACTCTTCGAAAAATTCATCATATATATTGATGTTCGGATAGTTACCTTTGGTAGTCAGTCCTGCTGCAGCGAGGGTTTCATTTATTTCTTTCACAATGATATTTGAGCTATCACGAATAGTGATTTCTACGTTTGCCTCCCGGACCTCGGCATACCTATTGAAATACCGTTCGCAATATGATAGTTCATTTACTAATTTTTCAAGGCGACAAATAATGTATTCGATTAGAGATATTTCGTCGTCATCATTTCCTCTTTCTTCGAAACTTCCCGGGCAGGGGTACATTTTGGTAGCCTTCTCGAAGCCAACTTCTATATTGAGATTTATAGCTTTAGCATTTAGGTGTGGATGGCATCCTTGAATTGTTTCGGCGTAACGCCAGAAAATTTCACTCTCTTCAGGTACAGTTTCTCGTACCCAGGTATCACCTGACACCCGTTCCTGTGTCTCTGATATCTCGTCAGCAAAACGCAAAATCCCGGCTAATGACTTGGGATATATTTTATAAATTTCACCCCCCACATTGAACGTGGCACTTTTTTTGGGAATATCTAATCCTGCTTGATGACGGTGACCCTTGATAATATCGTCCACTGTCGCTTTTATTGAGGTAGATGGAAACGCGATGTCACGGAAGCGGGAAGCCACTTCGGTTGATATTCGCTCATGTTTAGATCGGTTTACAATCATCCCTACGTCATGCCAAAGGATGCCCGTGAGAAGAATAAATAAATCTAATTCGTTTAGATCCCCCTCGTCAAGGTCCCTTAGTTCATTTTCTAATAGTCGGCTGGCTTGATTCATGACTGCGGTAATATGTTGTCTACCGTGGTCTGTATACCAGCTACAATTTGATTGAACCCAAGGATACATTTCATTCTCAAGGTGCCTCTTAGTCTGTTTATACTGATCTAAAAATTGAGTTGCATTTTCAGAATTATTTGCTGCACTAATTAGCGCTTGCTCCAAACCTGTTTCCAAAGTAACCTTTGACATCTTAGATGAGAGAACTCCCTTATTAAGTGTTCAGACTGTGAATTGCCTTAATTGTTTTCCGACTCTTTCTACAAAACTATGTATTCGGCATAACGGTGAGTAGTGCCTAAAATCAGTGAGTGAAACTTAGCTATTGGGCTCTGTTTCAATAACTAGAAGTGAAATTTTTAACTCGTAATTGTTAGCTTACAGTATAAATGCCTCTGCTTAAATGTAGTAAGTTTATAAAATTTGGTTGCAGGACAATTCTGAATCATTAGTGTCTATTTTCACTTTCACCGAGCCTCCGACCCCTTCTAGTATCCACTCCCGAATTTTCGTCGTGTATGGCAACTCAGGAAACGCTATCCTTCGACGATCTCGAACCGGTCGACAACAGCACCGACGACTACGATTCGGTGTTGATTGAGCCGGAAGCCGGCGAATCGGTCGTCGGTGAAATCCGTGACCTCTCGCCGAACTGCGGCAAGTACGATACTACTGTCATCGAACTGGCCTGCGGTATCAGCGATGTGGTCGCCATGTGGTCGAACAACCGGATCAACAACGCGCTCGACGACAACGACCTCGGCGAGGGTGACGTGGTCGGTATCAAGCACACCGAACAGACGAGCACGTACACGAACGAGGCCGATGAGGAACAGGAGTACGATATCTGGGAGGGTCGCCAGTTCGGTGATGCTGAATGAGCTACCAGAACCGTGTGAGCGACTACATGAACATCCGTAGTCTGCCCGCCATGCTCTCGGTGGCGTTCGTCGCGGCCAGTCTCTACCAGTTCGGCGGGATTCCGACTGTCGAATCCTGTGGCTGTTCAGTAAATTATAGTCTTGCACGCCGCTCGTAACAAAAACCGGATAGACCGACGGTCAGTGCGATACGTCGCCTCTCTGCGCTACCCAGTCCGAAACCACTCTACACCGCTAACCAACAGCGACCGTTTTTGACTGATAGTGTTGGTTAGCCACGGAGCGCGAGTGAGATAGCAGGGCGAACGCCGACTGTTCGCTACTTGACGCTCTTGTTCGGATGGTGGAAGCATGAGCGGTCAGTCTGTCGCCGACACGAAGGGCTTCGTGTATGAACCGGTCCGTGGTCCCAAGCGGAAGATCGAGTTCGAGTTGCGGAGCGATGGTGGGTTTGAGCGCATTGAGGCTGTCTGGGACGGCTGTCAGTGGCGGGTCACTGGGCGGGAGGCCGTGACGACGATGCGGCGGATCTGAGGTATATCTACTGGCATAGCTCTTCAAAGTTGGTCAGTCAGTTTTTGATCCCAGTGAGAGAGGAAATTATACAACTTCGGAGTCTGAACAAACTATATGGCATTTTGTGATTATTGCGGCGACAAAGTCCCACCCGGAGAAGGATTGGATTCTCCTCGTAACAGTGCCCACATATTCTGCAACAGAACGTGTATGAGAAGATATCAGGAAGAGGGGTAGAAAGGACCAGACATTCAAAAAGTAAAGAAGAGATAGCGCAGTCTGGAAGAGCAACACCTAACACGGCGTGTTCACTTGGATACAACAGCTGACAGAGTTTCACAGATCAAATGTGCAATCATTGGTTAGGAGAGGGAGAAACTGTGCCCCCATACAGTTACCGTTGACTTCGTCCGTTATTCAAGGCGGCCCACAGGAGGCTCCAGATGGGGTTCCCGGCGGAACAGCTCTTCGAGCGGTTCTTCCATCAACTCCGGATGATCGTACGCGGCTCGCCCGATCTGCTCGAACCGCTCGCTCATCGTAGTCCTGTTTCGGATTTCTTCAAGCTCGAAGTCGTCATCTCGGAGTGACATCGCAAGGTCTCTAGCCTCGTTGATCAATCGACGAAGTTCCTCAATATCCTCTGAGTGCGCATCGGTATCATTGGAGTTGAGCGGCCCTTCAGCTACGAGATGATCAACGTGGTCGTGGAGCTGCTCGGCAATGTCGTCTGCCTGCGCTTTCAGTCCGGGAGCAGCATTCACCGTCTTCATCTGCAGCGTTCTGACTGCCGACTCAGCATCCCTACCGACATAACCACAAGTTTGAGGAGTGATCTGCTTGGATTCGTCAAGGCGCTCAAAGCATTCTTCAAGTTCAATTTGTGCAGTGTCGAGTATATCAGGCATCGTATCAGACGGCATGACGACGCAGAATAAGCTTTTTGCAGGCCCATAGTGTCGTCTTGGAATAATAGCAGTAGAGTTTTACCTCGGTTTGCGAACCTTCTTGAGCCAAGAGGCCCATGAACTGGATAGACGTTTACGCGAGATACGGGCTGCTACCCGGCACAGACTCGTTCTCGACAGTTTCACTGCCGAGAGCCATCGCTTTCACTCGCGAGCGTCAAATCAGTGGGTGCCACCAACCCACCAAGATCGCTGGCACACACTAGGAGCACCCATCGGCCACCGAGGTGCCCCGGCAGCCGACGGACGTACGACCCTTTGCAGCGGTCGCTTGTGTCGCTGTCGGTGCGGGAAATCGGGGCCATCACGAAACCCATGCTAACGAACGCCCGCCGCCATCGAGGAGCCAGCCGATGAACAGCGCCCAACTTACCATCCTCGCCATTACGACCGTTGTCGTCGCACAGATCCTCTTTGCAGTCGTTGGCCTCGCCAAGTTGTACGAGCCCAGCGCCGAGGTCTTGGTCGGCGTCCAACTTGTCCTCGCAATCGGACTGTCAACAGTCTCGACCGTGGCGTGGATGGTGCGGTGATGGTGGCTCTTAATCAACGGTCCGCCACTTTCACCCGAAGATGTTGGTTAACCACGCCGCCTGAGACGGTGGCCCACCTGTCGGCGCGCCCGTCGACGACCTCGTGCGAGGCGCCACACGGGACTGTGCCGTCGCTACCCGCCGTCGAGTCCGCTACGAGTTCGGTGGGGAAGCTGGTCCCAATGGCCGGGTGGATCTCCTAGATCCCGACGTCGGCGAGCACGGCAAGTGGTCGGTGGCGACGCTCGCGAGCGTCGAGTTTGATCCGCGGAGTGATGGTGGGTTCGAGCGCATCGAGGCCGTCTGGAACGGCTGTCAGTGGCGGGTGACCGGTCGGGAGGTCGTGACGACGATGCGCCGGATTTGAATTTTGGAGCAGCTTGTTTTCACCGCGAAGAGTCAGAACCGACTGGTCAGTACACTTGAAAGTGAACCAACAAGATATATAATGACTGTGAATTAACATTACCCTATGCAGTCCCCGAACTCAAACTCCCTCCAGACCGTGTTCAACCGATACGGTCCCACAACTGATCGTAGCGACATAGCTGCAGGATATGCAGCAGTAATCGGCGCCACCCTTGTATCGGCACTCTACATCATGTCGGTCTGGTTCGTTGAATCTGGGGTCTTCGATCTCAGCTGGTCACCATACTTTGCAACGCTTGAGTTCAACTGGGTCGTCTACTCTGCAACGGTTGGACTGGCCTTTGCCGTGCCATCGGCGTTTCTCGTCGGAGTGGTCGGCTGGCGGCTTGTCCCGACCCAGACCGCATTTAGTGGTGCTTTGAAGGGTGCCGTCGGCGCTGTGGCTACGTACCTTGTGGCGTTTGTACCAATCGCGGCGGTTGTCTTCGTGATGGAAATTGCGAGTTCGGAGCCAGTCGGGTTCGGTATCGCAATAACGAATGCGTTTGAACTATCCGGCCTCTTTGTCGCAGTCGGATTCATACTCACATGGTGGCTCGCAATTCCAGTCGGCTGCCTCGTAGGATTAGTATACGCGGCCCGCCATCCGACTCCGAATTGAACCGGGTTCCGTCGGAACTGTCTCTGTTGACAAAAGCTGCCAACAAATAAAATCGTGAAGTTATTCTCATTACTTTCCCTGTACTGATTCGATGGAAATTCTGCTATCCCATGAGAGCGTGAAACAAGTATGGGACGCAAGAGACCGGTGGTTGGTCCGTGCCTTAGAGCACGTTGTACTGATTGGTCCGAGTGCGTAAGAAGCCGAATTATGGGCGTTACAGCCCGACTGCCGCCAGGAGCGGCAGTCGGGAAAGCCCGCATAGGTGACTCTCTGTTTCACGCACCGGCGTCCCGGAGTGACAATCCATGTTCCTTGGAATTGACATTCACAAGCGATACGCACAGGTGGCAGTGATGGATGAGGCTGGTGAACTCCTCGAAGAGGTTCGCGTCGAAAACGCGAACCTCGACGACCTCGCCCAGCAGTATGCTGGAGCAGAAGCCGCAATCGAGGCAACCAGCAATTACTACCACATCCACGATACGCTGTCTGAGCACCTAGATGTGACTGTTGCCCACCCCGAAAAGCTGAACCTGATTTCTGATACCGACAAGAAAACTGATCGTGTTGACGCAAAGGAATTGGCGCGACTATGTCGGTTGAATTCAGTGCCGGAAAGCTACGTTCCTACTGATGAGATTCGTGAAGCCCGCGCACTCGTGCGCGGGCGACAGAAGTTGGTCGAAAACCGGACAGAATACGCAAACAAAATCCACGGATTGCTGTCTGATCACGGCATCACTCGGAAGGTCAAACCGCTGAGTGTGAAGGGACGAGAGTTCCTGCGGGAACTCTCGCTCCCGCACCCGTGGGAAGAATTGCTAGCGTCGTATCTAGAGATCATCGAGACGCTCACCGACGAGATTGAGCGACTTGATGCAGCAATAGAGGACCGCGCTGGGTCTCTGGAGGAGACCCAGCTCTTGATGACGATTCCCGGTGTGAGCTACTATTCGGCGCTGATGATCTACGCCGAATTAGGCGAGATAGATCGGTTCGACAGGGACAAAGAGGTCGTAAGTTACGTTGGATTGAACCCAATGATCCGCGAGTCTGGCGACTCGCGGTTCGAAGGTGGAATCTCAAAACGGGGATCAGGACGGATGCGCTGGATCCTCGTTCAGTGCGCGCAAACAGCAGTTCACACATGTAACGACGAGTATCTACGTCGGTTCTATGATCGGTTAGCAGGAAAAAAGAGTTCACAAGAGGCAATCGTCGCAACCGCTCGCAAGTTGCTGGTGTCAATTTACCATATGCTTGACCGAAGGGAGGTGTACAATCCACCAGGTGTGAGTGCCTGAGCGCCGTCGCTGCGACGGCGCTCAGTGGCCGGTTCTCAGACCGTGACAGCCACAGCTACCGCACAAGATTCCCTCAGCCTACCAATAGTTGAGAGTGGCATCAGCCCACAGTCTGGTGGTTTTCACATTTCGGTCAATCTGAAATTTGCACGGTCCAAAATATTATGACGTCAACAGTGGTTTGTTTAGATAGCAGAATTTCCATAGGTGACCGTCCAGTCGCGAACGACTCACCCAAGGTCGACCGCTCTTCTTGGGCGTCGACGGCGAGGGTGCCGCACATTACTGAGACAGCTACGAGTTCGCCGTCGCTGTTGTGGCGGCTGATGGCGACGCCGAGACGGTCGAGCTGGCGGCGACGCCCTTTGAGACGCTTTCGGAGTGGTGCGAATACACGCGCTCGGAACGTGGCTGGGACGTTGGGCCGCACGTCGGTGGGTCGCTCGTCGACGATCTCGTTCGGGCGGTGGAAGCATGAGCGAGGTTTCGGTCGTCGACGCGAAGGGCTTCGTGTACGAGCCCGTTCGAGGGCCGAAGCGGAAGATCGAGTTTGAACCACGGTCGGATGGTGGCTTTGAGCGCATCGAGGCTGTCTGGAACGGGTGTCAGTGGCGGGTCACCGGGCGGGAGGTCGTGACGACGACGCGGCGGATCTAAGTAGCGGCTTGATTTCTTCACTGGAGTAGCGCAGGAACGGCTGGTCAGTATGTGTGCTTATTGATCAATCATCTTATTAGGATTCGCGGGAGGGTAATGTATATGGGACATGACCTTACACCAATGTTCAACGGCGAAATCAATGCAGAAATCCTTGAAACAGCTTTAGAGGAGCCCTCATCTAAAGGATATGTAAAGGTCACAGAGTGGAGCAAGTATCACAACCACGCGGTAGTGTTTGCTCACTTTTCTGAGGGAGGGCAATTGAAGACTACACATTACGATGGACAAAAAAAGAAGGAAGTGCAGAACTTTGTCCAAGAAGACGGAAGCATCAATATTGGAACTGAAGAGTGGCAAGGAAAACAACTACTCTTGGCGGTCCTTGATCAGAAGGTTCCGACACACGAGTAGCTGGGAGTTTGATAACTAGGGGTAGTATTCTGATTCAATCCCCTGTATATTGCACGCGGGTTTCGACCAGACATGATAGATTGGGAGTCAGGTCGGTATCTGAATCCTCTGTACCGTCCAGAAGAACGGTTGGTCGAATAAGTCGCCCTCTCGACTTCTGGAACAAGCCAGCAATTAAACTGACCGGAGTCAATGATTTCGACCACGACTCAGACGGTTATGTTTTTATTGGTCACCGGTAGCACTTCTCCAAGTCCGCAGTGTAATTTCCCTATCGCTACGTGGATTCGAGAGAGTCCATGGTGGGTCGCCAGGATCGCGAGCAGATAGCACTTGCACGATATCGAGGCCCGTCACTCCTGCAATCTCTCGTGGGTTCAATGTGGAATATTCACGGGCAATTGCAGCGAATATATCGACGTGGTTCCAAGATTCAACGTCAATATCGTCGAGGAACATGAGTATCACCTTGTCTAAAGCAGCAGCGCTTGAGTTCGGAGATGACGCAAAGCAACGGCGTGGCATATTCTCCGTAGCCAACTCCCAGCAGACGGACGTATCCTCAGAAGCCACCGAGAGGGATGGGTTTGGATCCGACATCGGATTGCAATCGACGGTAATCTAATTGATTAGCGTACCGGTTTAGCGGATTATGGGTAAGGGTGAGTAGCCATGATAGTCCGCCTAACTCCATGCTATGGGCACCTGCTAAACCGGTGGTTCTATATGCGATTTCGAGAACCTATAGAGAGCCACTGGTATTCTCTCAGAGGACTTATTCTGGCAAAATCTAATATTCGATATCTTATCATTACCATCATAATCGCTGTACGGCAGCCTACTGTACTATTCTGCTAATTAAAACATAGTTTTTATACGATTGTAGCTGGTGGCGTGTGGCTGTGCGGTTCTCGGTGATCCCCGCTCAGTGAGACGTGTCTGTTGAGTACGGTCGACTCGCTGGGTGGCATCGTCGATGAAATACTCCTTGTGAAGAGAATCCAATGACTCAGAAACTCAAAGACAACATTGTCATCGGTCCCGATGCAGAAAGTCAACTTATCGAAAAGTCGTCCGGCCAGCGAGAAATTCGCTGTCGGAGTCACGACAGCTATGCGCTCGTTATTCGAACTCGACAGCAAGCGCTTGATCTTATCCAAGCGCTGGCCAAATTCGCTACCGAACTAGAGTAGGCCATACACGGGTTCTCCCGAACTCAGAGCCTCGCGACGTAATCTCTGTCGAATTGTCTGGTCAGAGCGTCCTGTAGTGACCGTCCCGCACGCGAACTACTGACCCAAGGCCGACCGCTGTTTCTCGGCGTCGACGGCGACGGTACAGCGCATTACTGGGATAGCTATGAGTTCGCCGTCGTCACAACTGATTACAACACCGATGACTCGCTGGCAGGCGCTGGATACGCTCCAACAGGCCGGTGTGTCGGTGTTCGTTTCGATGTCACCCACATATCCGACCATGGACGAGGACGACTTTCACGAGCTACTCAGCTACTTCAGAGCGCTCGGCGAAGTCGTCGTCTTCCACGAACCAATCAACCCACGCGGCGCGAACTTCCAGCAGTGTCCCAACGCCGCTGAAAAAGCCGGCTACGACGACGTTGTCGAAGAACTCCAGCAGCTACAGGACAGTCACCAGTACTGGGTCGAGTACGCCCTCGACCAACTGAACACGGTCCAGCAGGTGGCGACGCGCTTCGACGGCCTGCAGGTCCATTCCTGGCCCGATGACGAGCTCGTGCGGTCGACAAGCGGCCAACTCCGCTCGAAACTCAAAGCCATGCAGCAAGCGGTCTCACCTGAATCATTCTCCGACCGTGCGCCAGACACGTCGCCGGAGCAATCCGAGTTAGCTCGGGACGGCGAGTCCGTCAAGCATCTCATCTAACGACCAGCACAACGCCAGAGTCGGGAGTGGCTGGCACTTGACTGAAACACTCAAAAACCGATGTTGTTCCACAAACGACGGGTTTTGCCCACGTATCCGGGGATTTTCTTTGCCACAGATGGCACCAAAGACGGCGGTTCGAACTGGCTCGTGGATGCAGCCACTGGCGATCCCATCGGCGAATTTCGTGTAGTCCACCTTCTGTCCAGTACAGACAGATTCTGTATCCGTTGATAGAACTAAGAACTAGTCCGGCAGGTGCCTGGGGGCATCACTTTACTCCCGAAGGATCTCTCCGTCACCAAGATCGAGATCGGCCTCCAGATCATCAAGCAGGTCCATCGCTTCATCATGCAGACGCTTTGCGTCAGCCGGATTCATACTCTCCGCTTGCTGAAGCTCTGACCGAATTTCCTCGACACGCTCTATTTTTCGGTCAACATCATCATATCCGTCCATGTCTACCCCTTTTTGTCCCATTATATGAATCCAAGGAAGACTGCAAGCAGGACCGCCACTATGATGAGGAGTACAATCACTAAAGCCACGAGCGCGTAATTTCGCCGTTCCAAGCCCTGTTTTTCTGCCTGGATATCCTGTTCCCGTTCGATCCGGGCCGTTTCATTTTCGATTGTTGTTCGTGAATCGGTGATCCACCGCTTCGTGAGCTGCCGATAGTTGCTACGAATCTCTCTCCGGTGGCGTCTAAGCCACCGGTCACATTGGTCGTGAGTTGCCGAGCGGATTGCCTGCTCGTTCGACTGTACCCACCGTTCTGTTTCATCACTATAGGCCGACTGAATATCACGTCGATGTTGGCGTGTCCATCTCAGCGATGTATCAGAGCAGACGGTGTGGATCGTTTGACGGTGCTCGTGTAGCCAGGACTGCGTGAGCTGGTGTGCACTCTCCGCAATTGCCGTATTGGTTGATGTGATCCACTGGCCAGTAAGCTGCTCAGCGTCACTCCTGATATCTGTCTGTGAGCCTGCCAGCCAGGCTTCAACGTGGTCTCGATAGGCGGTCGAGATATCTTCCCGAGCCGTTTCGAACCACTCCGTTATGTGTTCGGTTGTTTCATCGTGAATAGCTGCGTCAGTATCGGCTACCCACTGCGTGGCTCGTCTATTGTATGCCGCTTGGATTTGTTGGCGGCTTTCAGCGATGTCTTCTCGGTATGTCTCGGCATCCAACATCACCGCGCTTCCAACGGCGGTTGGGGTCTGTACCCGAACATCAGCAACTTTGTCGATCAAGGGTTCGTCAGCGTCGTGGCCAATAGCTGCGACAGTCGGCGTTTCCGCTGTTGCGACGCTTCGAACCACGGGTTCTTCGTTGAATGGTCTGAGTGCGAAATCGCTCCCACCGCCACGCGAAATAACGAGAACGTCTACCTCTGCAGCCTCCGCAGCCGAAACTGCGTCCGCTATCTCACTGGGTGCATTGTCTCCCTGTACTGTTGCATCAAAGAGACGGATATCGACGCCAGTATGTTGGGATCGGAGACTCTCGACGATATCTTGCTCAGCATCGCTCCCAGCAGCCGTCACAACACCGACTGTCGTCGGTAAAGTCGGAATCGACTGTTTCCGATCATCAGCCAGCAGCCCCTCATCCGCCAAGGTTTTACGGAGCTGTTGAATGCGCTGCCAGTATGCGCTTTCACCAACGAGATGTAGATCATCGACTTCCAGACTGGGGTGTCCTCCGGCTTCAAAAAACGTGAGATTCCCTTTCGCTGCTACGAGCATATTCTGCTCCATCTCGATATCCAACTGTCCACGCTTACTCTCCCAGACAATACATTTGACTTTTCCATCGGTTCTGGCCGCAGTCAGTGAAAAGTACAGATGGTCCGACTGCGTGCTCAAATCGCCAATTTCACCGATAATATACTCGCTGTCGAATTTTGAATACGCTTTGAAGAAGCCACGAAGTTCGGTAGTGACGTCTTCAACCGGAATGAGTGCATCCACGTCGAGATCGTCTGGCAACTCTGTTGGTTCGACATCATCGACGGTCGAATCATCTGACAACAACCCCATCTATTAGCATGGTTATCCGCCTGCAGTAAGTATGTTTTCCGGAGTTGGCTACCTCTTCGCAGTGGAGACATGATGCGAATTTTGTGAGCCTCTGTCGGGTGAGAGGCGTTCCTGAACATGAGTATTGAACAGCAGTCCGTCGACGAACAGTCTGCAGACACCGAAGCCGACGAGCACTCAGCTATTCGTGCCCAGCATCGACAAGCGCAGGCCGATGGCGAGGTTTTTGAGGGTCGTCCTTGGGGTGAGAGGTAGATGTGTTGTCCCGACTGCCGCCGGCTACCGTCGGCGTCGGCGTGTGTCGACAAACGCTATTACATCAGTGGGGAGGCTTACGACCCGATTCCGTGGGGTAAGGGCAGCCAGTATCTCACTCACGAGTTGCAAATTCTCCAGAGTAGTGGGCCGACCACTGTGATCGATCCCGAACGGTGGCGCGACTGGTCATGTCCTGCCTGTGGCGTCGAGCGAGGCGAGATACATCATCGGTTGTGCGACTACGAGGAGTGCCCCGCGTGTGGCGAGCAGTTGCTGCTGTGTTCTTGTGTCGTCGAGATTGAAGTCCTCGCACCACGCAGTACAAGGCGTCGCCTCAAGCAACTTCTCGGTCGTCTCCTGTAGGTAGGATTCCCCTGGTAGAGATCTGTGGTCGGTGTCAGTTGTTGTGACTACACGCATCTTATTCGCGAGAGTGTGCGGTCATTTGGCCAGGGCAAACACTCATAACTGAGAAATTCATTAGAAATTCACATGAGCCGAACATCCATTCCCATAGATACTGATACAAAAGACAGACTCGACGAGGCGAAACGAGAAGATGAAACGTGGGATGAATTCCTCCTCCGAATTGTTGCATCGACTGGTGACGGGATGTCTCCAGGGATACTGTCTGATGAAGAAGCCGAGGAAGCACTGGAGATCGTACGAGAAGGTCGCGAGCGGTAATGTTTCTCGATACTTCCGCGATTATCGCCTACCAGCAGGGAGACGAGCGCGCTGTCGAGTATCTCGATGATGGCAAGCCATGGTACACATCCACAATTTGCGCCTTCGAGTATATCAACGGCCGGCTTGGGAGCGGTGAAACTGACGTACTGGCCGTCAGACAAGAGTTTTCGGATGTACAGACAATTGACCTGAACGAACCCATTGCAGTCGAGGCCGCACGTCTGCAAGATGAAATAATGACCGACGGAGGGCGACTTGCAACTGCTGATATGCTTATTGCGGCTACAGCCCGCTCAACTGGTGACGAACTTGTCGTCGCGGATAGCGACTTCGAGACTGAGGTCCTTCAAACTGTGATGGAGGTCACGAACCTCCGTAAATGAGCGATACGCAAATATACTAAGTGGCTATTTCGGCCACCTCAGTAAGTAAATGAACCCAGTCACAACGACTGGTAGCAAGACCAGACCCCGTGGTCAGAGTTTTGTGTGCGCCGGCGAGGGTGCCGGCGTCGCACTGACTGCAGTGCGTAGAGCGCCGGCAGGTCACGGTCTACCAATGCATATGCTCATCTACGCGCTAGTTGAGGCATCGACAGCAGACGAGGCACTCGCCGCTGGCAAGGGCGTCTTCGACAATTTGGTCGACGTCGATAGGCACTCAGACCCAGTGTTCGACTACTACGTCACGTTCGACGAAAGTTCCACCGTCGCAGGCCAATCCCGGTGGGGCGAGCGTCCGACCGCGGCCCCGGTCGACTCCGAGGCCGGCCAAGAACTACTTGGGGATGGCTGGGAGACAACGAAGTCCGCGTTCGAGCGGAATCTCCAAGCGGTCAAAGACGCCCTCAACGAGTTCTCAGACGAGGAGATCATGCGCGACAAAGACCTTTGTCGGCATACGTTCCAGAGAGTCGGAGCCGCCAAGGGCCCAGATATTGCACTGTACGAGGAACACGGATGCGGGATTCGCGACCGGACACAGCTTGACCGGCTTCTGGACGAGAGTGACAGCCTCTGGATCGTCCCCGCCGACGTTCACTTCTGAGGGAGAGCCGCGGCAGTCCGTTTTCGTCGAACCCGATTTTGTGTGTTCCTGGCGGGTGAGGAACACGAATGTCGGAGACTCCTGACTCATGCCCGAGAGAGGGTTGTGACGCAGCGATCATCAAGACCGAGACTGCCGACGTCGAGGCAGACCCACGGGCTCGGGACCCGCGCACTGAGCCTGTCGTGACGTGTACGGAGGGCCACCAACGAGTCGTCTAGCCCTGGTGGTCTGCTGTTCCGAGGGGAGACGACGCGCACGTCGGCGTCGCGCGCGGTTGGAGACGAGAGGGACGCGACTGCACTGACGCTGGCAGTCGGTCCCTCTCAGCGTGGGGCAGACGGCCGGGCGAAGCGGATGGATGCCTGGTGGATAGCAGCGTCGGGCTGGCAAGCTGGCTGAGAGCGCGTGAGACAGGTGTGTGTCGGCGTGGGACTGACGGCCGGGCAGGAACAGGTGGCTGGCTGGTATGTCGCTGGCCGCCGGGCAGCCGCCGCTGGGCGACACTCTCGCTCTTGCCGGAGCCGGGACGTGGGCTGTGGGTGTCCGGAGAGGGAACAGGTGGTATACGTCTCGTGTGTGACGGGCAGCGGGGTGTTCTGGTATTGCTGGGTCTGGAGGTTAGTTGTGTGGCACTCGTGACGGTGTCGAGGGAGGTGGGACTACTGGAGGCAGGACTACTGGCACTACTGGAGGCAGGACTGGTGGGACTGGTGTCGGCGGCACTGCTGGCTTCGACGGGATTGCTGACACTGCTTGCGGTACTTCCTCGAACAACATCGCGACGACGGACTCGGTGCCGGACCAGCACACCTCGAAAGCCCCACGCCGCTGGCGGTCGCTCACCGACATATCCTCACTGCGTTCGGATAGGGGTCGCTGACCCGACCACAGCAGGCGCCAGCGGCGTGCCCCTTTCAGTCCCACCCGACTACTACGGCACAGCACAGCAGTAGTCGAACGCACGCGTCGGAGTCGCGCGCGATCCGGCTGAGGAACCCTCGCGGCCGGGCGCTCCCTCGCCGGAACGAGGACGGGCACTGCGTGCCCTGTGTTCCGGGCTGCTCACTCCGTTGCGCTGCCGGGCTTTCACCCATCCGGCACTCGCTTGGCCGCGCGGGATGCTGGCTCACCGCAACCGCATACGATGGGACCGCCCGCCGGGATGTCCACAAGCCACCGTCCATTTATATACTAATCTCACTCGAAACGCGAAACACAAAACGCCGCTTAGACACTGCCAAGACATCCAAATACTGCACTTGAAATAACCCGAATAGTCCGGTAGATTTAAGTAATATTCACCCATGTGATTATATACGGAAAGGCACGACGCACGCGGCGCTAGTAGGGCAGTTTCACGCCGCAGAAATCGGGTGCTGTCACACCCGACAAGTGTCTTTCCGTCGGTTGGAGAAAGACAATGTACGCTACCAATTCCAGCGGTAAGAAAGCATCGGCAAGTCACCAGCAGGTTCCCCTCTCGACTCACTTCGAAGACGGCCCCGAACAACTTCTAGAAGCCGTCGCAGAGACCGAGAACGGCGACGAACTCGACTTCAGGATGAACAAGGGGAGCGATAGCCGTGGCAACTACTACGCTCGTCAAGACGACTATCACAGCTACGACTGGACCCGCTCGACCGAGGTCGGCCCGAACCGGCGCTTTGGCGAAACGTTGGAACAGCAGGAGGAACGCCACGGGCGCGAAGCCGAGCAAGCCCGACACTCCGAGGTCGCACGCGCTCACGTCGACGGTGCCGACCGCGAAGCCTCGGCTCGCCAGCTCACCGACGCCGAAACCGAACGGGCTGACGGGTTCCGGTCCCCGGCTGACCCCCGGCAGTGGATGGACCGCGACACGCTGGCGCGCATCAACCAGCAAGCCGCGACGCTTGCAGACAAGACGAGTCTGTCCCGAGCGGCCGCGAGCCGGCGACTCGCCGCCCTAGTCTCCGGGCAGATGGGCGACTGCGATAGCCTGTATGACGCTTCGTTTACCCTGTTCAGGGACGCCCGCGACGAACTACAGGAGCCGACGCCTCTCGCGGATATGTCGCCCTACGGCTACGAATGTACCGTCGAGGGCGAAGTTACCCACATCATCGAGGAACCCGACGCTCGGAACCAGTACCAAGTCCTCTACATCGAAGACGACGAAGGTACGAGCGCGAAGGTCACGGTCTGGGGCAAGTCGATGCACGGCGGCGAGATGGTGCGCACGCTCCACGAAGGCGACCGGGTGCGAATCTCCGGGGGCAAGCCAGACGAGTACGACGGCATCAAGACCGTGGCGGTCACGAGCGACACGCTGATGTGCATCATCGAGCGTGGCGACGGTCCCGCGCCGACCGGACACGGAAGCAGTATGTTCGGTTCGTCCGGTGAGAGTCAGACGGTGGCCTCGTGGGAGGCTGAATCTGACACCCATGCATGGGCCAACGAGCGGGACGGTGACCACGCGGTCGCCGTGACGCTGGGCAAGGCCCGCTGTCCTGAGTCCGGGTGTTCGGACCTGTTCGATACCGAGCATGGGGCCGCCACCCATCGCGGAATAGTCCACGGCGACGACTGACGCCCGACGGCTAGGGCGTCCCCCACCGGGCGGGGGCCTGTCGGTCGGTGCGACGGTGCTCGCGCACGCGGCTCGCCGGCGGCCACCGGCAAGCCGGGCCGCCGCCGAGCGACCGCGCGCACGGACTGGAGCGCCACCGCATCAGCGCGTCAGGGTGGGTCAGTCTGGTGGCGGCTGTGAGAGGGCTGGAGTCCTGGTGTGTGCGTGGACGTGGGCCAGCCGGCCGGGGAGAAACTGAGGCTGGGTGGCTGGTGGGTCGCGACAGCGCGCGACGCCACCGACAGACTCGCGATGCTCGTCTGTCGAGCCCTCGTTCGCTGGTGCTCACGAGGACGACGGGACGCTCCGCTCGGCGCTATCGCGCGCCTCGCGGCGGTCCATCGTGCCTGCAGTAGCGGGCGCGATCCCGGCCTGCCGCCGGAAGGTGGACGGAAACGCACTCTATCTTCTGTTGTCTGCTCGTGCTTTGATCTAGACAAGCCAATAGCGCGACATTTTTGCGACTCGCTCCGGAAAGTGGCGAGTATCATGTCAACTAACAGAGAGAGTGAAAATCCGATAGAACAGCTTACCAGCGGTCAGGATGCTAAGCGAATCCCCCACCCAAAATCAAACGAGTACATCGCTGTCTTTCGGCTTGACGGTGAAACCAACACCGCATACAAGCTCGTGACCGATGATGACACCGTCATCCGAACGTCGTGGTCCTCCTCGGCGTGCAGTGTATGCAACGAGAACGAAAGCTACAGTCCAACGAGGGGGACTCCACACGACACTGCACAGGAGAAGCGCAAGCAAGCAAACTGCGAACACGCACAATTCGCAGCGGACGCATTCTCACTTGACGCAGCGGGGTCCTGCGACGACTGTGGCGCGTGGGCGATCTCTCCAAAGTCGATGCCCCATCCAACGGTCTCTGGAGCTACCGCACTAGTTGAGGAGTACTGTGTGGAGTGTGGCGCGCTTCGAGCAACGTAACCTGCTGCGGTCCTCAGTGGTCTACCCAAGACAGTCGGCGCAGTCTGGGGAGCTGTTGGGTAGCTGTTTTCTGGGCCCGGAATCCCGGATGGACACACCTCGATTTTGTGTGGCCGCAGGCAGGTGGCGGCCAGACAGGGCCGCCGGGAGGTGAGATATCAGATGGGAGAAATTCAATGTCCACGCTGTGAGGACGTATTTATTGCCGAGTTCGATGAGGTCCGGATTCGGTCGGGATCGTTCCATGACTCTGACCGCAACGAGTCGTTTGACCAGCTTTGCGAGGACTGCTATCGCGAGGTCGTGAAGTGACGTCGGTCAAACTACTCTCTCTTTTTTTCGACTGGATCTGGGATACGGCCAAACTCAGTTTCTAGCAAGACTTCCAGCTCATCAGTTTCTGTGTCTCTCTCAGCGAAAAAGCCTTCAACCACTTCACGGTCACTGTGGTACTGGATGATCGCCTCGTATCCGTATCGGTTGTTTGCTCCGGCAGGATACCA
Organism: Haloarcula argentinensis DSM 12282; assembly: GCA_000336895.1. Lineage (GTDB taxonomy): Archaea > Halobacteriota > Halobacteria > Halobacteriales > Haloarculaceae > Haloarcula > Haloarcula argentinensis. The sequence continues at coordinate 74,595 of AOLX01000006.1, read as the reverse complement.
GTGCTTGACGCGGACTTTGAACTCCTGATCTTCCCACGTCCACAGGCGGACTTTGATCGGGTGCTTGAGTTCTCGGCGGGCGATGTCGATCACTCCGTCGACGACCGGCCCAATCGCTTCAATGCTCGGGATCTGGCGCTGGCTGGATGGCTGTTGCTCTGGGGATAGGTGTTGCTGTGACATGAGAACGGTGCGATGCACACTTGGCCGGCATCGCTCAAAAAGCTCCGGGTTGGGGCGGTATCTGGCTGGCAGCCAGCGAGGAACAGTCCCGACAGGGGGACCGGGTGGATCGCAAGCGTGGGTCTGCCGGCCGGGCTGAAACAAATGGAAGCGCGGTGTGTCGTGACAGCGCGCGACGCCACTGACAGACTCGCGATGCTCGTCTGTCCTGTCCTCGTTCGCTCCCGCTCACTCGGACGACGGGGCGCTGCGCTCGGCGCTATCGCGCGCCTCACGCCGGTCCAATCGTGCCTGCAGTGGCGGGCGCGATCCCCGCCGGAGATCGGACAGTTCCCCGGCTGAATGGCTCACTAAATTGCGAGTATATTACTGTACGAAAGGAACGTCTATCAGAAGTGTTGCGATTCGAATATAAAGCTCCGGATACAGTGGTGTGTCCTCCAGTTGTTGATCGACAAGTTGAGTTCGGTGCGGCGTCGGCATGGGTCTGCCCCGAGCGTTGGTCTGCCAGCGCTGGCTCAGTTCGGGTGCGGTCATGATCGGTGTGGCCTCGACGTCGACGAGCCAGTCACTCGCATGGACCAGTGGACTCGCATGACGCTCGGTGGAGCTGGCCGACCGCGTGCAGGTCACGATTGGACTTCGGGGAACAAGCTGGGACCTATTTACATTCCAACACATCCTGCTGGGACTGAGTGTGCGGGCTTCTCGCGATCCGAAGTCCGTCGTTCATCACTGGTCCTTATGTTCTATTCCTTATGTCTCACTGTTTCCAGCGGTCGCCTCGCGACTGAATCACCAAAGGACAAGATAAAGAGTGTCTTACATCGGCGGTTTTCGATGAATAATTCGATTGCCGTCTTGCGATTTGGACTTTGTTCAGTCAACAGTGGTAATTCACCAGTAGTGATTCAAACAGGGCGAAAACCGCTGCCGTCTTGCGATTTCAGTGATATAAAGATAGGAATAAAGATAAGTATTGGAATTTGATAGAAGAGGAGGTAGAAATTCTTGCTGTCCACTCTTACCGGCGGGGTAGAGAGGATCACGGTCGCGGAACGATACAAAAGTATTAGATACGCTATATACAGAAACAGGTTCACAACGAGGGATTACATAAACTCAGATACGTCGCGTCCCTCTTCTCTTGACTCAGTTTCGTCCCGCTCTTCAGTCTCGGTTGAGTCTCCCTCTGCATCTGATTCAGTGAGTGATTCTCCGCCTTCCTGCTCGGCAGACTCCGTCCCACCTAAGCTGGGATCTGGGTCCGGCTCAGAGAAGAGTCCCCCAGTGTTGTCGTCGGACTGCTGATCGTGACTGCCACCGTCGAACTCATCTTCACTATCTGACAGGTCCGGGTGGTCCATGTCCGGTGAGGTGACGGCAGTGTTTGCTGTTGTCTGGTCGAGTAGGTCACTGGAATCGTCGTCGTCCAACCCATCCGTCGCGTCGACGGTTGGCTCAACTTCGGGGCCACGATCCGGGCCACTATCTCTGGACTCGTCGTCGGTCTCACCAGCCGACTCATAAAGCACTTCATGGAGTCGAGCACGAGTGAACGAGAACCAACTGTCACTCTCGATGTCGGTGTCATCTTCTGTGGGCTCTGGCTCCGAACTGCCCGGCGACTCCGCACCCTGTGCCGGAAGGCTGTCGCGGACGTCGGCCAGTTCGTATGACTGCCCGTGAACCCACGTCGTTCGCGAGACTGCAACGCACTCACCGGGCTGGAAGTCTCGAAGCAGCCCAGACGTGACCGGTGTTTTGTCCTTTTCCTTGTACGTGTCCCGAGCCTGTGTTCGTGGGTTCTCGCCGCGTCCCTGGTGGCTCATCGACACCATCTCAGAGCGGTCGTACTGCCGACTCTCGCCGAGTTCGTCGAGGATGAAGTCCGTCGACTCAGTGTCACCCGGCCCGAAGTACACGCCTTGCGGGCAGTTGCCGACAATCCCAGAGATCGTACTGTACGTGTCTTTGAGCTGGCCGATTGTCTGGACGCCGACCAGTGCCCGTGCTTTGTGTTTCCGGCCTCGTGCCGTGAGGTTCGTAACTTGGGTCAGTGCCGGCAGCGCGTCGATCTCGTCGAGGATGTGGACCGTTGGGTTCTCGGCGTTCATCGCATACCGGATCGACCAGTCTACGAGCAACTGGTACATCGGCCCGAGCGTTTCCAGTTCTGTTGGGTTCGAGTCGATGATGAGGACCCGGCCTTCCGGGCTCTCGATGTACTCTTGCAGGGAGAACTCCCCGTAGTTCCCGAAGTCGCCGGTGAAGACGGGATCGACGTTCTCCTTGATGGTCTGATAAACGTTCTGTGCACCTTTTCCCTTGTCAGGGTCGATATGACCAGAATCCAGCCGGTCGAACTCGTCAAGGGCTTTCTTGAGCGCGATATGACCCTCGTTGAGCAGCGAGACGATATCAGCATGACAGAGGGCATGGCGGCGATTGTTCTTTTGTGCGCTGAGATGGAGGTACATCAGCATCTCCGCGAAGGTCTGTTTGGCGGGCCGGTGGAACGGGTCATGACCGTCGGCTTCGCCGAAGATTGCGCCGGCGACCTCGCGGAAGTCCGACTCAGAGTCAGCGTCTTTGAACAGATTCCAGACTACGTCGCTGTCCTCGTGGCGGATACGCTGGACATCGAAGCCCAACTCCTCGTAGAATGCTTGGAAGTCCTCACCGGTGTCGTGGGCGATGACTGCTGTGTCGCTGTAATAGGGGAATTGGTAGGCCAGCAGTTTCATCATCGACGTCTTCCCGCTTCCAGTCTCGCCCACAACAGCCGTTGAAACGTCCTGATCGAGCGTGAACGGCAGTTCCGCGTCGTCGTGTTCGTGAGAGACCTCTTCCAGCGGGACGACGGACTCGCCGTCGTCGTGGTCCCACTGGTTCATCGCGAGCATTTCCGGTGAGGTCCGGCGGAGCAGTTCCCCGGAGAACACGATACCGATTGAAACAGCATACAGGATCACCGTGGTCGAGTACGTGACCATCGGCAGCGACAACCCGGGCATCGTGAAGTCAGCGAACAGTGTCCCGACTGAAATAGCAGCCAAGACGTGAGCAAACGGGAATAGCAGTGCCACACTCGGCGTCCCGAGGAGCACGTCGTGGAAGAACGCCGCGCTGATAACTCCAAAGCCGAGGTAGATGTAGCGCCACGCCCAGAACCGCTTTGGCAGGACCTTGTCGCTGTCGACGATCATCGGTGGGAACAGCAGCATGAACCCAGCCCAGACGAACCCGACGACGTTGTCGTACTTGAGGCTATTCGGGACTTCGCCGGAGCGTTGTCCTGGTGGTGCAGAGGAACTAGAACTCACTGCCACCACCCAACTTCGCGTTCGGGTTCCTGCTCGCGTTCAAGGTCAACTTCGGGTTCGCGCTCAGTTGCGGCCTGTTCTTCAGCCCTCTCCGCAGCGCCCTCTGAGAGTGACTCTGGTTTGCTCTCAGCGCGCTCTTTCTCAGCCGTGGGCTGTCCGACCTCTTTCTGCTGGCTCTTCTCACTCGCCCGCTTGAGCGCTTTTTCCGCGTCGGGGTTCAGCGACAACTCTGCCTCGTGGTACTGCTCCCGTGCTTCTTGATCGACGACCCGACCGGGATTCTCTGGAGCATCGCGAGCAGCAGTCGTTGGGTCCCTCGTCCGGGAGGGCTCTTCATACACGGTCGCTGCTTGTTCGCGCAACTCTCGGATATTTTCCCGATCCATCTCCAACTCTGCGCGCTCGCCAGTCGCCGCGATGTGTGCGTGGGGAAACTCTGTGTCTCTGTGGACTCCATACACGTAGTCAGTTGTCGGCTGCTGGGCAAACTCACTGTGCATGAATTCCCGAGTGTTGGCATTCACCTCTTCTGGTGAGTATTGTCCCGTGGGATCAGGAGAGACGATCATGTGTCGCTGGAATCCGAACTCCCGGCTCTTGTCGACGAATTGGTCTACTTCTGGGTCGGATAGTTCTCTCCCAGCTGGGTTTCGGAGGTCAACTGTCGCGCCGGCGTCCTGTTCGCGATCACGCTGAATATAATCGACGAGGTTCCCTGCACCACCCTCCTGATAATCTGTTTTTAGCATCATGCACTCTCACCTGCCGGCTCAGTGGCGGCCGAGGCATCTGACTCAGCGTTGTTTTCTTCATCTGGTGTTTGCGACTCCGTGTCCGGATCTTGTCCGACGTGTTCGCCGGCAAATTTCAGCGCAAGCCGCCGCTGTTCAGCTGAGTAGTCATCTTGGAGCAGTTTCCAGATCGCGATGATATATGCTGTCCGGACTTTTTGCACGGTCTTCACTTCCTCCATTGATCCAGACTCAAATTCTGCTAACAGTTCCGTCACCTCGCGCTTTGCCTCCTCCAGCAGGACTTCAATTTTTGTGTTAGTGCTGTACCGTTGATACTGATTCTCTCCAGTCTCCCATTCAACGTAGTCCTCGATAACCTCGTGTCCGTATTCGGAGGTGGATTTCCCCGCGGCGTCAGCCAGCTGGTCAAACAATTCTTTGTTCCCCTCGCTCGTATAAATCTGGAGCAGAGTGTCTCTCTCAGTCATTCCTGACCCTCCTTGTTTCGGATTCTTTCAACCTCTTCCTCGAGTTTCCCTGTCGCTTCCTCCATCGCAGTAGCGCGCCTCTCTGCCGGGAACTCAGAGGAAATCAAATCCCACAGAGCGACCGAGTAGAACAGTTCCTGATCCGTATCAACGTTTGTTGCTTCCTCAACGTCCTCTACGACGGCATCAGCGATGTACTCCAGTTCCGATCCAAGATTTAATTCCCCCGCACGCTGTTCCTGTAGTTCCCTCGAAATACGCCGTTCCGTGGCTTTCAGAATGTACTCTGAAACCCCTTCACCCGCTTTGTTAGCCTGCTTCACGATCTCTTTTCGCTGCTCTGCACTCAGCCGAATTGTGACTTTTTCACTCATGTGAATCACTCCGTATTGTCGAACTCCGAATCAGTCTCTGCCTCGGTACCACCATCAGCAACAACTGCATCCGGCTGTGCCCGGTCAAGTGCCACAGACACAGCATCCACCAACTCATCTTCGTCCAGTCCGTCCAGAACGCGCTCAGCCTTCTCCGGGGACAACCCGTGATTCGTTAGCTCTTGCTCGACTGCTTTTGAGTGGACGAACTCTTCGAACTCAGCAACGTGAGGATCAACCTCGGCGACAACATCGTCAAACGCGTCCTCCGCGTCGGCGTCGAGGTCGATAATCTGCTTTTCCTCCCACGACGTCTTGATCGTCAGCGGGTAGTCGCCATGCTCGTCGACGCGGACCAGCGCTTGCGAGTACCCCTGACCGTCGCCCAGTGACTCCTTTCCAGCTTCGGCGTGCTGGATGTAGGACTGCTGTTCGTCTGTCAGTCCAGCACTTGTCGCAGTCTCATCACCCAGTTCTGGCTCACGATGATGCACCTTGATCGGGCACATCCCCGCGATTTCCTCAGCGGCTCCCTTATCCTCGAACTCCGAGAGTGTCTGGGACAGCATCACCAGTCGCAGCCCAGCGTGACGCTGGTGGCGGGCGATCTGGTTCAGCGACTCCAAGTTCGCAGCGTCATTGAACAGGTAGTGCGCTTCGTCAATGATGATCTCGACCTTCTGGGTCATGTTCTTGGCCTGCTGGTACAGCGTCGACAGCAGCAACTGCATGATGAACGACTGCTTGCCGAGGCCACTACCCGAGCCTTCGACCTGCTGGAGGTCCAGATACACAGCCTTGCTACTGTCGTCGATCAACCGCAAGTCCGACTCTTTCGAGAGGTTCCCGAACGTACTCCCCGGCCGGAACGGATGCAGCGCAATCGAGAGTTCGTTCGCATACTGCTGGATTTTCTGCTGGGAAGATTCGGTTGTCGCGCCGGGGAACATTCCCGGGTCTTCCTGGAGGCGGTCGACCACCTCAAGAAAGTCACTCAGGTCCGGCGAGTTCGCCGGCGTATGCGTTGAGGGGTCGTCCGGGTCGATATCGGATTCAGTGAATATCTTGTCGATCAGGAATGTGATCAGCCCGCTGTGCATCTCCAGATCGACATCCCGCGATTGCAGGAAGTTCTCGATGACACCGTACACTTCGTCTTTCTTCGCTGAGACGGGCTGCATATCCGGGGACTGTTCGAGAACATGGGGCGGCGTCGGATGCATCTCACACGGATTCAGCGGTGTCTCGCCGCTGATTGTGATCGTCTTTGCATCCAGCATCTGCGCACTGCCGTGCATATCCCCAACCGGGTCGATGTAGATCTGCTTGACATCCGACCGCTTTTTTAGCATCCGCATCGCCCGAGCCTGCGTGCCGTGTGTTTTGCCGCCGCCGGGCATCCCGGTCACCAGCTCTGAGTGGCCGGTTTCGAGCGCCCATGGGTCTATCAACAGCGATGAATCGTTGTGGCCGTGCAGTCCGTACTCGATGCCATCTTCCATGCGGAGGTAGTTCGACGAGAACGGGAACAGCGAACCCAGCGCTTCCCCGGTCATCGAGGAGAGCCGATTCTGGCCGAGTTCATTGGCCCCGATGGGCGAGACAGTCACCAGTCCCGCTTCCTGCCGGCGGGTCGTTCGCTTGACGCCGCAGTTCGACGGCGAGTCCCGCAGCAGCGTTTCAAGCCGGTTCGTTTGCTTCCGGAGGTCTTCCTCGGTCTCCGCGGTCAGACGGATGAACGCGCCGACACGGAACAGCGACGTGTGGTTCCGGCGGACCATCTGTCGGATGTACTTCGCCTGATTGACCTCCTGTTCGATATCTTCCGCTTCCAGCTCTCCTTTGTCGTTTTGCAGCATCTTCAGCGACGAAATCCACTCTTTCATCACTGACACGGCTGCGTCAGAGTCGTAGGGGTCGATGTGGATTGAGACGTCGACGGCAAGGTCCGTATCCAGCAGCAGTTGCTCTAACATCCCGCTGGTCGGATGCTCTGGATACGTCTCGATCCAGAAACAGCGTGTGTACGTCTCCTGATCGAGGAGAGCGTGGTCGGCGTCCCACTCGATATCCGTCGGCGCGACCAGTGACCGGTGATTCTCTCCGGGCCGGTGGAGTTGTGAGACGAAGTCAGTCTCGTCGACCTCGTAGTCGGTCCCACCGACGTCGTCGGTCTCCATGCCCTCTGTGGCGCCGTGGGCTGCTGCTCCCTCGCCGTGCTTGATGAGTTCCCGAGCAGAGTAGGTCACTGGAGAGACGGAGGCCGCCTCTTCGTACTCTCGCTCGGACCGCGTTTCACAGGCCCAGTAGTCTTCGATCAGGTTTGCCAGTTCGTGGGGGCTGACCGACCGGCTGCGACACCGGAACATATTGTTGACTGCCCTGTCGACAGTCTCAAGCCGGTCGTGGAGTTTCTTGGCCTTGAACTCCTCTCGCTCGGCATCAGTCAGCGTATCACTGTCGAATCGACCGAACAGTCGCCCAAGGACGGGTATCCCGGCTAGATAGTCAGCGATGGAGTCATCGGCCATCTGGAGGTCGTGAATATCACCGTCAGTGACCCAGACGACGATGTAGTACTTGCGCTGGAGTTCGGTTTCGGTCTCAACGTTGCCGCTGTCATCGGTGTAGCGGTTGACCCACTCCAACAGGACTCCCCGGAAGATCGGGTGGCTCTTCGCGTCGGGATCTTCGAGCCGATCGATATGTGTCTGGATGTGGGATTCGTTGTCGACTTCCGCTGTCGTGACGTGGAGTTTCGCTCGCCCAGTCAGCGACTCAGACAGGCGTGTGAGTGACTTGACTGCCTTGTTCCACTTCTCGTCGTCTTGCAGCGACATATTGGCAGGTTCGACCTCGACCGCGCCGACATATGCTCCGTCGACGCGCTCGATGCCGTGGGGCATAATCCGCTCCAACCGTGTGACCTGCCGAGCATCCTGATTGCCCTGGCCGTGGGTGTACTGGCGCTTTTTGACGAGCCAGAACAGTTTGACGCGCAGCCACTCAGTCAGCCGGTAGTGATCCGGACGGACTTTGTGGAGGATGTAGAGGAAGACTTCGACGACCGCTGTGAGGGCCAACGTGGGGAAGAACAGCGCCGCTGGGACGAACGGCATCCCCATCCCAACGAGGAAGCCAAACGGCGGGATGAGGAACAGGATGAGTTCCCCGAGCGTGTAGTCTCCCCAGAAGTTGGTCGTGTCTCCGAGGGACTCGTGGATGATGTTCGTGTTGTATTCTTCTTGTTCGTCAGCCATTAGTCGTCATCCTCCCGAGGCGGCAGGCCGTCGCGGTATGCATCTGGCCCTAGTTTGTCAGCATCAGTTGCAAACACATCCTTGAGCGAGTCATACGACTCGGACCCACCAGAGTCGGTATCGGTCCCGTTTTCGTCGGGTTCCCCATCCGAGAACGGCGGGTCTGTCTCAGACTCGTAGACTCTGGTATCGCCAGAGTTGATCTGTGTTTGGCGCTCCATTTTCGTCTGACGCTCACTGACCGGGGTATCGTCGCTTCCAGAGCCGCCGGACGAACTCCCGTTAGTGAACCTGCTGTTGAGCGCACTTCCAGGGGAGGTCCCACTGGAGCTACCGGAGCTACTGGAACCGCCGGAGCCACTAGAACCACCGGAACCGCTACTGCCGGCAGGAGGTGGGGCGGAACCGCCACCACCGCTGTTACCTCCACCGGAGCCGCCGGAGCCACTGCTGCCGGCAGGAGGTGGGGCGGAACCGCCGCCACCGCCGTTACCGCCTCCAGAGCCGTTGGAACCGCTCTTCCCATAATTGCGGTTCATCCCGGCGGGGTTGGCTGCCATCTGACGATGGACCATCTGGGCTCCCGTGGCAGCACTGCCAACACGTCCTTTTGCAGCGCTTGAGGCGGCTCGAATCGTGCCACCCGTCGCCATTGCTGCGCCGGGGCCACCAACGGCTCCAGCGCCGGCTGTCGCCGCCGCGCCAGTGGCCGCCGCGCCGATCTTTGCTGGCTTTTTGCCGCCGGCAAGAACCTGCTCGCTGACCTGAATCGCAACGCGGCTACTGCGCTGGATGAGGACCTTCTGGGACTTTGCTGCCAAGTACAGCGTAACGAGACTGATGAACAGCGACAGTTCAGATGCCAGTCCCCAGTTCGTCGCTTCAAAGCTCATGCGAATCAGGATTGCAGGCGGGATGCCCGCAGCGAGGACTCCGGGATACGCGCCGGCGACCTGCTTTGCCAGTCCCGAGAAGCGATTGAGCGGCCAGACTTCCACTGCCCAGAACGTCGCGACCAGCGGCATCGACAGCGTCATCAAGAAGACCAGCAGCCATCTGGTGATGAAGATGAACGCTGCTTTGAGGTAGACGTATAGTCCGACAATAATGAGGACGAGGAATATCCCAAGGCTGAGTTCCGCAATTTGCTCGGCTGAACTGATTAGTGCGGCGACTTCAGTGGTTGACTGACCGGATTTGTAGATCTCGCGACCGATGGCGTTGAAGAACTGAGTCCCCAGTGAAGCTACCGGAAGCCAGAAGAATAGTGAGAGGAAGGCAACTCCGAGTCGGCGTAGGAGCTTCTTCCGAATAACCGGGTTCATCGACCCGTAGCGCACTCCAATCATTGCTAGAACGATGAACTGTAGCCCGAGTGCCAACCCAACTATTCCGTCGAAATAGATGCCCGATATCAGCGAGTTCCACGGGGCATTACTCGCAGACTCAAATGCAATGTCGACAGGGGCTGCTGAATTCGGTCCTTCAGGGGCGGGTGTCCCCACCATCGGATCAATGATGGCTCTGAAAAACCCGCTCAGATACTCGGTAATATCACCTTTGAGTCCATTGAGGAAGTCGGTGAGACCATCCCCAATTGCTGATGCAAGTTTTGGGAGTAGCAGCTCGATGAGCAGCTGTATGACATCTCTACCGACCTGCATTGCTACTTCTCCGTTGAGGTCGCGGTGGCTTCCTCAGGAGTCCCAATCAGAGTCCGCTTGCATCCAGATGAATTTTCATATCTGATCGTCTGAGTGAATGTGACTGGATCGCTCCAAAGGAATTCAACGGTTAATTGCTCATCTCTTTCAGAGGTCTCATCAACTCTCGGGCAGGAGGAAACGGTGTCTTCAATGAGGGAAAAATATCTGACGACGTTGGTTTCACCGGGCTCTACCGGCACAAATACGTCGCCCTTTTCTTTCCCGTTCATTAATGCGCGGGTGGCTGCACCAGTTCGCTCACCCACATTCCTGACAACAACCACCAAGTGGCCGAGGCCTTCACGAATGTCTGGATGTTCAGTGGCAGGAACGACTTTCTCAAGTTCGAATGTAGTGCCCAACTCGAGTGGGAGTTTAGTTTCGACCTCATCCCCACGGAGATAGAGCGTGTGCTGGCCCCGTGGCAGCGGCTCATACGAGTCCTCTCCCTCTGTTAGCGAGAGACGTGTCCGGGTCTCGCCGGGACTGAAGTAGTCGCTGGCGAACTCCCGCCCAGACTCTGTGATGATGCTGACCGATGACGGCTCGACTTCATCGGTCACAGCCACCTCCAGTGCCAATTGACGGCCGTTCTCGACAATCTCAATCGATGTTTCTTCGATGTAGTCGGACTGCTCTTCCGGCGGACCGGCGCTTCCGTCACCTCCGTCACTGCTATCAGACAGCCCGCCACTGCATCCTGCAAGTGCGGCAAGACTCCCGCTCAGGAGTCCGAGCACTGTTCTGCGGTCGATACTGCTGGTTCGTGGTATGTCTTGCTTTGTCATGGATTATACCAACCAACGATTTTGCCTCTCGTCCAGATGTCGTAGCCGTACAGCACCAACACAGCCGGCAACAACGTCAGGAGTGTCACTACAGCGAGGTCGATGAACTGCGTAAGGTCCGGGAGATCGAGTTCATATGTGACCCGCTCTTGGGTGTCCCGGACTGGGACAGCACGCCCTTGCTCCCACCAGATCTGATTCGGACGATATGTGACTATCGCCGACGAGACTTCGCCTTGGTCAACGGTCACTGTAAGCTCATCATCGCCAGCGAGCGACCGTTCAACTCGAGTCTGTCCAGTCGCGACCGTGACGTTCCCCGCTGCAATCGGGAAGCCAGCCGTCGGTTCAACCCGGACCAGCAGGTCCGTCGAGTTGTCGGTCGAGTTGACCACCTCGGAGGTGATATTAACCTCACGGATCGGCGTCGGGTTCGTCGAGTCCGCTGGCTGTTCGATGCTGTTCCCACGGACGAGTCCGTGGATCTCGAAGTTCTCTGTCCGGAGCGGTTCCGCACTCCGAATCGTGAACCGATCCGTTCTCGTAAACGACTCTGAGCGATTAATCCGAATCTCTGGTGGGAGCGTGGTCCTGTTGGTCGCGTTAGCGGTCGTGTTCCCCGCTGCGTTCCCCGTCGCATTCGTCGGATACGTCGCTTCCAGCGACGGTACGAACTGCCAGCCGTCGGAACTCTCGTTTTGGACGCGGTTGACCGTGACCTCCGGGCCCTCTGTAGTCCGGACAGCGTGGGTTTCGAGCGGTCGCACTGGCGTCGTCGTATTTTCGGACCAGTTCTCCCAGCCGGGCGGTGAGCGGGTATAGAACCGCCACTTGCTCTGGACTTCGTATCCCCTGTCAAACTGGACACGCTGCCAGCTGCCGGGGATTACAGTCCCGATACGATAGTCGTCAGTCGTGGCCCCTCTGCCATTCGGGACGACGCCGGGTTCGACGACCATCTCCCGCTCGGATAGGTTTTCGACGTGGACCGTGCGTGAGTCCGTGACCGTCAGTTCGTACTCGTCGATCTCGTCATCGTCAATCTCTGAGATATTCGTCGAGACCGTCGTGACCAGTTGGAGGTCGGTGGTCCCAGAGATGTTCGTGTAGTTGAGCGTCGGCTGAGCAGCGGTGCTGTTGTCCATCGCAGTGCCGTTGGCATACAGCGTCGTGTTCGTCGACGTGTTCAGGACCCGGAAGTCTTCCTCGAAAATCTCCGAGATGAATACCCGGTAGTCGTGGATAGCACGAACAGTCCCGTTTGGACGGACGAGCCGTTTTGTGCCCGATGGCCGATGGACAACGGTCGATGGCTCGATGCTGAAGAACGCGACATAGGCGTCACGAATCCAGAGTCCAGATCGAGTGTCGGTGACGTTGACTGGTCGCGAGGAGTCCTCAATTCCAGTCCGGAACGAGTCGTGTTCGGGCCGGTTCCACAGCGTCGTGTTCGAGGGCGCACGAGAGGGCATATCTCCCGTGCAAGATGGCAGGACGGCCAGCGTGCCGTTCTCGGCATCTGACCGGTCGGCCCGTGTGAGATTCGGGTGGTCGGGGTCGCCAGACCACAGCGCACGGAAGAACGTGTGGTTGTGATTGTAGGACCGGTTCGGAGGCACGACGCCGGCCGTCGCGTTGTCACCGATAGACGCGTTCGCTGGTGGATTCGAGGCGTTCTCGTAGCACGAGACTTGCGCGCTGAGGTTTTGCCTTGCGCCGAGTTCCACGGACCTGTTCACGTCTGTCTGGTTCGCTGCTGGTCCCTGTTCGGTGGACTCGTTGCCTTCGGTTCCGTTGGCTGCTGTTCCGTTGCCTACCGGGTCTTGGACGCTGGATTCGTTGTTTTCAGTGTCGTTCGCTTGTCCCTCGCCGCTGGAGCCATTCGGTGCAGTGGCGTTTTGTTGGAGTACCCCCACGCCACCGTGGCTCACATCGCCAAGAGAGTCTGCCGTCCCCCGCTCAATCTGAGATGGGTTGCTACCAGCAGACGCAGGCCCCGCAGCTGCAGCTGTCGAGAGCAGCGAGCAGAGGGCCGCGACCAGCAACAGTGAGCGGAGTGATGGCATCGTGTGCTTAGAATGGCGTCACGCAGTCCGAGAAGCCGAAGCCGACGTTGTCCCCAAACTTCGTGATGAGCTCTGGAGCCACGATTGCCAGCACAACGACGCCGAGGCCGACCAGCGAGAGGATGAGATCCCGCCGGGCTTCGTTTTGCTGGTTCGGGTTGCCAGAGGCTCGCATATACGACAGGCCACTGCGACCGACGAAAACCATCGTTGCTGGCAGGCCAAGACCAGCCAGTGCGCCGAAGACGACATCGACGCCGTCTTCGACAGCCGTGTCACAATAGATGTTCCCAACGTCAGTCTGGCCCATCGCCGAGCCAGCAAACAGCGTGAGAATCAGCAGCAGTTGGGTCCCCTGTCGCACGCCGGGCGTGAGCCATGCGTCTGCAAGTCGGCGCTTCGCGTGCGTGTAGAGTGTTGGTTCCGAGGTCGATGCGGTCGATGCTGTAGTTTGTGTTGACATGGATGTCTCTGTTTTTGCAGTCTTGCTTGCTTTCCGATTCCCCACCGGTGACCCGCTACCAATTGTATATCAGTTTTCTTATGTTTGTGGTGAACCCTGCCCTGAATTCGCCAGCACTTATTGACAGTGGGACTATCAAAAAACTTGTGAACAAAATTAAGAGTGCTAGATTATGATAGGTAGTGTTACTCGGCAATGCCGTAATTTTCGTGCCGCATGAATGCTAATGCTAAGTAAAAAATCTATTAGTATATCAACTAGTAGTTTAATCAACTAGTCTATCAGCCGCAGAGATCCCAAACCGTATATCAGAAATTGCGGCAGTTAGGAAAGAATATTGATAGTGATAACTAGTAGTATATTTACTGCAATTGGATATAAGATAGCCATGGAATTTGATTAATAGAACATCATTAGGCTAGCTTCATAGAAGGGCAAAAGCGAGGCATTAGGAGAGCCAGACTGAAATCAGAACCTCCCGTTGCTCGGGTCGTGGACCACTCTCATATTGTTAATGTCGCCGCACACACCCGTGTCGTCAACTCTGCGATGCCGAGCGAGCGGGAAATAAAACTGAACAGAGTGGATATGCGGTTCTATCAGTTACTGTCGAGGATGGTGAGATAGCCGTAGCCGACTATGACCCAGAAACGACAACAACGCGGAATGAAGACGCACAAAGCCGGTTTGACCGGCTGTCGAGCCGGCCAACAGACGAGGATTCATAAGACGAGCAGTTATAATACTGAGAAGTGGCTTGCTGTCTGTAAGACCAATCTACAGCGGGTTGATCTCTGGCAACATCGGGATAGAGTGCGGGGATTGTCCTCGTTGGGCTTCATGTTCGTTTCGGCGGTGACTGGAGGGTAGTGTTCACGGGGTTAGCTGACACTTGCGGACGGTCTCAAGCGATAGCCCACCTTTACTGACTAACTGTTGAGCGAACCCCAGTCGTGTGGGAAGCACGGCACTTACATAACGCTCCATCTACAGCGGTGGGTATGAGCGAGTGGGTCGTGGATGCCCGTGGGGGTGTCTGCAACCAGTGTGAGAACGAGTTCCAGCGCCTCGCCCAGCACTGGTCGCGCAATCAACAGTGTTCGTATCCGGATGTGGGTGCGGCCCAGCACGAGGCGATTCGTGGGTGTCTGGTTGGTGACGGTAATCTTGACAATCCGAATGACGGCCCGCCGGCGCTTCGGATTGCCTCAATGCGGCGGGCACACATCGAATGGATTCGCGACCAACTTGGCTGGCTCGTCCGTGGAGTCACGCGCGACACGGACGGTGCGTATCGCCTTCGGACGCTTTCACATCCCACTCTTGGCCGGTACTGGACGTGGACGGATGGGCCCCCAGCGGACTGGACGCTAACGAAGCCTATCGCGCGTCTGTGGTACGCCTGCGACGGTGGATTAGAGTGGCCCGGCAGCTCGACGCAACCACGAGCCACCTGGACGATCACTGACGACGCCAAGCGACGAGCCTGCAAGCAGGCGCTCGCTGAACAGGGCTACGAGGTCATGGTATGGGACCGACGGTTGGCGTTGCCCTTTGAGGCGACCGAGCGGTTTCTGGCATGGGTTGGCGATCCGACACCCGGTAGCGAACACAAGTGGGCGGAAGAGCGTGAAGAGTATGAACGGCGTCGCGGGGAGCTATCGTAGGGTTCTGGTGGCATACAGTCGTACTCGGCCAGATCAAGTCATGTGTCCTGCAAGAGAGCTCTGATGACATCATTTCGTGTTTAGAGAGGTCGTCAAAATCGCTGTGAAACGCGGTGAGGCGTTAACCAACAACGGTTGATCTCGACCGCTACTGTTGGTTAGCCAAGTATCGATTCGCCTTCTAGGCGTGGTTTATTGCTTGGAGTGATGATGTGTAATAGCCGTTCAGTTTATGTGCGGAAGAATCAACTGAACCAGTGACGACCGCCAGCGGAGCCACAACGAATATGACCACTTGCATGGAAGATGGAATCGCTAACTCGGCTGATGAGTTAGGTTACTAAAAAGCCGTCTTATTTCAGTGATTCTATAAAATGGGATCAACATCGAAAAATCGCTTCAGTGGCCGCGCTCTCATTATATTTGCAGTAGTATCGTTCATCATATCCGGTCTACTCATTGGTGCTGCCTCGGAGCCGACGAACGCGGCTTACACCACCGAGACGAATCAATCGCAAGTGTCTCCCGATGCCGAGGTAGTCAGTTACAATAACCTTTCAGCAGCGGGCCAAGACGTGTTCGACCAAGCACTCCGTGCTGATGGGGCTGCCACAGTGCATCAGTCACCGCCAGATTTCGACTATCCCGGTGACACGATGGACTATACCTACGTCGAAAAAAACGGGACGATATACACTATAGGCACTGGATCAAATAGCTGCTGGGTATGTGCCTTCGTGGATCCACTCAGCATCGTGGCTGGGCTTGCGGGGGCCATCCTGTTGCTGCGCGGAGTGTATCGCTTGGTGAACGGGGAAGCCGACGCCACATAGGGCCGATGATCGGTAGAGTGCCTTTTTCAGAGTCTGGTTTCAACTCAACCGAACGTCACGCTCACAACCAATTCTGATCACCACTAGAGCTTTTGTGGCCTGCGAGTTACAGTCACTGTACTGACCGGTACAGCGACTTGTTGAGTAAGTCGTTACTCAGTATTTCAGGGATGGAGGGGAGATATGGCGCTCGGTATGTCTGCAACTTGATTAGACTTATTTGGGAGAATTGATATTCTATTGGTACCGTGAAGCATCTCTACCGTCGCGTAGATGCGCGGATACGTACTCTCTCGCGGGGGAAATTCGCAGTTCTGGCCGGTATCCTAACCGGCATTGCTTTCCTTGCATTCACCCTGTTACTGGGTGATTTGATGCCCATTCAGGCGGTGTCGATGTCTGTGACAATAGCTGTGGTTTATTACATACTTGACCCAAATAGCTAACTCGAGTAAGAGTCGTCGCCGAACTGTTGAGAGGGCTTCCCTTTTCATCCTGTATTTTGCCGAGAAAGACTCTTTAACCCATCTATTGATACTACTGTACTCTCTTTCACGGAGAGAGTCTTCTGACCAAGTTGACGACGGGGGGTGTAGGCGTGTGGGATTCAGATACTTCTCCCAGTGCCGGTGGCGGTAGCTAGCTCGACAACCAGTACACCCGCATCCAGCAGCTACCAAGCAAATACTAGAAACATACAGGACGTCGGCACACCTCGAAAACAACATAGCCGAATACCCCGTTACCAGACTTCCGTCGGCTGTGCATCCACATTAGCTTGTGGAACCACGACCAATTCCTTGGAGAAAAATCTCAGGGACGAACATACAGGTTAATTCCAGTATTTGTAGATACGCTTTTCCAAGCAATTCAGCAACTAAAATGACACACCGCCAGCAAAAATATCTCTTGCCTTGAATTGCTTTTTAATGCCGAGATCGATCTTTTGATTACGCTCTTCCCGGCTCATTCCTTCAGCACAAGCAGCGGCCATATTGCTGGCAGCCTGTCGATACAGCCTGAATATCTGACTGTAGTTTCCCAGTGACAGCGAGTATGACGTTACCTTGTAGTCCTTCAGAGAATCACTGATCTGCACACTTGCCTTATTATTCGCTCGCTGGAAGTTGCGGCCCGCAGAGTCGAAAGACGAACGCTCGAAAGCGTCGATACCACTATTGAGCGAAAGAATCACCTTCAGGAACCGCTCTTGCATATCAGCGTGTTTCTTATATATGGCTCTCTGTCGGTTCAGCCGCGAACTGACTCTATCAAGATCAGGTAAGAGTTTTTGTGTTGAGGGTGGCCACTCACTGCGAGTATGTGTAGCTACTGTTTTGCTAAATTTAGAAATGGATGACTCCACATTAGGAAGGTTCCTATCTTGGTTTGATTGACCGTTGAAATACTCACTATTCAAAGTATTAATCTCACGGCTTTCAATTTTCCCACTGAGAGACTCCCCCTCGTCCAAAGTTTGCTGCAATTCTTGATAGTACTCTAAAGCTTGGTTAATATTGCTAGCTCCAACCGCAGGTGTTGAAGATGGAGTTTTTCCAGTCGGTTCTATCTCCTTCTCAGAGAGTGAGCTATTTACCGACTCTATCGTTGTAGCTATTGACGACTGCAGCATAGAGTTATTTTGGGGGTCTCTAAGATCAGTTGAGTCAATAGTCTGGGCCAAATTCTGTAGTTCAGACACTTCACTGGAGAAATCGGGTGGCTCCTCATCGACCATACTCACGAGGGTGCCGAGGACGATAGTCCCACCTAACAGTCGGAAAAAGTTACGACGATAAAGAGGTATTTCGTCGGTATCTTCGTCACCAGACATTGCATTTATTTTCACCGACAAGTATTAAATACATTTCCACTATCTAGCAGACTGTGGGCGAATTGGATACTGACCGTGTTAATTTAGCGGTAAGCCATCTCGATGGCGGATTGTACCGCCATGCGAGAGTCGAAACGCGAAGACCAGCGCTTGATTTGGCCGGTGCCCTGTCTGAGGTACACGATAGCAGCTTGGAGTTAAGTCTCGCAGAAGGTGATCGTATATTAATCCGAGCAGAGCAAGAGATCGATACCACAACACTACGTCGGCTTCGGAAGCTCACTGAGGTACTTGAGGATGACCTTGGAATTAATCTCGGACATGGGAAGTTTGCCCGGATGGCGAGTACCGCGGCGACAGCCAGTTCGGTTGTAGCCGTGGCGATTGCTGGGTGGAATCTAGTAGAAGCTGCGGATACCTTGCGGGACGCTTCGAAGAGGGCAGAGTCACTGCAAGCAGTGAAAGAGGAACAGTTCGGTATTTTCTACAGAGCAATCGGTCTATTTGTTGTAGAGTGTTTCTTATTCACTACCCCACTCAATTACAAGACCGCTTGGAAAGGAACGCGGTATCTCAACAATCACTACCTCTATCGGTTGCGATCTACGTCGAAACTTCTCTATAGACTCACACTGAGCGAAGTACATTATGCGATTCGAGGATTTACCAAAGAAGCACTTCGTAGCGCGGATCAGTTTGCTTCGTACCTTGCACAGGTAACTGTCAAGAGTGTACAAATCTTGCAGGACAATTCTGACGACGGAGTAGATGATCTTATTGAGACTGTACAACAAGAGGTAGAGGAGTTTCATGCGTTCGTCAAAAATCGTTACCAGATTATTGTACCCGAAATCGAACTGCAATCTGTCGCTAAAGAAGTGGTCAAAGAACTTTCTACAGTCATCGACCTTTCAGATCTATCCTCGAAGCAAATTATGAGCGGGATTGATATATAATAGGTAGCAATCGAGTAATTATTCTACTCACTTTTGCAGGAGCTATCTGAACTTTTTATCGAGTTTTCTGTTCTACCTGCATAGACAGCTTTGATTACAGGGATAAGCACGACCAGTTCACCATTTCGCAGTCATGTGGGATTTATATACTTTCATCAACGTGTGTTTGTAAATGGCTACAACCTCCAACGATACCTACTCACTTGACGACGCGAAGGAGGAAATCGATATTCTCCGGCGTGTCGAAGACGAAGTCGTCAACGCTATCAAGAACGCAGAGAGCGAGGATGTTCTCGAATATCTTATCGAGAAAGAGAAACTGGATACCCGTCACGACGGGCAGCGAGGGCTCGGAGCAGTACGGCGCGCAGTTCTACAGTCCCCAATTGCTTCTGATCGTCTCAAGCGTGTGGTTAGCCTCCGTGGTGACGAAACCCCGGAAGACATTCTTGTCCCGAAAGATGTGATGCGGAACGCGAAAGTGGCCCTTGAAGCAGGGAAGCCAGTCGTTCTCTATGGCCCAACGGGGACAGGCAAGACGACGTTCGCCAAGCAGCTCGCGCGCGAGACTGGCATCGGTTACGCGCTCCACACGGCCACTCCATCGTGGACGCCGTCGGACATCATAGGAGGCATCAGTCCTGATTACACGGGTGACTCACTGAGCTATCGGACCAAACTCGGCTGCGTCTCGGAAGCCGTCCAGCGTGCTCGGAAATTCAACGTCGAGTATGGCGTCATTCTGGACGAGATCACTCGGGCGGATATCTCCAAAATCTTCGGCCCGCTGTACACTGCTATCGAGAATCCCCACCAGACGATTTTCGAGACAGACGAAGGCGAGACCATCGAGCTTGACGAGCGGGTAAACATCATCTGCACGATGAATATGTCCGACCGGACGGTCAACGAGTTGGATAACGCCATCACCCGTCGGTTTGCGATGATCGAACTCGACGAGTACGAGGAGGACAAGCGCCGACAGCTGTTCAAGGACTGGATTACCACGCACGTTAGCGAACAGACCGATTTAGAGGATAGTGACATCCTCCGCCTGTTCGAGCGTGACTATAAGGGTATCAACCACGGTCACGAATCGACCTCACAGGGTTCGATCATGCGATTCGGGCCGATGCACTACCGCGACGTCGCTGTGTTCCTCGGCGTCGCCTGCCGGGAAGGTGGAGAATACGAGCATGATCAGACCGACGCTGTTGGGCAGGCGTTCCGGACATACATTGTCCCGCGGCTCCTGAACGCGGCAGCATTCCCGCAGGTCGAGCGTATCGCAGAACATTATCGTGCTCTGAACGGAGAATTCGAGGACTTCGACCTCTCGCCGGCAGCCGAACTTGCCGAACGGGAACTCGAACAAGAGCGGCGGCAGATGGGCTCTTACGATTCATGAGTGTCGTCGACGAAGTGTATCAGTACGATCAGGACACGTTCAACGTCCCTGAGCGGGGCGAAATTCGGATAGAGGGGTGTCCGGCATCCATCACTGACCAGCTTCGTCGTGCGTCGTTCACGCGGGAGAGTCCGGGTGTCTACACGAAGAGCCAAGCCACACTCGATGACGACAAAGAGTATCAGGTTGTCACGGTCACCGTCGACGGTGAGGACGACGAGGTCCTCCATGTCGAGGCGACTGACATCATTGGCGTGGTGAGCCTGACACCGACGTCGAAGATCCAAGTCGATCCCAAGATCGAATGGGAGCACATCTTCGATATGCTGCTGGCGGTATATGACCAGAATCGGTCTATCGAATATCACGGCATCCCGCTGCAGGACTTCCTCTCGGACGACATCCACCTTGACGACGTGTTCGTTGTGCTGGCGATCAACTACCTCGACGGGCTGGAAACAATACAGCGTAACGGCTACATTCGGGACCTTATCATCCGGCGGCTCGACAGCCTCGACGGTCGCGGGGAAATCGATGTCGAGCAGACGTTGATGAACCACGCACGAGGGAATCTGGAGCCACACTGGATACGCAACGAGACGGAGTACGACAACGCCGCGAACTCCCTGCTGCACTACGCCGGGAAGACCCTCATACGGTTATTCCGGGAAAATGCCGCCGAGAACGACCACCCGGCGTATGATCGAATCTTCTCCGAGGTCCACCGGGAAGTGGAGCGCCTAGAGAGCATGGGCGTTGGCAGCGGGCTGGACCGGATGGACGAGTATCGTCAACTCTCCCTACACGACCTGCCCACGCAACGTCAGTACTACCGAAAGGCGTTCGACGTCGCCAAGGCCATCATGTCGTCGTCGCTCGGCCAGCAGCTCCGTGACGGGCCGCGAGAACTCGTCGTCGACTACGTGCTCAACATGGAATCACTGTTCGAGCAGTACTCGCAGGTCGTCATCGAGCGCGAACTATCGAATATCAAGTCCTACGACCACCTCGATGAACTCGACGACGTGACGCCGGTCAGATCGCCGTCAGTCAATCCCTTTGAGGGCGAGGGGAAAGTCTCTCACCAGCCCGACCACGCGCTGCAGGAAGGCGAGGAGACGCTTGCTGTGCTTGACTCGAAGTACTATGCGGAAGGACATGACCCGGTGAAGGACTCTACGTCGCGGTCGCGGCTGTTCAGCTATGCGTACCTCCTCCACGCCGACCGCTTGGCATTCTTATGTCCGCTGTTGGAACCGAAGCGCCGTCGCGTGGTTCAGACTGGCGCGGAACTGCAGATACTCTCACCCACTGAGTTTTCTCTCGATGCCTACGACAGCGTCGTCCACGGATATCTCCACGAGGTACTTGCTGAGGATGTTCCCGAGCTCGATGCATTCCGAGTTGTCGCAGAGTACGAACTGTGCCTTGACGGCGTCGACGAATCAGATCTGCACCAAGCGAAGCAGATGAGCGGGCCGTTCACGTTCAAGGACGCCAAGGACTTCTCGCTCCGTGTGATCAAGGCCGCCGCCGACGAACACTCCTACGACGTTCGGAATCGGTATGACTTGGAGCAGGAGGGGGGCTGGACGCGGGAGCAAATCGAGCTGAAGTGCGCCGACCGGTATGAGCACGCGACGACCTGTGTGCCTGTATTCTGTCGGGAAGACGGAGAAGAGTGGATCGACCTTTATTTCTTAGTGAATGGTTCGGGTGAAGTCGAGAAGGAAGGGCCATTCAAGTTGTTATAATTTCTTATCATGGTACATTAACCAGTTATAGTGAGAGAACGGTCGCTGGAATATAGCCGAGAACACCCGCAACCAGACCGCTAATGAAAATAATCCAGACAAATTCCCATTTCAAGCCCCATTTTAATTCTTCAAATGAGGTAGCTGCACCATAGTTGATGTATATGTATCGAGTCAAATCTCGGTGAAGGACTATCGAGAATATCACTAAAATCGCGGTTCCGAAGTCATTGAACAACTCGGTAACTAGAATTCCAACAGGTAAGCTGACGAGGAGAAATAGAGACGCCAGTACCGTTATGAGTCCTATACCTCTGAGTGTATTTTCCGGCCGAGGCGATGACTCTTTATCCATTACTACTTCAATCATATTACGACAGTAATCCGCGGTAGACCGGAGTAGTCGACCGACTGGATTTTCGCCAGTCTGTTGATAAATAATTCTCCGCCACGTCTCTACATATTCACCCAAAATAAATTCATCGAGAAGTACAAAAAAGAGAGAGACACCGATACTTAGGCCAACAAACGAAACAACTGGCTGCAGAATTTGAAAGGCTGCTTCAATATAGATACTAATAGCCGCAATTGCTCCGATAAGAGCCACTTGTAGCAGCTTGGCGCTCCATCTAACAGAACGTTTGATTTTTCCGAGATCGGGGGCTGTCGCTCTGTTAGCCATCACTCGAAGTAACATTATTAGAAGGACTAATCCAAGGGCGAACTGAAATATCCAATAATAATTCCATTCAGTACCAAGTCCAAAAACAAACACAGAGACTAGCGTAACTATGATTGACTCCACAGCGACTGCGTCAGAGCCGATACGCTTCTCGTGGTTGTCAGGGGCCACAATCAGAACGGCGTAACCAACCAGTCCCCGTCTTCCTTTCGCTCCAGTTGCGGTCCGAACACTTCTTGCAGTGAGTGAAGCTCGTCTCCGTCTCGGAGGTCGTAGGTCTTCCCACTTCGATGGAACGACCCGTCGACCACGAACTGTACAGTGGGGCTCTGATACTCAAGGTCGTTTGCTCGGCGATCCATCTCACGGGCAAGGTCCGTAATGAGGTCGTCATTTCGGAAGGCGTCTGCGAGGCCGACGACGCTCACCTTATCGGGGACATCGTCGTCTTTGAGTCGCTGGAGGAATTCTTGGACCGGTATCTGGTGGTCAAACGCATCGTACTCACCCTCGATGATGAGATTGTAGCGGCCGGGAATTTGGCCTGGACCTGCCATTCTTGAATTAGACTCTCTCAGCAGCGCATTAAGTAATTGTGCTGTCAGGCGGTTCGGGCTTGATGAATCGTGGATTCCTTGTCTACAGTCTCTCTACCGGTAGCGATGCAAAGTTCTATATGCTGTCGTACGGTATATTTGTATGAGCGCAAAGGTGCTGCGTGGAGCCTGTGTGACCATGGCCCGCAAGCCTGGCGGCGCAAGCCAATAGGCGTCGAAGACGGACGTGGGCACAGGAAACGCATCTGACTTCTACACCTCAGAAAGACGGGTAGCGAGATCTTCATAGCCTTCTCTCCGAGCATACTGTACAATTGGCCGGACAGAGGATTCGAACTGAACTGGTTCACCGCCGCCCATCACACCCTCGAACCAACAGTTCATCCGCGTTGGGACGGTTTCTGCCCTTCGTTGCTCAATTGCTTCCGTGGATACGGGAGTGGAGGAGTTCACGATCTTGTTGTATGCCGGTCCCCAGAGATGGTTGAATTCCTCTTTGGTTACTGGGGCGGTCGGTGTCACCTCAGAACAGTGGCGAGGATGGTCGATTTGGTATGCAAGATGACTCGCACAAAGGTCGGCGAGAAGAGATGTTGGATAGTATAGTTCCGACTGGATACAGGTCGCCATCGGTGGGCACCTATCTGTAATCCCAATCATTGCGCGCCCAAACCGCTCTGCTTTGTCCTCGTTACCGTCGAGGAGTATAAGCGTATCTTCGACTCCCACCTGTTCAGCGAGAACTGCAGACTGGACAGCTTCGACACGCTCTGAATCAGACCCGTCTTGACCGAGATGAGCAGTTGCTTTCAGATACTGACTATTCTCCCGAACGACCGTTTCGAAGAACTCAACGCTGTCTTCGTACGTCAAGTCGTGCGATTTGTCCCGAAACGGGAAGAACGGGTATCCTTCGGCCGCAGCGTAGATACTGTCCAGAATAGCCAACTCATCAGTACGTTCCGCACTCACGGCAACAGTGATAGTGATATCGCCGATGGTGCTCGCATCGATTGCGATGGATCGCTCGTAGGCAGCTTCGCCGGCACGAAATGGACGCACAGATGACTCGAAATCACTCCTTATTGTTCCTTGAGCGTTCCGTTTGCTGATTGTGCCACCCACCGTAGGCCATCGGTCCTATCGCAGTTGTGAAGCGGAAGAATGTAGGTGAGCGTCCAATCAGTAGCTCGTGATGTCCCGATCTCCGAGCACGCGCGTGTAGGTGTCATCGCCAGTCACGTCGGCGAGTCGACCGGCGAGCTCGCGCATGTCGTCGTCGACGTCCCACTTCTCGACGTAGTTCTGGACGGCCTGGCCCTTCTCGTAGCGGTAGCGGAGGAACTGGAGTTTATCGAGGTTCGAGAGGTGGTCGTCGCTGTCGCCGTTGACGCGCTCTTGGATGTACGCCTGACGTTTTTCGTTGTCCCACGTCCCAAGTTCGAAGCCGTCGTCCTGGTTGTACAGGCGCATCTCCTTGAGGTCCTCCGGGTTGGCGTTGGTTCCTCGGGAGAGTTTGTTCACGTCGTCGTAGGAGACGTTGGCCGTGTCCAGCAGGTCGATGAACACGTCCTCGACGCCGATATCGCTGGCCTCCTGGATGATGCCGTAGATCTCCTGGACGACCTCCTTGGCAGACATGATTTCGCCGTCTCGCTGGACCTTCCCGTGGTGCTTGGAATATTCACGATAGCACTCACCCATTTCAATTACCCCAATATCACCTCGTGAGAGTTCTCGATTTTGCTCAAGCTCGCGGCGTGTGTGTCGGGCTGTTTTATATATACGTCGCCGGAGTGAATTCCAACTTGTGCTAGTCCTATTTGCCGAGGGACGAGCAACGACTATAATGTCAAAAGAAACCATCTCTCCTTCCATAAACTTGTTAATATCAGCAGATATTGGGTAGGTTGCTGTTATTTCGAATCCAACATTACATAGAGACTCTAGTAATTCACCCCATGACTCGGAGCTGCTATGATGATAAGTAAATACTAATGCTCCATCTTTTTTCAAAGCTTCTTGTATTCTTGAGAAAGCTTGTTCCAATTCAGATTCAAATTCTTTGTCCCCTTTATCTGATGCAGGATTAACTACGATGCTATCAGATCTTGGGGTGTGTTCTTTCTCAAAGAAGTCATAATCATTTTCCAGCATAGGCTTTAGCCAAACATAAAAGAAGTCAGAGAGTTCTGAGTAGAGGACATTGTTATAATACGGCGGATCAGAGATGACGAAGTCATACTCATTCGTTTCAGATAGATTGCGTACATCACCTTGTTCTACTCTACTATTTTCACCTATTGGCTTCGAAAACGGCTCTGTTTTCTTTGTTTCACCGTCCACGACATATCGTTCAGTTGGCGCTTTAGCATACTCAACAGCAGATTTTAACATACTAAATGAGGATTCAAATGTACCTCTTCCATATTTAGCTCCCCAAACATTACCTTCAGTTGGATACAGAGGTGGGTTCAATCGATTCGTGCGGAATAGATTACTCATGCCATTACGGTTTGCATCATAAGACACCATCATACAGTTTGTACGGAGACTATTAGTCACACAAAGGGTAAACATCTCTCTTAGATTATCATCTTCAATCTCATCGATCTCCTTCAAGAGCTTTGATAGGGAAAGTAGCTGACGCTCATTAAACAGATCTGTCCAATCTTCATACCCATGTCGTGGTAAATTTCCGTTCCCTGACATGGACCCTTCAAATTCGTATGCCATTGTAGACCAGCCTGGTCGAATGGGCTTGTTCGGGACGTACTTTTCAAGTTCAGGTGAGTTCTCCCATTCATTTTTGGCTTCCTCAAATATTTCTCGGTCCTCTTCTACTACCTGTTTATAACCTTTCACTTCACTTCTTTGAGCGCCCTTCTCTTCACAAGTCGGACAATGATACTCTATAGCATATAACCGAAGATTGAAGCCATCTTGTTCTTGGATCCCATCAATTACAGAATATTTTTGTCCACACTCATGGCAGATATAATCGCCATAATCGACGTTTCCTTCAGAAGGATTGAAATTAAATCCACAATCGTTACACACACACTCATCTTGCCAATCATCTACAAGTTGAATTGACTCACAGCTTGGACAAAGAACATTGTGTTTCCCATCATTCTCATATCTCCCTTTTGCTATTCTAAAGTCTCGGTACAAGGGAACAGTGGCTTCACAAGAAGTACAATTTAATTCTTTAACCCAAAAATTGTACATCACATCTGCCTTGTGATCCGAATGGTTTGGACAGGGAGTTCTATAATAATCAAGAATTTGTTCACCTACCGAGTCACGGAGATTGTTAAACATAGACTCGATTTCATCGACACTAGTTGAACCAGCATCCATTGTTTTCTTCGTGATGAACCAAGCAACAGGATTTAGATCACGCCCGACTGATTCAGTACCAAACCGAGATGATTCAACTAATGATGTACCTCCACCTGCAAATGGGTCAAGTATCTTAGTATCATCAACTCGAACATCCTTCGAATACAATTCCCAAAGTCCATCAGGGTCACTTATATCAACGGAATCAATCAAATCTTCAACATCATTATCTATCTCGGTGTAATCAGATAGCGTTTGATTTTCCGTTCCCGGTTCATATACCTCGACGTCTGATTTTTCATTAACTAGAGTATACAAGCAAATAGAACGGAAGACACACCCCAATCTACGGGCCCACCACTTGTGTAAAGTAGATGTCGGTCGATAGTGCTGCTTAGCTCGCCCCTCCTTCTCTGCAATATCGTTAATATGTTCGATAGGAAAACCTCGTTCAATCGGCAGTTCTGTACGCTCTTTTGTACCATCTACTTTCTCTGATTCTTTGGACATTATTTCTGGAAGCTGATTTCGATCTTCAGACTTGACGCCTCGTCGGGCATCCGCTCGAAGAGGTCCTGAACCTTTGTGTAGTCCTGCTCGGACCGCAAGGTCAGGCTCACCTGTGTCCGGTCAACGTCGGCAGTTCCCTGCAGTGCGCCGGGAATCCCCTCTTTGTCGGGGAGCATGAACGTTACGTCGCCGTATTCGACGGACCCGCTCTTGTGGTTGTTGCGCCACTTGGTTCGCATCGCGGCGACGTCGTCGCCGTTGTACTCGAAGCGCCACGTCTCGGCCTCGATGTCGGCTTTCCGGAACGGGTAGCCGGGCACCCAATCCGACGCCTTGTCCGACCCCGTCGTGTTGACGACGTATTCCGGGTCGTCCTCCTTGCCGATGTTCTCCAACAGGAAGGTTCGGACCATGTACTCGGTGACGCTGCTGTCGAATCGGTCGGTGACCTTGTTGACAGTGAACTGTTCGCCGGCGTCCAGCTCGTCTATGTACTCCAGAATCTGCTCGCCGATACGGTCCGGGACCGTCGGGACGATTTTGACCGTCATCGGGTCGCGGTCACCGAGCGAGTCCAGATACCGGCCGCCGGCTTCGAGGACGTAGTTCTCGACGAGGAACTCGTTGACCGCCTCCCGAGCCACGGCCTCCGTTTCGTCCGGTGGAAGGAACACTGTCTCGTCGGCCCGAACCTCGCCGATAATGGTGTCAAGATTCGCGTAGCCGTCGGCGTGGATGCTTTCTTCGATTCGGTCAGTCAGATAGGACGCGCCGACGACTGTCGCCCCGCCCACATCGCGGAGCGTCGCGTCGGACTGTGGCTTGTCGAGAATCTCGTTCCCGTGGACGATGACGTACTGATCTTCGCGGTTCAGTCGACCGATGGCCCGCATGACCACGTCGAGCGTGTCACCATCGATCCATACCTCGCCGTCTTCGACGAGGTCAACCTGGAAATCACCGATGTCGATGGCCGTCGTGCCGCTCCCGAATCGCTGTCGGAGTTCCTGCTCTACGTCATCGACGCCCCACACGTCCACGGCGTCCGTCTGCACGAGTACCGTATCAAGCGAACTTCCGGAGAGGTTGTCTCGGAAGCCCTTGGAGTCACGAGCAAGGACGGGCTTGCCCTCCAGCGCCTCCACCGTCGCGTTCAAGACGTCGTTCGCGCTCCCGGGGATGGGGAGCTGTGGGTCACGGAGGAACTGCTCATAAATGTCCTCGACAGAAATCTCACCACGACGTTCCAGCAGGTCCTCTGCGATATCCCAAATGTGGGACTGCAGATCGAACGGGTCGGCCGCCGCGGATTCGGCGATGTTAGACGCGTCGAGTTCGGCCTCGTCCAGCACGTACACGTCGAGATCCATCGGCGCGGCCATGTCGAACTCGTTGAGCAGGTCGTCACCATCAAGCACCTCTCCGTAGAGGAGCTGGAGTTCTTCACGGAGTTCGTTCTCTTCCTGTTCCTGCATCTCACGGATCGATTCGCGGATTTCTTCATCGAGAGATTCGTCGGCGAGAACCTGCCGTGCACCTTCGATGTAGCGAGCCTTGTCGATATACCGTGTCCCAGATTCGATGGCCTTGTCGCCCGACGGCTGGACAAACACGAGGGTGTTGCGCCACTCACGCCCCCGCCCATCGTTCGTGATGACTTGTTCGACCTCTTCTTGAGTCCACTGATCGTCCTTCACGATAACTTTGACCTCACGGTCGTCGGGGATATCCCGTAGGTCGTTAGTTCTGAACCCGACAGGATGGGCGTTCGACCCGAAGATGTCGGTGATGAAGTCTGCAACCTCGGCCTTCGCAGCCGTTTCAGAGACATCGACAGCAGCGTTGCGAATCAGTGCATTCGGGTTCTGCCGGTCGCGGATAGCATACTTCCCGTTGAGCTTGTGGAGGTGCCACGCGACGCCGTGGAGCCGTTCGAGGTTGAGCACTACGTCGGAGACGAGGTCGCCGGTCTGGTACGCGCCCATGACAATTTCTGAGACCTCAGCACCCTCGCCTTCGCTGGGCTTCAGCGAGTAGAGGAGAATCGTGTTCAGGATGCGACGACCATGGGGGACCTCGTCGGTATCGATGCGACTCTTGATGTCGCCTGTCGCGGCGTTGAGCCGCTCGTAGTTGATCTTCGCCAACTCGTCCTCAAACTCGATGGCGTCGATGTCGCCGTGGGTGATGAGGTCCGTCTGGTCCTGCATCTCCAGCAGAACCTTCGAGAAGAGGTAGATCATCCCCCGCGTGTTCTGGTTTTCCTCGTCTGCGTAGTACCGCGTTTCCAGCGCGTCGAGAAGCACGGGATGGAACGGGTAGAGATCGTGCATCTCCGATAGCAAGTCATCGGGGAGAGAGACATGGTCAGACTGGTCATAGGCGTCGAAGTACCCGTTGACGATCTCCCGGGCTGCGTTCTCCTCGACAGAATCAATTAGACGGTGGCGGAGGACCTCGCGCTTGTCCACCTGATTGTTCATATTAACCTCGACTGCCTGCTCTCGATTCAGAATATCATGGACCTCGGAACCCTCACGGAGCACGGAGACGATAGTGTAGAGTTCAAGATCTGAGAGCGCGGTCGATTCGAGCAGCGACTGGAGGAACGCCTTGTTCGCGCTCTTGCGGTCTCCCTGTAGGGTATCGAACCAGTCCTCAAGCTCGTCGACGAAGAACGCCACCGTCTCGTCGCCGACGGCGTCCTGAATCGTCTGCATATCCGGATAGCCGCCAGATTCGAAGGTACCGGGGTCGTAGTCCAGCGCTTCGAAGAACGGCTCCCATAGGTGCTCGTACTGCTCGTTGTGCATGGCGACCGTGATGGGAATCGCAGACTCCGGAAGTGCATCCTCGAACCCTTCGATGGAGTCTCCGGCCCACGTCCCGGCTGTAGCGGGGTCGTCGAAGCAGTGGTACAGCGCCACCATTTGGTGGGACTTCCCGCTCCCGTATGGTCCATAGAGAATATGCGTCCCACGGGGGTCTTCGCCGGTCAGCGAATCGCGAAGAATCGACAGCGCCTCTCTCAACCCCTGTGTCATCAGCGTCCGCTCAAAGAAGAGATCGGCGTCGGACTCGAACTCCCCATCGTCGTCGACGTTGTAGAGTTTCACCTGCCCGTCGATTTGCCCTTCCTCTCGTAACTCACGGCTCAGGGTGACCGTATCGGCGAGAGTCTGGGACAGCGCCGTTGTTTCTGCCATCTTGATACTCAAATACACATCAGTATGGCGCAATAAACACTATGGTCGTGATTTCGGCTGCAGATACTGACTTGACCGACTCGGCGGGATACTCACAAAACATCTTTTACAATCACTGAATATTGGCTGACCATGGATGGCTACGACCTCGTCGATGTCGAGGTCACCCACGAGTCTGCGGACGATATTCTCGATAGCTTGTCCCAAGGCGCTACCGACCACATACAGAGCGTCCAAGCCACTCGCCTCCAGGCCGGCCAGCCGGACTCTGAACTCCGTGCACTGAAACAGTTAGACGAGAACTCGGTGAAGATGCTCGAACACCAAGTAGATGCTGCGTATCGAGCACTTTTTGAGATGGACGGGAAAGCGCTGCTCGCCGACGAAGTCGGTTTGGGCAAGACCATCGAGGTCGGGATGATTCTGAAGGAGATGCACTTTCGCGAGACGAATGATTCAGTTCTTATCCTGACGCCAGCACAGCTGGCCAAACAGTGGCAGGCCGAACTCAGAGAGAAGTTCGGTCTCGACTTCGTCTGCAACTACGACGACGAGTTCAGCGGTTTCGACAACCACGACTACATCATCGCCAGCATCGATACCGCGAAAAGCGACCGGCATCGCTCGACGGTCCTCAAGCGGGATTGGGACGTGCTTGTCCTCGACGAGGCTCACTATGTCAAGAACGAGGATACGGACCGCTACGACCTCATTGACCGGCTCACCTACAACTATGCGTTCTTCCTGACGGCGACGCCGATTCAAAACGAACTCACCGACCTCTACAATGTCGTCTCATTGCTCCGCCCCGGCCTCTTCGGAACACGAGACGTCTTCCACCAGTACTTCATCGATAGTAGTCAGGAGACGCTCGTCAACCGGGACGAGCTACACGAGCGGTTGCACAAGGTAATGATTCGGAACAGACGAGCCGAAACAGACATCGACTTCACCGACCGGACAGTCGATACGCGAACGTTCGATCCATCGGCGGCGGAGCGAGAACTCTACCAAGCAGTCTCGGACTATGTGAAGGGTGCATACGGGCAAGACCAAGGTCAAAAATTGGTCCTGATGCTATTGCAAAAAGAGGTTGTCAGTAGTCCTGCTGCGCTCAAACATACTATCGAGAAGAGGTTAGACGAGCAGTCGGAACTCACGCATGCCGACGAGTTGGAGTCAATTCTTGACCTCATTGAGGGGATTGAGACAGTAACCAAGCAGGAACGCCTCCTCGACATCGTCGAAGAGGCCCGCAATAACGTCGAGAAGGGTCGTGTCATCGTCTTCACTCAGTTCCGGGCTACACAACGCCAAGTACTCGACAGACTCGCTTCAGAGGGCTACACCGTCCACTCATTCCATGGTGGGCACTCCAGCGAGGAGAAAGAGCAGATTGTGGAGGAATTCGAAGAGGAAGGCGGCGTTCTTGTCTCGACTGACGCGATGAGCGAGGGCCGTAATCTCCAGTTCTGCAATATCCTCGTGAACTACGACCTACCTTGGAACCCGATGCGCGTCGAACAGCGAATCGGCCGTATTCACCGTATCGGGCAAAAACGCAGTGTCTATATCTTTAATATGGCGTTGAAGGATACGGTTGAGGAATATGTTTTGGACCGACTGTATCATAAGATCGACCTCTTCCAGCAGAGTGTCGGCGAACTAAGCTCGATACTGAGCCGACTAGAGGAGTCCGGAACCAGCTTCGAAGATGAAATCTTCGAGCGATTGGTCAACGCTGGTTCCGAGGTTGACTTGGAGAATGACTTCGACGACATGGCTGTTGATCTTCAGGAACAGCGTGACCTAGCCGACAAATTAGAGGAATTCAACAGTGGCGTCTTCGATGGATTCGACTTGGGAGCAAGTGATGACTGACGCTGCCGTGCCCGTGACGCAGTCTGCTGTAGAAATCTTCACTGAGCAGTATCTACGAACGCTCGGCTGCGATATCGACAAGCATGACAATCGATGGGCGGTCACTACTCCGAACGAAGTCGACAGCGAGCTACTGACAGACTCACTAACGCTCGTCTGTGGCAGTGACGTCGGCGACGGGGCGGCCGAGGAACTCCATCCCGAGAGTCAATTTTTCCAGACACTTCTCACCGAGGCGAGCGAGCGGACACCGACGGGGAAAATCTCTCTCGAAACGGACGATGCTGCTGTTCAAATCCCTAGGTGGCTTCAGGGAAGCGACATCGAGGTGAGTTCAGCGGATTTCACACCGTACTACGACCGAACAGCACTCGTGGTACTATTCCGTGTGAGTATTGAGACAGTCAGTGAGTACCAGACAGAACTGCTGCGGGCAGTGGCACTCGATACTCGGTCCGAGGAATTCTTGCCCACGCTGGAGGAAACCTTTCTACAGATCGCATCGCCAGATAATGAAGCGGAAACGAGTAAGCCGATGGATATGCAGGCTGCCGACATCCAGCCTCTTTTCGACACTGCGCGAGAGGAAGTCGTCGACCGAATTCAGGAAACTACCGATGAGATCCATCAGGAAGCTTCCCGAGCAGCCGACGCCGAAGTCGAGGAGTTCCGTCAGATGCAACAGCAGCGTATCCAGGAGTTAGAAGAGCAACTATCGAACCTCTCTGGGAGAATCGACAATTTGAGCCAACAAATCAATAGTAGCAACGAAGGCGAACGCGTCGAAGCGCTCAAAGAGCGCAAAGAACTCAAAACCGAATATGAGGATGTCGACACCGAACTCGATGATTTGCGACAACGTCGTGATAAAGGATTCCCCGAGCGACAGCATGAGATTCGGGCAAGACATGCGCTGGATGTTCAGGTGGAGCCACTGACGATTACCGAAGTCGAATACGAAAGTGGAGACCTCGAAGTGGCTTTAGCCACTGATGAACACACATGGGACTTTGCCGCAGGATATGGATCTGGCGTCGGTATTACTGAAGCGGTCAATTGCAGTAAGTGTGGGAAAGAGTTTACTGAAACAAACCCTGTACGGGATATCGATCAAGGGTTGATTTGCTTAGACTGTTATCGACAAGAATAGATTCGGCGACGATAGGTTGACCATTCTCTGCGGGTATCCTCATCTCCCACCGTCCCATCTGATATCAGAGCACTGATTCCGTTCTCGAGTGGGCTCATGCATCAAATACTCTACTGAGTTTCAGAACAGAAAGGTAGTCCTTTCTACGGGCCCGTCAAAAGGTGGTCAGTTTATGTGTGCGCTGACGCCGCAGGAAGTCTGCTAGAACTCAGTATCTACGCCTGTGTAGTAATATTGAGTGCAGTTTACAACAGAGGGCGGCGGAGGGAAAGAGGGGATGTACGGGGATGGAGCGCGCGAGAGGACATGTCAGAGGGCACTCAGTTGGCTCCATCCCTAAGCGGGGATCGGGTGTGGGCGATGGTAGGCGGGCGTGTCGGATACTTTTCGGGGACCGCCTCCGACTGGCGGCTATCTATTTCTACTGGCTGACCTGTACTAAAACCCTGCAGCGAGTTTCTGCCTCAGAAACTTTGCTTCCAATTGATTCTGTCAGGCACAACGAACCAGCCGGTTTTCGTCTATCCAGACCCTCCACCGTTTCCGGAGCTTTCAGCGACGGAAGTTAGCTCAAGTTCTCTTTGGAATTACAGACTAGATTAGTAGTCGGAGAGGCCCGATTGAAGGAGGTTGTTATCGTCAGCCGTCGATTCGATGATATTCGCGAGTTCTTCGAAGCGAGTCGTTGAGAGGAGAACCTCAAGTACGGCTTGCAGCGGCACGTCAAGCTCATACTCGTGATACCGGCCAGCCGAGAGTCCCTCGTTCCGTTCATAGACGCTGATGAGCCCAAGCATATTCATATCCGAAAGATGGTCACGAACACGGCGTTCGCTCACGCTGTCGGTGTCGAGCCGGTCGCAAATCTTCACGTATCGCTCGTAAAGATTCCGAGAGCGGACAGGAACATTATCGAGTGCTTGGTAGTACGCGAGCGCACAGAGGACGGCATGTCCCTGTGTCGTGAGTTCCTGCATTCCCTCGTAGAGTTGATTCTTTTCCAGTTCGTCCTGAGCGTCTCGGACATGATCCTCAGTTACAGTGTCAGAATCAGCAGCTTGCGCGAGTTCGCCGGCTTCACGGAGCAGCCGGATTGCTTGTCGGGCCGATCCCGTGTCCTGCGCGGCAAAAGCTGCACAGAGCGGGACAGCGTCTTCTGATAAAACATCATTATAGAACGCTTTCTCGGCGCGTGGGTTCAGGATTGAGCGCAGTTGATTCGCATCGTACGGCGGAAACAGAATCTCCTTTTCAGCGAGCGTGTCCTTGACCTTCGGTGAAAGATTGTCCCGGAACTGAAAGTCGTTGCTGATACCAACGATTACTGGACGGACATTGTCGACGTATCCATTCGATCGTGCCCGGGGAAGCCCGTAGAGGATGTCGTCAGAGTGTCCGATGTTATCAATTTCGTCCAAGACAATCACGACGGTCCCACCAAGCGCGTCGAGCTCTTCATACAGAATATCAAAGACCCGCTGCTGAGAGTAGCCGGTGGTACTGATTCGATCTTTGTTCTGTCCTCCACGTAGTTCATTGACAAGGGCAACAGCGACTTGGTAGGACGAGGATAAATTCTCGCAGCTGACCCAGACAGTCGAGAGCATGACGTCGTCATACTCAGCAGCGTCTTGCTCTAGATGCGACAACATAAATTTCGTCGCGACGGTCTTCCCTGTCCCCGTCTTGCCATACAGAAAAATGTTCGACGTCGGTCGGTTATCGATGATTGGTTGGAGGGCTCGCTGATATTTCTCGAGTTCCTTGTCCCGTTCGCGGATATCCTCGGGCTCATAAGAGTCGTCAAGAGGTTCCGCATCAGCGAACACCTGACGATCTCGTTGGAACATCCCCATGGTAGTCTGACATACAGCACAATATAATAAAGCCACCGCTTCCTTAGCTTCCGGAGCGTCCGGAGCTCGCCTATTTAAAAAGGATTGGCATACCACCAGTTCCGGAGCTCCAGTTCTTTATATAACACACTCACTCCACCGTTTCCTAAGCTATGTCTAAAGCACCTAGTCTCCACCCAGCAATACTACTATATAAAGCAAAAGAACTAATACATATACTACGAAACAGTAACCGCAATACTACTAAAATAATCTTCTAGAACAGAGTATATTTAACACGATAGAAAAGAGATTGTGGAGTAACTGGAACTTCCGGCAATCTATACCGTTTCCCCTGTATCCCTCCATCCTTCTTTCGTGGATAGCTTCGGAAACAGTGGAGTGAGGGTTCCGATGATTAGCCGGTCGAAAAAGCTCCGGAAATGGTGGAGTGTCCGTGGTACCTTACACTGTCTGTGTCAATGATATTTTTCCGACCGTGTTCTCAACTTTGAGTTGTTTCCTCCTCTGAGTAGATGCTAAGACCCGTCATGTCAGCGACTCTCTGAGCAGTGGATAACTCCAGAGTAATTAAAGTAGATCAGTGTAATACAGATTAGCTCCGGAAACGGTGGAGGGGGTGATGGAGGTCCACCCCTTCCGTTGTTACTAAAACTGCGATAATCTCCCGATACTGGCGACTTTGGCGACGGTTGCTTCGGAAACGACGGAGGGACGTTTCTAGGTTCAATAGAATTTTGTGTTCCTCTGGCGGGTGAGAGGATGACTGACCTCACACTCGGTACGTTCGGTGACGGAGATAGCGCCGACAACGACCACACTCCCGACGCGGTGAGCATCGCTCGATGTGCGACGACGTGTCGCGCGCCCGATCGCGACGGAGCCAGTTGGGCGTCCCCAGACGTGGACTGGGGCCTCACAACGCAGCGGCCAGTGTCGACGATCAACACGTCGGCTAGTCGAGCACACAAGCAGCAAACTCGGTGGGTTGTCGACGGCGACGTCGGAGAGTACGTCGCCGAGTGCGGAAATGGCGACCTCATACAAATTCCAGCCACGTACGGCGATTTCGACTCAATCGACACACGAGTCACGTTCGTCGACGGACTTGCAGACAGCTACGGGTACGGGATCGACGCCCAAGCACTCGAAAAGGCACTTCGAGTCCTCACCGGCGGTGGGCGGTACACGGCGTCGAAATACTCAGCGATCCTGTGTGGGAAACAGCCGTGGATTCTGACGGGGCCGGAAGGCACACTCCTGTGCAGCTGTATGCCTGTCGAGCGGCCGGAATCTCCGCCCACACAGAAGCTTCGGACGCCGGAAACGACCCTGCAAATCGAGGAGCAGAACCAAGCAGTCCTCACCGGGGCCGCCGAATTTGCACACCTCCTGTCGGATTCGCTCGGTGTCAGTATCGAGACGATGGACTATCACTCAACAACTCGGGACGAGGCTCGCCACTCGTTCGTCGGAGAGGAAGACAAGTTCACCATCCGAGCCAGCGACTTGGCGCAGCTGTACGGGTTGACCACTGATCCATCTGTGATCCAAGCGACAGTCTGCCGTGGAGTCCAACCCCCCAACGGTGGCGACACAGTCTCAGTCGAGTGGGACGGCCCCGAGCATCCAGTCGGATATCTCGATGAGGGAGATGTGGTCGCTGGCTACGGATTTACGTGGGAGCAACCCGACGAGTCATTAGAGGATGTTGCTGTTGTTCGTGAGTATCGAATCACGCAGAACCACTCGCGGTGGACAGTCGACTACCGGACCCATCGACTCACGTCGGTAGTCCCTTAGCGGCGTCAACGGTAGATTTTGTGGCCCCTCCGGGAAGTGGAGGGTAATCGAGATGTCACAGTCACCAGCGAGCAGCAGTACCGAGACAGCAACCACAGACGCCGAAACGGGCGTGTCAGAGACAGCTGATGCCGAGACACCAGCGGACCTGGATACTACGGATCTCCTGACGCTTGACGCCCCACAGTATCTCCAGATCAGCGGAGACGTGCAGTTGTTCGACCAGATCTTCTCGGCAGTAGGCACGGTCACAGACAAGGCACGACTGGGGATTGGGGACTCTGGGATTGCGATTCGAGCAGCTGACTGGCAGGGACACGCGATGGTCGATCTACGTGTCGCTGGGAGTTCGTTCAGTTCTTTCGACGCAGCGACAGGGACGCTCGGGGTAAATGTCGAACGGGTTCGAGATGCACTCTCGATCGGTAATGCGGGCGACCTCGCACAGTTTGCACTAGACTCGGCGAACAGCACACTCGAGATTAACATCGACGGGATAACGCGCACTATCGGACTTGACCCGATTGAATCGCTCCGCTACCCTGTTGAAATGCCGGATATTGATCTTCCAGCAACTGTCCACCTGAGTCCAGACGATCTGTCGCTTGGACTCTCGGCAGCGGATATGCTTGGCGACCGGTTTGACCTCGTAGTGGATTCTGAGGCCGGAGAGATGCGGTTCGTCGCAAGCGGGGACACCGACAGCATGGCCTATCGCCGACCAAAGACTGATCTCATCGCATTCGAGCCTGCGGACGCCGAGGTAAAACTGGATTCCTCATTAGTCAAATCAGCCCACTCTGGCCTTCCAGACGGAACAAATCGGGTGTTGCGCGTCGGAGACGAAGTGCCGCTCGTGCTGAAATCGGAGTTCCCCGACGCTGATGGAGCGATGCAGTTCGTTATTGCACCGAAGCTCCCGAACTGACTCGGCTCCCCATTGTTTTGCGGAAACGGTGGTGTCTTAACCAACACCGACTGCCATACTTCTGTTCTGTTGGTTAACTCCGATTTTGTGTCCCCCAGTCGAGTGAGGGATTTTCCTCCATGGAACCGACCGAAACAATTCCGGACTACGAACGATTCGAGCGTGAACAGATCGCACAGGACCGCGACCGGCAGCGTCCTGATACCGTCGAGATCGACGAGCCACGAGGCCGTGAGGTCGTTACCAGTCTGCTTGAAGCGGGCGTGGTTGAGCCGATTCCAGAGCAAGAGGTCTTGCAGCACGTCTCGTCGGGCAAGTGCTTCGACTCGGACTTGGCGCTGGTGTACTTTCACGAGGGCTGGGAGGCTGCCACCGAGGAGTAGCCGACTCGCAGGCTAACCAACACGCTGCCTCATATACCACTCAGTGTTGGTTAGCGGCAAGGTCCCTTCTCTAACGCGGCGTGCTGGCGCGTCCCGAGAGTTGATACCGCATCGGAATTTTCCAAAGCGTATGGACCGCACTGACTGGCCGACGCCCGGACCAAACGAACCCGTTCCGGCGTGGGACGAGTATCGCCAGCTGCGCAAGGCCGTCCACGACTACCTTGACCACCAACCGGAGGACCCGACGTGGGACGACATCTGGCGAGCGCTTGCCGCGATCACGGGAGAATACCAGCGCGATTCGTTTGCCCAAGCCTTCGACCTCGATGGGGCTGCCGAGACAGCCTGTATCCGGCGTCTTATCACGGGCGACAATGAGTGCCCACACTCACCGCTTGACGCCGACAGCGACCCGAACGGACCGCCTCACAGCCCGCCAGCAGACGACCACGCGACACTCTGGCTTGACGACGGTGAGCCGGTACTGTACTCGATGCACGTCTACCCGGGGAACATCGAGCGACTGGATTCGCAAGAGCCGCCCCACAATCTCTGGTTCGACGTCTTTGAGTTCGCTGCTGAGTGGGGGTTGGAGGTCTCGGTCCTGCCGAAGTCGTGGTACAACCTTGGCTCTGCCATCCACGTCGTCTTCCACCCGCCTGAGAGATACAGGTAGCCAGCTCGCTCTTCTCACACTGAGCTACGGCGTCGATTTTCTGTCCCCCAGTGGCAGTGCGGGGGCGTGCCCGAGAGTGCGTCCCGGAAACAGACCAATGTCAACGATACAGTCAGACACTCCAGAGCAGTCCAGTCAGCAGAGCACCTGCACATTCGACGATTCGGACTCCCGAGACGACGAGATGCGCGAGCAGCTTGATGCGTGGGTCGAGGATCTTGTCGACCTCACGAGCGAGGCACAGGCCAGCGAGCAGTTCCAACAGTGGCTTGATGTGCAGTCGCAGTTCCACGATTACTCGGCACGGAACACCCTACTCATCAAGCTCCAGTGTCCCGAGGCAACACGGGTTGCTGGCTACCAGACTTGGAAAGACGAGTTCGACCGGTACGTCCAGGGCGGCGAGAGTGCGATCTGGATCTGGGCTCCGATCATCACGAAGAAATGCCCCGGATGCGGGAACTCGCCGTCGTACCACGAGAACACGGACTGTGAGTACGACGAGACAGACCCCGAGCAGTGGCGTCGGGGGCTAGTCGGATTCCGGCCAACGTCGGTGTTCGATGTCTCCCAGACCGAAGGCGAGCCGCTTCCCGAACTGGAGACGGAAGCTCACGGCGACCCGGATGGACTCGTTGAAGACCTGTTGGATGCAACCGACGAGATCGGCGTCGACGCACGAATCGTCGCCCCAGAAGAATGGGAGCATGGGTCTGCTCGGGGCGTCTGCCAGCGTCGGAGCGTGATGACCACGAAT
Source organism: Haloarcula argentinensis DSM 12282 (assembly GCA_000336895.1). Lineage (GTDB taxonomy): Archaea > Halobacteriota > Halobacteria > Halobacteriales > Haloarculaceae > Haloarcula > Haloarcula argentinensis. Next base: position 35,018 of record AOLX01000006.1, on the reverse strand, counting down.
CCGATGGTCGAAGCGGTCGACCGGGATAATCGGGCCGCTCTTGCGAGTACACTCATTCACGAGTTCGCCCACGCTCATCTTCACTTTGACGTCGACGATGAAACGGAGCGCTCGAAGCGAGAGGTCGAAGCCGAGGCGGTCGCTTACGTCGTGAGTCGCCATTTCGAGTTGGACCCCGACAACTCGGCGTTCTACTTGGCGGCGTGGGACGGCGACGCACCGGAGACGTTGCAGGACCGGCTGAACCGTATTTCATCGACTGCGGCGGAGCTGATCGACGCCGTCGAAGGTGAGAGCTGAGAAGGAGCGGTGTCTTTCCAGACGTGCTTGAGAGCAGTGTTTTGTGACTCCCTTGCTGGGCGAGGGAGAATATGCGTTCCACAGCAACGTCTGGGAGCAGTCCTGTCGGACAGTTCTTGAGTGTGCTGGCAGATTTGCGTGACCAGATTGGAGGGCCGTACTACCTCGGAGATGTCACTGGTCGGTTGGATTGGCCTGACCGAGGGGTGTACTTCTTTTTCTCGCCAGCAAGCGACCTTCGCGCAACGACAGCGGTCGATTGGCGGCTCTCCCGGATCGGCACCGTCGGCGTCAGTGAAGGTTCGTCGAACACACTCTGGAGCCGGCTCAGGCAGCACCGGGGCAACGTTCGGGGCAAGTACGCCGGCGGTGGCAACCATCGCGGGTCGATCTTCCGCTTGCACGTCGGGCGCGCACTGATCGAGAAGCACGGCTGGCACGACGAGTATCCCCACTGGGGCGAGCAGAATCCCGACGCCGGGACGACAGCTGTTCGCGAGCAGGAACACGAACTCGAACAGCGCGTTTCAGAATATATCCGGGATCTGCCGTTTCTCTGGGTGGACGTTCCGGGCAAGCCCGGACCCGAGTGTGACCGTGCCGAGATTGAGTCACATACCATCGCGATGGTTTCGAGGGATCGTCGATCTGCAGGGCCGTCGGACCTCGACTGGCTAGGATATCACTCGCCGAAGTCTGAAGTGTATCAGTCGGGCCTGTGGAACGTCCGGCACGTCTCTGACTCGTTCGACCCGTCGGTCGTGGACCAGTTATCAGAGTACGTCTCGTCAACGGAAGCGCTGGACCACCAGTCGCGGATCTGAGAGCACGTTCCGCAGGGAGGACTCAGTACGCTCGACTACGACCCCGTAGGCAATCCCGACTAGTGGCGCAACCACCGGAATCCACGCCAGTACTGACATGAACGGCTCCGCCGAGAATGCCTGCCAGATTCCAGCGTACATCAAAACAACGCAGACAGATGCAACGGCTGTCGACAGCCGCCAGCGGACTCCAGCCACAAGCCCGGCCAGTGGGAGGCCGTAGAACGCTACGTCACCCACGGGCGAGGGGAAAGGAATGGCGACGGCAATCGCACAAAGATATCCCAGAAACATCGCTGTGCCTCCAACAAATGCGATGGCTAACTGTCGCCATCCAGCACGCTCATCGGTGTCGTCCTGGTCGGACTGCTCGTCGCTTTCCTGTGTCGTCGTGTTGACTGGAAGAGGACTCGTCGACCGTGTCTGGACGTGGTTAACTTCTATACGCGAGACATCACGAGACTGCCCGCTGTCCTCAGTTTCTTCACCTTCGACTTCCTCGGTGATCGGAACGTCACTCTGCAACGCAAGCACTCTGTGGGTGTCCTCTTCGGGACTGTCTGCTGGCTCTTGTCTGGCTGACTCCGGCAGGTTCAGTCGCCCTGTCTGCTTCACGTCGATCTCGCAGAACGCACACACCGTCAGGAGGTTCGTTGTTTTGTTCGTTCCACCGTCCTCGGCAGGGACTCGTCGCAAGACCTCCAAGTCTTCCGGTTGGTACTGGGTTCCACAGTTGGCGCAAGTGTTGTCATCCAACTGCTTCCGGAAGACAATCCGGTACGCCCAGTCTGGAGGGTAGTCGCCCTCGTAGTTCTCAGGGTCGTCGTATTGCGATTCGACGCCTTCCTTCATTCTAACAGACACTTCTTCCCGTCTCCGTATTTAAGCCGGGGGGTAGTTTTTTGCCGCGCCTGCCAGCTGGGCGCGCCGGTCGGTGCGCTCGGTATTCTCCATGTCTTCAGAAGCGCGACGCTCCTGGTCAGCGACGGCTATCGGCGATGCACAGCAGGCTGAGTATATCGGATTCCTCCACCGGGAGCCGTTCGTAATCGATGCTTACCGGCTTGGATTCACCGTCGGCGTTCGCGAGGACTACAGCTACCAGTCCTCGCTACGGAACGTCGACGTCCCGATTGAGATGCTGGATAACGACTTCCGGAATCCTGATTTGGACCGATATATCGAACGCTTCGAGCAGTGCGAGCCATCGGTCGGGATGCTCGGCGACGCATACAACCAGCAGGAAGCGCGACGGTACAACCAAGCCGCACGGGAACTGAAACGGAAGTTTCCGGGGACGGAGGTGATTATCGTCCCGAAGTGCCACGAGGCAATCGAGGAAATCGACGAGGACATTGTACTCGGCTACCCGATGGGCTACTCCGACCAGACTGCAGAGGAATACACGGACATCGTGGACTGGCGAGGACGGCGCGTGCATTTGCTGGGGGCAAGTCCGACGAAGCAGTATCCGGTAATCGAGGAGTTGACCCAACCACGGGTCACTGGGGAGAAACCAGCCGATATCGTCGGCGTGGACTGGAACGGAGTCCATCTGGCGGCGCTGCACGGCGAGTACTTTTCACCACACGGGTACGGGAGTGCGGACCACCTATCCATCCGGGAGACGGTTCAAGTGAGCTTGCGACACATCAGATCATACTGGAAATCGCGGGGGGTATGGCCGGCTACAGAGACAGATCGGAATCCGTTAACAGCGGAACCGATGGACCCAGTCTGGGCCGCTGATGGCACGAGAGCGACCGTAGACGGTCTCGAAGATGCGATCGTCGTTGAGTACGAGAACGGACAGACACTCGCGTATCGGAACCAACACGAGCGAGACAGAATAGAATACCGAGCAGGACTCGCTCCCAGTGTGGTTCACACGTAGGAGAGAACATTCGCACTCTGGGGATTTTGTAGCTCCCAATGGAGTGAGGGAGCCAAATGACTACCACACAAACTGAACGGACCCGTGGCCGCTTCGTACTCATCGGGTGCGGCGACGCGAAAACCGACCAGCCAGTTGCGGCCCGCGATCTGTATACATCGTCATACTTCGTAGTCAAACGATCGTATGCCGAGGCAGCTGTCCAGTGGGCTCGAACTGCTGACCGACGGGCGAACTCCGGGGGCATTCTCTCTGCGGAGCACGGGATCTTGCTGCCCCGACAGACGGTCGCTCCGTACGACACGACCATTGAGGACCTGCGCGGCGACCCCATCGAAGGCGAGACCCATTACCGGCTCCCGTCGGGGGAACGAGCCAAGAGCCAACTAGATCGCTGGGCACTTCGCGTTCATTCGTCGCTGGCTGATTGGCTCCGCCGGCCATACGCTGCCGATCAACAGGAATCTCCGTGTCGAGAGCTGGTCGTTCTGGCTGGCAGTGACTACGTCGACCCACTGCGTAAGCGCGGGATTTTCGATGGACGGCCAACTGCGATTCGGACTGGCCGGGAGACACACACTGCCCTCCCGCCGAAGGCAACCGTCCGGTTCCCGTTTCAGGAGCGCGACTTCGACGGGATGTTCGACCAGATGAACTGGCTTTCAGACCGCACTGAGGAACTTGAAGCAACTGCAAAGCCGGCCCGTCGAACAGAACTCTCAGCCTTCGATGGCGGCTTCGAGCGCGAGTCTGCTACGTGGCAAACCGATCATAGCGATGTCGACGTTGAGGAGACCGAACAGGCAGGACTGGATGCGTTCGAGAGCGTCCCTGAGCGGTTCCTTGCCACGAGGCAGACGAGCCTTACGACCGACGGCGAGGAAGAATAGCCCCCTGCAGTGAGTGATTTTCTGTTCCTCTGGGGGGTGAGAGGATGACAACAACTGATCCGACTCAGACACAGGATGGACAGCTAGACCAGCAAGCCGGGTTCGACTTCAGTAAGCCAAATAAAGAACACGAGATTGAGGCGTCGTACTCGTGGGGGTATGTCGACACCATCTACATGGACGACGACGGCGAACTCGTCCGCTCACAGGATACCGATGGCTACTACCGCGACGACGAATCGTTCGAGTGCACCTGTGGGGAGACATTCAGTTGCGAGGCAGAGGCAGAAGCACATCTTCGAGACAAAGCCTTCCAAGGCCCACCGGTGCCGGTTGCCGGACACCCGGAAGAATTGCGTTGGGAAAACGAGGCGGAGACTGGATTCGACGAGCGTGTCGAATACATTCCAAGCGTGTCAAAGACCGCTGCACAGGTTGTTGAGGGAGCTGACTATCTGATCGCAACGGCACGAGCAACCCTGACGCCGCCGGCCAACCACGAGTTCGACGACTGGGAGTCACTGCAATCTGGCCGCCTGTCGAACCATTGTGGCGACCCGCTGTTCTCGGCACGGCTCTTGTCGAAGGCCATCGCGACGCTTTCGACAGGGTATCAGTACGTCCCAGACCGGTACACGCTGTATTTCCGCGGGCACACAGCACTGTATTTGGAGGGGCCGAGTGGCGGTATTATCATCGCTGAGCGGCTGCCAAGCCTCGACTGACGCGGCAGTTTTCTGTTCCTCCGGCGGGCGAGAGGATGACAGAACATACATCCGAAATCAGTAGTCCATCACCTGCAAGCAGCGCCGTATCGACGGTCGCCGAGCAACTGACTCCGGTCGTCAAGCCCCCTTCGCCGTTTGTCTGGACGGACGACGTGGTGTCTGCATTCGACGGTGCCGTAACCATTCGCCCAGAAGCTGCCCGGTATCCAATCGCTGCAACGGTTGTCGATGGCGCTGAGTATCTTGTCGCAACGGCCCGGGAGACGTTCACTCCGCCAGCTGATTACCGGTTCCAGTCCTGGAACGAACTCCAGTCGGGCCGCCTTGCACTCCGGTCGGGCGAGCCACAGTTCCCACCAGCGGATGTGAGCCGTGCAATCGCAACGCTTGCTGAGCGGCCCACATACCAGCCCGAACGGTTCACACTCTTCTATCGAGGCTCAGAACCGCTCTACATTGAGGGGCCAGATGCCGGAATCGTCATCATCCCGTGGTGACTCTGGGTAGTTTTCTGTTCCTCTGGCGGGTGAGAGGATGACCCACTCAGCATCGACACGACCGCAGTCGTTCCAGCATCGTTCGCCAACAGACATAGGAGAGTGTTCCTGTCCGATCCACGCTGACAGTGATCCGTTCACGGCACCGCTTGGGGTTCGATTCGCTGACCACGTCACCGTTGAGCCAATCGATAGAGAAACCGCGTCCGGCGTGTATGAGGCCCATCACACCTACATGGGCTCGCTCCCGTCGGTCAATCTCACCCACCACGGACTATATTTTCAGGACTCGCTGGTCGGCGCTATCACGTATCGGTATCCGCTGATCTCGAAGAAGCGAATCCGGTACGGCGTCGACGGCCAGCTCTGTCCCGAACCAGTTGAGATCGACGATCTTCCAGCGGAGATTCGAGGCACTGCCCGGCGAGTCCTCCCGTCGACGGACACGCCAGTTGTCGACAGTGAGGTCGTCGCCGGCGACACAATCGTCGAGGCCGCACGGATTTGTCTCGGCGTCCGGATGCCAAACCTCGCCTCAGCGGCGTTGGCTCGCTCACAGGAGCGATTCTTAGCGGGCGACGACCGCGGCACTCGCTTCTTGTTGACGTGGGTTCGCTCGGACTACGACGGGGCGATGGTTCGAGCGCTGAAAGACAAGGGCTGGACCTGTACAGGCTATCGTGAGCCGGGGCAGGCAAGCAACCGCGAGGACAAGCCGATCCGCGAGCGCTACAAATGGCGCTTTCTTTGTCCTGTCGAGACTGCTCGCGAACAGCCAACACTTGCACGGTGGTCCCGGTGACTGACATCCAGCCCGACGCAACGGCTGACCGGTGTCGGTTCTGCGGGGACAGGACAGCCGACATCTACGGCGAGGCACGCACGTACGTCCGGTGGCCCGACGAGGTCGACCGAGAGGACGGTCTGTTCCGGTTTACGATCTGCGAGCAGTGTGCGCTCCAGCGGCGTTCCAACGTCGAGCAGGCGGCTTCGATCTTCCACGAGGCAGATCGAGACTACCTCCTAACCTGTGACGTCTGTGGGGCTGTTGGCTGCCAGTCTGCAAGTACTCGTCGTCCAGCAGCGGACACGTACCGGATTGCGAGTATCGTCACCTGGTCGGTGACGATCAACGGCTTCGACGGAGCAACACACTCCTGTGTCGACTGCAGTCCCATTGTGCCCATAGATTGTGTCAAGTCTCCAGACCGGACGTACAACGACGCAGTGCCCCGTCTCGTTGAACCGCCGTTTGACTCAGTTGCGAAGACAGCGGACGACGCTCCAACTGACAGTGAACAAGTTGAGATCGGTGGCTGGGTCGGCTAGCTGGCTGCGGATTTGTGGTAGGTGAGCTTGTTTCACTGTTGCGTGAGCAATACAGAGAATCTACTCAGCAGATATCGGCACTTGTTTCTCCGCTAATCAAATAGACTAACTAGTCACACGCTGTGGAAGTGAAAACCGCTACTCCTCGTCGACTATTTCTTCGAGTTCCTCTCGCAGCGCTTCTAAGTCCTTATTGCTTGAGCCGCTAATCTCCGAATTCGACGAACTCCCTTGGAATTGCGGCGTGTAGTCTGGGTCGTCTTCGGACGGCCAGTTTGGGGAAACCATATTTTTACCTAAGTGAATCTATGTCGGCATCGTTGATAGTATTTTCCCGAGCGGTACGTTCTGCCTCACGAACGTCCTCGATCACACTTTGGATGTTTCTGATACGGTCGGTGTCAAGGAGACTAACCTCATCGCCAACTACGGCAATGTCCATGTTGTCGCCTACACCCTGCGCTTCACTGGCCTGATTTTTTGCATCAGCGGCCAGCATTAGTGCATCCTCAAGATCTTCGGGTTCGTATCCATTCCGCATGAACGTCAGACTTGCAGAGCCGGCACCGGAACCAATGCACTGAAATCCGAGTGAACGGTGCCGGGTGAGACTCCCGTCCCGAAGTTCGAGTATCTGAGCGCCGTGATCGTCATCAACGCCTGCGATGAGCATGTTCGTTCCGCTCTGAATCTCCTGCTTAAGATCGCTTATCTGTGACATAAATTCAGCGACCATGTCGTCGCTCAGTGGAACACCTTGATTCGTTAATTGATTTAGGGTCAAGTCGTAGTCTGCCAAAATCTTGTTGTCCGCCTCGTCACGAACAATCGCGTGAATCTCTTCAACGAATAGTTCGCCAACTGCTTGAACTGTATCGGGCGGTTGGTCAATGATTCGGTTCCCTACTCGATAGTAGAGTTCATCTGCGTATGAGAGCGTTCCTGCAGCGACAGCTGCCACAGCAGGGTTTCCAGCCGACACCATCTCAAGTTTGCCGTCAGAATGTTCATGCTCGACCGCCCCTGTCGTTACCATTCGGTCTGCTATTAATACTACAGCTGGATCATCGCCGTTGTACGCGGCACCAATTCCAACAGTCATTGAATATTAACTAAAATGCAGCAAAGTTAAATATGGCTTCTGAATTAACCCATCAATCTGTCGTCGGTACTGACCGACTCGCGCTCTGTATGCAGCACGGTCTCGTCAAACTGTCACAAGCTGAGAGATTCAACAAAGCCATTCACATCGATACCGGAGTGTTCGAACTAACCAACACAAACCCTATTTTGTCCGGTTGTGTTGGTTAGTATATGAGCGGCCACGAACACGCCGAGGCAGCGCTGGCGGCGCTGGAACGTATAGACGGTGTGGAGCATGACGAGGCCGTTCGGGACGCCCACCAGAACGCACTCGCCGCCGTCGACGAGCTGGCTGAGGCGCTAGCGGATAATGAGGCCGACGAGATTGAGATTGAGGCCCCGACGGCTGGGACGACGAAGACGAGTGGAAAGAGCGCGTGGATGACACTCGCGACGACGGTGACGTGCCGCCAGGGAAGGGCACGCTGACAACGAAGACAATCGACAAACGAGCATACTACTACCTGCAGTGGCGCGAAGGAGAACAAGTCAAGAGTCAGTATGTCGCGCCGGTGAGCCCGTCGTAGCGCGGTTTTCTCCGGAAACGTGGGTGTGAAAACAGTCGTCCTGAATACGGCAGTTCACTCGGAGGATTGTAGCCGCCACTTGGTCAGTACGGCGTTTATAGAGGCTCTGTCGCTTTGAATACAACCGTATTGTCTTGTCGAGTGTTATAATGAAGTAAGTAGGTCAATCATCTCTACTTTGCGAAGGGTGTGTGCGACGTTTGATTACAATTGGCTGCGAATCCTTCAGTATGACTGACGAGGAGGACATCTGTTTAGAGGATCTTTCTAAGCCGATAGCCGAGAAGCCGAATGAGAATCTTGAACAGCGGTTACAACTGCTTGTAGAGGCAGAGAGAGATGAGTGGAGTGAGTTGGATCCGTCGATGCATCTCCAGTTGACAGGGGCGCTCATCAATTATTCTGAGGACTTGGCTCGGATCGATGGATTAGAGAGGGCGATAGAGTTGAACGAAGAGCTGTCGGTAGAGGATCTTTCAAACTTTCACCGAGCGCAGCGGTACTACCAGTTGGCAAGCGCATATTCTACAAGAGAGGCCTTTGACCCGGATTCGGAGACGGAGTACACGTTCTTCGACTCCGATGATTTAGTGAAATCGATGGCGTATCTGCGGGCAGCTGTTGCTTCGGACTACTTGGATGATCTGCCTGTAGAGAGGATGGTGAAGACGTACACCGATTTCGCTAATTTGCTGTCTCGTCTTGGCCGTGTCGTCGAGGCCTTGAGATGGTACAATAATGCGTTGCAGATGAATCCAGAGCATGCAATAGCGTTGGGGAATCGGGGGCAGTGCAAGATGGAGTACGGGTCACTGCTGTTCACTGAAGGCCACAATCCAATGTTTATGTATTCGGCGTACAGTGACTTGGAAAAGGCGTTAGAGAACTCTGAGGATTTGTATTCGCGCGCTGAGCAAAATTTCCGGTTCCTCAAGCAGAAGGTGGAGCGGTTTTCCGATGACAGGTTGGCAGTTGAGAACAACGACGAATACGATTTAGGAGAGTCAGACCGGAATTCGGAGTATCATCAGTGGGTGCTGGAGAACGGTTTGTACCTGAATCCGTTGAACGATATTTCTAAGCATTCTTCCGTTGCCCACGACTACTTCCATTTGCCGAATATGCTGGTTCCTGATGATGATGACTTCCCGTATCCTGGGATCTACAATCAGGTGAAGCAGGAGTTCGCCTCAGCTCGGTATCTGTACTTTGAAGCCGTGGAGAGCGAGGATGATGGCGGCCACTTCTCCGATAGAGGTGTGAAGCTGCCGGATACTCTGGATTATGCTGTGTACGGGTATCGGACAGAGCAGGTGAAGACGGCACTGCGTCTTTCGTACTCTATCTTCGATAAAGTCGCTGAGATCATCAACCACTATTTCGAGGTCGGCCAGAAGAATCCGAATTTCAATCAGGTTTGGTTCCAGGGCGGGGACTACAAGCAGGGCTTGGCAGAGCCGTTCCAGGATTCGGATAACTGGCCGTTGAACGCCTTGTTTTGGGTTAAGAAGGATTTCCATCACAGCATCAGTGAACGGGATGGGGATTCTGTGGTCACTGTTGCTCACGAACTTCGAAGTCTTAGGAGAATGGCAGAGCACGACTATATGAAAGTTTTCCACGACGATATCGTATCTTCGCCGCCTAATAAGAGAGTAATCGAGGATTCGCTGTATGATGAAGTTGGGAAGAACGAGTTGCAGGATGCTGCGTTAGAGATGTTGAAGCTGAGCCGTGCTACATTGATCTATGTCTCCTTAGCGATTCACCACGAGGAGCGACTGAAGCGTGAAGAGTTGAATGGGAAGGCGTTGCCTGTTGCCGGTGAAGCGATGATTCCGGACCACTTGAAGGAGTGACTCAGTAGCGCCCTCTCCAGCTACCCTAATTAGATAGCGGATTCACGTTTTTATATAGATCTGCGGAAGACTATATTCCGCTCTGTTCAATCCAATGACAGCAAGGGTATCCCGACAGTTGAAGGGGCGGTTATATTGCTCTTCGCCATGGCTGTACTGACCGGAGTCGGGTCAGAAACTATGACTGGTAGGACTTCCGACAATCAATAAGCAGACAGACTGAGCGGGCATTTCGGGCACCTAAGTAGGTAAATAAACCGAATACACGACCGTCTTACCCCTAATTTTGTGTTCCTCTGGCGGGTGAGAGGATGTCCCGAAATATGTCTTGTCGTGGCCCAGAAGGCCTGTCTCGGTCAACCGTTCCGCAGTTCGTCGAGTCCATTGCCACGACTGTTCGAGCACGGTCTGACAGCACTGACATTGAGGCTGCGGTCCTTCGTGCTGTGGCCCGCCGCTCGGACAGCCTTGCCCTGCCGGACGTACTCGAACTTCGCTCACTGCTGGACGTCGACGGCGAACAAGCCGACACTCTAGAGGAACGAGTCGCGACTATCATCAGCGCTATCGACGGCGAACTGGCTGGCTGGAACCGCCAGGAGGTCACTGCATGACGCCAGCTTGTACGGCGACGTTGGGCGATTTCGGCGCTGGTGGTCGCCGGTCGGATGCCCTGATCGACACGGAGGCCGCGGCACAGGAGGCCGTCGCCGGCGAGTGGGAATTTCTCGCCGTCGGAAACGACACAATCGGCTGGCACATTCCCGACACCGGAGCGACAATCCTGCTCAAAGGCGGCGACAATGGCTGGAAGCTCGAACGCGCAACCAAGCTGGTCGGGACGCGAGATTCGCTCGATGAGGGGCTGGAACTTGCCCACTCCTACATGGCGGATCGACCGGAGGGAGCATCGACATGGCGATGATCGAACGCGACAGCTGGCATCGTGAGGAACGCAATCGGGTTCCGGCCGCGCTGGCACGGGCCCGGTTCTGGCAGTCGGTTGCGCCACACAAGGTCGGGTTCTGGGAAGCCGTCGACGAGACGCTGCTGGCTGATTATCCGCACTGTCGGTACAAGCGCAAGACAACACTCGATGACTTCCGGGAGGGAGATGCATGAGCGACGCCGACCCGGTTCTCGACAAACTCCCACCAGAGCGGCTGTTGGACGCCGATAATCTCCAACCAATCGTGGCTGGCATCAACTGTATGCACTCAATCGAGACGGTCCAGCAGTATCTCGCCCACGAGAACCAGCACGAAAACCGGACGCCAGTCCAGTCTCGCCTTCGAGAGCGGGCACGCGAGATTCGTCGCGACAAATCGGATGCTGAGGAGCAAGCCGCCACGTAATTTCTGAGCCCCAACGGGGTGAGGGGCGTCCGACAGCGGGCGCTCTGCTACCGATCATGACTAAGAGCAAGACAGACGAAACGGCCGCACAGCAGTGCGACGACCTCGATATCGACCCCGACGTCGTAGATATCGGTGACGGACTGAAAACAGCCGAAGACGCGCCCGAAGTTGTCGTCGGTGGCGTCGACGCCGAAAACGAGCGCGTGAAGGTGTACTCTTCGTCCGCCGAACTCCGAATCAATCGCTGGGTCAGCATGGACCTGTTCAGCGTCCACTCTCCAAACGAGGACATTCAGACCGACGCCGACCGCGAAGAGTGGCTGAACGAGACGCTGCCGAAGAAGGCCACGCATATCGACGGAAACGTGTACCCACTCAGGTATACCATCGACGAGAACGGGAACGTGATCGCACAATAGTTGAGGAGCCGTACCAGCCCTTCTCTGGCTTTATCTCACACTCACGGTTCCCGAGCGCAAGCGCTCGGGGGACACGCTCCACCTTGGACCGGCAGGCCGGTCCGGCGGTCCCGCTTCTGGAGGCAGGAGGACTCATCGCGATGAATCGAGTGTCGGGGGCGAGCCGCCGTGTGTTTTCTGTGCCCCAGTCGGGTGAGGGGCGTCCGACAGCGGGCGCTCTGCTACCGATTATGTGTGAGAACAAGACAGTCGAGACAACTGCACAGCAGTACGACAACTACCCCGATCCCGACGCCATCATTCACTTTGGCGATGTTTCGGAGGAACTGGTCGAGTTGGTCGAGGAAACGCTGGAGACATCGGAGGTTCTGTCGACCTCTCGCGACGACCTACCTGAAACGACACTACTCGTCGAGGCGGTCGAAAATGAGTGACGACCAGCTGTTCATCGTGGTCGAGGGTGTCGGGCCAGCAGACTTTCCTGAGAACGAGGCGAGTTCCAACAAGCAAGACGAGGCCGTTACTCTCGCAAACGATATCCACGATCTGATTCGTGAGGAGTACGGCAAGGAAGAGATTGAGGGCGTCATCCCAGCGGTCAATCCCGACGCCCACGAGCAGATGCAGGCAACGGAACTCTGACCGAGCGGCGAGAAGGAAGTTTCTTTAGCCGTGGTGCTGGCTGCAACGCCTGCTCAGTCAGTGAGCGTGCGTACAGAACGCCCAAACGACTATCCCCTTTTGTGCTGACATTCAGATCATGAGCAGACTGTTTGAAGAACAGTTTGAAAGCCTCGCTGTGGATTATATGAAGTTTCGGCTTGCTTTGGCGGTGTTTGGGATGACTGCTGTTGGTTTAAATGTACTTGTTGAACCCCTCTGGAGCACACCCTTAGCGTTCCTAACTGTACTTGTTGTTTCTGTTGTTGCAGGTGTCACCGTGTACCGGCTACTGTAATCACTATCCGCTGTACTGAGCACTCTTGTCTGAACTAGAGTTTCGCTTTCATGAACTCTAGTCCCCGGATTTTCTGCGCCCCATCGGGGTGAGGGGCGTCCCACAGAGGGGCGTTCCGCCTGTTACTCATGGCTACCTCAGAATCCAGTAGCGACGCCGGGAGCATCGACGCCAGCGATATCGAGGACGCAGCGCCGAACAGCCGTACCGTTCGGGCGCTGACCGAAGTGATGACTGTGATGGATTCGATTGGGCTGGCACGAAACGCCGACGACCTCTTCCTGGTCAACTCCGGGTCCGGCTCAGAGTACCTTGTCGACACCAGAACAGGCAGTTGCGAGTGCAAGTGGAAGCAGTACAATCCCACGGAAGAATGCAAACACCAGAAGCGAGTCGCCTTCGCGACCGGCGAGCGACCCATCCCACAGTGGATGGACAACGATGCTCTGGACGGCCAGTTCGGGTTGCACGTCGACGGCGAACCCCGGCAAGCAGTCCCCGACGGCGGAGTCATGCAGGTTCAGTTCGACAACGGCGGCGTCACAGACCCGGCAGCAGACCCCTTCGCTGTCCACTCCGACGACGAGCCACGAACGAAGCGAGCGAAACAAGAAGACATCGACGTCTCGTTTCTGGCAAAGCCGGGCCGCTACGAGGTTCACTCAGCATCGGACAGTCGCTACGAGGTAGATGTGCTTGAGGAGACGTGCAGTTGTCCCGATGTCGCTGAGCGGTGCAAGCATCTTCGCCGGGTCGAGATCGAGATCACGGCAGAGCGAGTCCCCCGGCCGGATGGAAAGTTGCCAGACGCGTAACGGCCCAGTAGCGTGTTTTCTGCCCCTCTGGTGAGTGAGAGGCGTATTCTCGATGGCTTCACGAACTGTCCAGACCGAACTGGTTGCATCGCAACAGCCCTGTCCCGAGTGTGGCGGAACACTCGACAGCAGTGGGCGGGAAACGCATTGCACTGACTGCGGCTTGGTGGTCGAGGCCGAACAGGTTGACCGAGGTCCCGAGTGGCGGGCGTACAATCGGGAGGAACAGAAGCGGACAGGGGCTCCCCGAACGGTGACCCGCCACGATCGGGGGCTGTCGACAGATATCGGGTCGGCTGAGAGTTCAGATATCTCGTCGAGACGACGTCGACGGCTTGCTCGCCAGCGACAACTCCACGGCCGGTCAAAGTTCGATAGCAAGCGCGACCGGAACCTCGCACACGGGCTTGGCGAAATCCGACGGATTGGGAGTGCGCTGTCTGAGAGCAAAGCGGTCAAAGAGCAGGCATCGACGTTCTTCCGGGAAGCACAGAAGGCAGACCTCCTTATCGGGCGGTCGATTGAGGGCGGTGCCGCGGCCGCCGTGTACGCTGCCTGCCGATGCAACGGCCTCGTCAGGATGGAGACGGTAGCCGACGTTTCCCGGTGTTCCACGTCGCACATCTGGACCTGCTACCGGACGTTCTTGACCGAGCTTGAACTGCCAATCCCGGTTTCGCTGCCGGTGGACTGGGTGGCGAGGATCTGTTCGGACCTTCCACTGGATGTCAGTCCAAGGATTCGCCAGCGGGCGCTGGCACTGGCTGAGGAGGCGACCAGATCGACGGACATCAACGGGCGACCGGACGGTGTCGCCGCGGGTGCGCTTTACCTCGCCGGCCAGGAGTCAGATATACGATTGACGCAGGCGACCATCAGCGAGACGGCAGACCTCGACATCACGACGACCCGACGGTGGTACCAACAGATTGCGGAGACCATTGTTGAGTGAGCGGCCTTGACCGACTGTTTTGTGTGTCCCAGTCGGGTGCAGGACGGGCCAGAAAGCGCGTCCTGAGAAGATCCATGTCAGTTACCAGTACTTCCGAAACAGTAGCACAGCACGACTCTGGAACTGCTCGCTGGCCGAGCATCCCAATGGGACCCACGCCAGCTGGTGCAGCTACGAAGTCTTCTAGGCGACAACCGCTTGCCCTCAACGAACTTGACCTAGCAAAAAAAAGAACCATTTATCAACTCGGAAGAGGATACTTATCACCAAACTGAATAATATAAATGACGGAACTCAGCATACGCCAGGAAGCAAGTTTCCACTCGTTCCTCACGATAGCCAGTTCGCTAATCGGCCTCGCAATCATGACCTACTATCTTGCACATTCCCAGCACTGGAACGCTGCCATCACCGGTGGAATAACTGCCCTACTCTCCATAATCTTCCACAAGAAGGCAAAAAGTTACAGAAGAAAACTCGACCCCGATCTGCGGTGATCTCACGTCGCTCCCTTGGATATCAACCGTGGTTCCCGACCCGGTCGTGATCGAGACACAGGCACTCAAGTTCGCGGGTGCGCTTTACCTCGCTGGTCAGGAGTCAGATATACGATTGACACAGGCGACCATCAGCGAGACGGCGAACCTCGATATCACGACGACCCGACGGTGGTACCAACAGATTGCGGAGACCATTGTTGAGTGAGCGGCCTTGACCGACTGTTTTGTGTGCCCCAGTCGGGTGCAGGACGGGCCAGCAAGCGCGTCCTGAGAAGATCCATGTCAGTTGCCAGTACTCCTAAGACAGTAGCACAGCACGACTCTGGGACCGTTTTTGACTCACCGCCAGCGCTCCGGTCGCAAGCTAAGGTCGCGTCGTTCGTTGAACAGGTCCTCGTCGAACTTCGCCACGAGGCCGTGGCTGCTCGGTACGTGACTGATCTATACCAAACTGGAGTGAAGACAATCTGGTGTCGGGTCGAGCACACGGCGCTGGACGTCGACGCTGCGTATGTCCAGATCCGAGACGATCCACGACTGAGCGTTGGTATCGAACCGTGTTCGCAGGCGACAGTTCGAGAACGTCTGTGCCAGTGTCTCGATCATGACCGGATCGGGCGCGTCGACGTGCGACCGCTGGCTGGTGTCGAGTTTGAGAGCGGCTGATCCCGTTCAACTGCTACTCTTTTCTTGGCAGGTTAAGCTCGTTGAGAGCAGCGTGCTGGCGAAGAACACAGAGATGCGGGCAGACGGTCGTCGCCTGGAAGACGTCGCAGCTGCACCAGCCGGCGTGGGTGCTGTTAGGGTGCTTGGCAAGCGAGCAGTTTGCAGGCCAGTTGTCGTCGACGGAGACGAGGAACAGGTCTGGACGGCCGCCCTTCGTGACCTCGACAGTGGCATCGAGGGCAGCGTTCCACGTTGCTGACCGGTTGTCTCGGATCTGCTGGAAGTCAAGCTCGCGGGTGCCGCTGGGCTGGCGGGAAACCCGCTGATCTGTGAGCGAACATTCGCTGGTCGTGGTTGGGGACTCGGCTGTTTTCATGATGAGTCCTCGTACTAACATATACACACTCAAACAGCAAAAAAATTGGCTCAGAGGTAATCAGCGGTAGATTTTGTGCTTCTCCGATGGCTGAGAGAATCAAATCATGAGCAGTAAATACCGACATGGTGATACTGGTCCGAAAAAGTTGAAGTGGCGCTGGAAAGACGAAACTGACAATCGGTCGCTGCCCCAGTCGTGGGCCGACAACGGTCGCACAGAACCTCCCGAAGGTGATGAGGTGCAACTGTATGCAATCCAGTGCCGGGCTGGACTCTTACTCGAGTGGTTGGTCAATACACGGACTGGGAAGTTGCTCCGGGGTCCGTTGAGCGAGAAGCCGGGAATCCGCGTGCTGTACGTCACTGCTGACGGTGAGCACGCAGTCCTGAAAGAGTTGGAGGCCCGCGAAGTTGATGATAGTTGGAAGCCACCCAAGCAGTTCACCAGCATTATCGCGAAGCACCCGGACGAGGCTGACCCTGTACCAGACCCCAGTCAGGACCACTATTGCCGCTCGGTCAGGGACCTGTACGATTTGGAGTGACGGTGGCGAGGTCATGGCAATACACTTGTTCTTCGTATTCAACCAGCCAATATGGACGATCTGACAGGGTTTCAACGAGACTTATTGTTCGTGGTCGCTGGGCAATCCGAACCGGCCGGTGTTGCGATCAAAGACGAAATTGAAGAGTATTACCGGAAGGAGATCCACTACGGCCGACTGTATCCGAATCTAGATACGCTCATCGACAAAGGTCTCCTCGAGAAAGGGAAGAAAGACGGACGGACGAATTCTTACCTAATCACCAATCGTGGGCGTCGAGAGCTTCAAGCCCGACTCGACTGGGAACGCCAGTACAACGCCTGACCAGACTCCTGACTGTGGGGTGGCCGGATTTTGTGACTCTCTGTGGGCTGAGAGAGTATGGCTTCGCCACAGATCGACGTTGACGAAATCATTGAAACGCTTGCACAGATTCGCCAGCGTGGGCATAGTGCCCACACGGTCTTCGTGGACTGGGTCAACCTCATGTTCTATGCACTCCAACGGCGGGACGAACCGTACCTGGAGATCGTCGACGACTATCGAGAGCGCGGCGACATGGACTACCCCGACGGGCAGCGCTCGGTCGACCTCTTCTCGAAAGCGTTCGGCCAACACTTCACGCCTCACTCTGTTTGTGAGACGATGGTCGAGATTGCTGGTGTCGTCGACGAGAACGATACCGAGGACCGACAGACGGTTTGTGACCCGGCCTGTGGGAGCGGTCGGATGCTCTTGACTGCCGGTCGGAAACAGCCAGACGCGCTGTTTGTCGGGCAAGACAAGGACCCACTGTGTGCTCGCATGACCGCGCTGAACTGCTGTTTCCTGAATCTGGATGCCTACATCGTGCAAGGTGACTCGCTGACTGTCGAGTTCCAGCGGGCGTGGGAAACGTCGTACTCTCCGATGGGTGGGAGCGTTCGCGAGCTAGACGACGAGGCGGTCGAGGATCTTCACGGGTGGATGACCGACGCCTTCGAGAACACGGTCGAAGGAGGGAGCCAATCCGGCTCAGAACAACAGACAGAGACGGATTCTGGTGACCGGACGCCGCCGGTCATGACGTCTGTCCCGAGTGAACAGGCCAGTTTGGGCGCATTCGAGAGCAGCGATTGACGGCTGTTTTGTGCGCCCCAGTCGGGTGCGGGGCGTTCCAGTGAGAGCGTCCCGAGAAGACCCATGTCAGAAGAACAAGACTCAGAGCCAGACGCGGCTCCAGATTCGGTTGAAAAGGTCGAACGAACGGACTTTGGGTGCAGTATGGAGGCCCGGATGAAACGAGGAACCGGGACGCGAGACGAAGACAGTATGACGATCAAGTCGAAGGGTGAGACTGCTGAGGAGACGATTGTGGAGTTCTACGAACTCTTGGAAGAGTACGAGCAGGAGATCAGTGATCGGCTTCGAGATATCCAGCCTGAGCGAGACGAAGAAGAAGAGTAGGTCATCTCACTCACCACCGCAGGTCAATCTCTGAAACCGCCAACTTGGTGATCAAACGCTTGGACGGCTCTGCAGTTCGAGCTCGAGCAAGGTACGTCAATTTTGAGAGAGCCCCCTCGCTGCCGCAATCTACAACGTCGAACAAGTCGTCAAACAGTGATTTTGTTATGTAGCACTTTGCAGAAGAGGTGTTATCGGCCGTCTGCCAGAGTTTTTCGTGACTTGACCGATATCCCCCGGGGACCCCCCTGTCCGCATAATTAGCTGAGGAAGTCCATCGCATTTCCTAAGCGGTCGTTTTCCTGAAGTACATCGATAGTCATCCCAAGGTCTGCTGATACTTCGAACACATAGTGGTGGCCACCCTGGATACCCTTGTTCTGTTCTATCGCATTGACAACCCCTGCCAGGTCTAGGTCTTGGAGATGGTCACGAACTCGCCGCATGGCAATGGTGTCCGCATCGATTTTGTTAGCGATGTTTTTGTACCGAGAATAAACCTCTCGGGTTCGAGCTGGGGCTTCTCCTTCGGTCTCTAAGGCGACGATGGCCATTAGAGCGAGGTGGTCTTGCGTGGTTAGGTCACGGATTCCTTTCTCGATACTCTTGCGCTCGATGGCTTCTTCGGCTTCTCGGACGTGATTAGCAGTTACTTTGTCGTCACCAGAATTAGCGACCAGTTCACCAGCCTTGTACAGATACCGAATAGCCTGCCGAGCTGAGCCCTTGTCTTGTGCAGCTAGAGCACCACACAGCGGAATCACATCATCGGTGAGAACTCCGTCGTGGAATGCTTTGTCAGCCCGCCGGCTTAGTATTGAGCGGAGTTCATTGGCATCGTAGGGAGAGAAGTGAATTTCCTCGTCGCACAGAGTGTCTTTCACCTTTGGCGAGAGATTGTCTCGAAACTCGAAGTCGTTGCTAATCCCGATGACACTGACCCACATATCTTCAAGAAGGCCGTTGGCCCGTGCTCGTGGGAGTTCATAGAGAATTTCGTCATTAGTTCCAATAGAGTCGATTTCATCTAGTACGATGATGACCGTGCCACCGATATCCTGAAGTTCGTCATAAAGAAGGTCGAACACGGTTTTCAGATCATATCCTCGTGGTTTCGATCCACTGAGTTGGTCAACGAGGTTGGAGGCAACCTGATACGACGAATTATCTTTCGCACACGAATACCGGATCACAGAGAGATCTATATCATTCTCATCAGCGAACCCAGCCAAGCCTTTAAGTTTGAAATTAACCCCAACAGTCTTTCCTTGTCCGGTTTTCCCGTAGACGAACGTGTTATGAGGGGCTGCACCTCGTGCGACAGGAGCAAGGGCATCGTGAAGGGAATCAAGTTCTTTTTCGCGTTCAGGGAGTTTCTCGGGAGTCCAAGTGTCGTATAACACTGTCTCATCAACGAAAATAGAGGATTGGTCAGTGAACGACTTCGACATGGGAACTAACAAGACATGAGGAATTATAAAACCCCTGTGTCTGGAGCGTCCGCATAGTCTGATCTTTATATATGGGGCGGGGGGAGGGGTGTCCGCATAATTAGAGGAACAAGCCGACCCATTGAGAATGAACCCTCAACTACAGGTAGTATGGAGTGTAGAATAGCAAGAGAAATGGATACACCTCTGCTAGCACTTCTCATGATAGAATTTAGATGAGTATACAAATTTATATTTATATTTTTTGCAACCAGCTACATATACCGCTATCACCCAAATCATCCCATCTCTCAGAAATCTACAAACCCTCCTCACACGTCGATAAATCCCTCTAATTGCTGTAATCATATTTATTGTCATGTATTCTTCCCCCTTCTGAATTTGAACCGCCCTCTCTCATTGGTCCGATATTATGCGGACAGGGGGGTCCCCCCCTGTGACCTTCCGTCATTCGCCGGTGATGATATCGTTCGCTTGGTCTCGGGTGCGTTTCGCTGCTTCTTGGGCGTAGCCCTCGTGTGTGGTCTCGATTGACTTGTGACGTAGCACATCTTGTGCCAGCTGTGGATTTTCGCGATAGATTTCTCGTCCGAGGCCACGGCGAGCGCCGTGAGGTTTCAGCGGCTCATCGAAATCGTACTCTGACCACTCACAGAGGTCAGCGAGGATATCCCGGGCCGACTGAGTTGTGATCGACGGCGTCGGGTCAAGCGCTTTTGCCGCGTTGTCTAGTCTAGGGAACACAGCCTCGTCGCCATCGGGCTCTCGAAGTTGCTTCCAGCGTCGGAGTGGATCGAGACCGTCGTCGAGGATCGGCGCAGATTCACGAGTGCGATTCTTCCCGAACACCTGCATCGTACCGGCGTCGAGATCGACGTGCCGCCACCGAAGGCCGTTGCGGTCTTCATCGTCGGAGACGGCGACGAGTTCTGCGCTGCGAGCCCCAGAATAGGCGAGGAGGAAGACAAGTGCTTGATCGCGGTAGGCTGCCGTGCGGTCGATATCCTCGCTCTCGCCGGCTTCATCGACGCGAGCAGTGGCAGTCGCACAGATGGCTTCTCGGTCGCGTGTGGTCCAGTACTGCTGGTCACTCTCTGTCTCGTCGGTCGGAAGCGGGTCTTCGGCGTGGTTGGTCTTGGCCGGGTTTGTCTGGATCAGACCCTCGTAGACAGCCCAAGTGAGGAACGAGCGCAGATAGGCGAAGTACCGTCGTGCTGTCTCTGGGGAGATATCGTCCTGGTCCTCGGCCCGGGCAAGATCACGAGCGTACTGTCGACAGACGTCGTCGTCAATCTCCTCAGAGCTGCTGATTCCGTGCTGGTCGCGACTCCATGCTGCGAATTTCCGGAGGACGCTCGCGACGTTGGTTCGATAGCGTCCGGAGTCGATATCGACGAGTCGCTTGTCGATGGCTGCTTCGAGGGCGTCATCCCCGGGAGTAGCGTCGTACTCAGGCGGAAGACGATTCATGCTTCCCGTACAGCGGGGGTGCGGGTAAAACTGGTGGTGCTTATCTGATTAATACAAACCTATCTACGAAACGAAAAACCGGCGTCTTGGGCCATCTTTGTCGGAATTATCTGATTTAGCGGGGTAGATAAATCACATGGCGCTATATGATTATCACTCAAATTCTGACCTTTATCAAGCAACATATTAGTATCTGGACGGTGATGCTGCGAATATCTGTGAGCCCGTGGATAAGAGCCAAGTCTATCAGTGAAAGCTGAATAAGAAAACCGACTATTGAGAGGGTCATGACCGCTACTTACCACCGGCCATGGCGGTCGGCAGGAAAGGCCAAACAAATCGGTCAGATTAAACAGTATGCCTCTCACGAAGGCCGTATACGGTTGTCAATGAAAAGTCCGACATCATAAGCCACAGTTTGGCCTGGATTGGTTGGCTATAGGCCGATATCGCGGGTACCGTGTCGTAGTTCTTGATGAACTTCGACAGTCGCCTTGGTCAACTTCGACTTGTCTAAAGAGCCATAGTGTGATAGCCTAGTTATCAAAATTCACTCGTTGCTGCGAAGGAAATATATATTGCGTTTACATCGACATTGATTATGCCAGTCGATTTGGGATTGTGGCGGATTCGAGACGATGATGAATTTGAACGAATTTCCTCAAATCGTCTTGATAGAGAAGACCGTTTGGAACAGTTCCTTCTGCAGGATCCGAATGTTCTCGGTCAACCGCTGCTGGTAATTGACCGGCAAATAACCACTCCAGATGGGAAGCGACTCGATTTACTTGCTTTAGATATCAGTGGGGACCTTCATGTGATTGAATTAAAACGCGATCAAACCCCGCGAGAAGTCACGGCTCAGACAATGGACTATGCATCTTGGGCTAGCAATCTTGAATACGAAGATGTGAAACAGCTTTATGAGGACTCTGCGGAAAACAATGACTCGTTTGAAGCCGGATTTGATACTAAGTTCCGTCCAAGTAATGATGACACCCCAATAGGTCCTGGCGAAGTTAATAATCAACATTACTTAACAATTGTAGCCTCGGAACTCGACGGATCCACCCAACGAATCATTGGGTATCTTTCTGAAGAATTTGAGGTGCCGATTAACGCAGTTCGCTTCAACTACTACAGAGAGGATGGTCGGGAGTATATCGCCAGGTCTTGGCTCAATGACCCATATGAGATCGAGGATGAGGAAGAGGAGCAGGAGCAAGAATCTTGGAACGGCCAAGATTTCTATGGCAACTTTGGGGCGAATTCTTATCGAAAATGGAGTGACGCCCGGGAATATGGATTCATCACAGGGGGCGGAGGAGAGTGGTATCACCGGACGATGGGTAAAGCGACAGAAGGCTCTAGAATATTCGTTTACCACCCTGGGGACGGATACATTGGAGTCGGGACAGTAACGCAAGAAAAGACGCCAGCTCATAAGTTCATGATTGAAGATGGAAACAGACCGATCACCGAAGCCCAGCTTGAGGGAGACCTCAGTCAGAATAAAGATGATCCTGATCTTCGAGAGTATCTGATTGGCGTTGATTGGATTGAGACTGTTGATATGAATGATGCTATCTGGGAGAAAGGGATGTATGCAAACCAAAATACAGTCACACGACTGAAAGACCAACAGACACTAGACCGACTCTATGATGAGTTTGGAGTCTCTGCTCCTTAATCAGCAATAATCCTGCTTCGGATGGTTTTGACGGCCTTCTTCAACAATAGAGACGGATTCAAAATTCGTTCTATAGCTATGGGATATCTACCTGATATAGATAATACCGCATTATATTTTATATGGTGGACTGAGAACGCCCCGATATGATCCTCCAATCCATGAATGATTGGCTAATAATCTTGTTTTTACAGGCCTCAGATTATGAAATAATTGGAAATATTCTGCTTCCAATTGCGTTGGCATACATAACCGCAGAAATACAAATAAACCGATCTAGAAAAAAAGAAAAAGCTATCAGAGAGCGTGATTGGCTTGAAAAAACATCCTCAATATGCCATCTTATATTGTGGGAGTTTGAGCATGTGGACGGTGATGTGGATGTAACGGACCGTATCGGTGGTGAATCTTTAAACGAATTTGGGAATATAAATGAAATATCATATCTTGATGACCGCTTCCTTGAACTGATCTCGCATAGTAGTAATGCTCCGTCAACGATATCTAATGACATCATAGACGATATCAAAAAAGTAACCTTTGAGTATGCGAACCCAGAGCCCGATGAAATACCCGGAACAATCTCAATTGGTAATCTCCAAGAGGATCTACAATCAGATATAGAAAATATACAGAATCGGTGTAATCAAAAAGCAAATAAAAAATCAACTAACAAAATCATCAGATAGGTTTCAAGCCTGAATTTTATCACATTGAATAATCCGGAATCTCATATATGGGTGATTTTCTTCTTCAAATATTTCTCGGATTGAACTAGGTATCTCATCCATCTCTGGATTCTCGCCCACAATGACATACCATATACTCGGGAATTCTGGCCAATGAAACACTGATTTGTAGGTGTGTGCAACGATATCATCCTCAACCTGGCCATTGAACAACTCGTTCGTTTCAGCTGGGAAATTAAATTCTCTCCAATCGAATTGCGAATCTAATTCGGTATTTATCTGACGAGAGACACGCTTGACGATGTATGAAATTTGACTAAGCGCTCTTGGAAGCTCTTCAGCGGTCCAATCAGCTGCTCTTTCTTTTGTCTCTTGAATGGTCGACTCAAAATCAACTGGTAGTTCTGTATCGATTTCGTTAGAGACTGCATCTACATTGAATATGGAGTCTAATATTTCGTCTGTCACTTCACCCTCTATCCCATTTTCTTCTAATACAGTCTCCGCCCTTTCTGCCAAAATTCCGAATGTCGATGAAAGGGCTTCAACTATTGAACGAAATTTCCCTCTAATGTAGAGAGAGCTAACTTTATTACAGCTTTTATCTACTATAATTTCATCAGAGGCGCTAGAATCTCCATTTTGTTTGGCGAAGTCTTTCAATACTGAAAGAGTAATAAAAACAGAATCTGGTTGGTCAACCTCTTTCTCATGTATCTCAATACTCATCAGCTCAAGAAGGTGGACTCTATCGGTTCCATCAACTGCTTCGTTTTTGGGTCCAGCTCATTCTGATAATCCGAATTGGAAGGTTTGAGACCAGTGTCTTCTAAAGAACCTTGTAAATCTTCGACTCTTCCTGTCCAATAGCTTTTGTTCTCTTGGACGAACTGCGCATTGTCTTCTTTCAAACTGTCAGCTCTCTCTTTATCCTCGTCTACTGTTTGTGTAGATGCGATACTGGATACCCATGTCCACACACATCCATGATATGTTTTCACTATCTCTTCAAATAATTGACTCTGGCTATACCTCACTATATCATCATACGTCCGCATTCCTATGAGCAAATCTCGGAATGTATTGAGATATTGGGACATGTTTCTTGTGGCATCCTCATTAATCCCTTCAACTCTACGTGCAGAAAGCTCTAAATCACTGATTGGCCCATGACAGGCATCAATCAGCTTTGTAATGGTCTCCTCATCCAAGATCGTTCCTGGAGCCATTTGGTATATGTCGAATAGCTCTTTTTGTATCTTCAGATTGGATAGATACACCTTCTGCCATGCTCCAGGTCCATTTTGATAATCGTCTTCAAGAAACCCATACAGATCTGGACCGAAGGCATCCATCTTATTAATTTGCTCTTCGAAGAACATACAGAATTCTTCGGCTGTTGGGAAGTCACGCCTGTAAGAGGATTCATATGGAGACCCATCTATACACCTATCAAGCCTGCCTGGGTTTAGATTGTCTGGTCTTATACGCCCTATCGGCGTTGCTCTACCATACCGATACCAACTATACATAATTGGTAATTCATCTGATGGACCTGGCAAAGACGTGAAATCATCAATCTCTCGGATAGCAGCTACAGCGAGCTTGTCAATCCAGACAAGGTCCTCATTCACACCTACAAAATTCTTCGTCGACACACTATTTCTTTTAATTTCACCCGAAGGCGTCATATCGGGTCCAGATACCTCTTCACCAACCTCGTATAGGGCTGCCTCAAGCCCAGCCTTAAGATCAGAAATTAGAGGTTCATACTCGTCGGGATAGTATCTGGCCATGATTTTCTATCTGTTCTCGCGCTATGTTTAGACTCCCTCGTTATTTGTTTTGCGGTGATTAACACCTACTACCCCTACGGCTCTGATTTATTACCATTCACTCGAATGGGTCGATGTGAGTGCTATATTTGCTTTCAGCCAGTATGTGATTAATGCTGGTAATGTGCCGGATTCACCATAGACCTCTTGAGGCGAACTCACTGAGAATAACTCGGCACTGGCTGATTCTCACACCTCCTATGTTCTCCTAAACTCACCTTCCATAGAATAGATCCTTCCTTCTTCTTTCAGTCTTCCAACATCACGCACCAGCAATTCATAATCAAATCCTACTCTATCAGCAAGTGTTTCTACTGTCGACCCATCCAACTCCTCTACGAGAGCAAGAATCGTCTCATGCCGCTCACGCTGACTCTTCGACTGTCCCGTCTCGATTATATCTGCATCGAATTCCCCGCTCTCGGGATCATACCCGACCTGCTTCATCGATTTAGTTACCAGTTTGATCGCCCGTTCTACATCCTCAATCTCTACAGTATCCGCCAGCCGAACACGAGCACTCGATTCTGCGAGTCGCTGAATCGCCTCCACCTTGCGGAACGTCACCGGAATCGGTGAATCGTCATCTTGTTCGCCAGCCCCAGCTCGGAACTCGACGAAGAACTGCTTCAGTCGCTCCGCTACCTCATCGTCTTCGATGATCGGACGACAGGTCTGCTTGGCGTGAGCGACGTAGGCCCGCATCACCGACCGCTCAATCGCCGGTTCGACCCGCTGCTGTTCCTCCTCACTCAGTTCCTCACCTAGGGTATGACGGCCTGCAGCCTGCCGACTCTGGACCATGTGGTCGACGACATCCGCATCATCTTCTCGGTCAGGCTGGTCGGACACCATGAACATCAGGTCGAACCGGGAGAGTAGCGTCGGGCCCATGTCGATCTGCTCGCCTTTGGGGCGGTAGCGCTCGAAGCGTCCGTTCTTCGGATTCCCCGCTGCAAGCAACGAAGTCCGAGCGTTCAGCGTGGCGTTGATACCGGCCTTGTTCACGTGGACCTGCTGACTCTCCAGGGCGTCGTGCATCGAGGATACCGCGTCGGACTGCATCTTGTCGATCTCGTCGACGCAGGCGATCCCGCCGTCGGCCAGCACCAGCGCACCGGCTTCCAGCCCCCACTCTGTATCTCCGAAGTCGTCAGCGACCGCCGCTGCTGTCATGCCTGCCGCCGTCGCACCCTTCCCCGAGGCGTACGTCGACCGCGGTGCAATCTGGTCGACGTAGCGGAGGAACGTGGACTTCCCACAACCGGGGTCACCGAGGAGGAGCATATGCCAGTCCCCGCGGTCGCGGCTTCCGTCCGGGTACTCGTGTGCCCAGCCACCGAAGAGCTGCAGCGCGACGGCCAGCTTGACGTGTTCGTCGCCCCGGTGCTTCGGGTTGATCGAGTCGATGAGCAGCTGGTACGGATCACCGCGTTCCCCGTTGGCGATGGCTTTGATTTCGTCGAGGTGTTCCTCTACGTCGACATCGTCGTAGTCGCTCTCCTCTTTCACGACTGAACGCGCGTCGAGGTTCGTGTCGAAGTCGAGCCCTTGGTCGGCTTTGGGCTCTTCTATATCGAGAATCCCGGTCAGTACCACCCTGTCACCAGCGTCGAAGCCCTCAATCAGGTCGTCTTCGAGGTGGGCGTCGACGCTCTGCGCTTCACCACCGTTCGTTTTCTCGGGCGGCTGCTGGATACGAGCATACTGGTGGTCTATCCAGCTACTGGCGTTCGCATCGAGCGAGAACGGACCTTGCCGCTCACACCCCTGACACTGGTGGGGTTCTTCGAGACTCTCTCCGTGCTGTGGAATCGTCGTTTGGCTTCCGCAGCGCTGGCACTCCCAGACGGCTTCGGTGAGGCGCGGCTTCACGTCGGACACCTTCTGGACCTGTCCGCGGATGTCGAGCAACTGGCCGATGTTCTCATGACGGGAGACGCCGGAGGGGTCGAAGACGTGCATCTCCGGGAGGTTGTAGATACGTACGTGAGCGTCGTCGAGTTCGACTGCTACTGGTAAATCGTAGAGACGGAGCGCTTCTTCCAGGTGTCTCTGCAGTTCCTTCGGTTGGTTCCTCACGTCGTCGGCAACGTCGGGGTCAAACCGGTACAGGTCGTCGTAGTCAACGTGGATTGACTTCTGTTCTCTGGGGTAGCGTTGTGCGAGCTGTGCGATCTCTTCCGAGTAGTAGTCCCGGAAGAATTGTATCAATTCTTCGGTGAGTTCGTGGTTTTCGGGCATCGTGTGAATCTGTGAAGTCTTCACAACAGCCGCGGAGGCTGTTGATTTGTATCGACTGCGAGCGGTGCGAGCGGTTTACGAGCGTACTAACAGCTAATCAACAGTTGTTTACACAACCGCCCTACCCTGCAAACTCTAAGGGTTCAGACGATTTCGCTCAGACTGGTCCAATCTGGTGGGGGCTTCCCCCGGAGCATCTGTTGTGAGGACTTCACAGATTCTCGCCTTCCCGGTCAGCCGTGTACTTCCGGGGGACGCTCCCGGCGTCGAGATCGAGCCGTAGCTCTCCGTTTTCGTACTGTAGCGCGCTCCCGTTGATTAGCCGGGCCGCGCGCTCCATGTCCCGGTAGATCGTGGTCCGGTCGATGTTCGGGTAGTGGAGCGCTTCCTCGGCTTCGCCCCGGTCGACGGTCGCTGCAGGCGGCTCGTCGCGCCGCTCACGAGCTTTCGCCGCTCTATGAAGGTGCTGAACCAGCGTCACCGCGCGCTGCTTGCCAGTCATCTTGTCGGCGTTCTCGACGACTTCTAAGATATCGGTGCGGGCATCGAGACGCGCAACTTCCGCCTCCAGTTCGTCGATGCGTTCGTCACGCGCTGCCAGTTCGTCTTCTAGCTCCTCACGTTCGTCGCGTTCCTCGTGAAGCTCCTCACGGAGTCCGGAGACCTGTGTCGAAAGCGCATCGAGCCGCGCTTCCAGCGCCTGAACGGTGGTTTCGAGACTCTCGGCCCCGGGGTTCGCGTCGGGAGAAGCGCCCTCGCCGTCGGGGTTCGAATCGGTCACGCTGACCACCCCCGGGCAGACCCCAGGCTACAGGGGGTTGTCGTTTGGGCATCTAAACCGAGAAGGGTATGCCGCCTCCCGGATTCTGTCGTTCGCAGCTGCAGTTACTGGTCAGCAAGCCCCAATTCTTCTCTGACCGTTGTATTCCGCAGCGACGACTTGATCACAGCAGGATAGAACTTGTTGTTCTTCGGCAGATCCTCGCCATGTTCACGTCGCCACTGGACATTCAATTCAGAGTATCGAAGCTGTAGGTCGTCAACAAGCTCATCTGGCAGATACATATTGACATTCCGTCGTTCACGAACGCCGCCACTCTCTTCCGTCTCACCTGTTTTTTCGCTCTCCGATGCCTTTGCTGTCTTTGATGTCTTTGAGCTATTTGAGCTATCTGTCTGAGTGTTATTTCCACCGTTGCTATCTTCATCATATCGCTGGTCGAATGGGTCCCGGTCGCGTTTGTCAGCCATCGGTCTGTTCCTCCAAGTGGTCTGCAATATCGAGATAGACGTCCTCCATGTCACAATCTTCCTCGTGTTCAAAGATTGAGACACCGTTATTCCACGCTCTCTGTAACGCGACCCGCTTTCTGATTTCAAAGACTTCACAGTTCTCTTTGTCGTCAAAGACGTCTTTGAACCAATCCATCATCTCGTCTGCCTCACCATCGACACCTACCTCATTGGCTACAAGACCAACCTCGTGAATGTCACCAAACGCTTGCTCCATGCTTCGCAGCTGCTGGAATAGGAGTTCTATAGCACGGATGGACGTTGACTTCGCTTGCGCTGGGATCAAGACATGACCTGTCGCTACAATCGCGTTATCGGTCAGAACACCGAGATTTGGTGGACAGTCGACAATAATGAAGTCATATTCGTCGTCGACATTATCGAGAAGCATATCGAGTCGCTCCTCCCGGCGCATCACGTTCGACAGTTCATCCTCAGCGTTGATCATTCGCACGTGTGATGGGACACAGTCCATCTCCTGATGTTCAACAATCAGGTCCTCAAGATCGTCCATCCGGTCGAGGTCGGGCAGGACCTCGAAGAGCGAGTCTTGCTCTGGATCATCATACAGATCCTCGAAGCCCAACCCCTCTGTTGCATGGCCCTGTGGATCAAAGTCGATTAGCAGCACCTCACTGCCCAACTCGTTCAGTGCACCGGCTACATTGAGTGCTGTCGTCGTTTTTCCTGCACCGCCTTTCTGATTACTAACGCTAAGTCTCATAGCCATCTTTTCTCTCTTTGAGAGCAAAACTGTCGGAAAGGTCAAAAAGGTATGTCAGACATAATTTCAAATGGTGCTTTTCGAGCAAGTTCCAGAGTTAGTACGTTACGGGGTTCAGTACAGCGTAGGAGAGTTTTCCTAAGAACTGCGGTTTCAACCTTCTCCCAGTGATTCGCTACGTAGATAACTCGTCAATTGGAGCCAGATACTGATTTTCCCATTCTCGGTGCGCCTGCAGGTCTCGAACCCTGCGCTTTGTCAGGTAGTACTCGTTTGCTAGTCCGTTTTTATCTTCTTTCCTGATGAGCCCCTTTTCTATCATCGCGTCCAGTTGCGGGTAGATACGCCCCGCTGTGACTTCTGTATCGTAGTACTCTTCGAGTTCGGCAGTGATCTCCGTCCCCATCGGAGCATCTAAGCCTGCAATCACTGTCAGCATATCCCGTTCTGTATTGTTCAGGTCGTTCATCACTTGGCAAAATCTAGACAGACCATTGATAATCTTGTGGTCTAATAACTACCCAACCCGGGTTAATCAACCTTCTCAAGAGCTGTACTGACACTTGCCTTATCCACCATGTCAGTTTATCAACCCATCCCGCCTGAGGGTTCCAAACCATGCACAACCTGACAGACAGCCAAAACAAAGCATTGCTCACCGAACTCGCAACCTATCAGAACCGAAGGCTCCTGCTCTGGCAACTCGCAGCTGACGGCCGTTCGTTCTGTGGTGTTCGATTCGTTGCTCGGGAGCACGACCTGCAGAACGCGCCCGTCGACGAACAGGTCCACGCGTTCGTCGACGATATGCTCTCGGACGGTGAAATCCGGCCAGAGTACGATACGATGGCTGACTGGGACGCCCTAGAAGCGGCTCATGGCGACACCGCCGACCAGTTCCTCTAGATCGGACTCCTTCCCGTAGCGATTTTGTGCGGCCTCCATGGCTGGAGGCTTTCCAGTATGTTGCCTACAGCCGAAGTCCCGTTTGAACCGATCTTCGTTGAAGAACCACTGCTTATCCCAAACTACCGAGAGGCGATCATCAGCAACGTCGGCTTACCGTTCTACGCCGATGTTGACCGTCCTGATGAGGTTCCCGCAGACGAGCAAGAACGCACAATCGACCTTGCAGAACGTATCCTGTGCGCCGGCGGCGTCCGAACCGGCTTCGGCCACCACGAAGAGGTCCGAACCTCGATGGAGTCGTGGGCTCCCGATGCCGACGAGGACCGTGACGCCGATCCGGGCTACTGGCGCACACACGTCCTCTTGATGTCGCCCCGCGAGATGAACTTCGGGCAGCTAGACGGTGGACCAGAAGAGAAGCACAAGAAAGCCAAGACAGTGCTTGCTTGGGCCGGAGACTGTATCGACACCGACGTCCTTCAGGAGATCGAGCAGTCCCAAGCAGAGGATATCAAACAGGCGTGGCGAGATGCAGCGGAAGCCGAACTAACTCAGCGCAAGATCGAACAGTTCGCCGAGGAGCCGCCGGAAGGACTCGATGGCTGGCAGCGACTTGACGCTGATCATGATGCCGTTGAAGTGGCCTACGTCGCCGACAACCACGGAACCCCGTCAGTTGCGACCGTGTTTGAAGCCGCTGACGGTGAGCTGAAGGCCCACGAGTTCACGCTGGAAGCGTGGGAGGAGAACGATGGGGATCCTCGCGAGGCCCGGCTGAACCGGTATTGCGTCACCACTGACGGCGACGGGGCCTACGCCCGTCTTCGATCACATCTGCTGACCTTCGAGGTCGAGTCCATGGAGCAACTCGAAGTGTGAGTTGATTTCGCGCTGAGTACATCGAAGGCCGACAGTACGGCTGGTCGTATTCCGCTCTGCTGAATTGATTAGAACATTGTAGGAGCCAGTCATCAGGTGCGGACCAGAGCGTGATTGTATCTTAGTCGCTTTTAATGGTTTCCTCAGGGAGCAGTATCTCGGG
The DNA here is from genome assembly GCA_000336895.1 of Haloarcula argentinensis DSM 12282. Taxonomy (GTDB): domain Archaea; phylum Halobacteriota; class Halobacteria; order Halobacteriales; family Haloarculaceae; genus Haloarcula; species Haloarcula argentinensis. The sequence goes on along the minus strand of AOLX01000006.1, from coordinate 3,643 downwards.
TCGTTGACGGCAATCTGCAGCCCGTGCGAACGCTCTAATTCGATCCCACTCGTCGGGTGTGAGGTTGCTATCCATAATTGACAACTACCTGTTTGGAAGCTTAATATTTTATGAATTTAGACGAAATAAATAGTGGTTAAGGGGAAGCAACGAGGACACTCACCAATAAAGAATCATATTAATACAGGTCCACAAAGTGGGTGGTTGACTTTTTGTATAGACCAACCTCAGGAAACCCCTACGACACCTTCTTGAGACCGGTCAAATCCCAGACTTGACACACCGGATTTCGAGTGAAACACCATCGCTGTCTGGTGGTTTTCTCCGGAAACAGTGGTGTGTGCCAATTCTTCAGCAATTGCTCGCCCCGACTGAGAGTTTTTTGCACCCCCAGCCGGGTGAGGGGTGCTCCAGCGAGAGCGTCCTGAAAAGAACCATGGCTTCGAAGACGACCAACAGCAGTCAGACCGGAGAACAGGCAGAACGCAGTGAATCGCAGTCGTTCCCAGAGTTGACAGTCCAAGCCGAAGGGACCGCAGACCGACTTCGGCGCGTGAATGAAACTGGGAAGGCCGATTGTCTCGAAACAGTCGAAGTTGAGCTTGCTGTCGAGTACGACATCGAGTCCTCCGACGAGTGGCGCAGTCTCATCGACCCGGACTATATGCAACACGGACAGACCGTTGAGAAGAGCACGGTCATCGACGACCTGCTTGACAGGCTTGCAGGACACTACCGCCGGCAATCGTCCTCAAGCTACGAGGCCCCGGACTGGAATCTCACGGTGACCGGCTCGGCGACCGCCTGGAGACGTCTCTTCATGGAGTTTACTCAGCTGCGTGGTTCAGATTCCGACCAAGCCGACAAAGGCACTCTTCGTCTCAAACAGTTGCTCGCGACCGATCTTGCAGACACAGGCGCAGCGCTGGCTGCCCTCGAACTCATCGAACAGTACGACCTCGATAGGTCACCAGATCCATTCATCGACGAAGTCGCGGACGGCACGGACGGCGAGTAGCCAGCTCACGCCCAGTCTCGGCTGCATTCGTTTTCTGTGGCCCTCGTGGCTGGAGTTTAAATACGATGACGAACGCAACCAAGCGTGTGACTGATCGAAATCCTGAGTACGACCCCGCGGATATCCTCGGTGCAGCGAGTTCTGACCCTGAAACAAGGGGGAACGGACGGGAACGGGTCCTCGAATCCACCAGGTATCCAGAGGGAACAGAGGATGATGCTCGCACCTGTTCGACCTGTGGACAGGACATTCCACAAGATGAACGCCAGTGTCCGTTCTGCGCTCAAACCGGTATCTCAGAGATTCCTTCTGACGATCAGGATAGCAGCCCACTTGGGGAATGGACATTCGGCCGGGTCGTACTCGCACTCGTCGACGCGAACACTGACTTCCACGCACGGGCACTGGGCGCTGCGGCCTTCTCCGTGTCCAGTAGCATCGCAAGTGGCGAGGATACCTCTCACGGCACGGTGAAGTGTCGAGCGGCCTTTGGCACCGAGCCAGCGTCGAATCTTACTCGCGGTTGGCCCGACCTGCCGACCGAAACCACGCTTGACGAGGAAACTGGACAGGCCCTCTTGAAGACAGCCGACGAGCAGACCAACTGGGACGGCGACGTCCAGCCACGGATCTATCTCGAGGACGGGACAGCGATTACCGACCGCTCGGAGTTCCAGCGTCTCACAGAGGAGTTCCGGCAGGACGATGGGACGTACTGGCTTGTGCCCGGCGTCGTACAGCGCCACCAGGCGAGAGCCGAACCGGAGATAGTTGGTATCGGGTTCTACTGCCGGCAGTGTGGCGCCGTGACGGGACACGAATCCCACGGGTTCGATGGCTTCGAGTGCCATACCCATCTCGACCGTATGATCTGGACCTGTAGAGAGTGTGGACAGCACCGACATGAGCCCGAGAAGGAGGATGACACGGAGAAGGTTACGGGCTATGAGCATCTTCCTGACGGCGTCTCACCCGAGGATATCCACGGCGACGAGCCAGACTTCCAGGAGCGGGAGTTCCAAGATCAGATCAGTGCCTATCGCGAGCGGCACGGGTTCTTCCCGTGGGAGCGGTAGCCTCCACTGTCAAAATCGCAGCTATTCTGACAGTAGGTAATCCAAAACGACACTTGCCCCGTCCTCGGTCCGGGGCACTGTATTCTCCAGCAAGTGCTCATCAGTTTCGTCGACGTCGAGAATACCAGTTTCGACGATCCGGGGACCGTCTTCTCGCTCACCGGTGAGGGTCAGGCACAGCTGACCGTCGACCTTCCCGCCGACGACCGAGATCGCCGCAACGTCAGCAGGAAACGAGACGGTTGTCCAGCCATCTGGTTTCCGAACCCGCAACTCGGTCATTAGTGCTTTTTCTCTCGGCAAACAGCATCAACGCTCCGTCTGGGTCAAGCAGAATTTTCTGACTCCCTTGTGGCCGGAGGACATCATGAGTGACACAGAATCGCCTTCGTTTGAGGAGTATGACTTCAACCACGGTGACCGCGTTCGCGTCGACTGGACGGACGGACAGGGACCACTCGACGAGGTCGTGGGCACTGTCTCAGGAATCTCGCGCAGCGCCGGCGACGTGATCGTCGCTGTCGAGGCCGACGACGATCAGTATCCGGACAATTCGCTCTACTACGGTACTCACGACGCCGCTCCCGAGTGGGTCGAACTGCTAGAGCAATCCTAGTCTGACGGCGGCCCCCTCCAAAGAGAGCCGTCAGCAGAGAGTTATGGCGCAACAGTACTGGTATTTGTCGGCGGTGCTGACTGTTTGATATGGCCGAGCGATAGCTGGGGCTGTGGTTTCAGATGCAGGTCGTGGTAAGGCGCTCGCTCGTCCGTCGTCGACGTCCATTACGGTTCGATGCGAGCGATAAAGTCCACATTTGGTTCGTCTACAAGTGACGCCACCAGTACTACAGCTGCGGCTGGTCAACGACGACGGTGCCACAGCGGGGACAAAGCAGGCGGTCGCGCTGAACAGAATCATCCATGATCCAGTCACTGCCGATTGGGCTGGCGTGCTCGCAGGTCGGACAGAACAGCGCTGTTTTTGAAAACTGCTGGTCGGAGTCGCTGGTGTAGAGTATCGAGTCGGTCATGCGTTTGGAGAGTAGTTGTGCCCGATGACAGCACAGACGATGTTCAGGACGACTAAGCCACTAACCAGTAGGGGCTGTGCTGCAACAACGTTGGTCGCAAGCGTGGCCGCGATAACAAGCGGGAGCGGGATGCTCGCCCAGAAGGCGATTCCCTGGAAGACAGCGACAATCGTTTCGACGATCATCGCTACTAGTGATTGCACGTTCGATCCGGCAGCCGGAGGGCGTGGGAGAGAGAGGTCGGAGGTTGACATTGATACTTCGCTTACTCGACTACTGCACTGGGACCCCGATATAAAGCGCAGACCGTCAGTGTGTATTTGATTCACTTCACTGTCTGCCTGATACTTTACCACCTTTTACGACATTGAGTATTTACGTTGAAACAGACTCAGAATCCTTTAGAGATTTTACAACCGATTATAAACCGAGTAATACAGATTGCATGGTATACTGCTGTCCTGACTGGTTAGTCCCTCACTGGTAGCTTTAATTGGGCGGGTTGTTCCCGGAAAGGG
>AOLX01000005.1 GCA_000336895.1 Haloarcula argentinensis DSM 12282 | reverse complement strand
GGCTTTTCCTGGCTGAACGTCACCTTCGAGGGTCAGGCGAACCACGCCGGGCCGACGCCGATGGATATGCGCCACGACGCGATCGTGGCGACGGCAGACGTGACCCGTGCGGTCCGTCGGATCACGGCGACCGAAGGAGCGGACCTCGTCGGCACGGTCGGCAGCGTCGACGTGTGGCCAAACGCCATCAACGTCATCCCCGAGACGGTGGAGTTCACGCTCGATTTCCGCTCGTACGACGACGCCGTGGTCGACGCGGCCGTCGAGCAGATCCGCCGGGAAATTGCCCACGCGGCCGAGCGCGAAGGCCTTGAATACGAGATCGAGGAAATAATGCGAGTCGACGCGGACCCGTTCGATCAGGACTGTATCGACACGGTTGTCGAGGCCGCCGAGACGGTCGGCTGTGAGTACACGCGGCTGGTCAGCGGCGCGGGCCACGACGCCAACTACCTCAACAAGATAGCCCCGACGAGCATGATTTTCGTCCCGAGCGTCGACGGGATCAGCCATCGCGAGAGCGAGTTCACTGAATGGGACGACATCGTCACCGGGACTGAGGTACTGCTGAACGCAGTGCAGGAGAAAGCCGCCGAGTAACCAGGCTCGTTCGCAAGGAGGATCTGTCACAGATTTGGCACACGCCACACATCGACTGGTACGTCTGTCGTGGCTGTGTCAGCCGGTTGTCGTGTAGTGGGACGTGCCCGTGACTTTCGCTGGCAACATTGCGATCAGACACCTGTGAAGCATACATATATCAGAGAGTGCTGTACAGTTGTTCACTAAGAGGCGTGTGTGCGTATCGCATGCCGAAAACTGGAGGGAACGTTGTGGATATCGAACTCACGATCAACGGCGAGCGGACGACAGTCGAAGCCGGGTCGGCGGACGACCTAGCGACGGTATTGAGACAGCACGGCTACATCGGCGTGAAATGTGGCTGCGACGGCGGAACCTGTGGCGCATCGAAGGTGTTCGTCGACGGCGAAGTACGGATGGCCTGCGGGATGGAGGCGGCAGACGCCGACGGGAGTGAGATACAGACCGTTGCGGCGCTCGGGACACAGGCAGACCTGCACCCGGTCCAGCAGGCGTTCGTGGACAACTTCGCCGTCCAGTGCGGATTCTGTATCCCGGGGATGGTGATCCAGGCGGTGGCGCTGCTGGATTCGAATCCCGACCCAACCGAGCGGGAGGTCCGAGAAGCGCTGGACGACAACGTCTGTCGCTGCACCGGCTACCAGAAGCCGGTCGAAGCCGTTCTCGACGCGGCAGAACGAATGCGGGGCGAGCAGTCGGTCGCCGCAGACGGCGGCCAGTCGGTCAGTGCATCGCCGCGTGGAGCCGAGTCGACCGGCTGCTGTGGAGGTGGCTGCGATGAGTAACGACGAGGAGACAGCCAAAGCCGACGGAGGAACGGCGTCGCGGTCAGAGACTGCCGAAGACGAGCGGTCCGAGGAGCACCCGCTGGAGTGGGACGAGCCAGAGAACAACGACAAGGCCCCCGACGAACGCGACAGCGTCTCCCATCGGACGGAGAAGTACGACGACCGGAAGCTCGTGACTGGGCAGGCGAAGTACACCGCCGACTACGAGGAGCGATATCCCGACCTCGCGTACGCGGCGGTCGTCCGGAGCGACATCCCACACGGCCGCGTGACCGACATCAACACGAGCGCGGCCGAGGCGATGGACGGCGTCGACGCGGTCCTGACACCCGAATCCGACGCAGTGCCGGACGCAAAATACACCAGCGCCGGGCAGTCCTATCCCGAACCGAGCCCGTGGGACATGCACGTGCTGAACGAGCACGTCCGCTATATCGGCGACCCAATTGCCGCCGTCGCAGCCGAGGACCGGGCGACCGCGACCGCCGCTGTCGAATCTATCGAGGTGTCCTACGAGAAGTACGACTACGTCACCGACCCGGAGGACGCCTTCGACGAAGACGCACCACAGTTGTTCGAGGACGGTGAGGTCGAGAACGAGATCGTCGGCCACGACTACGACCGCAACCGGATGGCACATATCGGGGGCGAACTGGGCGACGTGGACGCGGCGCTCGACGGCGATACTCACGTCCACGAGACCGAGTGGGAGACGATCCGGCAGTCCCACGCCAACGTCGAGAAACACACGTCGCTGGCCTACACGAACGAGGACGACCGCCACGTTCTCATCACCAGCACGCAGGTGCCCAACCACACGCGCCGCCAGCTCGCCCACCTGTTCGACATTCCTATTCGGGACATCCGCGTGCAGAAACCGCGCGTCGGCGGCGGTTTCGGCGGGAAACAGGCAATGGTCATCGAGCCGATTCCGCTCGCGCTCTCGCTCGCCACCGACCGCCCGGTCCTATACGAGGCCAGCCGCGAGGAGGAGTTCTACGCGATGCGCTCACGCCATCCGATGAAAGTCAAAGCGAAGACAGCCGTCACCGAAGACGGCGACATCAAGGCCATCGACATCTACGCGCTGTCGAACACCGGCGCGTACGGCAGCCACGGCATGACCGTCGCGGGCAACGTCGGGAGCAAGCCGATGCCGCTGTACTCGAAGGTACCAAACGCTCGCTTCGAGGCCGATATCGTCCACACGAATACGCCACAGACCGGCGCGATGCGGGGCTACGGCGCGCCACAGGGCACGCTCGCGCTGGAGGGGCATCTCGACGAGGTTGCTCGCGACCTCGGTCTCGACCCCATCGAATTCCGGCGGCGACATCACATGGAAGTCGGTGACCTCGACGAGATCGCAGGGATGATGGGCGGAGAGGGAGCGAACCGCCGTATCCGCTCGTGTGGCCTCGACGAGTGCATAGAGCGCGGGAAGGACGCTATCGGCTACGACGACCTCGAACAGCCCGACGAAGACCACTTGCACCGCGGCATCGGGATGGCGCTGTCGGCACAGGGGACCGGCGTCGCCGGTGACGAACTCGGGGCCGCCCAGATAATGATGAACGAGGACGGGAGCTTCCACCTGCAGGTCGGTGGCGTCGACATCGGGACGGGCGCTGACACAGCGTTCCTCCAGATCGCCGCCGAGGTGCTGGGCTGTGACGAGGGGGAGATAATCGTCAAATCGTCCGATACGGACGTGACACCCTTCGATTACGGCGCGTACGCCTCTTCCACGACGTATATCAGCGGTATGGCGGTCAAGAAGGCCGCAGAGGATGCGAAAGAGAGGATTCTCAACTGGGGATCGAAACTGCTTGGGGAGCCGGTCGGTGATCTGGAAACCGGCGACGGAACTGTGTACAGCGAAGCGAGCGACGATTCGGTCACGCTCGAAGACATCGGCTACGAGGCAGCGTACGGCGACGACGAGCGCGAACACATCCTGGGGAAGGGGACCCACTGCACCGAGGAGAGTCCCCCGCCGTTCGCCGCGCAGTTCGCCGACGTGACCGTCGACGAGACCACCGGCGAGTTCGAGGTGCAAAAACTGGTCGTCGCGGTCGACTGCGGCGTCGCGATCAACCCCGGCATGGCCGAGGGGCAGATCGAGGGGGCGAACCACATGAGCTACGAGATGGCCGTCAGCGACGGCATCACGCTCGACGACGAGGGACGGGCGGAGGTCGCTGACTTCGACGAGTACGGACTGCCGTCGGCGACCGAGACGCCGCCCATCGAGTCGATTCTGGTCGAGACCCACGAACCGACCGGTCCGTTCGGCGCGAAATCGGTCGCCGAAGTTCCGACCAACACAGTCCCGCCGGCGCTGTCAAACGCCGTCCGTGACGCCGTCGGCGTCCGCATCCGGGAGATGCCCATCACCGCCGAGAAAATCAGGTCAAAACTGGACGAGCGTGAAATCTGAATCGGAGCGCGTGGACAGTCACGGCTACAGTGCCGGTGTGTCGGCGTGCCATATCCCAAATCCGCGATAGCTATTTACCGTTCTGTTCGTCATGTACCTGACATAGCCAGCGAGCTGATGAGCCATATGGAAATCGAACTGGAAATTAACGATGTGGAACAGACTGTCGACGCGTCGAAATCCGATTCGCTTCTCGATGTCCTTCGACGGAACGGGTACACCGGGGCGAAGCGGGGATGCGACACTGGCGCGTGCGGCTTCTGTACGGTGCACGTCGACGGCGAACCGGTAAAATCCTGCGTCGAGCCGGTGACAAAAGATCAGGACACGTCCATTGAGACGATCGAAGGTCTGGGTACACAGAGCGACCTGCATCCGGTGCAACAGGCCTTCGTCGACAACACCGCGCTGCAGTGTGGGTTCTGTATTCCGGGGATGATTATGCGCTCGACGGCGCTGCTGGAGACGAATCCGAACCCGACCGAACAGGAGGTCCGGGAAGCCCTGTCGGACAACCTCTGTCGGTGTACCGGCTACAAGAAAATCGTCGAAGCAGTGCTAGACGCCGCCGAACGAATGGACAGTGACACAGCCGTCGCCGCCGACGGTGGGACGGCAGTCGATAACGACGGCGGGGCCGCCGCTGTGACCGAGTGTTCACGCACCGACTGCGGTTGCATGGAGGGCGATCAGTGAGCGATTCCGACCGGGTACGGGAGACGAGCAAGCAACCCGAGGGGACAGAGAGGAAAGAATCGGACCCAGCCGAAGCCAACAGGGAGTCAGAGACAGGCGCGGCACGCGAACCCGACCGGAAGCCCGAGTCCGAGCGTGACGCCATTACCGTGGACGAAGAGAAAGACGACGCACGGAAAATCGTCACCGGGGAGGCCCGCTATACGGCGGACTACCGCGACCGGTTCCCGGACCTCGCCCACGGGAGGGTCGTTCGCAGCAACATCGCCCACGGCTACGTCGAATCGGTCGACACGAGCGCCGCCGAAGCGATGGATGGTGTCGACGCTGTCATCACACCGTTCGACGACGTGGTTCCAGACAAACTGTACTCCAGTTCGGGCCAGTCCTACCCCGAGCCAAGCCCGTGGGATCTGACAGTGCTGCGCGAGCACGTCCGCTTCGTCGGAGACCCGGTCGCCGCTGTCGCAGCCGATGACGCGGAGACAGCCGACCGAGCCGCACGGAAAATCGAAATCGAGTACCGGGAGCTGGATGCCGTGTTCGACCCCGAAGAAGCGCTCGACGAGGACGCGCCACAACTGTTCGAGGCTGATGACGTAGAAAACAAGCAGTCGGGCGCGGACTACAGCCGAAACCTCGAATCGCACTTCGAGGGGGAACTCGGTGACGTAGCAGGGGCGTTTGAGCAGGCGAGCGACGACGAGAGACGGCACGTCATCCAGACGGAGTGGGAGACACCGTATCAGTCTCACTGCGTTCCCGAACCGCACACGACCATCGCCTACACGGACGAGGACGACCGGCACACGTTCATCACGGCGACACAGGTTCCCTTTCACACCCGTCGCCAGATAGCGCACCTGTTCGACGTGCCTATTCGCGATGTGCGGGTGAAGAAGCCCCGCATCGGTGCCGGGTTCGGGTCGAAACAGGAGATGGCAATCGAGCCGATAACGTTCGCGCTGCACCTAGCGGCCGACCGGCCGGTCAAACTGGAGATGAGCCGTCAGGAGGAGTTCACCGCGCTTCGCTTTCGACACCCGATGCAGATGCAGATGCGGACCGCAGTGACGGACGACGGCGATATCGAGGCGATGGACCTCTACACGCTGTCGAACTCGGGGGCCTACGGCACCCACGGCATGACCGTCGCGAATAACGTCGGAACGAAGCCGCTCCCACTCTATCCCCGGGTTCCGAACGTCCGCTTTTCCGGAGATGTGGTCCATACGAATCTCCCGATGGGGGCGGCCATGCGGGGCTACGGCGCGCCACAGGGGCATTTCGCCGTTGAATCGCACATGGACGAGGTAGCCCGTCGCCTCGGCCTCGACCCAATCGAGTTCCGCCTGCAGAACGCGGTCCGCGAGGGCGACCTCGACCGGAGCGTCGCGATTCTGAAAGACGGTGACCGGTTCACCCGGACGATTCGCTCGTGTGGCATCCGCGAATGTGTCGAACGCGGGAAGGAAGCCATCGACTACGACGGCATCGAACAACCCGACGAAGACCATCACAAGCGCGGGGTCGGAATGGCGCTCATCGCCCAGGGGAGCGGGGTCGCGGGGAAGGAACTCGGCGCGGCACAGGTGCAGATGAACGAGGACGGGAGCTTCCACCTGCAGGTCGGCGGCGTCGACACCGGCACGGGCGCGGACACGATGTTCTCCCAGATCGCCGCCGAGGTGCTGGGCTGTACTCCCGAAGATGTCGTCGTCATCGCCGCCGACACCGACCTGACGCCGTTCGACTACGGCGCGTACGCCTCCTCGACGACGTACATCAGCGGCCGCGCGGTAAAGAACGCCGCCGAGGACGCGAAAGAGCGGTTGCTGGAGTGGGGGTCGAGACTGCTCGACGAGCCGCCGAAAGCGCTCGACACCGGCGACGGCTGCGTGTACAGTGAGCAGACCGGGAACAGCGTATCATTGGAAGAAATCGGCTACGAGGCCACGTACGGCGACGACGAGCGCGAACACATCCTCGGGGACGGCAACCACTCGACCGACGAGAGCCCACCACCCTACGGTGCGCAGTTCGTCGACGTGACTGTCGATACGGAGACCGGCGAGTACGAACTCAACAAGCTGGTGTTTGCGGCGGACTGCGGGGTCGCGATCAATCCTGCGTTGGTCGAGGGCCAGATAGAGGGCGGCGAGCACATGAGCCTCGAATACGCCACGAGCGGCGACCTGACCTTCGACGAGGAGGGGAACCCGGAGGTACTGGGCTTTCGCCAGTACGGGATGCCGCGGACGACGGACCACCCCGAAATGGAGACGGTTCTCGTCGAGACGCACGAGCCAACGGGTCCATTCGGCGCGAAGTCCATCGCGGAACTCCCGACGAACGGGGTCCCACCGGCGCTCTCGAACGCGATTCGCGACGCCGTCGGTGTTCGGCTGACCGAGTTGCCGTTCACTGCAGAGGATGTGAAGACGGCACTGGACGAGCAGTCTGCTGACGATTGATTGGTTAGTTTCGGGCAGTTTTGTCCCAGTTAATATCACACACGGAGTGTTTTTGATTGTGGCGAGCAAACTATTAAGAGCTGTTCGGGGAAATTTCGACAGTATGGCGTACATCGGCTTTCTGCTGACAGGGGGTCCCTTCGACAGTGAGCGGTGGCGCACCGCCTACGAGCTGGGGCGGGCGGCGCTGGATCAGGGCCACGAGGTGAGCTACTTCCACTACCTCGACGGCGCGCTCGTCCCCGTCGCGGACCAGACCCTGCCCGGCTGTTCGGATAGCGGGCTGTACGACGAGATGCCGACCGCGAAGTTCCAAGAGCTCATCGCGGACGGCGCGGAAGTCATCTGCTGTGGGCTCTGTGTCGACGCACGCGGGATCGATGCACCGGCCGACTACCCTGATGGCGTCGAAGTCGGGCTGCTTCCGGACCTCGCGGACATCATCGGCGAGGCCGACCGGGTGGTTTCGCTATGAAACGAGATGTTGTCGTGTTGCTCACCCGTGCGCCCTACGGCCGAGTCCACATTCCGGAGGGGCTTCGTGCCGCCCGTGGCGTCGCGGCCGGCTTCGACATGCACGACGTGACCGTGCTATTCACGCAGGACGGTGTGTACGGCGCTCGGGATGCTGTCGACCGTGAGGCACTCAACATGAGCGGGCACGTCGACGATCTCGAGGAACAGGACGGACAGATGGTCGCAGACAGGGAATCGATGGCCGATCGCGGCGTAGATGAAGGCGAAATCGCCGACGATGTGGCGGTCTGGTCCGACGACCGTGTCACTGCCTGCATCCGCGACGCCGACCGAATACTGGACTTCTGACAATGCTATATCTCATCGACAAACCGATGGCAGAAATCGGACTGCGTACTGCCGCCGGCGATCCCGAGGCACACGTCGTCCTGATTCAGGACGGCGTCTACCTCAAACCGGATATCGACGCACCCGTCTCGGCAGTCGCCAGAGACGTCGACGTACGTGGCGTCTCGCTACCGCCGGATGTCGACCGGATATCCTACGACGCCGTAGTCGAGAGCCTCGTTGAACAGGAGGTCAAGAGCTTCGTATGAGCCTGTTCGAACGACTCGACGAGCTGGCTGGCCGGGGAGAGCCGGCAGCGCTCCTGACAATCGTCCGTAAGGACGGCAGCGCACCGCGGGACGTGGGGGACAAGATGATCGTCACCGACGACGACGAGTACGGGACCATCGGCGGCGGCACGGTCGAGCACCTCGCTGCACAGGACGCCCGGTCGGTACTCGCCGGGGCCGACGACCCCGGCGTCCGGACGTACGAACTCGAACGCGGCGGCAACACGGGCATGGTCTGTGGCGGCGAGATGGACGTGTTCATCGACCGTGTTCGCGGGCAGGCACAGCTCTACATCGCCGGCGGCGGCCACATCAGCGTCGAGCTGGCCCCACTGGCGGAGCGACTGGGCTATGCCGTCACCGTGGTCGACGACCGCGAGGCGTACGCCGACCCGGCGCAGTTCCCCGACGAAACGGACGTAATTCACGGCGACTACGGCGACGTGCTCAGTGATTTGCAGATGGGGACGGAGACAGCGGTGGCCGTCGCGACGCGGAGCGGGACGTTTGATCAAGACGCTGTCGCTGCAGCGCTGGACGGTGAGGCTGGCTACATTGGACTCGTCGCCAGCGAGACGAAGGCCACCCACGTCCTCGACTCACTCGCCGAATCGGGCTACGCCCGCCGGGACCTCAGCCGGGTCCGGACGCCTGTTGGTCTCGACCTCGGCGGGAGCGGTCCGGCCGCCGTCGCGCTCTCGATTCTGTCCGAGGTCACCATGGACCGTCACGACGCCACCGGTGAGCGGGCGACACGGCTAAATCTTGTCGATCTCGTTGTCGTCCGCGGCGGCGGCGACCTCGGTAGCGGCGTCGTCTACCGTCTTCAGCAGGCCGGCTTTCCGGTCGTTGTCACTGAAGTTGAACAGCCAACGGTAGTCCGGCGGGCAGTCGCCTTCGGCTCTGCACTGTACAGAAACGAGGTGACGGTTGAGGGAGTCACTGGCCGGTCAGCAGCGGACATCGACGAGGCGCTCGGACTGCTCGCCGACGATGTCGTGCCGGTACTCGTCGACCCCGAGGCGACCGTCGCCGACGAACTCGACGCCGCAGTCCTCGTCGACGCCATCATGGCGAAAGGGACGTTCGACACCGGCACGCGTCGGGGAGATGCCGACGTGGTGGTCGGGATGGGGCCCGGTTTCGAGGCCGGCGAAGACGTGGACGCGGTCGTCGAAACCGACCGCGGGCACGAGCTCGGCCGGGTGTTCTACGAGGGGACAGCGAGCGAGTACGACGGCGAGCCCGGCGAGCGGCGCGGCTACACCCACGAGCGGGTGCTTCGCGCCCCGACCGATGGCGAGTGGACCCCGGCGGTCGCCATCGGCGATAGTGTCACAGCCGGCGACGTGGTCGGCACTGTCGGTGACAGGCCGGTCGAAACCGAGATAGACGGGCTGGTTCGTGGCCTAGTCCACGGTGGCCTCGGCGTCAGCGAGGGCACTAAGCTCGGCGATGTCGATCCCCGTGGTGAGTCTGTCGACCCAGCGAAGATCTCCGACAAAGCGCTGTGCCTGGGCGGCGGCGTGCTGGAGGCGGTGCTTCGGTTGCGGTAGAAGGCACCTAATCGACGTTAGCGACGAACTTCTTCGATGGCCTGGTCGTCAATCGTGACACCGCGTCCGGCCGTAACACGGCCGACAGCCCGATAGAACACGCCGGCGTTGTCGAATGCCGATTCGACGGCGTCAGCCGAAGCCGGCGGGACGGAGACGAACAGGCCGCCGCTGGTCTCTGCGCTCTCACCCTCAGTCAGTCCGTATCCGAAAAGCGTCGAGAGGGCGGGCGTTCCCGCGATAACCGGGAGGTGCGTCAGTTCGATGCCGACATTGGAGCGGGCGGCCACCACGCGGCTCTGCCCGGCGAGGCCGAAGCCGGTAATATCGGTGGCGGCTGTCGCGTGTTCGCGGCACGCGAGCGCCGCGTCCCGGTTCGGTGTCGTCATCCACGCAATGGCCTCCGACTCGATTTGGTCGAGCGGGCGTTCAGTGGCGTCGGTGACCGTCTCGACGAACTGCTCGTCGGTCACGCGGGTCGCCCCCATCGCCGGCTGTGTCCCGAGCGGTTTGGTCAGGTAGAGTCGGTCGCCGGCGCTAGCCCCTTGCGAAGTGAGCAAAGCGTCGGGACGCGATGTCGCCGAGATAGCGCCGCCGGCGAAGGGCCACGGACTCATGATGGTGTGGCCACCGGCAATGACGCCGTCCATCGCGTCCAGCGCGTCGGCCATACCGGCGAGGATCGGCGCTGCGCTCTCAGTTAGCTCTCGCGGAAGCCCGAGAACGACCAAGCAGTCGACATTCTCGACCGCACCTGTGGCGAAGGCATCGCTAGCCGCGTTACAGGCGGCGATACGGCCGAAGTCGTACGGGTCGTCGACGATAGGTGTGAAGAAATCCACCGTCGAGACCAGCGCGAGGTCGTCGGTAAGCTTCCGCGCAGCGGCGTCCTCGCCAATGCCGAACAGCAACGCGTCCCTCTCACTGGAGAGGCCGGCATCGGCGAGCAGCGAATCAAGCTCGCTCTGGCCGACTTTACAGGAACAGCCGTGGAGTTCAGTGTACTCCGTCAGGCGAGTCGTCTCGTCGTCATCGTCAGTCGCCGCGTCGGTTCCCACACTCAAGCCTCCGATAGCGACGCCATCTCAGTCACCTGAAGTTCGAGTTCGAATTCGTCGGACTCGCCAGCGGTCTCCGCGGTCGTCACGTCGATACCGTGCGTCGTACACATCCGCCGAAGGTTCTCTTCGGCCGGCGGGTAATCGCCTCGAACGACGAGTGTCTCGCCGGTATCGAGGTCCGAAAGCGCCTGCCGGACGATGAGCGCCGGCCGGGGGCAGATTTCACCACGAACGTCTACACGGGCCATACCGGTACGTGTGTTACTAGGTCGCAAAAACGCTATCGCCGCCACACGTCGTTGCCCCGGGAAGCTATTTGTGTGTCTTCCGCGGAGCGACCGTATGGATCTGGCTGCTGCGCTGGGCTTGGGTTCCAGCGCCGCTGTCGCCTTTGTCGGGGCTGGCGGGAAGAAAACCGCGATGGGACAGTTGACGGTCGAGGGAACTGACCAGGGGTACAACGTGGGTTACACGACAACGACAGCGATGCCACCGCCGCCTGACCTGCCGCTGACGCTCACGGGTCCGGACGAGTGGCGGGCCGACCTCGAATCCCACGACCCGCCAGTTGCCGTTGCTCGCGAGGAGGTAGCCGATCCGGCGCGAGTCGACCGGAAGGTTCGCGGATTCGAGGCGAGTTTGGTGGAAGAGCTATCCGAGGCCGTACTGTTCGACTGGCTCCTCGTCAAGGCTGACGGCGCACGCAAGCGGGAGTTCAAAGCGCCTGGCGATGGGGAGCCAGTCGTTCCGAGCACAGCCAGCCACGTCGTCCCGGTCGCCTCGGCCGCCGCCGTCGGTGAAGCGCTGACGACGGACGTGGTCCATCGACCGGAACGAGTCGAGGATATCACCGGCCTTCGTGTGGGCGATACGATTACTGCGGCGGCTGTCGGAACAGTGCTCACGCATCCGGAGGGTGGCCTCCGAAACGCGCCGGCCGAGGCATCTGTGATACCGCTGGTCAACAAAGCGGATACCGAAACACAGCAGCATACCGCCAGAGACGTTCTCACACACGCACTTTCACAGACAGAGCGGTGTTCTCGGGGCGTAATCACGTCGTTCAAATCAGATGTCTGTGAAGTGGTCTCAGCGGCAGACGTGCAGGAGGGGGCCACCGATGACTGAATCCGGGGAAACGGCCGGTAGTGTTGCGAGACGAGGGGAAGCATGAGCAGCCAGCGCCGGACTAAAATCGGCGGCGTTATCCTCGCCGCTGGGCAGAGTTCGCGGTACGAGTCGGGTAACAAACTGCTAGCGACTGTCGACGGGACGGCAGTCGTTCGACACGTAGCCGAAACCGCCTGTAAGTCATCGCTGTCGGACGCTGTCGCCGTCCTCGGATACGAGGGCGTGGCCGTCGCTGAGGCGCTGGAAGATCTCTCGCTCTCGGCTCAGCATAACGACGAGTACGCGACCGGCCAGAGTGCGTCGGTTCGACATGGCGTCGAGTTTGCCCGTTCGGCCGGCTGGGACGCCGCCCTGTTCTTGCTGGGCGATATGCCGTTTGTACGCGTCGAAACCATCGAGGAGCTTCTCGAAGCGTACCGTACAGGAACGGCAACCGTTGTTGTTCCCGAGCACGAGGGGAGACGGGGCAATCCGGTGCTTTTCGACAACTGCCATTTCGATGCGCTCGCCTCAGTCTCCGGCGACCGCGGCGGTCGAGAGATTATTGAGACCACCGAGCGGACAGCGTTCATCGAGGTCGAGGACCCCGGCGTCCACTGGGATATCGATACCGATGCTGATCTCGCCGAGTTCGCGGACCGCCACGACAGCCTGTAAATTTAAGACACTGATGGTGGAACACTCGGCTGATGAAACGGACCATCAGCACGGCCGATGCACCCGATGCGGTTGGCGCGTACAGCCAGGCGACGACAAACGGCTCGCTCGTGTTCACCGCGGGCCAGATTCCGATGACGCCCGACGGCGACCTGCTAGACGACGAGCCGATAGCGACGCAGGCGGAACAGGCGCTATCGAACGTCGAAGCGGTGCTGGCAGCCGAGGGGCTGGAGATGAGTGACGTATTGAAGGTGACCGTCTATCTGGACGACATCGACGATTTCGAGTCGATGAACGACACGTATGCCGGCTTTTTCGACGAAGAGCCGCCGGCCCGGAGCGCAGTCGAGGTCGCAAACCTGCCAAAGGGCGTGGGAGTCGAAATCGAAGCAATCGCAACGAGCGACTGAGGCCGACAGACACGCACTGCTGTCGTGGGCCACACAGCCGGGATGTGGCGCACACAACTTTCAAGCCCAGCGACTCGCATCACAGCGTAATGCGACCTACGAGGCGTGAATTCCTGGGTATAGCGGCAGCGCTCTCGCTGTCGGGCTGTCTCGGAAGGACGGCGACGGCGACGCTGACGGTCGGTGTCGTGCCCGATGTGGACCCGGATACCGCCATCGAACAGAACACCGAACTCGCGACATATCTGGCGACCGAACTCGACGTCGAGACCGAGCTACGCACAGCGGCTGACTATGCCGGTATGGTACAGGCGATGGTCGCGGGGCAGGTCGATATTGCCTACTACGGCGGTGTGTCGTACATTCTGGCGCATCATCGAGCAGGCGCAAAGCCAGTCGCCGTGGGGTCACGGAACGGACAGACGGAGTGGCACTCTGCGTTCATCGCCCCGTCAGGCAGTGACCTGACAGAGATGGCAGATGTAGTCGAGACCGCAAGCGAGACCGAACTGGTGTTTGGCGACCCACTCTCGACCAGTGGGACCGTGATGCCAACGTACCATCTTCAGACGGAGTACGATCTAGCCACCGACGCGTTCGCACAGGTCACACACCTCGGTGCCCACGACGCAACGGCAGAAACAGTCGGCCGGACGAGCGGTGTCGTCGGGGCACTGAACGCCCGCATCTACGACAGACTACGCGCAGAGGACGCTGTTGATGGGGTACAAGAGATCTGGCGGACCCCCGGTTTCCCCGATTACCCGTGGGCAGTCGCCCCATCGCTGGAGGCAACGACAGCTAACGCTGTGCAGAGGGCGTTCACGACCCTCGATTCGAAAGGGCGAACGGACATTCTCGACCAACAGGCTGTCGACCGGTACGTCGGGGTGAGCCACGACGCGTTCACCTCGTTGGAAACGGCCGTCGAGATGGCTGGCATCGAACGGGGAGGCGACGGGTGAGGAACAAGCACACGGCGCAGCCAGAGGGCAAACAATCAGGACAGGGACTTGTGTTCGACAGTGTCACCAAGCGATTCGGCGGGAAAGTCGCGGTACGGGATGTCTCGCTCAAACTGGATGCCGGTGAACGGGTCGCCGTCATCGGCCCGTCAGGAGCCGGCAAAACCACGCTTCTCAGGCTGGCAGCTGGCGCGTTGCAGCCTGATGTCGGAACAGTGCGCTTCGACGGGAGCAACATTACGGGTTCGACCGCGACGCTTGCGTATCAGGGGGAGACACTCGTGGACCGGCGAACAGCACTGTCGAACGTCCTCGCTGGGCGCCTCGGAGCCCTGTCCTGGCTCCGTGGCTTCATCGAGCCACTGCTGCCCAAGCATCCCGAGCCAGCCCTCGAACGGCTCGATGCCGTCGGGCTGGTCGACCGGGCCGATGTCCCCGTGAAGTCGTTGAGTGCCGGCGAACGCCAGCGGGTCGCCTTCGCACGGGCTCTCATGCAGGATGCCGAGGTCATGTTGGCCGACGAGCCGACAGCGAACCTCGACCCCAGCTCCCGCCGGAACGTTATCGACGTACTCGACGCCGCCCTCGACGGGGAACTGCTGGTCACCGTTCTCCACGAGGTCGACCTGGCGCTGGAGCACTTCGACCGGATTGTCGGCATGGCGGATGGCCGAGTCAGGTTTGATACGCCCGCACAGGCGGTGGCCGACGACCAACTGGATGCCCTCTTTGCGGCGGGGGCATCCACGCCGGGTACCGACGGCGAACGAACGGGAACGGAGAAAGAGAGCGATGTCCCGGTTCCACGGTATGTCTGAGAAATATAGCGGTCCAGATGCCGCCCAGCACGCTGCGACCGGACTCTCGAAACGCCAGCTCACGACACTCCTCGGCGGCTGTGTCATCCTGGCGGCCGCGGCGTGGATCGCCGAAGTGGACCCGATGGCCCTGCTCGCCGCCGGTGCTCGTGAGCAGATGGCCGCGTTCGTCGCCGAGGGCATCCCACCGGAGACTAGCCGTGAATACCTGCTGGGACGAAGCCTTCGAGACGGCCTGCTGTGGGCTGTCGTCGAAACCCTGGCTATCAGCGTCGTCGGGACCACACTCGCCGTCGCGCTCGCTGTCCCACTCGGTCTGACCAGTGCCGCCACTGTCACCCATCGCGGCCCGCTGTACAGAAACGCTTCAGCCGGCCGTATCACCGTCGGACGCGGTCTCTATCACGCCAGCCGAACTGTGCTCAGCTTTCTGCGATCTGTCCCCGGCATCGTCTGGGGGTTTCTGTTCGTTACCGCTATCGGTCTCGGCCCGTTTGCGGGTGTGCTCGCGCTTGCGGTTCATAACGCCGGTGTCCTGGGAAAACTGTACGCCGACTTCCTCGAAGACACGGACCCGATGACGACCGAGGCAGTTGCCGGAAGTGGCGCGACACGCCTGCAGGCGGTCTGTCACGGGATGGTCCCGCAGGTGACGCCCACAATCGCCTCGTACACGCTGTACCGCTGGGAGTGTACCATCCGGTCGGCTGCCATCCTCGGGTTCGTGGGTGCGGGCGGCGTCGGATACTATCTCGTCATCACCATTCAGCGGTTGCAGTACGGGAAACTATCGACCGCCATCCTCGCCGTGTTTGCGCTGGTCGTCACGAGCGACTGGCTCGGATCTCGGTTGCGGACGCGACTCGGCTGACGGTCAGGCGAGAGACAACAGGTTCGCGTCAGGGCTTCTGCTCCTGTGCGGACTTGCGTGCGTCTTCGAGATCCATCTCAAGGCCCATCGTCGAGGCCTGAGAGCGGACGGCGTCGGCGTCGATGGTGGTTACCTCGCCGTGTTCCATGAGGACGTTCCCGTCAACCATCGTGAATCGAACGTCGTCGCCGTGGGCCGCAAACACCAGATGCGAGAGCACATCGTGCAGTGGCGTCGCCCGCGTGAGGTCCGTATCGAGGCCGACAATGTCAGCGCGCCATCCCTCCCGGATCGCACCGAGTTCCTCGAAGCCGGCGGCTTTCGCACCGTTTCGCGTCGCCATCTCAAAGATTTCGGCTGCCGGCGTCACCGTCGGGTCTAGCTGGTCAACCTTCTGTAAGAGGCTCGCCTGTCGCATCTCGGTAAAGGCGTCAAGCGTGTTGTTACAGGGCGGTCCGTCGTTGCCGATTGCGACGTTGATACCGCGGTCGCGGTAGTCCCAGATCGGTGCGATACCGCTGGCAAGTTTCATATTCGAGGACGGGCAGTGTGTGACGTGGGTCCCCGTTTCTGCGAGGACCTCTCGCTCGCTCTCGTCGGTCCAGACACAGTGCGCGAGGACGACATCCTCCCCAGTGAGACCCACCTCGTCGAGCCAGTGGATGTTGCGCATCCCAGTGTCTTCTTTCACCGTCTCGATTTCGCTCTGGTTCTCACTAGCGTGGGTGTGGATGCGGACACCGTCGTATTTGTCCACGAGCTCGCGCACCCCGCGGAGACAGGCCTCACTACAAGAGACAGCAAAACGGGGGGTGACAGCGTACCGAATCCGATCATTGTAGGCACCGTGATACTGCTGAATCAGCCGCTCGGACTCGTCTAGTGCGGCCTGTGTGTCCTCCAGCAGGCCGTCCGGCGAGCGCTGGTCCATCAGCACCTTCCCGAGCACGCCGCGGATGCCGATCTCGCCCGCGGCTTCGAAGGCACGGTCCGCGTGAGCGACCGAGAGGTGGTCGATACAGGTCGTGGTCCCGCTTTCGATCATCTCCAGATAGCCCAGTTTCGCCGCGACCTCCATCTCCTCGGCCGTTAGGGAGGCTTCCATCGGCAGAATGTAGTCGAATAGCCAATCGAGTAGTTCCGTATCGTCGGCGATGCCGCGGCCGAGGCTCTGCACAGAGTGGATATGGCCGCCGACGAGTCCCGGCAACAGCACGTCGTAGGACTGGTGTTCGTGGTCGGCGTACTGCGATTCGAGTTCGGCACGTGGACCCACAGCCTCGATACGGTACCCAGAGACGACGACCGCCCCGTCCTGCAAGACGGTCTCGGAATCCGCAACGACAGTCCCAGTGAGTAGCATACGTCCTGCAAGACGGTCTCTACATAAAGAAGGTCCTCATCTCGGGATGGCCGCCGAGTACAGACAATCCGGCCACAGACGTGTGGCACTCCGTGTGGCGCGTGTGCTTCGCAGTAGCCTCATCTTTGCGGTCCGTTCCGTGTCCGTTTTTCACGGGTGATGTATCTGGTGAGTCGCGTTTGGGTACGAAACGAATCCACGCTGGCAAGTCGCTGAACGAGACGGGTGTTTGTCTCGTACTGCTCGGTAAACAGTTCGGGGTACTCCGACAGTAGCCTGTCGCCGATGTCGATTATCTCCTGAGGGTCGGCCTGCATGGATGTGAGAATCGCGGAGTCTGGCTGTTAACTGCTTTGCTCACAGAAACACCACGGTTTGGCTCATACCGTTAGCCGTTCGTGTTGCGAGAGATTTGCGCCGCCGAGGTGGCGAAAGACAACGAAGACGTACAGCCGACAGTATCAGTTGTCCATCGAGGGCTTTGGTGGCGTGTGTCGTTTGTGGCGCGTGCTGGCACACCATTGAATCATTCGCTCAACGACAGATTCGCCAACACCGACTTTGTCGGCCACCGTCGACGCCGAACAGCCCCTATCAATCGCGAAGTGGAGGATGCTGTCGAGGTCCCGCTGGTCGATACCCAGTTCCGCCGCATCAGTTGCACCAGTATGCTCCATTGGATGTGGTGACTGGTCGAGGAGATCCAATGGAACTGCAAGTGCATCAGCTAGAGCCTTGATCTCAGTTCTATAGAGGTCGCCAAACAGCGACAGGTCAACGCCGTTCTCGCCGTGTTTCGCAACGGAGCCCAGCAGTCGATCAGTCCGGGAAACGGTCCCGACGACGAGTTCGTTCCTGGTGTTTGCGACGTAGTACTTACACGCCATCCGGAAGCGTTCGCCAGCGTTTTGCATCGCCACGAGGTCGTCGGTCGGCCCACCGGTCTCACCGACGACTCGCTGGAACGCCGTCAGTACTGGCTGCAGATTGAGCCGGTGGCAGTCGATGTCAAGTAGCGACGCAACGGTTTCAGCCGTCCGAGCAGGCCCCTCGTCACTTAGCTGCACCGGCATCACCAATCCAGTCACGTAGTCGGCCCCGATGCCGTCGACAGCCAGCGCCGCCGCAACTGTCGATTCGATGCTGCCGTCGAGTGGAACGACCAGTCCGTTGGCCTCCGCCTCCGTGATCTTGTTCTCCAGAAACACTGGAAGGAGTCCCTGTATCCGTCTGGTCGCTGCCGTCGACGTCGCCAATCCGTGTTCCTCACGCGGGAGTTTGAGCGTGTGAGGGTGCGTCGCTCTACTCACAGCTTCTCTCCTCCCCCGCTACCCACGGCACGCTCGGAGATGCGACTAACCAAACGCATGCATACAACCGGCCTAATCATACTGTTACGTAGGTCACTGGTGCGGTATAACTGTTGTCGACAAACGTCATGGGTGTCTTCGGTAGCCTCGATACACCTTATATATTACCAGTGATTATTCAAAATTACATCGGGAGCGTTTAAGCAATTTCAACCCAATTCGGGCCGATAATATGAGAAGTGCTTCACTATACACAGTATATTGTACATTCTTTAGAATCGGTGTCGGGCGGAAAGACACTTTCAGAGAGAGCTACTTGGCCGCTTATCTCGGCACCCAGCAAATCATGTTCTGAAGCTCAGACCGCGTCACCAGCAATAAGCCAGGACAGTTGGCATCGCGATTCGTTATGTCGCGAGTTTGGTCGTTCCCATGGACTGCTCAGTGACGACCAGTTCACGGTTGACAATCCAGTCGACGATCGTACTGCTGTCAAGCTGGTCCGAAATGACATCGCCGTCTGCAGTGTGGCGTCTGATTTTATAGGAATCCATCGTATTCCGGTTCTCTGAGACAGCTTCGATAGCTTCGATTCGCTCGTCAGTCACCGTGTTGCAATACGTGACGCCGGGGACGAAGCTGACAGTCGGGACATCCGTCGGCCAGTCCCAGTCGAACTGCTTGTGGTACTGGTCGAACTGCCACACGAGACGGGCAGCAGAAGGCTCTGTTTCGACCGACTCAGTAGCTGCCGCCTCCAGTGTTCGATCCCAGTAGTCCATCACGCAGGCTTTGAGGTCCGCCTGGAGCTGTCCCTCGATCATCTTTTGTTCGATTGGATACCGCAGTTCGATAGCGACGATGGCTTGGCTATCAAGATGGGTAAGACACCGCTGGCACTCCATCTCAAACACGGAGAGGCCAAGCGGCTGATCGACTGTGAGATGGACGAGTTCGTTCCCGCAGTTTGGACACCACAGGAACAACACGTCGTCGTGGCTCCCAGCCAGTTCCGCCAGCACAGTCAGATCGTCGAACGCCTTGTCGATATCGGGATCCTGTGACTGGACGAACTCACCTATCGAGGTATTGGACGCATCGTCCGCGTACTTCGCAATTTTACGGTCTTTCAATAGTGTTTTGACGACCGAATCGTACGACGAATGTGACTCCGCATTCCGTATCTTTCTCAGTTTTTCTTTCGTCCAGTCTTTGACCCGTATGCTCGCCATCTGATTGGAAACAAGCCAGATAACTAATAACACCTTCGTATAATTGTCCTAAAATTGGAATTACACCTATGAGATTCTGTTCAGCTCTCAGGCAACAGAGATATGCAGTCGTACGAAGGACTCGCCGTCGATACTGGGAGTACGGTTTGAGAAGAGGTCAGTCAGCCGAGGCCGCTTTCTCGTTTGCAACAGTCCACTGGGCCGGGTCGATCTCGCGTCCGTCGAATGCAGTGTATTCCGGGTACGCAGTAAATACCAGATACTCGGTTCCCTGCTGTAAGTACTCAATAAGGGTGTGCAAATTGTCGTCATCAAGGCCGCCTAAACCGTCGACGAGCATGAGCGGGACAGTGTCGCCAACATCGAACGACTGGCGGCCGGCCAGCGCTGCCACAAAGCCAATAAGTTCGAGTTCCCCCTCGCTGAGGGCATCTAAGCTTGCTTCCCGGCCGTCGCGGGCGACCACGATATCAAAGTCAGCGGTGAGTCGAGCCGTTTCGAACCCCGTCCCGAATCGGGAGAGAATGTCCTGCATCGCCGTGTCGAACGCATCCCGTGCCTCACGCTTGATCCGGTCTTTCCGGTTCCGAAGTTCGGCGAGATCGTCACGGAGGGATTCGAGGTCAGTTTCGAGCGTGTCGACACGGGCCGCTCTCGTTTCAAGTTGCGCCAGTTCGTCGGCGGTGTCTTCGAGTTCGGCCTCGCGGTACTTGATCTCACTTTCGACGTCCGAAAGTTCCGCCACGGTCGCATCAACGCGGTCGGAAAGCCGCGCCACGTCGGCCTGCGCTTGTTCGAGCCTGTTTCTGGCTGCGTCGAGGCTCTGTCTCCGGTCGGCCAGCGTCGCCTCCAACTCAGCGATATCTTCCTCTAAATCGGTCTTGCGCCGGCGAGCCTGACTGATTTCCTCGCGCTGTGTTTCAAGTTCCTCTACGGTATCTCGGTAGGTCTCCTTCTGGGCACGAAGTGTCGTGAGTTCGCTGCCGAGTGCGTCCAGTTGGTCGGCCAAATCTGCTCGTGTGGTCTCACTGCCGCAGGTCCAGCAGGTGACAGTGTCCTCGTCGATATCGCGCTTCACCTCGGTAAGCAGGTCAATCCGGTCCTCGCTGAGTACCATCTCGGTGGCGGAGTAGACGGACTGCAGTACTTCGGCGTCTCGCTCTACTTGTGAGAGTCTCTCCCGTGCCTCAGAGAGCTTGTCTTCAACAGCATCATACTCCGGAATTTCGAGAGCATCGAGAGCGTCCTGACGTTCCGAGAGGCGCTGTTCCGTCCGCTCGATGCTCTGCTCAAGTCGTTCGACGCGGTTTTTGGCCTGGTTCTGTTCAGTCCGTGCTTGACTGAGTTGACGGCGAACCGACTCCGAGTCGTCATTGCTTCCTGCCCCACTGTCGATCGTCTCGCGTTTGGCCCGCAGGTCTTCGATCTCGTCTTCCAGCCGTGTCACTTTCTCTTGCACGCTGGGAATCCGCTTTTTCGCCTCACGTGCCTGCGTGAGTTCCGTTTCGATCTGTTCGCGCTCCCGCTGTAACGTCTCGATCTGTGAGTCGATATTCTGGAAGTCGAGCGGCCGCAACAGCGCGTCCTCGAGGTTCTCTCCCGTCCGGACAGCGCGGCGGACTTCGTTACGCTCGTCCAAACACGCGAACAGTTCAGCACGGATCACGTCGTACTCGTCGCTGAGGTACGGTTCGCCATGCCCGACTACGGTACCGTTCTCACGGGTGAGTGTCACGTCGTAGGCACCAGTTGGCGTTTCGAGATGCACCGCACCGCTGTCTTCCCCTTCAGTCAGTTCAGTAGAGGTGCCAAGGGCCGTCTTGATGGATTCGATGAAGCTCGATTTCCCTTGCCAGTTCGAGCCACGGACGACGTTCAATCCTGGCTCTATCGTCGCTGACCCGTCAATTATACCCGCGATTCGTTCGATTTCGATGTTCCAGGTCATGAGTTGTGTGCTGACAAATCGGCGCTCCGGTGTTGCTTGCAGACGTACCCACGCTCGAGTGCGACATCGAACGGAACGCGAGTCGGACAGTCTGGACATCCGAGTTGTATCTGAGCCTCTATCTCCGCGGTGTCACCGCCGTCGATATCACCCTTCTTTGCGAGCGAGGACAGTGCCGTTTCGGCCTTCCGTTCGACGACTGTTTTGGCCGTTGCCACGCTCTCCTGCTCCCAGTTAGTTGTCGCCTTTCTGGCCTCTTTTTGACCGTCTAAACAGTCGTTGAGGTGCGTTCGCATCGTTCCCCACGACACCATATCGTCGTGAAGCGACGCTCCCGGGATACCCGTAGCTTGCAGTCGCTCGATGAGTTCGTCCCGTTGTAAGTCGTCGTCGCCCCGTAACGTCTCGTAGTCACTGTTTATACGGGTATCAAGGGATTCACGACCGTGTTCGGTGTAAACCTGTTTGAGGAGTCGTTTGTTGAACCACGCTGTCAGCGACCGATACCCCATTTCGGTTCGGTCATCAGCGCCCGTCCAGCGTGCGAGTAGGCCATCGTCAAGGGATTCGTAGACTGGGTCTGCCGATGCCAACCCGTACTTGTCGGTAACCGCGTCTACTTTGCAACCGGAGTCAGCAGCCATTGTTCAATTTCTTCGGCCTTCTCAGTAATAGTTTTTGACGGCCAGTGTACGCGCAGTATAGGTGTATCCTGCAAAAATATACACACTTAGTGTGTACTTTTAAAATAGGCTACCACGGTTGAAGAGAGGGGTGTATTTGTAAAATTATTATACTATCATATTTATGTTGGTTGTTGAAGCATTGTCTAAATATGATATTTAGAAGAAACGATTATACGATACTCACACGTAGAATTAAATTCGGTTTTTCAGCCAATACCTCTATAATATGCATTTCAGCGCTAATGTGTCTGCAAAATAATGTGAGTGAAAAGTAATATTTTAAAACATGCAAGTCTGCTAGATATATAACCTTCTATAGAAGTAAGGGTGAAATCACTAGTGCGGAGGACACAATATCCATACATATTGTAAAATATGAGCTACCCACTAACTTGGGGCAGATCAAATTCCTCGCGAGAGACGGTTACCGCTAACGGACGTAGAGCCATGGCAGCATTGTAACCAAGTCAAACGTTTATACGGACTGTCGCGTAAGTAGTGTAGTATGCGGAAGTTGGCCGGTGAGACTGGACCGGCACCAACGGATAGTGGCACGGCAGCCTCGAAAATCAAGGTTCTGTTAGTCGATGACTACGGAGAGTTTCGACAGACGACGGCGGAACTGTTGGAACACGAGAACAACCGTATCGAGGTCATCGAGGCCGCAAGCGTCGAGGATGCGCTCAGCTACTTCGATTCCGAGTCGATCGACTGTATCGTCAGTGACTACGAGATGCCCGAAGCTAACGGGATTGAATTCGTAGAAACGGTGCGACAGTCTAACGGTGATCTCCCATTTATCTTGTTGACAGGACAAGGAAGTGAGAAACTCGCCAGCGAAGCGGTTTCAGCCGGCGTCACCGATTACTTCGTCAAGGGCGGCGGGCCAGAGCAGTACGCGGTGCTCACAAACAGGATAGAGAACGCGGTGGAATCACACCGATTCCGACGAGAAACAGCGCGGCTCTCGCGGATTAATTCACTATTCAGAGAGATAAATCGCCAAGTGTTGAAGGCGTCAACAGCCGAGGAGATCAAGGAGGCTGTCTGTGAAATTCTGACCAGTTCGGATGCCTACCAGTTCGCCTGGATCGGCGAAAAAAACGAGGCGGGTGATATCGTCCCCACCGCGGGCGGTGGCGACGCACTCGAATACGTCGAAGCGATGCTCTCTCGCTATGGCCGCTCAGTTTTTGATGACGGACCATTTGGCCATGCGATCGAAACCGGCGAGCAGCAGGTAGCGTCAGATATCCGGACTGAATCGTCTGTCCAGCCCTGGCACGAACTCGCATCGGAGTACGGGTTCCAGTCGATGATTGTTCTCCCGATTCAGTACACGGGATCAGTACAGAGTGTGGTTTCGATATACGCGGACACGCCTTTCGCGTTTGACGAGGCGGAGCAGACAGTGCTGACAGAGCTTGCGGAGATTGTCGCCGATGGTCTCTATTCAACCGCAACGCGTGCCGAACTCGAAATGCGGGAGGAAGTCCTGCGAACAATTACCGAAGTGTTCACAGCGCGGGACGGGGCACTACAGGAACAGATAGCGGATCTCATGCAAGTCGGTCGCAGCGTGCTCGGAACCGAGTACGCGACACTCTCTCACGTCAACGGGATGGAATACGATTTCGAAGTGCTCCAGACACCTGACGAAACGATTTTTTCAGGCGGAACGATTCCGTTGTCGGAAACCCCCTGTGCGAAAGCTATCGCGAACGAGGAGACGGTCGTGATGACAGACGTCAATGCCGAATGCGGCGAATCTGACCGAGACCATATATGGGATGACGAAGTCAATCGATATCTCGGAACGCCACTCACTGTGGGTGGTAGCATATACGGGACGCTCTGTTTCTATGGGTCCGGGGCGGGCGGGTCAAAGTTCTCAGACTGGGACGTGACACTCGTCGACCTTCTGAGCAAGTGGATAGGAAACGAACTACAGACACAGCGGGCTGAGATGGGTTTTACACAGTTGTATGAAACGGCGACAGATCTCTTGGGTGTGACTTCAGAGGAGGAAGCCGCTCAAATTGTCGTCTCGCGGACCCGGGATATCATCGGTCTCCCTGAGGTCGTGCTGTACGCGTTCGATAGCGATACGAACACCTTTCGCCCGCTTTCGGCCACAGAGATCGAGGAGCAACAAGCCATCCCAGCAGACGGTGATAGCTTCGTGAGTTCGGCCTTTTTCACCGAGGAAACTATCGTTTGCGACGGAAACTCGGCCTCGGGCGAGGACGCGATGACTGATGGAAAGGCCGTGTTTGTCCCGCTGGGCGACCATGGAGTGCTTCGAGCGGGCGACACGATCGGCGGCGAGTTCGACACTCAGACCCGTCGAATTACCGAACTACTCGGGGCGACGATTCGAACGGCGTTCGATAGGCTGACCTACGAGACAGAACTTGAAGACAGACAGCGCGACTTGGAGCAACAGACGGTTCAGCTTGAGCAGATGAACCAGTTGACAGAGCTGAGTCAGAAAATTCACGAGCGAGTGCTCAGGGCAGATAGTCGCTCAGAAATAGAGCAAACAGTGTGTGACCAGTTGGTCGCGTCCGACATCTGTTCGTTTGCGTGGATCGGGGAATACGAATCCGATACCGACCGAGTCACGCCACGGACGTGGGCAGGAACCGACCGTGGCTTTCTGGAGGAATCCCGCACACCTTCCAATGAGACGCCGCCTCCACCAGCAGTCCAGACAGCCCGGACTAACGAACAGACGCTGAACAACAACATCGCGGACGGGCTCAGGGGGAAAGGGTGGCAACGGCGGCTACTGGAACGGGGGTTCCAGTCAGTCGTCAGCATCCCACTCAGCTATCAGCAACTCTCCTACGGCATCCTGACCGTGTACGCGAAAACGCCGGATGTTTTCGATTTGCCGACACAGTCAGTGCTCGAAGAGGTGAGTGAGACCGTCGGATACGCCATTAACAGCATTGAGACGAAGCAAGGACTCGTGGCGGATCGGGCTGTCGAACTCCAGCTAGAAGCAATGGAATCCGACGATATCATTCATCGGATCGCGGGCGTTGTCGATACAGAAGTCACATTTGAGGGTATCGTCCCACAGGGGGACACCAGTTGCATCGTGTTTTTCAGCACTGACGCTCCATCAGATGACTTGCAAGCATGTTTGGACACCCTCCCTCGGATCGAGCGATTAGAATGTTTAACTGACACAGAAGACACGAGCTTGTTCGAAGCAACAGTATCGGGTACACAACTCGCACTGACAGTCGCCGAACAAGGAGGAGCCCCGCAATTAATCCGATCTGACGGTAAGACTCTGGAGATTCAGCTCGAGGTCCCACAGACGGTCGACATTCGCCAACTCATAGCTGAATTACGGCGTTCATGTCCGGACATCGAGCTGGTAGGCCGCCACAAGCAGGAACGTGGTGTTCAAACTCGTGAGTCATTTCACTCAGAATTGACAGCACAGCTAACCCCCCGCCAATTCGAGGTCCTGCTTGCAGCCTTTTATAGCGGATTCTACCAATCACCCCGTGACAAGACCGGTCAAGAGATCGCCGATACGCTCGATATTTCACAGCCGACGTTCAGCCACCACCTTCGGGTAGCTATCCGGAAGCTCCTAGAACAGTTGTTTAGCGAAGGGGGAACGACCCAGCATCTAGATAGATAGCGCCTGTCATCTGAGTTTGCTAGTCTGATAGAGTATATGCTGATACGGGAGTGTGTTCATGTAAGAAACAATGAGTCTGGAGTGGAACGAGACAGAAACTGTCTTTTGGGCAAACCAGTACGAATCACCGAGTGAAGCGATTGTGACCGCTATAGCAGCTAAAGAATCCGTAACGGAAACCAGTCTCCCACCGTTGTACAACCAAATCGACCCGGATGCCCTTGATACACTTGTCGCAGGGCAGACCAACGACGATATTCAGATTAGTTTCACATACAGTGGGTACACCGTTCGGATTCGAGACAGCGAGACCATCGAGATCACGCCAACGTAACCGGCTATAACCTTCCTACTAGTTCCTAAGTAAGCGGATGATGAGAAGCCTCCGGTAAGAGAGCATGCTGCGGAGAAGATGCGGGAGAGCAATACTGAAGCCGTAGATTCGGATGAGCGAATTTGTAGAGCAATCATCAAACAGTCAGGCTCTCAACCGGACTAGTTGACGATATTTCTGCTACAGATCAAAATAATCCAGATATATTATTACGATCACGACTGCAG
Source organism: Haloarcula argentinensis DSM 12282 (assembly GCA_000336895.1). Classification (GTDB taxonomy): domain Archaea; phylum Halobacteriota; class Halobacteria; order Halobacteriales; family Haloarculaceae; genus Haloarcula; species Haloarcula argentinensis. Next base: position 369,809 of record AOLX01000005.1, on the reverse strand, counting down.
ATGTGGTTCCAAGGAATCATCACTAGATCGACTGTCAGCAACCTCGTGAACCAAAGAGCAGAGGTAGTACCGCAGAATCACGATGTATTATTAATAGGATGCTATGCAGTTTCTGTCTATTCTCGTTGGAATTCGATAGCGTAGTACTAATATATGTATCAATAATAATACGAAAAGGTTCGGAGTTTCGTAGTAATAAAATAGAGGGCTGTACCGATCCGAACAATAACACACTGTACTGCGCTTTCACATGCAGGTTTGTTTTTATTTATTGCAGGTCGTTGTGATTGAGTCATGTAGTACACCAAATAATTCCGGAGGTCATAAACTGAAGGATTATATACAGACTGTGGTCAGTCAACGAAGAACGGGAATACGGTATGCGAGACAAGTAGCTATTTCTTACTCAGGAATCAGAAGGTAACGGGGGTGTAACAAAACGGTACCCCGGGTTTCGTGTATATATGTGGCTCTCGCGGCCTGAACACAAACCAATGCAGCAATCAAGGTCATGAGCGAACCGATGGTAGAGGAAGAACCAGAGCTCTCACGCGACCAAATGTTCGACATCCTCAGCAGTTCGAGGCGTCGATATACGCTTTACTATCTACGCCAGCAAAAGGAGCCAGTCCAGCTAACCGACTTAGCTGAGGAGTTGGCTGCGTGGGAGAACGACACCACCGTCGAAGAGCTCTCCTCACAGGCGCGAAAGCGGGTGTACGTCTCACTGTATCAGACCCATGCTCCGAAGCTTCAAGAGGCAGGGCTAATAACGTACGACGCTGATACGGGTGAGATAGCTCTTCGAGAGGATGCTCCAGAGGTTGAACCATTCATCAGCAATAGTGATGGTGAATCTAAATGGTATCAGTACTATGGGGCCGTAGCCCTGTTGAACGCCATTTTACTCCTAGCAGCAATTGCCGGTCTGCCGCCGCTCAATGCGATCAGTCCGTTAGTTATCGGGCTAGTCGTCATTAGTTCATTTCTCGTGCTTTCTATTGCTCACGCGGTCACCGGACGGCGAGGGAAAAATGATAAGACGTTTGATATCGGCGAGCCGTGAGTTGGACGCTGAACTGACTGAAAATACCCCCCAGCAGTATATGTTATTCTTCGTCGTCGGCAGCACCGTCCGGCAGTAATTGATCGGGCGACCGTTTGTACATCGGAGTGCTCGCGAATTCCGAAATCCGTTCCATTTCGCTGTCGGAGATATGTTCCGGCATACACCGCTACGTGTAACTGTTACAGTTTAGTAATTGAGTTCATATTTGAGGTAGTCGGTTTCTTCTAGACGCTTGTCAGTTGTCGATATCCGAGGTATACCAGTGTTGAGCTTTCGGAATTTTATTATAAAACCCTCCGGATGCTGCGACTATCGGAAGTACTCACCCAGATATCGGCTATAGAAGTGTTTACCCGGGGTTCTGAATGCAATCATAACGTTCGTTTTCGGCCACGAATTCTGGTATGCAGTTGTGTTGTGTCTGCTGGACATCAATGACTTTCTGAGGACCTAATTTTAACTTGAGGACGTCTGGCAGTGAATCCACAAGTAGTCAGGAGAATCGGCGAATCCTTGCAAAAGATTAGATCTACGCCATAGCTAAAAAATCAAGATCGGAATGAGCCGGGAAGGACGGTGTGACCGAAGCCGTTCCGGCTCACTGTCAAAGTGGAGAGAGCGATCCGAGTCGACAGCGACTATACAGGGCACGAGCGTCCCTGAGGGGGGTGGTAAGGATTGGGCCGGTGTTGTGGGTGTCGGGTAACTGCCCTCTCCACCAGTATCTTATCTTCAAGAGTGTATTGTTATAGTCGTGTTATTCCGACATAGCGGTGCTTACTACCCCAAAGTTGGATGAGAATAGCTGTAGCTGAGTCTTTTACTCAAGTGTTGACCCCAGGATTAAAGTTCGTAGTGGTGCTATTTGGGGTGATACTTTCGGTTTAGCGGTTCGAGCGTAACGGCCATAAGAGAGGGACATATGTAATATATGTTTTAGATACTGGAGAGATATTGATACGGAGACACTCAGAGATCTCCGAATGAATTTGATTCGATAGTAAATCCTATGGCTGTACCCAATTCATTTGCTCCCCGCACTACACCACAAAACAGTGATATCGCCTAGAGTTGGCCTATCGAGTATCGAGTAGTTTTATCCTACTACCGGAGATTTATTTGTTTTCACGGTACTGTTGGGATTGGGAGTTGTAGGATTGATTGGTAAGTAAATGGAGTGTAGATGATGTGTAGATGCTGTGTATAAGGGCGCAATCTTTAATATAGTAATTACACCTTTCCGAGATATGCTCGACGTAAGCGCGGTAGAGAGGGAGTTTAAAGATTGTATTAATGTGAGGTTATGGCTATGGGGCCAGGGTCAGAATGCACGGTTTACACACAAGCGGTTGAGTTTGTCAAGATCGGGATGTTTGAATGGAGTGCCGGCTGAATGATGTCCTCAGAGGAGTGGGAAGACGTACCGACAGATCCAGACTGGGAATCGGACCTAGGCTACGAGATGGAAGAACTAACGGTTGTCAAATCTTCGACTGATTCACAGTTAATATTTTTACCGGAACATGAGTCACAACTCGGTGAAGAAGAGTTCATTGTTATTCACTCGGATTCACTTCGAGATCTACGCCGATAGCTGAACAGTCAGTTACTATATAACGTACTCAATAGTAGGATGAACAATCCGATATCAACCTCCGACAGCAGTAGAGAGTACGCACTTTTTATTGGTTCCTTGTTTCCGTATCTCGTTGATAAACCCGCTAGCTTGCTCTTGCACGTGTTCCCGTCGTGGGATTGTGCACCGATATTACTGCACGGTGGCTGCCGCTGTAAGCAGATCTAAACCACTCGCAATATACGCGCTAGTAGTAGCATAACAAACCGGGAAGGTCATGTATTGATTGGCTATGTGCGCTGGATGGGTTCGACAGTTCGTGGGAGTCTTTATTATCTGGCTATCAGCAACGTTGGGGGGGATGATATTTATCGGCCGTTGGAACCCGTTATTGTATTACCTGCTCAGCTACGCAGGCTTTCTATTTGCGGTCGAACTCAGCAATCCAGATGGTGTCCGTCCGAAAAATCACAAGCGACTACGCTGGGTTTCCATGGGCGGGTTTGTGGTGTTCATTTATGGAGTTGTATCGTGGGTACAGGCTGTCATTGCGACCATGCCAGGGTAAGCCAGGTGAATGCGTTACCTACTAATGACAGGATGCCTATACTAATGTCTTGAAAGAGAGTTCTACTTTGTAGAAAGATTACATGGTATCGGTCAGCGTTGTTATCGCGACATTGAAGCCACGAGATGAAATTGAAGCAATACAGTGCCTCAAAGGGCACGCGTTCGACGAATTTGAGGTTATCGTATGTGATGAGAGCCCTGTGACTAGAGCACGAAATGAAGGGATCAGACAAGCCTCAGCTGACAAGATCGTATTTCTCGATGATGATTCCCGCCCTCGCTCAGGATATCTTCAAAAAGCCGATGAGCTCCTCGAAACGGAGGCGGCATTCGCCGGTCGAACCATCCACCCGGTCGATGATGTATTTGCTCGCCATTTCACCGCCCATTACGACTGGGGGGACGATCCTTGCTACGTCAAACACTTCTGGGGGTGTAACATGGGCGTTCACAGGGACGTGTTCAAAGCGGTCGGTGGATGGGACGAACAGATGGGATGGGGTCACGAGGAAAAGGAACTTGCCAGGCGAATCAGAGCCGAGTTTAATATTCGGTACGATCCCGAACTCATCGTTGACCATCCGTACGCGTCGTCTATTACGGAATACTGGAAGAAACAGTATAAGCTCGAAACAAAGAGTCCGTACTACTGGTCAAAATGTAACGTCTCACAAGCAGAGCAACTCAAGAATATTGTCTGTGAGGCACTTGACCCGCTGAATTACGTCAGAATAACGCCAGTAGCTACCGTTATAGAAGCGGGAAGTACTGTTGCAAAGACGGCTGGTCGTCTTCGAGGATTCCTGAACTACGCCCACTACGAAGAGGACAGAGGCGAAATACCGAATATTGATCGACACTCCGAATCCGCGGAATCGGCAGACTAACTGTCTCTGGGTCTCTTCACTGTTCTGAATTTAGACAAACTAGCAACTGCTGGGCCAACTCTTTCCTTAGAGAGTTATGAAAGATCCGTACTAGTTACTCACCGAATCCCTGTTCACCATAACCATCCTCGCCGTATCCACGATATAATATCCCCCGCTTCAAAAGCACTGCAATTCCGAACGAGAGTCCAGTCGCAACGAGGGCTAGAATGGTCCGCCTGGTCGCCTGCTCCGACTCCACAGTCCTAGTCTTTTCATCTGAAGACATCAGTACAGTGAGATAGTCCTCCTCGCGACCGTAGCTACGCTTTGTCGGCGACGAACTTGGTACATCAGTATCAAGAATCCAACGACGGAGGCCGTTTTAGTAAGCAGGCCATACCGGCAACCATGCTGTAGCATTAGCCTGTCGTTGATATAGTTTGGACGGGGGCCCAACTACGAGACAAATAGGGACACCCCGGAGTTAAACGCCGCCTGGTTTAGCTGGCTTCATATATTCGATCAAGAAGCGACCGTGGTCAGTTCACGAGTGAACAGATGCTTAGCTGCTGGTGTGGGTATCTTGATTGGATCCACCAAGATCACTTAAAAGTTATATAATACACTGTGCGTGTTCTGAGACTACACGAGATGGCTGTGTACACCCTCTCTGATATAAAAGGACCAGAGTTTCAGATATATTGTCACAGTAGATGGGCAGAGCAGCCAGCCGTTGTGGACTGTCTGAGTGAACCAGTACGAGGTTACTACTATTGAGGCTACTATCCCACCTTCCATCGATGACTTACACTGTCGCAGTCATTGGGACTGGTGCAGATCCGGACGACCCGGATACCGACGGGTTCGCCATGGCATACAGACACGCAGGCGCGTATAGACGGTTAGATTCGTGCGAACTTGTCGCCTGTGCCGACGTCGTCCCGGAGAATGCGAAGAACTTCGGTGAACGATGGGATCTCCCAGACGGTAATGTTTATACGGACACTGAGAAGATGCTCGCTGCTGTCAAACCCGACATTGTCAGCGTCTGCGTTCCGCCCCATATCCACGCTCCTGTCGTGATGACGTGTGCTGAGAGTGGGGTAATGGACGCAATCCACTGTGAAAAGCCGATGGCAACGAGATGGGAGGACTGTCAAAAAATGGCATCGGCCTGTAAGCGGGCCGGAATCCAACTTACGTTCAACCACCAACGACGGTTCGGAAAGCCGTTCCGGAAAGCCAAGTCACTGCTTGAAAGCGGAAAGATAGGTTCGTTAGAGCGAATCGAACTCGGTGGAAAAAATCTGTTTGATTACGGATCACATCTGTTTGATCTCTGCGGGTACTTCACTGACCAGACGATGTCGAAATGGGTGATGGCTGGGATCGAATACAGCGAAGAAAACGTACAGTTTGGGGCCCACAACGAGAATCAAGCCATCGCGCAATGGCGGTATACGGACGGTGTCAACGGACTTGCATCGACAGGGGACGGTGGCATTGTCGACTGCCATATGCGACTGCTGGGCTCAGACGGAATGATGGAAATCGGCGGCGAGGTTCCGCTACGGGTCCGGACTGGCAAAAACTGGACAACGGTCGACACTGGTGGAGAGGACGTACATGGTCCCAACGAAACAATATTCGACGCTGCAAGACAGAAGATAAGCGCTCGAATACCGGGAGCCACTGTAGAAAACGCGAGACCCGAAAGTTATATTGACCGTGCAATAGCGGACACTGTCGACGCACTTGCCACAGGCCGCGAACCTGAACTTTCAGCTGACAACGCACTGCAGGCAACTGAGCTTATATTCGGGTGCTGGGAGTCCGCTCGGCGGTGCGGGCGAGTCGATTTCCCACTGGAGATTGACGACAACCCATTGGAGTCGATGGTCGAAAGCGGACAAGTACTCGCTGCTGACAATCAGTAAATCCCAGTGTACTCGAACAGTTGCACACTGAGACAGTCTGTTGGGATACAGCCTGATAGGTCGGCTGCGTCACAGTTACCCCGCCCATAACAAACAGATGGTATCCGAAGTATGTAGCAACGGAGAGTCTATGCAGGCACAGCAATACGGAGTATTGAGTCGGAAGAACGAACTGGTGTCCCTCAATCGCCTGATGTTGTGGTTCGTCACATATGTGACGGGGAGTTCGAACAACGATGCTAGATAAACTGAAACGGTTGATAAAACGACTGCTCCCGGCCAGTGACAATGTCATGGAGCAGGCTGTGAAGAGTGGCGTTTGGGTCGGCGTAATGAACGTCACTGAACGGGGGTTAGAGCTGCTATTGCTAGTCATCGTTGCTTCACTGTTGTCTCCACGTGCGTTCGGGCTGATGGGGATCGCGCTGTTAACGCTCTCATCACTCAAGAAGTTCTCCGAGTTGGGCATCAAGTCCGCTCTGATACAGGCCGAGGAGGACAACGTCGACAGCGAGCTCAACACGGCCTGGACAATCGAGACTGCCAGGGGGACAGTAATCGCTTTGATCCTGTTCCTTGGGGCCCCGTTTATCGCATCGTTGTTCAACGAACCTGCGGCGACCGATCTGTTTCGGGTCATTGCCCTCTCGCCGTTTATTGTTGGGTTACGAAACCCTGCTGTCGTCTATTTCCAGAAGAGCCTAGACTTCCACAAAGAGTTCGTCTACAGAGTCAGCGGCGCAGTGGCGTACTTCGTCGTCACTGTAGGCATAGCTCTGTATGAGCCAACTGTCTATGCACTGGCAATCGGATACATCGCCGGCGACGCAGCCCGATTCCTCGTCTCGTATATCGCAGACGGATACCGACCATGGCCGTCGTTTGACCTCGACGTTGCGAAGAAACGGTACAGTTTCGGGAAGTGGGTCACGGCCAACTCGATCCTATATTTCCTATACAGTCGAGGGGACGATGCGTTTGTCGGCTGGGCGCTCATGGCAAGTGCATTGGGGTTTTACCAGCTCGCCTACCGGCTCTCGAACGCACCGGCGACCGAAATCACGCAGACGATCTCGAGTGTGACCTTTTCGGCGTATTCAAAAGTGCAGAACGATGTCGAGAAACTACGGTCCGGCTACTTCCAGACGCTCAGAATGACAACATTAGCTTCGTTCCCAGCAGCGATGGGGATCGCGGCAATCGCACCCGCGTTCGTCGAGGCGTTTTTTACCCCCGAATGGCAGCCGATGATACCAGTAATGCAGTTGCTAGCTATCTACGGCCTATTGCGTTCGATGGGTGCGACAATGGGACCGGTCTGGAAGGCAGTCGGACGACCCGACTATATCGCTAAACTCTCTGCTGTGCGTGTAGCCCTCATTGCGATATTCATCTACCCAGCCACGATGATGTATGGAATCGAGGGTACCGCAGCCCTCATTACGGGCATCTACATCTTCCCGATGATGCCGATAGACACCTATCTTATTGCCCGGACCGTCGGAGCGTCTCCAGTTCGGGTCCTCAGAGAGGTCTCGTATCCACTGGTGGCAAGTCTTGGGATGGCAGCCGCAGTGACTTACGTCCATCAGACAGTGGCTCTTAATGCGCCGGTATTGGAGTTTGTCCTGTTAATTCTCGTGGGTATCGGAGTGTATGTGGCTCTGGCTCTGGCCCTCATGTTTAGTTTCAATTGGGAAGTCAAGCAGAACCTCGAATCAATATTCGACGCGTTGGCGTGATCAAAATGAGACAGACAATCCAAACCAATCAACCCGGCGAACAGAGGAGTGGAGCGCAATGAAGCGACGATCAGTGCTTGCTGGCGTCGTCCCGTTTTTACAGGGCGGGCGGTGGTTAGATCAGCTGCTGCTCGTCAATCAAGGTGAGATAGTTCAAAAGCGGTTCGTCGGCATCGCCGAGGGAGAGACGACTGAGATCGCCGTCATTGACGATGACGGGACAACTGTTTCATCCGAACACGAGGAGCAGCTTGGGCAGTCACCAGCAGAGATATCACCTGAGGCTGCAACCTCGCTACGGGAGACGTACGATTCGATACGTTTCCACGTCACAGTAAATCACCACAACGGTAGTCTCAAAGTCTTCAGCCGGACCGGATTGGTGGAATACCGAACATCAAGAGCGCTCTACAGCGGGACTACGGTGGGCGACCACATTTCGTTTCAGACATCTCTCCTGAACAGTGATACCATCATCTCACTATCGTGTCTGGCAGACGAAAAGGAGTCTCTACAACGTCGGTGTCGAGTCGGAGTGGAAGATCCGACTGCGGAGTGAGAAACTACCACTCCAAGGTTGAGACTCATTCAAGAGTATTGCGTAGACCGTGGACCTCATTTTCGAAGAACTGATCTCGAAGTCTGCAGAATTTACGTACGAAGGTCTATCAGCACCACTGAGATGGTCCAATAGTGCGACTGCTGACCGAATATACGATCAGAGTGTAACGGGTCACAGCTAAATTCGGGAGTGACGGCCACCTTTTATTCTTTGCTGGGAATCGTAGTTCCTCGACCAGAATCGGTAGAGGCTCCAAACCCATTGCGAATGGCCTGATGGTCTTGAATTCACAAGAGAACTTGTGCAGATGGCGTCGTCGCCTCTATAACGAGACTCAGTCCATAGGCCTATTGAATTTCCACAGAAGGACCTGATGGTCACAAATTAGACGGCTGGTAGTATCATCTTAATATTCCAAATATACAGTAATGCGATTATACTATACGAGAAGTGATCTCTCAGATGCCATTTTCAATCGTAAGATTTTGTCGAAAGTTGGTATGCAAGAAACGGCGCATGGGTAGCAAGTCATGTAAACAAAACTCAGCCGGTAACAACGAATAAAATAGTAAATAGGGATTACCGGAGTGTGACCAACAAAGAACGGTATCGCTCGCACGACAGTGACGAGGCGTCGAGAGACGATAAGGATACGACGGGAGCAACCGTCGTAGACCGCCGCACGTGCATGAAATTAGCAGGTGTCGCCGCTGCTTCCCTCGCAGGTTGCACCGGTAAAGGTGTTCCTACTACAGGTGGATCGGCAGCAAAATTCGGGTACGGAGGTGAGCCAGCAGTTACGACGGAACTCACCGCGATTGATGTTTCGAAGGTGGCCGGAGACACGAACATGCTGAATTCGGTCAGCAGTCTCAGCATCGACTCCCAGCTCTCGACGACACTATCGTCAGGGTCGTCCGATCTCTTTGCGTTCAAACCCAATGGCGAAGACGTAACGATCAAATTCATGCCTGGTTCTGAGACGGGCGCAACCGCGCTCGGTGTATTCGACCCCGACGGTGAGCTCCTGTCTCAGGCGTACGCGAGTTCAAATGCGCCGGTGTTTCTCCCCGAATCCCTCTCAGCTAGTGGCACACACTATCTGCAGGTCATGGATGTCAGTCGAACCGGTGGCGATTACTCACTGAACATCTCGACAGACAGTACGACACAGTCACAGTCACCGTACGAGGGGACAGTCAGATCAATCCCCGGCCGTATCCAGGCGCAGAACTTCGACATCGGTGGCGAAGGGGAGGCGTATCACGACACGTCTAGCGGAAATATCTATGGTTCCGCAAACCGGGATACTGATGTTGATATCCGGACAACGGAGGACGAGTCGGGGAAATACAATATTGGCTACTTCCAGGCCGGAGAGTGGCTTGAGTACACAACCGATGTCTCAGCCGGGACGTACGATATTAGAGTCCGAGTGGCGTCGGCACTTTCTAACGGGCGACTCGAACTGTCTCTTGAGGATCGTACCCTCACAACCGTTACTGTCCCCAACACGGGCGACTGGACCTCGTGGGAGACAGTCACGGTAGAGGATGTCGAAATCGAGTCCGACCAGCAATCGACGCTTCGCGTCGAAGCACTGGATTCCGGTGTGGAGTTAAACTGGGTCGAGTTCGATAAAGTCGACGCACAGAAACCGTACAACGGGACTCTAGTCACGATTCCCGGACACATCGAGGCACAAAACTTCGACACGGGTGGCGAAGGGGTATCATACTCTGATACGACAGCTGGGAACGAATACGACACCAGTTATCGTGACACTGATGTCGACATCCGCGAGACTCAGGACGACTCCGGCGAGTACAACATCGGTTACTTCGAGGACGGCGAATGGCTCGAATACTCGGCTGATGTTTCGCCAGGACAGTACGACCTCAAGGTCCGTGTTGCCACAACTCGAGACAATAGACAGCTCAGGTTCCATCTGGGTGAGCAGGAGCTCGGAACTGTTGACGTCCCCAACACGGGTGGGTGGACGGCCTGGGAGACTGCAACGCTAGAGGGCGTGACCATCGATGCCGATGGACAGCAGGTGTTTCGGGTCGAAGCCGTCGGGTCCGGTATCGATTTCAACTGGGCAGAGTTTGAGATCGCCGGGAACCAGCCGTTCGACGACGTTCCGACGCTTCCTGGGAGGATACAATCTCAGGCGTACGACTTAGGCGGCGAGGGCGTGTCCTATCACGATACCACGGCTGGTAATGAGTACGATCTCGGCTATCGGGATTCTGACGTCGATATCCGGGAAACGCAGGACAGCTCTGGAAAGTATAACGTCGGGTATTTCGAGGACGGCGAGTGGCTCGAATACACCGCCGAGGTGCCGGCCGGAACATACGACATCAACGTTCGCGTTGCGACGACACGCGATAACAGGCAACTGCAGTTCAGCCTCGACGGTGAACAGCTTGGGACAGTCGATGTACCGAACACCGGTGGCTGGACCACCTGGCAGACAGCGACTCTGCCTGACGTAACGGTTCAGGATGGTGGCAACCACATCATCCAGGTGAAAGCAGTTGGCTCCGGCATTGACTTCAATTGGTTCGAATTCAGTGAGGGAGCAGAGACGGAGACAGCAACTGAAACCGAGACGGCAACTGAGACTGAGACGACAACCGAATCAAGTACTGACGACTTCGGCAGCGAAGGCTACGGAATGGGTGGGTACGGGGGTACCCAATAACGCAATAGATCAATGGCAGAACGATACAACACGCCCGCAGAGGGCACGCTCGATTGGCACGTACCACTTAATGAAAACTTCGAAAAGCTCGACAACCACGTCGAGCTCCGGGACGCCGAGTCTAATATCGGCCAGTACGAACCGAAGACGGGGTCGAAGTTCTTAGCGACCGATACCGGCACAGTATACATCGGCGACGGCAGCAACTGGAACCGCGTCGGAAGCCTCAGTGCATCCGACGATTCAGTTTCTGAAGCCGACGACGGTTCGCTCATCGCTCCGCCGGGCGAAGTACAGTCCGTGATCGATCAGGCGTCCAAGTCGCACACATGGGCACAGGGCCCGAGCCGAACTGTAAAGCTCGTCTCCGGTGAGAACTACTTCCCGTCGGATACTATCAAACTAAGGCGGAACATCCGACTCGAATGTAACGGTGCTCGGATCATCCCAGAAGGCGACTTTAACGTCATCGAGATGTACCGCGGGACGCAGCTCATCGATCCGTTCATTGACACCCGGTCGGTCAATTGGAACTCGACACAGGTCGTCGTCGGCGCACCGGACGCAGACAAAATCGAACTCGCGAACCGTGCAACCGTCGAAAACGCCTATCTCTGGGGAACACCCGGGGAGGGCATCGGACTCCAGTTCCTGGGCGGTTCGAAGCCCTGCTCGATGCAGGTCGCTAGCGGAACGATACACGGGTTCGATATCGCGATCGATCTCTATGCCAGCGGTGACGATTACAGCGGACAGGGCGACTGGTCGAACGGGAACCAGTTCTACGGCTCACTGGAAGCCTTCCGCGTTGGCGTCAACCAACGCTCTGAGGGCGCTGAAGTCTCAGGGAACGTCTTCAAGTTGATGGTCCAACCAGACAACGACGTGAGCGAGTGGCTCTGGTACATGGAGGACGATCCCCGGTCCGACAGCGATCGAGACGACAATATGTACCGGAAGTCGGGGAACACCATGATGGTGTATCCGTGGGACAACAACAATTACATGGACAACAATCCCTTTGCCGAGAGCGGCGACCGGAAGCCGCCGATATGGTACATCGGCGAGGGCATAAACTACGGTAATTCACTCGTTGACCAATCCGGGAAGCTCGGGAACCAGTATATCGTCAACAATTCTGATTACCCAGATCGAAATGGGATTTTCACCTATCATGGTGGAGAGGTCACCGGCACCAGACAGTTCTCGCACCCGCCTGCGTACCAGCGGAACAGCGATAGTCGGATGTGGCACGAGGACTCGAAGAACTAACCGCCTTGGGACTGTTTAGGCGGTTATAGCCTACGAGGTAGCTGTCTACTCCGTCTCGTTGCGCGACTGCGGATGCCAATTTCGGCTATCGTTTTGCTGGTACGCTGGTTTTGTCTCAAACTCCGTTGTACCGACCACGAAGCCACCGTGTGCAGTGAAGATACCGTTTCTGTCTGGTGTATCTGAGTTGTTGAGCACGTATTGATTTCCACGTACCCCGCTCATATCCAGAAGTGAGTTTCCATATCGGCGACCACGCCCGAGAAACCAGAATGGTGCATCTCGATCGCTCTCTGAATAATATGAGTTGTTCTGTGTGAATGACGATACGTCCCAAGGATAGGCCATGATCGTATTTCCTTTCATAACGAATTTGTCATCATCTCGGGACTCTCGTGGGTCGTCCTCCATTTTCCAGAGCCATTCACTTACTTCGGGTTCGGGCTGCGCCTGGACACGAACGGTATTCCCGCTTACTTCCGCACCGTCCGACCGCATACTAATGCCGATCCGGAAGTCCTGCATCCGCCCCCAGAACTGGTTCCCGTTCGACCAGTCACCTTGCGGATCGCGGTTCTCACCAGCAGCGTAGAAGTCTACTGCTCGGTCAAACCCATCGAGGGTTCCGTTTGCGACCTGCATCGAGCAGGGTTTCGAACCACCACGGAACTGTATTCCGATACCCTTACCTGCGTCTCCGAGAAGGTATGCGTCTTTTACCCAGGCACGGTTGGCCGTATCTAACTTCTGTGCGTTTTGGGGCCCGATGACGACCTGTGTCGAACTCCAACTCTTGCCCCGAGTGTCGACAAAGGGGTCAATTAGAACTGTATCACGGGCGAGTTCGAAGACGTTGAAGTCACCCGTCGGGACTACTTTCGCCCCATTACATTCCAGTCTGACACCTCTCTTTAGACGGACCGTCTCGGATACTTCGTACGTCTCACCGGAGACCATCTTGACAGTCTGTGCGGGAGCCTGGCCGAACTCAGACCCAGTAGATGCGGTATCGATGACATCCTGAAGTTGTCCTGGTTGAGCGATGAACGTTCCGTCACTCATTACAGTGGCTCTCTTAGCGTTCTCGCCGAGTGAGACGGAGCGCGCGCGCCCTGCCACGCTGCCGAACTCAAGCCACTCCTCTCCGTTTCCGATATATGTCCGTCGTGAATCTGTTGCGAGAAACTTGGCACCCTCTTTTGGTTGATACTGCTCCAAATTTTCGGCAGTATCTTTGATCTCAACTTCCGTATCGATTCGAGAGAAATTCTCGTTCAAAGGAATATGCCAATCCTTCGTGCCGCGATCCGGACGCTGGTAGCTGTGATTCGGCGTCTCTTTAGCCATATCGTTCACTTTACACAAACCAAGTAAAATATACCGTTGCTACTCTCCGCATACACTTTCGGGAGAGCCATTACTCGATCAGCGGCTGTACGTAGGCGGTCTCTTCGGACCTAGTTTCGAGTTCCCGATACACCTGCTCGAACCCATCAACCATCGATTCGGTCGTAAACTCACTTGCCGCCCGCTGCCCTGCAGCAGTTCCAAGCGTTTCGGCGAGAGGTTGGTGCTGATGGAGACGGATAGTCGCCCACGCAATTTCGTCGGGTTTCTGCACGTCGACGAACAATCCCGTCCGGTAATTCTCCAACAGATCACTGGTGCCGTCCACAGGTGTCGCGACGATCGGAAGTTCTGCGGCCATCGCTTCGATCACTGCACCCGGAAGCCCCTCGTAGTGAGAGGGAAAGACGAAGATATCCATCGCACCGAGAAGTGCGGGAACATCCTGTCGCGTTCCGAGGAAATGAACCGAATCGGCGCATCCGAGTGAATTGACTCGTTCCGTCAGATGCTCCCGATCGGCACCGTCACCGACGAATACGAAATGTGCATCGGGGATCTCGGAGACAATAGTTGGCCATGCATCAAGCAGATCGAAGTGACCTTTCCGCTCAACGAGACGGCCAACGGTTCCAACTACAGTGGTGTCCGTCGGGATGTCTAGCTCTGATCGCAGCTCCGCCGAGTCTGTCGTTCGGTACTGCTCGATGTTCCGGCCATTGTAGACCACCGCCACGTTTTCTTCCGCTGCACCGCGCTCAATGGCGTGGTCCCGTCCCGCTGTGGAGTTCGAAACGATCACGTCTGAGAATGAGATCGTCACCCGATCGATAACGTGGCGTACAACCGGTTCCTCGTTAGGTACCTCACGAATGCCGGTAATAATGGTTGCAGAACAGAACACGCCGGCGACTCTGGCAATTACGTTGTCGTAAAAAAGGAACGACTGTATGAGATCGGGTTGTTCGCGGCGGGCAACGAGACAGAACTTGAGCGGGGCAAGCAGATAGACGAGCGGGCTTTCGACCCCATCTATCGCCCCGTTCGAAACACGACCAGCGTCGGTCAGCGACCGAACAGTGACCTCATTCGACAGTTCTGATTCGAGTGGGTTCGTAGAGAATATTGTCCAAATAGTGATATCGTATTCCTCGCCATTGATTTCGTTCGCTAGATCAACAAGTGTGCGCTCGGCACCACCGACGACGAGTGCACCGATGAAGTACCAGAGAGTCGTACGCTCCGCTGTCATTCTTGAATCACTCCATTGGGTTGTGTGCTAAATGTGAGTTGCAGTGTGGACCCCGTGTTCGCGCGAGCGATCATACTCAGAGGTAACCCATGTTTTCGAGTTGTTCAGTCGTGTCCTCGTCAATGTCACGTACCGTCTCTTCACTCCCCCCTGAGAGGAGTTCCGATATCTCCGCTCGTGCTTCGTCCGCAGTAAACTGTGGGTTTCCATACGACTGATGGCCCGGCATGAATCGACGGTATGAGTCTCGAACCTTCTTGTTGTGGACGAGCTGCCGTCCGAAGGGTTTCTGCAGTAGCAGTGCCAAATAAACGATCGATGACGTCGTTTTGTGTCCGTCCACAAATGTGTGCCCGCCGTGTTCGTCCCAGAGACTCTTGATCGTCCGCTCAAACCCGCCAGTGAGACTGACAACCTTCTCAGCAGGTCCCGGTAACGAGCCGTATCGAATGTGATTCAGGTGCGTATAGCCGGTCGTCCGACCCTCTCCCTCTGTGTTTCCATCCACCCTACCGAAATCAGGTTGCGAGGACATCGCACTGGCGATCGTCGGTAAGATGTCCACATGGTGTAAGAGCCCGTTCTCGCCGGAGGGGTCCAGATCCGGATGGATGAACGACGTCGGAACGTATACGACTTCAGGCGTCGCGAGGTGTGTGTGTCCGAAGTACCCGTATTCTCCGAGTACCTCGCCATGATCACTGGTATAGATGACAAGGGTCTCTTCTCTGAGCCCTTTGCGTTCAAGCGTCCGGAGTACACGCTTGAACTCTTCGAACGAGCGGCCTACACCGTTGTAGTAGTCGCTTCGCGCCGTTTCCGGCTCCGACGACACGCGCCAGAGATATTCGAGAGCGGTCTCGTTGCGGTATTCGTAGTCGTCCCAGTCGAATCCGTCGTACGGCGCGTGGCCACCGGGCCGACGCGCAACGTGGACAAAAGGGGGCTCGACATCGTCGATCGATTTCCGTGGAGGATTAGCAAACATCTCCGCAATGCTGTGATTCATTCCGCCTTGAGCAGCTATCGAAACTTCGTGGCTCTCAATATCGAATACTGAACGGACGTTCGCAGGCACAGAATGCTTGAAGCTGTGGATATTGCTGTTCGGTGGTAACAGCCCGGTCAACAAACTCCCGAACGACGTGGGCGTGTGTGTTGATGCCGCAATCGTCTTGTGGGTCTGCCCGATTTCCGCGAGATCATCGTTAATTGCGTTATATCTGACGGCGTCGTCAACATATATGAGAACGTTCTCTACGTCGATCTCCATGCTACCAGAGGGTGGCTACCACAACAATATAGTAAAGACACCCCTACGAGGTATGAAACAGCACATAAAAAAACACTCCCTGGTGATGGGATGGGGTATCTACCTAGAACAGCTCATTTCGTAATTGCTTCAGTTTTCACCGAGTTGAGTGTCTGCATAGCGTTTTTCGCTGGCTTGTAGCTAAATCTGCCCCCGAGCGCAGCGAGTGCAAACAGCCACCTTTCGGTTCGAAATGGCCAATAATACACTGATTTGAGCAGTTGCGTTCTCGCATCAGAGTATGCTCTGGAACGTAACGCTTCCTGTCCAAGAATGAACAGCAGTGACGCGAGAAAGGCCCGCTCGTATTTTCGTCCGTATCTCGCAGCGAGTTCTCGGTGTTTCTCTACCATTAACGGGTAGGAGATATCCCGCTTCTCAGCGTAGTTGTTGCTGATTCGGTCCGTTTCTTCGGGACAGTTCCGATATGTCAGTACCTCGGTAATCACTCGAAACTCGCTATGTAGCGAGAGTCGTATCAGCCACTCTCTGTCTTGCCAGCTGGGAAACCGGTCGTCAGGGAGCCCAGCCTGTGGGATGATATCAGCCGCGACCATCAACGTCGAGAATTCACCAAACGACTCTCCCAGGAGGAGGTCTTTGGTAACATTCCCTTCCACCGTGAAGATAACGTCCCGTGTGTAGTCCCCGTAATCGTACTCACATCCGGTGTAGACGACGCCGACGCTGTCAGCGCTCTCTTCCATCTCAGTAACCTGTCGAGCAATCTTTTCCGAGCCCCAGGCGTCGTCGTCATCTAACAACGCGATGTACTCGCCTTCTGCCCGTTGGATTCCCGTGTTCCGTGCCTGATTCGCTCCCCTGTTCTGTTGGTGACGGATACAGTTGACTTCGATACCCTCCAGCGACTCTCCGGCAAGTGTATCGGCTGCGGGCTGCGGGGAATGATCGTCGACGACGATGAGTTCGATATTTGAGTACGTCTGCTCTGCGACGCTCCGTGCTGCATTCCGAAGCTTGTCCGGTCGCTTGTATGTCGGGAGGACAACGCTGACGAGCGAATCTGGCATATGGCTGGTGATGGTTTTCGGTATCGAAGTAAAGTTAGTGTCTGGCTATTCGTGGCTCTGCTGGCTAATTTTGGGGCGCTACAGACCACCCAGTAAACCCACCGTTGGTATAAACCTTGTTTGCCGTTGGATCGTTGTGCATCCTCGCCAGGCTGTCTTCACCGTATCGGAATAAATATTCCTGTTGGTCCTTTGTATAATACGAGGCAGTGTGTTGTTTGACATCGTGTGTTTTCGTGACTACATAACTTCTGCCAAACGTATCAGAGGCGATCACATCCTGGCTGAAATAGCCGAGGTTCCGAGGCAAGTTATTGTTCATACTGAAACTCTGTGGGTAGTAGCGGGGATGGTTTGTGCCTAAGACGAACGCTTCCATCTTATGTGACGTATCCATTGCATGGATCGGAACGCCTTCGTCAATATTCGCTGCCATGAATTGGGACCCATCGTACTCTGCGTAGGTCATGTGACGGTTTGGCTCGTAGGCAGCACTTGCAGCGAGACAGGCCCCTAGAAGGATGAGTACGGTCAAAGCAACGGTGCTTACCGAGTTGCGCTTGATAGCGCTATGGATGAGTGCCATCCCCACAAGGACTGCAGCGAACAGGAGGGCGTATCTGTTTACTCTAATTATACCCTTCACAATGAGATTACTGAGAAGGAAGATCGCCGCGACACCGAGCCCTGCGACGAAGTGAACCGAACCGAAACCCCAGTCGTACCGCATCTCCCTGAAGAGAAACCAGTACAGGGTCAAAAGGGCGAATGCGCCGGCGATAGCGAAGTAAATTGTAGTCGACCCGTACAGCGTGATGAATTTCTCGGCGAGTTGTAGCGGTGAAAACTGAACTGAGCCGGCTCGCTGTACCTCTCTAGCTGCTGGGTTCATATCGTCCTGTGCTGCAACGACTTTTATTATGGCTTGGCGTGTCTGACCGAAGTTGGTGAGCCAGGCGAATAGGAGCGGAAGGAAAGCCACACCAAGTCGCGGACTGAGTCGCGGAGTGGACGATTGAGAAAGCCATCCGAACAGCCCGGAATACACAGAGGTTAACAGTAATATACCTAGCATAAACAGGGTTGTCATCGGGTGCGAGTAGATGATGAACAGACCAACCAAGAGAATCAAGAGGAGGTACTCGTTGTCGTTACTCCGTCGATACAGTTCTGTGAGCGTGAGCAAGACCGGAACGATCATAAATGAGTTCATCGCCGGGTGGTTTGAGAGATGGAAGGTCGTATAGATGAGAGTGCTGCCGGCCGCTAGTCCGGCCGCCAGACTTCCCCGGTTTCCCGAGAGCGTTTTTACGAGGACTCCGATTCCGATGATCTGGATCGTCGTAAACAACAACGCAACCAGATATGGCATCGCGTCAATCGGGACACCCAGCATCGCCATCTCGGCCATCAGCACATGTTCACCCGGATACCAGATTCCGGGAAGAGATCCCGTTTCGAGGATCGCCTTGACATCGCCGAAGTGTTGCAGTGCATCTGCTGTCCCCTGTCCATAGAACCGATAGCCGCGAGCTTTCGGGAGGAAGAAATACAACGCGTAGTTTGAAAACACGAGGCCAAGACCGTGTCGCCAGTACCTCGTTTGTGTGATAGCTGCTGCTATCAGTGTCAATATGCCGCCAATCATGACCGAATAGAAAGTGAACCAGAACAGTTGGGACAGCCCATCTACCAGCGAGGTTTCGTATCCGGTTACCGGTTGAATGGACAGGAAGAGTGCGCTCTCGATGACAAGGATACCGGACAGGAGGATGACCAGATATTCCTGTATGTCGCGGTTGGCGAACTCAAAGCTGTCAAATGACTCCCGATCGAGATTAGTCTCGTGACTCATTTATTACCCTTCTGACCCGCTACGCAGTGTGAGATCACGCCTTTGCGGATCTTGTGTACGGTATATATTAAGTAATCAGCAACTAACGAGTCTGAGGCCATCGCCCTTACCACAGTCAGGCTCTCACCAGCGTCAATAGCCCACCTGAACCGCAATGACGATTGAGCCACGAAAACGCGACATTGCTGTCGAGCCGTGCAACCCGAATCAGTCGGTACTCGATTCGCCATGCGTTCAGATCTCGTCTTTGATCACAGGTGTGGGACTGCTGATCGACTCCTTCTTGTCTCGAATCATGGAGTCATCGATTTCAGCCACTTGGCCCAGTATTTCCGTTGTTTCTCGTACTGTCTCTGCCCAGTTGTAGCGCGTGGTGACGATTTCTCGACCGTGCTTTCCCAGTTCTGAGAGCCGATGCTCATCGCTGAGCAAATCAGAAATCGCCGTCGCGAATCCCTCGATATTGCCGACTTGGACTGTTTTTCCCGTTTGATTAACTATTTTCGAGGTCTGTTCAAGATCGCTGGCAACGACTGGCGTTTCACAGGCTAACGCTTCGATAACTGTCCGTGGAAAGCCTTCAGTCCGACTCGGCAAGACGAACAAGTCCGCAGCTCTGAATACCGATGGCATCTGTTGATATGGGACCCGCCCCAGAAATTCCACAGCATCTGCAAGTCCCTTGTCAGCGACTGTCGATTCGAGACGGTCTCGAAGCGGGCCATCGCCGCAAAAAAACAGCGAGGCGTCTGGACAGTGCTTTCGTATCGAATCGAACGCAGCTAACACGTCCTGGGGCCGCTTCCCATCGACTAAGCGGCCGACAAACACGATTGCCTGGCCGCTCTGGTTCACAATATCGGGATGCTCCTGTCCGGCAGGTGAGAAGCGGTTGGTATCTATTCCGTTGTTTACAACCGCGATGTCAGCGTCGACACCGATATTACGGAGTTTAGATTGCTCGACATCGGTGTAGCAAAGCGTGACATCGGCCGAATCATATGTCCACTTGCCCAGCGTCCGAAGGTGTGCACGCGAGAACCAGAACGGACCTCGTTGTGAGTTGAGGCCGTGGCATGTGATTGCAATTGGGATGTCGGCCATGCGACAGTACAGAGCGGCCACGTTACTCGAGAAGAACAGGTGAGAGTGGGTATGAACCACGTCGAAGTCTTCCATACCACGTAGATCACTGACAGTGTTGGCGAAGATCTGGTTCCCGAGGAGCTCTAGCTTCGGCGGTTGTTTGATCAGGGTGTACCCGTCTTGATCGGTGACCTCTCGCTCTTCCACCCCGTCCGAGACAGTCAAGACGGTGACCTCATGCCCCATCGAAGCCTGATCACGGCTCAGCGCATGTATATGATATGGCGCACCACCGACGGTTTCGGGGAAGATGTCCTGGGCGACCCGGAGTATATGCATTTATGTCGCCCGACTCTTGCGGGTAGACGGGTATAGTTAACAGTCGGTTTTTTGAGTAATATGCCACTATAGCCAGTACAAGACACCAAATCGTGGTGTATAGTCACACCGGCTCCTGACTCCGTATTCCTATTCGAGGACGCCCTGTTCTTGCATACGTAGCGCCCAGTGTTTGAAGACGTATACAGTCCAGAGGAACCGCGAGTGATCGTGGTTTCCATCGACGTGCTCTTCGAATAGGTCTAAGGTCGCCGCTGTATCGAGAATGCCCAGATCGGTAGAGCGGACCGTCGAGACGAACTCATCGGCAAGTTCGTGTTTGAACCACTCACCGATCGGCATATCGAACCCGTGTTTGTTTCGCTGTAATATCGACTCCGGCAGTAGATCATCGAAGGCTCGTTTCAGCACACGTTTTCGATCACGGCCAGTTAGTTTGTGGTCTGTTGGGAGACTGAGTGCATACTCAACGACAGCAGTATCGAGGAACGGAACACGTACCTCAAGTGAGTTGTACATACTGGCCTGGTCGACTTTCGTGAGCATCTGATCCGGGAGCGATAAGCGGGTATCGACAGCCTGTATCCGTGCCAAACTCTCCCTGTCAGTCAGTTCGGGGGATATTGCGGCGTGCTGTGACCGGAGAGTGGTCTGCCCAGCTTCGATCGGGTCGACGTTCGTCACGGACTGAATAGCGTGGTCGTCGGATACGCGCATTAAATCGAAATGTCGTTCCGGGACCGATCGTGCTCCGCTCCGATTTATGAACCATTGTCCTTTGTATACGGCGTCGCCGACTGCAGTCCCACGTGAGGCTGGTAGTGCGTTCACAGCCGGTTCGACGGCGTATTTCCGTATTTGAGATGGAAGCGCCCGATAGTATTTTGACAGAGACTCGACTCGGTACTTATCATACCCAGCGAACAGCTCGTCGGCACCATCCCCTGAAAGTGCGACCTTGACGTTCTTTCTCGTGGCCCGGGACACAGCGTAGCTCGGCATCAATGCCGGGTCGGCGAAGGGTTCCCCCAATTTATTCAGTACAGCCGGCACGGACTCGCGTACGTCATTCGCCGTGAGCGTAATCTCGTGATGGTCGGTGTTGTGGAAAGACGCCACCTCTCGTGCCGCCCAGGATTCGTCGAATCGATCCTGATTGAAACCGACGGTAAACGTCTTGACGGGATCGTCAAGGAGCTGTGCCATCGCTCCGACGATTATCGTCGAATCGATTCCCCCACTGAGGAACGCGCCGAGTTCGACATCAGCCATCAAGCGCTTTTCGACCGCTGATTCGACGAGCGAGCGGAGATGTGAGGCAGCAGTGTCAATATCGGGGTCGCGGAGCGTTATCGATGGGTCGTGGTATTTCTCGCGGTCGATACCGTCGTCCGATATGAGTATCCGCTCGCCGGGCCGGACCTTCGAGACATTGCGGAAGGCCGTTTTCGGTGCCGGAATATAGCCGAATGCGAAGTACTGAGCCAGTGCATCCCTATCAATGCCGCCGAGGTCCATATCGCTCTCGAACAGCGATGGGAGCTCGGAGGCGAACGCGAACTGGTCGTCCGTTTCGGCGAGAACGAGCGGCTTGATACCCATCGGGTCACGGGCCAGTAACAGGCGTTCTCGCTCACTGTCCCACAGAGCGAACGCGAACATTCCATCGAGTTCGTCGACGAAGCTGGGGCCTTCTTCTTCGTAGAGGTGGACCAGCACTTCCGTGTCGGTCTCAGTGGTAAATCTGTGTCCAGCGGACGTGAGTCGGTCCTTGATATGACCGTAATTATAGATCTCTCCGTTGAAGATGACGGTTACTGTACCGTTCTCGTTGTGGATCGGCTGTCCGCCGCTCTCGGGGTCGATGATACTGAGTCGTCGGTGTGCGAGTCCAATACTTCCATCGCTGAAAATCCCGTCGTCGTCAGGACCTCGGTGACACTGACAGTCGTTCATACGTTCAAGAACGTCGGTTGCAGGTGAGCCAGATCGAATATACTGACCACAGATTCCACACATTGTCCGCGTAATCTACTGCGATGCTCAAAATTATACCCTCCCTACATGAACGAGTCAGATGGACTATCATCCACTCTACGCTATCCACATCGGGTGTCAGTCCGTTGTAAAACTCTCACAGGGCATTTCTGTCCCGCTACGCGGCCTACATGAACGATTCGAGCCATTCGAATCGACCAGAGCACTGCAGGAAAGTCAGAAACGCACCCCGAGAACCGGCGTAGGGGGAGTATAAACAAGCCCGCTCACACAGACTGTGAAACTAATGGAAGACACTGGGCCGATAGCGTTCTTCGTTCCTTCTCTGACAGTCGGTGGCGCCGAGCGTGTGACAGTTTCTGTTGCGAACGGGCTCTCCAAGCGCGGGTACGAGGTAGACCTTGTCGTGTCGTTCAACGAGGGAGATTTCCAGACCGATGTCGCCGGAAGTGTAAACCTCGTCGACCTGGGAACACAGCGCATACCGGGGATAGGAATCGGTGCGAGCATTCCTGCTCTCGTGCGATATCTGCGGCGACAATCGCCCCAAATACTTTTCTCACAAATGACATATGCTAACGACATTCACATGATTTCGCAGATTCTATCTGGCGCTGATACGGTCACTATCTCGACAATCCACAACACACTCGGGATGCAGGAAGAACCGAAAGAGAAACTCGTCCAGTGGCTGCAGCGTCGCCTCGCACACCAGTCAGACCAGTTCGTCGCCGTTTCGGAAGGTGTCGCTGAGAGCGTCGTAGAACACGTCGGCGTCGACCGTGAGAAGGTGTCCGTTCTCCACAACCCGATCCCAGTCAATGAGGTGCAGGAGCGGGCAAGGGAATCGGTGGACCATCCCTGGATCGACTCTGCGAACCTTGACGTTGTTCTCGGTGTCGGACGTCTGGAGAGAGCGAAGAACTTTGGATCGCTCCTCCGCGCTTTCGAACGGGTCCATGCCGCTCAACCGGACACGCGTGCGATAATTGTCGGTCGCGGGTCGAAGCGAACCGAACTCGAAACCCTCGCGACCGAGTTAGGCATCGACGACGCGGTTTCGTTTCCCGGTTTTGTCGACAATCCGTACGGCTACATGGCGGGTGCGGACGTCCTCGCAATGTCTTCAATCCACGAGGGACTGCCGACCGTACTTATCGAGGCACTTGCCTGCGGATGTCCGGTCGTCTCGACCGATTGTCCCAGTGGCCCGGCGGAAATCCTCAAAGGCGGTGAGTACGGCCCACTCGTGGATGTCGATGACGATGAGGGACTCGCAGCGGCCATACAGGCGACGCTCGACGATTCACTCCCGAGCGACGTGTTGGTTGAGCGTGCGAACGATTTCGCTCCGACGGCCGTGATCGACCAGTACGAAGCGTTTATTCAAAACTTCGCATCGGAGGAGGTCGCTGATGGTGTCGGTAACCGATCCGAGCCGCTCACCACCTCCTGAGTGGCTCTGGCAGACTAGCCATCAGAACAGTCTGAAACCGACTCCCAGACTCCTGTCGTTGTCAGTTCACGTTATGTCGACCCAGATGTGAGTCTCACGGTACGCGTTCTCAGTTGTGGGCTGATCCGGGAGCCTTCCTCTGTACAACAAATACGTCAACCGCAAGCGCTCCCCCTCTAGTACCGGCGTAACCGTGTGACGCTGCAACCAGCGGTCTCCAGCCGCGGTCCGGTTGTTATAACTATCGAGACGTGTACGTTCTATTACCTCTCCTGTCGGCGCAGTTCTGGCCAACTGCACAACGACGACGTACTCAGTTGTCTCCATCTCGTGGTTGGTGACAGTGAAATACATCTGTTCGGACTCGCCCATCGTGATCTGTTCCGGATAGCCACCGGCCTCCAGATCGCCAGTCTCATTCTGGGTCAGCAGCCCGAATTCTGTGTACGCCTCGCCGCGCTGTGGCTGGGCCGCGACCAACATCACGCTGGCGAATGTGACGAGGATCGCAACACCGACAACGATAGTCCCTAGCTGTATCCCCTCCCCGTCGGAACTTCCGCTGGCGGCCCGCGAGTTTCCGAAGGGCATCGAGGGTTGACCGAGGCCCGTCGGTGTCCTTTGGCGACGCCGATACCACGCGATCACAGCTGCCACCACAGTTACGATAGCAAGGGTAGTGACGACTGGTGTCGGGCGAATCGGCCACGGTGTGAACTCAAGATTGACTCCGACGATGATTGCCAAACAGATACTTGCCACAACTGAGTACAGTATCCGTTCTGTGGTGATCAACCGGTGGTTCTCGTACTCCGGGTTCCGAGTCGGAAACAGCGACGCGACCACGGCATAACCCGGAACGAATAGCAGAAACGGGAGCGCGATGGCCGCGAGGGAAACTCCGTCAAGAGACGACAATGTTGCGAGGAGCACAACTGCGGTGTACCCAACGGCAGCAAGCAAGTCGACAGTCGCTGGCAAAGCATCCGACCACCTACCCATATGTTCCGCTCACGCCGACGGCATAATAAGTAACAACTGCATACCCGTCTTTGATGATGTCGCTTGCGGTGTCAAAGAGCGACGTACCCCCGCCAGATGTGGTTACTCTGATTCTGTTCGAGAGAGGTACTTTTCGTGTAACCGCCAGACGCACCCACGAAGTAACAGAAGGGATAGTTTCGGAACGAACGAACTGTATCTGATTCCGCTTGACTCGTCGCCATAAAATGCCTCCATCGGCACATCCTGAACTGTCATTCCGTTCGCGTCTAAGTGGATTAGCATATCGTTCAGGAACCCGTAATCGTTAAACAGGTCGTTCAGCGAGAGTTGTTCGAGCGCCGTTGCGGAAATTGCGGTGTATCCGTTCTGTGGATCGCGCATTTTCCAGTGTCCGCTTGCGATCTTTGTCAAAAACGTGAGGAGCGCATTCCCGAAAAACCGCCAGTTGGACATCTGAGTACAGTGGCGTCGCGATATCAAGCGGTTTCCTTTCGCGTAATCCGCTTCCCCTTCAACGACTGGGTCAAGGATTTCATTAAGGATGTTCGGATCCATCTGACCGTCGCCATCAAGGACTGCAACCGCGTCCATGCCACTCATAAGCGCGAGATCGTATCCGGTTTGGATGGCGGCCCCGCGACCGCCGTTGGTCTGATGACGAACCGGAACGATACGCTTGTCGAGGAACGTCTGGCTTTCAGAAACCGTTGTTCCGGCCCCATCGGCGACCGCTATTTGTTCTGCGGAATCACCGGTCACACCCGCCTGATTTACTTCGGCATCCACGTATTCCTTGATCTCGGTCCACGTGCCATCTGTCGAGCAGTCATCGATAACAAACACCTGATCGACATACTCCGGAAGTGAGTCAATGACTTCACCAATGAACCCCTCTTCGTTGTGTGCCGGAACGACGACACCGACAGTTGAGCCTTTGTACACTCTATGTCCCCCCTGTTGGTAAGTGGTCTCGCTTCGTTTCTATGAGTTGTACAGCACGACTGCATTGCTGGAGCGAGTCCGGTACGGTATGCATAGAGCTACCGACAAGAGAGCTACTCATCCCGGGTCGGCCTTCTTGCCAGACCCACGCGCCAATAGCAACCTCTGATTCAGTGATAGTCATGGTAGGTCGTAGGGCCGCTCACCGGCCACCAATGGGGGCCCTCTCTGTCGCCATGTTGGACAAATCGATCTATTGTTATTCCTTACTTTCCATGGTTAGCAGTCATATACAGTGAACTGTCGGACCGATAAATATCTCGTTAGGCCGATTCGGAAAAGCGCCTGCGTACGGCGATTACTATTGTTAGGGGTGAGTGGTTATTCGAATTGATCCTGATACGTCGTCTTGATGTCCGCCTTTCGACTAGCGGTTAAGTTCTCGTACGACTTCCCGTATGTGTCGTTGGCCAGTTCGTCCCAGGACTCGATTCGGTCACCGGAATCAGTCTGGAACTGCGCATCAAAGTCCGCTTCGACCTTCTGTTGGGTTTCGATTCCTAATCCTGTGAAATTAAACTTTTCCCCAGCTTTCACATCGGCACCGTACTCTTGCCGAGCGATCTCCTCACGCGTACGCACCTCTGCGGCCGCAAGGCCATCCGCGAACGGTTGACGCTCATGAATCTCTTCGACCTGGCGCTTCGTTTCACTGCTCACCTCATCATAGTAGTATCCGTACTTGTCCTGGGTTATTTCATCAAGCGAAGCGCGGTCACCATCAGAGACACTGGTACTTCCGCCGGAACCGCTGGACCCGCCGTCTTTTGCCCATGAGGGCTTGACCGACATAGCTGTTGACGCACGCGCGTCTTTTGAGTAAATGCCATAGACGTACGTCTGCAGGCTCAGTGGTTCTACGGGGTAATCCGTCGAGTCGGTTACCGTGTATTCAATCTCGAACCGAACGCGAGTCGACTCGCCGGGTGCGAGCGTGACGTTTCTGTCGACTCCATAGGCTTCCGGTCGATCATCGTCATCGCTGTCGATGCGGTGCTGGATCGATTGAGTTCCGGTGATTTCACCGGTGTTCGTAACGTCTGCGGAGAACACAGCCGTATCACCGACGTACAGGACATTCGGTCCAGCCAAATCCGACACCTCGAAATGACTGCCCTGTACCGTCATCGAGACGGTATCTGTGTCGTCAACGGTTCCAAGCGAATAGTTGTGTGTCCCGCGGCTCAAATTCGTCGTATTCACTCCAACGGACACCGTCGTCGTTTCGTTGGCAGCCAATGAAACGGAGCGCGAATAGGTGATGTTCATAGAATCACTGCGGAGCGTGACGTTGTCGCTCCCGTCCACGTCACCAACGTTCTCGACGACCGCTGAAACATTGGCAGTTTCCCCCCTCGTTACGTTGGCCGGTGCGGTCGTGTTCTGTACCCGGAACGTCGCCGGTTGCTGGACATGGAGTGTTCCGGTCGTTGTTGTGTTTTCGGTGGCGACCTTGTATTGATATCGACCAGGCTCCAAATCAGCAGTTCGGACCGTGGCAGTGCTCATCTGGCTCTGGCCGCCCGCAAGCGAGTGGACGCTCTCGTTCAGCGTTTCAGTATCGGAGTACTGGTCGTTTTGATCCGCATCGACAGCGATTCGAACTGTCTGGACGCCGCGATATGCACCGACATTGGTCAGGTTTGTTCGGATAGAGGCGTTCGTTCCGCGGACGATTGTAGCGTTTTCTGTGGTATCGTCGAGTACAAACGTAGGCGGGGTGAGGACAGCCACACTCCCAGTTGACTCCGGGGGCGATGATTCACCGACAGCAATGGCGTACGTGTATTCCCCGGAACTGACTTGATCAGGCTCGACAGCGAACGTCACGTCCGTCGGTTCTGCAGCCGAAACCTCGACTTGTTTTGTTGCTACCGTTTCAGAGGGCTGTCCGTCCCCGTTCAATCGTAGCGCTACCTGTTGTGTTGTCGTTTCCGACCCCGAATTTGTGATTTGCAATTGCACACGCAACGGCTCATCCGGCCGAATTTCGGTCGGAGATTGCACAGTACGTATCTCCAGTTCGTCCTCGCCGACAGCGGGCCCCGAATCTACCGGCCCATCGGCGAACCCACCGATTCCAAGCCCCAGCGTAGCGCCTCCAATGAGTAACAGTCCAGCGACGCACCCAATCAGTAATTTTCCGTAGCCTATGGACAACATGCGTACGCAGGTATGTTACAAATCATTATTGTTACGGCTGCTATACTAACTGGTAGACACTCTTTGCATTCAATATCAAAGAGCGAATTTCCACAGGGGTGTCTCGGAATGGGTAGCATTGGTTTACTACCAGACACGCCCACCAAAGTGGAACTTTCAGCCAGAGTCGTAGTGATTCGATACCGTTCCTCGGCGTCTCAGTTAAACAACTACCGTCAGCTGAATCTATGGAAAGCACACCGGCTTGTGATCAAATATCAGAGTTGGTGTAATGAGTAGTGTATACGCGATATTCCAAATAAAATGACAGGTTCAATTCGAATCGAAAACACGAATAAAGACGGTTCTAAGTCGACGCGGCTGTGCAATCCTATCAGTTCGAGACCGAGAGGAGACAGTTACGCCATGTTCTTCCGTTCGATTGTTTCCCAAATATCGACACCCTTCTCGGTGATGTCGTACACGCGCCCTTTCTTCCGATCTTCCGAAACTAATAGGTCGACCAGTTCCGACTCACGGAGTTCCTGCAGGGCGCGCGAAACGTGAGCAATACTCATTTCCCTGTCGTCCGCAATTAACGACGGTGTCGCAGGGCCTTCTGACAACCGGCGGAGAGTCTCGACTCGATACCGTGAACTGATTACGTAGCTCACTTCGTCCCACTGATCAAAGTCTGCCATCGTATCTATTCGTATGCACGAGTGTACCAGCTACCTTCTTTGGACACAAACTCGTGTACAGTGATATTCCATGTGCCTGTGGTTAATTGTTTCGCTCGTGTCTCTTGGTCTCGCTTCGTAACCATACACGATTCCGATTGAGTACCCTGCATACTGAGTATGTGGTGAGTAATATCGCACTTCCGCTCAATTCATAAAACGGACATTTCAGCTACGTGTTCGGCAAGCAGGCGCCAAACGATCAACAACAGATACTGCAAAGTTCGGAGAGTTCCATTTCCTGACGACAACCCAGAAGAGCATCTTATCTGGGACTTCGTCCCTGCAGGGATCTCCAGATAGCTGTTCGATTGGCGCTGATAAGATTACGTTACTTACATCGTCCAAAGATACGGAGTATATACGCTGCGATTTATCCTGTACGATCTCAAGGATGAGTAACGCGTAACCGTAACAGAGGACCGCCCACAGGGTACTCACGGGCATTCTACGTATTTTGTGCACCACAACACACACTGCGGCAGATCTTTGTCATTGATCGCCGAAAATTGATTCTAAGAACACTGTTACTCCCGGAATACCCAAACAACTACCGACTACCCCGACGGTAATCAAAGGAAAATTATCTAACTGATTACATAACAAAGTATTAAGTGGCAAGGTGATGTTGATTTGAAATGCTGGCTGACAGCGTAACGCTCCGTCGATACAGCCGGGGGGCTGTGTGAGCGCGATTACAGACGGGTGGACGATGTCGCAGCACACAGGAAGTGGGTAAATATGGGAGTCAAAGACACCGCACAAACGAAAGCAGAACCGAATAATAAACTAAGCGACGAATCTGTTCCATCGTCAAAAGGGAAAGAAGGCAGTGCGGACCAAGCGGCGTCACAGGAGCAGGACGACTCGGGTGCATCTCTAGACGTCATTTTTGAAATACTGAAAAACAGCCGCCGCAGAGAAGTCCTCCACTTTCTTCGAGAACGAGGCGAACAGATCTCTCTTGGAGAGCTCGCAGAACACGTCGCAGCCATCGAGAACGAGACTACAACTGATGCGTTGACGTCGAGTGAGCGCAAGCGCGTGTACGTAGGATTATACCAGTGCCATCTCCCGAAGATGGACGACATCGGTGTCGTCGATTTTAACCAAGACCGTGGCCATATCACCCTTACCGAGAAGGCAGACGACTTCGAAAAGTACCTCAACCGCTCTGAAGAGCAGGAGGAGGGTCGACAGTGGTATCAGTATTACGTGGCCGTCTCGGTGCTCGGTGCGATGGTCCTAGCCACCTCTGTCGCCCTCTCACTTCCCGGGAGCATGGTTTTAGGTCTGTTCTCCCTAGTAGTAGGTGTTGCAGGCGCATGTTCGGTGTATCACTGGTCAGTTGAGCGGAAAGAGGCGAACAGCGAGTAGCCTGATAAGAGCGGTTTGATGCCGCTCGCAGTTTTTACCTAGTACGCATCACGAGTAGGCTATGCAGAGCAATACACTTCGTCGCCGGCAACGTATGTTCGTGCTATCGATGGAACCGGATCTGGGTCAACGACGATAACATCGGCCCTTGCCCCACACTCCAATCGGCCACGATCGTACAGACCGGCAGCGGCAGCTGGTACAGTAGAGACACGTAATACCCGGTCTTTGAGAGAGTCACCGGTTTCGGTGAATACGGAGCTAAGCAGTGATTGCGGACGAAAGTCGCTACAGAGAATGTCGACAACACCATCTCTGATCGCCTGAGACGCATCGGGCCCGTCCCAGAGACTCCCACCGCGAACCACATTCGGCGCACCCATCGCAACGCTCAAGTTTAGCTCGGTTGCACGCTGTGCAACACGGTGGGAGAGCGGATATTCACTTATGTCTACCCCGATAGCAGCGGCGTTGTCCACACTCGAAACGGTTTCATCGTCGTGTGAGGCGACTGGAATATTCCTATCGCTCGCTAGCTCTGTGATTTCTCGTGCACGCGAAATTAGTTCTATGTCGGAGACACCATTGCGGCGTGTTTCGAGAGACTGAAGGCTTGACTCTGAGACCCCATCCGGAAGATTATAGCGTTGTGTAAGTGTATTTTCGCCAGCAAACTGGCCCGTTCCGGGAATGTGTGAGACAAGGGATACGAGATCACCCCCTGATTGGATTTCTTGCGAGACGGCGTCGACAGCCGTTTCGTTGGTGAGTTCACACCGCATATGGAGTCTGTTGTCGATCCTGGCACCGGTTTCGTAGTTGAAATCCCGGATATGCTCGGCCAAGCGACGGGCTAGTTCGATACTCCGGTTATCATCTGGGATGTCTTCGAACGCAATGGCATGATACTTTGTCGTAACTCCCGCGCTGGCATTGGCAATATCACATCGATCCAAAGCGACCGTCGTGTTGACGCGCTCACCAGCTCTCGGAAAAAGGTGCCGTTCGATATCATCGCCGTGAAGATCAACCAATCCAGGTAGGACATACTTCCCCGTCGCGTCAATATCCGGAGAGTCATGAGATTCTGCTTCCACCGAGACTATTTTTCCGTCAGAGAATACTACTGTCCCGTTCTCAATTTCGCGGGTCGGCGTAACAACGGTACCTCCCGAGATCAGTGTTCGATTTGCATTGTTTTTCATGCGATGTAGCTCCCTAGAGGGTTTACCAATGTATTTACAATCGACTTCGCCAAAACATGAATATGCGCTTACTACGGCTATGCTACAGTCCGATATAGAGTACATATTTATATGTAATTAACAGCGGTAGCTATTGTGCTAATGAAATAATGGGAGACGAGTTCGTCAATCACCACCATCGGTTGTTAAAGACGGACTTAGAATACTCCAACAGTTCTCAGGTTTGAATAGAGCCTCCGTCCAGCGGATTTAAACATATGTAGTGTTTCACATAGTTTATACAAATGTCATAACGTCTTAATTACTAAGTTATGATTATATAATACCTTCACAGAGTAGACAATTTGCGCGTAATTCTGGCGGATTCATGTTCATTAGGATATACCTACCCACATAATACCGTATTAACTGTTTGAACGAGCGTGTTCGAACAGTGATTTCTTTCTATTTTTTCCATAGTGAGAAAGAGTATAATAGCACCTACCTGAGGAAGAGAGTCAGTTGTAACAAGATTACTGCACAGTACAGTGACTGACTCCGGCAACATCACCCGCCCATCAGTGGTTGGACACAAAGACGGCCGAACCCAGACATAATCAAGACCACGTCGGTCGGAGTTGTGAAGTTTTTAATATTTTATTACCACTGTCATAGCGTTTGTGTGTTCAGAAACCGAAGTTTTTAGCGCAAAGGTTTAAAATATAGCTGTGTGAAAGACTGGATTGATACGTATAACGAGCGTGACTGGCAAACCACCACGGACGGAACGGTTCGATACGCACTGTTAGGACTTGGCTGGTGGACAATCGACCTGGCACTCCCCGCAATTCAAGACTCTGATCTGGGTGAAGCTACGACGTTCGTCAGCAGTTCTTCGGAGAAAGCTAAACGCCTCGCCGACGAGAACGGTGTGGACCACGGGATCAGTTACGAAGAGTTCCACGACGGGGAGGCAGCCGACAGTTTTGATGCCATCTACATCGGGACACCGAACGCCTTGCATCTGGAATACGCCGAGACAGCCGCAGAGTTAGACAAAGCGGTCCTGTGTGAGAAACCGATGGAGTCAACGGTCGAACGGGCGGAAAAAATGGTTGAGGTCTGTGAGGCCGCCGCTGTGCCGTTGATGATTGCCTACCGGATGCAGACTGACCCCGCTGTTAGGCGTGCAAAAGAACTCATTGAAGACGGATTCATCGGTGAGCCAGTATCCGTATATGGAAACAATAGTCAGCCGCTGCTTGAGATGAATCCGGACACGGACCAGTGGCGGCTCGA
This sequence comes from Haloarcula argentinensis DSM 12282, assembly GCA_000336895.1. Lineage (GTDB taxonomy): Archaea > Halobacteriota > Halobacteria > Halobacteriales > Haloarculaceae > Haloarcula > Haloarcula argentinensis. Next base: position 337,077 of record AOLX01000005.1, on the reverse strand, counting down.
TTCGGAACTCTCGGGCTATGGTACCTCAGTGATGGACTTAGGGATTTACTCGATTAACACGACTCGGTTTCTGCTCGACCGGGAACCACTGGCAGTGCAGTCACAGATGGATTCTTATAGCGAGGCCTTCGACGATGTGCCCGATGAACGCTCCGGGGCGTTGCTTGCGCTGGAAGACGGTATCAAAATGGTCACCACTGATAGCCAGAACGCCCACAGTGATACGCAACTGAAAATAACTGGGACGGACGGGCAGGTCGAACTCTGTCCAGCGTTCCATGGGAAAGCAAAACTCCACCTGTCGCGAAACGCGACGACAGTAACTGTCGAACACGAGAGTTTTGACGCGGAGGACGAAATGCGGGAGGAGTTCGACTACTTCGCTGATCGCGTTTTGACTGGTAGCGACATTGGTCCGGACGGCCGCCACGGACTCCAAGATATGCGAATCATCCGGGCAATTCACAAAGCCGCAGAGAGCGGCGACGTCGTCAAACTGTAACTGACTCATTCGAGTTTATCTGGTCCCATCGCTGGCACGTTGTCTTGAGATTTATCCAGCTGACGATCACGACTGTCGTGTTGGTCCAGTCAAGACGGCGTACAGCGCGATTGCAGTGTAATACTCAAGATCGGAGAACAGAAGCGACCCTCACATTGGTTTTCCCCACACTGTATTGGGTGCTTAATCACCATCAGCGGTAAATGCTATCAGCAGTCCGATTGATTTGTTTGGGTAGACGTGGCGAAACCCAATTTGAACTGGTCGGCTTTGTTTGGACGCGAGCAATAGCCAGTTAGTTGCGTTAATGACGCTATAAATCAGCCACTCAATTAAACTGTAGGTGTAGCCTCCGACAAATGGATACAAGAGGGTGATGATCCTACAGAATGGTATGTTCTCTGAACAATCCGACGCGTTCTTCGTTGACCTTAGCGGGGTAGTTATCTCGGGACAGGGCTCTATCGGAGGCCGTCAAATCGGTGAATCGGCTTAGTGAGCGGGACAAGGAACGACGATTGGTGACGAACGACCCACGCTTTCAGCGTCAGACGATCGCGAACAAGCTTCGCAAACGGAGGATCGACGCGGAAGAAGACGAGATCATCACGTCAGGCTGGGCGACTGCCAACCCACCTCGGCCAACAGGATGTAACCACGCTCCTTGAGCGCGAAAACTACAGCCTCGACGATTGATCATCGATGATAGGTATTATCCTCATGGCGAACGTTATGCGTCACATCTAGCGGGGAGAACTCTCGGTTTTTGAACACTGGCCCAACATGGGGCTCCGGAAGTTCGTCCGGAGTCGTCTCAATCAGACCTTTGTCAGCGGTCACGGTCTGTAGCCGGTCGAGATTCCGGATGGCCCCCCGCTTTCCGCTACCACATCCGGAACTGGAAATTTGCTCTGGAAGTCATATTTAGATGATAGTCGTACGAGGATTTACACTGTACCGCACCAGGTATCGCATAAAAAGGCTCTTGCTCACAGCTGAACCAGGGAGAATAATAACACCCGTACAGATGTTATTATTTCCCGCCAGCGAACTCGATAGGCTCTCAACGGCCGCTGGTATCAGAAGGTCGTATTTGAGACAGCAATTATCTGATGGGACGGCACGAATATCATATTCAGGTCGAATCTAAGTCCGATTTCATTACCCAAGAGCATTCAGCCACAATGTAGAATAATATAGTCATAGAAGTGCATTTCCACACAGTTAATCTTGGCTATGGAAATAAGATTGTTCCCTTCTGTATTATAATCGTGGTTTTATGTCTAAATAGATTATCCACACATCCAGAGATATCATATTTTACACTTCCTGGGTATAAGATAGTTTATCTATAACCAATAGATTCAAATAGATAGTATTCACAGACAATTTTGAAGAATATATCATAGAGAAGAGCTAGTCAAGAAACATTCAGTGTGCATACACGAGGGCCATCTGGTTAATCCGAAAGCCATATACACCACATTAGGCCAACCTAAAATATGGACGAGACAGACGGAACAAGTAATCTCACGCGGCGCGACTACCTCTCCGGCGGTAGTCTGCTGCTCGGCACGTCAATCGTAGCCGGCTGCTCCAGTAACAGTGGCGAACCGCCCAATACAGCAACATCGAGTGGCAAAGGGACGAGCACAGCAACCCCGTCAGAAGGCGGCTCCTACGTTGCCTCGCTTTCCCCTGTAGGGGAAGTTGAGTTCGATTCCGTCCCGGAGAACGTCTTCACGATGTACAATCAGTATGCAGACATGTTAGTTGCTCTTAACCACGGTGATGCAGTCAATTCAATGTTCGTTCCAGACATGGCTGGGCCATCGATGAACCACTACTACGAACGGCTTTCTGGTGTCTCTTTTGAGTGGGAGAACCTTCCGAACCCCTTCGACAATTTCAGCAAGGAGTTCTTCTACAGCCTCAGTAGCGACGTTCACTTTCTGGACCCCGCATGGGCGATTACCCAGGAGAACTGGGATATGGGCGATATCGAGGAAATCGTCGACAATGTCGGCCCCTTTTTCGGGAATTTCTACAGCGGAACACACGGTGACCCGCAAGAACCATACAGTGAGAACTACCAATATTACACGCTGTGGGAGCTTTTCGGTCGTGTCGCCACCGTGTTTCAGGAACGAAGACGTTACGAGCAACTGAGAGCCGTTCACCAAGAACTCATCGGGACCATCAAGACGAATCTTCCACCCGAAGAATATCGACCAACTGCAGTTCGGGTTACACTTGGCGACGGCCAATTCTGGACGTATCATCTGAACCGACCGGGGTTCTGGCTCGCCGACACGCGTCCGCTCGCTGCCAACGACGCCTTCGGGGACGAAACATGGGACGGTCTTTGGGGTTCGGTCGGCTATGAGACGATGCTAGACGCGGACCCTGACGTAATCCTCCACCTCTGGGGGATGACACCCCGCTACGACATGGACAATGTCCGCGAGAGGCTCGCGTCACACAGCGTTGGAAACAATCTCGCAGCGGTCGAAGACGACCGCGTGTACGCACACGGAATGCGATATCACGGCCCGATCATGAATCTTTTCCAGATCGAAATGACCGCAAAGCAGCTGTACCCCGATATCTTTGGCGAGTGGCCGACCTACGAGAACGGAGACCACTATCCAGAGATTCCATCGGGTGAACAGCTTTTCAGCCGCGACCGGGTTGCTGAGATCATTACGGACGGGTAATCAGTCGAGACGGTTCCCGGATCGTATAGCCGTTATGGCGTACTCCAATCGTACCGCATGGCGAGGTCGTCTTCGTCGATCTCACTGGCGAGTTTGTCCACGAGCTCATCCCGTTTAAGGTCGCCGAACTGCTCCAGTTCGTAGGGTTTGACCGTCACCGGCGAGGACTCACCTTCGGCGATGCTCTCTTGCAACTTGGCGACGCCGTAGATGAGTGCCTCGGGTCGGGGCGGACAGCCTGGGACGTGGATATCGACCGGAATGACTTGCTCCGCACCTTTGATGACATTGTATCCTTCCTGAAACGGTCCACCGGAGATGGTACACGACCCCATCGAAACGACGAACTTCGGCTCGGGCATCTGGTCGTAGACGCGCTTCATCCGCGGCGCGAACTTCGAAACGATGGTCCCCGGGACGATAATCAGATCTGCCTGTCGCGGTGATGCCCGTGGGACTCCGGCAGCAAAACGATCGAGGTCGTGTTTCGTTGCGAGAGTGCCCATCATTTCGATGGTGCAACAGGCGATACCGAACTGTAGCACGAACATCGAGGACCCCCGGACCCAGTTCATGAACGCGTCGAATTTCGTGAGGATGAACGGAGACGAACCAAGCACCTCTCGAAGTGTAGAATTAAATCGGTTATCCACGCTTCTGCCGGAGCATATCTGCTCATCAGACTGTGCGTCGTCCATACTCTGCCGATCACTGCTCATGAACAGAGACGGATAGATAGTGAGAGCGAATACGCGAACTGTCGTACACACTAGTGTGTTTATGTAGGAGCCACCACCAGAGCTCGTCCGTGAGATATCTCCGCTTAGAGATTCAGTATGCACCGGAGTATCAGCGTCCGATGCACCGATTTATGACCGAAAGCGATGCAATCAAGCGCGAATGGCTCGTCACGTGGAAAGTCGGGGTCGAGGACGGGAATGCCTACACACTGTTTTATGTCGTCGGTGATCGCGAACCCTACGAATCGGCGCTTTCTGCGGTCGAAACCATGGAAAGCTACGATATCACACCCGTTCGGGACGAGGCATTCTACGCGTTCGTCCGTGGCCGAGAAACTGACCAATCACGGCAGTTCTACGCGGCGTTCGAACAGCCGACGCTAATGGTAGTCCCACCGGTTGCCTACCGACCACACGGTGTCGTATTGTTCGATGTCGTCGGGGAGCCTGCCGCTCTCGAACAGGTTCGGAATGCCCTTCCTGATGGAATAACGGTAAATGTCCGGAAAGTCGGGGAATACGATGCCAGTCCCGGAACATTCGCCATCGACTTGACTTCACGCCAGCGCGAAGCACTCGCCGCAGGACGGGATGTCGGTTATTACGACGTTCCACGAAATGGGAGCGTCGAGGACGTTGCCGAGGAACTCGGTTGTGCCCCCAGTACTGCATCAAATCATCTCAGAAAAGCGGAGGCACGGCTTGTTGAACGCGTGTTTAGATAACAAACACTGCAGATAACAAACACTGCAGAAGCAACAGGTGCAGATTCGCAACTCAGCACTAAACTGCTCAAATAGGAGGAGAGTGATAGAACGTAGCGAGTGGGTTACCGGTTTTCCGATGACTGACAAGCGAGCAGTACGATAGAGCGAACACCACAGTGTCTGCAGTAACACCGCGTTAGAATGTCTCTATAGCCGATTTACTGCGGACATTGTGGCGTCTGACCGAGACGTATAGGGAACACCTCCGAGTGGACACCACGATGTCCGCTGTTCTACTGGCCGTTTGAGAAATCACGAGGCGGTTACTGCGGACATCGTGGTGTTATCCGTTCCTGGACACACCACGATGTCCGCTGTTCTGGAGGAGATTACAAGAAAACAGCGGACATGGCGGTGTGTGCTAAGGCAGTAGGAACGCTATGAATCACCGACAGAGAGGCTGAAGGGTGTAAAACAATCAAGCAATGGGAGGTGACACTCCCACCCCACTTTGTCCGCTGTTCTTCGAGGAGGACAGAGTGGGGGACGGAAGAGACGGGAAGATCTGGTTTGTAATGGAGTTCGTCTATGCTAGAGATATCTATGAGTAATGCTGTAGTGTCTTCGTCTACAGCTTTCTAATTGCATTACGGTCTAGCTCTCCACATACTATTATAAACTTTTCCTTTATTTATAGCTCATTTCTTTCACCCCTCTCACTCTGTTCCAGTTACTGCGGACATAGTGGGGTGGGAGGGTTCCACCATTCTTTTATAAGTAATAGAACAGCGGACACTCCGGACACTGCGGACAGGGGTGGTTTTATGTGGGTTCCTTCCAATAAATCAGGCAACGACTATGGGGATGTTCGAACGCGACACTGAGATCTACTTGGACCGGGATGCGCTTCGAGAGGACTATCAGCCTGAGAATCTCGTCGGGCGTGATACTGAGCTAAACCGGTATCGAGCAGCTCTCCAGCCCGTAATCAACGGTGAACAGCCTAATAACATCTTTCTGTACGGTAAAACAGGGGTCGGAAAGACTGCCGGCACGCGATATCTGATCGACCACCTCGAGGAAGACGCAGCGAAATATGAGGATATCGATCTCACGGTGAAGATGCTAAACTGTGATGGCCTCTCCAGTAGTTATCAAATTGCTACACGACTCGTCAACGAATTCAGGGACGAAACGAGCCAGATCAGTACGACGGGGTATCCTCGTGCAACGGTGTATGACATGCTGTGGACCGAACTCGACTCCTGTGGCGGGACTATCTACATTGTGCTCGACGAAGTGGACCACATCGAAGACGACAGTATCCTCTATCAACTCCCCCGTGCGCGAGCGAACGACAATCTAAGTTCTGCGAAGATCGGTATCATCGGTATCTCGAACGATTTCTCTTTTCGTGATGACCTCTCTCCAAAAGTCAAGAGCTCACTCTGTGAAGAGGAAATTCAGTTCCCTGCATATGATGCGAAGGAACTGATCCAGATCCTGCAACAGCGTGCTGACGTAGCGTTTCACGACGGCGTCCTCGAAGACGGGGTCATCGAACTGTGTGCTGCGTACGGAGCGAAAGACGCCGGTGACGCACGGCAGTCACTCGACTTGCTCATGAAAACGGGCGACTTGGCCCGCGACAAGGATACGGATACGATTTCGGAAGACCTTGTTAGGGAGGCCCGCGACGTTCTGGAACGAGGCCGGATACAGGAGGGTATTTCAGGACTGACACAACACGGTCATCTGGTCGTGTACGCAATGGTTACGCTTGATCAAGAGGGGAAGACGCCGGCCCGGACACGGGATATCAGACCTCGATATACGAACTTCGCCGAAAAGGCAGGGATCGATCCGCTTGTCCCACGCCGGATGCGTGATCACCTCGGCGAGCTGTCGATGTTAGGTATCATCTCGGCAATCGAGCGGAACGAGGGACGACGTGGAGGAACCTATCGCGAGTATTCTCTCGAGATGGACCCGGAGATGATTCTTGCAGCACTTGAGAAGACTGTCGACGATGTTGGAATCCACAAATCCGTCACTAACCTCGTTGATACCGAAGCGACGCTTTCGGACTTCCAGTCCACTTAGGAACGGCGGACATGGTGGTGTCGAAACCGATTGATACGTAGCGGTTTTCAGGATATAGAACAGCGGACACAGTGGTGTTGCTACCGGTGATCGGAAGCTTCCGTATTTATTCCAATGGCATGTGGAACTACGGACACGGTGGTGTCTAATGGTATCGACTCTACCTTTGATGCGATAATAACTACCGTGGAATCTATAGATATTATTTTTGAGAATCAAATCTGTATAATATGTTTACAGCTAACTCCCCGTTTCAGGAGAGATACTGGATACTGGTTTTCTGCGTCAATCCATTGCTTGTTCGAAAATCAGAGACCATCTCGTTCATCACTGGGAACGAATCTTTCATGTAACCTATCTCGTAAAGCCTTCTGGCACAGCCTATTGGCACTGATTACTGTAGACTATCGTGGTCTGGCAGGTCCGGTGGTAAGAAGTCTGCAATTCAGGTAGTAGTTTTGGGATATATCGGCAGTGGGGTGCATATGCAACGCGGCTACCAACTCAGGCGAACCGTCCTGTGTCCTGGCGATTAGTTCTTTCTTGCGCGACTGCTGTTAGTGCCCGACAGCTGGATCACACCGTCAGCCCGAACTGTCACAATAATGTCACGGTACCGAAAGGTAATGTTCTGGCTCGCTGATCCGATTGACTGGTCTGGCTGTGTACCGAATAGTAGTATCTCAATGGCATCGATATCGATGTAGTCGTGTAACGGCGACTCACGATACGGTTCTGTTCCCGTCTGATCGGAAACGGCCTGAACAATGACCGTAGCAAGTTCTTTATCACTGGTTGGATCGTACTGAAGTTCAGTTAGGGTGCTGCTCGGTGCCGCAAATAGTCTCTCATCCCCAGCAGCCCCATCGCTCTGACTATCGTCGCTCATCTCTCTAGTAAACAACTGGATCGTACATATAATACATGTATGAATATTCGGGCATAATAACTACTATCTTCAATCCAATCTTGAACTAGATTATAACTACTCTACTAAACTATACGGTATAGCTATGCTAGACTATATCGACCAGTCAATACACACACGACGAACATCCGTGATCAGAGCGAGATACATATGGTAACAATAGTCATGAATTTTCGGCAGTATCTGTTTGTTGAAGATGTCCGCCTCCATGCATCAACTATCCAGACGGCAGTTACTCGGAGCCGTGGGTTCGGGACTGATCGCACTCGCCGGTTGCAGCAGCGATCAAAATAGTGAGTCAGACGAAACAGAGAGTGGCGGCGGAGCCGAACCAACGCCTGGTCAAGGTGAGACAACCGGCACAGATGCATTGTCGGGCAGCGGAAACGATGATAGATCGACACAGTTCGGACAGATCACGCAGTTCCCAGAATCGTATGCGATGACAGCCACCATGCAGTCTGAGGGGCGGACCATCGAGATGACTGGTCGTTACTACCAAGGGGATATGTACTGGTCGTTTGATCAGCAAGGACAACAGATGGAGATGTACCACATTGGGAACAGTACGTACACCGTTGCTGGGGGGCAGTGTCTCCGGGGAACGATGCAACAGGGGATGAGCCGTGACGAGGTTGATCCGGGTCGGTTCGCCGATCAGCCGGAGGCAAATTCAGACCTCACGCCGGTCGGCCGGGATACCATCGATGGCGAGGAAGTATTGGTGTATGAAATCTCTCAGGACGGCTCTCAGGAACCGGTGACATACTACGTCCTCGTGGACTCCGGGTATCCGCGACGTATTGAAGCCGAGTCAATGCGGTGGGATTTCCACTCGTGGGGCTCAGTCGAGCCGATCCAGAAACCCGAAGGGAACTGCCAGTCGATGCCCGGTGGCGGCATGACAGCTGACGGGGGCAGTTAATCGATCAGCCAGACATTACTCAGCGTGGCTACTCCGAGAGTAAACAGTGCTCGACATACCGCCGGAATTCGGCTCTCACGTCGTCGATTGTGTCCTCGTCGCTGGTAATCCGTTCCGCCTGAATACCGACTAAGACTGTGTGAAATAGTGCGGCTGTCTGCGATGGGTCTTCGACATCAAACGCACCGGCATCAACACCCGCTTGGATGACACGGGCGATCTGCTTTCGAATAAAGTCATCACTCCTGCGAAAGAGACGGTTGTAATCATCATCGTGTGCTGCCTGCGCCCGCAACTCAATCACAGCCTGAGAAAACTCGACATCACTGTTACTGCTGGTCCCAAATATTTCGTCGATGATGACCTCGATGTACGCCTCGGGAGACTGGTTGGGAAGCGGGACCTGATTTTCGACCTGCTCAAGCATATAGTCAAGAAGGTCTACCAGTAACTCGTCTTTATTATCATAGTGGTGGTATATGAGTGACTGACTCTTTCCGAATTCGTCACCTATCTTCGAAATAGTCAGCTCCGCATACCCGTGCTGACGCAGTGCATAGAAGGTGGCTTCGAGGATCTCCTCGCGGGTCCCTTCCGGGTTCTCAAAAAAGGATATCTCGTTAGTCATCTTTACATCGACCGTTCTTTGCTTGAACGGTACGGTTCAAATCACTCACGGTTCTACTGTTTCCTCGTTGTCGGCCATGTGGCCAGTCTGGGGCCTCGTTTTCATCACTGGATTGAGTAAGGACAACTGTTCGTATATAGCCATACAGTTGATTATACATTCAATAAACTTAAGCGTATTGTTGACCCTTGTCTCAAGGGTGAACTGGACTGCATTCCCGTTCTTTCCGTTCGTATATCTATTATGCGTATCGTACCTCTAAGCCCCTCTGGTGGTCTTTGTGGACTTTGTGTCGCAAACAGCTAGAGGAACCGAAAATCGAACAGCCCGGGTTTTGACCGGCTGATTGTTCCCAGCCGAACCTCAGAGATACGAAAGCACTATATGTGATTGAACGTTTAGTCAGCTACAGGAATGACGACTGGCAAACGAAGAATTTCGAAGCCGTTTATGACCACCAACGAATCGCGGATTGAATGGAAGCCTTACTAATATGGCATCTAACGCACAGAAGCTGCTACTCTTGGCCGTAGTGGGGATTCTTGTAACTAGCGGAACGGCAACCGCTGCGGTCATTGGGAGCCCCGATATCGATGCAACGCTCGAAGACGACACTGTCGCCCCTGGTGAACAAAAGAGGATAGAAATTTCGCTGGTCAACACTGGCGATCTTGAAAGTGGCTCAGCCCAAAATCCGGCGTTGAACAGTGAAGTAACAACAGCCAAAGGGCTCACTGTCTCGCTTGGTTCAGGGGATGCGCCGATATCAGTCAAGAACTCGAAACGAAGCCTTGGAACGCTGCAAGCGGGGCCGAAGACTACGGTTCCGTTTACGATCAGCGTGGATGATGACGCCAGTTCCGGAACGTATGATGCACAGCTACGATTGGATTACAAGCACACGAGCTACATTTCCGAAGGAACAGGTGCACGGGATGAGGACCAAACGAGAGAAACTGTAGACATTGAAATAGATGTCACCGACGACGCCACGTTCAACGTAACTAATGTTGAATCGGACGCGCGCGTAGATTCGACAGGAACAGTGGCGGTCAGTGTGGAAAATACTGGAGACAGTCCTGCACGGAACGCTGCGGTAACCCTTGAATCACAGAACCAAGACCTCACAGTGAGTGGCGGGACTGCAACCTCACGGTTTGTCGACACATGGGAAACGGGTGAAACCCGGACGTTCCGGTATCGCGTGACTTCCACAGAAGCCGCAGAGCCAGAGTCGTATCAATTCGACTTGTCGGTGGCATTTGACAATGAGGATGGCCTCAGAACACAGTCGCCAAGTCAATCCGTTGCAGTTGCACCCGACCCCGAACAGACGTTCTCAGTCGTCAATGCAAGCAGCTCCGTTGCTGTCAGCAATACAGGGACGTACGAGGTAAATCTACGCAACACGGGCCCGTTGACGGTCAACGACGCCGCTGTCAAGTTCAACTCACAAAACGCGGACATAACGTTCGGCCAGAGTCCGTCGACGACCGCATATGTGGGAGAGTGGGAGCCAGGCGAAGTTCGAACAGTCCGTGTTGATGCGACAGCGAGCCCCGACGCTGAAGACAGAAGCTACGCTCTGTCGGCTACCGTACAGTACGACGATCAAGAAGGCGATACCAGCGCGTATGATGATGTCCCGATGAGCATTACCCCTGCGCCTGAGCAGAACTTTGGCGTATCCGATATCGAGGCGTCACTGCAGGCAGGTGAGGACGGCTCACTGAGTGCAACCCTCACAAACACCGGAACCCGTGACGTGGAGAACGTCGTCGTCTCCTGGCAGAGCCAGCAGTCGACACTGTCGCCAAAGGAGACACAGTATGCTGTCGGAAATCTCGATGCGGGCGAATCGGCCAACTTCAGCTTTGGCGTTGACGTGTCCAACAGCGCAGAGGCAGGCGCCCGGCAGTTTGACTTCGGCGTGAGCTACCGCGACGATAACGGTGACAGGGTTGACGCAGACACACTCGAAATTCGTTCAACAGTGGCTGGCAGTCAGGACGAATTCGACATCGAAATGCAGAACGCAACGCTCGGTGTGGGGCAAGACCGCTCGATTACATTTACGATAACGAATACGAAAGACAAGACGCTGACCAGTATCGAAGGGAAGGCGTTCGTCAATGATCCCCTCAGCAGCAGTGACGATGAAACGTTTATCGCTGAGCTGGAACCCGGTGAATCAGAAACGGTTTCGGTCCAGCTCTCAGCGGGAAGCAATGCGCTGGACAAGACGTATCCGCTCAATCTCGACTTCCAGTATGAGATGCCTGACGGTGATAAACGGGTCTCAGACACGTACAGTCTCCCAATAGAAGTCACCGACCAGTCTGGAGGCGGCGGAACGCCAGTGTGGCTTATCGGTGGCGTTGCACTCCTGGCAGTCGTTGGCGGCATCGTCTGGTACAGGCGACAGTAACTCTCCGAGGCTAACGTATATGTCACAATGTTAGACTATCAAAAATATATCGACATCCTGGACGATTGGATTGTCAATCGTGACAAGACAGTCGTTGCTGCGTTCATCGTTATGACCCTCATTCTGTCGGCAGGGTTCGGCATGACTGCGACCGACTCGGGGACATCACAGTTCACTGATGGCGTTCCTGCACAGGAAGCGTTCGACGAGGTCAATGATAACTTCGAGCGCGAACCGTTCGGCGAAGGGACCGGCTCTACAACGCTTATCCAGAAGGACCAGAACGTCCTGTCAAAGCCGGCGATCCTCAATATGCTGAAAGCCCAGAACCGGCTGACACAGCGCGAATCACAGGACGTTGTCGGAACAACGAGTGTCGCACAGGCCGTCGCACAGACGCTTGCCCCGGACGCGGAGACACTGCCCGAACAGATCGATGCCGTCGAAGCAGCCTCACAGTCGGAAATCAAATCGGCCACTCGAACGACGCTCGATCGCCAGCCGGCAGTCGTAGGACTTCTCAGCAACGACCTCAACCGAGAAGAGCCATCGGCATCTGCAACACTGACAACTGTTACGCACGAAGTGCCAGGTGTCTCAAGCAGTGCCGGGACAGAGGGGACATCACCACTGACGCCCATCCAACAGGAAGCGGACTATATCGTCAGTTCGGTCGATGGTGATATCTCTGTCTTCGGCAGTGGGATCATCTCCGCAGAACTGAGCAGTGTCATCTCTGATTCGCTTGGACTCGTCGTCCCGGCTGCCGTGGTCCTGATTCTGTTCTTCCTCATCATCGCGTACCGGGACCCGTTTGATCTGCTCATTGGCCTCGTCTCCTTAGCGATGGCAATTATATGGACATTCGGGTTCATGGGATGGGCCGGTATCCCCTTCACGCAGATGTTGATCACAGTCCCGCCGTTGCTTCTCGCCGTTGGAATCGACTTCGGGATCCACGCGGTAAATCGATATCGCGAAGAACGCGTCGAGGGGATCGAACCGACGCCTGCAATGCGGACCGCGACAGATCAGTTACTCCCGGCGTTCTTCATCGTAACTGGCACGACAGTACTGGGATTCGCCGCGAACGGGACCAGTCAGCTTGGTCCGATCCGCGACCTCGGGTTCGTCGCCAGTGTGGGAATCCTATTTACATTCCTCATCTTCGGTATCTTCCTGCCAGCGCTGAAGCACTTCACGGACCAGCAGCGGGTGCGATACGACCTCCCCGAATTCAGTACTGCTCCGATTGGCTCTGAGGACTCCGCAGTCGGTAAATCGCTGACTGTTGGTGTCGCAATCGCCCGCCGAGCCCCGTACGTATTCTTCGCCCTCGTGCTGGTGTCTACGGCAGCCATGGGGGCGTATGGGACTGGAATCGATACCCGGTTCACCACTGAGGACTTCCTCCCACCGGAGGAGAACCCCGGATACGTCGAGGTCCTGCCGGAAGCTGTGGCTCCGAGCGAGTACACAGTCACGAAACAGATAAACTATCTTGAGGACAACTTCGAGAGCGGCGAGAGTGATACAGTAACCGTATACGTTGAAGGGTCGTTGCAGGACGGAACAGCGCTAGAGGAGATCCACCGGGCGAATCAGGACCCACCCGACTCCTTTGTTACCACCGGTGGGAGTGCAGATTCGACCAGCATCCTTACCGTGATTAACCGCTACGAGCGTGCTTCACCGGAGTTCCGACAACTCGTCGCACAGAACGATCAGAACGGTAACGGTGTCCCCGACCAGAATCTTCCGACCATCTACAACGCGCTGTATGACTCACCGTACGGCGACCGGGCAGCATCGTACATGACTGACGACTACACGCGCACGCGGATCGTGTACTCTGTCGAGTCCGATGCGAGTCAACAGGAAGTGACAGAGGACACGAGAGCCGTTGCTGATGAGTTCCGGATGGAGGCGACCGCAACCGGCAGCGTTGTGGTACTCAAAGCCGTCTCGGATGTAATCGCAGAATCGGCGTACATAAGCCTGGGTCTCGCAATCCTCGCGTCTGCAGTGTTCCTGTTGTTCGCGTACTGGCTACTTGAACGCCGTCCCGGGCTCGGGGTTGCGAACCTCATCCCGATACTGCTCACCATTGCCGCCTTGGCTGCGACAATGCGGTATCTGGACATCCCATTTAACGTCCTCACCGGAACGACGTTATCGATCGGAATCGGGCTCGGTATCGATTACTCCGCCCACCTCGTCCATCGGTTCTCCGAGGAGTACCGTGGCGATGTCGGCTTGCTCGAAGCACTCGACATCAGCGTCCGGGGAACCGGTGGTGCGTTGGCCGGCAGTATGGTCACCACGACATCCGGAACCGGAGTGCTCGTCCTCGCAGTCGTCCCGATCCTGGGGCAGTTCGGGTTATTGATCGCCCTTAGTGTGCTCTATTCGTTCGTAGCGTCCATACTGGTGCTCCCAACTTCGATCGTCATCTGGGACCGCAGCCGTGGAACGCTTGGGACGCTACTCTCGTCGCGCCAATCGCGGAGCGTGAACTGATGCGGTCCACTCACTTCGGCTCCTGCTCACCTGGGCCCGCTATGACCAAACTGACAAACTTAGTCAGAACCGTTCGGGGACAGCGTTCGAACAAGCGTTACTGTACTGCCACCCCAGCTACAGTCAGGGAGGACGACTGTCTATATGACTAAAGAGAGCGACGCCCTCTGTGAAACTGAAAAGGAAATTATGCACGCAACTCACAGAGCGCTTGTTAACAGTGGGTACGCTGCGCTCTCGATATCGCGTATCTCTAATGAACTTGACAAGGCCAAGTCGACGATATACCACTATTACGACTCGAAAGACGCCCTGCTTCTTCGGTTCCTCAGATTCACTGTGGACCGATTCGAGGAGACGATCAATACCAGCATCGGTGACGATCCGAAACAAGACCTCAACCACATCATCAGGACACTCCTCCCGTGTCAGCTAACCGAGGAGAGACGCCAGCTACACAGCGTTTTAGTCACGCTCTCCCCGCAAGCGCTGGAGCGGGAGGTATTTCGCGAGCAGTTCACCGAGATCGATACTCGACTCGCTACAATCATCGAAAAAACTGTTCGCCGAGGCGTTGAAGCGGATGTGTTTCGCGATGTTGATCCGACGCACGCGGCCGAACACATTCTAGCAACGATCAAAGGAACCATGTATAGCCGCCTCACGACCGACCGTGAAGCCGCGACGGCCGCAGCGAAAGCGTCTCTGTTTTCGTATATCGACTCTCATCTGGTTTCGTAGCTCCTGCCAGTCTGGCACCCGTCAAATTATCTCTGTTACATGGTCCGGATCAACCTCATCGACAGGCTGTTGTCCCGGAGACTACGAAGACTGAGAACGTGTCGAGAACCGGTGTTTTTCGATAGTGTGTTTCTAACCTGAAAGGAAGGGTAGCGGAGCCGACACCATTCAGCCGCGAATTACTACAATTAGTAGCCGAGGTGTTCTCGGACGAGGACAACAGTAGTCCGGTCCTCTTCGAGCTCCTGACGGAGGATGAGTTGTTTGGCAATCGCGGAATCGACGCCGTAGGCCTCCTTCGCACGCTCGTTTTCGAGTGGATATGCAACGGTTTCCAGTCGGTCGAGCGCGTCTTCGAGTGTCGGCACGATCTTGTTCACGCCACTGACGATGACGACGTTACTGGCCGCGAACGGATACGCACCGATGCGGCTCCCCGAACGGTCCGCCGCGACGAGTTCGCCGGTCTGGGAAATGCCGTTGATGCCTCCGAGGAAGTAATCCGCCGTCTGTGACTCTCGGCGGGCAGCCTGGCGCTTCGCGTCGTCGTCGATACTCCAGATCTCGTCGGGGAGGCTCTCCCACTCGTGGTCCCCCTCGCTCAGGTACTCGACGAACCCGATCTCTTCGAGCGTCGTCGAGTGGCCGTTCATCACAGACGCCGCTGCGGGGATGAGTGACTGAAGTTCTGCGAGCGCCTCATCAGCCGAGTCAGCGACGATGACATCGAATCCGTTTGCCTCTAGGTTCTCGACGGTTTCCTCGATGGTCTCCTCGGAGGCCAGCTCGTCCAGCGATTCGTCGATATCCGCGTCGTCTGCGTAATCTGATTTCTGTTGAGACATATTGTGTTGTGTGGGTATGTCAGCATCAATACGGAGGTGTAGCTCCCTCAAAAGGACTCGCGGACACCGGTGTCAGGTAGTTACATCGGTGTTACCCCGATCGCCTGTCAAGATGTGACAATGGCTGTACTCTGTCCGGAAACAGCACGGGGTATCTGAATGATGACTGCGATATCAAATACTGAAAACCGGGGGGTAGCATATATTGCGCTCCATTCATCATGTTACGCTATCAATGCAAATGGCTCGTAAGGAAACTACAGACACTATCGGGACACCATCGAAAATGGTTCTGTTCTGCCCGGACTGTGATTTTGAGAGTGGTATGATCGGGGGAGACTGGGATGTTTCGAGCACCGGATATACGACGATCTATCACTGCCCGCAGTGCCAGCACTCGTTCAACGTTTCCAATCGCCGGTGACGTCTAAGCAGAGCACGGACGGACACATAGCGGCTCGGTATTTCACGGGCTGAACATCGTATACACTGTGTTACGTCGAAAGGGAGGAATCACTAATCTGTTTTAGTCTCACCTGAAAAGATACCAATCGGGTGCCGGTGAGCGGTGGCATCACTACTCAGGCAACACAGAATCAACATCGCTGATCTTGTCATCAGACAGACCGGGAGTACGACAACTCTGTTTGTTGGGATAGCCGAACGGTTCCCCCGCCCGGCTCCTCTGTCCGTACGGCTTGGTCGCTCACAGCTAGATGAGTGCATTTGATAACACCGAAAACCGGGTTACCGCGGGAAGCGAGTCTCAGTCGTCGCTCGGCACGGTCTCGACTGATTGCTGTCTGTCGTCCTGCCAGCTAAAGAAGCTTGCCAGCGCCGGCCCGGTGATGTTGTGCCAGACGCTGAACAGCGCTGGAATGAGTGCCGCTGCAGGCTCAAACAGCGTCGTCGCCAGCGCGACGGCTAGACCGCTGTTTTGCAGCCCAACCTCGAACGCACAGGTCCGAACGCGGTCGCTCGACATCCCAGTTACTCGGCCGACACCGTATCCTGAGCCAAGCCCGATAGCGTTGTGCGTGACGACCGCCACTAGCACGAGTAGGCCAGCAGTGAGAATGTTGTCCACGTTCGCACCCACGACGCCAGCGACGATGGCGACGATGGCGGCGACACTGATAACCGGGAACACGTCGGTCCCTATCTCAGCGGCTTTCGGCGAATAGCGATCCAATAGATATCGGATCGTGAATCCGAGCAACACCGGAATAATGACAATCTGGATGATGCTCTGGAACATCTCCGCGAAGGTGACGTTGATCTGCTCACCGAGGGTAAACACTACCCAGGCCGGCATCACGATCGGTGCTGCAAGGGTGGTAAGGGTCGTGATCGCGACAGATAGGGCCACGTCGCCCCGACTGAGATACGTCATCACGTTCGATGCGGTCCCACCGGGAGCGGCACCGACCAGAATGAGACCGATACCGACAGCGTCCGGAAGGTCAAGCAGGACATACAGCCCGTACGCGGCGGCAGGCATCACCAGCCACTGTGTGACAGCGCCGATGCCGATATCAACCGGTTCCTCGATTAGTCGGCGAAAGTCTGTCGGCCGAAGCGTCAACCCCATCCCGAGCATTATCAGCCCGAGCAGTGGGGACACGTAGTCCAAAACTGGGACAAACGGGTCCGGCCTAACCAAAGCGATTCCCGCCAGAAGGATTACCCAGACAACGAAGTACTTGCTCGCGGCCCGACTCACCGCCCGAAGCGTCGATATCGAAGTCACATATCTGGATGATGAACAATGTAAAAAAGGTTTACTTTGGGCGACTGTAATGCCGGATAACGAAGATGAAATACAGAACAGTTGCTGGTTCTTCGGAATGTTGGCCGATCGTCGGGACCGGGAGTGACCTAGATTTCGACTTGGACATCTAGTGCTGAGTCCAGTAATACACTCGGCATCACACGTGTTTAGCGTCTCTCACCAGAGTACGCCATCGAGACACTGGGAACGCGATAGAGTGGACCAGGTAATCACGTTCTTCGACGGGTGAGTATACCTACAAATATAACACAGTAAATCCACTACTACACAATTACAAAATTCGCAGACCCGCAGGCGTATTTTGTACTACCCCCATTAGGCTTCAATAATACGGTACAAAAGCTGAAACACTACCGCTGTGTTTTTATATGTGGGTGCAGTATTGACTGATAGAAACAATACTATGCTCGACCACGAACTTGGTCAGACACTGGATGTCACAGCGAAGAACTGTCCGATGCCGGAAATCAAGGCCAAACAAACTATTGATGAGCTATCGTCGGGTGAAAAAGAGGGTAGGGACGTTCTCAAGCATTATGTCCGCAGAACGGAGTAACACGATGACTATGGGGCCTCAACAGACGGCTACCGCCGATAAGCCACCAGACTACGACAGGAGTAATTCCGACAATAGTGTCGACTTGGGGCCGGCCTCCCAGCACATGACCGAGTCCAGTTTCCAGTTGCTCATCTCTCACTCATGACACGGGTATCAAACAAGGATGTCGACGCGACCGACTCAACACATCGGGAAGTCGGCGAGGGCCTGCTAGAGGAGGATATGGGTCCGAGTTCAGCCATGGCCCATCTTTATCGTGGCGAGATCCATCGGATGAAGTTCTGGCGCGAACGCCTCGACCGGACCACCAACTGGGCAGTGTTGGTAATCTCTGCGATCCTCACGTGGGCCTTCTCGCGGCCGGACATCCCTCATTACATCCTCTTGATCGGAACGGCCACGCTAGCAGTGTTTCTGTTCATCGAGGCCAGGCGATATCGAGGATACGACATCTGGCGAAGCCGAGTCAGAACACTGCAAGCAAATGTCTTCGCCTACGGGCTAGACCCGGCTGCAGGCGTGGCCGACCCGGACTGGCGCAAATCACTGAGTGAGGATTATCGACAGCCGACAATCAAGATCAGCACCGAGGAAGCTATCGCGCACCGACTCCGGCGAGTGTACCTCCCGCTTTTCACCGTCTTGCTAACTGCATGGCTGGTCCGAATCACCGTGTTCAGTCCTGGCCTGTGGACGGAGAGCGCCGCTATCGGAATGCTTCCCGGCGTCGTCGTCATCGGCGCTGTCGGACTACTATACGCCGCTGCAATCGTAATCGCTGTCCGCCCCAGAACATGGCACGCAAAAGGAGAGCTTCGATCTGAGGACCTCCGTGGATAAGGTAGTGATTGGCATTCGTCGAAATCTCACGGAAACATGTGGCAATGGTACATGCTGTGGGTCGCGTCGATAACGAACACGAAATAACCGGTCAGTTCATCTGGCCTCTACACCAGTGTTGATGCACTATTAGAGGATTTTTCGCTATCCAAATGTAACTAACTGGAAACTACGATTAGTAGCACACACCAATCAGGCTGGGACATGACGACTCAACCTTCGGTACTACTGCACCGGGATGGGCACCAGTACAGTACTCCGGCTACAGCAGAGGAGGGTCACCGGTGACCACGCTTGCACGCAATATCAGTTCCTGGCTACTCATCGCTACTGTGGTGGCTACCAGTGGGACAGTCGGGACGACAGTTGCATTTCAGGATTCTGCACAGGACATACAAACAGAGAACGAAGCTCTCCACGCTGAAAACGAGGAATTGCGTGAACAACTGAGCGAAACCCGGGAAGACGAAAAGGCCGCAAAATCTCGTGCTGAAGATCTCAACGAACAGTTAAAAACACGTAACGAGGACGTAGACACACTTGTTTCGGAACTAGAAAAGAAAGAAAAAATGCTAAATGCTAGCCAAGCCCGGATCGCGGAGTCCCGAGAAAACCGAGCGGGCATGTCACGGTCCGAAATGAAGAAACGGCTCGATTATCTCTGTGCGCAGCCGGAGAATAGGGATCGATTTGGGTGTCAAGAGTTCGGTCCCAGCGGGTGACAACTGAGAGCTTGGCCCTCGAGTAAGCCACATTTCAGAACCGCTGAGTCTGTTCTATCCTGTTGGCTGTGGCCATTGTACGATCTCTACGCCCCGTGCGGTGAAATCCTCACAGAGGTGTAGCCAACGGTGACAGTTACGGGGCTACTGCACGTTACCCGGAATACTATTCTGTAGCTCGGTCTTACCTGCTCATCGGCGTTCTTGGAAGAGCGATGAGGGACCGTTCTTAGTCACGGAAATCTGTGCTTGACTCCGCCACAGAGTCTACAGAATTCGACGAGTTCACTAGCTACCACCCACTCCATTAGCTCTTAATGGTTATTAATTCGGGAGGCAACTACGCCACCAACACTCAGCCTAGGGAAAAACAGAACAGGCAATTCCGATCAGCTGGAAGGGTTGAGATAGAAGCGCATTCAGTTGGGATCGCTAGTTTGTCGGTGAAATATCACTGTGCTTGAAGCGCATAGAGATCGCCGGGAGCTGTGGCGACATACACGAGATCATCAACGACGGCGAGACCACTGTTAACCCCTCCCCGCTCGTAGTCACTAAATATTACTTCTCTTGTTTCGAACTGCCAGCCTTCGTCGCCGTTACTCGTATGGAAGGTGTACAGCGTGTGGCCTGCGGCGACATACACGAGATCACCAGCGACGACAGGTGGCCCGGAGAGATTCGTACCGACGGAACGCCTCCACTCTTCGTGCCCGTTAGACGCAGTCAACGCTATCAAAGCCCCTTCCGGGCCTGGAAGGAACAAGGTTCCATCAGCGACGGCGACAGGTCCAACGGAGTCGGAACCGAGGCTACGTCGCCATACATTTGCTCCATCATCGGTATTGAGTGCGAGGAGGTCTCCCTCAGATGAACCGAGATACAGTATCCCGTCCTCGATGACTGGAGTCGAACGCTCGATATCGGGCGATGGGGATCGTTGCCATCGTTCCTTCCCGTTGGTCGCGTTAATAGCGTGGATTGTCGATGTTTCGTCGATGCTATAGACCGTCCCGTCGGCAACCGCGAGCGGAGTACTACTCTCCCCGTCAAGTTCAAATCGCCAGTTTTCCTCTCCGCTCGATGCATCTACTGCGTAAATGGTCGGATCGTCGAACTGACCTCGCGTGTATACTGTCCCGTCTTCGACGGCTGGAGTCGCCAGCCCACCGCTGTCACTCTCGGTCTCGAACGTCCAGTCACGTTCGCCAGTCGCCGCGTCAAGCGCGAGTAAATCATGCGCACCAACGTAGACTCGTCCGTCGGCGAACGCCGGTGTACTGGCGTGGCTGTCCCATTCACCACCGACCGCACGACCTGTCCGACCGTTCACCACGAGACCACCGGCAGAGACACGTCCTCCGTGGACCACGGCACCCGAACTGGCCTCTGTACACGCGGGATGTCGCCAAGCCACCTCGACACCGTCTTTCGGATCGCTCGCCTCCGGATTATACCCGGTGTTGGCCGAGTCATACTGATACGATGGCCACGCCGTTGCCTGGTCAAGATCGGCGTCAGATTCGTACACCAGTTCGTCGTCGGAACAGTCTGGTGGGGGGAATGACGAGCGGGCTGAACAGCCTGCCAGGCCGGCCATAGCGATGGCAGTGCCTTGGAGAAACCGCCGACGGGAGAGCCTGTTCATGACCAAATTGCATTTTCAGTATCATACAGGCTTTCTGTGCAGCATAGATTCGAATGAATTGGTCACTAGCAAAGCAACCTATTGGTTGGTTCAACCAGACTGACGAGTCCGTCTCCGGGTTTACTTTCTCGTGAGTGGCAACGCTTCCTGAAACCCGCGGTAACTGCTTTTTTCACCTGTTATCTACCGAGTTCGGCCCAGATGATTCTACAACGAACCTAATCGCACGGTGTGGTGACGCGTAATAATACAGCAGAAATGATTCTGAACCGGTTTCTCGTGAACCTAGTGATCGCCGGAGAATTCGATTTGATATAGCGTTATATAATTTATGCGCTGTGGTAATTCGATCACCAGTATTTGTCTTGTTGTGGGTTTCCGCATGAGAAAACAATACAAGACAAACTATTAGTTGCACGATGAATATGCGCTACATACGAAAAATCGGCGATTCAGACGAACCAGCTAGACCGGTTCGTCGGTTACTACAGTTCCACCCCAAAACCAATGAGTAAAACTCGCTACTCAAACATGGACTTCGCTGCCTGCGAGTCCTTCTATTATGAGACAGTCGTACCGACGATGGAAACCGACGGCTTGGATCCGACCGCTGAAACCCCCACGTACACTTGGATGAACCGACAATTCCCGGGATTCGTAAAGCATCTCCAACGGCGATTCGACCTGTCTCCGGGGCAGTTCTACGATGAAATCGGAGTACCAGAAGCCACGACTCCATCAGGATCATTTGACTTCCTCTCTGACAACACACAGCGGGCCATCGAAGCGTACCTCGACGAACTTTCGACTCGACGTGGGCGTGCTGACGCGACGATCGACACACGGCGGTCGATTCTACGACGCTACGCGAAAGTATATACCAATATCCACGATACAAAATATTTGCTCGCACCGCTGGAGAATCCCGACGAACGCGTTGCGGAGATGGATCGGGTAGCGGCGACGTTTGATGCGATGGACCAACTGGACGATGCCCTGACAACGCTTGCGTCACGACGAAAATACGTTCAGGACACACGGCAGTTCTACAAGCACCTGGTGATGTTCGGAAACGCCGCGTACAACCCACTCGCTGATCTCGAAATCCGGTTTGGGTGGGATACGACTCCGTCCTGGGACAACAAAGCACTTGATAGAAACGCTGTCCAGCAGCTGTATGCAGTAGCGGCTGATCAGCGAGACAGATTTATCGTGGTCGCATGTTGTGGTTGGGGGCTTCGCCCGAGTGAAGTTGCATCACTACATATCCGGCAGCTCAACCTTGACCCGGACGATGATTCCCATCCGTACATAGAGTTCGGTGACGGCGAGCGGAAAAACGGTCCTGGGACCGTGGCTCTGCTGGCCGGCCTGGAGACAGTAGAGCGCCGTATAGAGACGCTTGGTGGTCCAGAGTGGAGTGGCTATCTCTTGCCCTCTCCGTCCGCAGCTACTGGCCATCTAACTGCCGAAACCGTCCGACGCCGGTTCAAGTCAGTGGCCGAGGCCGCAGATGTCACTGTCGATGGCGCCACACCAACGCCGAAAACTGGCCGTCGATTCTGGTATACTACGTACGGCGCTGCTGTTAGGCGGGTTGCAGAACGGTTTGAAGACGTCGCAGCGGAGCAGGGCTCGGCGTCTGCACAAGTCGTACTCGATAACTACCTCTCCGAGTCTGAAGCCCGGTCTCACCGACGGGCGGAGATGCGCGAGACGCTTGCAGGGCTGTTCGTCGAGTAGCCCACGTTTTGCAAGCCCGCTTCGGGAGGCGGCGTGTGGCTATACTATATAGCTATACCGTCTGACTAATCTTTATATCTGTGCAGTGAATCCGATACGGTATGCTGACCTACACCGTGTACAGCGAGGCCGGCGGTGTCGGCAAGACAACGATGGCGGCGAACCTCGCTGTCGCCGACGCCCGTGCTGGTCACGACGTACTGGCAATCGATATGGACCCACAGGAGGGGAGTCTCTCGTTCCTGTTCGACGTCGCGGACCACCGAACGGACTCAGAGGCCGATAGCTTAGTTCGGCACCTCGTCGAACGGCCACGCGGGCCGTTCGCTGACCTCATTGAGACCTCCGAAGGTGTCGATGTCCTTCCCGCACACAACTCTCTGGAGGTGCTTTCGAAACATCTGCGGCGTCGCGAGGAGGAAGCGGCGGACTTCGGTGAGAACTGGAACCCGAACGTCCAGCTCCTTCGTGTGCTAAAGGACGCGGACGTTCCGTCTGAGTATGACACTGTCATCATTGACCCGCCTGCGACCGCAGACGTGAAACTGTACAACGCCTTGCACGCGACGCGGAACCTCGTTATTCCATTCGAACCAAGCGGAAAGGGCCAGCAGTCCGTTGAGGGTCTTGCAGATCTCGTCACCGGACTTGAAGACACGCTCGATATCAACGTGGGCGTGTTAGCTGCCGTACCGAACCGGTTCAAAGGAACCAACGATCAAGAAGAGATGCTCAAACGGCTCCGTGCGGAGTCGTACGACACACCTGTTGTGTTCCGCGAGCGAACGTCCTTGCTTGAAGGGTGCTGGCGCAAACAGTGTTCGGCGTTCAAATACATCGAAGAATACCGGAGCCGGGAACGTGACTATGAAATCGAAACGCTGGAACAGTTCGAAGAACTGGCGGCACACCTCCGACAGACCCGGGAACAGGAGGCAACAGCATGAAGTCCGGCTCCGGCGACGATCCGTTTGCAGAGACGGATGCAGATACAGAACCGGAATCGGATGGCCAGCAGGATGAGGTGGCGGCTACCGAAACTGAATCCAGTGACGTACAAACTACGGCCCAGCCTGACATCCCATACAAATTCCGGCGGGAATCCGTCAAACAGGATCGCAAACAACGGCCGATTTTTATCCGGCCCGAGGTTGAGGAGCGGGAGTCCACGTTCCTCCGCAATCTGGAGGACGAAGTCGGCGAAGACGTCTACAAGACTGACGCGCTTGAAGCTGCTCTCGTCGTTGCTATGGACAATCCGGATCTTGTCGCCGAGAAGCTCCGTGAGTGGGGGTACGACTGGGAGCAGTCAACTGCTTCCCGCTAACCCTTTTGCCTTCTGACCGAAATTAGCGCTGTCGACGAGGAGCTTCATTGGTACTTCGACGGTGGTCTTGTCCGATACTCGTTGTTCTGAGACTTCCCTGCCGAATGCAACTGAGGCTGATAGTTGTGCTGGTTGACTATATTTGTACACTCGCTTGCTCGACTGGCCCTTTCAGCTATACTTATTGGCTATAATTACTGGCTATGTTATATAGTTTCACTGGCTGACTATTCTGGGTAGCTATACTCGCTGGATATATAGATCAGTCATTTTTGACCGCTATATGCTCTCGTCAGCCCCTCTATGTGGTACGGCGAGCTGATATACTGAACGTCGAATCTTGACTGAAGGTGCTAGATGAAGGTTCGAACAGCACTCAGAATATCTGTAGGCTGCTGTGGTTCGAAGCTCTCCTGATACTCAATATCGGACTTTGCCAGACGAGCGATTCCGTCTAACCCGATGGTGTGATGGATGGGGGACGCCGCACTGGTGATTGCTTTTGTCCAGAAGTTCTGGCACACCAACCTGCGTTTATACGACTCTCCTTGCACGAAGGAACTCACAGCAGCTCGGCCAGATTGTGCCGCATGCACCATTCCAAAGCCCGTCAGGCGGTTCGCCAGTCCGATAGCATCGCCAGCGATATGAACTGTACAGTCGTTTAGCTCGTACGAGCAGTCTGAGAGACTTCGCAGGCCGTTTGAAACGTCGGTTCCGCTGTATAAGGCCTCACGTTCGGGGGGCTCAATATCGACTTCTGCAAGCAATCGTCGCATATCTTCGTACAGTTCGTCAGGAGACTTGTCCTCCCGGCAACCGAGTCCGACAGTTGCTTCCGCTGGTGATTGTGGGACGATCCAGAGGAAGTAATTCTCGTATGCAAGCGCTCTCGGCTCTGGATACAGGTGTGAAAAGTCGGCCTCTATTCTCCCGCTCAGTGTCGGACATGCCACGTCATACGACAGGGACGTGAACCGGCTTGAGATCGGGAACTGACCGGTAGCATCAATGAGCAGATCTGATTCCGTAGATAGCCGCCGAAACTCCGCTTCGTCGACTTCTGCGTCCTCTATAATCTCTGTTTGTTCGAGTGTGCCTGCCCAGTGTTTCTCTAATTCCCCTCTATTCAGTATCACACTATCAGGGACATTTATTGCAGTCTTCGCGTCGGCACCGACAAATATCCCGGTTGTAGCTTCCCTGACGTAGCCCGGAACGTGCCGATCTAGTGGCACTTGTGAGTAGTCCCAGACCATCTCCCCCCAAGCGCCTCTTCGGTCACCAGTATATGTGCCCTTATCGTAGAGTTGCACGTCCGACGTAACCTCTTCAGCCAGTTGTGCTGCCGCTAATCCGGCGAATCCCCCTCCGACAATAGCAACCCTCATATTGTCTCCTTTGGCGGTAGCTATTTCAAACATACCCTCTTGCCCGCATGCATTTCGCGCCGTTTTGTGAACCCCGTGAGTGGCTGATCGATCCGTTGAACAACGGTGCTCGTGTGTTACCCCCGGCTTTGACAGCACTATCTGCGTAGTAGAACTGTAGACTCGATATCTACCAATAGGGCTGCTAGGGTGATGAAGGGGAACCCGTTGGTCGATGTCTGACAGAGCCTGTAATAACCTTAGCCGCAGATTGAATCGGAAATACAGTCGTGTCTTCCACCTATAGGCTCTAGAAAAGAACCTAAAAATCATAAGTATATACTTATTTTCGGAACTGAGGCCTGAAAAAACGAACTATGGTAACAGAAACCCCATATCTAGTTATCGACGAAGAAGAATAGTTTTACTCTCTCGGCCGCTGCCTGAAATATAGCGACCGACATTGAAATGTCGCAAGGAATTCGAATTTTCATCTTCGTTCAAATTATGCCGTGCAAGAGTATAACGAATGTACCACTGTTATTAGCTTGCGAACATACCAGTCCCGCTGGTTCCGAATGCTTAGTTCCTACTACAGCACGCTCCTCCGATCTGACCACGTGAACCGACTGAGAGGTCAGAGATGTAGTTGCTGGTGAGCGACACAGAAGCCACTGGTGTCGTCTGTGAGTGTTATCTACAAACCAAGCCATGACTGGCGGCGGCGGGTGGATTAGGGACAAACTGCCCACTATACTACCTACCAAGGGTCTGATTCCCCGCTGCCCTCTTGCATATGACTATACCGAACAAAACCTCGGTTGCTCCGTTCCCTGACGCGCTGGCTGACGTGTGGCTGAACCCCTCTATGGCCCACAAAACGTGTCGTTGTCGGCACTGGAGTTCCCTGCGTTAGCACGCAATCCAATTCGGAATTACCGAAGAGAGCTAAAATTCAAGCTGTTTGACGTGGTTTCAGGGACATTCACAATACTCGTTACGACCTGCTGACTCATATAGAGAGCGTTTGAAATACGACTCCACACCGGGGCCTCCTGTGCTGTCTCTGAGCCAAATAACTGTAGTACCGCTCTACTAAGTACCCGTGATTATTTGATATACGTGAATACTACTCGCTGCTGGCGGCTGCGGACTCCAAATTGATCTCGATGATGTTTGCTCCCTCCATCACCAATTCCGGAAGGTCACTATAGAGGTATTCACCGGAGAGTCGCGTTTTCGGTGCGGTCACACTGATCGCACCACAGACCGTCCCGTCCACGTCCTGTATCGGAGCGCCTACAGATCGCATCCCCCGGATTTCTTCCTCATCGTTTACCGCGTACCCCCTGCTTTGAATTTCTGCGAGTTCTTCCCGTAGCTCGTCGGGTTCGGTGATGGTCTTCTCAGTCTGCTGGACAAGTCCCTCAGTAGCCACTGTTTCAGTGATTTGATCGTCATCGAAATATGCCAGCAGCGCTTTTCCGGTCGCAGTACAGTGGAGATACTGTGGGGATTCTCGGGTTCGCCGTTGATAGTCCACGGCGACAGTTTCGCCCCCATTATGCTCGTACAGCGTTACCTCCTTGTTCCGGTACGCAACTGTGAGATGGACCCATTCGTTTGTCTCTTCGGCGAGGCGCTCTACTTCCTCTTTGCCGTGCTGATAGAGGTCGACCCGATTCCGGACGCTCTCACCGAGCGGTATGAACCGCAGCCCTAATCGATAGACGCCATCTGATTTATCGATAAAGTCCTCAGCAACGAGTGTCTGTAGATACGTATGTAGTGTACTTTTAGCAACATCTATGTCTTCACAGAGATCGGATAGCGTCGCCTCAGACTGTGACTGAATTTCACGCAGGACTTCACTGGCAGTCTGCATCGACTTGATTCGTCGGGACGGTGGTTCGCGTTCAGTCATGTGTTGATCCTTGTTTATCATGGTTATATGATTTTGGTATATCGAACGCACAGTCTGTTGCTGAGTCCTTTCGAAAATATGGACCAGACTGGGACGATCTGTCTCGGCGCACCGGATTTCGAAGCACAGTCGGATCCGGTCCAGATATCACGACTGTCTGTCTCCTTCTCTCCATGAACTTTTATTGATGATGGTGTCGATGGGGCAAATGACATGCGCTGTTGCCACAGCCGGTGTAGTCGCCAAACTATTCGTATAGAGTCTGAAAAACCGATTCGTCCCTCATCAGAGGGAACAGACCCTGATGCAAATATATCGCTGCGCAACCAGCGGAATCGAGATACGTAATAGAATCAATAAGTATGAGTTCTGAATTCGACATCAAGCTGTACGACGACATCGACCCCGAAGACCGGCCCTCTCTGGGGGAGGCGCTGATACCGATCATCGGGATGCTAACCGCGCTGGGCATCGGAATCGGAATTTACGGACTTGATCCGCAGTTCCCCCTCCTCTGGGGCATTGCCTTCACTGGACTGTTCAGTTACTACCGATTCGACATCTCTTGGGACGAGATGTATGCTGGGATCACACATACGCTGCTGATGGGCATTCAGGTCGTATTCATCCTGTTTATCGTCTATGCGCTTATCTCGACCTGGATACATGCTGGAACGATCCCGACGCTCATGTACTACGGCCTTGACCTGCTGCATCCGATAGTTTTCCTCCCGCTCACAGCGATCATCACTGCGGCGATAACGTTTGCCATCGGGTCATCGTGGACCGCGGCGGGGACGCTCGGTGTTGCCTTCATCGGAATCGGTTCGGGACTCGGGCTCCCTGAGCCGATGACCGCAGGTGCAATCCTCACCGGCGCATACACGGGCGACAAGCAGTCACCGCTCTCGGACACGACAAACCTCGCTTCGGCGGTGACGAACACCGATCTGTACGATCATATCAATGCGATGCGGGCAGGGACGTTCCTTGCCTTCTCCATCGCTGTCGTCCTGTACGCCGGTCTCGGTATTCGCGCGTCAGGATCTATTCCTGTTGATCGGATCGCTGAGATCCAGACGGCACTTACGGGTTCGTTCACGATCTCTCCGCTCGCGTTCTTCCCACTTATCGTGACATTTGGGCTGGCGATCTACGGCATCTCCGCAATTCCGGCTCTCGGTGCTGGTGTCTTTGCCGGCGCGATAACCTCGGCCGTGCTTCAGGGTAACTCGTTCACGTCGGTGTGGACTGTCGCACAGAGCGGGACAAGCCCGGAAACGGGGATGGAACTCGTAAACGGCCTCCTCGCAAGCGGTGGCATGGTTGGCGGTGCATGGGCGGTAACAATTGCTATCGCCGCACTCGCACTGGGCGGCCTGTTCGAGTGTACTGGAATTATCGCCGTCTTAGCTCATCATCTCGGTCGGCTCAGCAAGAGCGTCGGAAGTCTCACCGGCATTACGGTTCTGTCGTCAGTTTCGATGAACGTCCTTGCGGCAGAACAGTACATCAGTATCGTTGTTCCCGGCGTGACCCTGGGCAGTCTCTACGAAGAGAAGGGGCTCAAGACGGAGAACCTTTCCCGGGCGATCGAGTCTTCCGGCACTGTCACAAGTGCGCTCATTCCATGGAACAGCGGCGCGGTGTTCATGGCTGGCACGCTCGGCGTCAGCACGTTCCAGTATGCGCCCTACTACTTCCTGGGCTTCCTTTCGCCGCTCATCCTCATTCTTATGGGAGTTACCGGCTGGCAGATCACATATACTGAGACAGAGGCTGACGACCGGATGACGAGTAACGTGGCTGCACCGGCAGATAGCGACTGAGCGCACCACTTGAAACAAGTAACGAAGTGAGAATCCGAATCCAACTCGG
Organism: Haloarcula argentinensis DSM 12282; assembly: GCA_000336895.1. Lineage (GTDB taxonomy): Archaea > Halobacteriota > Halobacteria > Halobacteriales > Haloarculaceae > Haloarcula > Haloarcula argentinensis. Next base: position 307,490 of record AOLX01000005.1, on the reverse strand, counting down.
AATCTACAGTATCTCTCCGTTCTCGGACCTGCTGCCTACTGGGTCCAGCTTAGTAGGAAACGAAATACAGTAATTGACACAGTTTGGCAGGGAAGAACAGTCAATAGATCGGAAGCCTCGAATTACATAGGGTATCTGATTTATTATAAGAAATATCAAAATAATTTCTACTTGCAGGGCCAAGTGACGAGTCCACTGGAAATAAAAACAACAGCATCTCTCATTCTAGCGAATAATGCCAAATATCGGGAGGCGATGGCTTTGTGTGCCGGTTTAAGATACTAACAGGTCCACTTTCACTGGATCTCGTGGAAAAACAGCGCCGCAGGTATCTCTGTGCTAAAAGCGGTAATAGGGGCCTTGAAGGGGACGAATATGCAAATATGCTCCTGTGTTGAACGGCTAATTCAGTCTGAGTTAGTGGCTCGCCACGCGAGCGGAGACGGCACAATCACTGGAAGATCTACCAAATAGCAATACAAATAGACTATATTAGAATATTACACGGTCACAGCAGAGTCGGTTCCGATCGATAAGGAACCGCACAGGACTCATTTCACTGCTCTGTGGCCGGTGGGTCGACACCTGTAGCGCGTTCTCTGAGTGAAACGGACGAGATACCTGACAGTCGTACTTGGGCGGGCGGAACTGGCAGTAACTATTGCAATCTAGCCCACTACACGTTATAGATCGCTGATTCAGTTGCCCCTGCCCCGTTTAGACCACGACAACACGGTCGGTTTGCCAGCATCCACGGAACTCACCGACGGACTGGACTGACAGACCGAACTCGTACGTGGTTGTCCGTCCATTTGGCCCGGTAATCGTCACTCGCTGCTCAGCATAGTTCTCGGTTCGCTCGACAGGGCCTCGCACAGCCTCTCCGAAGTCGATCATCGGACAGTACTGCGGTGACTCGACCATGGCTATAAACCGGTCAAGTGGCCCAGTCGAGCGGCGGTTGGCTGGGGAGGCGAAATTGTACGCCGTCATGATGCCCGCGTTTTCAAACGGGTCGTCGTTCGTTCCTAGCGCATCGAGCTGGAGGGCAACAGCGTCACTAGGGCTGTCTGTCTCGCTGGGTGTCGGAAGGTCGGCCACCGGATACTCGTGTTCTGGCATTGATCTCGTAGGTGCCGTGTATCTTTGAAACAGGGGCTATACCAGCATGAATGGCACGGCTGATCGGCTACGAACCCGGATATCGACGGGCGTTTGTGTTCCCGGTAGCTAGAACTGGCGACTGCGATCATGGCCGAACTGAGGAACGCACTTATCGAAACTATGTTGCTCGACGAGGAGCGGTTTCGCCAGCGGCTTCCGGATCTTGTCGAAACACACCAGCTACGAAGTGTCGATCCGTACCCTGGCGACGAGTCACCGGCAGACATTCTCCAGAACCTCGATGCACTCAAGCCCAGCTCTGTGACTCCCTTCGAGCGGGAGACTATCGCGAAATTGGCGCGACTCGGGACGGCACCGCTGGGCCTGACACTCACTGGCCCAGCGTATCAGGACAATCCGCTCAGATATGCGACTCAGACGTTCAGAGAGATGACCGGGTACTCGCTGGCGGCACTCCGTGGCGAGAATCTCCGCCTCCTGCAAGGGCCGGCAACGGACTCAGAGTCGGTCGCGACACTTCAAGAGGGGATCGATATCTGGGAACAGCGGACCGTCGAGCTATGGAACTATCGCGAGGACGGCACACGCTTCAGAAACCGGGTGACGATAGTGCCACTCACCGGTCCTGACGGCTCCATCACGAACTGGCTCGGTGCGCAGGAGGCCATCGACACGCCGGACAGCTGACTGCCGGTGACTCCACTCTGGTGACCGGCTACGTCTGTTCGACCGACAACCGAATTGAGGTGCTACCCCTCGTCTACCTTCCCGTTGCGCCGGTCACACTCTCTCGCCTCCAGGTCCCGCTCTGCCGGCTCACCGTGCCCGCCACCACCAGGCGTTCGGACGGAAACGGTCGACCCGGCCTCGATGTCAATGGAGGCCTTCGCGGGGACCGGCTTGCCGTCGACCAGATTCTCACCCAGCGCGCCGTCTTCGCCGCCGTCGATTCCGGCAGGCGCTGTCCGTCGGCGCTCCGTCAGTAGGGACACGGTGGCATCCGTCTCGACGGTGACGGTTCGTTCGAGGCCCAGGCCCCCGCGGTATCGGCCGTCGCCGCCGCTCGACGGACGTAGCGCGTACCGCTCAACACGGAGCGGATACTCAGCCTCCATCGCTTCGACGGGCGTGTTGAGCGTGTTCGTCATTCCGACCTGCACGCCGTCCATCCCGTCCTTTTCCGGTCTGGCACCGAACCCGCCGCCGATCGTCTCGTAATACGTGAAATCGCCGGTTCGGTCACCGATGATGAGGTTGTTCATCGTTCCCTGGCCACCGGCGGGAACCCTCTCGGGGACTGCCGTGGCGAGCGCCGCCAGCGTGACATCCATGACGCGCTGGCTCGTCTCGACGTTGCCACCGACGACTGCGGCCGGCGCGTCCGGGTTGAGTACTGATCCTTCGGGTGCGGACACGGACACCGGCTCGTAACAGCCGTGGTTCGGCGGAATCTCCGGGTCGGTGATCGCCCGAACGACGAAGTAGACCGCGCTCTTCGCGACTGAGAGCGGCGCGTTCAGGTTGCCTGCCACCTGGTCGGCGGTCCCGGCGAAGTCGACAACTATCGAGGCCCCATCGATGGTGACGGCCACCTCGATCGGGATATCATCATCGGTCACGCCGTCGCCTTCGAGGATATCCTGCGCTCGATACGTTCCGTCCGGGAGTGCGTCGAGTTCAGCCTCGACCCGCTCGCGGGAGTACTTGATGACGGCATCGAACGCGTCCAGCAGGGTCGACCCGTGTTCTTCGAGGAGTTCACCGATTCGTTCCTCGGCCCGTTCGTTTGCCGCGCGCTGTGCCCGAAGGTCCGCCTCGCGCTCGTCCGGCGTCCGGACGTTGGCACGGATAAGGTCGTGAACCGCCTCGTTTGGATCGCCACCGTCGACGAGTCGGACAGCAGGCAGGCGGAGCCCCTCCTCGTAAATCTCCTGTGCACCCGGTGGCATACTACCCGGCGAACTCCCGCCAACGTCGGCGTGATGTGCCCGCGAGACGGCGTATCCAATCACCTCGTCGTTTGGTGCGATCGTCGAGACGAGCGTGATGTCCGGGAGGTGCGTCCCGCCGGCAAACGGGTCGTTGACGATGAATACGTCGCCCGGCTTCGGGTCCTTCTGCAGGACGATATCCACCGCGTCGGGCATCGCGCCGAGGTGGACCGGGATGTGTTCCGCCTGTGCGATCATCCGACCTGACGCGTCGAAGAGTGCCGTCGAACAGTCCTGTCGCTCCTTGATGTTCGGGGAGTAGGCCCCACGGATGAGCACGTGGCCCATCTCGGTTGCAACGCTTTCTAGCTGGTTCCTGAGGATTTCCAGCGTCACCGGGTCGATCGTCTCCTGTCTGTCACTCGGTGTCGTGGTTTCGTCGTTCATGTGTCGCTCACCACCGCTGTCAATGTCCCGTCATCGCGCGCCCGGACCTCCCAGGCCGGTGGGATGACGATCGTGCTCTCATCGCCCTCGACAATCGCGGGGCCGTCGATTCCGCTCTCTGGTGGCAGTTTCGCTCGCTCGTAGACCGGAGTGTCGCGGACATCGTCGGTAAACACCGCCTCGCGGGACCCCTTGCGTGGGTCGCCAGCGGCAGTGTACTCGACCGGCGGTGCGCTCCGTTCGACTGTCGTCGTCACGCGACAGTTCACCAGTTCGACCGACTCGTCCGCTCGGTAGCCGTATGCGGACTCGTGGGCTGTGGCGAACCGCTCGCGGGCGTCCGCGGTGTCGAACGGCCGGTCGACGTTCACGGTGAGTTCGAAACTCTGGCCGGCGTACCGGAGGTCGGCAGAGCAACGCACTGTCGCCGTTTCGCGGTCGCTGACCTCCGTTAGTAGTTCTTCGGCCAACTCCTCGTAGACGGCCTCGACATCGTCGGGATCGACCGCATCGAGCGACCGCTGATACGTCCGTACCGCGTCGCGCTTCTCGTCGGCTGCGAGGAGGCCATATGCCGACAGTACGCCCGAGGCGCGCGGAATCACCACCCGGTCGATATCGAGGCTGTCCGCGATTGCTGCCGCGTGCATCGGCCCGGCACCCCCGAACGCGGCGAGCCCGAACTTCCGTGGGTCGTAGCCGCGCTCGACGGTCACGGAGCGAATGGCTCTGGTCATGTTCGCGTTCGCGACGCGGTAGACGCCACGGGCGGCTTCCAGAGGCCCATCGAGCCCCGCCTCGTCGGCGAGATCCGCAAGCGCGTCGTGGGCCGCATCCGCATCGAGTGAGAGTTCACCGCCCAGACTGGTACTTGCGCCGATGTAGCCCAGCACGAGGTTCGCGTCGGTGACGGTCGGCTCCGTTCCGCCCTTCCCGTAGCAAGCGGGGCCAGGGTTCGCTCCGGCGGAGCGCGGGCCGATGCGGAGTGCGCCCCCGGCATCGACCCAGGCAATGGACCCACCACCTGCGCCGACTGTTTCGACGTCGACCATCGGCGTCTTGATCGGCCGCTCGTTGATGACGCCCTCCGTCGTCCGTTCGGCTTCGCCATCGCGGACGAGGCTCACGTCGCTAGATGTCCCACCCATATCGAACGTAACGAGCCCGTCCTGTTCGTCTGCCGCCATCGACCCTGCTCCAACGACGCCAGCAGCAGGGCCAGAGAGGACGGTCGTCACAGCGTTCCGCCTGACAGTGTCGGCGTCGGTGATGCCGCCGTTCGCCTGCATAATTCGGGGCTGTGGAATCCCGAGGTCCCGCGCACGGTCGGTCAGACGGCTGACGTAGTGGTCAATCGCCGGCCGGACGTACGCGTCGACGGCCGTTGTCGACGTTCGTTCGTACTCGCGGAACTCGGCGAGGACTTCGTGCGAGGCCGAGACAGGCACGTCGAGCTCATCCCGCAGGATGTCTGCGACGCGTGTTTCATTCTCGGGGTGTGCGTACGCGTGCAAGAGCGAGACCGCGACAGACTCGACATCCATCTCGCGCAGCTGCTCGGCGATTGACCGGACTTCGTCCTCGTCGACGGGCTGTTCGATACCGTCGGTGGTCGTCCGTTCGGACACTTCGAAGCGGCGGCGGCGGGGAACCAACGGTGTCGGCTTTTCCGCCGACAGATCGTACAACGAAGGGCGGTCCTGCCGACCGATCTCCAGAACGTCCCGGAACCCGTCGGTCGTGACGAGTGCGGTCTTTGCGCCGTCCTGTTCAAGCAGGGCGTTGACCGACACGGTCATCGCATGGGAGAACTCGCTTACAGTCTCAGGGTCGACCTCGGCCGCTTCGCAGGCCTTCTCGATTCCGGCGATGACGCCCTCGCTCTGGTCTTCGGTACTCGGGACTTTCGCGGTCACGAGTTCGCCGTCGAGCGACAGCGTCACGTCGGTGAATGTGCCGCCGACGTCGACACCGATCCGCCGGTCGCCCATCTACAGCACCCCCGCGACGCTGAGCAGCGTCCGAACCCCGAGCCACACGACGACGAGTGTCACGATCACACCGAGGGCGTTCGCTATCGACCCGTTCGTGTACTCGCCGAGGAGGTCCCGCTGGTTCATCGCGTATATCAGGAATACCGCGACGATCGGCAATAAAATCCCGTTGACGACCTGTGCGAACACGATGATCTGGACGGGACTGCCGCCCAGCAGTACCGAGAGAACCCCGACACCGAGGATGGTGCCCCAGACGGCACGGAACTGTGTACTCTGCATATCTGAATCCCAGCCGAGTGCACCTGTGGTTGCCCACGCACCCGCGAGCGGCGCTGTCGTCGCGCTCGTGAACCCGGCGGCAAAGATGCCGATGCTGAAGAACAGTTCGGCGTACGGCCCGGCAATGGGCCGGAGCTGTTCGGCCATCCGCCCGATATCGCTGATCTGTGTTCCGGGCTCGAATGCTGCGGCCGCAGTCACCATGATCGTAATCGTGATGACGCCGCCTGCGACGATCGAGAGCACCGTGTCGATGCGGGAGTGGCCGATATCGTCGGGCCCGCTCCACCGCTCCTGGACGTTACTCGCATGCAGGAACAGGTTATACCCGACGATGGTTGTTCCGATGAGGCCAGTGATGAGGTACAGCGACCCCGAGGGGATACCGGGGACGAACCCCATCGCAATCGCACCGGGATCGGGACCGATGAGGATCGCCGATGCTACGAACGAGAACGCCATCACGGCAACCAGACCAATGAGCGCTCGCTCGATCAGCTTGTAGCGCCCAGTGTAGAGCAGGAGTCCGGCCACGAGTCCCATCACGACCCCCCACACCGTCGAGTCGATACCAGTAATCGTCGCGAGCCCTGCGGCACCGCCGAGGATATTCCCGGCCTCGTAGGCGGCGGTCCCGACGCCGATCGCGCCGACAACGAGGAATATACTCACGTACTCGACGATCTGATTGTCGAACCGTTCTCGAAGTGCTTCGCCGAGCCCCTCCCCCGAGACAAGACCCAGTCGCGCACTCATTTCCTGGAGAACGATCGTTGCAACAATTGAGAAGACCATTGTCCACAGGAGTGCGTAGCCAAACTCCGCTCCGGTAACACTCGCAGTCGTGACCGTGCCTGGGCCAATGAACGCGGCGGCGACCATCGCTCCCGGACCGACGGCTTTGAGTCGTTTTGTAATGCTCATGATTGTTGGTTTTGATAGCCACTGTCACGGTCCCAGCAGGTAATGAAAAACATTGTTAAGACCTGTGTGTGGCCGGAACATCGGTCGTATGAACCCTGTGTCTGTGTCACCAAGTGTGTGAACTAGTAAGAACTCCCACATCCCCCGATTCGAGTCTGTTTACGTCCCGTGCCGGGGGTATTCACGGTTCTCGCTCTCTCAGTAGAACTTTCGACACACTCTCGTCGACTTCAATTTCGAACGGGAGGTCGGCGATGCTACCACGAATGAACCGAATCATCAACCACCGCACTGACTCGGATGGGAACACCACGTGGAAACTCCCTTTTTCGTCCCGCCGAACGGTCAGGAACCCACACAGCGAGAGCCACTCGAGAACATCTTCGAGCGAATCGAACCGCTCAGCGTATTCCTGAGCGTGGTACTGTGCCACCTGATCGATCATTTCGAGAACCTCCTCGTCCCGCTCGTCCGAGTCGGGAAACTGGCTCAGGAGTGCGTGCAGCAGGTCGATGTCCAGCAGGACGTGCTCGCCCGTCGAGAGCATCTCGTAGTACGTCTGGAGGTGGTCGCTGTCGCTCGCGTGGGCTGAGTCGAAGTTTGCCGCGTAGAACGCGATCGCCTCGCGGATCAACTGGCTTTGACTTTCCCCAGTTCGGTCGGTCAGACTCTCTAACGTCTCCTTGGTCTCCTCGTCGAGAGAGACGGTGACGCGGTCGGTTGGCATAGTGTTCCTCGTCACTGGATGGCCTTAATATCGTGTCGTTTGGTGACAGAGGGCTCGAAAACACGGCAGCGAGAACGGCAGCCAGATGTGGTCCGGAACCCGTTACGGCCAGGTGCCGCGCTGCTCGCCGGCGTTCATGACCCGCTGGAGTGCGATGACGTACGCGGCGGTCCGGAGCGACGGGAGGTTTCGCTCCTCGTAAGCCTCGACGAGGTTCCCGAACTGCTCCACGATAATCGAATCCAGTTCCTCGTTCACGCGCTCTTCGGACCAGTAGAAGCGCTGTCTGTTCTGGACCCATTCGAAGTACGACACGATGACGCCGCCCGCGTTCGCGAGAATGTCCGGGATAACCAGCGTCTCGCGGTCGCTGAGAACGTCGTCCGCTGCGGGAGTGATCGGGCCGTTCGCGGCCTCAGAGATGACGTCTGCAGAGATCTCATGTGCCAAAGACTCGTCGATGGCGTTTTCGAGTGCGGCTGGGATCAACAGGTCGACGTCGAGCGTGAGCAGTTCATCGTTCGTGAGTTCCGCCGCCGCGTCCGGAGATCCGACGACACTCCCGGTTTCGCGTTTGTAGTCTTTGACTGCGACGGGGTCGAATGACGCTTCGCTGTAGATCGCCCCTCTCGAATCGGATACGGCGACGACGTTTGCTCCCATCTCGTGAATGAGTTTCGCTGCGATCCAGCCGGCGTTCCCGTAGCCCTGGACCGCGACCGTTGCGCCTTCGATCTCCTTGTCGAGATACTCGAAGGCTTCACGCGCTGCGACGACCGTCGAACGCCCGGTCGCTTCGACGCGACCCTCGCTGCCACCACTCGCGAGGTCTTTCCCGGTGATGACGCCGGGCTCGGTCGTGTTTTCGAGTGTCTCATAGGTGTCCTTGATCCAGTTCATCTCGCGCTGGCCCGTGTTGACGTCAGGTGCGGGCACGTCGCGGTCGGCTCCAATCAGTGGCGTCAGTTCCTTCGCGAACGAGCGGGTGACCCGTTCGAGTTCGCTCTCCGAATAGTTGCTCGGGTCGATGACGATGCCGCCTTTCCCGCCGCCGAGTGGGATATCGCCCGTCGCCGTCTTGTAGACCATCCAGCCGGAGAGCGCCTTGACCTCGTCCCGGTCCACCTGCGGGTGATAGCGGATCCCGCCCTTGTACGGGCCGCGATCACCATTGAACTGTGACCGATACGCGCGGAACACCTCGACCGACCCATCGTCCATCTCAACAGACAGGTTCGTTTCCAGTATCCGCTCAGGGGTTTTCAGCCGTTCCAGCTGTCCCGCTGAAATGTCTAAATATTGTGCTGCTGCACCGATCTGTGTCCGTAGACTCTGGTACGGATTTACATCAGACATGTATCCACGGGATTAATCGAGATACCAAAAGCTATCTATTTCTACCAGCAAAGTTACTATATTATTTGACATAGCAGAAGCTAGCAAAGGGGGCTTATAGCGGCATTCGGGTCCGAAATACTCAGCCTATTTTCACATTCTTATCAAATTTTGTTACTACTATGTTTCCTGAACAATCTGTCACCCGAACAGTGGTATCCGTATCGAGTGCCACAGCGTCCGCAATCTGCTCCGTTCCACTTACTGGAACGTCAACCCGGTCGACGTCCGGGATCAGACAGTCACGATACTCTGCACGTTCGAGCAGGACGTCGCCGCTGGGGAAATGCCAGACACGCGTCACGGATCGGAACAGTGGCACCGACGTCGGCGCTTCGACGCGCCTGATAGCTCTCTTCTCCGTCAAGCGACGTTGTACGTCCATCATGGCTGAGCTAAATCGGCAGGAGCTATTCGCTCACGACCGCCTGAACGACAGGCAGGGACCGACCGTGTCGGCGTCTGTGTGATGTCCGTCATGTGTCTTCGCGAGTACCGGCCGTCGATCGATGGCACTCTATCGAAACGACCACGGGAATGAGGAAATACTAAATTGTTTAGCAACGAAGCCCTCCGAACACCAGGTGTTTACTATTGAACCCTCCATTCAAAACGCGGCAACTGAAGCACCCCTTCCCCAACCGGTGGCGAGAACCCACACGAGTAGCCACGTATCGCGCCAGTGGCCTCAGTGATCGGTTTGTGACCGGGAGAATCAGATGAGCGACGCCGGGAGTCCACTCGACACAGCGCAGGTTCTCGTTGTCGGTTCTACAAACTGGAGCGAGCCGTTCTCAGCTGCTCTCAGCGCGAGTACCGAGGCCACTATCCACACCGCTACGACGACAGCGGACGCCCTGGATACCGTTCGGCAGCAGTCGGTCGACTGTCTCGTCACGGGAGAGACACTCGACGATGAGAGTGGTATCGAACTGGTCCGACAGCTCCGGGACGTGGCTTCGGACCTCCCCGTCGTCCTCGGGACTACGGATGGAAGTGAAGCCCTGGCGAGCGAGGCAATTCAGGCCGGCGTTTCCGACTACGTTCCCCTGTCAGGCACAGACGGCCTACGGATAGATGACCTAATCGAGCGAACCGAGAAGACACTCCAGTCCGCTCAGCGAGCGATCACGCAGCGCGAACGGGCACGGCAGTTCGACGCCGTCTTTCAGGACACACAGACGGCCACGTGGGTCCTCGACCCGGGCGGCTCGCTCGCCCGTGTGAATCAGACGGGACAGGCGATGATCGCCGAGGCCGTGGACGCGGTCATCGGTGACCTGTTCTGGACGCTGCCGTGCTGGTCCCAGTCCGAGGCGACAGAACGCGATATCCGGAAACTCGTAGAGGCCGCACGCGACGGGCAGTTCGGTAACGCGGTCGTTCACCGGCCGACCACGGCCACGGACCGCGTTATCGAGCTTTCGGTTCGTCCGGTCCGGAACGACTTCGGCGACGTCACCTCGATTGTAATCGAAGGGATAGACATCACGGACCAGGTCACCCTCGACCGTGACCTCCGTCAGTCCGAGGAACTCCACCGGGTCACGCTCAGCAATATGACCGACACCGTCCTCATGACGAATGAGGACGGGGAATTTACCTACGTCTGCCCGAACGTCCACTTCATTTTCGGCTACACCGACGACGAGATCCGCGGGCAGGAAACGATCGACACACTCCTCGGCGAGGACCTGTTCGACCGTGCGGAACTCGCAGAGAAGGGCGTTCTCAAGAACATCGAGTGTACCGTCACCGACAAAGCGGGCCACGAGCACACACTGCTGGTCAACGTCCGCGAAGTCGCGATTCAGGGCGGGACGCTGCTGTACAGCTGCCGGGATATCACGAAACGGAAACAGCGCGAGGAAGCGCTGGCGACGCTGCAGGAAACCGCACGGAAGTTCCTCTACACGGAGACCAATCAGGAGATCGCTCAGCACATCGTCGATGACGTGCTCAGTGTGTTCGATGTCTCCGCGAACGCCATCTATCTGCACGACGCTGAGACGAACGAACTCCAGCCTGTCGCACAGTCACAGGCGATGACCGAACACCATGGGCCACTTCCGGCTGTCCGCACGAACGACGACACGCTTCCGAGCCACAGTTTCGTCAACGACGAGACACTCGTGTTCGACGACGTCCACACGTCGGACCGGCTGGAAAACCGGGCGACCGACCTCCGTAGCGTCATGTTCATTCCGCTGGGCAACCACGGCGTGTTCGTCAGCGGCTCGACAGCCGTCGGGGTGTTCGACGACGTGACACAGGAACTCACTGACCTGCTCGCAGCGACCGCCGAGGCTGCCCTCGACCGGGTCGTCCGAGAATCTCAGCTCCGGGAACAGGACCGCGAACTCCAGCGGCAAAACGAGCAACTGACCGCCCTGAACCACATCAACAACACGATCCGGGAGATAGACCAGACGATCGTCAGCGCCGAAACACAGGAAGAGATCAACCACACTGTCTGTGAACGGCTGACTGACACGGACCGATTCAAGTTCGCGTGGATCGGGAGCGTCGACCCGGGCGGTACTACCGTCGAACCGCGAGCGTGGGCCGGCAACGAACAGGGGTATCTCGACAGTCAGTCAATCGCCGTCGCGGACTCCGAGACCGAGCCCGCGGGCCAGACGGCTGCGACCGGCGACGTGACGATGATCCCTAACGTCGCCGCCGACCTCCGAAACGCGCCGTGGCGTTCTGACGCGCTCACCCGTGATTTACTCTCGGTGCTGAGCATCCCGCTGGTGTACAACGATCTCAGGCACGGGGTCCTCACCATCTACGCGGACACGAAAGACGCGTTCGACGAGACAACGCGCACAGTGTTGCGCGAACTCGGCGAGACGATCGCCTCGGCGCTCAGTGCCATCGAACGAAAACACGCGCTGCTCACGACGTCGGTGACTCGCGTCGAGTTCGACATCGATGACGAGCGATTCCTCCTGTCGAGACTCGCCCGGTCGGCGGGATGTTCCCTCTCCTACGAGGGTGGCATCCAGCACGCACCGGCTGGTAACAGCGTGTTCGTCACGGTCGAAGACGCTGACGTGCAAACGGTTGCGGCGGCTGCGGCGGACATGACGTCGATTGACGACGTGACACAGATCAGTGACGACGACGCCGGGAGTGGCGTTCTGCGGCTGGAGTTGTCACAGCCGTTCCTCGCCTTAGAACTGGCCGACCACGGTGCTATCTTCCGGGCAGCGACTGCGGACCCGGACGGGACGACACTCGTCGTCGATGTGCCACAGAGCGTCGACGTTCGAAACATCGCACAGTTGGTCGACAGCACGTTCTCCGGCGTCGAACTCAAGCGAAAGGAGACGCTCGAACGGGGTATCGAGCAGGACCGCAGTTCGGAGTTCCTCACGGACCTCACGGAGCGCCAGCTCGAAGTGATTCAAACCGCCTACTACAGCGGCTACTTCGAGTCACCGCGCACGAGGTCCGGTGAGGACATCGCAGCGATGCTTGAAATCTCTCCGCCGGCGTTCTACCAGCACGTCCGGACTGTCCAGCGGAAGCTGTTCACCACACTGTTCGAGGATCGGAGCGTCTCGGGTCTAGAGTCGTGAAAGGGGTTCAATAATAAACAACTCAAGTCGCTCCTACTTCTTTGTTTAACCTCTGAATATTCCTTTGATGTCCTTCTATTCCTTAACCGAGTACTGGCGGTCGGACACCGCCACTCGTGAATACACATGAGAGATGTCGAGCAAGACCACGACGAGGAGACACCGTACGAGTGCTTTGCGTGTGGCAAAGTCATCACTGCAGAGAGCCAACCGGAGAACTGTCAGGACTGCGGCGGTGAAATGCGCAACCGACTCACTCCGCTGGAATAACGATGGGACCGGAACTGAGCTCCGCTTCTCCTTCGGAAGACTCGCCGACGCCGTCCGAGCCAGAATCAGCGCTCGAAACAGCCCGTCTACAACTCCACCGAGCCGCGGACCACCTCGATATCGACCCGAACATCGTCGAGCGACTGAACCACCCGCGAAACGTCCACGAAGTCACCGTTCCGATTGAGCGGGACGATGGTACAGTCGAAGTGTTCACCGGGTATCGAGCCCAGCACGATAGCGTCAGGGGACCGTACAAAGGCGGGCTTCGCTATCACCCCGATGTGACGAGGGACGAATGTGTCGGACTCGGGATCTGGATGACCTGGAAATGCGCGGTAATGGACCTCCCCTTCGGCGGCGCGAAAGGGGGTATCGCCGTCAACCCGAAAACGTTGAGCCGAGACGAGAAAGAACGGCTCACCCGCCGGTTTACACAGGAACTCCGCAAGGTCATCGGCCCGAACCTGGACATTCCCGCCCCGGACATGGGAACAGACCCGCAGACGATGGCCTGGCTGATGGACGCCTACTCCATGCAAGAAGGCGAGACGATTCCGGGTGTCGTCACCGGGAAGCCGCCGATTGTCGGTGGGAGCAAGGGACGCGAGGACGCGCCCGGTCGGAGCGTCGCGATTATCACACAGTTGGTCTGTGAGTACTACGACCAGCCACTGTCGGAGACCACGGTCGCAGTACAGGGCTACGGCAGTGTCGGCGCGAACGCAGCACGGTTACTCGACGAACGGGGCGCGACTGTCGTCGCGATCAGTGACGTGAACGGGGCAATGTACGACCCCGCCGGAATCGATACGGCGACAGTGCCGTCACACGACGAGGAACCGGAAGCGGTCACCGAGTACGCCGACACCGTGATTTCGAACGACGAACTGTTGACGCTGGACGTCGACGTCCTCATCCCGGCCGCACTTGGGAACGTCATCACCGAGGCTAACGCGGACGACATCGCAGCGGATTACGTCGTCGAAGGCGCGAACGGTCCGACCACGTCCACTGCTGACTCCATCCTCGCTGACCGAGATGTCATGGTGATCCCGGACATCTTGGCGAACGCCGGCGGCGTCACGGTGAGCTACTTCGAGTGGCTACAGGATATCAACCGCCGGTCGTGGTCACTCGAGCGCGTGAACGACGAACTCGACGAAGAGATGCGGGCGGCCTGGGACGCAGTCCGGACGGAGTTCGAAAACCGCGACATCACGTGGCGCGATGCGGCGTACATCGTCGCCCTGTCCCGTATCGCGGAGGCCCACGAAGCGCGTGGGCTCTGGCCGTAGCACTGGTTCTGTCGGTTCCAGCACTGTCACTGTCGGTGCCGAGAAACCGCGACCACTGCTTCCCTCAGTAGTGGAACTCGAACCGTGCTCCGCCAGCAGTGCTCTCCGTCACACGGACGGTCCAGCCGTGCGCTTTGGCGATGTCCGCCACGATCGAGAGTCCGAAGCCAGTGCCCCCTTTGGTAGATGTCACGCCGTGTTCCAGTACCTCCTCACGCTTCCCCGGCGGAATTCCGTCGCCGTCGTCCGCGACGTAGAACCCGTCACGGCCGTCTAGCTGCCCGACGGTTACTGTGACATCTTCTCCACCGTGTTCGATAGCGTTTCTAAAGAGGTTCTCGAACAGTTGCGTCAACCGGCCGGCGTCACCAGCCACTGTCTGGACCGTGTCAGCAACTGTCAGCGTTGCCTCAGCGGTGTCGACGTATCCCCAGGCTTCCGTCGTCACGGTCTTGAGGTCGACCTGTTTCGTATCCGTAACTGTGGTCTCACCGCGCGCTAGCGTAAGGAGGTCGTCGATCAACCGCTCCATGCGGTCATGTGCCGCCTCGATCCGGTCTACGTGACTGAGGTCGCCTGTCTCTTCGACGATGTCGAGAAACCCGATGGCGATGGACAGCGGGTTCCGGAGGTCGTGGGCCACGACACTGGCAAACTCATCGAGCCGCTCGTTCTGTCGCTGGAGTTCGGTTTCCCGGCTCGCCCGTGTGAATGCCGCCTCGACAGTCGTACCCAGTATCTGGAACAGGTCCACGTCCGTCTCAGAGAACGTTTGTTCCTGTGTCGTTCCGACGCCGATCAGCCCAAACTCGCCCAGAGGCACGAACAGGCCACTCCTGAGTTGTGCGTCGGCCTTGCCGAGTGTCACTTCGGACTGGAGGTCGTCGTATTGACGCACCTCAGACGTTTCGAATGCCTCCCACGCAAGCGCCTCTCCGGACTCCAACCGCGGGAGTTCACCGAGCAGTTCTCCCGTGGCAGCACTCGCCGTCAGCGGGACGAGCTTGTCGGCTTGATCGGCATACTCCCAGATACCGGTGAGCTCGAACCCGAGAATATCGACGGCAGCCTCGACAGCGATGTCGCCGATTTCGACATTCGACTGTGCACCACTGAGCCGCTGTGCTGTTTCCTGCAGTGAGCGGAGCTTCGACTCTAACTGCTTCTGTTCAGTGATATCCTCCAGAACGGCCAGTATGCTCGTTATCTCCCCATCCGGAGCAGTGATGGGGGCAACCGACAGGAGTAAATCCAGTACCTCACCACCTTTCGTTTTCCGCCGTATCTCCTTGCCGCGAATCGGCTCGCCGTTCAGTGCGCGCTGTCGATGGGATTCGAACTCAGCCTGCTGCTCGTCCGGGACCATCGGATTGAACTCGCCGAGCACCTCCTCTCGTGACCAGCCGAACATATTCTCGGCCCCGTCGTTCCAGCGGATGACTGCTCCGTCCGTGTCGATTTCCATGACGGTGAGTGGCGTTGCCTCGATGAGTGATTCGAGTCGCTGGTTCGTCGTTTCGAGTTTGCGTTCCCGCTCGACCTGTTCGGTTACGTTGCGGGCGATGCCGACGATCCGGACGATTTCGTCTTCGAGGATGACTGGCGCGAGGCTCGTATCCCAGAACCGTGCATCGTCAGCGATGTCTAACTCCTCACGATACGAGATTGGCGCACGCTGTTCGACACAGCGAGTGTAGTTCGTTGCGAGCTCAGCACCGCGGTCGTCACCGAATACTTCCCGTGGTGTTTCCCCTCGAACCTCGTCAGTCGTGAGTCCGGTCTGTGACTCGTAGCCGGGGCTGAGTCGAGCAAACTCGAACGCTGGCTCGTTACCAGCCGTATCGACGTCGAGCATGAATATGGCGTCACCGGAACTGTTGAGTAGTGCCTCGTACTCTTCGGCAAGTTCCTGGTGCGCTCGTTCCCGGGCTTTTCGCTCCGTGATATCCTGAAAAACCCCCCGAAGCACGGGCTCATCGTCCTGTGGGTCGTCGACGCGTTCTCCCCACGCCCGAACGTCGCGCACGTCGCCGTCGGTCCGAACGATCCGGAGATCGATGTCGTACGGTTCCCGGTCCGCAATCGTCTGCTCGACTGCCTGCGCAATCTTTTCCCTGTCGTCAGGGTGATAAAAACCAAGTGCGTCATCGAGTGACGGCTCGTGTTCGTCGTCAACCCCGTGAATCCGACGGACGCCGTCAGACCAGTCGAGGCTGTCCGTCGATGGAAAATACTCCCACACACCGATATCTGCGATGTCTTGCACCCGCTCGAACAGGAACTCCTGGCGCTTGAGGTCGGTCTGGTCCTGCATCCGGGATATTTCGGCGCTCACAAGCTCCGAGAGTAGCTTCACGAACGTTTCCTCAAGCGCTCCGAAGGGCGCGACTCGCGTCGTCGGACTCGAAAAATTAACCGTCCCGTACCGGACTCCATCGACGATGAGTGGCACGCCGATATACGATTCCAACTCCAACTCACGATACGCAGGGTGGGTTTCTTTGCCATCAGTGACAGCATCTGCGAACGAGCAGACCGCATCTGTCCCGACAACCTCCGCGCAGTACGTCGATTCGAGGTCGAACTGATCTCCGGGTTCGATTTCGGCGTCCGGTGCGTGCGCTGCCGTGACCGTGTAATCGTCGCCCTGAACGTGTGAGACGATTCCGATGTCGAGCCCGAGTGTCCGACAGCCAAGTTCGAGCAATTCTTCGAGACGCGCCTCGGCCGAGATCTCGCCCCTTGCCATGACGCTCTGGAGGTCACGAAGCGCATCTCGCTCCTGCTCTAACTGTCGTTTCGCCATGCTCTGTTCGGTGATGTCACGGGCAACGACGAGCACCTGTCGGCCGTTGTTGCTCCCGAACGGTGTGACGCGGACATCTAACGTCCGCTTGCCGCCACCGGTCGTCACATCGAGTTGCAGGTCCGTGCCGTACAATCCTGTCGCCCCACCGTCGGTCTCGATATCAGCGACCGTCGATTCGACCGCCGCTGTGAACCGGTCCGCATCGCAATCGGATATCCGGTCTCCCACGACCGTTTCCAGCCGCTGTCCCGTTATCTTGGCCGATCCGTCCCCGGTAACAAGTCGTCTCGAAGCGGTATTCGCGAACTCGATTGTCCCGTCAGCATCGAGAACGAATACAACGTCGTGGATGTTTTCGAGGATCGCTTCACTGCGTTCTAACTCCAGTTCCCGTTCCCGCTCCGCCGTGGTTTCTCGTGAAAAGACGGTCAGACCGTCATCGTCGGGAAAGACTCGTATTTCGACCCAGTAATCCAACGGCTCGCCAAGGTACTGCTCGAACGACATCGGGTCGCCGGTCTCCATCGCGGTTCGGTATTTCTCTTCGAGTTCCGTTCCAACTATCGAGGGGAACTCTTCCCAGATGATCGTCCCGACGATAGTTTCGGGTTCGCGGTCGACGCGCGTTGCCATCTTCTCGTTTATATATTCGATGCGCCATTCGCTATCGACGGCATAAATCGCGTCAGTTGCCCGCTCCAGCGTTCGTTGGAAGCGGTCGGACAGTCGCTCGGCGGCCGCTTGTTTGCGAGCGGCCTCAGTGAGCGTCTGGATGCGACTCGCGAGCAACTCGAAACTGTTCTGGCCCGAATGGATCGGGACGTAATCGGAGACACCCGCCTGCGTTGCTTCGCTCGCGATTCGCTCGCTCCCCCGACCAGTAAATAGTATTGTCGGTCCTTCGTATTGTTCAGTTTGTAGCCGATCTAGGAGATCAATTCCTGTCCCGTCCGGCAATGAGTACGACGTGACTACACAATCGATAGTCGAAGTTACAAGCAAGTCGAGAGCAGCCTCTATACTCCCGACAGTGGTGACGTCAAAGACAGTTGAGATATTCAGGAGTTTCGTCTGCGCCAACTCAGCAAAGTCACCATCGTCGTTTACATACAGAACACGGATGGAATCGGGAGTCTTGGCACCTGCATAGACCATTGCTATAGCTATGCATCGAGCTTTTATGAATCACCCGTGCTAGTTCTTATGTATGATATTTTACCGGGACAGCTAGCTCTGTGCTGCTCGATCAATCCGAGGTTAGGTGTTCAATCCGTTACATCATACATTTACTGCAAATCACACGAGGTGTCATTCAAGTACCAAAGTATATAATTTGATACTTGGGTCGGCAACTTTATCGCTCGAAGTTAGGTACATTCGATATTGTGTCAGAGCTGCCGAATATTGTTGTGCTTCATATTGATGATGAACCGGATTTTTTAGATGTGGCCTCGGAAATACTTGCACAGCAATCCGACCAACTCAACGTTGTAACTGCAGCGAGTGCCGCTGAAGGGCTCGACCGGCTTGATGAACGTTCCGTTGACTGTATTGTCAGCGACTATCGGTTGCCCGAAAAAGACGGCATCGAGCTTCTCAAAGCTGTCCGTGAAGAGTACCCTGATCTCCCGTTCATCCTTTTCACCGGTGAGGGGAGCGAAGCGGTCGCAAGCGACGCTATTGCCGCCGGTGCAACTGATTATCTCCGGAAAGGACACGGAACAGAACGATACGAACTCCTCGCAAATCGCATTGAAAACGCCGTCGAACAGTACCGCACCAATCAGCGCGCTGCTGAACTGGAACGGGTTCGTGCGCTCGTCAGCAACATCGATCAGGCGCTCATCCGAGCGAGTTCGCTATCGGAAATCAAAACTCGCGTCTGTGAGATCATTAGCGACTCTGAGCCCTATCGGTTCGCCTGGATAGGGGAGCGAGATTCCGAGACAGACCGAATCGAGCCACAGACCTGGGCCGGCGTCGAGGACGCGTATCTCGACACTATTGTCGTCACTGCAGATAACTCCCGGACAGGACAGGGTCCCGCGGGGACGGCCGTCCGGGAACGACGTATTGCTACGGTACAGAATATTCAAGACGACCCGGGATTCGAGATCTGGCGAGAGGAAGCACTCGATCGCGGTTATCGAAGCACTGCTGCGGTTCCGCTCGAATACAATAACACTCTGTACGGTCTCCTGTGCGTCTATTCGTCCCGTCAATTTGCCTTTGCCGAGGGCGAACAGGCATTACTCGGCGAACTCGGGAACAGCATCTCGCACGCTATACACTCGCTGAAAATCCGGGACGAACTGCGCGCAGAACGGACGTTTACCGACCAGGCACTCGATTCACTTGCCGACATATTCTACGTCCTCGATTCTGAAGGCAACATTCAGCGCTGTAACGAACAATTCGCAAGGCTGGCCGGATACACTGATGAACAAATCGCAGATCTCGATGCGGTCAGTCTTTTTCCGGAAGACGAACAGGATGCAGTCGCGGAGGCGATCGAGGAGGCGCTCACAACTGGGCAATCGACAATCGAAGCGGATTTTCTCACTGCGGAGGGGAAGCGCACTCCCCACGAGTTCACCGCTGACCGCCTGACCGACCAGGACGGTAACCTGATAGGGCTTGTCGGCACCGGTCGGGACATATCCGAACGTACAAGACGTGAACGGGAACTGCAGGATCAAAAAGAACAGCTAGAGCAGTTTGCCGCTACTGTCAGCCACGACCTGCGGAACCCGCTAAACGTCATCCAGGGTCGGCTGGAACTTGTCCAGGCCGAACATTCGAGTGATCATCTGGCTGTGATCGAAACAGCGACTGATCGGATGGAACGGATTGTAGAGGACCTTCTCTGGCTAGCGCGGGAGCAACAGGAGATCGGGTCGCTGGAGCCTGTTGCGATCGACGCAGCGGCTGAGGCCGCGTGGAAGCTCGTATCTGACCCTGCAGACGAGGCCGAACTGTACTGTGATTGCGAGGCCGATACCCGGCCACTGGTCAAAGCTGATACGGATCAACTCCGGCACCTGCTCGAAAATCTGTTCAGGAACACGATCGATCACGCTGGTTTAGATGTCACTGTCGTCGTCGGTATCTTCGGTGACACCCCCGGATTCTACATCGAAGACGACGGTCCTGGAATCCCCGCCGAGGACCGCGAAAAGGTGTTCGAGGCTGGCTATTCGACTTCCGAATCAGGGACTGGTTTGGGCCTCAACATCGTCAAACGAGTCGCTGACGCTCATGGCTGGGACATTCGCGCAACTGAGAGTTCGATGGGTGGGACACGATTCGAGATCACGGGTCTCGAAACTGTGGAATAACCCACTATTCCGAATCTCTCCGTTCAATACAAAGAACTCGGAAAACCACAGGAGTTAGCACAGATGCAACGGTCAATTCACATATGGTTTCCAGTCCCTCCCAACAGAGATGGATACACCCCGAGTACGTCGCGACTGTCGTTGGTGTCCTTGCCACCGGTGCACTAGTATTCTACAGCGCAATCACTCAATCGGGTCCCACAGTCGAGGAAATCATATTCGTGGTGCTTACGATTACAGTGCCGACTACTGTTGCTTACGAACTTGCTTGTCGATGGCGGTGAGTGATTCTGAACGCCGGCCCGACTAACAACGGGGTACCAGCCGGGTCCTATCTATACTTCACGACGCATGGTCAGTGGTAGTTTCCGTCGCGTGGTCTCCGCTAACAGGCCAGTGTCGTGGTCGTCCGCAACGCTACAGCCAGCAACCGCCGTCGCTATCGGTGGTTGTGATGGCCCCTCCATAGCTGTGTGGGGATATCGCCCACCTCTCGATGCTGCGATTGCGGAAGCTCAGTGATCGCAGAGCGAATAAAATGAGATAAAACGTCACAGTTGTTATCTTACACCAAGTACATTCTACTTCATAGGGTTCTGGTCCCCGCACCGCCCTTATTGAATCCGATCACGTTCATCAAACGGTCCGGGTCCGGAACCCGTTGTCGTGGATGATGACTCCAAATGGTGCGGACGCTACCCCCCGGCTGCCCACCATTCTCTTGCTGTTCGAATCCGGGTGTACTCCGAACGTGAGCAGATGGGACTAACGCTAGCGAGAAACGAGTGGCTTGCGACAAAACCAACAGACGGCGAGGGGATATCACAAGCACTTTATATACACTCCTATCGGAGCTAGGTGGGTTCTGAGCCCTGTCCAATCGCGCTGGATTCTCCCGCACGATTGCTTCGGGCTGGAATCCGTCGTCGGTTTCGACGACTTCCGATGGTACGTTGCACCCCATCTCTCCCACCCCCACAGCAACGTCCCATCCTTTTAGATGATTGGCGGAGCCGTGCGTTCCGGTGATGACTGCACTGAAATTACCACTATGCTAGGAGTCACCACAAAAAATATGTCGAACGGTGAATTACGATCATATGGGTTCTGGTCCCCGCTTTGGGCCCTTTCCTACTTTGCGCCTACTCGCCCCACCCCATGTCTCGGGTCCAGAACCCATCCGTGCCTCTGACTGCAGTGGGTGGCACACACGGTGCCCATCGCCACCCGTCATCCGCTTTCCTACAGGAGCGCAACACCTACCTTTTCCAACCATGCTTCTGAGGGAACTGCTGTTACTGTGAGCCAGTAGCTTCGCTCGCTCTAGTGAGGATCTCTGCGAGTTCCTCGCGGTCGAACAGCTGTTCGCCCTCGGGAATCTCTGGAAGTTCGCCAGCGGTGATCTCGCCCGGCCACTCACCGAATTC
This sequence comes from Haloarcula argentinensis DSM 12282, assembly GCA_000336895.1. GTDB lineage: Archaea > Halobacteriota > Halobacteria > Halobacteriales > Haloarculaceae > Haloarcula > Haloarcula argentinensis. The sequence goes on along the minus strand of AOLX01000005.1, from coordinate 285,936 downwards.
GTTGGGATAGAGCTGCTTTCCGAGCATCTCCGTCTGGAAGAGATTGATGATCGGACCCTGATAGGCTGACCCGCCGACGTATAGTCGATCCTCCTGAACGGCGGTGAGTTCCTGCCCCAGCGAACTGTCCCGCATCCCTTCGACTGTCTTTCGGAGCGCATCCTCGCCGTTCCAGTCGCGGTAATTGACGCCGAAGTGGAACACGAGCACGTCAGGATCGACCTCCAGCAGTGCCTCGTAGTCGACCTGGATCCCGGACTGGCCATCGTACTCGCCCTCGAACGCGTCGACAATGCCGAGATCTCGGTACTGTTTTTTCCCGTATGCCTTGTCGATCTCAGTCCTGGGGTTGTAGGCACGGAAGAACCCCTCGTTGTCGGGGTTTATTTGCGCGTTGAGCAATCCGACGCTCGGACGATCGGACGCCGGTGGAACGCGCGACCGCATCTCCTGTAGCGCCTGCTCGTAGAGGGTGTTGATAGCAGCGGCTGTCTCGGACTTTCCGAGCAGTGCTCCGTATCTGCTGACGAATTCGGGGATATCGTAGTAGGCGTAGGACTCACCACCGGGCCAGGTGGGCCAGTCGTCGCCGCGTTTGCGGCGGCTGGCGTTCCCAAAGAAGGGCCCAATCGAATCGTTGATTTCGGAGATATCGCCCCCGTCAGCACCGTAGTACGAAATGAATCGGTTCGGGTCAGTAGCGAACAGGTCCGGGTCGAGTTCATAGAGAACCTCGGTTCTGAGTGACCAGTCGTCTGTCCGGACTAACTCCAGCGACTCGGGATCGGGGACGTCTACGCCGGGAAGCTGGTCGTAGAAGCCGGTGAACCAGAACTGGTTGCCCTCGGCGGCGACGAGCTTGTCGGCCTCCCCCAGTGCAGTCAGGATGTCTTCCTCGAATCCCCACCCGCCGACGATGGTCTCCGGACTCGACTCAAGTCTGAGGTTGCCCACCGGTGCCATCGTCCCTGAATAGGACCGGTCAGTTTGTGTCCGGGTTTCATCGGACTCGGTACCTCCACTCGAAAGCCCAGTACAACCTGCGAGCGAGCCAGTGGTCAGCAGCGCGGTCCCGTACTTTACGCACTCTCTCCGCGTCGACCACGTTTTGTCCTGATTAGTCTCCGCCATGAGTTTTAGCCCAGCCTAAAATAACAAATACCCTTCGATTTTTAGCCAGCCCTAAAAATAGGGCAGCCCAGCCATGCGAAACAAGTCGTGGTTGCCGGGACGAGCGGGTCATCTCTAATCCGAGATCCTTTTGTGCTAGGAGGAGTTCCATTAGCGGGGTATGAACGAGTTACGTACTGGACTGAGTTACGGGGACGTGCTGCTCGTCCCGAAGCGATCACCGGTCGATAGTCGGAGCGACATCGACCTCTCGACGTCGCTTACGCCGACCATCGAACTGGACACGCCGCTCGTCTCCGCTGCGATGGACACCGTTACGGAGGCGGAACTGGCAATCGAGCTTGGACGGTCTGGCGGGTTCGGGGTACTACACCGGTTCCTGACGCCCGAGGAACAGGCCGAGCAGGTCGAGCAGGTGAAAGAAGCGGGCGAACAGATCGGCGCAGCAGTCGGTATCAACGAGGACTACGTCGCACGGAGCGCGGCCGTGATTGCAGCCGGTGTTGATGCACTTGTCGTCGACGTGGCCCACGGTCACCTCGACCGGTCGCTCGATGCCGTCGAAACTCTCGCCAAAGAATTTCCCGACACCGACCTCATCGCCGGCAACGTCGCGACGCCCGCGGGCGTCGAAGACCTCGCCGCCGCTGGGGCCGACTGTGTCAAAGTCGGTATCGGACCCGGGTCCCACTGTACCACCCGGAAGGTCGCGGGTGCTGGCGTCCCCCAGCTGACCGCCGTTGATGACTGTGCCACGGCCGCCGAAGATCTGGACGTTACTATCTGCGCGGATGGCGGGATTCGCACGTCCGGTGACGCGGTGAAGGCCCTCATGGCTGGGGCAGATACCGTAATGCTTGGGAGCCTCTTTGCCGGCACGGAGGAGGCCCCCGGGGCGGTCGTCGAAGTCGATGGTACGCGATACAAGCGATCACGCGGGATGGCGACTACTGCTGCGGCCGAGGACCGTGATGACAAGCAGAACAACGTCAGCGCCGACGAAGGCGTCGAGGCACTGACCCCGTACAAAGGCTCGGTCACTGCTGTGGCCGAGGAGTTCTGTGCTGGCATCCGTTCCGGGCTCTCCTACTGTGGCGGGCATACAATCGCTGCGGCCCGCGACAAGGCGGAGTTCATCCGTGTCGCTCAGAGTGCAAAGGAGCGCGAGGGGTTCCACACGGACCACGACTGGGAAGGCGTCAACGTAGAGAGTGAGGCAACCCAGGTCCGCGACGCCGGCACTGAGGCGGCTGCCGACAGCGACGACTGAACTGCTATCAACGACTGAACGGGATAGATACGATAACGATGCGCCAATAAGCGCAGCGAGGTAGAGATTCCGTCGGGCGTTCAAAAACTGGACCACCAACAACGACGGAGATTCTGTCTATACTGGGGCAGCACAATCGAGCAGTGATCGGTGCATCTCTCGGGAAGTAATTTTCATCCCGTGAGCGATACTCGACCCGGTCCCCAGTTCATAGCCTACTTGTCGAACTGCGCTGTCAACTGTTGCTGTGTATCCAGTCCCGTCTGAAATCGGGTAATAATCTCTGACTGGTGCTTTGGACATGCGAGCACAGCGACGGCCCCATCCTGAACCTGAATCACTGGCTGCTGTGGATTGTGCACCGCTAGGTGACAACTCGGACAGCTAACGCCGCCAGCAGGTCTGTAGTCTAGGAGTTCAGCGGTGGCTGTAGTCGTATACCCGCAAACAGACCTGAACTGCGTCAAGTGATCAGTACAGCCTACAATCGGAACTGTTAGCTGATCGAGAAGCAGGAACGACGGCAGACCATCAGGAGATTGCAGTGCAGACCGACATGCGTCGCAGTGAATTGGCGGATATCTCTCGTGTTCGTCCGACGGATGCGGCAGGGGCTCTCCGGGAACCATGATACGTAGGGTAGGTTCGAATTGAGTACCCACACGGGTAAGTGATGTGCCTAAAACCCTCATCAGGCACCGAATGGCCTCTCACGGCGGTCAACCGGTCCGTTTGAACGCTGGGGAGCCTCATCTGCCTGCGACTGCATGCAGCGTAAGTAGACCAGTAGCCACTCATCTCATCGCCGTATTGACTGCCAAGAGATGCTCGACGTCCGCTGAACGTCGTCCGTTGAAATACGGACGCAGGTAGAGATACGGTTCTGGCAAGAGTCGGTCGCGCTGCAGTGCCGAACTGCATACTGCCTCTGGAACGTATCAGTTCGACCTTCTCAACCGTCACTGGAGTTTCCCCGGCTCCCTCCTACTCTTGTGTGGTAGCCGCTGGCGTTCGCACTTCCACCGCCGAATGCTTGTACTCTGGGATCTCGGCGACGGGATCGAGCGCATCGCCGGTCAGGGCGTTTGCGAGCGGGTCCAGATAGTGGAACGTACAGAACACGACTCCGGGCCGAATGGTCGCCGTCACAGCCGCCGACACTGTCACGCTGCCGCGCTCGCTCTCGACGACCACCGTATCGCCGTCCTCGATACCGCGAGCGGCGGCATCGTCCGGGTGGATCTCGAGGACATCTTCCCCGCGCATTCGCATGAGCGTCTCTGACCGGCGAGTGAGTGCGCCGCTGTTGAAGTGCTGGAGCACGCGCCCCGTCGTGAGAACGAGTTGCTCCCCGGTGACGGCATCGGCCGGCGGCGTCGGCGAGACTGGGGCCAGCGATGCTGTTTGCTCGCCCGACGCGAACGTCTCCGTATGGAGAACGTCGGTTCCGGAATCGGCGTCCGCCGGGAACGGCCACCGCTGGAAGCTATCACCGATGCCGTCGTAACTCATTCCGGCGTACAGCGGATTGACTCGCGTTAGCTCTTCGAAAACCGCTTCCGGTCCGTCGTAGTCGAACGCGTCCGACTGGTCGACCAGCCGCTGACCGAGATCTGTGAGGATATCGAGGTCCCGGCGGGCGTTCCCGGGCAGATCAGCGTTCGGTCGCATCCGCATCACCCGCCGGTCCGTGTTGGTCACGGTCCCCGCTTTCTCTGCCCAACTGCTTCCGGGGAGCACGACATCGGCGTGGTCGACGGTCGCAGTCTCGAAGAGGTCGATGACGACACAGAAGTCGAGCTCGTCGAAGCCGGCCCCGACAGAGGTAGCGTTTGGCTCCGTGACAGCCGGGTTCTCGCCGAACACGACCGCAGCCTTGATCTCGTCACCGAATTGGTGCGTCGCAGTCGTCTCCGTCAGGCCGGGTTCGCTCGGCGGCTCGACGCCCCACTCGTCTGCGACTCGCTGTCGGGCATCCGGGTCCGTGACGGGTTCGTAGCCGGGGAGCACGCTGGGAAGCGCTCCGATGTCGCCGGCCCCCTGCACGTTGTTCTGGCCCCGAAGCGGGTTCACGCCGGTGCCTGGGCGGCCGACGTTACCGGTCAGCAGCGCGAGGTTCAACAGCGCGTGGACGTTGTCGGTCCCGCACGCGTGCTGGCTCATTCCCATCCCGGTGATGATTGCCGCTCTATCGGCCTCGGCGTACGTTCGGGCCGCCTCCTGAACGGTTTCCGGGTCGACGCCGGCCACGTCGGCACCCGACCCGATGTCGACATCGTCAAGGTGTGCTGTCAGGTCCGCGTAGCCGGTCGTCCGTTCCTCAACAAAGGACTCGTCGACGAGTTCCTCATCGAGGATGACCTTCGCCATCGAATTGAGGAGCTGGATATCGTATCCGGGACGAACATCGAGGTGGATGTCGGCAGCATTGGTCGTGTCCGTCTCGCGCTGGTCGATATGGATGAGTGTTGCTCCGTTGCGAATCGCCGGCACGAAGTACGAACGGAAAATGACGGGATGCTGTTCGGCTGGGTTCGCCCCGGTCACGAGCAGACAGTCGGTTTCGGCGAGGTCATCGAGTGTGTTCGTCATCGCCCCGGCACCGAACCGCTCGCTCATCGCGGCGACCGTCGACGAATGACAGAGGCGAGCGCAGTTGTCGACGTTGTTGGTGCCGAGCATCCGGGCAATCTTCTGCAAGACGTAGTTCTCCTCGTTTGTGCAGTTCGATGATGCGAAGAACTCGACGGCGTCCGACCCGTGCTGGTCGATGATTTCCGTGAGTCGGTCGGTCACGCGAGATAGGGCGGTTTCCCAGGGGGCAGTGGCAAAACGCCCGTTCTCACGGACGAGTGGCTCGGTCAACCGATCTTCGTGTTCGACCACGTCGTACGCGGCCCCGCCCTTTGGACAGATCTCTCCTTTCGTGTTCACTGGCCCCGCTGTGCCGGTCGCCTTCCCGTTGCCAGCGTACTGTATCGTACAGCCAACGCCACAGTACGGGCAGACTGTCTGTTCGGCCCGGGGGTTTCGGTCCTGATTGGCGCCCATTTATAAATTGAATGATGGGAGCGCAGCTACAAGTAGTTCATCGGTAAAACGTAGGCGTGTTTATGAATGGAGTGTCCTGTTGTTCCTTAATCGTATCTTCGAGCGCCTGAGTACGCTCTTGCAGTTCAGTGTGTTCAACGAGCCACGTGGCAGTCCATACTGACACAGACACTAGCCTCGTTATACAGGTACAGTGTCTTGTCAGCTGGCAGCATGATCGATGCATCGATGATCAAGCCGCCATTGTCGATAAGTGCCCCATCGGCGTGGTCCTGCAACGCATTGTTCAAGTCAGAATCAGATCGGTCTGAGAATCGATCCAACTGATTGACGGGATACCGTTAGACTTGTACGTTGCTGACGTTGTATGGTCTCCGTTGAGGGTTCGGTGGCAGGGATGCCAAGACTGGCATCAAGCACACCCAGTCCGTCAGCAACCCGAGAGCCATCATTGTCGACTGCTAAGCTGATTGGACGGCCCTCATCGCTCAGACGGAGGAGATCGTCCAGATAGTCTCCGTCACCATCTTGATCGAGGGACCAATACATCACTGCCACCCCGGCGACTTTCTGGACGAAAGAGCGCCGCATTGTGCCGATACTACCTTCTACCGGGGTTGTTTGTCTCTGCCATGTGTGACCTCGAAAAAGTGTGACCAACGATCTGCGCTTCTACAGCGCGTTAACAGCGGCCTTCGTAGGCGTAAATAAACGCCTCTGCTCCATCTTCCTCAAGCGGGACAGTATCAACAAGTTCGAAGGAACTCATGTTGACCTGGCCAACAATGGTTGACTCTTCGTATTCGAACGGCCGAGTCAAATGAGCCGTTTCAGGGGGTTTTTTTCCAACAACGAGTGCGTCGAATGTTGGCTCCCCATCCGGACCAGTCACTGTCCATGACTGTCCGATATCCCCGTAGTGGCCGCCCTGCACGACGATGCCCCGTTCAACAGCTGCAAACGATGCTTTCGCAGGCCGCACCCGAACTTTGCCACCCCACGTGTGGACGTGTTCAAGCCATACCTCATCACACCCCTGAGCATCGAGTGCTTGAGCAACTGCCCGACCCTCATTTGGATGTTGTGCTGCGAACCCAGCGAATGCAGGTTGTGCAACCATGGTCGTTATTACACAGGCGACCAGCAACGTAGTCCCAATCCGGCGTGCTGACTGATATGTTGTGAACTCCGTCTCGCGAAATGCGAACACCGTTAGCAACAAACAGGCGAACGCTATCAAGTCGGTCGCACGGCCAGCACTACGGAAAATAGAGATGCCAGGTATCCTGTAGATTGCCCAGAATCCTGTCGCAAGCAGTGCACCAATGACTGCGACGCCTAACACCCCAAACGCCCATCGCCGGTCGAATCCACCGTGGTTGTTAGCAATCCAAATTCCGAGCCCAGCAAATGCAAGTGTTGGAATACCGACTGTTGCATAGCCAGCTCCGATTAGGTGGCCGGGCACGACTGAAATGACTGGATGCAGACCAGAAATAACGAGTGCCTGCTGGACTAAATCAAGCGAGTGCGACACTGGCGGTCGCTTTGAGGCATTCAGTAGCGATGGAATGATAGTAATGACGTGAGGGAGGCCGACGAGTGAACCGAGCGCAACCCCGGTGGCGAATCGCCACGCCTGCGTGGCTACAATCAAAACGCCGGTGAACACGCAGAGATAGAACGTATAGTACATTCCGCCTGCTAAGAATGCCGCCCCAATCCCAATGCCGGCGATTACTCCAGCTCGCCGGGATGCCGAGTTTAGATAGCGGGGCAGCAACTGGTGGACGGTGAGGACAACCCACGGAAACGCGAACAGTTTTTCTAACTGCCCGCCGGAGTAGTGCGGCCAAGCGATGAAGAGCCAAATGAGCGCATACGGTGCTGCATGAGCTATATCGAGATCCCGACGTGCGCACCAGTACGCCACAACTGGAATTGCTGTCAGATGGGCACCTGCTACCACCTCCAAGGCGATATCAAGTGGTACCTGCGGAATATACATCGGGAGTGCTGGTGGATAGAAGCCCTTGAACATCGGATTCGCCCAGATCGACCTGCCGCCAAACCATGGGGCAGTTAGTGGTAGTTCGCCTTGGGAAAGCGCGCGGCGAACGTGTATTGGTGGTATAAGATTTGAGAACACCTCATTGCCAAAAGCATATCCATCTTTGAGGAAGGCATTACGAGCGAAAATAAGTGGTAATGCGCCTAAGACCACTGTCGCAAATAAATCCTGAATTGACCAGCCCGATTTACGTTCAATATAACCGCGGAATTGATCAAAACTCATTGCTGATCTCTTACTTACAGTCGGTTATAAATATACCACTTGCCCAAACAAATGTAAATTAGCCTTTCAGTGGTTATCGTTCTTAGAAATTGCATCAGTTTTGTCGCTCGGACCCGAGACGAATATCGTTGAGCATCTCTTCGACGTTAGCCGTGTCCGAACGCCCATATTCGCGCTTCCGTTTCATAGCCCCCTCACGAAGCCGGCGAATCCGTGACTGAGAAATATGCTTGCAGGCGGCGAGGATCTTGTCAAGCACTGCTCGAAACACATCGGCCGGTCGGTCGCCGAGCTTGCCGCCGAACGAGACGAGGCCACACTCCGGGCAGTGGCGGTGGCGACGGTGGTCGTTGTGACTGATTTTGCGAATCAGTCGCCCTGCCTCTGCGTTATAACTAAACACCTGTTCGCAACCCGGCAAGCGATTTTCGGGACCGCTCATCTCGTGGTAGAACTCCGGATAGAAGATTGTGGGATTCCTCAGCGAACGAAGCAGAGGTCATCGGTCTCACACGACTGCCTCATTATACGGTTCTCTGGACCTGGTTTGCCCGGATTCCGACCAAAGTTTGGCGTGCGTTTCTCTACGCGTCAGTCAAGACACGGGAAGGCAATGCTGCGATTGATGCTTGGCTGGTCACGATCAAAGCTTGAAGCCGATACTACGCCAACCACACAGGCTACCGCGTCCGAGCGTTGAAAGTGACTGCTCTGGTGGATGTCGAAACCCTATACACCACCGGCATCTACTCGACCATCTCAATGAAACACGACGCCAAGAGCGGCTCGTAGGTCGCCCGCCGAAACACGGGCGACCGCCGAGGCCTCGCTCCTGACAGAGGATACGATACAAAAGCCTTCCGTGACGAACTCCGTCGAAATGGTATCCGTCGCCGATCAAACACGGTATGTTCAACTCACTCGAGTACGCCCACAACGCCCGCATGGACAGTGATCTGTACCACCAGCGATCCATATCTGACACCGCCTTCGTAAGGATCAAGCGGACGCTCGGCGTTGCCGCGCGTGCGTGAATCTGGTTTGAATTCCGTGAATTAATCCTCAAAGTCACCGTCTACAACCTCCGCTGGAGCATCCGATATCCGTGACATGCACCGCAGTGTATCGAAACTACAGAGCCGAGTGGGGCAACACCATGGCTCTCGAACAGTGTCAGGGCTGGCTTCCGGCATGGCAGACCGTGTGTGGGTGTGCTGGCAGTTTCGAGAGGCACACCACATACTGTAATGGGACATCGCTCGTAGTACCGGTAGATGCGACCAGCCCTGACGACTGTGCAACTCTTCGCGATACTCGCAGTAGTTCTCGGTACAATGGTTTTCGCTGCGTCGTTTGCCATCGATACCACTAGCGCCCGCCCCGAACCGGTGGCGTTCGATAACACTGTACAACGTGGCATCACGATGGCCGACGAACAGATCGCCCGGAATCGGAGTATCAGCGTCCCGCGCGCGCAAGTCTTCTACTCACAGTACCGCTACGTCGTCGGCTACGTCGGTATCAGTCAGGCTGTGACCGCGCTCACCGAGCCGGGACACGAGCAGCAGTTCGGGTATCCACTCGTGGTGTACGTTTCCGACTACAGTGACCGCCCGGTCAGGTGCGGCGACGATGGCTCGCTCCGGACAGCCACACCGCCGGACTGGGTCGAAGCCAATCAGGCCCACTACGTCGTCGACGGTGCGGCGCGGGTACCATCCGGACCGGCGGTTGTGCCGTTTGCCGATCGGGACGACGCAGACGCATTCGCCGATAGCTGTGGCGGCCGAGTCATCGATTGGGAGGCGCTCAAATCCCACTCGTTCGACCTCGAACAGGCGGCAGCAGTCCGAGAGCAGGTCGGTCCGCGGCGAAACGATACGAACGCCACCGTACAGGCGGCTCGCCAGCGTCGAAATCGGCCCGTCTCGGTCGAAGTCGGAACCGATGCCCCGACGGTTCAGGCAGCCGTCGATGCGGCCCCGCCGAATACGACGGTCGTCGTCCCGACTGGCACGTACGAGGAGCAGGTGACGATAGACAAGCCACTCACCCTCAGCGGCCCCGGAGCGACGCTTGACGGGGGTGGCAACGGCACAGTCGTGACAGTGACCGCCGACCGGGTCGGTGTCACCGGGTTCGACATCGTCGGCGTCGGCAACACGACGGTCGGCGACCCGACGCAGAGCAACGATAGCGCCTGGGACGCCACCGTCACGACCGCCTACGGCAACAGCGATGCCGCCGTGACCGGTCGAAACGCGTCCGGACTGTACGTTGCGAACCTCAGCGTCGAGACGCCCGCCAGCGGCGTCGTTCTGCGGCGGACACCCGGAGCGGTCGTCGAGAACAGCACGGTGAACGGGACGGCAGACTGGCAGGACGGATTCATGGGCGTGATCGGGATGCACGGGTCAATCGTCGTGCAGGATTCGGTCTTCAACGGCGGGCGTGACGGCGTGTACCTCCACCGGGCCGACGGGACCGCCGTCCGGAACAACACGTTCCGGGACAACCGCTTCGGCGTCCACCTGATGTACACCTCCCGGGCGCTCGTCGCGGACAACGTCGCCCGGGGACAGGAGTACGCCGGCGTCGTCGTCATGACGAACCCTATGGCGAACGCCATCGTCGGGAACGACGTGCGCCACTCCGGTAGCGGCGTCATGTTAGCCGGCTCCCGGAGCTATATTGCACACAACGTGGTAGTCGACACTACGCAGGCAATGTCGACAAACGCCGACCGGTCCCTGTACGAGCACAACGTTCTCTACGGGAATGACATCGGTGTGCGGGCGTCGACAGTCGTCCCGTCGAACATCGTCACCAAGAACGATTTCATCGCGAACGACCGCCACGCCATCTCGGGACCGGGACCGCTACGCGTGTACACGCACGAAGGTCGGGGGAACTACTGGAGCGGTGCGTACGACCTTACTGGCGGAACTGGGCCAACACTGGGCCAGTCCTACTCACCCACCGACTCTGTTGACCGCCGCCTCCACCAGACCGACGCTGCGGTCGTCCTCAGATCAGCACCGAGCGTTCGTGGTCTCCGTGCACTCCGTGGCACCACGCCTGGCTTCCGCCGGGGAACCATTGTCGATAGGGCTCCGCTGACAGACCCTGCGAATCCCGGGGCTGTCGAGCGACTGCGAAACGAGACAGCCATGGAGGAACCAGCATGACTGGCGAGACGTACCTCACGGCGGACGAGGTCACGAAGACGTACGGCGATGTGACGGCCGTCTCGGAGGTGTCACTCGACATTCCGTCCGATGCCGTAACCGGGTTCATCGGCCCGAACGGGTCCGGGAAAACGACGCTCCTGCGTATGCTTCTGGGCGTCGAGCGACCCACCAGTGGCACCGTCTCGTACGGTGGGCCTGAGGCCGAACGCCAGCTGGGCTACCTGCCACAGCGGCCGACCTTCCGGCCGGGGTTCAGCGTCCGGGAGACGGCCGGATTCTACGCGGACCTCGTCGACGACGATCCGGACCGACTGCTCGAACGTGTCGGCCTCGAAGAAGTGGCTGCCCGTCCCGTGTCAGGGCTGTCCGGGGGGATGACGCGCCTTCTGGGGATCGCACAGGCACTGGCCGGTGACCCGCCGATCGTGATGCTCGACGAACCGGCGAGCGGCCTCGATCCGGCAATGAGTCGGTTGATATTCGATATCGTCGAGTCGATTGCCGACGCCGGTCGCGCTGTGGTTCTCTGCTCGCACGAACTGCCGCTCGTCGAGGAGACGGCTGACCGACTAGCAGTACTCGAATCCGGCCGCCTCTTGCGGACCGGGTCGGTGGAATCGCTTCGGAAGCAGACCGGCGGGCCGCTCCACGAGACGTTCACAGCGCTTCTGGAACAGGACAAAGCCACTATCGCTGCGCCAGAGGGGGAGCAGGCATGACGGAGAGCAACCGCTTCTGGACGGTCTTCGTGCGAGAGGTACAGAGTGCAGTCAGGACACGCACCTACATCGCGCTCGGTGTGGTCACGGGGATCGTCCTGTTCGCCCTCGCTCATGCCGGTGGCGGCCCCGCCGGCGGCTACGTCCCCACTGTCGTCGACACGCTCGTTGCGGTCGAAGTACTCGTGCCGACGCTTGCTTTTGCGGTCGGCTATCGCGCGATCGCCGACCCCGCTGTCCGGGGAGAACTCGATATACTCGACACTTACCCACTCTCGACGTGGTCGTACGTCGGCGGGGTGTACGCGGGTCGTGCCCTGCTGTTGCTCACTATTATCGTCGTCCCGTTGCTGGCCCTGGGTATCAACGTGGCGACGACCGCAGGCCCGGAGACGACGGTGTTTGCGAGCCATCGCGGTGTCGACTCGCCGTTCCTGTTTATCCGGTTTATCGCACTGACAGTCCTGTACGCGCTCTCGTCGCTGACTATCGCGTTCCTGCTGTCGGCGCTCGCCGGCAGCCGGGGCCGAGCGCTCGTGCTCGCACTCGCCGGACTGCTTGTCATCACCGTCGGAGGCGACTTGGCGGTGTTCGCGGGGCTCGATAGCGGTGTCACCACGAGCACACTCGGCGGCGCGCTCGCCATGACTCCGGCGGGAGCCTACCGCGGACTCGTGTTCGATCAGGTTCTGTACGTCGCTGTTCCGGGTCGGTCAGCGTTCGTCCCGACGTGGGTCGCCGCCCTCTCGCTCCTGTTCTGGTGGGGACTCACATTCGTGGGGGCGATGCTTGCGACGGATGCGGCCTGACCTCAGCCGCCGTCAGTTGCGGCCGCGAGCCCGTCGTCGACCAGCCGCGTGAACCGGTCGATGAGACGGTCCGTGAGCGACGGACGGACCGCCGCGAGGAGCCGCTGTGTCTCGTCCGGCTCGGTCAGAGCGACAACGACACGCCCCCGTTCGCCGTACGATTTTTCGAGTATCTCTGCGTCAGCCAGTGCAGAAACGTGCCAGGAGACCGTACTCCGGGCGACTCCCAGCCGGTCAGTCAGTTCGTCTGCCGACAGGGAGTCCGCTTCCAGCAGATGCAGGAGAATTGTCCGCGCAGTCTCTCGCCGGGCAAACGCGAGCACACGTCGCTCCCAGGGACCGTACTCCCGGCTGTAATAATGCGTTTTGCCCTGAATCTCTTCGGCGACGACGTCGCCGGCACGGCGTAGTTTCCGCAGGTGATACTGTGCTTGTCCAGTCGCGATATCGAGATCCGCTGCAAGCGCGTTGAAATGGACTCCCGGTTTGGACTCGACGTGGGAACGCACTTGCTCAGTAACCGTGGACATAGTCTTCAGTACGGCTTTCCAGCCTCCGGGACAACAGGGTATCGGACGTTCTCACTCCGCGGGAACTCGCTTACATCCCACCCACCAGTTCTCGGGTTATGTCCTCGGCAGGGAGGGTCTGGCCGCCGTACTCTTCGGCGAACGACTCGGCGTCCGCGCTGTCGCTAAATGGAACGATAGCGGTTCCCATCGCGCCCTCCACGTCGGAACTCGCGACGACGGTAAGTGTTTCAGTCGAAGCGAAGGCTTCTCGTCCCAGATGTCGGGAGATGATGGCCTTGCCCCCGTCGGTCTGGGTTTCGTAGTCAGTTGTACTGTAGTCGGTCAGGAACGTCTCCGCCGGCGTCCACCCCGACTGTTCTTTGGCGAACCGGTGCCGATACGTACAGGTCGTACTGCAGAACCGTGCCGGCGGGTCGTGCCCCTCGGGCGTGTTGTCCTGGTAGTACGTTTGACCGGTTGGTCCCGGGTGCTGGTCGATGACCATCCCACACTGGTCACAGTTCTGGCCGCTTTCGATACTGACCGGTTCCATCTCCTCACTGGCCCCCAGACACCCCGAGAGCGACACGACTGTCGCGGTCCCGACGACGAACTGCCGGCGTGTCAGGGCTGGTGCATAGTCAGACATACTAGATAATACACTAGACGACACCAAATGGTTCATGGTGTGACCGTCGAAACGTAGGTCAGTCGGGGACGCTCGGCGGCGCGACCGAATAGATCGCACTCAGCACCAGCAGCGCGATGAGGAAATCGAACCCGTGTTCAGTGAGGTGATGTACTACCATCGGGACAGCCCCGAGGACAGTCCCGATGCCGACCACCGACCGAAGGACCAGCAACCCGATAGCGACAGTCAACAGAACGTACGGCCGCGACCGGCGTCGGTGTGTACTGGCCGCCGCGACGAAAAACAGCGCCACCGTTCCGAGCGTAGCAAGTCCCAGCACGGCAATCAACATTGCGGATTGACCGGGACTAATCCAGTCAGCCGTCGGTTGGAACATCTCTCAGGTCACGTTTCGGGCGGTTGCACTGGAATCGGTTTCGGTCGCGGTCGCTGTCGTGCCCGAACCTTAACGCCGAGGTGAGTGCTCCGAGACAGCTTCGCCGGTGTATGCCCGTCTGAAAGGTCTCTGTGTCACTCACTCAGGTAGCCACCAGTACCGGACGTCCCGCGTTCTGGACGACCCGGTCGGTCACACTTCCGATCTGGTCGCCTTTGCTGTGGGAATGGCCGTGGTATCCGAGCACGATCAGGTCGGCGTCGACTTCGTCAGCATAGCTGATAATCTCCACGTACGGTTTCCCGTGGCAGCACCGAGTGGTGACCTCGACATCGAGTCCGTCGCCTCTCTCAGCGATTTCCGTGAGCTCTTTGTTCCCCCATTCCTCGATCTCGATAGTTTCCAGCTCCATGCTGCTCAGTGCTGGCTCAGCGTGTTGATCCGTATCGACAACAAAGACTGCGTGAAGCTCGGCACCGTGTTGCTCGGCCTGTTCGAGCGCGTGTGTCGCTGCGCGGTTCGCGTCAGCACTGCCGTCGGTTGCAACCACAATTGTGTCGTACATACTAGAGGAAATGGTCGTCATACTATTTCAATCAGCTGACCATTCTCAAACACCGATAATCTATTGTTATGTATGGCGAGCAGCCACAGCGCAATCAGTCGGATTTTGCGAAAATACCGTATTTTCAATCATATAAACGCCGTTTCCTGTCACAGGCCAGCCACAGTCACGGTTCGATGTTCTCCCGGAAGTCGGGTGCCAGTCCGGTTTGTCGGATACCGGCGAGATCCGTTATCTCGAACTCGTAGAGTGCGACCCCGCTGGAGGTGGTGGCCGCTTGGAGCGTGTTGGGTCGCCAGGCGTTCTGCGTCATCGCCGTGATATCCGACCAGTCGTCCTCCGGCACACTGCTGATATCGCCGGCAAGCATCACGCTCTGCCACTCAAACTGGGTGTCGATGTCATAGACGAGAAACCGGCCACGGCCGGCCCGCTCAGTCAGTTCTGCTTTCCGGCTTGATTCGCCGAGGAGGTAGGTGAAATAGAGGCATGCTCCGTCATCAAAGCCGTACGATAGTGGCAGCAGATACGGGACGTCTGTCGTCGGCAGCCCCAAGACTCCGGTCGAGTGTGTCGCGAGGAATTCCCGAATCGCTTCGTCGTCCATCTGTTCGAGTCCGTACTCTTCTAATTGGTCGATTGTCATAGGTCGCGTCTGATCATCCAGTTACGTATCACGAATGCAACCCCACGATAAAAAAGTAGAGCGGACCTCTCAGAGGGAGTGACTGACCACACTACAGATACTGTCATCTCTCCGGAATCAGGCTTAAGCGGTATATGACCGGCGCCGTCCACGACCACGGCCAGCGGTTTGACTGGACGGCGTTCATCAACCGGCGAAAATAGAAGAGGTTGGACCGTCGGACGTAGCGTCCCACGAACGCGTCGTTGTTGACCTGATGTATACAGTAGTCCCGGCCGCTGACTTTCAGGCCCTCCACAGCCAACTCCCCGAAAGTGAAGACGAGGAAAACTGGCGCGAACTCTTCAGCATAGTTGATGCCGGTGGCTGGGGCGAGGCGGAAGAGGCGCAGACCGGTGGTGGTCCACAGTAGTCTACTGAAGCCCCTCAGTAGGACAGTCAGTAACAGCCCTCATGTCGCTTTCAAACGAATATATCTCTAATAGAATCTGGTAATAACTGTACAATTGTTACGCCCACCCCTCATACTCTGGGAGATCCGCCGACGAGTACTACCGGTAACGCAGTCAAAATATTTGAGACGCCGGTCTCAGCCGCTGGATTTCTAATAGCGTGAGAATCGCGACTGCAGTTTATTTACTGACAGCAACAAGTCGTAAACACAGCAATGTTCAATTCAATTCTGATCCCGACTGACGGCAGCGAACACGCGACCCGGGCCGCCGAGCACGGGGCAGCCCTCTCCCGTGCGTTCAGCGCGAGCCTGCACGTCATAGCTGTCATCGATACGAGACCAGCAGGCGGGCCATTCAGCGGTGACGACCTCGAAGACGAGACACTTGACCGCATGACGGCCGACGCCGAAGACACAACCGCGGCTATCACGGACGCGGTGGACGCCGCCGGAGCGATACAGACGACTATCCGCACGGGGGATCCAGTTGACGAGATTTGCGCATACCGCGCCGATCACGATGTGGACCTGATTGCTATGGGAACACACGGCCGCACAGGTGTCGGGCGATATCTCGCCGGGAGCGTGACAGAGAGCGTCGTTCGGCAGGCCGATGTCCCTGTTCTCACCGTCCGTGCAACCGACCGGAGTCGCGATACTGCTCCCTACGACGATATCCTCGTTCCGACGGACGGAAGCGAACCCGCAGCGGCCGCAGTTGAGCCCGCGTGCGAGATTGCGGCGCAGTTCGACGCCCGCATTCACGCTTTGAACGTCGTCAATCTCAGCAATATCGCAACCGGCTCCGAATACACGCTGCCGAAAGACCTGATCGAGTCACTGGAATCGCAAGGGGAGACAGTGACTGAGCGGATTGCGGCACGAGCACGCGAATCCGGAGTGGAAACTGTCACACGGGTCGTCAGTGGATTCCCGGCAGCAGATATTCTCGAGTACGCTGAGGAGAACGACATCGATCTGATCGCTATGGGGACAGCCGGTCGGACCGGTCTCAATCGGTTCCTCATGGGAAGCACGACAGAACGCATCATCAGACACGCCGACATGCCTGTACTCGCAGTCAACGCCCGAGACCAGCGCGTCGACGAATGACAGGACACGCGATCTGGTCTGTTTGGGCCCGACCGAGTACGGTCTCTACCGTCTCCTCGGCAGGGCAACAGTCAGATACGATGCGACCGTGCACTTATTGTTGTTCCTGACGTGACACTAACTATGTCCGCGGACAACCCGGTTACATTGACCGACGAGGAACGGGACGCGTTTCTGGACAACGGGGGGACGGGTGTCCTCTCGCTCGCCGCCGGCGACGCGCCGCCACACTCGGTTCCGGTTTCGTATGGGTACGACACGTCGAGTACCACCTTCTATTTCCGGCTGGCTGTTGGGACGGAGAAGTCGAAAGGCGAACTCAGCGACCGCGCGGCGACCTTCGTGACGTATCGCGAGACAGATACGGGGTGGCAGAGTGTGGTCGCCAACGGTCGGCTCGAAGACGTCGAACGGGAGGGAATCGAGACGGAAACGCTAGAAGGACTCGAACACGTCGAAATTCCGCTGATCGACATCTTCGAACGGCCGCTCCGGGAAGTGACCTTCGAATTCTACCGTCTCGTGCCAGATGACCTGACGGGACGGACCGAACCCTAACGCGGGACGGTTCGTGACAGTACTCGCTCATCGCTAGTCTGCCATTACCAGATCCCGGGATACGACGCTCACATCTGCGCCTCGGATCTCCGCTTGTCCAATCATTACGGGCGCGGTTATCACGAGCCCGATACGTCTCCTTTACCGTCGAAACCAGCGGCTCAAGGAAGAACGCTGTACTGTGGGGACAAACATATATCAACATAGCGGCAGATCAGACTCCCATGCCCGACGCCGCCCACACGCAACCAACTACCGACGTTCTTTCGGGACTCGACAGCGAGCGCGATGGACTCTCGCCGGCAGAGGCCCGAACTCGGCGCGACAGACACGGCGAGAACGAAATAACGCAGGGGAGCGAACGGACACCACTCGACATCGCTGTCGCCCAGTTCGATAGCGCCCTTATCTGGGTTCTCGTCGCGGCCGCGATACTGTCCGTGTGGGCGGGCAACGCTATCGACGCAGTACTGATCGCCGTGATTGTGGTCGGGAACGGCCTGTTCGGCTTCGTTCAGGACTACCGCGCAGAGGGAACACTCGAATCCTTGCGGGAACTGACCGCTCCCACCGCGACAGTCAGGCGCGGCGGACAGTCCGTTGAGGTCGACGCGACCGAACTCGTTCCGGGCGACGTTATCGAACTGGAGAGCGGCGACGTCGTTCCAGCCGACGGTCGAGTGATCGACTGTCAGTCTCTGGAGGTAGACGAAGCAGCACTCACCGGTGAGAGTACGCCGGTCTCGAAGGGAACCGACCCGGTGGCCCCCGATGCACCGCTTGCGGAGCGCGAATCGATGGTGTACAAGGGGACGAACGTCACGCGCGGTTCGGCTATTGCCGTCCTCACGACAACTGGGATGGACACCGAGGTCGGGTCCATCGCCCGACAACTCGCGGACACAGGGGAGACCGACACACCGCTACAGACCGAACTCGACACGCTCGGGCGGACGCTCGGCGTCGGCGTAATGATCCTCGCTGTGCTTGTGGTTCCACTCCTCGTCTTCCAGGGGACCGAACTGGTTCAGGCGGCACTCACCGCGATATCGCTCGCCGTAGCCGCCGTTCCCGAGGGATTGCCAGCGGTTGTGACGCTAACGCTGGCCCTCGGTGTTCGGAAGATGGCCGACGAGAACGCGCTCGTGCGGCGCTTGCCCGCCGTCGAGGCGCTGGGCTCTGTCGATGTCATCTGTACAGACAAGACCGGGACGCTGACCGAGGGGCGAATGTCGGTCAGTCAGATCTGGGTCAACGACGCTGTTGTCGACAGTGACGAGATAAACGGGGAGACCCTACCGGACCGCGTTGCCACGGTGCTCCGCGCAGGGACACTATGTAGCGATGCGACACTCGAAGGGGGAGATCCAACGGAGCGGGCCATCGTCACGGCGGCTGATGAGTCCGGAATCGACGTCGAACGCCTCCGTGAAGAGCACCCGAGGACGGACGAAATCCCGTTCTCGTCGGAGCGCAAGTGGATGGGCACCGTTCACGATGACACGGTCTACGTGAAAGGCGCACCCGACGTAATCCTCTCGAAGTGCGCCCGTGTCCTCACCGATACCGGCCCGGCGGACCTGACGCCCGACGGAGCCGAGCAGATCAGGGAGCAAGTCGGGGCGTTCGCTGACGACGCGCTCAGGGTACTCGCAGTGGCGTACACAGAAGATGTCGACGTGGTCGAACGCGATGATACGACCGGCGCGGCCGACGATGTCAGTGACGACCTGATCTTCGCCGGGCTGGTCGGCATGATCGACCCGGCCCGCGAGGAGGTCGCCGACGCTATCGCGGCGACCGAGCGTGCAGGCGTTGGCGTGAAGATGGTCACCGGTGACAACGTCAGGACCGCCGCAGCCATTGCCGGCGAACTCGGATTAGGCCAGCGCGTGATGGAAGGCCGCGACGTCGAGGACTGCTCCGATGAAGTGCTCCGTGACCGTGTCGAGTCTGTGGACGTGTTCGCACGCACCTCTCCGGAGCACAAGGTCCGGATCCTGCAGGCGTTGCAGGCGAACGGTCACACCGTCGCAATGACGGGCGATGGGGTCAACGACGCACCGGCGCTGAAGAACGCCGATATCGGCGTCGCGATGGGCGTCCGTGGGACTGACGTGGCCAAACAGGCCAGCGACGTTATTTTGCTGGACGATAACTACGCGACGATTGAGCGGGCAATCGAACGCGGACGGGCGATCTTCGACAACGTCTGGAAGTTCGTCGGCTACCTGCTGAGTGCCAACGTGGCCGAAGTCGCCATCGTCTTTATCGCTTCGCTCTTTGGCTACCTCGTCCTGCCGGCGGTCCAGTTGCTGTGGATTAATCTCCTGACCGACGGTCTGCCAGCACTCGCGCTCGGGGCCGATCCCAAAAGCGATGACGTGATGCAGCGACCGCCCAGAGACCCGAATCGCGGCATCGTCGACCACGACATGCTCGCGCTCATCGGGGGCACAGGCGTCATCTCGACAACTGTGATGCTCGGACTGCTGCTGGTCACGCTTGCCGGCGCACCCGCAGTCACGCCCTACGCGATGACGATGGTGTTCACCGGGTTCGTGTTCCTCGAATTCGAGAAACTGTACGTGATCCGCTGGCTCCGGGAGACACCGACGCTATCCAATTGGTGGCTAGCGTCCGCAGTGGGCGGGTCGATACTCCTGCAACTCGCTGTGCTGTACACCCCTCTCAACGTCTACTTCGGGACGGTCCCGCTCGGACTCACTGATTGGGGGTTGCTTGGTGGCGGCCTCCTGCTTGCTCTGCCGCTGTACCTCGCTGTCGCCAGTGGGGTGCAGCGGCTGTAACGGGTCGGGCCGCCGTCACTCCAGCTGTCCGTTGAGTACTTTCGCGGCGACCAGCACCGGGTCCCAGACGGGGCTAAACGGCGGTGCGTACGCCAGGTCCAGTCGTTCGAGTTCGTCGATAGTCATGTCTGCCTCGATGGCCGTCGCGAGCGTGTCGATACGTATCGCCGCCCGGTCTGCCCCGACGATTGCCCCGCCCAGCAGGCGACCACTCTTCTGGTCGGCGACCAGCGTCACGTCGGTGTCGTCGCCGCCGGGGTAGTACCCTGACCGGGAGCCGGCCGTGACTGTTTTTGATACCGGATCGAAGCCGTTCGCGCTGGCCTGCTCGTGGTCGAGGAGGCCGACGCGACCGCATTCGAGGTCGAACGCTTTGACAACGGCTGTTCCAGCGATGTTTCCGACCGGCGAGGGATCGTCGGCGACGGTCTGCCCGATCGCGCGACCGGCCCGGTTCGCGGTCAGTCCGAGCGGTACCCAGTCAGGCTCGCCGGTCACGGCGTGGCTGGCTTCGGCGCAGTCCCCGGCGGCGTAGACCCCGTCGACGCTCGTCGCCCCGTACTTGTCGACCGCTATCGCCCCGGAGGCCCCGAGGTCTACCGTGGTGTCAGCGACGAGGGCCGTGTTCGGCTCGATGCCGATACCGACCAGCGCGAGGCCCACGTCGGTGGTCCCGCCGTCGTGGGTAACCGACGCTATGCGCCCGTGTTCGTCGCCGATGATTTCGTCAACGGCGGTGTCCAGATGTAGTGTCACACCCTGTTCCCGGAGGTGGTCGGCAACGCGTTCGCCGACCGCTTCGCCGAACGGTGGCAGAAGGTGGCCCGATCGCTGGAAGAGGTGTGTCTCGACGTCGTGAGCCCGGAACGCCTCGGCCATCTCCACGCCGACGTAGCCGCCGCCGACGATGGCGACTCGCTCCGGTGGCTTCCACTCTGTGTACTTCTCGACGAGCGCCGTATCGCCGTACTCGATACTCGTGTCGACGGCGGAGTCACCGGGTTTGGACAGCGCGGCGCGGACCGCGGCGGCCGAATCGAGCCCGTGCATCGTGAACGCGCCGTCGAGTTCCGCCCCCGGTATCGGCCCGGTCACCGCGTGTGCGCCCGTCGCGACGAGGAGGTTGCCGTATGGCTGGCTGAACGTCTCGCCGTCGTGGGTGACGGTGACTGCCTCAGAGTCGGTGTCGACGCCGACGACCTCGTGGTTCCGGCGGAGGTCGATCCCCCGCTCGGCCGCCTGCTCGGGCGACAGCGAGAGGAGGTCCGTCAGCCGCTCGACAGTCCCTTTGACGTAGTAGGGTGTCCCGCAGTGGGCATATGACACCCACTCGCCCTTTTCGAAGACAATCACGTCACGGTCCGGTGCCTCGCGAGCGAATTTGCTTGCGGCGCTCAGTCCGGCTGCGTCGCCACCGATGACTACGAACGGGTCCGTCATACAGGCCCTCGTGTCGCTGCGGTACTAAGCGTTGAGTGAGGTCCGGGTAACTGCGTGGGCTACTGGCTATCGATCATCTGCGGTTCCCATACTGCGTTCACGACCGTATGAGGTCGAGGATTCGCCACAGTGAGGTCGAACGTGACCACCCCGCGCCTGGGATTAGAACGTGATGATTTCGTAGTCGTCGTCGACGAGCGAGCGAATACTCGGGTGGCCGTCGTGCTCGTCCAGCGTGACGAGCCCGGAATCGGCGACGGCGTCTTCGACGCCGAACGCACCGGAACAGTAGTCACAGACCGCCGTGTCGTCCTTGACGGTCTGGTACAGTTCGTGGTAGTCGCTGTCCTCGTCTTCGAGTTCCGGAAAGCACCGTGTCGACCCGGACCTGTGTGCCCTCCTCCGCACCGTTGACGACCTCGACGGTCTCCAGCACGTCGGCGTGATACAACAACCGCTTCGAAGAGATACAGCCACGGTTGAGACACGTCCCGCCGAGGGGGCCTTTTTCCACGACCGCGACTGATTGTCTCTGGTTCGCGGCGGCGTTTGCCACGTCTAACCCGGACCCGAAGCTGATGACCAGGAAATCAACCTCGTTCATATAAGCCCTGTCACCGTCCAGCAATATGAACGGTCCCGGGAAATGTCCTCACATACTAACCACGACGAGTGGGTAGCACTGTCCTCAATTGTCGACCGGAACCCCTCACAGCGTCTGCCAGCAGAGAATGCAGTGAAGTAATCACTCGAGCACTACGCTCTCTCTGTGCTGTGGTCGTACCACTGGGCGAAGGCGTACAGTCGCCGCGAGCGAACTGGATATAGTCGAGTATCAGCTATATCGACGTGAGTGACAATAGAAATGTGTAATAAGTACAATAACACTCATCTGCCAAGAATAGTGACAACCAGCCGATCACATACAGAAATCCGCTCGGCACGGGAGTGACAGAGGGCGATCGAGAGAAGACGGCGGCGTTAGCTTTCGGCAGTAGGAGTTGAAGTGTCGGACTGTTCGTACTTGTTCTCGAACTCCTGAATCAGTTGGCCCATCTTCGCGTACCAGTCGTTGAGCATCCGCTGCATCTCGCCTGCGATCTGTGACGGGTCCGTTGGCGAGTAGACGTGGTAGTAGCCGCCTTGGTCGTAGTTGATCTGGTCCTTCTCGATGAACCCCGTCTGGAGGAGTCGCTGGACGGCGCGATACGCAGTCGAGCGCTCGCGGTCGACCGCGTCGGCGAGTTCGTCGACGGTCAGCGGTTCGTCAGCCTCGACGAGCGCTCGAAAGCACTCTTTGTCGAGTTCTTTGAGCCCGTGGAAACATTCCAACAGCCCCTCACACTGCATATCCCGGCGGAGCTGTTCAGACATCGAATCTGGCATCGTTATCACCTGTTCGTAGCCGCTACGCGGTAATAAGACTTGTGTACGGTTCACACAAATGCACGCACGATCCGGCAAAAACTGCCCTCTGACGGACGGATGAGCGCGTTCATAACATACCTGCTACAGACCACACCGAACGGCTAGTCTGCGCCCGTCGCGGCTGTCTCGCGAGTCTCGCTCCGGGTTCGCCAGTAGCCCTGGAGATACGCGCCGATGAACATCCCGGCGAGCGCCCAGAGGATAGTGACGTTGCCGATACCAAGGCTCGCGTAGGCAGCCCCCGGACAGATGCCGGACAGCCCCCAGCCGACGCCGAAGATGGCACCGCCGACCAGCACGCTCCGGTCGAAGGACTTCAGACGCCGTTCGAAGGTATCGCCAGTCAGCGGCGCGCGGCCGAGGAGGCGGGGCGCGAGGAAGAAGGTCACCCCTGTCACGGCAGCGCCGCCGAACATCACGAACACCAGCCCGAAGTCCTCGAACTGGAGGAAATCCAGGACGACTTCCGGGCGCGCCATCTGGCTGTACGCGAGTCCGAACCCGAAGACGAGGCCGCCGACGAGAATCAGCGGCATGAACGCGGGGTGGCGGTCGTCGCTCACGTGTCGCTCCCTCCGGTCGCTCCCGTTCGCTCGTTTCGAGACTCTCGCTCCGCTCGACTCTCGCAGTTCACGGACTCACCCCCAGTGCCGAAATCAGTTGTGCAGTGATGATGGCGACTGCGAGGAACGTCAGGACGCCGATTATCGACGTTTTCGACGCTGAGCCGACGCCACAGACGCCGTGGCCCGACGTACAGCCCTTCCCGACGCGTGTTCCGATACCGACGAATAGCCCACCGAGGAGGAGCCGCCACGGCTGGACATCGGTGGTCCATGCGCCGCCCTGATAGACGACCGCGTACACGGCCGCCCCGAGGATGATACCGAGCGTGAACACGACGCGCCAGTCACGGGAACTGACGTACTGCTGGAACCGGGACCGATCCGAGACGTACGACAGCGTCGACTCAAGAAATGTACTCGCGCCGGCGCTGATGCCGGTGCTGAGATAGACGACGACAGTCCCGAGCCCGACTAGCAAGCCACCGACGGCGTAGCGACTGATGCCGTTCGGAAACAGTTCGGCGGTTACCTGCAGTGGGAGTGCCTCAATCACCATTGGCGTGGTTAGTCACCCGCAAGGGATTCCTGGCTAGCGGCGCAGTTGTTCGGCCCGAGCTCCAGCGTGAACGCTTCTTCGTCGTCGACGGCGTTCTGCCCGAGGTTCGTCGCGATGATCTCCTCGTAGTTGGCCGGTCGCGGCGGCATATCCGAGAGGACGAGCTCGACGAACGCGTCCTCGTCCATGGTGAGCGCGTCCATTTCTTTGACGAGCTCACCGATTGGTGCGGTAAAGGTGCCGTCCTCGGCGGGCTCGGCGGCGTCGCTGAAGTGCGCACCGCCGACGAGCGTGTCGTCGGGCAGAGGTAGCACGCGCTGTTGAAGGGACTCGTAGAGCATGCGTGCGGCTTCGGGCGCGCCCTCGTCGCCCTCTTCGAGGTCAGGGCGAGCAACGCTCTCGATGAAGAGCCCGTCGCCGGTTGCGAGCAGGCTCCCGTCGACAAGGTAGGAGGTCATCCCGGTCGTATGGCCGGGCGTGGAGACTGTCTCGATCGTCGCGTCGCCGACGTCGAACGTGTCGCCGTCTTCGGCGGTCATCAGGCCGTCGGCGTCCTGCCGAGCTTGCGAGGCAGGGCTCGTGGAGCTTTGCTCCGCGGCGTAGGTGACGCCGCGGTCGACGGCAGCCTCTGGAATGACGCCCTCGACGCCTTCCGCGTCGAGGTCGCGAACGCCGGAGATGTGATCGGCGTGGATGTGCGTATCGAGCGCGTACTGCAGGTCGACGCCGAGGTCGGCGGCGTCTTCGAGGTAGCGGTCGGTGAATGCCCGCAGCGGGTCGATGATAGCGGCCTCGCCGTCGTTGTAGAGGAGATAGCCGAGACAACCCGAGGACGGCCGCTGGTACTGCAGGAGTGTGCCGGCGCCGTCGTAGCGTTCGACCTCGACGGCCTCGTAGATACTTGCCCACCCGTTCATGCCGTCTTCGAGATGGTTGACGTCGTAGCCGTGTTCCGCGAGTGTGCCTGCGACGTACTCGCTTGCGCCGCCTTTCGCACACAGGACGGTCACTTCGCGGTCGTCGGGGACCCGGTCCAGGACCCCCTCGTCGATGTCGTCCTCGAGGAACTCGAAGTACGGGACGTTGATCGACGTGACGTTCTCGCCGTCGATGCGCCACTCGTCGTAATCAGATTGCATGCGCGCGTCGAGGAGCATTACGTCCTCACCGGCGTCGATGCGGTTTTTGAGCGATTCCGGATCAGTCGATTCCACGTCAACGTCCGGTGTCGGAAAGTCGTCAGCGTTCATGTTGTGCACTCGTTTCTACCGGGCGGATACACAAAAGCATTTGCATAGTAATGCAAATACTAAACAATACTATTTGTCGGTTCAATCTACGTAGGAGCTCAATACGGCCTATAATGGGATTTGAAACGAGCATTGCCGGATATGTGGGGCGACAGTTGTTTGCCCAAAACCCAAGAACCAACAATCTTTTACTTGACCGGACGGTATTGTGCGATAGCTCCAAGACAATCTAACGGAGCAAATAACCAATGAACGCTGAATTTGACATCGCGGAGACGCTCGACGTGAAAGGCGCATCGTGTCCCATGCCAGTGGTGAAGACGAAGTCGGCTACCGACGACCTCGACGCCGGCGACGTCCTCGAAGTACTGGCGACTGACTCGGGAAGCATGAGCGACATCGACGGCTGGGCCGCCGGCACCGAGGGCGTCGAGCTCGTCGATCAGGAGGAGGGCGACGACGTGTACAAGCACTACGTGCGCAAGACGGAGTAACGATGAGCACGGACACACCAGACGCACCATCCGACGATGCCCCCTCCGATGATCCGCCATCGCGTGCAGAACTGGCCGCCCGCGTCAACGAACTGGAAGACGCGCTCGACGAGGCCACCAGTGCGGACGGCACGAAGAAGATGAGCATCATCGCGACGAAGGGGACGCTCGACATGGCGTACCCGCCGCTCATCCTGGCAAGCACTGCGGCCGCGTTCGGGTACGAGGTGACCGTCTTCCACACGTTCTGGGGGCTGGACATCCTCCACGAGGAGCGCTCGAAAAACCTCAAGCTGAGCTCCGTGGGGAACCCGAACATGCCCGTGCCGAACGCCGTCGCCGCGCTCCCCGGCATGGACCGCGTGACGACAAAGATGATGGAGAAGAAAATCGCGGACAACGACACCGCCACTATCGAGGAACTCATCGAGACAAGCCTCGATATGGGCGTAGAGTTCCAGGCCTGTCAGATGACCATCGACCTGATGGACTACGACGAGGCCGACTTCTACGACGGCGTCACCACCGGCGTTGGCGCTGCGACAGCGCTGCAGGACATGGCTGACGCCGATATCCAGCTCCTCGTCTGAAACGATTAACGCGCAAAGGTCTCCGGCGGCCAACTATTCTGCTTTCTCCTCGGCGCGCTCACGGCCGACTGCGCCGGCAAGTGCCAGCAAGTAGCCCAGCCCGTACTGAACGTCCGGGTCGCGTAGCCCGCGAAGCAACCCGACGGGACCGACCGGCTTGGCCGGTTCACGCTCCGCTTCGCCGAGGCTCGCCAGTAGCGTCTCGATACCGTCACGGGTGTCGTCGTCCGCAGCCGTCTGTGCGACTTCGCCGAGCGCGGCACCCGTGCCAGCCAGCGAGGTGACCATCTCGTCGTCGAGTGCGGCGGTTGCCAGCGAGCCGACGTCGGCGAGTTCGGCCAGTTCGTCGAGCGTGCCGCTTCGCTGGAGCACGAGCAGGGTTTCGAGGGCATCCTGCAACTCGTCGCCGTTCTCACCGACGGTCTCGGCTAGGGCGACGGTCTCGTCAGTCGCAAGCCCGTCTGCGGACTCGGCGAGCGTCGAGCCCGTGGTCGAGAGCTCACGCACCATCTCGTCGGAGAGCGCACTCTCGCCCAGCGAGAGCACGTCCAGCAGTTCGTTGACGGCGTCGAGGTGTTCGATAAACTCGGCGACAGCTTCGGGGTTCTGCTGGATCGCCGCTTCGAGGTCGGTCCGCTCGGAGACGTGTTCTCCGGACATGGTCAGAGCAACCCCCGTGCGGTGAGCCAGTAGGAGTCGTTGTACGCCAGCTTCGACCAGTGGAGTTTCTCCGAGGGCGGTGCCGGCGACGGCTGGTTCTCGTAGTCGAACTCGACGAACGACGCCGCGTCCATTCCCGTCTCGATGAAACACAGCGTCTTCCCGTCGTAGGTCGCTGTCGGCGGCCTACCCCGAACCTCACTGGCGAGGCGCTGCCCGACGACGCCGGCCTGGTAGTGGGCGACGCTGCCCGCGTTCGGGACACCGGTGTCGGCGGTATCGCCGAGTGCGTAAACGTTGTCGACAGCCTGCGCTTCGAGCGTGTGCTTGTCGACGTCGACCCAGCCATTGTCGCCGAGCCCCGCCTCTTCGATGAGGTCGATACCGCCGTGGGGTGGAATCGTCACGAGGAGATCGTAGTCGAGTTCGGTCCCCTCCATCGACGTGATGGTCTTCGCCTCGGGATCAATCGACTCGGCGTTGAAGAACGTCTCGACCTCGATGCCGCGGTCGTCCATGATCGGCCGGGCCCACTCGGCGATATGGGGGTTGCCGTGGACGCGCTGGATCGGGTACGTGTAGGTGATGTCGACGTCCTCGCGGAGCCCGCGCTCGCGGAGCCAGTCGTCGGCCATGAAGACGAACTCGAGTGGCGCAGCCGGGCACATATGGGGCGTCCCGATGACGCTCAACACGAGATGCCCCTCGGTGAACTCCAGCAGTTCGTCACGGAGGGCGGTCGAGCCCACCTCACTGTAGTAATCGTACCCGCCGTCCACGAGGCCGGGAATCCGTTCGGGCTCTAGCGTCGACCCGGTCGCCAGCACGAGGTAGTCGTAGTCGACTGCTGGGGCGGTGCCGTCGAACCGTAGTCGCTGGGCTTCGGTGTCGATTTCGCTCACGCGATCGATTCGAAGGTCGACGGCGTCGTCGACGAGCTCGTCGAGCGGTCGCCGACCGTCGTCCGGTTCGCGTTGTCCGAACGGCACGTACAGCCAGACCGGCTTGTACACGTGGTCAGGCCCGTCGTTGACCAGCGTGATCCGGACGTCGCCGGCGTCGAGTTCGGCATCGAGTCGATCGGCGAGGTCGTTCGCGAGGACGGTGCCACCGGTCCCGCCACCGACGATGACGACGTGCTCAGTCATGATCTTTCCACGTAGAACGCGTTATGATCGTCGAACTCCTCGACGGCAAGCAGTTCGTTGCCGGCCTCTTCGGCCCACTCCGGAACGTCCGTGAGCGACTGGTCGGTGTCGCTCAGGAGCCGAACCACGTCACCGGCTTCGGCATCTCGGATCTGTCCGATGAGGTCCATCAGCGGACCGGGACAGGCTGCGCCTCGGGCGTCGACGGTTTCGTCAGGTTCGATGTCAGTCATGGGAGTCTCACAGGAGGTAGTTAGGACTCATCTGTATTAGTATTGTGCGTGAATTCCAAGATTGTGGAAAAAATGAGTCAGCGCAGTGAAACAAGAGTATCGAACGGACGGCGAGTACGGAACCGCCGGGACCGCGACGCTATATCTATCGGGTAAACACGAGGGCGTAGTGGTACGGCGGCAGTTCGACCTGCCGCTCAAGCGTGAAATCCGACGCCGAGAGCACCGTCTCTTCGGTTTCCTCAGGTGTCATCCGAAGCGCTGTCGGCGGTCCTCGCGGTTCGCCCGCGACGGTCGTGGTTTCGCGCGGACGGTCGTGCCAGTTCACGACGAGTAGGCTCCCGCCTGGCTCAATCGCACGGAACGCCTGCTGAATAAAGCCGGACTGATCGTCGACGCCGTGCAGCGTGTTTGCTATCATGAGTGTATCGACGCGGGCAGGGAGTGCTGAAGGCAGGTTCCGGGCGTCGCCGCGGATCGGAACGATGTTCTCGACCCCCTGTTGAGCGGCGAGGTGTTCGAGTTCGTCGAGGAGGGCCGCATCCAGATCGAGCGCGTACACCGGCTCGGGCTCGACGATACAGGCGGCCGGGAGCGCAAAGTACCCGCTGCCACAGCCGACCTCGGCGACGGACTCGCCGGACTCGACGCCGAGTGTCCGGAGCGTCGCGCCCGGCGTCGGCCAGAGTTTGCTCCACCAGTCCCAGTCGGGCTGGCCGGTGTTCTGGAACCGGTCCATTCCTACCGGGAACCCGACGTGTCGATACCCACTAGTCGGTACAGGAGACACACCCGGACGAGGCCAGTTGCGACGAGGACGACACCCAGCAGTGTCGCGACCGCGCCGACCGTCGTCCCGAGACCTAACAGACCGCCGAGCGTCGCCAGTCCAACAACTGCCAGCCCGAGGCCAACAGCGATGCGGGTCAGTCTGTCAGTGGCACCAATATTGTTCTTCATACCCATAAGCACACATTACAGATACCTAAGTCTTACTCGATGCATGGTGACCACCGGAGCGGTCAATCCAGGAAAAACAAATCTCGGCGGACTGCTACGGGGCTAGCTGTGAGGTCCACACTACCGGCAGTCTCGTGTAGATGGCTGCATTGTCGACGAGCACGTCGACCGGGACGTACTCGTCGGGGGCGTGGACGGTGTCAGTCCCGAGCGCGAACTCGACAGTCGGGACGCCCGCGTTCCGGAGTGTCTTGGCGTCGCCGCCGCCCGTGGCACTCCGTCGGAAGACGCGTTCCCCTGTGACGGTTGCTGCCGTCGACGTGACAGCTTCGACGAGCGGACTGTCGGGCTCCTCGGCAGTCCCGACGCTCCAAGAGACATCAGTAATCGTAATTCCCTCGCAGTCGGCGACACAGGACCGAATCTCCGAGAGCACGTCTGGCGTCTCTACCCCGGCGGTCAGTCGGATATCAATTTCGGCGCGAGCGGACTGTGGAACGCTGTTTATCGCGTCGCCGCCTTCGAGAACGCCGAGGTTTATCGAAGGATACCGGAACAGGTCGCGAGCGATATCCTCGCCCAGTGACGGGGCGTAGTACTCGACCGACTCGTTGACGATCGGCTCCATCGCCGGATCGATATCGAGTCGCCTGGAGCCAAAGCGGTCCCGAAGCGTCTCGACAGCGTCGTAGAGTCGGTCGACCGCGTTGACACCGAGTACGGGTCGAGAGCCGTGAGCCCCCTCGCCGCTGGCTTCGAGCGTCAGCCAGATGCTGCCCCGGTCAGCAACCGTGACGGAGTGACGGCCCGCCTCGCAGGTGGGTTCGCCGATCACGCACGCGTCCGCGGCGAGCTGTCCGGCCTCCAGCAGCGCGGGAAGGCCGGCGTCGCCGCCCACTTCCTCGTCGCTCACGAAGGCAAACAGGAGCGTGACTGGCGGCGTAGCGTCTGTTGCGGCGAAAGCCTGGATAGCAAGCAGCATCGACGCCACGGCCCCTTTCATATCGGTCGCGCCGCGGCCGTACACGCGGTCGTCGACGCGCTCGCCGAGCGGTTCGTGAGTCCACGCGTCGGCCTCGAATCGAACCGTATCGAGGTGCCCGTTGTACAGCAACGTTCGGTCCGACTCACCAGGAATCCTAACGAGAAGGTTCGGCTTCGCTGGGTCGACTGTGAACCGCTCGACATCGACCGGAAGCGGGTCGAGGAACCCCTCTATTTCGGTCACAATCTCACGCGTCTTCCCGGGTGGGTTCGACGTATCGATCGTCAGGAGATCGAGGGCGAGTGTGACCAGTTTTTCGCGGTGGTCTCGAACGTAGGCGGGGGGAGTAGCGTCGCTCATGCGTGGTCATTGCCGTCGAGGATATTTGCTGCCGTCAAGACCATTTTCGAGTGGTCGACGACCAACGACATATCGGCCATATCTTGTAATTAGATCAGTATACGCAAAAGAATTTCGCGAGGAATACAATACTGTGGGCTATTGACTGGTAGGACGCGAGCGCTGAGTGAAACGTCGTACACGACCGTCCGGAAGGTGTCCAAACGAACCGTTGCGAGTTCCCTGGTTTATGAGATGAGGTTTGCTTCCCGTTTCGCCCTAGGTGAGCTTAAGCGCCCGAATCAGGCGTATTCTGCGATAACGGAACGCAGTTGTGCTTCGTCCTGCATTCCGACGAGTCGATCGACCGGTTCCCCGTCAGCAAATAGAAGCAGCGTCGGGACACCCCGGACGCCGTACTCAGCGGCGAGTTCCTGATTCGCGTCGACGTCGATTTTCGCCACTGTCGCAGCGGTCTCGGCGGCGACGGTTTCGACGACGGGTTCAAGCATCTGGCACGGCCCACACCAGTCGGCGTAGAAGTCGACCAGAACCACGTCGTGATCGGTGGTTATGTCGGACAACTCGGCTTTTCCATCGATCGAAACCGGATCGGAGAGGGTTCCTGATTCAGATTCGTCGGTACTATCCGACTCGTCTCGGCTACGAAGCTCGTTCAGTTTTTCTCGTTTGATCTCCTCTAGCTCGTCAGTCATCACTACGATATTCGCACCGGATTCACTTATATATTTGCACACCTCGTACAATACTATTATCTCTGTGAGAGTCTATCCGAGATTCAAGAGTGGAACCTCACCAACTGTGGATCTCCATGCTCGGCGTTCCCGTCGTCCCTTTGCGCAACCTCTAATTGAGCAAGGCCGTTTGACATCGGCTACCGATTAGGCATTAATTGTCTGGTGGAATTTCAGAAGCGTATCCGGCTCAGAAATCGTGCTAGTACTCGCTGCCGACCTAATTTACTAACCATTTTATAGCCATGTCACTTCTGAGGGGCCGGCTAGTAGTCCCCATCCGGCCGACAAGCTACAGTTGTAACATCGACGAGTAGTGACCTTTCTGCTCGATAAATAGTTCAAAACCCACTCCATGTTCCAACAGCGTATCCGAAGAGACTTTGTTCTGTAGGCACAATATAACACACTAATGGCACTCCCAATCGACCCGAGCCAGATCGACCCTGAAGACATCGGCGAACAACAGGCGACGCTCGAAATGAGTCACGAAGACGCGATCGAACACGTGCGGGACGTGTTCACCGACGCCGGATTCGGTGTCCCCGTCGAGTTCTCGCCCTCCGAGATGCTCAACGAGAAGGTCGACGCGGACCGTGATCCGTACTACGTGCTGGGTGCCTGCAACCCAGAAGTCGCTGACCGCGCCCTCGACGCGACAGACAACAAACTCGGTGCGCTCATGGCCTGTAACGTCGTCATCTGGGAGGAAGAGCCCGGACAACAGCGCGTCTATCACGTCTCGATTATGCGTATCGCCCGCCTCGTCGGGATGGCACCCGACAACGTGGAGATGGCAGACATCGTCGCCGACACTGGTGAAATCGTCGACGAGGCGTTCCAGAACCTCTAATATGGGGTATCATACGTTCGATGCCGGCCGGGCCGACAAGCTCGAAGACGCACAGCAACGGTATCGTTCCCTCTCCGCGGAAGAACTCCGCTGGGCGCTGTCGGCCAGTCGTGACGAAACGGTCGCAGACCTCGGGAGCGGGACCGGCTTCTACACTGACGATGTTGCACCGGGCGTCGACCACGTGTACGCCGTAGATATTCAAGAAGCGATGCACGACTACTACCGCGAGAAAGGTGTCCCCGACAACGTCGATCTCGTGACGAGTGGAATCGATGACCTCCCGTTCGATAGCAGTAGTCTCGACGCGGCGTTCTCGACGATGACGTACCACGAGTTCGCCAGCGACGAGGCGCTGAGCGAAATTGCGCGGGTGCTCAAATCTGGTGGGACGCTCGCCATCGCCGATTGGGCGGCTTCCGGCAGTGGTCGCAACGGCCCGCCCGTCGATGAACGGTTTTCCGCTGACGAAGCGACCGACGCACTCCGACAGCACGGGTTCACGGTCGAGTTCGAGGCGGTGCGACCGGAGACGTTCTTGCTTGTTGGGAGTGCTGAATAACGGTCAACACTGAGCACTGGGACCTCTCGGCTTTTCCCTTCCTACGAAAGTCGGTTCGGGAACGGGACTGCTCGTACTGTTGCGCTCGAACGTACTGAGGATCAACTGGCGAACAGCCGCCGCTCCGCACGTTCGTGCTCGGCGGCCAATACGTCTACCAGTGGGGCGAACGGCGTCATCGCATCCACTGCTCCGTCAGAACTCTCCTCGACAACGGCCGTCATCACCGGCTGTAGTTCGTCCAGAATCCGCTGGGCATCCGTGTGGCCGAGCGACAGGAGACGTTGTGCTGCGCCCAGCAGTCCGGTGACGAAGCCGTGACAACACAGCAAGCAGGCTTCGCGGACGGCTACGTCGGCCAGCGCGGTCACAACGCCGAGCACGACGGCGTAGTTCCCGGGTGCTTCGTCGGCGTCGACACGCCCCGCGTACCTGTTCAACACCGTCTCGTCACGCAGTTCCGTCTGAAGCGAGAGCAGTCGAGAGCCGGACTGCTGGGCACTCTCACGAAACTCGGCGGCCAGCGTTACGGCCGAAAGCCGCCGGTCGGCACGGCATATCGCGTCGATATCACCGTCGGTCGCGGCGGCGTGTGCCGCCCGGAGCGCGACGAGTTCGGCAGGGCCGACTTGCCGTCGGAGGTACGTCGACAGGAGCGCTTCGAGGTCCGCTGCGTCTTCGACCCGGTCGTCCTGAATGAACTGCTCCAGTCCGTACGACACTGTGTAGGTCCCGACCGGCAGGAACGAATCCGCGAGGCGGAACGATTCGAGCGTCGCAGCGTCGCTCACTGGTCCCCTCCGTCAATAGTACGGACGCCGTGGTCGTGGGCGTGGCCAGCGCCGCCGTGACTGTGGCCACCGTCGTCATGGGTACCGGTGCCGTCACCGTGGGTGTGGTCAACCTCGTCATCGTCGAACGTCGTCGGTGGTGCGTGCTCGTATCGTGTCGGTACGTCCGCAGGGAGCAGGTCGGCGACCGTGGCTTCCATCCGTTCCTTCGAGTTGGTTACGGGAAACAGGGCCTCTTGCCCGCGGACCGCGAGGTTCCAGTGCTTGTTCCCGACTGCGTGACCGAGTTCCAACGCCGCGGTCGGCGATACCTCGCTGTCGGCGAAATCGAGCACGAGGGCCTCGATTGCGGCCAGTTCGACGACGACGAGAGTGCCGTCCTCGGCTTCCAGCACGTCACCGTCTGCGAGGTCCCGAGCGACCACGATACCGAGGTCCCGGCCAGCTGTCGTCTCAGTGCGGACCCGCGAGCGCTGGCGCTCGGTGTCCGAGAGTACGACAGTGGCGCTGTCAGCCGCTTCGACGGCCTCGGCAAGGGATTCGTCCTCGCGGTGGCCGAGATAGGTGTCTGCGACCAGCATCAGTATTTCCTCCCGGACGGCGCAGGCACGTCCAGTAGCTCAGTGCGCGCGTGGTCCCAGGCCGCGTGAAGCGTTGCCTGAACGGTCTCGGCGCGGTCACCGAGGGCTCGGACCGCGACGCCGGCACCGTTCGGCAACGCTGTCGCACCGGCCCGGGCCTCACCGTCGGCGACGACCGCGTGGAGCGCGTCGCTCAGTTCGGTCTCGTCGTGGTCCGGTGCGAGGACGAACGTCGTCCCGTAGACCGTGAAATCGCCGAGGACGCCGGGTGCTGTGGGGTCCTCGTCCGCGGGCGTCAGGTGCGTCGCGTCCTCGAACAGGAGCCTGTCAGGACCGGTCGCTCGCACGCGGGAGAGGTACCGCTCGAACTCGAAGCGCTCGCCTCTGGCGAGACGGCCCGGGACGACAACGTCGCTGACCACGGCGGTCGCGCCGGGAGCCAGATCGACGGTCAGCTCCTGCAGGTATCTTGAATCTGCGTGGAGAATCGTCGGTTCGGGCACGTAATCCAGATGGCCGTCAGCGCCGACGCTGAGGCTCGTGTCGGCGGCCGCGTAGTTACACGTCATCGTCTGGACCTTCGTCGAACTCTGTGTCGAGACGTGCGCGACGGCCTCGTCCCCGACGGTTATCGACACGTCGTGGCGGTCCCCCTGCGCGACGCCGCCGGTCGGCGATTGGATGAAGACGGTGTCTGCCTCGGGGAGGGGGTCGTGGCCCAGCGTCCCCGAGATGTGGAACGGGACCGTCGCGTAGTCGTGGACCAGGGTCGTTCCCTCAGCCGTTCGCTCGAAGGTCAGTTCGAGCACGCCGTCTTTCCCCGGCGACCCCACGGCGGCCTGTGGCACGGCCTCGGTGGCATACCCCTCGAACGCCGGATGGGGCGCGTCGGCGGCCATCAGGCGAACAGCACCCCGTCGCGGACGTGTGCCAGCACCTCGTCGATGTTCGTCTCGTCCTTGCAGTTGGTGAAGACGACGGGGCCGTCCCGAACCTCATTCGCGTCCCGCTCCATCACGTCGAGGTCGACGCCGACGTGGGGCGCAAGGTCGGTCTTGTTGACGACGAGCAGGTCACAGTCGACGACCCCCGGCCCGCGTTTGCGGGGGATATCTTCCCCCTCCGCGACCGAGATGACGTACAGCGAGTAATCGGCGAGTTCGGGATTGAACGTCGCCGCGAGGTTGTCGCCCCCGCTTTCGACCAGCACCAGATCGAGTTCCGGATGATCGGCGAGGAACGAATCGATCTGCTGGAGGTTCATCGACGGGTCCTCGCGGATGCCTGTGTGTGGACACGCCCCGGTCTCGACGCCGGCGACGAGGTCCTCCGGGACGACCCCGGCGAAGCGCTCGCGGAGCACATCGGCATCCTCCTGTGTGAGGATGTCGTTGGCGATGACACCCACATCAAGCCCCTGGTCGCGTAGTTCGGGGACGAGCGCGGTCAACAGTGAGGTTTTCCCGGAACCGACCGGACCGCCGATACCGACCGTCGCCACGTCGCGATGTGTAAGACTCATTCGTCTGTCCCCGCTGAGTCCCCGCCGTCGGTCGCCGCCTCCGAGTCCGTCGCCTCGTCATCGGCCGATCCGACGCTGTCGGAGCGAATCGGGTCGTGAACCGTGACCAGTTTCGTCCCGTCGGGGAACACTGGTTCGACCTGAATCATGTCTATCATCTCCGGGACGCCGTCCATCACGTCCTCGTGGCCGAGCAGTTTCGACGCGCCGGAGCGGATTTCGGCGACCGACTGACCGTCCCGGCCCCGCTCGATGCACCAGTCACTGATGTAAGCGACAGCTTCGGGGTGGTTCAGCGGGACACCGCGTTCCTTGCGGCGTCGCGCGACCTCTGCGGCGGTAAAGACCGTGAGTCGCTCCTGTTCTTTGGCTGTGAGTTTCATAGCAGGTATCGCTGCGCGAGTGGGAGTTCAGAAGACGGTTCGCAGGTGACGTGGTCGCCGTCGACCCGGACCTCGAATGTCTCCGGGTCCACCTCGATGTCGTCCGGACAGTAGCTATTGTGCACCATGTCGTCCTTGCCCGGCGTCCGAGCACCCTCGATTGGAACGACACGGGAGTCGAGTCCGTACTTCTCGTCGATATCGGCTTCGGCGGCCGCTGGAGAGACGAACGACATCGAAAGGGCGTGCTTGGCCTTGCCGACCGCACCAGCGCGTTCGCGCTGGAGAATCGGCTCGCAGGTCATCAGCGACCCGTTGGCTTCGCCCATCTCCGAGTGGATCGGGAAGCCCCCTTTGAACGTCATCGCCGGCTTGACGCCGAAGAACGCGGGGTCCCACAGGCAGATGTCGGCGAGTTTGCCCGGTTCGAGCGTCCCGACGTGGTCTTCGATGCCGGCGCTGATAGCAGGATTGACGGTGTACTTGGCGATGTAGCGCTTGATGCGGTGGTTGTCCGCGCCGGTCCCTTCGTCCTCGGGCAGCGGGCCACGCTGGGACTTCATCTTCGAAGCCGTCTGCCACGTCCGGGGGATGACTTCGGCCATCCGGCCCATCGCCTGGGAGTCCGAGGTCATCATCGAGATCGCGCCCATGTCGTGGAGCACGTCCTCGGCGGCGATGGTCTCCGCGCGAACGCGGGATTCGGCGAAGGCCACGTCCTCCGGCACGTCGGGGTTGAGGTGGTGACACACCATCACCATGTCCAGATGCTCGTCGAACGTGTTGTCGGTGTAGGGCATCGACGGGTTCGTCGACGACGGGAGCATATTCGGCTCGCCGACCATCTCCATGATGTCCGGTGCGTGGCCCCCGCCTGCCCCCTCGATGTGGAACAGGTGCATGGTTCGACCATCGACGGCACCGAAGGTGTTCTCGAGGAACCCGGCTTCGTTCAGCGTATCTGTGTGCATGCACACCTGCACGTCCTCGTCTTCGGCGACTTCGAGACAGGTGTCGATCGTCTCCGGCGTCGACCCCCAGTCCTCGTGGAGTTTCAGCCCGCAGGCACCGGCCCTGACCTGCTCGCGGAGCGGGCCGGGGTCGGAGGCGTTCCCCTTTCCGTAGAAGCCGACGTTGACCGGCCACGCCTCAGCGGCCTGCAGGAAGCGCTTGACGTTCTCTGGCCCGGTCGTGCAGGTGGTCGCGCCACCGCCGTACCCGCCACCGAGCATCGTCGTGATGCCANGGCCACGCCTCAGCGGCCTGCAGGAAGCGCTTGACGTTCTCTGGCCCGGTCGTGCAGGTGGTCGCGCCACCGCCGTACCCGCCACCGAGCATCGTCGTGATGCCGCCCGAGAGCGCGTGTTCGTGAAGCTGTGCGGAGTTGAAGTGGATGTGGATGTCGAGGCCGCCAGCGGTGGCGATCTTCCCCTCGGCTGGATACACGTCCGTCGATGGGCCAACGACCATGTCGACGCCGTCCATCGTGTCGGGGTTGCCAGCCTTCCCGATGCCGGCGATTTCCCCGTTGCGAATCCCGATGTCGGCGGCGACGATACCCAGTATCGGATCGATGATCGTCGCGTTCGTCAGCACCCAGTCGAGCGCGCCCTCTGCCTGTGTGACGCCGGGAGCCATTCCCAGCCCGTCCCGGAGCGTCTTCCCGCCGCCGAACACCGCCTCGTCACCGTGAGTGCGCAGGTCCTCTTCGACTTCGGCGAACAGCTCCGTGTCGCCCAGTCGGATCTTGTCGCCCGTCGTCGGCCCGTACAGCTCGGCGTAGTTCTCGCGGTCGATGTCGCGTGTCATTGGTCGGACTCCGCGTCGCCGTCCGCTGCTTCCTCGCCGGTATCCCCGAACCCTGCTGCACGCATGCGTTCGATAGCGTTGCTCGTATCGCCGTCGACGCTCCCGTTGACCAATCCGTTCATTCCATGAGCGCGGCGCTTCCCGCCGATTTCGACGAGTTCGACTGTCTGCTCGTCGCCGGGTTCGAACCGGACGGCCGTGCCGGCTGGGATGTTCAGCCGCATCCCCATGGCCGCCTCGCGGTCGAACTCCAGGGCCGCGTTGGCCTCGAAGAAGTGGAAGTGCGATCCGACTTGCGAGGGCCTATCGCCGGTGTTCCCGACAGTCACTTCCGTCGTTTCCCGACCTTCGTTCAGCGACACTGCCCCCTCGCCCGGGATGACCTCGCCAGGCACGAGTCCGTCACTCATCGCGCCACCATCCCGAGAATTTCTGACTGTTTGTCTATCATCTGCCCACCTCTTTGAATACACATATTAAAATGATTGCTCTCTGCGCAAGTGACGCCTCTATATCGAGAATCGGATTAAATGCTAAAGTTTCAGACCTACATAAAGGGGTTCGACTATTGAACTGTCCTACTTCCGGGAGTCAACACGACTCACGTCCAGTCTGTCGGCAGTGTCGACGGGGGCTGCTCCTGTGACGCGGGCGAGAATATAACGGGTGATCTGCGGACTGAGAGCGCAAAACTCGCCGACAGCGGCGAGCCAAGTCGATGTGACAAGATTACTATCATAACCTCTGCTTTTGCCGCATCGACCAATTAGGAAACAAAATTACGGAAAAATCTAAATATTCTGGTTAATACTATCGGCTCAGATGATTATTCGTCATATCCTTTGACGACCTTATACTGTCAAGACTGTGTGGTGGACAATATAAGATAAAAGTGGCAAACCTTATTTACCACCTCCCGGACGTCAACATTGTGAACGAAATCATGGACGAATGTCTGGATATAGTGAATAAAGAACGAAATATGGCCAATCATGATAGACACAACAGCCATAGCAAATACATCGTATCGGAGGTGAAAGCATGACTCGGTCCCCTCTCAGTCGCCGGCAGTTCCTCGGCGCGAGCGGGGCCGCACTCGTCACCGGCCTCGCCGGCTGTTCCGCCGGCGAAGGCGGGACCTCGACGGACACCGCGAGCAGCACCGACACCCTCAAAATCGGGGTGCTGGAGGACCAGTCCGGGAACTTCGCCCTCGTCGGCGACCCGAAGGCAAAGGCGTCGATGCTCGCTATCGAGGAAATCAACGCCAACGGCGGCATCGATGGGATGCAGATCGAAACGTTCCAACGTGACCCACAATCTGACAATCAGCGCTATCAGGAGCTTACCCGCACGGCGATCAACGAGGAGAGCGTCGACGCGCTATGGGCCGGCTACTCCTCGGCGACCCGAGAGGCTATCCGCCCGATAATTGACCGTAACGAACAGCTCTATTTCTACACCACGCAGTACGAGGGCGGCGTCTGCGACGAGTTCACCTTCGCAGTCGGCCCCACCGCCCGACAGCAACTCGGCATCGTTCTCCCCTATCTGGTTGAGGAGTTCGGCCCGGACATCTACACTATCGCGGCCGACTACAACTTCGGCCAGCTCTCCGCGGACTGGGTAAAGGTGCTGGCAAACGAAAACGACGCGAACGTCCTCGGTGAGGAGTTCATCCCGCTCAGCGAATCCTCTTTCGGCTCAACGATCAACAGGATTCAGGAGGCGGACCCGGACTTCGTCATGTCGATGCTTGTCGGGGCGAACCACACGTCGTTCTACGAACAGAAGGCCTCGGCCGGCCTCGACGTGCCAATCGGCACCTCGACGGCGATGGCACAGGGGTACGAACACCGGCGGCTCGACGCCCCGGCGATGGCCAACATCTACGCGGGTGTCAACTACATGGAGGAGGTACCGACCGACAGCAACACGGGCGACGGCGGCTTCGTCGACCGTTACTTCGAGATGTATCCCGACGCGCCATACCTCAACGAGGAGGCCGAGACCAACTACTTCTCGACGTACATGTATAAGAAAGCCGTTGAGCAGGCCGGGACCACCGAACAGCCGGAAGTCGTCGACGCCTTGGAGTCGGGCATCGAACTCGGCACCGAGGAGGCACCCGAAGCACCGGATGGTGAGACGATCCGCCTCGACGGCGCGACCCACCACGTCGACCACCACATGTGGATCATGCGCGCCGACGACGAGCACAATATCGAAGCCGTCGAGAATCGCCAGATCCCGGAGACGTTCCTCTCGGAGACGGCCGGCTGTAACCTCCCCGAGAATCCGGAACAGACCCAGTACACCCCGGTGGACTACTACGAGGAGGCCGAGTAGGGATGGTAAACGGGATCAACCTCGCGCTTCAGTTCCTTGATAGCTTCGCGTTCATCGTGCTCGCCGCGGCGGGGTTGGCCATCATCTTCGGGATCATGGGCGTCATCAATCTGGCACACGGGGAATTCATCCTCATCGGTGCCTACACCGCGACGCTGGCCGTGACGCAACTCGGCCTCCCGCTCGTGGTGGCGATGGTCGTCGGCGGTCTGGTCACCGGCCTCTTCGGGATTCTGACCGAGCGGGTGATTATCTCCGGAGCTTGGCCCAATTACATCAGTCAACGGACGCTGGGCCGGGATGTCATCGACCCCCTGTACGACCGTCTGGCCGATTCGATGGTCGCCACGTTCGGGCTCAGCCTGATACTGACCCAGGGGGCCCGAATCCGCTTTGGCAACTCCATCGACCAGATAGCCACGCCGTTCGGCGCAATCTCGTACGGGGCGTTCTCATACTCGACGTACCGGATCGTTCTGGCCGGCGTCAGCATCGGGCTGCTTCTGGCTACCTACTACCTGTTCACCCGGACCGATTTCGGGATGCGCGCCCGGGCGACGATACAGGACAAGGAAACGGCACAGGCCATGGGCGTCAACACCGACCGGATGTACATGCTGACGTTCGGCATCGGCTCGGCGCTGGCCGGGCTGACCGGCGCGCTGTTTGCGCCAGTCATCTCGATGCAGCCGACGCTGGGCGACCAGTTCCTGGTCGAGGCGTTCGTCGCCGTCGTCGTCGGGGGCCCAAGCGTCGTCCTCGGAACCGCGCTGTCGGGGGGCGTCCTCGGGGCAATTCTGGCCACGTTCTCGAACCTTTACGGGACGTTCATCGGTCGCATCGCGCTGCTCGTCGCCGCACTCATAGCGCTCCGGTTCCTTCCCGACGGCATCACCGGGTTCATCGAACAACTGCGGCAACGGAGACAGGAGAGCGACTAGATGTCGAGAAACAGCGCAAACGGCGGGGCGAACAGGTCGCTCCCGAGTCGGCTCCGAAGCCGGTTCGAGGGGCCAAACACTATCGGGGAATCGCGCGGATTCTGGGTCGGCTTCGCCGTCGCCGTGGCGGTGCTCGTCGTCTACCCAGTTTTCGGTGACGGCTCACAGCTGTCGCTGTTCATGGTGCTGGCTCTGCTGGGGCTTTCGTTGTCAGTCGTCTGGGGCTACTCGGGCGTGCTGAGCTTCGGGCAGGTCGTCTTCTTCGGCATCGGGGCCTACACGTTCGGTGTCGTCTCGATCAACTATGCGACTCCGGGCGGTATCACGGCCGCTGTCGTCGCCGGTATCGTCGGCGGTGGCCTCAGCGCGGCGATACTGGGCTACTTCATGTTCTACGGCGGGGTGCGGGACGTTTACGTGACCATCATCACGCTCGTCTCGACGATCGTCATGCACACGTTCATGGCTCAGACTGCCGGGTCCGAGTGGGCCATCGGCGAGGCGGCACTGGGCGGGTTCAACGGGATGCCGGACATCCCGCTACTGACGCTCGGCATCGAAGGTGCCTCCTACCAGTTCATCTACAACCCGTTCCCGATGCGGGTCATTGGTATCGGGGCGTTCGAGATCAGCCCGTTCTACTACCTCGTCCTCCTCCTGCTGATCGGGACGTATCTCGGACTGCGTATCCTCGTTAACTCGGACTACGGCCGCGTGATGGTCGCCGTCCGCGAGGACGAGGATCGCACCGAGATGTTCGGCTACAACGTG
This sequence comes from Haloarcula argentinensis DSM 12282, assembly GCA_000336895.1. Taxonomy (GTDB): domain Archaea; phylum Halobacteriota; class Halobacteria; order Halobacteriales; family Haloarculaceae; genus Haloarcula; species Haloarcula argentinensis. Next base: position 243,817 of record AOLX01000005.1, on the reverse strand, counting down.
ACCCGCGTCAAGTTCGTCGTGTTCACGCTCGGAGGTGCGCTGGCGGGCCTGTCCGGCGTTCTGTACGCCGCACGGAACGTCTACATCGATCCAACCGTGTTCTCGCTACTGTTCGCGACGCTGCCGGTCATCTGGGTGAGTATCGGCGGCAGAAAGAGTTTGCTCGGGGCCGTCGTTGCAACGCTCGCCGTCGAATACCTCCGCATCTCGATGGCCGGAGAGCTGGCGCTGGTCCTGCTTGGCACCCTATTGCTGGTGACGATTCTGGTCCTTCCGAGTGGCTTCGTTCCGTGGCTCCACGAGCAGCTTGTCGAAACTCGACTCGGCCCGGGCGAAGCCGGCGGGGCTGACGCACCCGACGCGTCGAGTGAGGTGAGTGACTAATGAGTGATACTGAAACCGAATCCGAGGTCGATTCGCTCGGACCGAACGTCCGACAGACCGCTGCGGAACTGGCAACGGGAGACAGAACGGAGACGCTGCTGCAGACCGACGGGCTGGTCAAGCAGTTCGGCGGATTCACTGCCACCGACGACGTGGACTTCTCGGTCGCCGAGGGGGAGCTACGCTGTCTCATCGGCCCCAACGGCGCTGGCAAGTCAACGTTACTGAACCTGATTACCGGGTCCTACGAGGCGAGCGATGGCAGTATCTACTACAACGGCCACGACATCACTGACCTCGACCCGCACGAGCGGGTCTCTCGTGGTATCAGTATGAAATTCCAGGTTCCGTCCGTCTACGGCGACCTGAGCGTCAGAGAGAACGTCAGGCTCCCCGTCCAGCAGTTCGCCGACGGGGAGGAGCGACGGCGACTGGTCGCCGAGGCTATCGAGGCTGCGGGGCTCACCGGCTACGAGGACGTCGATGCCGGGCAGCTCTCACACGGGCAGCAACAGCAACTGGAAATCGGGATGGCCGCCGCGCTGGAACCCGACCTCCTGCTACTGGACGAGCCGGTCGCCGGCCTTGACGTGGCCGAACGGGAAGCCATCGCCGAGCGAATCACGCGGCTCAACGAGGAGCAAGGGATCGCCTTCGTCGTCATCGAGCATGACACCGACTTCGTCGCGAGCATCGCCGAAGAAGTGACTGTCCTGCACAACGGCGAGGTGTTCCGCGAAGGGCCGATCGAGGAGATAGAGTCGGACCCCGAGGTCCAGCGGATATATCTGGGGGGTGAGTCGTGATGCTCGAACTCGACGGTGTCACCGCTGCCTACGACACGACACCGATACTGCGGGACGTGGACCTCTCCGTCGAAGACGGAGAAATCGTCGGCGTGATGGGGAAAAACGGCGTTGGCAAGACGACGCTCCTGAAGACGGTGATGGGATTGCTGGAGCCCAGCGAGGGGAGCATCAGCTACGACGGCACTGATGTGACCCACGCGAGTGCCGACGAGCGCGCCCGGGCCGGTATTGGCTACATCCCGCAGGGCCGCGACGTGTTCCCCAAACTAACCGTCGAGCAGAACATCAAGATGGGCGAGACTATCAGGTCCGAAAGCGACGAGACGCTGTACGACCAGATATACGATTACTTCCCGGTTCTGGAAGAACGGGCCAGCCAGGAAGCCGGGACGCTCTCGGGCGGGCAACAGCAGATGCTCGCCATCGGTCGTGCACTGGTCTCGAACCCTGACCTCCTCTTGCTCGATGAACCGTCTGAGGGCATCCAGCCCTCTATTGTTGACCAGATCAGTCAGGACATGCAGACGATCAACGACGACCTCGGGACGACGATTCTGTTTGTCGAGCAGAACCTCGGTGTCATCCGCGAGATGGCCGACCGCTGTTACGCGATGGAGCGTGGCACAGTCGTTGACGAACTCGGCCCGTCGACGATTGCCGACGAGGACGCAATCGCGGAGTACCTCGCGGTCTGAGGCGGGCTGTCATCGCAGTTTTTCGACGCCGTCGCCAGCGACAGGCGGTCGCCGTTGAAACGACGGACGGCAGTTCGGACAGATACTGGACTGTCGGCTAGCTAACTTCTTCATAATTACACGCTAGCAGCCGAATCAACAGGAACTTGAGTACCCACTGAACAGACCTGTACACGAATGTCCGATCGTGACTCATGGATATCGAATCTCGGCTTTGTGCTTGCCGCCGTCGGCGGTGCGGCGGGCCTCGGGAACATCTGGCGGTTCCCGTGGCTGACCGCCGGGAACGGTGGCAGCGCGTTCCTCCTCGTGTACCTGCTGGTCGTCGTCGGCATCGGCGTCCCGGGGCTGCTCGCTGAGTTCGTCCTCGGACGCCGTGGTCGACAGACACCAACTGCAGCGTTGCGCTCGCTCACGGGCTCCCGCTGGGGATCGTGGCTGGGTGCGTTCAACGTCCTGACGACCCTCGTCATCCTCTCGTTCTACTCCGTCGTCGGCGGGTGGATCCTTCGCTACACGCTGGTCTCACCGGTCGGGGCGTACTTCGGGCAGCCCCAGCAGTACTTCGGGGCGATGAGCTTCGGGCTCGAAGCGGTCGCCTTTCACCTGCTGTTCCTCGGTATCGTCGCCGCGATTGTCTTCTTCGGCGTGAGCCACGGCATCGAACGCGTCTCGAAGGTGATGCTGCCTGGCGTCGTACTAATCCTGCTCGGCCTCGCGGTATGGACGGCCACCCAGCCGGGTACGGCCGCCGGCTACGCGTTCTATCTCAGCTTCGACGCCGACTATCTCGCTGCCAACTTCCTGAGCGTTATCGGGCCAGCGGCGGGCCAGGCGCTGTTCACTCTCTCGCTTGGCGCTGGGGTAATGCTGACGTACGCCTCGTATCTCGACGACAACGCATCCCTTCCGCGAGATACGCTGGTCATCGCTGTCTCGAACACGTTCATCGGTGTCCTCGCCGGCTTGGTCGTCATTCCGCTGCTGTTTTCGCAGGGTGTCGACCCCGGGCAGGGCGGCCCCGGTGCGCTGTTCGTCGCGCTCGCGACGGCATTCGCGACGCTTCCGGGCGGGGAACTCGTCGCGACGGCGTTCTTTGCGACCGTTTTGATGGCCGCGGTGACCAGCGGTATCAGCCTGCTCGAAACGCCGGTCGCCACACTCGTCGACAGTTTCGGCGTCCCGCGACGCCGTGCAACGGTGCTGGTCACGGTCCTGCTTGCGGCCACTGGGAGCGGGCTGGCACTCACGAGCCCGGTGTTCCAGTTTGTTTCCGGCACGCTCGCAGATCTCATGCTGACCGTCGGCCTGTTCGCATTCACTGTCATCGTGGGCTGGCTGCTCCGTGGGGAAGCGCTGGCGGAGTTCCGTGCTGGAACCGATCGCTTCGAATGGGTAGCCAGACCGTGGCTACTGACCGTTGGCTGGGTTCTCCCCGTCGTCGTGCTGTTCCTGTTGACGAACACGCTCGCGTCGCTCGCTGGAATATCGCTGGGGCTCGGCGGCCGAGCACTTATTGCTGTGGTCGGCACTGTTGCCCTTGCTGTCGCAGTTACGAGCGGAAGCTGGGGCGACCGACTGAGTTCGAGCTAAGTACGCCCGTCTTGATTCTGCTGATGTTCTGAGCACGTCTTCACCGAGAGGGCTTTCTTTTCCACTTTGGCTTCCTGCACATCGTTCGACAGCGACTCCCGTATGCAGTGCAATAATTCCTAAATCCGGTATTGTCGCCATACCCGCGGAAATGCATCCCGTCGGTGATCGCGCCGGGTTTTTTCTTTGTGCACCCTGTTCATGATCGTATGAAACTTTACGAGAATGTTTCGGTTGGCGACGTGCGACAATCCGATGGATACACCGTGTCGAAATCCGAAATCGTCGAATTCGGTGAGAAGTACGACCCGCAGCCGTTCCACACTGATGAGGAGGCAGCGAAGGACTCAGTCTTTGGCGGACTCGTCGCCTCTGGGTGGCAGACCGCCGCGATCTGTATGCGTCTCAACGTCGAGAACAGCGAGGACATGGCAACACAGGCCGGCGTCGGCGTCGACAATCTCCGCTGGCATCAGCCACTCCACCCCGGTGACACGCTACGATTACGAACCGAAATCATCGAGAAGCGGCCCTCCGACAGTGACCCGAGCCGGGGGTATCTCACCGCCCGCCACGAAGGACTGAACCAGGACGACGAACTGGTTATTTCATATGAGGCAACAGCCATGATCCGCCGCGAGACCGACGAGTGACGACACACGCAAGCCGTCTGCACTCCCTGCGTAACTCGTTGAACGGGCGGCGTCCATTGGCATCGACATAATCGCACCTGATTCGATAACATCTCTACGAAAACAACTCTCGATATGGCTGTCTGTCGATGAATATACTCTCTCATATCTATCTGCTGGCCATATACAGAGACTTAGATATAAATATACGTCCGTGAAATATCAAAGCAGATCATATCCGGATACCACTTATATGGAACTACCTCTCCACATCTCCTAGCACTTAGCCGAAGTCCGTCTATGTTCGGGCAGGCGTCCGCGTTCGTTACTGCCAGCCGAGTTCAACAGCCGAGCCGCTGTCTCGACAGCGTTCGAGTTCGTGTTTGGCAGTCATGCCTGCGGTTTGGGCGGTGCGTGCCCGACCGACGCCGACCTTCAGGTCCACGTCTACGGTATCTCGGACGTGGGTGATCGTATCCTGATATGCCGATGCGTCCATCTCCGAACAGACGGCAATGACGTTGTCGCCGCCGACAAAGAAGGCCAGCGACTCATGCGCTTCCCGGAGATATCGCATCAGTTCTGCGTAGCCCTGCTCGATGTGAATGAACGTATCGAACTCATTGAGGCGGTCAGTGTACTTGCCCGTGGCGTCGTTGACATCGAAATGCGCAATCTGAACGTCATCGTCACTTCGACTGGTAGCGGGATCCCCTTGGAGGACTTCCCGGCGGGTGCTGTCCTGAGCGCTTCCGGTATCCTGGAGCCGACGGGAGGCGATACCTAGGGCTTGGACGGGCGAGGAATTGGCTTCAAGACTCATACTTACCGTCACCGGATAGCGGTTGCCTAACGACTCTTGGATCCGGATGTGGTCGGCCGCATCGAGGCCGTTTGTGACGGCGACCATGTTGTCGAACCTGCCGAAGAAGGCGTACCCGTCAATGGTGCCGACCAGCTGGGCCACATCAGCGAACAGACGGGACTGCAGCGTCTGGAGGTCAACCTCGCGGCGCGGCTCAGGGGTCGTCGTCCACGGGCCATAGTTGTCTATCTGAATTAGAGTGACCTGCGTGTTTGTCACATAGGTATTCAGGAACTGACCTATGTTTGTGTTTGGAAATCAGCCAGTAGCGCCGGTTTACGAGTCAATACACCCAAGGAAATCCAGTTGATGTGTGTGATACAGTAATTCGGCGGCAGCGACCTGTTCCCGCCGGCGTGCCAGCCAGGCATCGAGGTTCTCGAAGTCGCTACCGGTCATCTCACCGACCGCATCTTCGATTGTATCGAGAATGTACCGGAGAAAGTAGGCTTCGTCAGCCGGGTAACTCCCGTCGATAGGCCGGACGATCCAGTCTGACCCGGCCACCGCCGAGAGCGTCGCGCCATCAAGTCGCTGGAGCCGGGCAAGCACGTTGCCGCCGGCGCGGCTGTCCCCGCCCTGTTTTGCGTCCATGTGGTCGTGATAGTGGGCCTCGATTGCCCGGTCGGCGGGATGGCCGGGCTGGAAGCGCGTTGCGCCGTCGAACGTGATCGGGAAGTAGTACAGACCACCGGGTGCGAGCGGTTCGAGTAGCGTCTTTAGCTCCTTACGGTCGAGAATGTCGAGCAGGGCGGCCCCGATGAGGAGGTCGTACTCCCTGTCAGCGGCTTCGGCGTATGCCACCGCTTCGGCCTGGACCGTCTCAATCCGAATCCGTCGGTTTTCGCCTTCTAGAACGAGTGGACTGTCTCCCACCGACATCTGCCGGTCGGCAGCCCAGTCACGGAGATAGTCGGGCAGGCGGGACAGGTTCCCCGCCTGGATATCGACCGCTGTGTAGCGGATATCTCCCGCAGGCAGCACGTCCCACTCGACGAAGCGAGCGAGCATCGTGCCGATGCCGGCCCCGATTTCAAGAAGACGTAACGGCCCGTCGCTGTCGGCTGCCCGGGTCGCCAACTGCTCGCGGAGCGTTTCGATCAGCCGGCGGTCCAGCGCGCGGTCGTCGACAGTTTGCTTGGCCCGCAGATACCGCTGGAACGACCCCGTCACGCCGGCACCTCCGCGGGCTGTGCGATGTCGGACAGCAGGCCGCGGACACGCGCCACTGTCATCTCCCAGTCTGGATGCGCCTCATAGCTCCGTCTCGCGGCCCACCCCATCTCGGCCAGTCGGTCCCGGTCAGTAGCGAACCGCTCCAGTCCGCGGGCGACGGCTGCCGAATCGTCGGGGTCGATGAGTTTCCCCGTTTCGCCGTCAGTTACGATGTCGGGTGCTCCGCCTGCGCGAGTGGCTATCGCCGGGAGGCCGAAGCTCATTCCCTCTAAATAGACGATGCCGAACCCCTCGTATCGGGACGGCACTGCGAGGACGTGGCTCGACCGGAGCCTGCTCGCCAACTCAGCATCCGGGAGTCGCCCCGTGAACTGTACACGGTCATCCAGACCGCGTTCGCGGACGCGGTTCCGGACCGCAGTAACATGGGCCGCGTCGACAGGGCGACCAACGACGCTGAGTTCGATGTCGGCATCCGCCTTGGCCACACCGTCGACGAGCGTATCCAGTCCCTTTCGAGGCGTGACGTTCCCGATGAAAACGACTTGTAGCGGCTCGGTAGTGGCACGTTGCTCAACCGTCGACCGGTCGACTTCTGGGGCGAACCGGTCCCCGGCCGGCGGCGCAACGACGGTGTTGTTGGCGTTGACGCCTAAGTCGGTCACGACGCCTCGGGTCGTGGTACTGTTACAGACGACGCCCTGGACAGTCCCAAGATAGCGTTGCTCGACTGCCCGGTACAGCGGCGCGAGTCGCCGCGGCTCACTCGCCCGCAGGTGATGGACGATGCTGACGATCGGGTACGGGAGGGCACGGTTCGTGCGGACGAGCGACGGATGGGCGAGTTCGTCCTGCAACATGACATCGACTTCCACGTCCAGTCGCCGGCGGAGCTTGCGCGAGCCGTTATCGAGGAGTCCTCTGTGGTAGTCACGCCAGGGGAGCTGGATACATTCGACGGTGTCTCCGGCGTCTCGAAGTCCCTCGACAAGTTTTCTATCGTACCGAAATCCGCCCGACTGCTCGTCGAGGCTTCCGTACAGCGTCAGGCCGACCCTCATACGGCGGCGTCGTAACTTGCAGCGGCTTCGTCGTCCTCCCAAATGGTGACTGACAGTTCGGTGACTGTCTCGTCGGTGACGTGCTCCATGACACGCTCGAAGATGACCCGGGCAAATCGTTCGACGCTGGGGTTGTGCCCCTCGAACTCCCGGAGATCGTTGAGCATCGTATCCCGGTACCGGTCAGCGAGTGACGACAGGGCTGTGTCGGCATCGTCGATGTCGACGATGTAATCGAACTCGTTGAGTTCGGGGCCCCGGAAACACAGCTCAACGCTGTAGCGGTGTGAGTGTGGGTCACCTTCTGGGCCCGGGTTTGGGACAGTGAGGTAGTGCTGTGCCACGAACTCGGTCCGCACTGTCGTCGCGTACATGCCTGCACAAACGGTCGGGCCAAACCTAAATTGCGGGTGTCAGCCGTACGTCAACACGACCTGAACTGCGTCGTCTGGCCGGTTCTCCAAGAGTTGATACGCTTCGGCCGCACGTTCGATGTCGATCTCGTGCGTTAGCAGCGCTGAGAGGTTGGTGTCACTCAGCCATGACCGAACAACGTCCAGTCGGCGGTCCTTGTCCCAGCGGTCCGCGTGGTCCGGGTCGATGCGGCTCACCTGACTGCTGCGAAGTCGGATGTGACTTCGATGAAAGTGGTGGCCGAGGTCCAGTGACACGCCCTTCGAGCCGTACCACGACCCAACGATGACCTGGCCTGCATAGCCAGTGGCATCGATTGCCCTGTCGAGTGCGGGTGGGTTCCCCGAGAGTTCGAAGGTGATGTCGGCATCGGCGTCGCCGAGATTCCCGGGGGAGACAGAGCGGTCTGCCCCAAGCGCTTCCGAGAGCTGGCGGCGGCCTGCACAGGGGTCGACTGTCACGAGCGACGCCAGCGGAAACTCGGCTAGGAGCCCGGTCGTCAGTAGCCCGACCGGGCCCTGGCCGAAGACGACCACCCGAGCGCCGATACGCGGCCTGGCGTCCATCACGAAGTTGACCGCCGCCTCGACATTCGGGATGAATACTGCCTGTTCCGGTGGTAATGTCGTGGGGATGAGCGACGACGGTTCGGCGAGAAAGTGGCTTTCGTGTGGGTTGAACGCGAACACGCGCCGGTCCAGCCAGCCGTCGTCAACCGTTTCCCCGACAGCGGTGACACAGCCGACCGCGGCGTAGCCGTACTGCAGGGGATACGAGAATGTGCCGTCGAGGGCGTCGATCGTCTCGTCAGTCGTGAGTTCCGAATCGACCTCACCGCGGTACACCAACAGCTCTGTTCCGGGACTGATGCCCGACAATTCTGTCCGGACACGGACCTCTGTGGGACCTGGTTCTGGCACTGTCTCTTCGTCGACCCTGACTGATTCCGAGCCAGTAAAGTACAGCGCTTTGGCGGGCATTATACTGGCTCCTGGCGGCGTGAGCGTGAACCGGTGCCGATGGTTTGGTGCGACCCAACTCGAACGCGGCGACGGCTCCGGGGATGCACGTCTTCAACCCAGGCTTTCTCGGACTAAAAGGTATCTCAGCAAGAATTATAAGTATCCAAGTGAGTCGAGTCGGTCTCTGTCACTCGCAGCACCGTAGACACGCGAAACCGGGAGCGGCTCGGGTGGCGTCAGTTCGGGCTCGCGCTGTCCGTGATTGACGCCGGTCGTCTCAGCCCACGGCACGGCCAGTAGCGCCGGGACTGGCGTGTGCATCGGATGGCCGTACAGCCCCCACTCCCCGAAAAGATTGCCGTGGTCGGCGGTGACGGCGATTCGGCCATCGACGTTTTCGGCGAGTGCTTTGACTTCCCGAAGGACGTACCGCAGGTTTGCTTTGTAGGCGTCCCAGACGCGCTCTGGCGAGACTTCGCCACGGCGGAGCGCGACCCACGGATTTGCCGTGTTACTGTGGCTTCCGGTGCGGGTAAGGCCGCCGTCGTCGGCGAGCGGGTCGGGGACAAACGGGTGGTGTGGCTGCATGTAATGGACGACCAGCCGTTTGGGGGCCAGACGCCGAGTTTGTGCGATGGCCCGGTCTGTGATAGCCGCGGCCGGGACGGTGTTCAAATCCTCGTCCCACGCGTACTTCCAGACTTCGTCCAGCGCGGCGAAGGCATCGGCATCGAGATACCGGTCTGTCCACGTGTTGCCGGTGACCATGACGGTGTGGGCTGTTTCAGGATGATCGAGGAACGTGTTTTCGAGCCACTCCGAGGACGAACTCCCGACCGAGCGGACCGTCGAGACGGAATCGAACAACTCGATATCGGGGGCAACCGTCCGTAGTAGGTCCGCTCGACAGGCGTCGAGGACGACGAGTACGTCCCACTCGCGCTCGTAGACGTTCGTTCCGTACGGAATCCGCCGGCCCAGCGCCTGCAACGCGCGCAGGTACGCCGTCCCCAGCCGGCTCATCCCCGGTTCTGTCACGTCTGGCATTCGGCGGCGGCGACTAAAACCCCACTGGCGATATGATATATATGTGAGGAGTCCTCTATCGGAGTGTGCATTGTCTGTTCGTCGGTGCGGGCAGTATCGCGGCAGAGTACGCGGCCGACCTGGCAGACAGCCCGCTCTCGCTGGTGGGCGTCTGTGACCTCGAAGCGGACCGGGCGAAGGCACTCGCCACGGAACACGATTGTCCGGCGTTTACCGACCTCGACACCGCGCTCACCGCCGTCGACGCCCCGCTGGTGGTGAACCTGACGAACCACGCCGCCCACGCACCGGTGACCCGAACGGCACTCGAAGCAGGGCGACACGTGTACTCGCAGAAGCCGTTGGCACTGGAAGAGGCGGCCGCCGCCGATTTGCTTGCGCTGGCCCGAGACCGGAATCTGGCGCTTGGTTGTGCCCCGGGCACGCCCCAGGGGCCGTCACAGCGTCGTGCTGGACGACTGCTCGCCGACGGTCGCATGGGTCCCGTCCAGCTAGGATACGCCCACGCTCACGTCGGCCGCGTGACCGATTGGCACGACCGGCCCGATTCGTTTCTCTCTATCGGGCCGCTCTACGACGGCGGTGTCTATCCGCTCGCGCTGCTGATCTCGTGGTTCGGCCCCGTCGAATCTGTCCAGTCCGCAACTGCACTCGATAGCTGGCCCGAGCGGGAGGCAAAACGGCCGTCCGTCCCGAGTCACGTCGAGGCGACGCTCGCGTTTGACGGCGGTCTGACCGTGCGGCTAACCGCGAGTTTCTATGCGCCACACCGGAGTCGCGAGTTCTACGGGCTCGAACTCCACGGCGACGACGGCTCGCTATATCTCCGCGGGACTGGCGCAACGGACGACAGCCCCTCAGCCGTTCAGTACGGTCGCGTCGGCCGCGAATACATCGATGCGCCTGCCCAGCACCCCACACAACCGTATCGCTATCTCGACCCGGTGGAGTCGCTTGCGGCCAGTGTCAATCGTGGTTCTCCGTCGCGGAAGACGGGCCGCCGTGGCGCTCATATCGTCGCGGTCTGTAACGCGATCGAGACTACTGCGGAGACGGGTGGGCCGGAGCCCGTGTCAGACTACGGCGTGGCGGCCGCCCCTCAGCCAGCGCCGAATGTCGCCCCGAACAGAGACCAGAACAGTTGCCAAGAGCAAGCGATTCGGCTCCCGATCGTCGGGTTTGGCTGTTCCCGCTACCGCAACGGAACGTACGTCGACCGCGGGGACTCCATTGCGGCGGCCCTCGATGCCGGCTACCGACTGCTCGACAGCGCCGAACTGTACGGTAATGAACACCGTATCGGCCGCATCCTTGCTGCTCCGGGCGCGCCAGACCGGCGTCGGGTGTTCCTGCTCGGGAAAGTCTGGCGCACGAACCACCGTCAGGAGCACATGCTGACGGCCTGTCGGGGCAGCCTCGACGAGTTAGGCATCGACGCGTTCGACTGCTACGCGTTACACTGGCCGGAGGCGTGGGCTCACCAAGGGCCCTTAGATCGACTGGCCGAGAAACCAATCGAACGTCAGGAGGCGTTGACCTTCCCCGAGGGCGACGCGGGCGACATCCAGACGGACTCGGTCTCGCTCCAGCGCGCTTGGGAGAATATGGAAACCCTCCACGAGCGGGGCTGGGCGCGCACGCTCGGGCTCTGTAACGTCTCGCAGCTGCAACTGGAGATGGTCATCGAGACGGGGACCGTCAGGCCGGCACTCGTCCAGGTCGAGCGCCACCCGTACCAGCCACGGACTGACCTCGTCGAGTACTGTCACGAGCGAGGCATTAGGGTCGTCGCACACTCGCCGCTGTCGGCTCCCGGATTGCTTGACGAACCAGTTCTGGCGGATGTCGCGGAGGCGTTTGACTTATCACCAGCTGGAGCGGTGCTGGCGTGGAACGCCACACAGGGCGTCGTTCCAATTCCGTCCAGTACGACACCGTCTCATATCGTCGAGAACATAGACGCCGCTGGACAGCGACTTGACGCCGAGGCCTGTACCAGAACCACCGGGCTTCAACGGCCGGATTTCGAGCGATGAGCGACACATTTGGCAGTGTTGTTATATGACCGAAACCCGAATCAAACCCATGGCCGCGACGGAGACACAGGGACCTTCACTTGACGTAGCTTCGCTAGACAGCCGACACTGGCTCGGTGTCTTCGCGGCACTGGTCACGGCCGCGATACACCTCCTGCTCGGTGTCAGGCTAGCCCCGTCCGGTATAGGTATCAGCTTTATCCTCGCGGGGCTGGGGTTTCTCGGCGCTATTGTGCTGGTTATCCTAGGTATTCGCCGCGGACTCATCTACGCCGTCGGTGTCCCGTTCACGCTCGTCCAGATACTGCTGTGGTACTACGTCAATTTCGCCACCGGGCCGAAATCGTTCCCGGCTGATGTTGGAACACTGGGGGCAGTCGACAAGGCCGCACAGCTTGTCCTGCTGGCGGTCCTCGTTGCGCTGCTGCGATGAGCTGTGCTACTGTGGCGGCGGATGAATGCCGGCCGGGAGGTGTCGATGGCCGAGAAACACGGTGACAGCGGGGTCCCTGTCGAACTTTCGGTTGTCGGCGGGTTCATTATCGCTGCCATTGTCGGCGTGCTGTTTCCTGCAGACACGATGACACATTGGATGTTCCACCCGGCGGTCGTCGCAGGGTGTTGCTGGGCCGGACAGCTCTGGTACGTCGGCCGAAAGCTCAGTGTCACGCCGGCCGCCGGTAACCCCTGGCGCTACACCTTCGGGATCGCGAACACGGTGACGCTACTTCGCGGTGGGCTTTATGCTGTCGTCGCTGGCTTTCTTGTGGTGCCGGCGACGACCGATCTCGTCTGGGTTCCGGCGGCCTGCTACGGCGCTGGCGTCGTGCTGGATAAGATTGATGGCTTCGTTGCCCGAACCGTCGGTGAGCAAACCCAATTGGGCACGCGGTTGGACATAGCTTTCGACACTTTCGGGTTCGTGGTCGCACCGCTTGTCGCAGTCCTTTGGGGTCAGCTTCCCGCCTTGTACCTCTCACTGTCGGCTGCTCGCTACGTCTACGTCGGCGGTATTCGCTGGCGGCGATACCAAAACCGGCCCGTCTTTGAGCGGCCTGACAGCGACCTCGGGAAGTATCTCGCCGGCGTCCAGATGGTGTTCATTACTGCCGCACTCGTCCCTACGGCGCCGACAGAACTGGTCTTCACGCTCACACCGGTCGTCATCGCCCCGTCGCTGGCGGTGTTCCTCCGGGACTTCCTCGTTGCCAGCGGTCGCCTTCCCCGCGAGTGGTTCGACCGGCAGCGTTGATACGTCTCTGTCCCTACCCTTCTGTATGCTCTTCGCGACACACCTGCTCGTGGCCGCGCTTCTGGGACGGGTGTCGCGGTTGTCGCCGCTGTGGCTTGTGGTCGGGACCGCAGTGCCGGACGTAGTGGACAAGCCGCTAGCAACGGTCGGTGTCACCTCTCTCTATCATTCAATTGGTCACTCTGCGCTACTCGTCATCGTGGCGCTCCCGCTGGCTCTCTCAGGCCGGACCGGCTTGTCGGTGGCAGCTGGCTGGGTATTACATCTCCTCCTCGACACTGTCCACGTCGTTCTCAACGGCCGCGCCGGCGACGCAGTCTTTCTGTTTTGGCCTGTTGTCATTCCGGCGGACCCACTGTCGCTCTCACCAGGGTCGTTCTTCGTGTACTACCTCTGGAGTCCGTCGTTCTTCCTCGAAGTCGCGCTCTGGTTCACTACCGCGGGCCTAGTCGTCAGACACGTTACACGAGGAGGCCGTGTTAGCTTGTGGGACCGGGTCGATTGAGCGTCTTCGTTGCTTTGGTAACTCCAACACAGTTTACAGCCCCTGAAACGCTGCTGCATGGAGATGGTGGACACTATCGGACTGAGTCAGCATCTGCCAACACAACAAAGCAACTGAGAGTTCCTCGGCCGGCGGCAGCCCGTCTACCGCAGTTACCGTCAAACACGGCTGACCGCCCGCCTACGCCTTTGGTTAGGCCGCATTGCGTTCGGCCTTGACCTGCTCGACGTACGCTTCGACGACGTTTTGGATGATCACTTCTCCGGCCTCGGAGGTTGCTGCTTCCGGGTCGCCGAGGACACCGTTTTCGGTAATTGATTTGAATCCTTCACTTAGCAACCGAGCTGGCGAAATATCGCCTTCTGGCCCGGGTTCGATATCCTCTGTCCTGACGAGTCCCTCGTCGATGGCCAGTACAATCGCTGTCTCGGCGGCCCCGGCGTGGATAACATCCTGCTCGTATTCGACACCGGCTTCGCTGAGTCCCTCATTCAGCAACTGCATATGTTCGTCGAGGTCAGCGAGCGGGATCACTGTGGCTTCGAGTTCACGTGCGATATCCGGTGCCACGGTTGTGACCGGCCCGAAATTCCCACCGTGAGTCGGGACAAGCACGATGTGTTCAAAGCCGTGGGCATCGAGTGACTTGCAGTACGACCGGATGACATCCATCAATGTCTCGGGTGAAACGGTTATTGTCCCGGGGAACTCCATGTGATGCCCCGAACATCCCGGGCGAATTGTGGGGGCGGCAAGCGCATCTCCCAATCTGGACGCCATTCGACGCGCGAGCGCATCCCCGTCGAGCGTATCCATATTCAGTGGCAGATGTGGGCCGTGTTGTTCGATCGAACCGACCGCTACGACCACGGTCTGTGTTCCGTTTTCGATGGCGGATTCAATTTCTGGCCATGCCAGTTCCTCAAGACACACTGACCTGCGAGAAGACATTGCTGTCAATTATCTGTTTTGTAATAAATACCTGCTGAAACCTGAACACGATTACCCATCAGTCGGCAGCGGGTCCGCTGGTAGCTCGCTTTTTATGCTGAGTATCTTCTCTCCGGTTGATTGAGTCCGATGCCGTTGTCGGTTTTGCGTACCGACTGTGATGGCCTCGCACCTGAAGAGAACGAGCTGGAGGCAGTAACTGGAACTGACTTTCCCCGGACGATTCCCTCGCTGTTAGCCTTCGACACAGTCAGTGCAACGACTAGCACCGGGAAGCGAGGACTGACCACACTCTGTGCACGCATCGAGGCCCGCGCTTGGCTTCTCCTGTGGGACAGGTATCGTGTCCAGTGCTTTTCGCAATCGCTTCTTCATGTAACACCATATGCGGCCCTATATTTTAATATTTGGGGAGAATATCTGATTGAAGGGGCAACTAGACACATAGCTGGCCATAGTCTTGGATGAATGTACTGCTACATTACTCTATATATGTGTTATTAAACAAAATTTGTCTAGTCTGGCGACGATACACTTTGTACCCGTACTGATGGACGGATGACGTGAAGTCAGACCGTCTTGCCAACTTTCGTGGCCGTCCCAATGTCTGAGACGATGAATTTAGTTTCTTCGGGCGTCGTTTCTACGTCGCCCTCCCAGCCATGCCCAGAAACGATTCGCTCTACGATCAAGAGGCCAAGACCGACTCGATTCTGGCCAAAAGAGCCACCAAACACCGACTCTGCTATCGGTTCTGGCAGTTCAGGTCCGTCATTACTGACCTCAAATCCGGTCTCCGTGCTCCGGACCGTGACTGTCACATCCTCGCCACAGTGCTCTTTGACATTGCGGAACAGATTCTCGAATAGTTGCTGGAGACGCGATCTATCAGCCATAATCGTACGACTGTCAGAGACAGTCAATGTGGCGTTCGGCGGCGAAACGATATCCCATGCGTCACGTGCAATCGCCGCGATATCGACCGGCTCTCGCTCTCCGACATCTGCACCGTCGCGGGCCAAAGAAAGTGTATTTGTGATGAGTGTCTCAATCCGGTCTAGAGAATCAAGCACTGTCTGTAAGTGCGTCGCAACTGAGTCCGGCACAGATTCCAAGGCATATTCTGTGTATCCGATCGCAGCCGTCAGTGGGTTCCGAATATCGTGTGCAAGCACTCCAGCGAACTCGTTAAGTCGCTCATTTTGCGCTTCGACAGTCTGGTAGTGTTTGTGCCGCTCTATTTCGTAGCTGATCCACTGCGTTAATAACTCGACGAACTGCTGTTCTTGCTCTCCAAAGTCGCGCTTTCGAGGGCTGTCGTCAGAGTAACAAAGCGTTCCATATGTTTCACCGTCGACCAGTATTGGTGAGCCGATATAGCACTGCAACCCGGTAGCCTCTGCAGCGATATCATCAGCATATTCCGAAGCGTCTGCATCGGATACAATCAGCATCTCGCGGTCGTTGACAACGTGTCGACACCACGTTTCGTCAAGATTGTGGACTGTCCCGGCCGCGTAGTCTCCCGTCTCAATTGTCGATCCAACAACATTGTACTCTCCTTCAGCCGTGTATGAGAGCACTCCATAAGCTAGCCCCAGCCGATCACGTCCGATTGTTATCGCCTGCTCGATTTTTTCATCCAGTGACAATGAGCGATCTGCGCCGAGTTCATACAGGTCTCGAAAGTAATCGTCAGCACCCGTTGCCATAGCCATTTGATTACATATGTCACTCAGTTATCTTCATGGTTTTCAACGCTGAACCCGCCTCGCTCCATGACGCCCCAGCTATCTACCCCGCGGAAATACTCGAGGAGGCCCTGCCAGGCCACGATCGTCTTCCACTGTCGGTAACCGAAGTTTTCCAGCACGCCGTACCACAGTAGTCGTCCTATCTGTCGTGGGTCTTCGTATCGGTTGAAACTCCAGACTTCGCTGAACACGCCGAACCATGACAGGAATATCCCAAACCCAGTCGTCAGCAAAAAGAAAACAATGAAAAATTCGATACTCAACACCCCAAAGTACCACGCAAGCGGGAGAATAATATATCCTAACCCTTCGATAAGTGGGCCAAACATCTCCGCTGCGACAAAGAACGGAAAAATGACTGTTCCAACGCGGCCGTACGATGGGTTGAATAGCATTCCTCTGTTCGTGACAACCGTCTCAACCATTCCACGGAACCAGCGACGGCGTTGGCGGCCGAGCACGCGTCTACTGCTTGGGACTTCTGTCCAGGCGACCGGCTCGGGCACAAAATCAACAGTGTATTCCCGATCTTCATCGGTCAGATACCGGTGGAGGCGAACGATGATGTCGAAGTCTTCTGTAATCGTGTCATGGCGGTAGCCACCGATCTCCCGGACAACGTCGGTTCGAAAGAGACCGAACGCACCTGAGATGAGAATTAATCCGTTAAGTCGATTGAGTCCGAGTCGGCCGGAGTAGAACGCACGGAGATACTCCATTACCTGTAGTCCTGGGAGCCCAGTCTTCGGAAGATTCACGTCTTTGACGAGGCCATCTCTGACGCTACATTCGTTTGCCACTCTGATGACGCCGCCCGTCGCAACCGTCGTCCCCGGCCGCTTGAGAAACGGTTTGACGATCTGCAATAATGCATCCCTGTCAATAAGCGTATCCGAATCGACTGCACAGAACAACGACATCTCTGTCAGCCAGATCCCAGCATTAAGTGCGTCACTCTTACCACCGTTTACTTTGTCAACAACCAATAGCTCTTCATATCGGGTTGACCGGTATGTCCCGTGTATCGCTTCGCTGGGCACTTCGAATGGCACCTCTGCCTCGATTTCTTCGAGTTCAAACCGTTCGATCAACTTCTTGAGTGTTGCATCAGTTGACCCATCGTTGACGACGACAACCTCGAGTTCTGGGTAGTTCAGCGACAGCATCGACTGGACACTCTCTTCAATCGTCGCTGCCTCGTTGTAGGCTGGAACGACAAGCGCAATCCCTGGATAGAACGGGCTTGCAAACCGCCTGAACGGCTCATCCCAGTTTGCTTCACGCACGTCGTCGCGCAACTCGAACAGAGCCAGAATATGCAGACAGAGATAATAGCTGTTTACTACGAGATAGTAGGCAAGAATGAACAGCCCAATTGCGCCAAACACTGTGACGGCCAGATGAGTCGTTGAATGCATTCGTTATCCCTGGGTGGCCCCGGTGTGGCCCCGGGCGACACTATCGTATGATGCGTGTTCACTGCTCCATTCCCAGGCAGCGCCGAGAATGGCCGGGCCACTACGACCGATTTGATCCTGTCGCTGGACTAGTGCGTTCGTTCCACGAACTAACGCACGTGGGTCTTCTTCGGAAACAAGCGCATAGAGAAGGATTGTCACAGCCTCTTGATCACCCCATGAACCCAACATCTCGTAGACCGCACCTCGAACACGCGGTGAGGAATCAGCCGTGGCCCGGGACAGAAACCGTGAATCCCGAAGCTCCGGCCGCCAGCCAAAACTGCCAAGCGCACTTGCTGCGGCCGCTCGTACACCCTCATCATCACCCTCTAAATTGGATGTCAACCACGACACATCTGCTGTGCGAATGCCTGTCCCGAGTTGTCCGTGAACGAGTAATACCTGCGCCAACAGTGCATCTGACCATGCCTCGTACCGGTTTGCTGCAAGTGCAAACATCGCATCGGGGGCCTCCCGGGCAAGCCGATACAACGTGTCTTGCCCGAAGACACTGAATTCCGTTGTCGCCCCATCTAGCAGCAACTCGACGCCCGCTGCGGGGGTATCCAGCTGTCCGGTCTGAAAGAGAAGGCGCGCAACAGCCGCTCGCTCGGCCTGTGTCGTTGGCTCGTAAGATGCCGCATAATACGGATCTGGATCATCTAGTCTGATGAGCCACGTTAACGCCTGTAATCGAACGAATGTATGGCCACGTTCTAAATCAGCACGAGCCTCATCTGGGATGCCCAACGCGACACCGAGTTGCTTGAGTGAGTCGGCTTCGCTCCCGTCCAGTTCACGGAGATACTCTGCTAGAAGTTCCGTCGCGACGCTCTGCTCTGTCTTCGATAGAGTGGGGACCCACTCATCCCACTTCGGTTCTGGTGCAAAGGCTCTGCTCAGTAGCTCGTTTTGCACGTCCGATCGGACCTGACTCCGCTGTGTGGCCTTGAGATACCGGTAGCTCGACAGCCCCATTGTGAGTGCAAGCGAGACTACGAGCCCGATTCCAACGAGAAGCCCCAGAACAGAGAGGATGACACTGATCGGTACGGAATACTCACCTACTGCCACGGCACCCTGCATCACCGGCACTCCTGCTCACGCCGTCGCATATCGTCGAACCCGAGCTAGCAGCTCTTGCGCACGAAACGGCTTGGTGACATAATCATCCGCGCCGGAGTCAAACCCTTCCAGTACATGTTCTTCCTGTCCACGAGATGTAAGCATCACAATTGGTAAGTCCGAACGCACCGCCAACTCACCGCCCCGGATCATCCGTACTAGTCGAGTCCCGTCAAGACGCGGCATCATCACATCACAAATAGCCAGCGCTGGTTCATACTCCGTATCAAGCAGATCGGCCGCAGCCTGACCATCCTCACAAACGCGGACAGTGTAGCCTGCACTCTCCAATCGATGGGTGAGTAACTGACGAAGGGTTTCATCATCATCGACTATGAGTATTTCATCACCCATTTGTTATTGCCACTACTGTTTGCAGGGTGAAAAGTCCGTCTAATAATCTACAGTGACTAGCAGTCGCTAACCGTTAAAGAGCAATATACTTATCAGATATAGAATCATACGGCGTCCATGGATCGCCGCCGGTTTCTCGCGTCTGTCGGTGTGACTGGGGCCGCTGGTGTTGCAGGGTGTTTAAGTGGAGACAGTAATCAACCGATATTTCAGGTCCGTCGGAAAGGGTTTGAGCGACTCACCGACGACGGGTATGAACCGGTGACCGTTAGTGGGCTGAATATTGGCATGGCAAAGCCCGGCTACTTCCCGGGGTCGGCAGCCATTACGCGTGATGAATACGACCGCTGGATAGCGGATATCGGCGCTATCGCCAACGTGATACGAACATATACGATTCATCCCCCCGAGTTCTATCACGCTCTTGCAGCGTACAACGCGGATGCAACCGATCCGCTGTACCTACTGCAGGGAACGTGGGTACCACACGAGCCATTGGTCACAGCGGGCGATGCAACCAGCATCTCAGACACAGTCGATCAGGAGCTACAGCGTACCGTGGACGTTGTCCACGGTGACGCGACTCTTCCAGACAGAGCCGGGCACGCTGGTGGTGTCTACGATGCTGACGTTCACGAGTGGCTTCTGGGGTACTTATTCGGCATCGAGTGGCCACCATCCGCCGTCGAGGCAACGAATCAAGCCATCGACGCTGGGACGTACAGCGGGTCGTACGTACAGAGTGATGGAAGTGCCTTCGAGCGGTGGCTTGCGGAGCGGTTAGACGGCGCTGTCGCACACGAGACCACCAACCATGACTGGCAAACCCCTGTCGGGTTCGTCAACTGGGTGACGACTGATCCGCTAGAGCATCCGTATGAGCCATTTGTAGACGAAGATTCGGTCACGATTGACCCGGATACTGTCACCACAACTGACGAGTTCGATCCGGGCACGTTTGCGGCATACCACGTCTATCCGTATTATCCCGACCTGCTCAATGAAACACCGGACTACGTCGACTTTATCGACCACCGTGGTGAGCCCAATAGCTATGCCGGCTACCTCAATGATCTGGTCAGTGTGACATCCCATCCCCTCCTCATCGCTGAGTTTGGAGTGCCGAGTTCACGGGGTATCGCACACCGTGACGTACATGGGCGTCATCAGGGCCAACATACTGAGCAGTCCCAGGGCGAGATCGTCGCGGCGATGTATGAGGACATCGTCAGGGCAGGCACCGCAGGCGGCGTTGCGTTCGCATGGCAAGACGAGTGGTTCAAGCGGACATGGAATCTTGATGCCCGCTCGGTCCCCGGCCGCCGTCCGTACTGGTCAAACATCGAAACTCCCGAACAACGATTCGGATTATTGGCGTTTGAGCCGGAGAATTCGGTTTCCCTGTCCGGCAACAGCTCAGACTGGGACGACGCCACCGTCATCAAACCGCAAACAACAGCCGACGTTCCAGCCGATCACCAACTCGAGGAGCTCCGAATCTCACACAGTTTAGAAGGATTAGAGATGCGAGTAACGCTCGGTGACGTAGCCGACCCGATGGACTGGAGTCGAGTGAATATCATTCTGACAGTCGGACTACGTGGGGAAGAGACGCCTCTCCCACTCAATACGGATGCGACAGCCGCTGCTGACTTTGTCGTTCACCTGAGTGGGCCAGCGACATCTCGCCTGCTGGTCCAGTCGTCGTTCGACGCGTTCGCCCGCGAACTCGGCTCTCAGGCGGGCTTACCAGTGCAGGAATATCGTGACGGAACGGCGGGGTTCGTTCCCGTACGCGAGCCTATCAATCGTGGATACACCGTCCCAGCGACTGACGATGCCGTTCCATTTGAGGCAGTCGAAACGGGCCAGCTCACCTACGGCAACGGGAACCCATCATTGCCCAATTACAATTCGCTCACGGATGTCCACGTCAGTCCGGCAGACCGAACAGTCGAGATGCGACTGCCTTGGGTTCTACTCAACGTTGCTGATCCGTCGACCAAACAGCGAATCGCATCGGACTGGTCCGACGGTCTTGAAAAAACGCCTTTCGAGACAATAACAGTTAGTGCCGCAACGTATCGTCCGACAACAGACGGACAACAGGCACAGACTATCGATGGTACAACTAATCTCATAGACGCCCTCCCCGGACGCAACGGTACGACAGTGGACACAGCCACGTACAGCTGGGAACAGTGGAACCAGCCATCGTATACCGAGCGATTAAAACAATCATATGACGTTTTGCAGAACTCGTGGAAGTAGCTTGCTGTGAAACCCCCGCGCTCGTGCCCACATGGCGACTCGTTCATTTCCACGTCAGCGTCAACTACAGCATGGTCAGCACAGGGCTAAAAAAGACACACGATCACTGCTGTCCGACAGCGCGGCCTGACCGTTCCTGGACTTTCAGTGCCCACACGTTAGGATTCTCCTGCAGTTCGTACTCAGAGAGAAGGTTTGACTGGTACGCGTTATCAGCGAGTGACTCACGTGCGCTGTCCCATTCGTCTATTTCGATGCGTTTGAGCGGTCCGGCGACAATCACACTCCGCCATGCACCATCTTGACCAATATCGAAGGTGGTAAAACTCGCTACGTCGGCCTGCTCCGCATACGTCTCCTTTCGGAGCTCGGTGGTCGCGCCCAGAAACATGAAGTACAACGTGTCCTCTCCATCGTACCCGAAAGATAGCGGCACGCCGTACGGCACTCCCTCAGCGGCCATCGACAGCACACCAACACCCCTCTCGGTTAGCACCTCATCAATAACGGAATCTTCCAACTCTGCGCCCAATAATGGTTGGTAATCTGAACTCATAGTCAAAATATGTTCTTGATACTGAATTAAACCCGGAGACGATTCTCGGGTACTCGGAATGCGACTCTTAATTAACGAACCCGGGAAAGCGCAGGAGCACAGACCACCAATTCAACAGCTAACAAGCGACAGCAATCCCTGTCGTCTGCTACCTGAGTACGAGACTTTGTTACCTGTCAGTCCGAAGGGGAGGTATGGCGATCGATCCACTGACAAACGATGACGTCCTGGCAGTCCTCAAAGACTGCGAGGCGACGGCGGTTCCGACAGCACACATCTCTGCACGCCTTGCGGCCCCGAAACCGTATGTCACGACACATCTCCAGCAACTCGCCCTGAAGGGGCTAGTCGGGTTCAACACACACAGAGGCGTTCGCCGCTGGCGGCTCACGAACGCTGCGAGGGCAGCTAGTGAGTAAGGCACAGTATGTCGTCTGGTCACGCATGCTTCACAGAACGCTGGGCGAAGAACTGACGATTACGCGTCGGCACGAATATCTCGGTCAACGGCGTTCGTCGCAAGCGTGTCAAAGCAGTCCCGGGCATCGTCTGTCAGCTGGTATCGCTCGTGGACATCGTCTGGTTCTCTCCCACGCCCACTTGCCAGCCCAACGACGTGAGCGATTTTTTCATAGTTCTCTCTGACGAGCGAACCGACGAGATCGGGGAGCCCGGCGCGGTCGGCGAGTTCTTCGGCAGCTGCCCGCCCCGCGTACACCTGCTTTGTCGGCCTATCGACCAGCACCATCGCAAACGGTGGCTCGTCGAACTGCGCCGTCAGAAACGACTGGGCCGACTCATCGTACCACGAAATCGCGCCGATATCGTCAACCTGTTCGAGGGCTTTCGCAGCTACCGAGCAGTACGGGCACTCGCCGTCGTAGATGAGCACGGAGCTAAAACGGGCCATACGCCAACTAGGGGTTCTCGCCGCATATATCGTTGGATTGGGAGGGGCGTACGTATGGTCAGTGGCCAGTTCGGACAGCGACTGGTCTGCCTATCGTGTGTTCAACTGTCTCCTGCATGAGCCGAAGTTGTGTGCCGATTCGTGTTCTGTTGCTTGGCGCAGTCGGCTGTGCAATCAGTTCGTTCATACGTCACTAGCTATCACCATAGAATAATGCCCTCCCCCGGACGGATTCTCCATACAGAGGATAGCCGTCGGACGGAACTACTCGGCACTATCGTCTCGAATTCGCTTCCGATCGTCGGTGTTGCGTTTCTCGACTGGAGTGCGGCTGCATTGCTGTTTCTCTATTGGTTTGAGCTTGGCGTCGACTCGGTCTGGGCACTCGTCCGGGCAGTGTTCGCCGGTCGCCCGCCGGAGATCGAAACTGGAACCTTGCTTATCGGACCGCTGGCACAACGGCAGTTCTCTCTCGCTATCCCGCGAACCGATCTGCGAGTCTATTTCACGACCCTGCTCGTGCTCCCGGTTACTGTTCTCATCCTGGTGGTCGTCTGGTTGTTTACTGGGGCCTTGCTGATCGGCCCGTTGCCGGAACCCGGCACGGAGACGGTAACTGGTGTGCTGCTGGCAACTGTCGGGATTTTCCTTCTGACGGGCGTCACTACGGTACGGAAGTACTTCTACAACGGGGAGTATCGGAAACATAACTCGACGACGGCGTTTCGTGGCCTGTTACCTCGGATATGCACCGTCTTTTTCGGCGGCATACTCACTTTGACACTGATAACAGCAGCTACGGAGGGGCCTGAAGCGGAACTCGGCAGTCTTGACCCGACTGTCGTCGGACTCCCACTGTTACTCATGGTCGTCTGTCTCAAATTCACGTCTGATCTCTTGGGCGTCTATAGCGACCGTCTTGCCGTCTATTTCAAGTTGTACGATCAGGAATACGGCTGGCAAACGGCCCCGCCGAAGGCACGAACTATCGACAGGACGCTCACCGATGCACCTGAGCGGGTTCGTCCGGTTCGTTGGGGACGGGTCATCGGCGGCCTCCTCAGATTTCCATCTCACCCAGGCAGCCTGTTTATCGGTGGTATGGGGCTGCTTGTTGCGGTCCTGTTTGCAATCGGCAGTGCCTGGGATATCGTCGCCGTGATCGTTGTCGCAAGCGTTAGCATCCCGGTTTTCCTGCTATGTCTCGACCAGCTATTGCGATACGGAACGATCGAATACCGAATCGACGCTGACGCTGGTGTGCTCGTCGCATATGACCGTCTGTTTGGCACGGCACTCTGGCGCGTCGAGTCGTGGGAGGAACGCAGCCTCCGCGTTGAGAAGACACCGCTTGATTCACTGCTCGGAACGGAGACGGTTACTATCGAACACGCTGAAGGCGAGTATATACTGCCACATTTGCCTGATACCGCCTCAGTCGTCGCGGCGTTTGACCGACAACCCGAGCGGTCAGACCAGATAACCCCCGGTCGGACTGGGGTACTCGGGTAAGTCGTTTGAGTGGCCTGTGACGGACTTTGTTATCTTTCGTTGGCGACGGTGTTGTTTATCCACAGGTCATAGCCGACGACAAGCGCCATGCCACTCGTCGGGATAATCAATAGCAGCCTGCCAGCGGGTGAGAAGTCAATGCCGGCCATCGAGAGACCGATGTATGCAACAGCCAGTACCGGTGGGACAGTGAGTGCGGCACCGAGTCGAGTACTGTCCGCCCGGAGGTAGCCAGTGCCCCAGCCGATGAGTCCCAGGAGTATGAGTGGGATCGCAAGAGCCCAGACGAGGAACGCGGTGAGCTCTCTCCCGATATCGTTTGTCCCGGCTGTTGTGAACAACAGCGTTCCGAGCAAACAGGCTCCGGCCCCAACGAGAGCACTGAATGCGGACACGCGCTGTAAGCGAGACATCGACACGCTGTCACGCCTGAGTACTGTGCCCAGCCCGATTAACAGCAGCGCATTCGCGCTTATGATGAGTCCCGGTCTGAGCGTCCGTTGTACCCAAATTGCGCTAAACGGCGGTGGGTTGAACACATACGAATCACCCGGCCGCGGTGTCGGCCAAAGTTCGAGCGGCACTGCGGTGATGAGCAGACAGATTGCACTCAACCCAAGCAGCGGACCGGCCAACCGATATGAGCGACGCCACATGGCAGGTCACTCACCTCCGAGGGCCACGACGGTTCCGTCCGGCGACACGCCCACGATTCCGCCATCGAGTACCGCCAGTGAGACTGCCTGATACTCGGTCGGATACTGCCATACTGCCTCGCCGAGACGCGTGGTGAACGCGGTGAGGCCATCATCAGACTGGAAAGTAAACACAGTGTCGTCAGCCGCGGCAGTCACCGCGCCACCGAGATTGACTTCCGAGCACCACCGGGGCTCTGGTGGTCCGTTTTCGACGCGGTCGAAGGCGAACGTCGCGCTGGCGGACTCTCCCGGGCGCTCGATCGCATACACGCTATCGGGCGTCACGACCGGGAACTCGAGTGATCGTCTGTCGTCGAGACGCCACTGCTCGGTCCCGTCGGTAAGTGACCGGCCTATCAGGTCGCCGTACGTGTTGCTCACATAGACGGTCCCATCAGAGACGACGGGATAGCCCTCAGGTCGGTCCGAGTGTTCCCACTGGACCTCGCCAGTTGCGGCGTCTACCGCCACTATCTCCTGTCCAGCAATAATCACGGTGTCGTCAGCTACGGCCAGCCTCGTCCCGTCGGCGGTTGCCGTCCACTGCCGGCGTCCGTCGTCGGTCGCAAATTTCGCTACCCCGTCAGTCGTGGGGACGAACAGGGCGTCGTCAGTCACCGCTGGAACGCCTGCCCCGGCCGTGTCGGTGTTTCGCCACGCAACTGCTCCGTCCGCAACCTCGAATGCAGTGATACCGTCTGTCGTCGCGAGAAAGACGCGACTGTTAGCTATCACCGGTGGCGCTGGTTCGTCTCCAATGTCGACCACTGACGGAACCGTCGCCGGTGTGAGATCGCGCTGCCACTGTTCTTCGCCGTCACGGAGCGATAGGGCGACGACACCGGTCGCTGTCGTTAGCACGACAGTTCCGTCGGCGACGACCACCGCGCTTGCACCGGTGGTTTCACCGTCACCGGACGATGTTGAAATATCTGCGTGCCATCTGACCGATGGTGTCGTGGTTTCCATCCCGACTGGCGCATAGCCCGTGTTCGTCGCGTCGAACCGCGGCAACGGCCACGAGCCGTCGGGCACTGTCTCGAAGCCGGAACTGTCGATATCCGGTTCGACTGTATGAGATGGGTCTGGTGCGCCGTCGTCAGGGCACGACGACGAACAGCCAGCGATACCGGCGACTGATCCGGTGGCGACCATTCCGAGGAATGTCCGCCGCAGCGTGGAGGGCATCGACTGCCTGTTCTGATAGCTCGATAAAAAATGTTAATACGATATCCCAACGTGCAAGAAATTCAACCACCGGTTGTCCAGAAGACTCATACACATTCTGAGCACAGTCTGAGAGACTCTCTACTATTATTCGAGGATTATTTCTCAGACAAACCAAACAAAAATTAAAAACCGTCCCCAGTAACGGTTCTATAGCCGAAACGACGCTCGCTACAATTGACGAACTACTGGAAGGCGTTTTCGACGACGGGGATGGCTCTGAAGCCCGATACAAACTCAAAAGTGCGCGACAACTTCTACAAGTAGTTCAAGAGCAACAGGATATCGCGGCCGAAGCCATCGATACTGCCGCCGAGGACGAAGATGTACTGAAAAACATCCGTTAAATCGGCTATACCGAGTGATGCGTAACTACTACTGTTTGCACAGAACAAGCCTTTTGTCTCTCTCAACCAAGTCTCCGGTATGACAGAAGACACTGCCGGGCAGCTTCGAGCGGAATTAGAGGCAGTTTTCACCAGCGCAGAGTACCCTGTCGAGGAACCGATGGAACTGGTGCCAGTGCTGCCGGACGGCCCAAGTACGACCTTCGAAGCAGGGGATGTCCGCGTCGGGGTGATGGATTTTGGTACAGAATACGCCGAGTATCAGGACTATCCCTACGAGACGGCTTCGGCCCTTATCGACGATCTGATGGCCGGCTTTCGGGAAGAAGGACTGTTTGACTGAGCCGAACTTTCCGTCTCACCTCTCCACGGGGTGACAGTCATCCGCTACCCAGCCAGTGGTAACGAACCCGTATCGACAACAGTTACTACAGTATTTGCGACTGGCTGTCTCAGGTCCCCACGTCATACCCCGCATCCTCCACAGCGGCGATAAGTTGTTCCGTGCTAACATCGCCGTCGACAGACACCTGATCGGCGTCTCTGTCGGCCTCTGCGTCCTTGACACCGGCGAGCGCCTCGGTGGCTTCTTCGACGGTCTGCTCACAGTGACCGCAACTCATCCCTTCGACGGTCAGGGTTGTGGACATAGTGTTTTAAACGAGGAAGGCATGGAACTTTTCGATTACGAATTAACTACCAAAAACCTAGCAAATAGCCTCGCAAACAACTGTCAGACATTCACAAACCTCGTTCGGAAGTGCTGTAATCTGGGCGGAACAGTTTGTGTTGTAACTGAAAGTCACAAGAGCTTTTTACTTGCTTGGTAACCTTGCACGTGGGTTCTGCTACTTGGCTCCACAGTCAGTGTGTGTCTCCCCCCGGCCACTGAGGTACCGGAGTGCAGAACCTGTCGTCGTGGTTGGCGACACGCAGTGGGTTGCACACAGTTTCTCCCACCCCACCCCCTGCAGCCCACTCATCCGTTGACCCGAGTTGTGGTCAGTGTGTCTTCCCTTATTGACAGAGAGACTGCCATGTACCGACTTTGGTGTTGTTGTGAGTAAACCAAGACCTGCGTTTTCAAGGGTCGCTCCCGGAGCACTGTGCTTGCAGTCGCTGCCATCCACCTCAGGCAACGAAGTGGCTAGCTATCAATTACTGAATATACACGATCGTCTGTCGTAGCTGTTGACCATTAGCACATACCTGACCGCATGACAACAACGCAAATACTGAACAAACCATATTAAATAATAGAGTATGTCTTTGCACCGTCCAGCGTGCACTAATCAAATTTGATAATTTCATGAACAGTAATATAATTTCTGAGCGTTTTTCAGAGGCATGGCAAATGGTAACATGACAGGTGCTGGAAACATTGGAAGCCGGGACACTACCGGCGGCGATGGTGGCTTCCTCTCGACCATCCCGGATGGGAGTTCAATTCCCGACGAAACGTGGCAACGCCGCCACAAATATTTCATCATCACAGTTCTGGTTCATATCCCGTTTCTGTTGATTCTAGGGCTCGTTGAGACGACGCAGAGTCCGATCATCGGCGCAGCCATCCCCGCCGTACCGACCGGACGGGTGCTGTTTCAGATTGGTCTCATTGCTGGGTTTGCGTTCGCCGCAGCCCTACCGCAACTCAGCCGTCGAGTGCGAACTGTGCTAGCGGTCACGGGACTCGCGTTCTGTACCGGCACGCTTGTGCACTTCAGCGGCGGGTACATTGAGGCACACTTCCACTTCTTCATCGCAATCGGCATCGCCGCAATCTATGAAGATTGGATTCCGTTCGGCATCGGCATCGCGTACGTCGTCGTGAGCCACATCATCTTCGGCATCATCGACCCCGCCTCAGTCTACAACCACACGGCAGCGCAACTGAACCCCATCGCTTGGGGCGCTATCCACGGCGGCTTCGTTGCAATGCTGGCGATCTCATTGACGATCCACCTGAGTTCCATCGAAAAGTCCCGTCAGAAGGCACAGACAGAGATTGAACGTGCCCGCGAACGGGCGAATAAGATCGATAATCTCGAAGAAGAGCGAGCCGAAATTGAACAGCAGCGCGAGGAAGCCCAACGTCTCAAAGACGAGGCCGAGCAGGAGCGTGAAGAGGTCGCTGCGCTCAACAGCCATCTCGAACTGAAGGCCCAGACGTACAAAGACGCAATGGAGGACATGGCAGACGGCGACTTCACAACGCGTGTTGATGCGGATAGTATGAACGATTCGATGGCTGAAATCGGCGTTGCGTTCAACGGTATGGCGGACGAACTCGAAGTGACGCTCGGCGAGATTCAGTCGTTCGCTGCTGCTGTCGATAGACAGGTCACGGAGTCGGATTCAGCACTGCAGGAAGTCGCGACGGCGAGCGACGGCGTGAGCGGCTCTATCCAGCAGATCGCTGCCGGCGCTGATGAACAGCGGGGAATGGTCGAAGAGGCGAGCGCCGAGGTGTCGAACTTCTCAGCGGCGGTCGAAGAGATCGCGGCGTCGGCTGATGAAGTCGCACAGACTTCTGCCGAGACCGCAACAATCGCGACCGATGGGCAGTCACTCGCCGAAGACACGCTAACTGATGCGAAAGATGTCAAGGCGTCTATCGACGAAACGGTGGAGACAGTAACCGAACTCGACGACCAGATGGCAGAGATCGCGACAATTGTCGATTTCATCTCCGATATTGCCGAACAGACGAATATGCTGGCGCTGAACGCGAACATCGAAGCGGCCCGCGCTGGGAACTCAGGGACCGGAGATGCAGGCGACGGCTTCGCTGTTGTGGCTGACGAGGTCAAGACACTGGCCGACGAGACCCAGGAGTCTGCGGGGAACATCCGAACCCGAATCGAGAACATTCAGGACCAGACCGGCACTGTCGTCAGTCAGGTTGAACGGGCGAGTGAGCTAGTGGAAAAAGAGATCGAAGCCGTTGAGCGGTCCGTTACTGCGTTCGAACGCGTTGCTGAGAACGCCGCGGAAACCGATACCGGTGTCCAAGAAATCAGCGACACGACTGATAGCCAGGCAGCGACCAGTGAAGGTGTCGTGTCGATGATCGACGAGGTCGCGGATATTAGTGTCGAGTCGGCAGACGAAACTGAATCTGTGTCCGCGACAGTCGAAGAACAAACTGCTTCGATCAACGAAGTGAGCAATCGGATGGAGTCGCTGTCCGACCAGGCACAACAGCTCGAAACGCTGGTCGGGTCGTTCAGCGTCAGAACCGATGTCGCTCAGTCACAGTAAGTAGGGACCCGAATTTCTAGTTTCCGCCTGCATCAACTACCGTAGCCTGCGACCACTGACGAACCGCGCGCTTACTCCGACTCGGAAACGCCAACAGTGAGGACCGGAACGGACGACTTCGTGACGACCTTCTGTGCCGTGCTCCCGAGCATATTCTGTTCATACTTGTCTGCCTGCGTTCCCATCGTAATCAGATCAATATCGGCGTCTTCAACGTACGACACAATGTTGTCTGCTGGTTTGCCCCGCTGGGTCGCTGTCGAGACTTCGATTCCTTCCTGTTCCAGTGTGTCCCGGACTGCCGACGTGGCTTCTTCGCCCTCCGCTCGGAGGTTCTCAAGCACTTCGTCCTGCATCTCGTCATCCATCGACAAGAACGCCCGGTCGTCGATGACATACAGCGCGTGGACGGTGACATCCCGCCCGTCGGCAATATCGATTGTGTGTTCCAGTACCTGCTGCATTGACGCACTCCCATCCGTTGGAACGAGAATATCGCTATACATCGTTCGTACAAATCAAGTTGCGACAAACATCCCTTTCGATTCTGTTCAGGCATCGCAAATACGACAGTTATAATACGAGTGTGGCGGACAATGCTCGGTTTCGGCCTGATTAGCACCGGTTCAGAGATAGCCGAGTCGCTCCAGCCGTGACTGGAGATCTATGTCGTCAAAGCCATCGATGTCGTATTCTGCCATTTCATCTTCCCCGGCGGCGAGTTGGGTGATTTCGAGTGTCTCACTGTGCGCTGCGGAGTCAGCGATAACGTCCGAGGGCGCGCGGTCAATAGGTGTGTCGTCGCTGGGTTCGGATCGTCGGCCCCGCACGACAGCTTCGTACTCATCCTCTCCCCACGCTGCGCGCTTGTAGACGGTGTCGCCAGGCCCGTCAAGATACACGAGTGATGCAGCCTGTCGGAATCGATCCGGTTCGTCAGTGTACTCCTCGGCGTACTCCGCCGTCTGTCCGGTGGGCGGTGACTGGTATGCAGTCGTTTGCCCATCAGGTGCGACGAACCACCCGGTGTCGTCCGCTTCGCCGTCAAAGGCAGCCAACACAGCGTCGGGAAACCGTGACAGCGTCGCTAGGGACTCGATTCGCCGCCCCTCGGTCTGCCCCGGTCCGCGGACGACCAGCGGGACGTGAAACAGTTCCTCCTGCGTGCCCATGCCGTGCATGACGGCCGGTGGCTCTGTGGCCGCCTGTGGCGGCTCTCCGAACCCATCACCGTGGTCCGACGTGATGACCACGAGCGTCTCGTCCAGAACGCCTCGCGCCTCTAGATCACCGATGATTTGCTCCAGAATGGCGTCAGTCTGCCGAATCGCCCCATCGTACAGCGGTTCGAGTAGTTGTCCGATGCCCGCTGGGAGTTGCTCCCCGTAGACGCTCCACTCCCACTTGATCGGGAGTTCGTCGTGCATTGCCCAGTAAAAGTCCGCGCCCCACTCATCGTAGGCGTCCCGCGTCGCGTACGGCATATGCGCATCCATCAGATTCAGGCACGCAACCCAGGACTCCGATTGCTCGTCGATCCACTCCGTCAGCCTGTCAGCGTACCAGAACCCGTCGACACCGTTGCGGGTCTCGGACGGATCGTCAACGTCTGTCGAGTCGGGCCGTTCCGTGACGACGGACTCGAAGCTATCACTGAGGCCGGACGGGTGAACCGTAAGATACGGGTTCTCGGTGAACACGCCGGTTTCGTAGCCTTCCCCATCGAGGAAATCAAAGATGGTCTGCCCGGGTTCCAGCCGTTCGGTTATCTGGAGTTTATGGCCCTCGGATGGAACACCGGTGAACAGGCTCGTATGGGCCGGCAGCGACCAGCTCGCGGTCGTCCGTGCCTGCGTGTACACTGTCGCCTCCCGAGCGAATTCTTCCAGAAAGGGTGTGGTCTTGCGCCGGTGACCTAACAACGAGGTGTTCGCCGCGCGGACGCAGTCGAGAACGACGAGTAACACGTTTGGCCGACCCATTGTCAAACTTTAGAAGGTGTCCACGGCAAAAGTATGTTCTGTATCGGGATTTTCATTGTCGTGCTGGTAGACAGTACCTACTCGCCGGGGAGTCGATAGCCTCGGTGTACAGAACTAACTGCCTCCCCGTCATTGGACGGGATCGATTTTGTGTCAGTGAGCGCACACTCCAGTCCTCACTGCCGCCAGAAACCATCACCGCTGTTAGTACTGTTCGGCGGGATTTTACAATCAAATAGGCGATACCAAAATAATCAACACACAGTGTGCCAGACTCCGCGTGAGTATATTTTATATGGGTCGACAGTCTGATGAGTAATACGTGGTCAAGTCAACGGTTCGGTTCCCTGAAGCGGTGATGGACTGCGTCGAGGAGATGGTAGAAGAGGGTGTCTTCTCGAACAAGTCCGAGTTTCAGCGGTTCGCCGTTGAGTACGTCCTTTCGGAAATCGAGGACTACGAACCCGAGATGGTTGATTTCGACGAGCTACAGAAAGAGGTCTTCCAGCACCAACCGGCTTCCAGTGGGGCCGAGATGTCGCCGGAGATCAACGAGAACTTCTACGAGAACGCTGCTCGCGTCCGACAGTTCGCGATTCGTGGTGACATCGAGACCGCAGAGGAGTACATCGACACTGCGTACCCCGTGACAGACCCTCGCTGCTTACTGCTTGACGACTTGCTCGAATCCTATCGACAGCACGACACCGAAGACGAATAGTCGCTTCCTGGGGCCGATACTCGGTTACCGTACTCCGGAGCGTCAGTCGTCGTCAGCGCGGGCCTCTGGCGTCTCAGCCGAGCGTGGCCCGGCGGCGTGACCCTCGTGTGCCAGCGCCGTCGCGAACAGTTCTTCCGAGACAGCGGGCACCTCCACATCTTCGACCGCTCCCTCGGACTCGATGTCTTCGACTGAACGCGGGTACTTCCTGAGGTCCTTGTGGATAGCGATGCCCGCATCCGCGCCCTCGCCCATCGCGACTGGAATCTGGTTGTGACCTGGCGTCAGGTCTCCGACTGCGTAGATCCCGTCGATACTGGTCTCGCCGTGGTCGTCGACGGCCACCGTCCCGTCGTCGTTTCTATCGACTCTCAGCTCGTCGGCCAGTTCCGCGTGATAGTCCGAACCGAGCATCGGGAAGCCGCCCTTGTACTCCCGGACGCTTCCGTCCTCGAATTCGTACGCTGATAGCCAGCCGTCGTCGTCGGTTTGCTTGCCGGACAACTCTGTCTCGACGACCTCGACCGGGTGATTGTCGAGCATCGTCTGCGTCTCGTCGCTCCATTCCGGCTCCTCGCCGCGAGTCAGGACGTCCACGTCGTCAGTGTAGTTCAGCATAATCATCGCGACGTGGGCCGCGGCTTCGCCGGTCCCCATGACGAACACCGGCTCGCCGACGAACATGAACGCGTCACAGTGGAGACACCAGTGGAGCCCTTTCCCGGTGCGTGGCAGCGGCGGGTCCGGACGCTCGTCGGCGAACCCGGTCGCCAAGACGACCCGCTTGACCACCAGTTCGCCGTCGCTCGTCGTCACCGTGAAGCCGTCCTCGTCGCCGAGAGGCTCAACAGACTCCACGAAACCTCGTTCGTAGGTGCCGCCGTAATCCTGCACCTGTTCGCGTGCTGTCTCCAGGAACTCGTTCCCCGAAACGTCCTCGGTGACGCCGATGACGTTGTGCGTGTCGGTCATCATTGCAGCGCGGCCCCCACCGCGGTTGATGACAATCGTGTCCATTCCCAGTCGGGTGGTGTATAGTGCACTCGTCAGCCCGGCCGGCCCGCCGCCGACCACGACCACATCATAGTCGAACTGCCCATCAGTATACATTAGCATAAAACACGTGCTCAAGGAATAAAAACAGCAGAACAGCGGCTACTTACACACCCATCTCTCGCTGGTGAGCCATTTCGCGAGCAACGCGACCGACAGGCTCTCTGGCCCCTGTCTCACCCAGGACCGAGGGCTGCGATGTCGGCCCCGACCGTCGCCTGTGCATCAGCTGGGTTCGGATCACTGTCAGCCAGATGCGTCCACTCGTGGGCGGGCAGCGCCGACAGGTGGTCAGTGATCGCTGTGCTGTACGGCGTCGCTTTCACAGTGCTCTCTTTGCTACCCCAGATGTGGTTGATGACGGTCATCGAATCGATGCGGATCTCGACCGATTCCGGATCACATCGTGCCACCAGTGCTTGCAGCCCGAGCTGGAGGGCAGCGTATTCGGCGACGTTGTTGTTCGTCCGGGAGCCGATCGGACGCCCGAGTCGGGCGATCTCCGTCTCATCAGCCTGAATCACAGCACCGGCCCCGGCCGGCCCGTTACTGTGTGCGCTGCCGTCCACATAGAGAACTACCTGTGACGCGGCGGAAGTAGCCGCGCTCTGCTGTGCCAGGGGCGGGCCAGATTCGATAAGCTCGTCGATTGCGGTCCGTATTTCAGCAGCAGTGGTCTCCGGGTCGAACAGGCCACCGTAGCCAGCGACGGCAGCATTGATCGCATCGATAGCGGGGGTGAGTTCGTATCGATACAGGGCCAGCAGTTCGTCGACCCGTGTCGCCAGCGGCGAGAGTGTCTCCGCTGGCAGACGCTCTCTGTCACCTGCCGGCTGATCGTGACGGTCCATCAGTAGAGTGTAACTGCGGGCGAGTAAAAGACACTTCGCCGCGACAGGCCCAAAACGGCCGAACACATACTACAGCTATCGGGTGATGACTGCGCCAACGCTACTCGTGAGCCAATCCGGACAGCTCACGCAGGGGCTGTCTGCGATTGTTTCGGCACACAGCGACGGACCGGTTACCACGTTCGTCACCGACCGTTCGGAGGACAACCAGTACTACCTTTCGCCTGCAACTGTCGAAGCCGTCGAGCAGCGCTGTTCCGACTCCGACAACGGGCCCGTGACTGTGGTTGTTGACGGTGAGATGCATCCGGGACAGAGCGTTGATTTGCAGACGCGACTTTCGCCGGTCACGGTTCGAGATAAGCGTGCCGCAGTCTGGAAGTGGCTTGGCGAAGCGAACCCTGTTGCAGCGACGTGTCTGGAACTCCAGCAGGCTCGGATTGCCCGCCGCGCGGCCGCCGCCGAGCAGCGCGACGCAGCGGACCGGGGTCCATCTGGGACAAGTGGCTCCGTCGAAGCACATGACGAACGGATACAGGAGCTACGGGACACACTCGAAAAGCGACGAACAGCGGCCCGCCAGCGGCTCCAGACCAGCTACTCGTCCGTCGACGGCCGGATAGTGCTGCTCGGTCGGGTTAGCGCTCCGACGACCCCCATCTGGGCTGCCCTCACTGAAACAACTGCAACCGCTACTGTTGGCCGACCGGCCCAGCCGACGACTGCGACGGCGACAGTCGGGCCGCATACGCTGGCGGTGACCGACACGCCCGGAATCCCCGGCAGCCACGGTGTCCCGGACTGGCTACGCAGCGCCATCCCCGGCTTAACAGCGGCAATTGAACAGGCCACGTGCGTGCTGGGCGTCGGTAAGGACTGTGAGCCCCTGCTCACCGCAGTGGTCGAGGAGTTCGATGACCGGTGCCGAACCCTGCCATCCGACACCGAGTCCGCGGCCCGCGACACGCTTGACGCACTGCTCGAAACGTCGGAGTTTGCGGTCAAACTCCCCTACAGTGACGCCGCACACGCGCTTGTGTCGGACTTACACGGGGAAGCGACCGTGCACGCAACTGAATACGACGATGCGATTTATGTTCGTGTGGAGGTGTCACAGGCAGCAGCGCGTGACCTCCGCCGCCGCGTCTCGGAAGTTGACGGTGATGTACAGCCGTACAATTCCAGTGAGTGATGCACTAGCTGTGACGCACTTGTCCGGTCGCGTTGGCCTCGCCTCCAGTTATAGTAGCGACGACAATCGTACTGTCTGCTCTCCCGCACGAACAGTGTTATCCTCCCGGAGAACCATCTGTCCTGTATGGGTCAGACGACGCTCACTGGGGTCGACATTGCGTCGCTTCGGGAGACGTATCTACGGAAGGTCACTGAAACCCTCCCGGCGCGAGCACGGGCGAGCGGGGACTGGCCAATTCACCGAGACCACTGTTTCAGCCGCGTCGTCTTGGATACCGTGTTTGAAGACGAGTGGTACGACCACGTCAACGGGCGGCCGGCGTACGAACACCTCTCTGTGGCGGAACTCACGCGAGCTATCGACATCGCCGACTGGATGCTTGCGGAGGGCCGGCCTGCGGTTGTCGAACTGAACAATAACTCACTTCGGTGGCGTGGAAAACTCGAGTAGCAGATACCGTACAGTACCCAGCGGTTGCCGCGTTGCTTGCTCCAATGACTGGAACTTTCGGATGGGAGCCAAAATAAGCCGTCGCTGCCTACCGGACAGATATCTGATGAATATCGACCGGATCGAAGTAAGCCATACCGCTGCAGAGAAAGCCGACCGATATCTCACGCCAAAACAACTCAAGACCGTACTGCGGGACCACACTGGGTACGTGTGCCGACGCGCGTCACCGAACCACGACGACCTGTACCCGGACAACGAATTTACACTGCGCGGTGAGTTTTACGGACTACAGCTTGACATCGTGTTCGCCGTCGAAAGCGACCACGTCGCAGTCATCACACAGATGTCACAGCACAGTGATAGCCTGCGCGGACAGTTCTACGAGTACGTTGGCGACACCGCCGAGGACGCCGTCGAACACGCCCGGTCATAGAGTGACTGATTCTGCGGGCTGGCCGCGGCTGGGACCGCAGTTAACAGCACTGCGACCGTAGCTGTGGCCACGATGGACAGACGGACCTTCCTTGCTGCGAGCGGGCTCACGGTTGCAGGGACACTCGCGGGTTGTAGTGCTCCCAGTGACAACCAACAAGGCGACGGCGATACAGCCACGGATTCCGGGCAGACCGACGACTCAGCGACCGCTGTGACTGTCGAGACCGTCGTCGATGGACTCGAATCCCCATGGAACATCACCCCGCTGCCTGATAGCTCGCAATTGTTGGTCACAGAGCGCGTCGGCCGCGTGGTGCTGGTCGATCCGGCCGACGGTACGGTCATGCCTGTCACTGGCGCACCATCGGTGTACGCGAGCGGCCAGGGCGGGATGCTCGATGCGGCGTTGCATCCAGACTTTCCGGACCCGGCGTGGGTGTATCTGACATATTCGAAAGCCAGCGATAGCGGTGAATCGGCAACACATCTGGGTCGTGGTCGCCTGAACGCGGCTGACGCGCAGTTCGATAGCTTTGAACAACTGCACGTTGCGGAGCCGTTCGTCAACTCCGACGGGCACTTCGGGTCCCGCGTCGTGTTCGGCCCGGACGAGTTGGTGTACATGACTGTCGGCGACAGGCAGTTCAAGGACTTTGGACCCGACCACGTTGCTCAGGACAGGACGAACGAGCTTGGGACCACGCTTCGGTTGACACCCTCGGGTGGTATTCCCGATGCGAACCCGTTCACCGACGACCCGGACGCGGTCGATTCGATATTCAGCTACGGCCACCGCAACGCCCAGGGGATGACCGTCCACCCCGACACGGGAGCTATCTGGCAGACTGAGTTCGGTGAACAGGACGGCGACGAAATCAACATCGTCGAACGGGGCGCGAACTACGGCTGGCCGGTCGCCGACGAGGGCTGTACCTACGGCAGCGGCGACCCAATCGGCGTCAGCCACGCGGACCGCGACGACGTCGTGGCACCAGTGTATTCGTGGGACTGCGGATCAGGTGGGTTCCCGCCCAGCGGCGCGACTTTCTACACCGGTGACGCTTTCCCGGAGTGGACCGGCGACTTGCTCGTCGGCGGGCTGGCATCGCAATACCTCGCCCGGTTCACCGTCGACGGGCGAACGGTCGAGGAAGCGACGCCTCTCCTCGCCGACCGAGGGTGGCGCATCCGTGATGTCGTCGTCGAACCCGAGACTGGGAACGTCCTTGCTGCCATCGACTCGCCGGACGCACCCATCGTCCGACTCCGCCCTGCCAGAAGCGGCTGATTCGGCGACAACCGTGTGGTTCGGCGACCTGTGCCCGTGATCTGAATCGGTGTTGGAGCGATACATCAACGGTGAATGGGACCGTTCTGGTCCCATACTCCCACAAATCTCTATCGATTAGACTCGGTCAGTGAGCCCCGTACCGCGGCATTTTTGCTTCTGAATCCGCTACACTGGCTGTGAACCAGACTGCGATTCTGCACGCCGCGTTCGGAGTACTGATCGTCGCAGGGTTCCTCGTTTCGGCACCACTGAGCTATGGCCTGTACGGGCTGGGGGCTGCGTGTTTCATCGCCGGCATCGTACTCGCTCGATTGGATAGCGAGGAGTCGGAAGCCGCGGACACCGTCTAGCCGCGGACCTGCGATGGATGGTGACCAGTGTGGACTGTAGCGATTGTGGGACGCTCGCCGTCCCAACATACCTGCTGTGAGTATGTACCGACTGGTGTCTGCCCGGTCACGCTTCCTGTAGTCGACCACCGTCGACGGCCACGTTCTGACCGGAAATGTAGGCAGCCGCGTCACTACAGAAAAACAGAATCGGTGCCGCAACGTCCTCGAATGTGGCTGGCCGCCCGCGCGGGTACTCCGATACGTCCACCACCGTGTTCTCGACCGCAAAGGGCGACACGGCGTTGACCGTAATCCCGTCGTCCTGTGTATCGTACGCCAGTGTGCGCGTAAACTGCAGGACGGCTTTTTTCGCTGCGAAGTACGGGAAGTTCATCGGCACTGCCCTGTCATCACGCGCGTCCGCCACGCCGAAGTTGATAATCCGCCCCCAGCCGGCTGACCGCATTGACGGGAGCGCTCGCTGCGAGCACAGATACGTCGAATACAGACACCCTTCAACAGCGGTTTTCCATTCGTCGAGGGATAGCTCGTCCCACCGCCCCTGTGGGAGCGGACCGACTGCGTTGACCAAGATCTCGACATCGCCAAGTTCCGATTCACAGTCCGAGAACAGCGAATCAACGGCATCGGGATCCGTTACGTCGCCTTCCACGGTCGTTGCCTCGACGCCGTGGGCCCGTGCGTCGGCTGCTGTCTCCGCCGCCGCTTCTTCGCTCGTCCGGTAATGCACGGCGACATCGGCACCGGCAGCCGCCAACTCGAGGAGCATCTCTCGGCCGACACGCTTCGCAGACCCTGTCACAAGAGCAGTACACCCGTCTAGCTCCGGCTGAATTGCTACCACTTCTCAATATACCGCTGTGTTAATCAAAAATGCGCGGGTACTCGCAACGCTTGATGACCGACTGCTGTCCTGTCATGAACTCTCTCGTACTGGAAACAGCCCTGTGAGTTCGCTACGTGGCTCGGTCGCAAATAACCGTTACCAGCCATTCCGTTATACTCGCACAGACAGTAGCACGACCATGGCGAAACGACCCGAAGAACGGGCCGGCGTCGCGGACATTGACTGCACGGGCATGCAGGCGCTCGTGACTGGATCGACCAGCGGTATCGGGCGCGAAGCGGCGCTGTCTCTGGGCCACCTCGGGGCGGATGTAATCGTGCACGGCCGAGACGCTGACGCAGGTGCAACAGTTGTCTCTGAACTGTCGGAGTCGGGCGTTGACGCAGCGTTCGTCGAAGCCGACTTCGCCGCTATCGATGAGGTTCGGTCCCTCGCAGCCACCGTCCGTGACGAAACAGACGGGCTTGATATACTCGTGAACAACGCCGGCGGACTGTTCCGTCAGGGTCGGCTTACGGAGATAGGTGTTGAATATACATTCCACGTCAATCACCTTGCGCCGTATCTACTGACCGCAGAGCTACTCGACCATCTCAACGCTGGCGCTCGCGTCGTCACAACTGCCTCAAGCGCTCACAGAGGGACATCGCTTGACCTAGATCGGGTGACCACTGTCGACAACTACAGAGAGACGTGGGCATACGGTCATTCGAAGCTCGCGAACGTACTGTTTGCGACGGAGTTGGCGCGCCGACTCGAGGACGCAGGCCGGGATGTCGTTTCGAACTGTCTCCACCCGGGAGCAATCCCCGGGAGCGGGTTCAGCCGGTTCCTTCCCGGCCCGATCCCACAGTTCGTCAAACTCTTCGATGCTGTACCGGGAGTCACGTCTGTCGAAGACGGCGCAGCCGAAATCCTCCATCTCGCCGTGTCCCGCCGGACCGGCAATATCTCCGGACGGTACTTCGCCGGCCAGCGCCCGGCGACACCCTCAAACGCTGCTCGGGACCAGGCGGCTGCACGCCGGCTCTGGCGGCAAAGTGCCGACCTGCTGGGAATCGATGTGCCACTCGGCGACGTGCAATCGTCTGTACAGACTGACAACTAACTGTCGAGGGAGTTCGCAGGACTGCTGATCGGGGGTTTCGCGTGCCGAACTCTCTAGGCGCGATATGGGTACGATTCAGTGTGTCTCAGGCGTCTGATTCATCAGTGTCGCTGTGCCCGCCATCGCTACCACCGTTGTCTTCGCTGTCAGTCCCAGTATCACTGTCAGGGTCGGCTGACGCGTCTTCATGCTCGTTTTCTGCTACGTCTTCGTCTGACCCACTCTCGGTGTCATCATCCTCGTGCTCCGCGTCTGATGTCTCAATCGTAATCGGCTCATCGCTGTGCGTCTCGTGGCCGGTCGCTGCGTCCTTTGCTGCAGCACCAGCGACGTATCCAGTGGTCCCACCGATGAGTCCGCCGATCATAGCGCCGGGGATCCCGCCGCGCTTTAGCCCACTCACCGTTCCGACGAATCCGCCGACAAGCGAGAGCGCCGCAGGATTCGGCTCAGTGGCTGGCGTCTCTGTGGCGTCGTGATGTTCTGGTGCCATACTAAACAGTATGTTCTGGAGACACAAATGGTGTCGCACGGCCGACACCAGACGAATCAAACGTCAACGTCCGCACAGCGAACGCCACTCCAGTGGTCGCTTCCCCGTCGGTCGC
Organism: Haloarcula argentinensis DSM 12282; assembly: GCA_000336895.1. GTDB lineage: Archaea > Halobacteriota > Halobacteria > Halobacteriales > Haloarculaceae > Haloarcula > Haloarcula argentinensis. The sequence continues at coordinate 203,063 of AOLX01000005.1, read as the reverse complement.
TGTCTGTTTACTCTTGTTGCGCGATAACGGCCACGAGTGGGTCGTTTTCTGGTTGCGCTGTAATTGTCTCCGTTACTGTCAGCCCGCCCGCATCACAGTACGCCTCGACCAGCGTTGTGCGCTCGTCCATGTCAGCAACGCGCCACGCCCGGACCGCTTTCGTGGGAAACATCCGGTTGGTGAAGCTGATGACGACACGGCCCTGCGGTGCCAGAATTCGGTCGAACTCACTGAACACAGCACCCGGATACTGGAGGTACTGGACCGAGAGCGCGCACAACACTGCGTCGAACGCGTCGTCATCGAGCGGCAGGGACTGCTCATGGTTGAGGTCCTGCACGAACCATTCGTCGAGTGCGTCGTTGGCTGTAAGCTCAGCTTCGTTGAGGCCGTGACCGACAGTCCGACCGTAGTCCTCGTCCGGCAGGTGTGAGACCCAACTGCTCATACAGTCGAAGATGCGGTCGCCGGGGGAGAGTACCGACGCGTAGATGATTGTCAACTTCTCTATGAAGCCATCGTCGGCGTGTGTCACGAACCGCGGGCTATCGTAGAACGCTCCGTCATCGCCTTCATCACGCCGAGACCGCCCCAGCGAGGTGAGAACCGACGCCATACTACTGGTTAGAGCTCCATCAAAAAAACCCGAACGGCGGCCAAAATGGTGACCCTCTCCACACCGAGCGTACAGAGGGTCTATCAATTGCTGATGGCTATCCTGTGACCCCTTTTCGCGTCATCCGAGCCAGCGTCTACTGGCCGACACACCACCCCCCAAGTACATTCCACCAACGGAGTACAACAACAGCGATTGAGCCGTATACCGCGGCGGTGGTCAGTCGTCGGCCGGCGTCTCGGCTTCCTCCGTGGGACCGAGCGGTTCCTTGGGCTTGATCGGGTCCCCTGATTCCAGTCCCTTTTCTGCGAGTGCCATGCTCCCCATGACCTCGATGATGAGACGGTTGGCCAGCCCGCTGGTGACGCCGCCGTTGTAGGAACTACTGTCGCTGGTGTCGTAGGCCGGGGAGACTTCGACCACGTCGAAGCCGAAGTCCTCGGGATCGAGGGCCTTCACAACCTCGCGGACCATGTAGATGGCTTCCCGCGGAACGAGGCCGCCGGGTTCGGGTTCGCCGGTGCCGGGTGCGTAGGCCGGCTCCATCACGTCCACGTCGAAAGAGACCCACACTGCGTCGGTCCCGTCAGTAGCTCGCTGGACCGCGTCGGCGACGATATCGTCGAGGTCCATCCCGCCGACATCCATGGAGGTGTACCACTTCATGTCGGCCTCTCGCATCTCCTCGTAGGTGTCCGGACCGGGCCAGAACCCACGCGGACCGATGAGCGTGTAGTTCTCCCCGGCCATGAGGCCGTCGTCGAAGACCCTCTTGACCCACGCTCCGTGGTCGTACTCGAAGCCGGTCAGGCCCTCGTCGCCCGTGTCTGCGTGACAGTCGAAGTGGATGAGGCCGATGTCGTCGTAGTCGTTCGCCTCGGCCCAGCCCTTGATGTCTGGGTAGGAAATAGAGTGGTCACCGCCGATGACAATGGGCGTGGCCTGCTCGCTGATCTCGTAGACCGCGTCCTCGATGTTCAGCTGGCTCTGACGGGTGTCCCCAGGCGAGACGGCTGCATCGCCGGTGTCGGCCACGCTAAACGTGTCAAAGGGGTCGATACCAGTCTCGATGTTGAAGTGCTCGTAAGGGGGCGAGGGGACCGTCGAGGCAGCCCGGACCGCACGCGGGCCGTAGCGGGTGCCCGGACGGATAGTCGTCGCCGTATCCAGCGGCGCACCGAGAATACCGATGTCGACATCCTCTTCATCGAGCGCGTCGCGTTCGACCTCTGGGAGTTTGAGGAACGTCGGGATGCCGCTGAAAATGGGTTCGTTCGCTTCTTTGTGCTTTTCCCCGTAGATGTCATCGCCGTTTCGATCAGTCATGATATGGTGGTTTCCCGGGCTCGAACTGGCTGAACCCGGCGTGGTTATCGACAAAAGTAGATGATTGCGAACTACGGATAAGCGTTCCTTCGGATGTGTAAAACCCACTCCTATGACCACGAGTGGACATGTACCGTTCGAGTTTCCTTAAGGAATTTAATGCTGGTTCGACCCTCTCGGTCAGGAGTTACTCCCCGGTGACTAGCGAGGGGTCGTTCCGGAAGGCCAGATGTGTCGCAACCGAAAGGCTGTCGCGGGCGTGTCTGGCGCTACGTTCGAGCAGGACCACAGCGCGCTGGAGCGCCAGCAACGGTTCGGGACGTTCGGCTTCGAGGTGGGCGTTCAGTTCGGCGATCCTGTCATCGACCAGGTCGAACGCGGCGCGGGCGTCTTCGGTCGCGTCGTAGTCGGGGGTCGTCACTGCCGACCGGGTCGCGCTTGCGGCGTCATCGAGCGCGTCCCCGAGTTCGGTGAGCTTCGAGGCGGTCCGTTGGTCGGGCGTCGCCGAGTCGCTCGCCAGCCCCGCGATCTCGATGGCCGTGTCGGCCATCAACACCACGTCCTGTGCGACCGAGCGGTACCCGATCAGTGGAAAGCCTGTCTCCAGCCCGACAGTCTGGTTCAGTCGCGGGTTCCGGTAGATAGTAAACACCAGACGCAGGAACAGGTAAAACAGCTTCTCGACCTGGGCCTGGCGGCTCTCCACCGTCTCGATGAGGGCCGTGTCACCCTCGATGAGCGCGGAAATCGCGTCCCCACGTATCACCGCCTCGGTGCGACTAAGTCGGCCCAGCAGCGTCGGGAGGTCGAAGTCCTCGGGCGCGACCGAGCATCGCACTGTCACCGTTGTTTCGGCCTGTTCAACAATACCTAGCCCCATTAGTCGGCGCTCGGCATTCATGACGGCGGTGCGGTGTTCAGTCCCCAGCGGTGCCGTCGCCTCGACTCTGATGAGCTGTCGACCAAGAACGTACTGCGTGATGATGGCCCGCTCCAGCGCGTCAGGGGTCAGCGCGTCGGCGTCGATGGTCGCCTCCACGTCCTCGATAGTGGGCTGTTCGGGGACGACGAGCAGCGACCCACCATTTTCGTCGCGCTGGACAATGACCTCGTCACCCTTCGAGATGTCGTGTTGCCGTGCCCAGTCGACGGGCACTGTCACCGCCAGCGTGGACGAGCCCAGCTGCTGGACTTTCCGTTTCATTCGAATCGGATCGGGCGTCACCGCGCACCACTCCTATGAATTTTCGAAACGTCCATCAATTCCTCTATGTTTTATCTAATTAGGACGCATTTTCTACTTCCGGTTGAAACAAATTCTTCGCATGCGCAAGAAACTGAACAATGTATAAGTACTCACTCAGTTAAGGTATTAAAACAGTCTTAGGAGTTACACACCGTACATGTGTCCACTAACATACTCCTACAGTCCATGCTCGTTGCGGGATAACTCTACTGTGTAAACAATACTGTCATAATCGCTTTATGTAGTGCTCAAAACGAAACTGATGTGACTGGATACCGTCCGGCCCGGAACCAATCTGGGCGTAAAACTGTGGAATCGGGCTACAGAGGCGACGATAGTTGTTCAATCGTCAACAGTGGTGGTTCGCCGTGAGCGTCATCCTCTACGGGCTCGCCGCCACCATCGTGACGATGATGGCCATCGGGTTCTACGTCGCGAAGAAAGTTAACGGCGACAGCATCAACTACATCGTCGCCGGCCGGGGACTCATTCTCCCGTTAGCTGCAGCGACGCTGATGGCACAGTCGCTTGACTCGAACGCGACGCTTGGCAACACCGACCTCGCAGCAGGCTTTGGCTTCTGGGCCGGCGCGGCACTGCCTGTCGGGTTGGCGCTCTGTCTGTTCCTCACCGGACTGTTCTTTGCGAAGCCGATGAACCGACTCAACCTCACGACCCTGCCGGACTTCTACCGCCGGAAGTACGGTCGGACCGCCGAGATCGTCGCAAGCATCATCATGTCCGTCGCCTATGCGTTCCTGCTTGCGGGGAACCTCGTTGCCGGTGGGTACCTCTTCCAGATTTTCGTTGGGACGAGCTTCCAGCTGGGTGTGTTCATCATCGCCGGACTCGTGCTCGCGTACACCGTCGCAGGCGGACTGTTCTCGGTCGCCTACACGGACGTGTTACAGGCGGGCGTCGCGTTCATCGGCTCCATCGCGCTCATCGTCTACGTCACGACGAACTACGGCATCACGATTCCATCCGGGATGGGGCCAACGAACCTCGGGCAGCTCACCGACCCGAGTCAAGGGGCGTACATCAACCTTGCCACCATCGTCGCCCTCGGCCTCGGTGACATTGTCGCCATCGACTTCATGGAGCGGGTGTTTGCGGCTGACAGCCCTGAGACTGCACAGAAAGCCTGCTTCATCGGGGCCGCTGGTACGCTGATCATCGGTGTCCCGTTCTCGGTTGTCGCGCTGTCGGCGAACCCGATTCTCGCCTCCCTCGGTGTCGAGGCCGGGAACCAAGCCGTGCTGTACACGCTCCTGCAAAATGCTGTCCCACCGTGGCTGGCCGCACTCGTCCTCGCAGGTATCGTTGCTGCCTCGTTCTCGACGAGCGACGGGGCGATTCTGGGAACGTCGGCAGTCATTGCCCGGAACATTGGTAATATCCGCGTCGACGAGGAGAGTACCGCCAGCCCGGCAGCCGCCGCGGACGGCGGCGTCGACGAGGGCTTCTTCGGTTCGGAGAGTGACAAGCTGCTCACCGTCACGCGTCTGATGTCGGTCCCGATAACGCTACTTGGCGTGTTCCTCGCGATACGGGTCTCCGCGACTGGAATGTTGCTCGTGCTGGCGTTCGATATCATGCTGGCGGGCGCGTTCGTCCCGCTGGTGATGGGGCTGTACTGGTCCGATATCGCGACCACGCCAGCAGCACTGGGCTCGATGATCGCCGGCTCCGCCACCCGTCTCGTGCTCTTTGTGATGGTACCGACGACCTACGCCTACGAGAACACGCTCCTGTACATCCCTAACGACATCTTCACTGCCGCTTTCGACGGCCTGCCGACGTTCATCGCCGCCGCGGTGGGACTCGTGGCATTCCTCGTCATCGCTTTCGTCACCAAGGACGACTACCCAATATACAGCGTCGAGAAACAGAGCAACCCCAACATCGTGGCCGGCGGCGAGGAAGACTGAGTAGATACCGCTTTACCGCCAGCGCTTCCGATTTCACTGTCGACCACCCCACACCAGCCCCGAGTTGACGCACTCAGACCAGTTATCTCAGATGAGCCGTGGCAGTCTGGCCGGCTCTTCGTGGGATGTTTCTCCCATCACTGGGACCTCTTGCCAATTAAATAACCCCAGTCGGAACAGCCGGTAACTGTAGGGCTCCCCGTGTGGGGCAAACACGACGAGCGCGAACCGGTCACGGATGTTCCGTCGGTCGGTGCCCGTCAGACCGGACGGCGTCGACGCCGACGTGTGTGAGTGATAGAACACGCGAGGCTCCGGCGGAACCTGATCGGTTGCCGTGGCAGCGAACCGACGCCGCGGCCTCGGTGAAACATTTTCAAGCGGCACGTGATCGGTCGCATACAACTGGTCATCCTGTAGCGTACACGCGAGGTATCCCCCGGCCTCGTGGGGATGAGTTGCTGCTATATGCGCCGCTATCGCGTCTCGAATGTCGTCGGGAACCGTGAGCGCTCGGGCCCGATGACTGAAAGGCACAGTACCCATAGCAGGTGACCGAGACATAGAGTTGTTTCGGCTGGCCAAACGGTAGTGTGTGGCCACCTCACTGGCTTCCGGAGCCGCAAGCGGGGTTTCGTAAGCCCACAGAGATGGTTCCCTATGTGGCGCTACGCTTATGTCGCCGGCCTGTTCATCCAGTTCACTCGCGCTGTGGCCTGCGGAGTCGGCACGCATTTCGTCGGCGGTTTTATCGGGTAGGTGATACAATTTCTAGCATATGGTTGACCAGCCTGTCGATGTCGACGCAGTGGGCGAGAACATCGCCGGTGAGGCACCTGCTGAGGAGCCGGCAGCCGTCACCGACGACGCAGTCGTCCACGACGACGACGTTGAACTAGAACGGACTATCGGGCTGGTCGGCGGGCTGGCAATCGGGATCGGGACGATGATCGGGGCCGGAATCTTCGTCTTTCCGGGGCTGGCGGCTGCCAACGCTGGGCTCGCAGCCACACTCTCGTTCGCAATCGGCGGGCTGATCGCGTTACTCGTGGCGCTTCCCACCTCTGAACTCGCCACGGCGATGCCACGAAGCGGTGGCGGGTACTACTTCATCTCGCGCGGAATGGGGACGGCATACGGCGCAATCGTGGGTCTCGGGCTGTGGCTCGGACTGATGTTCGCCTCGGCGTTCTATCTGGTCGGCCTTGGTCACTACGCGAGCGCTGTGTTCGCCGAGCTCAACGTCGCGCTCCCGTTCAGTCCGGTTATCGGCATCGGGTTGCTGTTCGGGGCTGCACTGACTGCATTGAGTATCGGTGGCACAGAAAACACCGCGAAGATTCAGAACGTGGTGGTGGGGGTCCTCCTCGTGGTACTTACGGTATTTCTCTCCTACGGTGTCCTCGACGCCGTGGGCGTGTTCGGTGGCGGCACCGTTCCGGAGCAGTTCTTCTCCAGAGGGTACTTCCCGGTGTTGACGACCGCTGCGCTCGTGTTCACGTCGTATCTGGGGTTCGCCCAGGTCGCCACTGTCGCGGGCGAAATCAAACAGCCGGGGCGGAATCTCCCACTGGCGATGGTAGGGTCGGTCCTGATCGTAACTGTGTTCTACGTTGTCACGATTTTCGTCGCGACCAGCGCGTTCGGCGCTGACCGTCTGGGGGAATTCGGGGAGACAGCGATGGTCGAAGTTGCCCGTGACTTCCTTGGGTTGCCCGGGGCAGTCGCGATTCTGGGTGCCGGTCTGTTGGCGACGTTTTCCAGCGCGAACGCGTCGATCCTCAGTGCCTCGCGGGCGGTATATGCGCTGAGCCGCGATGCCTTACTTCCCAGAAAGGCGAGCGAGGTCAACCTCCGGTACGGCACGCCACATATCGCATTGCTCTCTGCTGGCGGCCCGATCCTCGTCCTCGTCGCGACTGGTCGGGTCGAACTTCTGGCCGAAGTCGCCTCCTTTCTCCATCTGATTATGTACGGGCTGATGTGTATCGCCCTGCTCGTGTTGCGGCGTCGGAACCCGGAGTGGTACTCGCCCAGCTACCGAGTGCCGGGCTATCCGGTGGTCCCGGCCGTGGGTGCGCTTGCGAGTTTCGGATTGATCGCCTTCATGCAGCCTGCGTCAATCGGCATTGGCATCGTAGTCATGCTCGCCTCGTACCTCTGGTACCGTTATTACGCTGGGGACGTGATACTCAAGGGGGATATCTGAATATGACCGACCGTCTATCGATACTCGTTCCGATCCGCGTTCTCGAGGGAGAATCGGTCCCGGAGGGTGTCCCAGAACTGCTCGCCCATGCGCACGTTGTCCTGCTGGGGTATCACGTCATCCCGGAGCAGACTGCGCCCGGACAGGCCCGGATGCAGTTTGAGGACCGGGCCACGGAACGGCTCGATGAGTACGAGGAGATGTTCGAGGACGCCGGGGCAACCGTCGAGCGGCGACTCGTGTTCACACACGACGGCCAGAAGACCATCGATCGCATGATTGCCGAGCACGACTGCATGGCTGTTCTCGTTCCGAACGCTACAGGCCCGGTCGAGGATGTACTGGTCCCAGTCCGTGGGGCTATCGGCGTTGACCGTCTCGCCCGTGTCGTCGCCAATGTGTTCGGGGACATGGACGCCGACGTGACGTTATATCACGTTGCGGACGAAGACACAACGGACGACGATATCCAGACACTGCTTGGCGGAATGGCGGACCGGTTGGCGGAGTTCGGTATGGACCCGTCGACTATCGAGACGCGGATCGACCGCGACCAGAATCCCCTTGACGCAATTGTCGACGTTGCTGATGCGTTTGACACGGTTGTGATGGGTGAAACCGACCCGTCGCTGTCGACGTTCGTGTTCGGGATGCCAGCTGATCAGGTCGCGAACCGGTTCCTCGGGCCGGTGTTCGTGGTGCAACGTGAACGCGCTGAAGAGGACGAGTAACTCTCCCTGATTCTGCATTCGGTCGGCTGGATAGCTGCCGGTGCTTACTCTCTTGTCATGCCCTCAGTGCCCCACCGCCCACGGATAGCCGCCCGTTGCCGCGTGGGCGTGGTCGTGTCTAGCGTCAGTTCTGCGCTCACCTGCACTAATCTGCACGATGTCGTCAATCCGAACGATCTGTGTCACAACAGCGACTGCCCGTTGCAGAGCACTCCTGAATACTGTGGCTGGTTCCAGAACACCCGCCGCAATCATATCGCGGGGATGGCCATCGGGGCCGACACCGACTGTCTCTGAACCAGCGTCGTGCCGCTGTTTTATAGTTGTCAGCGTGTTCAGTGGGTCCGTACCCGCGTTCGTGGCCAGTGTCCGGGGGATGGCTTCCAACGCGGTCCCGAACCCATCGAACACGATCTGTGTCCGGTCCGGTATCCCACAGGAGAGAGCGGCGATGTCCATCGCCAGTGCGGTCGGCACCGCACCGCCGCCCGGCAGGAACGTGCCGTCGTCGAGGATGACACGAGTAACGTCGATACAATCCGCTACGATGCGACGGACCTCTTCCGCAACATGTGGCGTGCCGCCACGGAGCAGCAGTGTTGCTCGTTGTTCCTCGGGGCAGCCCTGCATCGTGAGCGTCTGTGTCGTCCCGACCGTACGCTGTGTGACCGATTCGACAGTGCCGGTGTCATCGACAGTCAGGTCGTCAACGGCCATCACTGGCGTGCTCCCTGTCGCCCGGGCAATGACATCGAACTCGTCCCGCCGAGTCCGCTCGACAGGGAGTACACCTCGTTGAGCGAGCGCGGTTCTGACCGCTTCGTCGATGGCTTTCTGGCAGAACAGGACGGTCGCATCTGACTGCACCACTTGCTCTACCAGCTCCGCTTTCCGGTCCTGTTCGTGGGCCTGAAACGCGTTCCGCTGTGTCGCGTCTTGTAGCTCCACCGATTCGACATGGTTCGGTTCCTCGATGCCGATTTCGGCGTCGACCATCGCGATAGCCGGCTTGTCGTGCGTTTGGATGCTTGGGTGACTGAGCGCTTCGAGGGATGTCGAAGATGTTTCCAGATCGACTACCACCCCGTCGAGACAGACGGAGTCACGAAGTTCGCCGCCGGGGTAGGACTTGAGCGTAAGCCTCGATGTGTCGAACTCGACAGCCTGCAGCGCACTGAGGGTCAGTTCGGCGAACCGATCGGTCGAAGCGTCGTCCCATCGGCCCGTGACGGCAGTCTTCGCAATCTGTGTCAGCCGGTCGTCGTTTCGGCTGTGCAGGCCACGTTCGTACTGCTCAAGCTGGTCAAGGGCAGCTTCGGCAGCCCTGACGTAGCCGTCGATGATTGTCGTCGGATGGAGCCCGTCCGAACGAAGCGCCGCGGCTTCCTCGAGCAGTGCCCCGACCAGCACGACGGCCGTCGTCGTCCCGTCCCCGACGGCGCTGTCCTGTGCAGCCGCGGCTTGCTCGACTAGCCGACCGACTGGATGCGTGATATCCATCCACTCGATGATACTCGACCCGTCGTTGGTGACGATGACCGTTCCGTTCTCGCCGACAACCATCTTGTCCAGCCCGTTGGGCCCGAGTGTCGTTCGGATTGCGTCGGCGAGTTCCCCTGCGGCGGTGTGTGTGGTGTTCGGCTCGGCACTGCCGTCATCTTCAGTCGTCTCTCCCAACATTAGTGTCGACAGCCCGTGTTGTCTCTAGCCCTCATTACAGCGGGTCGTCAGTGAGACAGACATTACCGCGGTCGGTGCTGTTGTGCTCGATCCCCTCTGGAGACGCGTTGAAGTCGAACGCGCCAGTCGGGAGAGCCAGCGTCGAACAGGCGTTTGGCACGTCCACGACGCCGCTCTGTCGCCCTTCGACCGGGACGGTGCCGAGGATGTGCAGCGCCTGCTGGCCGGTGTAGCCGAACTGCTTGAGATAATCGATAGCCTGGAGACAGGCCCGCCGATACGCGGTGTGGGAGTCGATATACTTCTGCTCGCCGTCCTCAGTGACGGAGTAGCCACAGAAGGTGACGTAGTCTTCGAAGTTCGGTCCGCGGTGACCCGGCTCGAAGATCGGGTGGTCGACGCCGAATTTCTCCATCCCGTCTTTCACGAGGTCGAATTCGAGATCGACGTAGGCGGCCATCTCAATAGCGCCACAGAAGGATATCTCGCCGTCGCCCTGCGAGGCGTGGAAGTCACCGATGCCGAACTTCGCCCCCTCGACGTACACCGGGAAGTACACCGTCGATCCGATGGAGAGGTCCTTGATATCGTGGTTCCCGCCGTGTTCCCGGGGTGGAACGGTCCGGGCCGCGACCTCTGCTGCCTCCTCGGCCTCGTCGGGGTCCATCTCGCCCATGAGCGCGCCGTCCGGTGTCGGCGGGTTCGCCACGACTGGCTCTTCCTTCCCGGTCGGATGGTTCGGTATCGACTCGGGGTCCTCGGCGTGTTTGTCGATGAGTTCCTGTTCGCGTTCGTTCCATGTTTCTAGCAGTTCTTCGCTGGGCGCACACCCTGCGAGGCCAGGATGGATCTTCCCCTCGTACTCGACATCGGGAATGTGGCGCGAGGAGACCGTGTAGCCGTCGATATCCCAGATGGATTTCGCTGCCTTGGGGAAGTGGTCGGTCAAAAAGCCGCCGCCGTTTTGCTGGGAGAACGTGCCAGTGAACCCGAACTCGGAGCGGTCGTTGAGCGGCCCCATGTCGTGGAACTCGACTTTCAGCAGGTCACCCGGCTCGGCACCGTTGACGTGAACGGGCCCTGCGAGATAATGTACTTGCGAGAGATCCACGTCGCGGACCTCGTTGGCGTTGTCGTTATCGGTTATCTGTCCCCCGGTCCAGTCGAGAGCCTCCAGTCGCATGCTGTCGCCAGGGTCTGCTTCGACAACCGCCGGGATGTCCGGGTGCCACCGATTGAACGGGTTCGCACCCGGCTGTTCGTCTGGCGCACTGTCGACATCTACCTCGAACTTCGTTTCTGGCATTACAACTACAGTATCGGATAGATTACACATAAGTGTTCGGACGGTTGACGTTTAGAAATTACAGTTTCAGACGATAGCAAACAGTATTCAGATGGGTGTTTCGGTCAGATAACCACATATAGGCATAGATGGGGCATATAAGTGTACGTGAGCGACAAGATAATTCAATTTGGTGTCCGATCAGTTTTGTTTATGATTGATGTGGAGAATCGCCGATTATAGCCGATTTTGCTATGGTCTACCATGCATCATATTGCTGGTGTACGGGCCGATCGAGCACGCAGAATCATCGGAACTCAGCTGGGTCGTGAAAGCAGTCCCAAACTGGGAGCTCTGCAACATTGATACACACTCACAGCCAGAGATAATACGAAAGCAGCCGAACGGCGGTTTACGAGAGTCACACCAGATTCTCCAAATATTCGAGGGCACAAGCACCGTGTATGCGCAGACGGACGGTTCTCAAATCGACCGGTACGGTTGGAACAATTGTTGGAGTTGCCGGGTGTCTCGGTGGTGGTCGCTTCGGCGATTCGAATCCCGATGTTGTCCTCGAAGAGCCCGACCGGGAGTTCGAGAGCAGCGACGTTCCGTATCCCGCATGGGGCGAGCAGATTCCGGACGTGAGCGTCTCCACGCCGACCGAATCACGCGAGGTTCGGTTGCACGATATCGAAACGCCGGCCCTCCTCACGTTCTTCTACAGCCACTGCCAGACTGTGTGTCCTGTCCTCATCTCGACCCAGCGGAACATTCAGAGCCACGCACAGAACAACGGTTACGCTGATGCGGTCACGTTTTTCCCGATGACCTTCGACCCCGGCCGTGATACCGCTGACCGGCTTGGGGCGTATGCCGACGAGATGAACGTCGACGCCGATAGCGAGAACTGGCAGTTCCTTCGACCAGCGTCGAAGCAGCGAGCCAAGGCTGTCATACAGGACCAGTTCGGGGTAATGTTCCAGCGAACTGACCCTGAAGACATGGATATGTACATGTTCACGCACACAGCACTGACGCTACTGGTCAACGCTGATGGGTTTGTCGAGCGTGCCTACCGCTCGAAGTCGCCGGACGAGGAAACCATCATTGCTGACCTGAAGACGGTGAGAAACGCGTGAACCGCCGACAGGTCGTTGCGGCGATGGCCGGGCTCGGTCTCACCGGTGGGAGTCTCTGGGTTACCCAGAACGGGCTGTCGGGTATCCAGCCCCGAGACACAGACCAGCTTCCGATTCGTGTTGAGACGCTTGATGCACGCGGCTCGTCGGCAGGCGAGACAGCCGTGCCGACGCCGGGCACTGTCACGGTCGTCGACCTGTTCGCCACGTGGTGTGCGCCCTGTGACGACCAGCTTGAGATACTCGACACGATTCGGGCTGAGTACACTAACGTGTCGTTCGTCTCAGTGACGAACGAGCGGCCCAGCGAGACACTGACGAGGGCTGACATCAGCGAGTGGTGGAACCGCAATGGCGGTGCTTGGACTGTCGGCCTTGACCCCGGTAGCGAGTTGCTGGCGGCGTTCGGAGCCGACGGACTTCCGTACATCGCGATTGCCGACGAGAGCGGGACTGTCCAGTTCGGCCACAGCGGGCTTGCCGAAGACGAAACGCTTCGAGACGAACTCGACGCGCTGGTGTAAGATGGCTGGCGTTGCCGTCCTCGGGACACTCGTGTTCGCTGCGGGCGCTGGCATCACGACGTTTTTCGCTCCGTGTGCGTTCCCGCTTCTCCCGGGGTACATCGGATATTACCTGCGTGAAAGCGACGAGAATGTCGGGATGCTGCCACCGGCCACTGCCGCTGCTGGCGGAGCGCTTGTCGCGCTCACTCTCGTCGCCCTACTCGTCCTCGCACTCGGGCAGCCACTAAAGAACGCCCTCCCGATGCTCGAACCAGTCATCGGGCTCGCTCTGGTCGTATTCGGTGCCCTGATGCTCCTGAACCGCGAGCCAGAACTTCGCGTCCCGCTGCCACAGCGACCGGCGTCGGTAGCCGGGTTCGGCGTGTTCGGTGCTGTGTATGCGGTTGCCGCAGCGGGCTGTGTCGTGCCGCTGTTCTTCGGCGTCGTCACTCAGGCGCTTGCACTGCCAGTCCACACAAGCGTTCTCGTCCTGACAGTGTACGCGCTCGGGGTAGCGCTCCCGCTTGTCGGTGTGACACTTCTCGCGGACGTTGGCATCGGCATCTGGCAAAACTTCGGCACGTACCTGCAACGGATACACCAGATCGCAGCCGTCGCGATGATCTTAGCTGGTGGTGGCCAGATCTACCTCGCGGTGTTCGAACTGGGCGTTGTGTAATTGTAATCGAGCGGCGGATGATTCCCCGCGAACGCTGCCTGTTCGTTCTCCCAGCGTCGACAGCGACAGATCAACGATGTGGCTACGAACACTTCGGTACAGAACGGTGACGCTGTCTGGGTGTGCGTGGTACCGACGCAAGCTACAGTGGGTCGCGTCGCTCATCGACGCGTAGGAATAGGTATGAATGGTGGCGGCGAACCGCGTTTCCCAGAGGCTCGCGCACTCCAGTACTCCCCGGAACGCTGGTGGGCTTATCTTCCGTGTTCGGGATGGGTACGGGAGGCAACCCCACCGCTGTGGCCGCCTATACGATACCTCTCGTGGCCACACTTATAAGCGTAGCTACTTGGAGACAGGAACTACCTGGACACAGTTCAGCCGCTTAATAATACAGTATCGAAGCACGGAGGACACGACTCGCTCCGGCGCTCTGTTCCGGAGTGGTAACATGCCGTCCCGACCGGCGGTACCTAAGTGGTACCTACGTTCGTTGCGACCTAGACGGCGTTCAGAACGAAGCTAGCCGCTCACTCAAACCGGCCGTTGAAGACGATCTCGTCCAGTGGCTTCCGATCACTCGGCTCTTCTCGCTCTTTGAGGTCGTCAGGTAGCGTCTCGGGGTCGGCGCGCTCACCGACGGCGACCATCGCCTCGGCGTCGAATTCATCTTCGGGGACGCCCAGAGTGTCGTGAATTCGGTCCCAGTCGAAGCCTGCCATCGGATGAACAGCTAGGTCACGCCGAGCACCTTCGAGAGCGAGATTCTGCCACGCAGCGCCGGTATCGAAAGAGCGCGTCACGGCGGGTTCATCGTTGTGGTCGAGGGTAACCTTCGAGAAGACGGCGATGAGTGCGCCGGCGTCGCGTGCCCAGGAGCGGTTGGCTTCGTTCAACAGACCGAGGAAGGCGTCCCATTCGTCGTCTTCGCGGGTGGCGTAGACAAACCGCCAGTGCTGATTGTTGAACGCGGACGGGGCCCAGCGTGCGGCTTCAAACAACGAATGGAGGTCATCGTCAGCGAGCGAGTCACCAGTCATCGCACGCGGTGACCAGCGATTGACAAAGAGCGGGTCGACGTTGTGGACCGGGTCACGGTGTTCAGCAACCTCGTCGTCAAGATTGTGGCCGATATTCGCCTGCGACATTATATATCGTCGTTCGGTTCCCACACTTATGTACTACTGGCAACATAAGTACAATCAGGTGACATCGATGTTATCTTCGGGTAATTATCAGGAGACATGGCATGAGATAGCACAGGTCTATACTGATCAGCGACCAGATGAAGGGGCGCCGAGTGAGACGCCGGCAAGGAAGATGGGCAGGCCGGCGATCGCAACAGCGGCAGCGCTGGCCGTGGCCATGGGTATGAATAGCACGCCCAGCCCAAACGGCGCAGGCAGTACCGGGAGGACCGGCAGCATCGACAGCACGAACCCGATGGCGGCCGTCTTCATCGCTAACCGACGGTTCCCGTGACCGACTGCGTACCCGGCCGGGAAAAGCACAAACGCGGGTCCAAGGACTAACAGTGCCGACACTGGGAGTGTGGTCTCGGTAGTGACGACCATTGGCGCCGCCACTATCGTCGCTCCCAGCGCAATGCCTGCGCCGACTACTGCGCCGCCAACGACCGTCCGATAGCTTGTCCGCTCACGGACACGCCGCTGTGAAAGTGCGATTCCACAGACGAACAGTGCAGTGCCACCGCCGAACAGTGGCGCCGCTATGCCACCCAGCCGTATAACGCCCGTCGCTCCGAGAATCGACAGGGCAGCCGCCAGCGCGCCGACGACCGCGAAAACGATGCCCGCGGAGTCCCGGGCTCGTTCCATATCCCAATCGAGCCAGGCGACGCCCCCGGCAGCAGCGCCGATCAAGAGTGTAAACACCGCTGCGGGGAGGGTAATGTATGCGAGCGCCTTCATCGCCATCACGGGACCGAGAAGTGTTCCGACTGCGAGTAGACTCAACAGCGGCCCAGCGGCCGTATCACGGGGGACGAACGTCACGATACGCCCGTCGTTGAGTTCGGTCAGCGTCATCCGCTGTCCGTCGTCTGAGACGGTTGCACCGTCGATGGACCTCCCGACCCGCATTCCGTCGGGAGCCACGACGACAAGCCGGTCAGCACCCAGGCCATCGAGGTTTCGATAGCCATAGGCTTCAGTGAACTCGCCAGTCCGGACCGTTCCGCCGACGGACCGCTCGGCGAAGTCAACCTCGCGGTAGCGCAGCGTTATGACGCCATCGCCGGAAACGTTCGCGCTCAGGAGTTCGGTGTCCCACATCGCTCTGTCGGCGATGGCAGTCCGGAGGCTCTCGTTTGCCCGAAGGCGTGCAACCCCCTCTGAATTAGACAGACGATTGTGGACGACCCACGTCGCGCTTCCGTTATTGTTGACGGCGACGGTTGCGTTGCTGTGGGTGACAGTGACCGATACACCGTGGGACTCAGCTGTCGATTCAAACGTGTCACCGCAGGCGTCACACAGCGGCCGCGGCGGCGGCGCTGCGCCAGCGGGTATGGCGGTACAGAGGAGCGACGCACAGACCAGACAGAGGAGGGCAAGGTGGTGGAGTCGATGCGGGGCCATATAATCTGTCTATCCTGTCATGTGTTAAGAGATATCGATTACTCAAACAACGATTATACAAACACGAACAGCAGATGACACTTCGGCCGATACATATCTGACAAGTATACCGCTCAATACATATCGTGTCCGTTATGCCGGCCGTATTCAAGTTTCGGGGGCGTCGGTGTGGGCGCCGGGCGGCAGGCATGTCATTCCCATCCGGTCGCTCAGGTCGTCGCGACCGCAAAGCCAGCCAAACAGGTGCTTGTTCAACTTTTTGCCGTGTTGCAGTGGACAATCCACGAAACGACTCTTGGACTATCTGGAATGTTCGTATCTAGTATAACAACTTATACCGACAGAACCACGATGGGAGGCAGAACGCCGTGACAGCAATCGAGATCGAGTCGCTCCGGAAGTCGTATGGTGACGTGACCGCGATAGCGGACCTCTCGCTCAACATCGACGATGGTGAGTTCTTCGGACTGCTTGGGCCGAACGGGGCCGGCAAGACCACGACGATGGAGATACTCACCGGGCAACTCAGCCCGGATAGTGGACAGGCAGCGGTACTCGGTGCCAATCCGGCAACCCAGCCCACAGCGGTCCGCGAACGAGCGGGGATTCTCCCCGAAAAGGAGTCACCGCCGAGTTTCATGACACCACGCGAGTACTTCGACTTCGTCGGTGCGATCCGAGATATGCCCGACGACGCGGTGACAGCGCAGACCGAGGCGTGGGCCGACCGACTCAGCTTTACCGAGAAGCTCGACACACTGTCCTCGGACCTCTCGCGGGGCCAACAGCAGAAAGTGATGATCGCTGGCGCGTTCTTCCACGAGCCTGCTGTCGTGTTCATCGACGAACCGCTGGCGAATCTCGACCCGATCGTGCAGGAGCGGGTCAAGCGTTTCCTACGCTCGTACCGGGACGCCGGCAACACGATCGTCGTCACGACGCACGACGTAGATGTCGCTGCCGAACTCTGTTCGCGGGTCGGCATCATGTACGGCGGCGACCTCGTCGCCGACGTCCGGCCGGCGGAACTCGATGCGGATGTAACGCTCCTCGACGTGTTTCTGGACAACGTCGACGCAACAGTGGATCAGGGAGCTAAACCGCTGACACATGAGTGACGGACGGGCGTGCAGGGTGTTCGTCGAGATGCTCCGTGAGGAGTGGCGACTCCACAGCCGGCTCTTCCGCGGCAGTCACTTCTCCCTGTTTCCGGTATTCATTTGTCTGCTCGTTGGTGGTGCAGCCAAACTTCTTGCTGTTACCGGGACCGAGCCGAAAACCGTATTCGCCGGTCTCCACGCACTGGTGTTCGTCTTCGGGCTCCACACGGGGTCGATCGGCTTTGTGGGACGGGATGCTCTCCGGAACCTCCTCGGTGATGTGACACTGCTGGTGTTCTCTGCTCGCACACTCCCGCTATCGCAGAACACGCTGCTGGGACTGTTCGTCGTCAAGGACAGTGTCTATTACGCAGTGCTGTTTCTGCTGCCTATCTCTCTGGGAACGGTACTTGCAGTCCGAGGAGCCGCCGGGCCCCTCCTCATCGCTGAGACTGTCTCCCTTCTGTGGACGACCCTGGCACTGACGTTCGTCCTCGGGATGGGAACGACGATTGCGGCCCTCGGTCTCGCTGGCGGTGGCGCTCCCGGACTGGCGCTACTTGCGGCCCCGCTTGTTGCAGTCGGTGCAGCACTGGCAAGCGGTATTGATCTCGTCTCCTACACCCCGTACGGCCTGTTTCTCGCCCAGACGCCCCTCCGGGTCGGCACGACAGTTACCTGTATCGTCGGCGTCTTTCTGCTGGGTGCAACTACTTTTGATGCGACCGCGCCCCGCCCCGTCCGAACGGTCGAACCGGCTTTTCGCCGCTGGTGGCGACGGATCGGTGACCCGGTTGCGACGAAGAGCCTGCTCGACATCCACCGGAGCGCAGGCGGGTTCGGGAAAGTCCTCTTCTCGGCGGCGGTGCTGTTCGGTGTCACCGCCGCGCTGGTCGATTTCGCCGGCCAGATCACGGGTGTGCAGCCGTCGACTGGTATCTCATTCGGTGCGATTCTCGGGCTCTCGGGATTTACGACCTACAACTGGCTCACCCAATCTGACGACGTGAGCCTGTATTTCGCCCACCCACTCTCTGTGAAAGCCGTTTTCGCGGGGAAGTTCCGGGCGTTCCTCCTGCTCGGCCCGCTGGTCGGACTCGCGTTCTACGCACTCGCACTCGTCTGGCGTGGCGGGTCGTTCGCCGATGCTGTTGTCGGGGCCGTCCTACTCGTCGGCGTCGCCTGCTACATCTTCGGCACCACCGTGTATCTCACCGGCCTCTCTCCGAACGAGTTCCTCTTCGATACGGCCCTGTTCGCTGTTTTCGGCGCGGCAATGGTCCTCCCACTGGTTCCGATCCTCATCGCCGGGTTCGCCATCTCGCCGCTGTCCGGGACCCTGCTTGCTGCGCTCGGTGTGTCTGGTGGCGTCTTGGGCGCTGTCGGTGTCGGCCTTTACCGTCGGTCGTTACCGAAGTGGTCGACGCGGTACCACCAGGCGTGAACTGCAACGACAGTCGTCTGTGACGACGAACAGAACACAACCCACCGAAATGTATCAGTAACGTGGTCGACGTGACCGAATACGGGCCCCGTAGTATCGCTATCGCTGTCCTGCCCTGAATATATTCGCACAAAGGCTCTCCACGGTAGCTAGCGATCGATAGATCGCATGGCAGAACAGCAACTCGATCTTCGAGAGATTCCACCGCCGAAGCGACACCCGAAGATCTTCGATGCGTTCGAGGAACTGGACAGCGGAGAGGCACTGACGATAGTCAACGACCACGAACCGACGCCGCTCTATCACCAGATGGCTGCGGAGCGACAATCGTTCGACGCCGAGGGCTACACTGTCGACCGCATCGGTCCGAACGAGTTCATCGCGACCCTTCCGAAGAAGTAGCCTGCGACCGAGGTGGAAAACCGGCTACGCCGATTGAGTGAGGGTGGTCATTGCGTACCGGCGCGACAAAGCACTTACAAAGCGATATAGAATCGACCTCTATGGTCCCTGCCCGTCCTACCCGCGATCAGGTCCCGGCTCTCTTGTTGATACTGGCCGGCATCGGCATCGTGTTGTTCGCTAGCGGCCAGATCTATGATTACTCCCGGACTCAGCACACGTACTCCATCTCCGAACCTGACCGCGATATCTACCGGTACGGGGAACTCTCAGATGGTGGTCAGGTGTTGGTCAGGACAGCACACAATACCTCCGGTGAAGCCGCAGTTTCCGGGGCGGAACTGGACGCAGCCACGGAGTTCCGTCCCGATTCCGGCCCGACCATCGTTGCGGTCGATGGAACGTATTACTGTATTGATGCAGACCGCAGCCCCAGGGACGACGGGGGGACTGTGACTGGCGACAGGGGCTGTGAGAACCTCCTCTTCGGCACTGGTCCCGTCGTCCACGACTTCGAGTCGCTGTCTCCACAGGCTCAGGACGTGGTATCGCAGACACTTGCTGACTCCGACCACGAGGTCGCAATCTATGGTGACTCACCGCCGGAGTTCGAGAGCGGCTCCGATGCACCGTCGCTCAACGAGGGCATCTACTACATCCAGTACCAGGGGGAGTACTATCAACTCGATGTCGTTAGCAGGGGCGGTCTGGGCGTCGCGTTCCTGATACAGTTTCTGTTGTTCGCTGGCTTTGTCGGACTGTGCCTTGCGGTTGTCGGCGCAGTCAGCTTCTCCCGCCGACAGGTGTGGGTTCCGACGGTCCTGCTCGTCGGACTGGCTCTGGTCCTCGGTCTGTTCGCTACCCGGAACGCCGACCTGCTGCCGCTCGAGTTCGTCCTCTTCGACCTCGCCATCGACTTCGTCATCATCGTCGGGGGACTTGTCGTCGTCTGGGTAGCATACACCCGGCTGCGATAATCCGAACGAACACCAGTGATCGCATCACGGTTTCCGAATGGCTTTTGTTTGTCAGTATTGGGACTGGGATATGGACCGTCGGACTGCGAGGGTACTGAACGGCGTGCTGGCGCTATGCTGTCTCGCGCTCGTCTTCGCCGCTGTGTATCCGTTCACCACTGTCGACCCCCACTCGAAGAACCCGGTCGACGAGCGATTCACGGTGCCGGAATCCGACGAATACCGGGCGTCGGGAGCGATTGTCGCAGATAGTGAGACAGCGCTCGAATTCGAGGGCGCTGTGACTGCTGATGGCGGCCGCTACCTGTTCATTGACGAGGGTGCTGTCCAAACTGAACAGTATCAGGCGGCGCCGGGTGATCCGGTCTACAGTCGTATCATCGTTGCGGACGACGGTAGTAACGACCGCCAGCGAGACCAGATTCAGAGTGATACTGATCGGGAACTCCTCCGAGAAAGTCGGACTGACGACGCTGTCACATTCATTGTCAAGCAGGACGCAACCGATCTGGCCGACGAGGTCTCGGGAGCGGCGTCGGTCGTCGTCAGGAGCCTGTACCTCGTCGCATACGAACGGGAAGCCGACACTGCTCAGGCCGCGACCGTCTACAAGCCGCAAAACGGCTGGTACGAGGGGAGTGAAACGTACCACGTCACCGGGGCTACGGGGCAGGTCCGGACCGTCGGTGACACGACTGACGTTCGCTCTGCGACAGTTACGTGGGGCCTGACGAAGTCTGCAGGGACGTATGCAGAACTCGCTCTGGTTAGGCTGACAGGAGATGCGCCGAAAACATACGATCTCTCCTTCGAGTTCGAATCGGGCGAGACGACAGTGAGTCGGCCGTCGTGGGTCACCGACGACCGTACTGAAGCGTAGCGGACAGTCACAAGACTCGTCGTAGCGAAGGGCTCCTGTGTACGATTTGTACGGGGGCGTCAGCCCTCGGCGAACCGTACAAGAATGAAGACTAAGCGCTATAGAGACTGAGGCTGCAGGCAGTAAAGTAGAACACTGATGTCGGCTTCACCCTCCACGGGCTGAAAGTGTCACGTCTCCCGTGTGTATGGACGGTTTTTATTTCTCTCCCTGCGAACGCTTGGACAGAATGGCATCCTACGACGCGTTTGACCCGGCCGTCGAAATCAACGGGCAAACGGTACTCACGATAGTCGAGGTGGCGATGGGGAAGTTCTCAGACGAGTACCGGGAACGGGCGCTAGCAGCGCTCGCTGCGGAGGGGATCACCGAACCGGCGGCTGACGAGTGGTACCCACAGCAGGCCTGGCTGAACGCGTTCGAGACGATTGCCGATGACCTGCAACCGCACGTCCTCGACCGGCTGGGCGAACAGATCCCGAGCGTCGCGGACTGGCCGAACGATTTTGAGACTGTTCCGGAGGGGCTCCAGTCGATAGACAAGGCCTACCAGCGCAATCACCGTGGCGGGGACATCGGGCAGTACCGCTTCGAATCTGTTGACGAACGGACCGGCGAGGTGGTGTGTGAAAACCCGTATCCGTGCCCGTTCGACCGTGGCCTCATCCGTGGGGTCGCCCAACAGTACGCACCGGTTGACGCGTTCGTCTTTATCGAGGAGACAGGCGACACGTGTCGGCGGAACGGGGACGATGCGTGTACCTACACCGTCTACTGGTAACGCATTGACTACTGTTCGTAGGTCTCAAGCGCCTCGCGGAGTTCGGCAGCCGAGTACTCCGACGCGAGCTGTACGATCTCTTCTAGGTCTTCGTACGTCTCGCGGAGGTTCTGAATGGGCTCTTGCTCGCGAGCATCTGCCGGCACTTGCTCTTCCGCTCGGCGGATGGTCCGGAGCGTCGTCTGGACTTCCCGCTGGATGTATTGCTGGAACACGTCCTGCAGGATGAACCAGACCTCGCGTTCGGCCTCGAACTGGACGCGTCTGCCGCCGCCTGTAGACGACCTGCGGTGGATGAGTCCGATTCGCGATAGCGTCCGCGTGACGTTACTCACCGTTGATTTCGCGTAGCCAGTTTCTTCGACGAGCTCTGGGATGGAGAGGGTCCCCGATGCGAAGTACAGCACGCCGTAGATGCGCCCAGCACTTCGGCTGAGGCCGTACACCTCGGCCGATTGCTCCATCGATTCGATGACGCGCTCGCGTGCAACCGCGCTGTCATCATCACTCATGCATCCGAACTGGCTGCCCTGTTTGCCGCGTGTCCTGCTGTGTCATATTCCCGGCTATTGCTTCCGTAAGTATTAAATTGTTTGATTGGTTTGTTCGGATTGAGCCGAACAAACAGAAGCGACCTCCCTACAACCCATGGCAAGCGTCTTCCCCCATCACCCGCCGGTTGACTATGCACCCCGTGAACAGACGAACGTCGTAGTCAACGGTACCGAACCGACTGACGTCCTTCAGATTCTCTCGTCAGAGGCCGCCCAGGAGATACTGGGGGCGGTCAGGAACGAACCGCGGACCGCATCGGATATCGCCGACGCAGTGGACCGCTCGCTCCAGAGCGTCTCCTATCACCTCGACCGTCTCTGTGACGCTGACCTTATCGAACCCGCCGAAACGTGGTACTCGGAGAAGGGAACGGAGATGACAGTGTATGCCCTCGCCACGGAACGACTCGTCGTGCAGTTCGGTGACAGCACTGACCGGTCCGTGTAGCGTCACTAGTTGCTTCGAGCACTGCTGTTCCCGGGAGTTTACATTCAGAATCGCTTTGTTTTCGCTGTCGAGGCAGCAGACAAACAGATCTATTGGACCTCCTCTCGTACGCCGAATATGAACGAGGGGACGGGCGCGGAACAGATGCCGGCAACAGCGCTACAGCGGGTTTCGAGCGTACTGGACGCCGATGCTCAAAGCGCAGTGACACTCGACGGCGGGGAAGTCGGGTCGGTCTACTGTGTGTCGTTTCGCGACCACCCTGACGTGGCGGTGAAAGTCGACGACTCACCGCTCGGAATCGAGGCGGCAATGCTTCAGTATCTCGACCGTGACACGCCCCTCCCCGTTCCGGACGTCCTCCACATCGAACCGGAACTGCTCGTGCTGTCGTTCATCCGAGGAGACGGCCGATTCGACGAGCGGGCCGAACGCAACCTCGCGCGACACGTCGCGGCTCTCCACGACATCTCGGCCGACGCGTTCGGTTTTCCGTTCGATACCCTCTCGGGGCCGTTCAGTCAGTCGAACCCGTGGACTGAGTCGTGGATCGACTTCTTCCGCGAACGGCGGCTACTCCCGTTCGCAACGGCTGCACGGAACGATGGAACCTTGCCAGCCACCGAGTTCGATCGAGTACAGCGACTGGCGGAAACGCTTGATACTCGTCTCGTCGAACCGACCACGCCGTCGTTGCTGCACGGCGATATCCACCCCGGAAACGCTGTTGTGGCTGACGGAACCGTTCGGGCCGTCCTCGATCCAGCGATATATTTCGGCCACGCTGAAGTTGACCTTGCGTACGCCGACCGACTGGACTCGATCGGTGACGCATTTTTCGATGAATACCGTCGTCACCGCGATATCCCTGAGGGGTACTTCGGGGAACGGCGGGACGTGTATGTCGCTTTCCACGCGCTTGAGAACGTCCGGTTTTTCGGCGAAGACGGACTCCCGAGACTCGATAGTGCGTTAGACCGTCTCGGAGTGTAAACAGCAAGAGCGGTGGATTCGCCAGTCGTTCCGATGGCCGGCTCAGTCAGCCAACGAGATGTTCTGCCGGAGGTCGTCTTCGATTGCCTCCAGCGTCCGACCCTTGGTTTCGGGGACGTAGCGGTAGACAAACAACAGCCCTACGAGGCTACAGAGGCCGAACAGCCAGAACGTCGCAGAGGTTCCGACGCCGTCAGTCAGAACGGGGAACGTCAGCGACACGAGGAGATTCGCACCCCAGTTGGCGACAGTGACGACACCCATCGCCGAGCCACGAACGGAAAGCGGGTATATCTCTGATATCAGGAGCCAGAAGACCGGGCCGAGACCGATCGCGAAGAAGGACACGAACAGCATCAGACTGATCGTGGCGATGATGCCGAGGCCCCCGCCGAGGCCGGGGAGGTAGAAAACAGTACCGAGGACGGCGAGGGTTGCAACCATTCCACCGACACCGACAAGCAGGAGTCGGCGTCGACCGACGCGGTCGACGAGCATGATCGCCACGACCGTCATCACGACGTTAATTGTCCCGATACCGACTGTTGCAAGGATCGAGGCCACACTTCCGAGGCCAGTGGACTCGAGAATTGTCGGGGCGTAGTAGATGACCGCGTTGATACCGGTGATCTGCTGGAACACGGCGAGTCCGAGCCCGACCACGAGCGCTGGGCGGAGCCACGGAGCCAGCAGATCCCGGACGCCGGTTTCGGACTGTGTCTCAACGGTCTCCTCGATCTCGTCGAGCTCCTGCTCGACGCCACTGGATCGCGTCCGCTTGAGGACGGCTCTGGCCTCGTCGTTCCGCCCGTGTTCGAACAGCCAGCGTGGGCTCTCGGGCATTTTCAGAATACCAATAGCAAGCACGACGGCCGGGACCATCCCGGCACCGAGCATCCAGCGCCACGCACCCGCGTCGGCGAACGCGTAGTTGACGAAATACGAGAGCAGGATTCCGGTGGTCACCATGAGCTGATT
Organism: Haloarcula argentinensis DSM 12282; assembly: GCA_000336895.1. Taxonomy (GTDB): domain Archaea; phylum Halobacteriota; class Halobacteria; order Halobacteriales; family Haloarculaceae; genus Haloarcula; species Haloarcula argentinensis. The sequence continues at coordinate 178,555 of AOLX01000005.1, read as the reverse complement.
GAGCGAGGTAAGCCCGCCGCGAATGTGCGGCGGCGCGATCTCTGAGATGTACAGTGGGCCGACAATCGACGCGAAGCCGATAGCGACGCCGTCGATAAGCCGACCAGCGACGAGGACGGGGACGGTCGGCGCGACGGCCATCGTGAACGATCCGACAAAGAACACGATAGCCGCGATGAGGATGAGGCGACGGCGACCGAGGCGGTCGGCCAACTGGCCGCCAACGGCCGCACCGGCTGCGGCCCCGGCCATCGCGCCACTGACGATGATCCCCTCGACCAGCGGCGACATGACGAACGAGTCCTGGATGAACAGGAACGCGCCCGAGATGATCCCGGTGTCGAACCCGAACAGCAGTCCGTTCAGCGCGGCTAACGCGGAGACGACGTAGACGAACCGGTCGCCGTCACCGCGGAGGACGTTTCGTATGGTGGCTGTGGACATCTATGTAAAATTGACTCGAATCTGTGTAAAAGTCTTTCCAAGTCTTTTCGCACGACAGCGGAGTCACTGAGAGATACCTGTGGCAGGTTGTGCCAGAAAACGGTGCCGCTATTCGTCTCTACCGTCGTTGATAATTGTCGCGAGGTGCTCCCGGTCGAACAGGTGCGCCTCTGTGAACTCCTCGGGGAAGTACCGCTTCGCGTACCGTTCGATCATGAATAGGTTATGCAGCGGGCCGGTGTAGATCGGGCCGCCGCGAAACACCCTGTCATTCTGGACGGCCCGCAACCGACTGCCCACTTCGTGGTCTTTCATATAGGCGAGTACTGAGTTCTCGAACTCCTCACGGGTCTTCCCTTCGCGATGGTATCGCAGAAGGAGTGAGTCCGGATCTATCTCCAGCAACGTCTCGTAATCGAGTGATTCAGAGCCGGAGTACCCCTCGATTCCGGTGTCCGAGAACGTGTCGGAAATTCCGAGCGTTTGGAAGTGCTCCTTGTTGGCTCCATTCCCGCTGATCCGATACGGCGTGAACGCTTCCGGTTCCTCGCCGGCGAACATGAGCGCGGCGTTCGGTCGCTGCTCCGGTGCTGGGAGCCGAGTCTGCACCGTTTCGACTAGCTCGTCATGTATCGAGCGGATCGCCTCGAAGCGCGCCCGTTCCTGAACCATTTCAGCCACCTTCTCGAAGGCCTCGTAAAGACTGTAGTACTGGTAGTCGTGCCATTCGTCAGTCTGTCGGAAGATGAGGTTCCCGAGAAACGGTGCGACGTTCTCCCGAATCTCTGTGAGGTCCGACTGATTCCACGCCCCAAGCCAGTCGATAAGCGCGTTGGGATCGATGAGGTGCAGGTCCGCGTCCATCTCGTAGAACGGTTCTTTCGAGACGCCGTCGTTCCAGAGCTGTGTGAGCCCGTCAAGATCGATGGATACCCCATCAAGTTCCGCGTAGTGCAGCGTTTTGTACCGTCCACGGTACCAAATCGACTGTACTGCGTCGCCGTGACCGAGCGCGACCAGCATATCGATGTAGTCCGCGGTAAACGGGGCAATCGTCTCGGGTACCGTTTCGAATTCGACGGTGCCGACTGGCTCCATCGTCACTGAATACGACCCGTCGGAAGTCGCTGGACCGGTCTCAGTACGGCCCGCTCCGGTATCTGTGGTACTGTCGCCGGTCCCAATCTCCGAAGATCCCTGATTGCTGTCGCCCGAACATCCGGCGAGTAATCCACCGAGAGCGAGTGCCCCGCTCCCTTTGACAATTTCTCTCCGCGTCGGTCGTTCGAACGACGCTCCGTCTCGATCAGTCACTCGAAATCACCCGTGACGATATTGGCAATTTGCTGTCGGTCGAAGAGTTCGGTGTCGGAGGTCACGTCGCCGAAGATATCGGGATACAGCTGCTGAGCCGCCCGTTCGGTCAAAAAGAAATTGTGAATCGGACCCTGGCGGAGGTAGCCACCGCGATACACGCGTCCGTTCTGTACCGCGGTCAGTTGACTGCCGACGGTGTGGTCCTGCATGAACTGCAGGACGGTCTCCCGGAACTCGGTCGCAGATTTTCGCTCGTGGCCGCGGACGAGGATAACGTCTGGATCGACCGCTAGAAGGGTTTCATAGTCGTACTCGCCCCGGTTGGTCGTACTGAGGTTCTCAATGTCGGTGCCGGCAAGCGCATCAGTAACGCCGAGGTCACGCCACTGTTTCTTGCTCGTACCCTTGTCGTTCAGGCGATAGGGCGAGAACGACTCCGGTTCGTCGGTGCCCTCGAACGTAAGAAGGACGTTCGGACGCTCCTCAGTTGGCGGGAGCTGACTCTGCAGGTCCGCGATGTATTCGTCGTGTAACTGTTTGAACGCCTCGTACCGGGCCTGTTCTTGGAAGACCTCCGCGACCTTCTCGAAGGCTTGATACAGCGTGTAATACCGGTAGTCGTGCCATTCATCGGAGCGCCGGAAGATCAGATTCCCGACGAGCGGAGCGACGTTCTCGGCGATCTCGTCGACGTCCGACTGTGACCAGTCGAACCAGTTGACGAGCATCTGTGGGTCGTAGAGGTGCACGTCGCTGTCGAGTTCGTAAAACTCCTCTTTCGTCCGGACCTCCGGGTTCGCGTCAATCGTCTCTTGGTCGACGGAAACACCGGGAAGCTCATCGTAGACGTACGTGTAGTAGCGGTCCGCTCCGCCGATACCTGTGAGGCCATCGGCCTGCCCGAGGGCCACGCCCATATCAGCGTAGGCACCACCGTAGGGAAGCCATCGCTCGGGAACCGTCTGGAACGTAACGTCGCCCACCGGCTCCATGGTGACGGTGTATGAGTTAATCTCAGTCGGCGTTGTGGTCTCTGTTGACTCAGTCGCGGTAGAGTCCGTGGCGGAATTGCTCGAACACCCGGCGAGCAAACTGCCGCCCACAATCAGCCCGCCACCCTTGATATAATCTCTGCGTGTCGGCCGTTCAAGCGTTGATCTATCGGCGTCAGTCACTGTTCCTCACCTGTGATTATGTCAGCGACCCGCCGGCGATCGAACAGCTGTTCCTCGACGGGGATTTCGGGGTACGGATCCCCGTCGACATACCCCGGCCACTCGCCGAACTGGTCGGGGTACAGTTGTTTCGCGGTCATCTCCGTCTGGAACAGGTTCAGGATTGGACCCTGCCGACGGGCACCTTGTGCATATATCCGTCCCTCTTGCACAGCGGTGATCTCTCTCGTCACCTCGTCGTTTTCCAATTGCGACCGTATCTCGGCGAGATTGTGCGACCCCGCCATCGGCCCGAGAACGAGCAGCACGTCCGGATCGGCTTCGAGAAGCAGTTCGGTGTCGAGCGTGATGTTCCGTCCGTCGTCACCATACCCGTCACCGACAGCATCAGCTAGTGCATCGGTAGCACCCAGCGGGCGAGTGTGGGCAGCGTAGTATCCCGGGTGGTTCATTTTATACCCCCAGATTCTCTCGTCGGATGTGGAGAACAGGACCAAGGCCGCGCTCGGCCGCTCACGTTCCGACGGAAGGCCCGCCCTGATAGTCTGCATCATCGATTCGCGAATTGATGTGAGTGTCTCGTATCGGTCGCACTCGCGAAACACCTGCGCGATCTTTCCGAAGATTTCCCAGAGCGTCTGGTATTCGTACGCATCGGCCCAGCCTGCTGGCGGTTTCTGGTGAGTGCCGCTGAGCGTGTTCCCGAACCACGGGCCAATGTTCGAGCGTATCTCCTGGAGGCTACTGTCGTCCCATCCCTCGGCTGTGGCAACCTTCGCTGGGTCCGCTATATGGATATCGCTATCGAGTTCGTACAGTTTCTCCTTTGACGGTGGCCACGAAGAGTACAGCCCCTCCCAGTCGATCGAGACTCCCTCAAGTCGGTGGAAGAACTTCCGATACAGCGATTGGTGGTATTCGGGCGCGTGCATCGCGTTGATCGCGTCGCCTCGACCGAGTGCGACCAGCATGTCCACGTGGTGACCCAGTATCGTGAATACATCCTGGGGAACCGCTTCGAACTCGACAGTTCCCATGGGCGACATTGTAACCGCGTATCCGTCGCCAGCAGCCGTCGGTTCAGCCTTTGAGGCTGATCGCCCTCCTGTGCCCGTCTGGGTCGGAACTGATTCTGAACCGGACTGGTCTCCACAGCCCGCTAGTAAGCCGCCACCCACCACCACGCCGCTATACTTCACGTAGTCACGTCTTGTCGGGGCCTCGTGGCTCGTGTCATCTCTCGACATAAATGTTAGGCCAGCCTAAAAATATATAACTGCTTCGGAATTTAGGCGCGCCTGAAAACCAACCCTTGTACAGATTTCGGCCGGATATCTCAATTGCTGGTCGCTTGCTCGGCTTTCATTGCAGACCTGCTCATAGACAAAACGACCCCTGTGCCGTCCTCTCGAATCGGTTCTGAGCCATCAGTTCTGAGCCATCGATTGATAGCCGTGTCAAGAGCGACCGCCCCATTCTCGCCGTTGGAACAGCCACAATAGGGGTATCGGGGGAACGTACAACAGTAAAGTGTCCTTGCTGTGGACACACTAGTATGGCTGACGAGGAAATCGACGACGTGGACAGGGCAATTCTGTACGCATTACAGGAGGATGCTCGAAACATGTCGTCCGGGGACATTGCAGAGCGAACCGATACGTCCGACAGTACCGTCCGCAAGCGCATCAATCATCTCGAGTCTAGCGAGGTCATCAAAGGCTACAGTGCTGATGTCGACTATCAGCAGGCGGGCTACCCGCTCCGAATGTTGCTCTACTGCACTGCATCGATCCCCGAGCGAGGCGATTTGATCCCCGAAATCCTCGATATCGACGGTGTGGTATCGGTTCAGGAACTGGTCACCGGCGAGGAAAACCTCCTCGTGACGGCTGTCGGTGAATCGGATAGCGATATCACCCCCGTCGCGCAGGCACTTCTCGATATGGGCTTGACGGTGGCCGACGAAGTACTCGTCCGGAGCCACGAGACGACGCCTTTCGGTAAGTTCGATTCCGGGAACGAGAGTTAGCTGAGGACGGGCTGCTGTCGCAGGATCGTGTCCCGGACACCTGCGTTCCCAGGGACGACACGGCCGGCCAAGTCGTCGAAGTGACTGCCTCGGTTTCCATACCGATCTGATTTTCGAGCGACTTCATCGAACGGGCTGGTAATATCGCCCCCGCTCAACACGCGACGACTCTCTGATATCCCACTGTGTGTGCGTGTGATCAAGGACCCGCTGTCGATGGATTTTGCCGATAGAGGCCACGAAGCCCCCGCGAATCACTCTGAAAGTAAGTTCCCACGGAGCGACAGCGAAGAAACATAACGTTCTATAATCTACTATTTCGGGAACAAATTGGTAGTATAGAAGGATTTAATAACCAGTCCGTTCGCACTAGAGGTGAAGACAACCAGAACCGGTCAATCACATTCCGTGATTGGTCACGAACAACGATGTCAGGACACAACTCAGCAAAGACGGTTGGATCACTCCCGGACACGACGGCCGACTCGCCGCTCGTGCCCGTCGCACTCACATGGCTCGTGTGGTCGATGTTTGCCGCGAGCATTGCTGTGCTTGCTGTCCGGGTCCGAACCGGGTTCGTCTGGGAGATACCCGGCGCGGTTGCCGTTGATGGGCTGACCGTCCTGATGTGGGTGGTCGTTACCTTCTTCAGCGGTATCGTTCACAGCTATTCGCGCCGCTATCTGGCGGGCAGTCGCCTCAAAACGCCCTTTTTGTCCACCGTGTTCGGCTTCACCGTGGTCGTGATGGGGCTGGTCGCGGCTGACCACCTCGCCCTGTTCGGGGCGCTGTGGCTTGCGATGGGGCTACTGATGGCGAAACTCATCGGTATCGTCCGCGGCTGGGACCAGGCACAGGCGGCTGCGACGGTCGCTCGCAAGTACTTCATCGCCAGTAGCACGCTTCTCGGTGTCGCGCTGACGGCACTGTGGTGGGCGACCGGTGCGACAACGGTTTCCGGAATTACGGCGGCCGCCGACTCACTCGGTGGCCCGGTGTGGCTGGTCGCCGCAGGCGCACTCGTGCTCGCGGCGATGATTCAGTCCGCTCTGGTCCCGTTCCACGGCTGGCTCCTCTCCTCGATGACTGCCCCGACGCCTGCCTCAGCCCTGATGCACGCCGGGTTCGTCAACGCTGGCGGCATTCTGCTGACTCGTTTCGCGCCAGTCATCACCGTCGACCCCGCTCTCATGCTCGCAATCGTCGGCGTCGGCGGTGCCAGCGCCATCGGCGGGAAACTCCTGAAATCGGTTCAGACGGACATCAAGGGCAAACTCGGCTGTTCGACGGTCGGCCAGATGGGATTCATGATCATGCAGGCCGGTCTCGGCTTCTTCGGGGCTGCTATTACCCACCTCATCCTGCACGGCTTCTACAAGGCCTACCAGTTCCTCAGTGCCGGCGGACAGGTCGAACATACCAGCCCGAGTGAGGGAACGCCGCACACGATCGGAACGACGGCGAGCATCGTTGGCGTCGTCGTCACACTGCTGACCGCGCTCGCAGGCGGCGCGGTGTTTACAGTGCTGACAGGGAAGGGAACACATATCGACAGCGGGCTCCTGTTGACCTTCTTCGTGGTATTCACGACGCTCCACGCGGCCCGCAACGCCGTCCAGCACACTTCGCTTCCGACGGTGGCCCGCTACGGGGCCGTCCCGGTAGTCTTCTTCCCGGCCATCGTCATCTATGCTGTTGTCTATTCCGGCGTCTCGGGTCTCATGCCGGTCAGCCCCGCAACGACCGAACTGACGCTGCTCCATGGCATCATCGCCGTCTTCTTCGTCGGCATCTACATCGGCATCGAGACCGGAATCCACGAGCGTAGCCAGCGTCTCTACGTGGCGTTGCTGAACGCCGGCCAGCCGGCAGCCGACACTGTGCTGACCACGACGGAGGACTACAATGAGTACTGAATCCACTATCCACGACAGTATCGACACCGCAGCCACCACTGTCGGTTCCATTTGGCCCATCCACTCGTTCGTGACGGCTAACCCCCTCGCGGGGTTCGAGGACCAGCCGTTCAGTGAGGCGGTCACACAGGCGGCCGACCTGCTGGGCGGCCGTGGCTACCCCAGCGCAGAGACGTTCCGTGCAGCGCTGGAGCGCGGCCAGATAAACCCAGAGATTCTCGACGCGGAACTCTCCGAGGCCGGTTACGAGAACGATCCCGAGACGCTGCTTGACCGGATGGGCGAAGTGACCGATGCCCCGGACAGCGATCCCGACACCGCCACGGACCGCGTCGACCAGGTACTGACGAAGTGGCTGTCGGCGTTCCTTGACGAAGGGAGCGCTCACTGGTCGATGCCGAACCGCGAAGCGGGGTTCTACACCGCCTTCCGCGGCGTGGCTGCACACGACGGCGATATTCCCGATGACGGGCTCATCACCGATCTACCGGAGACGCCGACCGAGGCCATCGAAACAGTGCTTGCGTCGTACCCAGAGAGCCAGTGGGTACCGATCTTCGAGGAGCAACTGGCCGCCCTCCCGGGCTGGACTGGACTCATCAAACAGCGTGCCGACGACGAGAGCGCGTGGCAGTCGGCATACCCGATTTCGCTGGACGGCTACCTCGCGGCCCGTCTGGCCCTGCTAGATGCTGTCGGTGCTGATATCGCTCCCTCGAACGGCAGCATCGATCCGGATCCGACCGCCGAACTCGCTGGGGCGTTCCTGCGCGCCTGGGAGGCGAGCTACCGCGATGACCTCGTCGAGACTATCGCTTCGGAGAGTCAGTCACACACCGCCGGCGACAGCCCGGGCCGTCCGGACGCCCAGCTGGTCTTCTGTATCGACACCCGATCGGAGATCATCCGCCGTCACATCGAAGCTGCAGGCGACTACGAGACCCACGGGTACGCTGGCTTCTTCGGGATTCCGATGGAGTACCAGGGCTACGACGCCGACGTGTCGGTCGACGCCTGCCCGCCAATTCTCGACCCCCAACACCACGTCACCGACGTTCCGACCGATGACGACACCCGCGAGAACCACGACCGCTTATGGAGCATCCGTGAGACCGCCGACGAAATTATCGAGACGCTGGAGGCCAACGCCGCCACGGCCTACGGCTTCGTCGAGACTGCCGGGAGCGGGTACGGCCTCGCGCTTGCGGCCCGTACACTTGTCCCCGGACGCGTGCGTGATCTATTTAATGCGGCTGATAGTTCAGCACCCGACGAACACGAGTTCTGTGAGCCGCTCGTCCACCACCAGCACACCTACACCGGAGATTTGCCCGTTGGGCTGACGACCGACGAGAAGGTCGAGTACGCCGCGACGGCCTTCGACCTGATGGGCTGGGAGACATTCAGTCGCCTCGTCGTTTTCACCGGACACGCCAGTGAGACGACAAACAACCCGTACGATTCGAGTCTGGACTGTGGTGCCTGTGCCGGCAACCCCGGCGGCCCGAACGCCCGCGTGTTGGCGGCGATTTGCAACGACACTGAGGTCAGGGCCGCGCTCCGCGACCGCGGTTTCGAAATCCCCGACGACACCGTCTTCCTCGCCGGCGAACACAACACGACGACCGACGAAGTGGAACTGTACGACAGCGACGTGCCCGAGAGCCACGCCGCCGACCTCGACCAGTTGCGCGCTGACCTCGCCACCGCCCGCGAGAACGCGGCCGCCGAGCGTGCCGAATCGATGGGAGGCGACGCGTCGTCTGGGGTCAGCGAAACGGAACGCCGCGCCGCCGATTGGGCTGAGACCCGTCCCGAATGGGGCCTGGCTGGCAACGCTGGCTTCGTTATCGGCCCACGCGAACTGACGAGCGGTGTCGACCTCGACGGTCGCGCCTTCCTCCACTCGTACGACTGGTCGACTGATCCCGACGGTGAGGCCCTGGAAGCAATACTTACCGGACCGATGGTCGTCACGCAGTGGATCAACACCCAGTACTACTTCTCGATGGTCGACAACGCTGTCTACGGCAGCGGCTCGAAGGTGACCCACAACCCCGTCGGCAACGTGGGCGTTTACCAGGGCAACGGCGGAGATCTGATGACCGGCCTCCCGCTACAGTCGCTCATGGCTGCCGACGACGATCCGTACCACCAGCCGCTCCGCCTCTCGACGGTCATCCACGCGCCGGTCGACCGCGTCACCGACGTTCTCGCCGATCATCCGGAGCTGGCGAACCTACTCGATAACAACTGGCTCTCTCTCACAGTCATCGACCCCACGCAGGACCACAGCGCCTTCGAGTACGAGCAAGACTTGGAGTGGTCGCCTGTGTCTGAGTTGTCCGAAACCGACCTCGCGGACCCGACCGCTCCGGCGGTCTCTGACGACTAAGCTGGTTCGAGCAGGCGGTATTCGGAACCGCTGTAGGCCGGTAGTTTTTCGAAAACCGCCGCTATGGTGGGTTTGGAACTATATAACTGACATCTCAATGGGGATAACTCGTTCGAAGAGCACTATCTGCGAACTCCCTTCTAAATGGGAGCAATATGACTCTACATATGGTAGACAAGTGCTTGAAATCAAGTAGTATTCTTCGATCCGGGTGTTTTCCTGGTACAACACGACCCTCGGAGACTGCAAAACAGCGATATGTTCTCGTTCTTCTCCTGTAGAAGGGGCTAGCGCGGTGTGAGGCCAACACCGTCTGCGAGCAACTCGTGGGAGCGGAGCGCGTCAGCGTGGTCGCCGACGACGTGCTGGATCATCACCTCGTCGACTCCGACGCGATCAGACAGCTGTTCGAGGAGGGCATCGAGTGTCTCCGGACTGCCGGAGATCGCTCGTGGCCACTCACCGGCATCCAGCGTGGCAGGTGTCGGTTCGGGCACCGCTCCGAGTTCGTCGATCGCTTCCTCGACGGATGGAGTCGTGCCAACGACCCCTCGCTTCATCCGCTTGAACGACGCTTCGGCCACGGCGCGGAGCCGCGCCGCTTCCTCGTCGGTCTCGGCACAGACCGCGTTCACCGCGACCATTCCCTGTGGCTCGTCGACGCCGCCGGCCAACTGCGAGGATTCGAAGTGGTTCCGGTACTCCTCAAACGAACGGGTGGCCAACTCCGGTCGAATGAACGCAGCGAAACAGTAGCGCAGGCCGAGTTCGCCGGCCAACGCGGCGCTCGACGGACTCGATCCAAGAACCCACGGAACGGGCGTCTCCGCATCTGAACGGGGGATTTCGATATCACTGTACGCGTGTCCATCCGGGTAGCCGTCGTAGAGGTGCGAAACGACGGCTTCGATTTTTTCGGCGTGGTCTTCGTCGGGGTTCCGGACACGGCGGTCCGTCCCGAGTGCGCGGTCGACGGCCGGAGAGCCGTTGGCTCGTCCAAGCCCCGCGTCGATGCGTCCCGGAGCAAGCGCGTCGAGAGCGCCGAACAGCTCTGCGACTTTGAATGGACTGTAGTGATTGAGCAGGACTGCCCCCGATCCGAGTCGGATCGAGTCGGTTTCGGCGGCGAGGTTGCCGAGCAGTACCTCGGGTGTTGTACCGGCGAGCTTATTCCCCATCCCGTGGTGTTCCGCCACCCAGAACCGGGAATAGCCGAGGTGTTCGGCCTGCTGGGCTGCGTCGACGGTGTTCGCATACGCGTCAGTCGCAGTTCCGTCATTCGGGACAGGAGAGATATCAACGATTGAGAGGTCCATATCCGCTCACAACGGTTGCGGGGTATAACGGTTCGGCTACTAACAGTGTGTGGGTATCTCACCCGAACGTACCAATGTTATTCTATTCTATCTGTAGCCGCCATCGAAGTGGACAAACGACCTCACTGCTACACACTGCTACCGGCGACGCCTGATCTTCATGCGTTGAAAGGCTCGTTCGCGGTCATCTCGGCATCAGACGCAATCTCGCCAAGGGGTCGTGGCTTACTTTATCCTCCCTTGCACTGACTGTGAGATCAAGCACCACCGTGTGAGGGCTACTGCTGTCAATCGGTGCTGTTCTCTATAGCAGAACATACAGCAGGTTTGAATAGCAAGGTGCTATGTGAGGACAGCCGAACTAGCTACAACAGCGGCTATTGGTCCCTAACTCCGCCCCCTCATCAAATATAAATCTATAATGGTGTAGACTCAAGACATATGTCCCGAGGTTGAGTATAGAAATACTAGATATATATCTGTCTTATCCGAGTCGGTCTGTCCACTGGCGACGTCCGGTCTCCCACGGAAGTAGATATATCTGATGTGTACCGCTACGAGACGACGCAGCACCAGATAACGTACTGCAACCGTGGCCCTGCCAGAGACTGCGACATGCGATTTCTGCGTGAACTGCAGGAAAACCGACCGTCTCCTCACAATGGGGTACCACAGCCCGGGCACAGCGGGGGGCCGGATTTGGGGAGCGAAAGCCCGCAGTGTGGACACCCGCCATCGCCTTCCGGCGTCCGGATTTCCGAGACGATGTCGGCTGTCTGCGCGCGGATTGCATCTCTCGCGGCTATTCCCGCGAAGCCCTCAGCAGGTTCTGCCCCGCGATACCGGGAGAGAGCGAACTGGGCTCGCTCTGCAACAAACTCCTCGTCCACGGCGAGCCTTTCGAGGTGTGCTTGCGGGAACGCCTCCATGCTATCAGTGCCGGCAAGCAACCCCAGCGCTTCGGCCGCCCGCCCACGGACGTATCTGCTTTCGTCTTCGAGACACGAGACGAGTGCTTCCCTGGCGTCTGTAAGCTGTTCGGGGCACGCAGAGCCGATAACGACGAGCGCAGTGCTCAGGTGATATCGAACCAGCTCACTGTCCGCTCGAAGATGCTCGGCGAGCGAGTCGACCTGATAGCGGAGCCTGTCGGGACTACCCAGGGCGACGTGGGCCAGAGCCTTCGCCAATTTCTCCGTTACTTCTGGTTTGTCGAACTCCAGGCCGATGCGCAGATCTGCCACGACCTCAGGCGAGACGACGGCATCGGGATGGTCGACGGCGACGTAGCCCAGCGCCTCTGCACACCGAGCGCGAACGTAGTAGAACTCCGACTCATCCGCCAGTCGCTTGGCAAGCGTCGGGACAACCGGAACCACGCTGTCCGGCGTGCTTTTGCTGACCGTGACAAACAATTTCGCTGTCGTGAGCCGTGTTGGTCGCTCGCTGTTCTGCAAAAACTCGGTGAGCGACGTCAGTACGCCGTCGAACAGTTCCGGCTGGTTGTCGGCGGCCGCTTTGAGTGACCGCAAGCACGCCTGTTGGTCAGCCGCTCCGGCCGTCGAAAGCCGCTCAAGTGCTGTCAGTGCGCCAGCTTCCTCTCCTTGTTCGAGTAATGTCACAATCTCCGAATTTTGAGGTGTACCGGGTTGGTCGTCCATCGGTCCGTTGTCGGCGTTTCTCGGAGAACCCACAAAACCCCTTGCCTCCCGGGTATTGCTCGATTCGAAGACAACTGCGCACCGTTGAAGCTGCTATACCGCGACTGACGCGCTATATGATATTGTATCTACGATAGATACCTCTATTTATGAGCGATATCGTCGGAGAGTACCGATGTTTGGATATATTGAGTGACGGATCTCTACTCACTGGTAGTGATAGGTGTCAAGTTCATCGACGCCACCCCTGTTAAGACCATCTGCAGTATCATTCTACTAATCTGTCACACCGTGTGAATGGCAGTATAAGTAAGTGCAGTAACTATCTGCTAATCTGGTAAAGCAATACCCAGAATAGCTGGTGTACGCGACAGTCCACCGGGTTTGTCGGACTTACGTCCGTTTCAGACAAAAACTAAATGATGATGTAGGTTTTCGGTTCGCGTATAGATGGAAAGCAAACGCGCGTCGTTCGAGGGCGCTCTCGAAGCATTGGGTGTGACAGTTTCCAGCACTGCCGAGTCCGAACTCGAAGCTGCTGTTACGGAGGCAGTCACGGAGCCTGCAGTCGGGATCGCGCTCGACGAAACGGTCGGGGACGAGGCGTTTTCGCTCACGGAGACGCCTGTCACGGTCGACCCCACCCCGGTCGCGCTTCGCGAGGCGACCACTGGCGTAACCGGTGCTGAACTCGGTATCGGCGACTACGGTTCGCTCGTCCTCTCGATGACTGAAGCGGCCAGCGAACTCGTGAGCCTGTTTGTCGAGCGTCATGTCGCCATTCTTCACGAGGAAGACATCCAGCCCGATATGGACGCGGCAGTGGCAGAACTGGACGAACGGTTCAACGAAACCGGTGGGAGTGCGATTATCGCCACAGGACCGAGTGCCACAGCCGATATGGGCGCACTCGTCAAGGGCGCACACGGACCCAGAGAAGTCCACGTCATCGTCGTGGAGGAGAGTGTGTGACAATGGCAACCGCCGACGAAATCCGCGAGCTGATGCGGACCGAGGGTGCGGCAGTCGCGGAGAACACGCAGGGGTTCAACGCCGGGCGCTACGACTCTGTCGCGGACCTGAAAGACTACGAGGAACTCAAGCAAGCGGCCCGGAGTATCAAGGAGGACGCCATCGAGGAACTTCCAGATCTTCTCGATCAGCTGACGGACACAGTCGAAGCGAACGGGGGAACGGTGTACATCGCCGACGACGCCGCCGACGCGAACGACTACATCCGCAACGTCGTCGACGAGCGAGCGGCTGACCGGGTCGTCAAAAGCAAGTCGATGACCAGCGAGGAGATCGAAGTCAACGACGCGCTCGAAGCTGACGGCGTGGACGTGGTCGAGACGGACTTGGGCGAGTGGGTGTTGCAGGTCGCTGACGAAGCCCCCTCCCACATCGTCGCCCCGGCGATCCACAAGTCACGCGAGAGTATCGCGGAGCTGTTCAACGAGCGATTCGACCCCGAGGAACCGCTGGAGACTGCCGAGGAACTGACCCGCTTCGCCCGGAAAAAGCTGGGCGAGCAGATCATCGACGCGGAAGTCGGCATTACCGGTTCGAACTTCATTACGGCTGATACCGGGACGATGGCGCTGGTCACTAGCGAGGGGAATGCCCGCAAGACGGTGGCCGCGACGGACACGCACGTCGCCGTGGCCGGCGTGGAAAAGGTAATCCCGACGGTTGGAGACCTCCACCCGTTCATCGAACTCATCGGTCGGTCGGGCACCGGTCAGGACATCACGTCGTACGTCTCGCTGTTGACCCCACCAGTCGACACACCGGTCGTCGATTTCACCGACGACGAGACGCCGCTGTCGGCGTTCGAATCCGACCGTGATTTCCACCTCGTACTCATCGACAACGGGCGACTGGAAATGCGGGACGACGATCACCTCCGGGAGACGCTGTACTGCATCCGGTGTTCCGCCTGTTCGAACTCGTGTGCAAACTTCCAGAGCGTCGGCGGCCACGCCTTCGGCGGCGAAACGTATTCAGGTGGCATTGCGACCGGGTGGGAAGCCGGCATCGAGGGGCTGGACGTGGCCGAGGAGTTCAACGACCTCTGTACCGGGTGTACGCGGTGTGTGAATGCCTGTCCGGTCGGTATCGACATCCCCTGGATCAACACCGTCGTCCGGGATCGGATCAACCGCGAGAAGGATACCCCCGGAGAGTGGCTCGTCGATGGACTCACGCCCGACGAGGAGGACGACGGTGCGCCACTGCAAAAGCGGTTCTTCGGCAACTTCGAGACCGTCGCAAAACTCGGCAGCGCCACCGCACCGGTGTCGAACTGGCTCGCCGGGACGACGCTCTCCCGCCGAGCTATGGACCGGATTCTGGGCATCGACCCGCGTCGGGACCTCCCGACGTTCGAGCGGGAAACGCTCGTCGACTGGGCCGCTTCCCGCGACTCGCAGGTGGCCGAACCCGAACGCCGAGCGGTACTGTATCCGGACCTGTACACGAACCACGTACAGGTCGAGCGCGGCAAAGCCGCTGTGAAGGTACTCGAATCGCTGGGTGTCGACGTGGTTGTTCCACCGGCACCATCCAGCGGCCGCGCGCCGCTATCCCAGGGGATGATCGCGACGGCGACTGACCATGCGGAACGAGTCACGGAGACGCTCGGCCCCCACATTGAAGACGGTCGCGACGTGGTCGTTATCGAACCGAGCGACCACGCGATGTTCACGCGCGAGTACGAGCGGCTCATCGACGAGGCGGCGTTCACGGACATCGCGGAGAACAGCTACGAGGTGTTCGAGTACGTCTACGGACTCCTCGATAACGGAGCCTCCATCGATTCACTCTCGACTGTCAAGGGGGCCGAAATCGCCTACCACAGCCACTGCCAGCAGCGGACGCTCGGGCTCGAAGCCCACACTGTCGCTGTCCTCGAAGACTGTGGCTACGACGTGGTCACGTCCGACGTGGAGTGTTGCGGCATGGCCGGGAGCTTCGGGTACAAGTCCGACTACTACGAACTGAGCATGGATGTCGGCGACCGGCTCCGGGCGCAGTTACGCGACGACGGTGTGCAGGACCGCCCCGTCGTCGCTAGCGGCACTTCCTGTCTTGAACAGATCGACGCCCTGCTGGAACGACAGCCCCGTCATCCGATCGAGCTACTGGCGACGTAACGGCCGCTTCGGCTTGCGATTTGCGTGCGCTCGGTCACCACGATACCTAACGCATGTACGCCCGTTATTTACCCCGTGTTTATATCCTTCCGTGTGTCGGGTGTGTATCGCTTAGACTTCGCGGTCTGAGACACCACGTGAGTGTCTCGACGACGCACTATGGCTTGTCAGGTCCACGCTCTGCAGTACAGCTCCGGTATCGACAGCTACTCGCGGAGCGTCGGTGCGACGAGCTGTCCGTTATCAAACTCGATCGGCGACGGCTCTTCGACCACACGGAGGTCGTCGCGTTCGCGTGCGGCCTCGACCAGCGCCGGCGACGCGTAGAGTTGGTGGAGATGCATCGTGTCGGCTGCACGGAGCATGCGAACGGTGTCGGTATCGACGACCCCTATCGTCGACAGCGCGGCGACGATGCCGGCACGGTCAGTTTCGACCACTGGCGGTAGTTTCACCCCGCGAATCGTGCTTGCGGTGAGCGCATTGATAAGCGACGTTTGCGCGTCGAGTTCTGCGACGACATCTTCGTGGACGACATCCGCGGAGCCGACGCCCATCGCGTTCCCGTGGGTCTTCTCCGTCAGCCCGCGTGTGAAGATGCGCTTGATGTCCGGCGTCTCGGGAGCCGGCTCGTTTATCGAGAACGGTCGGCGACCGATAACGTTGGTATCGAGTCCCTGACCGCTTATCTCCTTGCCCTGGCGGTCGAACATCACGAGATCGAGATCGTCGAACGGGAGCTTGGGCATCAGTTCGTAGGCGGTCTCTAACAGCTCCTCTTCACGATCGAGGAAGCCACTTGGCGGAACGCCCTCTATCAGCGTCGTCTCGTCGTGTTGGTCCTCGACGATTGCGACGCCGCCGACGATGGGCAATTCGTCGAGCAACTGGCCAGTAATCTCTGGAATCATCCGTCGGAACGACCAGTCGACGGCCCACTTGTGGGCGATCTGTGCGCCGCGTTGCTTGCCCATGCCGATGACGAGCATCTTCGAGAGCCCGCTTTCGACGGGTCCGTCGAAGTCCGTGTGTGGCTTGACGCGGTTGATGGGGATGATTGCATCTGCCGCCACAGCGGTGTCGTCGGCGACGACCGGCACGTCCCGGTTGGGTGTTCGTCCGACCTCAACCACGTCCATCGTCGACCGGATTTCGCAGCCGATTGCCGACTCAGTCACGCCCAGTTCGTTCAGCATCGTTCGCTGGCCCTCGCCGGTAGCGCCACCGTGGCTTCCCATCGCCGGGAAGACGAACGGCTCGTAGCCGGCGTCAGACACTGCTTCCACGACGCCGGCGACGATAGTGGGCAAGTTCGCGATACCGCGACTTCCGACTCCGAGCGCGACCTCGCCGCCGGCAGGCACGTCGGCAAATGACAGTGATTCGACCGCACGGGCTGCGTGTGTTGCGACGGCATCGGGTGCAATCGGGTCCGTCTCCCAGTTCTGTTCGATGATGCCGAGTTCTGGGAGTGGTGGGTCGCCACAGGCATCGATGATCGTTTCTTCCGGGACGGAGAGGGCTTCCGCCGCGATCTGTTGATCGGGTGTGTTCATACCCGGCCTATCAGCCTGTCCGTTGATAAACGTGATCCACGGGTCGAACGGTAGCTACCACCTCGATCGTGATGCGGCAGTCCGGTAGTATCACCTGAGAATAGCCACCGTGTATCGGTAGCCGGGATCATTCGCTTGGGTCTGGAATAACGAGTACGACCACGTCGTTGACGTTCGTTCCGGTCGGTCCGGTTTCGACTGTCGCCCCGATTTCAGAGAGGTACGAGCCGGCATCGTTTGCAAGCAGTGCATCGCGGGCTCGTTTGCGGTCGTCGATGATGTTCGCAGTAGCGATAGCTCCGGCTGCGTCGGAGCTCCCGTCTTCCCCGTCAGTATCGACGGCAGCGATGACTGCGTCGCCGTCGTGGGCCAGTGCGCCGGAGAGAACAAATTCCTGATTTGGGCCGCCCTGACCGCGCTTCTCGGTTACGGTGACGGTCGACTCGCCACCGGCAAGGAGCACGGCTGGTGGTTCGACTGGCGTTCCCGTCGCTGTAGCCTCCTCGGCGATAGCGACGAGTGGTTTCGCTACCTCGCGGGCTTCGCCGCGCAGCCGAGACGTGAGTACGAGCGGCTCGTAGCCGGTCTCCCGTGCGACAGCAGCGGCGGCGTCAAGCGCGGTTGCGTTGTCCCCGATGAGGTGGTTCGTAACACGGTCAAAGACCGAATCATCGGGAAACGGTGTCTCCGATAGTCGACCATCCTGCCCCGCTTCGAGATGGTCGTGAACGGCTGGCGGCGGCGTAAGGTCGTATCGTTCGAACACATCAAGCGCGTCTCCGTACGTGGTTTCGTCCGGCACTGACGGACCGCTACCGATGGTTGAGAGGTCGTTTCCCACAACGTCGCTGATCAGTACTCCGTCGACGGTGGCGGGAGCCGCGAGCCGTGCTATTTGCCCACCTTTCAGGTCTGAGAGGTGCTTCCGGACCGCGTTGATCTCCGCTATCGGGACGCCGCCGCTGAGAAGTCTGTCGGTCGTTGTCTGGAGGTCGTCCAGTGTCAGGTCCCCGGCCGGAGCCGATAGCAGCGCACTGGCTCCACCAGTCAGAACAAACAGGACGAGCGTGTCCTCGTCGGCTTCGCCAACCTTTTTTAACATTTTGGTCGTCGCCGCAACGTTACGGTCCGACGGTAATGGGTGGTCTCCGACAGAACTCCGGACGGTTTCGGTGTCGATAGCCTGCGTAACAACTACGTGGCCGCCGCTGAGTGTATCTCCGAGAATGGATTCGAGCGCCCGTGTCACACCGCCCGCGGCTTTCCCGCCGCCGACGACGACGACCTCGCTGTACTCGTCAAGATCATAGGTCGTCCCGCCGATCGTCAGTGTCTGGCTATCGCGGCCGACGGCCGATTTAGTGGCGGCCGCAGGCGCGGCTGCGTCCACGGCGGCTTCGATACAATCGAGTGCGATCTCGTGTGCATCGCTGGCAGCCAGTGCGGCCCGGTTGCAAATCATATGACCGCTTTCATGGGGATCGATAAAAGTCTGGCTCAGACGCGAGTTCCACTGCTTCCCGCACCTCCACTGCTGCCATCGAGCCTTCTACGTCGGGTAATCGAACGTGAGACTGCGGATAACAGTGTTCGATACCCCAGATATGCTGATATAGTTCGTATATGGGTGTGAACACGAATATATACTAGTCTATATCCGGTACCTAAGTCTATATTTTAAAGATATACAAACAGGTGTGCGGATAGCCACTCGACAGTGAGGATTACTGTGATTCGAAATCTGTGGAATGCAGCCTCTCGGCCGAGTTTCGCTCCGAAACAGGCCAATATCCGGCTAATCGATCGGATCTCTCAGACAGCAGTGGGTGTGTCCCGTCGGATCGAAGGACCGGTTTGGATATGCGAGCGTGTTAGGGCTCGTCTTATACGTAGCTAGCTGGATGCTATTCCATCGCTGGTACCACCTCTTCTCGGAAAGATATCGTAAGCGAACTCCTACCGAGGGATTGCACTCGGGGAACGGTCGGGGCCCTGGGTTTCTCGCGACGCTCTTGCGAGACAGGTGCGACCGAAAAAAAGTGACTCACGTTCGTTCGGCGTCGAGCGTCGCTTCCAGACCTTCGCGGAGGGAGAGCGTCGGTTCGTACCCGAGCAGTTCGCCTGCGTCACCGAGGTCCGCTTCGCTCTGTTGGATATCGTTCGTGCGACCGGGGACGTGTTCGATCGCGATGTCCGAACCGACGACATCTCGGACCGTTTCGGCGAGTTCGTTTATCGT
The DNA here is from genome assembly GCA_000336895.1 of Haloarcula argentinensis DSM 12282. Classification (GTDB taxonomy): domain Archaea; phylum Halobacteriota; class Halobacteria; order Halobacteriales; family Haloarculaceae; genus Haloarcula; species Haloarcula argentinensis. Next base: position 159,352 of record AOLX01000005.1, on the reverse strand, counting down.
GACGCTCCGTCCGGTTCCGACGTTGAACGGTCGGCCGACGGCCTCTGTCTTAGCTGCGAGCAGATTCGCACGTACGACATCGTCGACGTGGACGAAGTCCCTCGTCTGTGTCCCGTCGCCCTCGACTGTGAGCGACTCGCCGGCCTGAGCCTGACGGACGAACGTGCCAATGACGCCGGCGTACTCCCCGTCGAGACCGCGCGGACCGTAGACGTTGAAGTACCGTAGCGGCACCGTCGGCAGACCGTATTGCTCGGTGTAAAACCGTGCGTACTGCTCCCCCAGATGTTTCTCGAAGCCGTAGGGGCTGTTTGGTTCAGTCGGCGCGTCTTCTCCGATGGGAACGTCGTCGGGGGTACCGTACACGGCTGCGCTGGACGCGAACACTACCCGCGTGTCCTGCTGTCGAGCGCAGTCGAACACGTCGACGGTCGCCGTACCGTTCAGTTCGTGGCAGTCGACCGGCTGCTCGATTGACTCTGGGACGCTGACCATCGCCGCCTCGTGGAACACGATGTCGACGCCCTCCATCGCCGTGTCAAGCATCGCCCTGTCCCGAACGTCGCCCTCGATGACGGTCACGTCGTCGGGGAGGTTCGCCCGCCGTCCAGTCGAGAAGTCGTCGAGAACTCGCACATGGTTGTCCGCAGCCAGTGCCGACGCGAGATGGCTCCCGATGAATCCACCACCTCCGGTGACCAGCACCCGGCGGCCGCTGACAGTTTCCATAGACATATCGTTCGGAGACGTGGTTTTCATAGTTTAAGTTATTCGTACGCATACGGCCGTCGTCCAGGACGGTGAAACGTGTACCAGGGGCTGTTTACCAGTCTAAGTCGTGTTGTGGCTACTTCGGGGATACACCAGCCTGCTCCGAGCAGTAGTAATCTTTGTTACCTGCTCACTGTGGATGGCGTAGAATAGCGCTGCCTTCGGAAAGCTGGGAATAACAATATGTCAACTCGTACACAGCGGAGCACAACGGAGTCCACTACCCGACACAATGATGCCAACACGCGTACCGGAGCTCGTGGACGACCACACCGAACGACCGCCATCGAGAGCGGTTCGGGAGTGGGGCTGAAATGTCTGACAGAGTCCAGCAGTCGCCCACGAACGACGGTATCCGCGAGGTTTCGAAGAACTTGCCCGCAGTGGGACTGGTCGCGACCGATTCAAACGCCGAGTGGATAGCGGCCGAAATCCTCCGCATACACTCGCGTGCACACCAGGCAATCGTTACGGCGGCTGTCGATGCTGACCCGCAGGCGCTCGCTTTCGCCCGCTGGCTTGATGCAGAGGTAGTCGACCCGTCTGGTAGTCAGCCCAAAAGCGATGCTCCCCGCGAGCGACTGCGGCAGTACGCTAAGCAGGCGGGATATCCGGGTCTCGTGTACCACGGCGGGGGTAAAGGGTCGGTCAATCTCCCGGCGAGCCGCGAGGCGCTGAACAGTACCGAGAAGTTCACTATCGACGCCCGCGTCGAACCGGTCACTGACCCGGAGCCGACCGTTATGGTCGGAATCCCGGCGTACAACGAAGCGGGAACGATCGGAAGCGTGGTTGAGTCGGCCAGAGAGTTCGCCGATACCGTCCTGGTAGTTGATGACGGGAGCACTGACAAAACCGTCGAGGCCGCGCAGACGGCCGGTGCGACGGTGTACGAACACGAGCACAACGTTGGGTACGGCGGGGCGCTCAAGAGCATCTTCGAGCAGGCCGACCGGAGCGACACCGACTATCTGGTTGTCCTTGATGCCGACGGCCAACACGACCCGAGCGACATCCCGGAATTGATCGAACGACAGCGGGAATCGGACGCGGAGATCGTCATCGGGAACCGGTTCGATGAATCCGCCGAGACCGAGATGCCGCTGTACAGGCGGTTCGGGCTGTTTACGGTCAATTTCATGACCAACCTCAGCCTCGGAATCTTCACGCCGACCAATCGGATACGTGATACACAGAGCGGCTTCCGGGCGTACAGCCAGGCGGCTATAAGCTCGCTGGCTTCGGACAGCTCAATCGGTGATCGGATGGATGCGAGCACGAATATCCTGTATCACGCCCACTCGAACGGTTATCAGATCGCAGAGGTGCCGACGACGATAGATTACGACGTGGAGGCGTCCAACAACCTCGGTCCGGTCGAACACGGACTCACGCTCGTCGGGAACATCATCCGGACAGTCGAGCGGGAACACCCGATTATGTTGCTCGGCGTCCCCGGCGTCTGCTTCGTTCTCGTCGGGTTCGTGTTCACGTACCTTACGATGTTTAATTATCTCCAGAGTGGGACCTTCCCGCTCGGGCACGCGCTGGCGAGCACTACCTTCACCATCACTGGTATCCTCGCCTCCTTCACTGGAATCATCCTCCACTCTCTAGAACTGTACCGCCAGTAGTCGGTGAAGCGAGGGCAGGCCAGCTATTACCCTTTGCCTCACTGTCCGTCAGGCAGGGTTTACCGGGCCCCTGTGGTCGCTGACTGCACACAACTTCTGCATAACAAAGAGTACCGTATATCATTCGTAGGCCAATGGGACACGAACCCAAACCCGACTGTCTGGAACGAGGGCAGCGCGGTGAATCACTCGGGGAACCACAGGAGGCCTCGGAAACGTGACTGTCTGCGTTCACGGGCTCGGATACATCGGGCTCGCGACGGCGGCACATTTCGCGAACAACGGCACCGAGGTCATCGGTTTCGATGTCGATGAAGACGTGCTTGAGCGTCTCAGCGAGGGCGAACCGACAGTCAGTGAACCGGACTTCGAAACGTACGTGCAGGACGCACTTGAGGGGAACTTGGAACTGAGTCGCCAGCCGCAACCGGCCGATGTACACCTAATCTGTGTGCCGACGCCGTACGACGAGATGAACGGCGAAGCGGACCTCTCCTACGTGAAAGACGCCGGGCGGAATGTGGCGGGCGTGCTTAGGCCAGGCGACACCGTGGTTCTTGAATCGACAGTCCCGCCGGGAACGACTACCGGCGTCCTTGCTCCGATTCTCTCTCGAGGAGGGCTCGATGTCGGAGACGTCGTGGAGTTAGGATACACACCGGAAACGGTGATGCCTGGGAATACGCTCAGCGAACTCCGGACGAACGACCGAATCGTCGGCGGCGTCGACGAGGCGTCTGTCAGTGCCATCGAGACCCTCTACGAGCCGCTCACCAGCGGGGAGATCCACGTCGCCGCTGACCCGACAACCGCCGAATTCGTGAAACTCGCACAGAACGCGAAGCGGAACGTCAGCATCGCGTACGCGAACACGCTCGCACTACTGGCCGAGAACTACGGCGTCGATGTGCGGTCCGCCATCAGTCTCGCGAACAACCATCCACGGGTCGATATTCTGAACCCGGGACCCGGCGTCGGCGGACACTGTCTCCCTGTCGATCCGCACTTCCTGAGCGACGGGACAGGTGCGACAGAACTACTCGATGTGGCGAGCCAGGTCAACGACCGGATGCCGGAACACGTCGTCAGAATGCTTGAAGACGCCGTCGGCACACTACACGGCAAGACCGTAGCCGTCCTCGGTATTACGTACAAGGGGAACGTCAGCGATACCCGGAACAGCCCTGGCTTGGAGGTCGCAAACCTGCTTGGAGACGTCACAACGGAGGCGCGCACGGCCGTGGACGGCGGGTGGGGCGAGAGTTCGGTTACTATCCACGACCCACGAGCGACGGATTCAAGGCTGCAACTCGTATCGCTTGATGCGGCAGTCGACAGCGCTCATGCGGTGATATTCGGAGCGGCACACGATGAATTCGCCGACCTTGATCCGGTGGCTATCGGTTCGAAGATGTCTGGACAGACCGTGGTCGACCCAGTCGACGTTATCGACGCGAAACGGTGGGCCGACTACGGATTCGATGTCCGGACAATCTGAGCCAAGCACGTCTCCGACAGGCAATACAATGGAGCGCGAAGCCGACGCCGTAGGAAGTTTATAACAATTCTGTTGGTCGCTCACGGAACCGGTATGGAACCGACTGGATGCGACCGGTATCGGCTGCTCGATCTGCGAAACCGGGGACTACAATGACTGCAAGCACCGTCGGCTTTGTTCTCGGAACGCGTCCAGAAATAATCAAGCTGGCACCTGTAATTCAGGAGTGTCACCGGCGCGGCATCGACACGCACGTAATCCACACCGGGCAGCATTACTCAGACTCGCTGGATGCGGTCTTCTTCCGACAGCTCGGGCTGTCGCCGCCGGATACAAACCTAGAGGTCGGCTCCGATGACCACGGAGCCCAGACTGGGGCTATGCTCGCCGGTATCGAGGCGGAACTCCACGATGTCGAACCGGCAGTCGTGTTCGTTCAGGGGGATACGAACTCGACGCTCGCGGGTGCACTTGCAGGGAGCAAGATGGACATCGATGTGGCCCACGTTGAGGCCGGGCTTCGGAGCTTCGACGACGACATGCCCGAGGAAACCAACCGGGTCATCATCGACCACATCTCTGACCACCTCTTCCCACCGACCGAGGAGACGGCGGCGCTACTCCGGAACGAGGGTATTCCGGAGGACCGCATCACGGTTACCGGGAACACGATCGTGGATGCGGTCCAGACTTACGACGATAGAGCGGCGAGCGAAAGCCAGATTCTGAGCGAACTCGGCGTCACAGAGGGGCAGTTCGACCTTCTGACCGCCCACCGAGCAGAGACGGTCGACGACCGCGACGCGTTCGAGCGAATTCTCAGTGGCGTCTCTCGGGCGAGCGCTCAAGCAGACCGGGAGGTCATCTACCCGATACACCCCCGGGCGGAGGACCGCCTCGAAGAATTCGGTATCGCGGTCCCGGACCGGGTCCGGCTCGTCGAGCCGCTGGGATTCTTCGATTTCCTCCGTCTGGAGAGTACGGCGGACGTAGTGTTCACCGATTCCGGCGGGGTTCAGGAGGAGACGAGCATCCTCGGGACGCCGTGTGTAACGCTCCGGTATGGGACTGAACGGCCCGAGACGGCGTTTGTCGGTGCGAACTGCGTCGCCGGTCGGGAGCCAAGCGGCATCGTCGCGGCGGCAGCGCAAATGCGTGGTAAAGCCGGCGACTGGACGACGCCGTTCGGAGACGGAAACGCCGCAGTCCAGATCCTCGATGCCATTCCGAAACTCGCTGTCGGTGAGGCGGTCACGGCGACGGAGTAAGCGGGCTCTCGGACCAGGCTTTCGAGAGTGGTACTACCGGTTGCCCATGTAGTAGTAACTGTTTTATTTTATTACTCCGCCTTCTCCAGCCGACAATGGCAACTGACGCAGACGCAGGCATCGAAGCGGATGCACTCCCGGCCGATCTGTTGCTGGTCGCACTCCTCGGCCTCTGGCACCTCGCCGCTGCTCAAGGATACGCCGGACAGTCGCCCATGCAGGCTGTTCTAGGGCTGGGAGCGGTGCTTGTCGCGCCGGGGTATGCTCTAGTTTCTCTCCTTTTCCCACGCCGTGCATCTGAGGCAGGGCTGTTTGAGGACCGGGGAGGGCGAATATCACCCGGTGAGCGGTTCGTTCTCTCGGTCGGGGCCAGTGTCTGTCTGGTTCCGCTGGTGGGGCTTGGGTTAGTCCTGCTGTCGTTCGGCGCGACCACCAGTCTGTTTCAGCTTTCTATCGGGGCCATGACCGTGCTACTCGCGTTTGTTGCGGCGGGCCGGCGGCTGGAGGTATCACCGGCGGAGCGTTTCAGCCCCCTGGGTTGGGTGATCGACGCACGGTCCCGGGCGTCCCTGAGACCGTCCGGTGGCGTCGGGGCGCTGCACGTCCTGCTCGTACTTGGCCTTCTGGTCTCCGGGACCGGAATCGGGTACGCGGCCATGTCGGCGGACCGGGGCGAGCAGTTCACGGAGTTCGCGCTAGTGTCTGAGTCCGACAACGGAGAACTCGTTGCGTCGGAGTACCCGTCACAGATTCCGCTCGGCAGTTCGGCGACGGTGCAGGTCACTATCGGCAATCACGAGGGACGGGATCTAGACTACACTGTCGTCGTCATCGCACAGCGAATCGAGAATGGTACCGTCTTGAGCACCGCACGGCTCGACCGGTTCAGCACCCGCGTCGCGGCGGGCGAGACAATCGAGCGGCCACACGAGATGACGCCCTCGTTGGTCGGGGAGAACGTCCGAGTGTCGTACCTCCTCTACCGTGGTGAAGCTCCGGTTGGTGCGAACCCGCGGCCCGAGAACTCGTACCGGCGCACTCACATCTGGGTCGATGTTACCAGCGGCTGACGCCACAGGAACGCTCGATAAAGACGACGTTGTTCTGGTCGCCACTACCGCTGTGGCCCGTTTCCCCAGTCAGTGGAGACGATTCCGAGGTCCGACAGGGTAAAAAGCGGCCGCTGAACTGTTGGATGTGTGGTGGTTAGTAACGCACTCATACTTTTGTTATTTGTAGAATATGTGTGAAAATCATGGTGTCAAAAAGTCGCTGGCACGAAGCACAACAAGCGGAGACGGAGTTCCACCAAGAGATTTCGCGGGGAGACCAGGAGCTGCGGTGGATAGACGAGCAGTTCGATTCCAGTAGGGACATCTTGGACGGGCGGGTGCTGGAGGTCGGATGCGGTACTGGTGGGCTCACGTATTCCGTCGCCGACTCCGTATCGGAGGTCCAGTTAGTCGTCGGCGTCGACCCGGTGTTTGGAAAGCTATCGAACCCGGCACTCAGCACCGAACCCGTAGTTCAGGCCGCTGGTGAATCGTTACCTTTCGAAGATAGTTCGTTCGATGTAGTCGCAAGCCTCAATGTGATAGATCATGCTATCCGCCCTTCGGCAATTTTAGACGAAATTTCGAGGGTATTGAAGACAAACGGGACGTTTCTATTCAAAATTAACACCTTTTCGCTCCCAAAGTTCGTTCGAAAGCGGATGAAATACGTCGACCGACCACACCTACACCACTTTTCTCCCTCAGAAGTCCGAGACGACCTCGCAGACCACGGGTTTCGTATCACACATGAATATGTTAATTCTAGGGAACTATTTGGCAGGCGTCTTGGCGACTGGGACCTGAAGTGGATCATCGCCACGACTGCCTTGCGCCTGAACACCCACTACATGAAGTGTGTCATCGATTGATTCGGTGCACTCTTGAACGGAAGGGAGTCGAGGATTGTCAGAGGTCGCCCGTCTTGACTACTGTGTTACGCTGGAGACGCGCTCAAAGAGGACGTACAGAGTGACGAGCCAACCGACGAGTTTAATCAGTAGCAGCCAGCGCCACCACCGCTCGTCGGCCACAGGAGGGAACAGCTCGCTAGTCACGAGCAGAGCTAGAAACATCGCAACGAGGTGTATCTGAATGGCGGTGATGCCGACGGTCCAGAGGGCGGCCGACGAGACGATACCCAGCGTCACGAAGGAGACGAGAAACCACCGGAACCGACTCCGTGTAGGTACTGCTACCGACATGGATGAGACCCACTCGTTCATCGACATGGATTGCGTACCAAAACCTAATATATCCTAACCAATAGTAATGGCTCTGAATACCTGCCGGCGTGGTCAATAATACACCGACTAACACATACCAGTTCGTCTGACTGTGTGTTATCCATCCTGTAATCGGGGCGCTCTGCCCACTGCAGGGATACTGTCTCGAATCGACGTTTTACCTCCGATCACGAGAGACGCCCCGCAGCCGGTAGCGATATTGTACTTAAATGTCATAGCACACAAAGTGGCACTCAGAATATATGCTGACGGGAGGGAACACCGACGACGAGCCTCCGCTCGTGAGTGTGGTCATACCTACGTACGGTCGGGACGAGGACTTGCCAGACGCGATTGATAGCGTGTTGGACCAACAGTACGAGCGGCTCGAACTCATCGTCGTTGATGACGGCTCGCCGACGCCCGTAGCGACCATGCTGCCGAAGCCGTTTTTGAACGACGAACGGATGACGGTCATCCGCCACGAAAAAAATAGAGGTGCAAACGTCGCCCGGAACACGGGTATTCAGACAGCAGACGGTGAGTACGTCGCGTTTCTTGATGATGATGACCAGTGGGACGAGACGAAGGTCCGAAAGCAGGTCGAGACCTTTTTACGGTCCCCGCCGGGGACAGGAGTCGTCTACACGTGGGTCAGACGAGAGCATCCAGCTGGAACGACAGTCTCCACACCGACCGCGTCGGGGGATATAGTCACCGACCTGCTTACGGGGTCGAACTTCGGGCAGTTCTCCTCCGTGCTGGTTGACACCGAGGCAATCGCGGACGCCGGACTCCCCGATGAGCGGTTTCCGGCGTGGCAGGACCGCGAGTGGTTCTTCCGGCTCGCCAAGTCCTGCGAATTCCAGCCGGTCGAAGAACCGCTTACCTACCGCCGGACCGGGCGAGAGGACAGCATCACCTCGAACTTCCAGCAGAAGCGCGATGTGGCTTATCCACTGTTCGTCGAGAAACACGGCGACCTCGCGGCGGAGTACGGCCGGTACTACAAACAGACCTTCCTCGCGTCCATGCGCCGCTCACTCGCACGGTCGGCGATACGCGCCGGAGAGTACGGCGAAGCGCGTAAGTACTTTTTATTGGCGTTCTTCGCCAACCCACTGCACCGCCCTGTCTACCCCCACCTGCTACCCTCGCTCGGCGGAAAATGGACCTACGAATCGATTGCGTTCCTGCGCCGGCGGGTCGCCGAGACGGTACCCGTGTAGCGGCCGGCGTCGCAGAACCTGTTTACGGAACGCCTCCCCGTAGCGGACTCTGAGCATCACCGAGTGTGATCGGCCTGCCAGTCCAGCTTCCGTCGACGCGAAACGGATACCCGAACCGACTACTTGGGGATGGTGTTGGGGAGGTCATGGATCGACTGGCGAATCCGCGTCGACACGACACGAATCCAGTGACTAACAAAGACTATCCGACGGCACTGCGACGGTAATGGACGCGCCGACGCTTTCGGACGATGATGAATTCGCTGCCCCGACGCGGGCGGAACGAAGTAGTTCGGTAGCGACAGGTAGTGACCGACCGCTGCTGGCGTTCTTTATTCCGGACCTCTCGGTCGGCGGTGCGGAGCAAGTCGCAATCACAATCATGAACGGGCTGGCGGAGCGCGGGTACGACATTGACCTACTCCTGTCACGCGCGAACGGTGAGCTCCGATCCGAACTCTCTGAACGGGTCTCCATCGTCGAATTGCCGCCGTCCAAGACGCCGGCGGTGGGGGTAGCCGCACATCTTCCAGCTCTCATTTCGTACCTGCACAGACAGAAGCCGGCGGCGCTGTTCCCCCACCTCGAACATCCGAGTATCGTCTGTCTCATCATCAACAGGCTTCTGGACGCCGAGACCACCGTAATCCCGACCCAACATTCGGCGTTCGGACACGAGGTCGAAGCGACATCGAAAGACCGGATTGTCGAACGAATCGTGCCGCGCCTCTATCCCGCATCGGACCGGATAATCAGCGTTTCAGAGGGGGTCGCCGACAGCCTCGTCGAGCAAACGCCCGTCGACAGGGACGACGTGTCCGTACTGCACAACCCCGTCGATGTCGAGCGGATCCGCGAGCGCGCCAGTCAACCGGTCGACCATCGGTGGGTGGAAGACAGCGACCGGGACGTGGTCTTGTTCGTCGGGCGACACGCGGGCCAGAAGAACCTGGACGGATGGGTCGGTGCATTCGAGCGAGTCGTGGATAAAAACCCGAACGCACGCGCGATAATCGCAGGCAAGGGGCAGTGCCGGGACGACGTTATGGCGACGGTCGAGCGGCGTGGGCTCTCCGACGTTGTATCCCTGCCTGGATATGTCGATAATCCATACCGGTATATGGCTAAGGCCGATACCTTCCTCCTCTCTTCGCAGTATGAGGGGCTACCGACGGTCCTGATAGAGTGTCTGTCGGTCGGCTGTCCGATCGTGTCGACGGACTGTCCGAGCGGTCCGCGTGAAATCCTCTCGGATGGAGAGTTCGGGACACTGGTGCCTGTTGGTGACGTGGACAGACTGGCCGACGCGGTCTGTGACACTCTGGCCGACCCACCCGACCCGGACCGGTTGCGGTCCCGCGCCGACGATTTCTCGCCACAGCCCGTGTTCGACGAGTACGAGCAGTTCCTCGACGAACACGTCTTTGCGGCCGCGACCGGTCGCTAGTTCAGTACTTCACCCGCCGGGAGTTTGCCGTCGGCGATGATTGCTTCGTGGAGGGTCGCCAGTCGTTGTCCGTGTGCTTCCCACGTCCAGCCCTTCGAGACTAGCCGTGCTTTACCGTTTGCACCCAGTCGCTCTCGTTTTTCACGGTCGTCGATCAGGCTGTTCAGAGCGGTAGCGAGTGAATCAGGGTCTTTTGCCGGAATTAGGAGGCCCGTCTCACCGTCTTCGACCTGCTCTGGAATGCCGGACACAGCGGAGGCGACGACTGCGGTCTCACTGGCCATCGATTCGTAGATCGTGTTCGGTCGGCCCTCGGCGTGGCTGGGGAGCATGAAAATATCGGCGGCGGCGAACCATCGGCGGAGACCGAGCGGCGGGACTTCCCAGAGCACCCGGTAGTTGTCGTGGTGGCAGGCTTTGAGTGCGCCGATTAGGTCTGTGCGGAGGTCGCCGTAATGGCCGACGAAAACGAAGGCCACGTCGTCACTACGGATGTCGTCCAGAGCCTCACATATCTCGTTAATGCCTTTCCTCTCGGTATACCCACCGCAGAACATAATGACAGTGGTGTCCCGATCGATTCCCAACTCCTGTCGAATCGCCCGCTCGTTGTTCGTCGGGTACCGCGATGGGTCCGCCCCATTCGGGAGCACGGTCGCTTTCGGCGTGTCGGTGATGTCGTTGGCGATGCGGGCGAGTGACTCGCTGACGCAGAAAATCCCGTCGGCGTACTCGAGGGTCTCTCTGATTTTTCTCCGGCTTATCTGTGAGAGGTCGTAGAAGTTGTTCAGAATCTTCCCGCGGCCCATCACCGTTAGCGGGAGATCGTTGCTCCGGCAGTACGTTGCTAACCCGTATCCATCGTAGTGGATGTGGCCGGCGTGACAGATGTCCGGCGTCTTGAAGTGTGCCGAGATGTACCCAGGAAGCATGTCCGCGAACGACCGGGACGAGAGCGTGTACTTGAACAGTTTTTGTGGTAGCAGGTAGAGGAATCTGGGGTAGTGGACCTCGTGGGAGCCGTAGTCGTGCTGGCTCGGGATTTCGCCGAATTCGGAGTATGGGCCAACAGGAGGCGCTCTTGGACGCGGGGTGATGACATCGACCTCGGTTTCTTTCCTACTGAGTGCCCTGATGGAGCGAAAATTGAACAGCCCCATGTACGGGTTGAACGGGTCCGGATGATTCATCGCGCTTACGACCGCACGGTACATGGAGGATAGCTGGCAGGGTCGGTCATTAAGTATGCATCTGATACTGACTGGCTCGCTTGCCGCCCGACATCGCCGAAGCCAGCCAGTTGGAGTATGCTTTCGTGTGCGCGACTGGGAAGTCGTAAGACGCAGTATACTCCGTAGCTGGCGGTCAATTGACAGGTTCGCAGGGCTCCGGGTAGAAGATATATAACTATACGAGTCTCTCCAGATGTCAGTGACATGAAGACTAATATACGCGATTGGCTGCGAACTCTGGCCGGAGGCCAGGTTGATGGGGGTGAGACAGGGCTCCGGTATTTTTTAGGCGGAGCTTACAACGGTATTTATTTCTCACTGACGACGCAACGCCCGCTCGGCACGAACGTCTACGACAGGGAGTGGGATCTGCTTATTGTACTGGACGCTTGCCGGGTAGACGCGCTGCGGGAAGTCGCACCCGAGTTCGAGTTCATCGATACGGTAGACAGCGTCTGGTCCACGGGGAGTTCATCACACGAGTGGTTGTGTAAGACATTTACCGAGGAACACGCGGATGAAATATCTGAGACAGTGTATCTCTCTACGAACCCGCACACACAGCCGACCTTCGAAGGCGGCAAGCGACCGCCACGGAAGTACATCACACCGGTTACGTGGGCGGACTGGAACGTGGTCGATGGAAGCCAATTCAAGCTCCTGAAACAGTTCTCGCGTTACCACCGGTACGAGGATCACTTCGACACTATCCCGCCGAACGTCGTGACTGATCAAGCAATCACGGCCGGACGGAGCCTCGACTTCGAGCGGATGATACTCCACTACTACCAGCCACATCGACCGCATGTGGCGGCCGCGTACAGGGAACAACGGGATATCACCGATGCAGAGGACCACCCGTGGGAGGCTATCCAGCGCGGGGAGCTATCTACGGAGGACGTCTGGGAGAACTACCTCGATAACCTCCGACTGGTTCTCGGTTCGATACGCCGACTGCTCGACAACGTAGACGCGGATCGGGTTGCCATCACAGCTGACCATGGCGAACTGTTCGGAGAGATGAAACAGTACGGTCACCCTGAGGGGATACCACACCCCCACCTCAAGAAGGTCCCGTGGGCGCTTACGTCTGCCACTGATAACGAAACGAGCACGCCGCGCGCGGACGCCACAGAGCAGGCGAAGCCGTCGAAGGCGGACGTCGAGGACCGTCTAGAGCATCTCGGTTACATATAATCTGGCGTTCCGACTCCCATCGCGAACGTCTGTGAGTGATCAGTTGCCGGCAGGAAATACGAACTGGTACGTATGTCGTATTCAAGAAGCTGTATCAAACAACCAGATATCTACATAAAGTAACAAGTTATAATACCGTACTCGGATCGAAGTCGGTACGGCATGTTAAGACCGAATTACTTTGATAAAGAGAATGCTACTGGGGCGAGGAGTCAGGACGAAGTAGAACACCGAAATCCGCACAAGAACGACTCTCTTGCGCCGATACCGGTAATTAGGAACCAGTTTACTGCGCCTGAAGCGACAACTGCAAGTACAAGTCTACGTGCTACCTTCGAAGAGAACGCAGCCACCATTAAGGGGCGAAAGTATATGAAAACCAACAAATCCTCCTGGAGCCGTCAGGGAGGGTTCCAATGACGAGACCAGCCTACGTACCCGACAGCGCCGAAGATATCACCGACCATGGGATAGGGAGCGACCACAACCCCAGCGATCCGGACCTCGCGTCTGCACGCGAGGTGCTGAGAGCGATTCACAGTGCGATGGAAGCCGCCGGGCCGAACGGGTCTATATTCGTTCCGGCAGGGACTTACTACTTCGGCAGTGAGGACGTCTACAGCCTGATAGAGATGGGCGGCAGCCAGCCGCGAGGTATCTCGGTGTACGGCGAGGGGCCCGACGCGTCTACGCTCGCAGTGACTGAACACATGGACCCTTCGGTCATCTCGAACCAGACAGCGTTTATTTACGACGGAGATGCGGACCACGGGAACGTTGATATCCAAGGGCTTACGCTTGACGTAAACGCCCCCAATCTGGGCAATCTCAATCGGCACAACGGCGGCGCGGACGGGTTTTCCCTCGCCGGTAATTCCCTTTCGTTCTCGGTATACAACGTCCGAATTACCGACACGTACACGCGGGGCATCAGGTGTCGTCAGTACCTCTCATCCGCGAAGTACTGTACCCTCGAGCGGATCGGTATCGAGTACCACAAGGACAGCGGGTCGAACACCCATCCGTTCGACTCACTCCAAACGCCGAGAGGCAGCACCACCGTCATCGAGAACTGTAAAATAAAGAACTGTCCGGGAAGTGCAATAAATATCCGTTACAACGACGGAACGTATCGGATCAAAAATGTGTATGCTGCCGGCACGGGCAGCCAATTCCTCAAACTGTCGGCCGGAGAGACGGTCGAACTGCGACGCATTAACCACACAGCGTACACGTCGGAACTGGCATCACTCCTCCCGGACGAACCGAACGACGGGTTCCTCGGCCGGCACTTCATCCAGAGCCTGGGCGACCGCGGGGACACCAACGTGACGCTGGATATGGAGCAGGTATCGACGAAGAACCACACGTCGTATGCGTTCCAGGTTCGTGATACTGTGGGTGGCCCATCGGATATCACTTGGGTCGGCGACAGAATCGCGTTCGCCGGCTCGAACATGTACAACGACGACGAGGTCATCCGCGACCGACAGGGAGTCGCGTTCAGGAACGTCGACGTGGGCGAGATGTCGGTCCACGACACCGACGCGCAGGTGTTCGAAACCGAGGACTCGTCCGGGACCATCGCCACGCTCTCGACGAACAACGTCGGTGGCCTCGGAAAGACGGGCGGCATCGACATCAGCAACCATCTCACGGGCGAGAGTCCGCTGAACGTGGACGTTCCGGCCGAAAGCGAGGTCGGGGCAAAGACGCAGAACAGCACCGAGGAAGAGACGACCCAGACCACAACGGAGGAGTCACAGACCAGCCTTCCGGACTGGACACCGCGGTGGGACGGCGACCCATCGAACTGGTCGGTCGTTTCGGGCGATTCCAACACCGGCAACGCGTACGTCGAGTTCAGCGCTAGCTCGGCCGACTCACACGCGATGTCTTGGGACGACGTTGGCAAGCACGCCGATACCGAGGTGCTCGGACTGGTTCGCGTCGGGTCGGCGAGCACTGGCAGTGACGGCTGGGGCCGCCTTATCGGGCGCGGCGGCGTCGACGCCAGCGGGAACATGGTCGGCTACTCGACGTGGTTCGTCCAATCTGACAGTGACATCAAGCTCCGCGTCGAGAAAGACTTCGGCGGATCACAGACCACACTGGCCGAAACCACGGCTGCGTCCAACCCGCTTGAGGAGTGGAGCTATCTTCGGCTTCGCATCGAGGGTACGTCCGTGAAAGCCAAGAACTGGAGCTATGGCTCCACGGAGCCCGACTCGTGGGACATTGAGGTCACCGACGGAGACGTCACCGACTCCGGATGGACCGGAATCGGGTCTTGGTCGGGCGACGCACAACTGTTCGACTTCTTCAGCGTCGGGACGAACGGCGAACCGGCGCGGCTCGACGACGCCAGACCCGAGATAACGTGGCGACAACCCCTCGCCGAGGAGACGGTCGATGGGACGGTCACGCTGCAAATTAGTGCAACCGACGCTGAAGACGCCGCCGGCTCCCCGAGCGTCGAGTACCGCGTCGACGGTGACACCTGGTCGACCGCGTCGTACAACTCGAACACGGGGTACTACGAGGATTCCTGGGACACTACTTCGCTGTCGGATGGCACCCACACGCTCGATGCTAGAGTGACCGACTCGGCCGGGAACACGGATTCGAGCAGCATCACGGTCACCACCGACAACAGCGGGACCGGCCCCGCCGTCGACACCCTCTCCGTGTCGGAGATCGAGACCGACACCACCGATGCAGCCTTCGCAATCGACTGGGGCGTCAGCGACTCGGATGGCGACCTCTCGACCGTCGACGTTGGCCTGTACGACGAAACGGACAACGCGCAGGAAGACACCACCACCGTCGACGTCTCCGGTAGTTCAGCGACCGGCACGACCGAACTGACGGCGAGTGGCGACGGCGGTTCCGGGAACGAGTACACCGTCGTGTTGACCGCGACCGACACCAGCGGGAACGGCACATCCGCGACTGCAGCGGTGTCTGCGGCGGCGGACGGCACGAAACCGCAGATCGGTCGGTTCAGCGTTTCCGAGTCCCAGCAGGGCGACGACAGAGCCGACATCACTGTTGTGTGGGACGTGTACAGCAGTGACCGCGAGCTTCAGTCGGTTACAATCGACGTCGCTGACTCGAACGCCACAGTAGAGAACGTCCAGTGGGATGTCAGCGGGAACGCGGCTTCGGACATCGATATGTTCAGTATCGACCAGGTGAGCGCGAGCAACTACGATGTCGCTCTCACAGTCGTCGACAGTAACGGGGAATCCGCCTCCGCCACCAAGTCTGTGAGCGTCTGAGAGTCCGAGAGCGCCGCTTCCTCTGCCAATCCCGATACCGGCGAATTCCCGCGGTTCGTGCGGTCCACGCTTTTTTGTTTTGTATCTGTCTGAACACCGTGGGGAATCAGTAGCGATAGTGTTCGCGGACTCACAGCATGTTAGGAGCGTACTAACAATGATATCGACTAGTCTACGGACGTAGTACGAATGACGGGGGCGATCTGGGCAGGTACCGGACTGGGCTGTACAAGTACCCGGCAATTGAGTAATGTCTGTAGGTAAGCATCCATGAGCGAAGGCTCGTCGCGCGCTTGGTTCGCTCACTCCCGGGCGTCGAGGATGATTGCGGCCGTCGGCGTCCTGCTGCTCGTGGTCTCGACAGCGATTGTGTTGACAACGCCACCAGCCGCTGAGTACGAGATATCACTCTACGAATCATATCCCGCCCCGTTCTGGGGCTGTGTCGTCGGGTCGCTGTTCGCCGGTGCGTTACTGATATTCGGGAGCATCGGACACCAGGACGAACGGTCTTGGATCTTCGGCACCGCGCTGATGTTGGCGACCGATGCGCTGTTGCTGTTGATGCCGCTCATACGGGGCTACGTCATGTACGGTGACGCCGACCCGCTCACGCATCTGGGGTACGTACAGGACATCGCCAACACCGGTACTACCGGGGCGAACATCTACCCGCTCGCGCACCTGCTCGTATTCGCCACCGCTGACGCGACTGGGCTCGAGACGATGACGCTGGCGATGCTGATACCGGCAGTTTTCTCTGCTGTATATTTCGGAGGCATGATTTACCTGCTGTTTCAGGTGGCCGATTCTCGGCGGGGGTTCCTCTTGGGGCTCCCCTTCGTCTTGCTACCGATACTCGGCTACAGCCATCTGTTGTTTCGCCCGTTTGATTTCAGCATTCTTCTGATACCGGTCGTCCTGTATCTGTTTTTCAAGAGTCAACGATATCCGACGCCGGCCATCAGGGCAGCGCTCGTGCTTACGCTCCTGAGTCTCCTCCTGTATCACCCGCTGACCGCCGTGTTCGTCGCGGGGGTATTCATGCTGTACTACGCCGTGCAATACGTCCCTCGAGTACGGACGATATATCGAAGTCCAACGAGCAGTTTCGGGCTGTCGCTTGCGATAATTCTGAGCTGGTACTCTAACTTCCCCGGAATTATACTTCGGTTCGACACGATCTATCGCGTGCTCTTCGGGACGGAAAGCAGTGATGCACCCGTCCAGGCGTACGCCCAGACCGCAGCGGAGGCAACCCCTGCCTTGATCGACGTCGTTCGGTTCATTACGTTCCGGTTCGGCACCGAGTTGGTGTTGTTCGTGCTTGGTGGTGGCCTGTTCGGGGTTGCGTTCCTGCTCACTGTCACAAAGCGGTACGAACTGGACAATCGGACGACTGTGATGGGGGCAGTCCTTGGCGTGTTCGGGATTGTCGGACTGTTGTTCCTCCTTCTGGACCTCATCGTCACGCAAGAGCGTCCTTGGCAGGTGGCCAAGATCGGCACAGTGCTCCTGCTTGGTCCCCTGTTCCATACGTTCTGGAGTCGGTATAAGCGGCGCAGTCAGTCGCTTACCCGCGGTTCAAAGTCAGTGGTCACGGGCACTATATTGGTGCTCGTCGTGCTGTCTACGCTCACGCTGTACCCGTCGCCCTTCTCGGGAATGACCAACGACCAGGTCACGGCGATGGAAGTCGAGGGCAGCCAGTGGCTGACTGAACACGAGACCGGAAGCAAAGAGCTGTACCACTTCGACATAGAGTATCGTCGGCTCCATCACGCGGAACACGGCGTCAGCGCGGGGTTGCCGTTCTGGGAGCAGTTCCTCCCTGCGCACTTCAATTACACTACGAACCGGTACTTTGGCCAGAACTACGACAGCGGGAAGTACGTGATGATAAACAGGAAAGGGCGTATCTTCTATCAGGAGACGTTCCCGGATTACCCACAGCGGTGGAAGTACACCTCGCAAGACTTCCAGCAGTTCAACCGAGATAGAACTGTCGCTCGCTCCTACGACAACGGCGACCTCAGGATATACTCGGTGAACGGAACCAGAGCACAGGGAGCATAACGGGGGTGGCGAAAGCCATCGACGCAGATTGGAGCGCTGCCGTAGTCGTGTAGTCAGCACATCCCCGTTTGACTGGTCCTGTAGACGGGGACTGGGATTGCTTGCTGCCGGCCGTGTACACGTGTGTGGAGGCGCGTAGAACATTCGACATGTAACCCAGCGAATAGAGAAACCCGGACGCTATCTCTCGCTGTCGAATCCGACGGTCAGTCCTTGCCCGGGTCGAGCGGTCCCACACCGACCTCGCCAATAGTGGGGACCGTCGGACGGGACTGTTCCCGGCTGAGGTCGCTCACGTTGATGGAGACATTCCCTGCGTCGCCGAGCCCATCCGTATTGGAGTAACTGAACGTCTCTATGACACCCTGGGAGTCATCGAGCATGAACACCTTCGCGTTCGAATTGTGTACCGACAGACGGGAGATGTCGATATCGGAGAACCGCCCCTCACCGTGGTCTCGAATGACTGCGTCGTCCCGGGCACGGTTGGTGTTGTAGATCTCGATCATGTCCCCGTTCCATATCACGTTCATTGGCCCGCTGCCGATTTTGCTCTGTGCTTGGAACGCGTAGTCGGCCATGTCTCTGGAGAGGACGTTCTCCATAATCACAGTAGTCGGGGTCGTCCCCCGGTTTCCGAGGTTGTTGATGAAAAACCGGCCATGAAAGTCAGGCCCGATGTCCCGTTCGTCGACCTTCCGTTCGAGGGACGGGGTGTTCGCCCTGTGGTAGATGTTCTTCAGTTCTACGGCCTTCCCGGCAGACATCTTGCACAGTCCGGATCCCGTACCGCGGACGTAGCAGTTGTGCATCTTGGTGACCCCATCGCCGAAACGGATGTTGACCGCGTTCCCTGCACAGTCGAGAAAACAGCTGTTCTCGATGATGAGTTCGTCGCCTGCTTGTGGTCGGACAGAGATGTGATGGGAGTTTGACCGCCCGTTGGTCTCGTTGTGTCGCCCGATGCCGTTGTCCTGAAATGTGCAGTTTCTCACCGACCTGAGGACGGCGCGACCCCGAACGCCAGCCAGATGCCAGCCCCGTATCCACGCGCGTTCGAGATGGAAGTCGCCGGCCATCGACATTTGCAGCCCCCAGGAACCGCCACCGTTCTCGGCAAGCCCGGTGACATTCTCGTAGTTGCCGTCCAGTTTGATGTCTTTTACTTCGACGGAGCCGTGTTCGTACCCGTCGTACCAGATGAACGCGCTCTGGTTCGGACGGGTGTCGGCAGAGGCGTGTCTGGTGATCGCCAGCGTCGATTTATCGGCTCCCGCACCGATGATTGAAACGCCTGGTGGTCCGGTCTTCCCGAACTCCACGTACGGACTGAAGCCCGAATCCTCGCTGCCGAAGTAGTACTCGCCTTCCGGGACGTATATCGCCCCTCCCTTGCCGGCGGCTTCGGCAGCCGCGAGGATGGCATCAAGGTTTCGCCTCGCCGCGGCCAAACTGGGATCATTCGGGTTCGGTTCCGAGCCGTAGTCGCTGATGCTCTCAGCGTCCCGCGGCATCTTGGACTCTTCGGTATGCTCCGTGGACGTCGCAGTCGGTCGGACTGACGCCTCTGTCGAGCCTGCAGTCCCGTTTGGGAGGTCGCCACCACCAGTGTCGACACCCGGAAGCCACCCGTAGAGCACGCCCGAGACACCGGCTACGATACCGCCGGCGAGAGCGATGAGTTTCCGACGGCTAAGCACCCCAGAGCCAGCGGTCATGACAGATATGCACAAGTCGTATTGTTCCGTGAGTTGGATTGGATAGAGTGGTACTGTGGACGGATGGAGGGAATCATGTTACTCGTCTCAAACTGAGATGCTTAGGACATTAGTATAGGCTTCCTACAGAGAAACTCGCAAAGTGTCCCTGAATCCCTCCGTTGTACCCTTGTCAACGTTGGAGAGTCGGGTTCGATCCGGAGTTTACACTCCGAGTTTCAGTTTGTACCAAGCGATGATATCTGACATCAGGAACGGCTGGAACCGGAACAGTTCGTGTTTACCAGCCGATATTTGGATAGCGTATAGTACTATCAGCAGTTCGGACCGAGACGGAGCCTCTCAATGCAAACTTGCTCGACAGACTCGGATGCCGGTCTGGACTCGCTACACGTACTCGCTGAAATCCGTCATGTGGGTGTTGGTCTCTTTACCGGAGATGCTCACACCTAGGCTGCCGACACCGACGACTGCAGTTACTGCTGACAACCCGAACTGGAAGAAACTCCGCCTGTTAAGGTTTACTTTACCACGCCCATCTGTGTTTAGAGTGTCTGAAAGGCCCGATTTATCTCGATCGTCGTCAACCGCGTTGTGCTTATCGAACATACACATACGTTTGAAGTAGGTATATGCTAATTAGCCGTTCTTACACTGTGTCGACAAAGTAGGTAGCTTTTAGCTCCTTATGTGGGTGAAGTAGTTACCACATAAGCCCTCATCCGTGCTGGTTTGCCATACGAGCGAATCAAATATGATAAAGTAATCATGTAGTACTGTGCGGAAAGGAGAGATTATACCAGCCAGACGGGGTGGTGTCTGGTTAGATTCCGAAGTCAGTCTTGACGCCAAAACGGGACGCACGTTCCGGGATACACGGTCGTCGTGAAATGGTCTCGGGACAAGAGAACGCATAATTGGCCCATCCCCGAACCGACAGTGGAGTATCAGACGCATACTAATATCCCTGTCAGGAATACGATGCAATGATCCAATGAACAGCGACAGGCCAACCGACACGTCATCGTCGTGTGAGAATCGTCCGGGAGGGACAGTCGCGGCACGCACGTGGCTCCGATGACCACTGACTTCGTCATCGTCTCCCAGCGGTACCCGCCCGAAAAAGGGGGGAATGCGTCGAGAATCCGCGACACGGCCGTCAACCTCGACAACGAAATCGGTACGACAGTTCTGGCACCGCTCTCGTGTTATCCGCCGGGAAACTTCGCTCGGACGTGGGAGCGCAAGCGGACCGAACACGACGACGGAGTGGTCGTCCACCGTCTGTGGACGTGGCAACCCCAGACGGAGAACCCCTCTCTGCTCCGGCGACTGCCGTACTATCTCGTCTTTGCGCTTCACGCGGCGCTCTGGCTGGTGGTCAATGTCCGGCAGTACGACGTCGTCATGACTTCGACACCACCGATTACCACTGGGCTCCCCGGGATCGTGGCCGTCGCCATCGGGAAGCCGTGGATCGTCGATGTACGCGACCTGTGGATTGAGAACTCGATTGCTCTGGGATACATCACAGCGAACAGCCCGCTGGTGAAAGCCGGACGTGCGTTCCAGTCGGTCGCGTTACACACCGCCGACCGGATTACCGTGACGACAGAAACGCTCGGCGATGCCGTCACCGACGCGTACGGCGGCGAACTCCGGGACCGGGTGCGTGTCATTCCGAACGGCGTCGACACCGACCGGTTTACACCGGAGACTGGGGCTGGCGATGCAGAAGACAGAATCGTGTACACGGGGAACATCGGGAGCGCACAGGCACTCGAACCGTGTATTCGGGCGATGCAACACGTGTCGAACGACGACGCCGAACTCCTGCTGGTCGGCGATGGGGACGAGGTGTCCCGACTCGAATCGGTGACGGAGCACCTCGACCTCGAAGACAGCGTGGAATTCGTCGGACTAGTGGACCGTGAGCGGATCCCGAAGATTCTCAACGATGCGACCGTCGGCCTGGCGCCGATAAAGGACAGTCCGGAGCTCGATTACGCGATGCCCACGAAGCTTTACGAGTACCTGGCGTGCTCGTTGCCGGTCGTAGTCACCGGACGGGGAGAAATCGAACGGTTCGTCACGGAGACCGCGGCGGGTATACACACTGAGCCCGATCCGGAACGCATCGCGGCGGCAATCGACACCCTCCTCAAAAACCCTGAGCAGCGGACGTCGATGGGTCGGGACGGGTACCGGCTCGTAACCGAGGAATACGACCGCGAGGCCATCGCAGGCCGACTCAGCGAAGAACTCCGAGCGCTGACGGCTAGTGAACGACAGGCACCACGCGCGGCCCCGAGTCCCGATGATGACTAAGCCGATCCGCGTGCTTCCGTCGATGGCCAGACTGTACGGTCACACGCTCACGCGGATGGAGCCGGCTCAGATCTTCGGGATGGCCGAACGGACGGCCCGTAACACCGTGCTCGCCCGGCTCCCGGTCGATTTCGACGAGCGCTACGACAACGCGGTTCCCGAGCGGCTATCTGTCGCGACAGCCCCACTTGAAGCGGACCTCGACGTGCTCCGGGGTGCACTCTCCGACTCGACCGTCCGATCGTTCCAGCGGCGGAGCCGCCGGGCGGCCGACGGCGAGGTGACGTTTCTCAACCGGACGGTCCAGTCCGATTCGCCGGCCCACCCCGACTGGTACGACCACGGGGCCGACAGTTATCCGTTGCTCTGGCCGCTGAAACTGTACGCGTTCGAACCGCTCCGGTGGGCAGTGCTGGGATTCGAGGACCCGCAGGCGGCTCCGGAGGAGGTCGTCGCGGTGTTCGACCAGTGGATCTGGGACTGGACCGACAGCATCGACATCGGCCGACCCGGCTACCTTCGCAGTGCGTGGACGCCATGGGCAGTCTCGCTTCGGACACAGACGCTGGCGCGGTACCTAGCGTGGCGAACCGGCGGTTCTCAGGAAGGCGTTCCTGAGGGACTGAGCGAAGCACTTGTCGGGGAGATATACCGAAATTCGCTCTTCCTTGCCAACCACGTGGAAGGTGACGTCGGCGGCAACCACCTCGTTGAGAACGGGCTCGCACTGCTCATGGCTGGATTGTTGTTCCCTGACGCCGACGAATCCTGGTTCTGTACGGGGCGCTCGATACTCGGCCGTACCGGAGCCAAACAGTTCCTCCCCGACGGCGGCCACTACGAGCGGTCGCCGATGTACCACGCGATTGTGATGACGCGGTACGTGACAGCCTGCTCGTTACTGGCGGCCAGCGAGCGAACGTCCCCGGCCTGGTTGACGGCGATGACGGAACAGGCTGTGGCATACCTGCGATACCTTTCACCACCGGACGGGCGGCTCCCGCTGTACAACGATGCCGTCTTCGGGCAATCGCTCCCGTTGATGGACTGCTTGGGATATGCCGAGAGCGTCGGGTTTACCGCCGATGACCGGGCCGTTCCGTCACACAGTCCCATGGGCGCTGAGACGGGGTATTACTGGCTCGACACCGACCACGGGCGGTTACTGGTAGATGGTGGGCCTGTGGGGCCTTCCCATCTGCCCGGGCACTCCCACAACGACATGCTGAGCATCCTGCTCTGGGTCGGCGGGCAGCGCGTGCTCACAGATACCGGTGTGTACGATTACGCCGACAACGAGCGGCGGCAGTACGCCCGAAGTGTCGCCGGCCACAACACTGTTCAGGTTGGTGAGGCGGAGCCTATCGAAATCGGTGGAAAGTACCTCATGGGCGCGCGGACGGAACCGACGGTCGACTACGGGGGGTCGGACCCGACCCTATTCAGAGGACACTACGAGACAGCCGCCACCGCCCCAGCGTCGTACCGACACGACAGGACGATTCTCGCTAGCGACGACTGGTGGTTGGTCCGGGACGAACTCCAGGGGGCCGACACGGAGACCGAGCCGAGCGTCTCTCGGCTCCACTTCCATCCGGAGGTCGCAGTCTCGGTCGGGGATTCGGGGACGGTGCGGGCGACTGGCGGTGACGACGACTCGACGCTGCTCAGCGTCCATCCGCTCGGCGTCAGTGACGTTCGGACGACGACGACCGAGTACTTTCCGGAGTTTGGCGTCGCAGAAGAGCGACAGACGCTAGAACTGGAGGCCGAGCCGGAGTCGGGAACGACGGCCTTGGGGTACCTCCTCGTCCCGTCGGCCGGTGGCCACAGAGCGCCCAGCCGTTCGGATGGGGACAGGTAAGCCAGCCGGGACCGCTACCGAGACGGTCGGCTTGACAACGGGAGACGGGTTCGGTCCATCACCTAGGGTCGTCACTTCCCAGTGAGGACACGGGCTTCAATTGAACAGACGCTTCAGCCGCGCAACGAGGCTCTTCGAGCGGTCGCCGCCGCGCCGGCGCTGCTGATTGGATTCAGTGCTCGTGGGCTCAGATCCATTTATATCGGACTTAGTGTCCGATGCGTCGCCGTCAGCGGCCGCAATCGCATCAGCGATCATGCCTTCAGCGTCGTTAACCGCATCCTTGACGGTTCCGTCGATCAGCGGGACACCGCTGAATCGGTCCTGACTGACCGACGTGTCGGAGGCGATGATGGCGGCATCAGCAGCTTCAATGTCCGCGTCCGAGAGTTCGTTCTCCGCGCCCATTGCTCCCTGAACTTCCACTTTAATATCGTGGCCCTGTTCTTCTGCCGTCTGTTCGAGATTCTCGGCTGCCATTTGACTGTGTGCGATACCAGTTGGACAGGAGGTGACTGCGACGAGTTTCATGTATCTAGTGTGGTATGGACTTTGCTTCGCGTTGCGGCGAGTCGGGCGCGGTCCCCGCGCTCGCTCGCGGTACTGTACTCGGTTTCGCTGACGGCCGTCTTGACTTCAGGAACCGTCACGGCACTCATGCTGAGTTCGTCGAGACCGAGACCGACAAGCAGTTCCGTCAAATCGGGGTCGCCGGCCATCTCGCCGCACATCCCCACCCAGGCGTCTTCGGCGTGGGCTGCGGTAACTGTCTGATGGATCGACCGGAGGACGCCCGGGTGCGTGGGGTCGTGTAAGTCACCGACACGCTCGTTCTCGCGGTCAGCGGCCATCACGTACTGCGTGAGGTCGTTCGTCCCGATAGAGAGGAAATCGACTCGTGCCGCGAGCTCGTCGGCCATGAAGGCGGCGCTCGGCGTTTCTATCATGACGCCGACTTCGATATCAACGGCATCGGCGTCGTGACATTCAACATCGGCCGCTGCTGTGTCCAGTGCCTCGAGTGCGGCGTCGAGTTCCTCGACAGTATCGACCAGCGGGAACATGATTGCGAGGTCTCCAGCGCCGTCCGCAGCAGCGCGCAGGAGCGCACGGAGTTGCGTGGCGAACAGGTCCGAATCGGGGTCGAGCGAGCGCCGAATTCCCCGTTCCCCGAGGAAGGGGTTCTCTTCTTCCGGCAGGTCGAGATATGGAATGCGCTTGTCACCACCGATATCTAACGTCCGGACGACAACGCGCCCATCCGGGAACGTGTCGAGTGCCTCGCGAATGGCTTCGTACTGCTCGTCTTCCGATGGTGGCGTCTCCCGGTCGAGGAAGAGAAACTCGGTTCGGTAGAGGCCGACGCCGTCAGCCCCCCGCTGTGCTGCAGGCTCCAGTTCTGCCGGCTGGCCGACGTTCGCCGCCACTTCGATGTGTCGCCCGTCGATTGTCTCGACAGACTCATCGACGACAGCGGCTCCCGAGTCGCTTACTGCGGCAACTCGCTCGGTGTCGTCAGGACTGACTAGCACCTCGCCGCTGTCGCCGTCGACCACGACCTCTGTCTCGCCCTCAACAGATTCGAGCGCGTCGCCGACTCCAACGACGGCCGGCAGGGCCAGTGAGCGGGCAAAAATGGCCGCATGGGACGTCCGTCCGCCGGTGATCGTTGCGAACCCGGCGACGCACTCCGGATCGAGTTGCGCCGTGTCGCTGGGGGTCAACCGCTCGGAGAGGACGATGCTTCCACCAGGTAGATCATCGAGATCGACCCGTTCCCCGTCCGTCAGCAGACGGAGGAGTCGGTCACGAACGTCGCGGAGGTCGTCCGCTCGCTCGGCCATTCGGCCGTCCATCCCCTCGAACTGTTCGATGTGTTCGCTGAACGCGGCATCGACGGCGTTCGGTGCGGGAATCCCATCGGTAATCATCGTCTCGACTGCGTCCTCGATTGTCGGGTCTTCGAGAAACTGGATATGTGCGTCGAACACCGCGGCCTCGTCTTCGCCGACGCGTTCGGCGGTCGCCTCACGCTCAGATTCCAGTTCAGCGCGGGCGGTGTCGACGGCATCGGCGAACCGCTGTACCTCCGTCTCGGGATCGACTTCTACGCCGTCCGGGTCTGGGAGCGAGATGTCTCTGCCGTACCAGACAACCGTCCCAACGCCGGAGCGAGGCGTTGCACCGGTCCCGTGGAGCGTGCGTTCAGCCATCGTCAGTTTCCAGTTCCGCCTCCGGTGTTGTCAGTATCCGCTCCAGTTCGTCAAGCACTGCCTCTGCATCCGGACCATCAGCGACCAGTTCGATGTCGTCGCCCTGTCCGACGCCGAGGCTGGTGACAGCGATCATACTCGCCGCCTGAACGAGGTCACCATCCGGGCGACCAGCCGAGACTTCAGCCTCGTGGTCGTTCACAGCTTGGACGAACGCCGACGCCGGTCGAGCGTGTAGGCCCGCCTCTGGAACAATCGTCACAGTACGTTCGATCGTCATGCGATGGCCTCCCGGAGCACGTCCTGAACGGTCGCCTCGTCCTCTGCTTCGTGGAGTCGGTCCCGAACGTCGTCGTGCATCAGGGCTCGCGAGAGGGAGCTGAGGATGTTGAGGTGCTCTTCGCCGCCGGCTTCCGGCACGAGAATCATGAAGATGAGCGTCGCGGGCTCGTCGTCCATCGAGCCGAAGTCGACGCCTTCCTCGGAGCGGACAAACGCCAGTGACGGGCGGCTCACAGCGCTGGTTTTCGCGTGTGGGATGCCGATCCCCATGCCGACGCCCGTCGTGGTCTCCGATTCGCGTTCCAGCAGCGCGTCGAGTGCGCGTTCGCGGTCCTCGACCCTGCCACCGTCGACTAGTAGGTCGAGCAGGGACTCGATACACGCTTCCTTCTCGGCTGGTGGCTCGGACAGCGAGATGTGGTTGGCCGGAATCAGTTCTTCGATATCGTCCGCTGCGATTGCATCTGTCATTGTAATCACCGTTGTTAGTCGTCCGTCGGTTGCGTGGTGCTCGTCTCCGCCCCAGCGTCGATACGGTCTTCGAAGTCCGGTTTGATCACCGTCGCGACGACGGCCGTCACGAGTGAGCCCAAGAGGATGCTGCCCAGGAATGCGAGCGGCCGGTTTGACAGCAGGACGACGAAGATACCGCCGTGGGGTGCGGGCATCGTGACGCCGAGGGCCATCGAGGTCGCACCGCCCACAGCGCTACCGGCCACGATAGCCGGGATTACGCGGAGCGGATCGGCGGCTGCGTACGGAATCGCACCCTCAGTGATGAACGAAAGGCCGAGTACGATACCGCTTTTCCCGTTCTCGTACATCTCCGCAGCGTACTTGTGCGGGGCGATGAAGTTCGAGAGCGCGAGGCCGATCGGCGGAATCATGCCGCCGATCATTACCGCGGCCATCGGCGCGTAGATCTCCTCAGTGATGAGTCCGGTCGCGAACACGTAGGCGACCTTGTTGACCGGGCCACCCATGTCGAAGGCCATCATCCCGCCGAGGATGAGGCCGACAACGATGGCCTGGCCACCCTGCATCGACTGCAGGAACGAGGTTAGGCCCTCATTAGCGAGTGCGACGGGGACGCCCAGTACGAACAGCATGATTGGCGTTAGAACCGCCATCGTCGCGACAGGGATGAGCAGCACCGGCATCATCGGCTGGATGAACTCGGGGACGTCGAGGTTCTTGAAGAAGCGCGCGACGTACCCAGCCAGCAGCCCAGCGACGATTGCGCCGAGGTAGCCGGCACCGGCCTCGCCACCGGAGATACCGATTACCGTCGCCGCTTCGGCGACGACGTTCCCTTGTTGGAGAATGTACGCCAGCAGGAACCCCGGAGCGAGTCCCGGTCGGTCGGCAATGGCGTACGCGATGTAGCCTCCGAGGATGGGAACCATAATCGTCAGTCCAGCAACGCCGATCTGTGCGAGGAACCAGCCTGCCGAGCCGGTGTTCTCGAACACTGTCTGTGTGTCCCCTATCGCGTACGCGACGGCGAGGAAGATACCCCCGATAGTTACGAAGGGAATCATGAACGATACGCCCGTCATCAGGTCCTCCTTGACGGAGGTTACGTGAGCGCGAAGCGCACTCTCGGCCTGGTTTTGCTCTGTCATGGTCAACGACACCGACAGCTACGCCCATTGTGTGATATAAAGGTACACGTTTGAGCGTGTTATTTAGCGAAATTGTTTGCTATCTGGATTTAGGCGATTGTTTCTGCATGGAACTAGGTCCGCGAATCCGATGGAATAACAGACATATGCTTGTTAGCCGCGGGCCACTATTGGCATAGAAATCGGGGAGTGTGGTGCCACACGCGCCATAGTGCTTATGTCCGTCACTCGCACACACCGAGATATGGGTTCACTCTCGGTATCTGGGGAGGTGGCGACCGTCACCGTCGAGAAGATCGGGGGGATCGACGAGACGACAGTCAAGGTGCCACCAGGGGTGACTGTGCTCCGAGGCCGGAACGCGACTAATCGGACATCGTTTCTACAGGCGGTGATGGCTGCTCACGGAAGTGAGTGGGCGAGTGTCAAAGGTGACGCCGATCAGGGGCACGTCGAACTCTCACTGGGGGAGGAGACGTACTCCCGGACACTGACCAGAACCGATGGCGGTGTTGTCGGGTCGGGCCTCGGACTGCTTACTGACCCAACAGTTGCGGACCTGTTCGCGTTCCTGCTCGAAGACAACGAGGCCAGGCGAGCCGTCGAACGGGGTGAGGACCTCCGGGAGATCATTATGCGGCCCGTCGACGTGGCGTCTATTCACCGACAGATACGTGCGGCCGAACAGCGCAAGGAAGAGATCGACGAGGAACTCGATCGTATCGCGTCGCTCAAGCGTGATTTTCCAGATCTCGAACGGCAACGGGCAGATCTGCGCGACGAGATCGCTGAAACTAGAGACGAACTCCAGCACGTGGAGGAACGAATCGACGAGCGGGACGTAGATTTTCAGACGACCCAGGAAAACAGGGACGAGCTCGAAACGGCCCTCGATGAACTCCAGGCGACTCGATCCGAACTGAAACGCGTGCGAAACGATATCCAGTCAGAACAGGAGAGTATCTCGGCACTGCGCGACGAGCGGGGTAGCCTCGCGGTCGAACGGTCCGGACTTCCGGAATCGCCGGACGAACGACTCGAAACGCTCCAATCGGACATCGAGCGGCTCCGAGAGCGAAAGCGGGAGCTCTCAGAATACACCACGCGACTACAGAACGTCATCGGGTTCAACGAGGAACTGCTGGCTGGCGAACACCGGGAGATAACCGATGCTATCGATGCAAAGCCCGAGAGCGTGGGAGACATCACGGACCAGCTCTATCAGGGGTCCAAGACGACCTGCTGGACCTGTGGCTCACGAGTGAAGCCGGATCGTATCGAGTCGACGCTCCAGAGCATGCGTGACCATCTTCAAGAAACGGTCACAGAGATCGACGATATCGAAGACGAACTCGACGAACTGACCGACCAACGTGACGAAATTGCGGAGACACGCACACGAGCGCAGGAGCTCACCGCAACGATTGACGAGGTCGACACCGAAATTGAGCGCCGGCAGACGACTGTTGTCGACCTCCGAGAGCGACGCAACAACCTCTCCGCTCGCGTCGAGGAACTTGAGGAGCGGGTCACGTCGCTCCGGACGGAAGAGTTCGACGAGGTGCTCGAACTCCATACGAAAGCGAATGAACTGGAGTTGGAACTGGACCAACTCGAATCGGAACGAGACGAGGTGAGCGAAGAGATTGCCGACATCGAGTCAGAGATCCGCCGGAACGACGAACTGGTTGCCCAACGGGAAGAGGTGGTTGACGAGCTGATCGACCTCCGGTCACGTATCGACCGCCTCGAAGCTGAGGCGACCGACCAGTTCAACGAGAAGATGGACGACCTGCTCGATATTCTGAGCTATGGTAACATTGAACGAATCTGGATCGAACGGACCGATACACCCGATGACCCGGTCCATAACAGCGATGACAGTGTCACGGGATCGACGTTCACGCTCCACGTTGTCAGAAGTACCGACGGTGGAACTGTCTACGAAGACACGGTTGCCCATCTGAGTGAGAGCGAGCGAGAAGTGACCGGACTCGTGTTCGCACTCGCCGGCTACCTCGTCCACGATGTATACGAGGATGTTCCGTTCATGCTGCTCGACTCGCTCGAAGCCATCGACTCGGCGCGCATCGCCTCGCTCGTCGAGTACTTCGCGGAGTACCCCTCCTATCTCGTTGTCGCGTTGCTCCCTGAGGATGCGCAGGCGCTTCCGGAGAAGTACAACCGGATTACCGAGATCTGACCCGGTTGTGTACCAAAGAGCGGACCTTTTGAACGCTCACTCACAGTTACAGCCGCCGCGGTCGAGAAGGTCGCTAATACTGTAGCGCGTCCCGCAGTCCTGACAGCGGATATCGATGCTCACGAACACTCGATAGTCGCCCAAAGTGAGCTTGTCTGCGGTGTTCAGTCTGTCGACCGTATCCCGGACGATTGTCTCGACGCGACTGCGGAGGCGGTCGATAGTTCCACGCTCTTGCTCGACCTGTGCAGCTTCTGATTCAGGTTCGTAGCTCGCGCCACGAACCTCTGTAAGGTAGTATCGAATCGCCTGGTACGTGACAAACTGGTCTTCCAACGTATCGACGTCGATACCGGCCCGGTCAAGCCGGTTCCGCGCTTCGATTCGCTTGCCTGCACTGACGTCGTCATCCGTCAGCAGTCGGTAGAAGTTCGCCGGTTCGCCGTCGATAACATCCATACCCGCATCGCGGATTGCAGCCACGAGCAGGGCCTGGTTGAACCGATCTGCGAGGTCACGGAGGCTCTGTCGCTGCCCATTCTCTCCGAGCCAAGCGCGTTCCAGCTCCGCACCCATCGACGACAGTTCATACGTTTCGATCAACTGTGCGACTTTCGACTGCGCTGACCCCATTATCGCCAGAACACGTCGACCCGGTTTAGCCGTTTTGTTGCGATATCGGGCAGTCTGTTCACCGTTCCGTGCCGGTGTCTATCTGTGACAGTGTCTACCGCTCAGATAGGCGAATCCGACCACATATCTGCGAGATATAGACTAACATATCCCGATATGAATGTGTACAACCGGTATCTACGTGTGTATCAGTATCCTCTGGTATCGGAGTTCGTATGTGGACCGATCCCTGAGCGATCTGCTGCGATCTGAGCAACCACGAGAATTTTATACCTGACATTACAAGCGGGAAATCAGACGATGGTCCCCTTTACTCGACGCACTCTCCTCCACAGCGTCTGCGGGCTGGCGACAGTGCTAGCTGGCTGTAGCGGGGTTTTCGAGGGTAGCGGCGAATCAGCACACACCCCTTCCAGAAGCGACGGTTCAAGTCCCTCCAGCGCTGGATCGGTATCTGACCCGGATGCAGTGGTCACACGCGTTGATACCGATCGTCAGCCAGTCTGGCTCGATGACGAAGACGGTCGGCCGACCGAAAGCCCACGTTCTCGTCCAACAGAATCCGAGATTATCGATACGGCAGCCAAGGCCGACCGGGTCAGCGTCGTCGACGACGCGGACCGGTCGGAAATACGGTCCTTCCTCGATGGAACTGACTTCGATACAGAAACCGTCTACGTCCAGACTGTGACAATCGAGGAGTGTTTTCGACTAACGCTCTGTCAGATCCGGTGGGCGGCTGATAACATCACGACCGACTATGGTCGGGTGAGCCGACCCTACGACGAGCCCTGCACAGCGGGCAATAAAATATACGCGGTTTGGGTCATCCGGATTCCCGACACAGTCAACGCAGACGACATCTCCAGCTATTCCTCCTCAATTGGCGGCAACAGTTGCGAAAGACAGCGAGCCGGTGCCGAAGGGGGTAGTGAGAGCGGGAGCGAGGCAGCACTGAGCAATGACCGCCGCACCCAGACCGGTGGTGAGCAGGCATGACTGACGAGATATCTGAGACAAACTGCAAATCCACTCGGCTGACCCGTCGTGGTGTGCTCGCGCTAGCCGGGGCCAGCGCTATCGCTGGCTGTAGCAGTCTCGACAGTGTGGGCGGGGGAGGCGAGGCAACTATCGATACCTACAACCTACCCGATATCCCGCGCCATGGGGAGCGAGAAGCCCCTGTCTCCCCCTCGGTCCCAGTCGACATCGCAACGAGTCATTTCGATGTCGCACGAGAGCGGGTTCGGTCACTTCTGGCGACGCTTCCGACTCCGCTCGGACCGGAAGAAATCCCGAACGGTCACATCCGCCAGCACCTGACTGATGCCGCCAGCGACGCTTCGGACGGCCTCGATGATGCACGGACGGCCCGAACTGGCTTGATGGCGCTCCGGTCGTTGCGGCGAGCGCGCGAAAACGCCCGCTACGCCGCTTCGGGGTGGGGCGTCGCCGACCGTGGTCTCACCGCCGCTCCCCTCCGAAACGAATACGACAAGACCCTGTCTGCGGCCCGCGAAACCCTGCAGGAGCACGAATACGTCGGGGCGGACCCGGTGCGCGCGGCGCTGGTCCACGCCCGGATCGAAGCGGGACTGGGGCGGGCCACTGACACGGATGTCAGGCCGAGGGAGGAGTCGGAGCTGCTGTCTGTCGCCGAATGGGGCGAGATGGCTGAGTCAGCACAAGCGTATCTCAGCGACGCTCGTCATCTACGGGCGCAGTTCACTGCTTCGCTTCCAGCCAATGTCGGCACGGTCAGACAAACACTGACCGCCGCAGCAAAGGCATTGCTGTCGGACATCCGTGACAGGCAGTCGGATCTACCGCCGGAAACGAACGCTGATGACCGAAATCCGGGGCAGATGGTTTTCGACGAGCTCCGATGGGAGGTGGAGAGCGGGATTAGCCGCTTTACGGATGCCGTCGGCCCCGCGAGCGCCGTTGTCGATGCGAACAGTCAATTGGCCCGGCTCCGAGCAATCGACCGCATACAGAGTCGGCGGGAAACGGGCGAACTCGTTCGTCCATCGGATGGGAAAACGGTTCGAGACATTAGGGAAACCGTGTACGAGGCGCTCACTGCGGCCCTCGAATCGAGTTCACAACCGGAACTGGTCCGGACGGTTCTCGTCGATGCTGGCCACAAGGTCATGGCCGCTGACCGTGGGTTAACGCATCATCAGGGAGAGATCTCGGCTTCCACTCTCGATAGAAACGTTGCGGACTACTGGCACGCGACAGCACTCGCCCGTTCAGCATCGGCGGCGACCCAACAGACCGTTCAGGCGCTGGAATCTGGCTGAAACAGCGTTATGAAAGCGACGTTGTGGCTGGTCCGCCGGTCAACAGAAACACCGTTCCCGCCACACAGGAGGACTCATTGGACGTTTTTTGTAACACACGATATTCGCGGTCGGTGATACGTTGTGGTGCGAAATCACAATGTTACCACTGTTATTCGAGTAGTAAACTGATGGGGAACAGAGACTTTGTACGTCGAGTCCCCCTGTTTGCTTGTAATGGATTCCCGGGAACAGGAACCTGCACACCAGCACGATACTGCAACCCAACCGACAGACGGCTTCGACGAAGAGAAGGCGCGACGTGGTGCTCGCCTCCTGCTCGAAGCCGCTGGCCGTGACCCAGATTCGGCGGGGCTATCGGATACGTGGAGCCGGCGTGTCCCGGAAATGTTCGAGACCCTGACTGAAGGCTCTCGGTCCGAGTCTGGACCCGTAATGCGGACCTTCGATGCGGAGACCGATGGTCTCATCGTCAAAACCGGAATTCCGCTTCACAGCATGTGCGAACATCACCTGCTCCCCTTCCAGGGCGTTGCTCACGTGGCGTACAGACCCGGGGAGGAGATGGTGGGACTGTCAAAGCTCATCCGGTACGTCCGGTGGCAGTCACGCCAACTGACGACACAGGAGACACTCACGCGGGATATTGCGGTCGGTCTGGCGGATGAACTCGATGCGCACGGCGTCGTCGTCGAGGTGACCGCAACGCACATGTGCGAAGTCATGCGGGGAATCGAGACGGAGACTGAGACGACGACCAGAGAGCACGTCGGAACGATCAGCGAAGCGGACCGCACGCAGTTCAGGGAGTCGATTCGACGACACGACCAGTAGTCACTGATAGGTGACCCGCATCTCAGGAAGGTATTCATAACAGGAATTTACCTGCTACTGCGTCTCCGATTGCGTATGGTGCCTGTGTGACCAGTGCGTGGTGCAAAACTCAACGTATTTGTAATCATATAGGATGAGTGCATGCGGTCTAGCCACAGAACCCTGGCCTGTACTCGTCGATCGCTCTGAAAAGATGGCGATGGGCCACGGCCTCAGCGGAGGTGCAGCCTCGAAGACGGGGAAGCGACTGGCCGACCGACTCATTCCTCGATAACGTAATTTCCGAAGTTATCGACGGTTCCCACCGGTGGCGCAACGAAGGCGAGCCACACGTGCGTCTCAGCAGTATGGTTACACAGGGTTCGAACCGTGTCCGGATACACACGGACCACTCCGCCCTCGGGGACGTCGTAAACGTCGCCTTCGATAGATATCCGGCCGCCGGTCGTCGCGACGAACACTTCTTCTTGGCCGTCGTGTGTATGCGGCGTCGTCACGGAGTCCGGTTCGACGACGACCTGATTCACCCGTATCTCCTCACAGCCGAGTGGGCCCGTGAGCTTCCGGACCTCCATATCGCAGGTGTTGAGCCGCTCAATCGGTACTGCCGCTGGCTGAATGATTTCGTACGGAGACACCATACGCCGTTTTGTCACAGTCAGGTCATAGCCTCTGTGACGAGATAGCCCACGCGGAGGCCGAATATCTCCAGGGAAATCATTAGGCGAGTGGGCCGAGAATGGTGCAGTATGGGCAGTCAATCACCAGAAACGACCGGTATTGGGGACAACAGATGACGTTCGCGGCCCAGCCGATCGGCGAGTTTCTCGACGACGTCGCGTCGGGCCAGGTGACCCCGAGCGGCGGTGCAGTCGCGGCCGTCGGCGGTGCGATGGGCGCGGCGCTCTGTGAGATGGTCTGTATCCACACTGTCGGCACAGACGGGTCCGGTGTGGAGTCCGGTGAGCTATCGGCACTAGCGGACGCTCTGGCCGATAACCGGGAACAGCTGCTCGCCTTCGCTGACGAGGACGCGGCAGCGGTCGACGCGATCGGGACCGCTTTTGAATCCGGGGATGACGCCCGGATTCAGGAGGCCTCGAAACGCTCAACTGAGGTGCCACTGGAGACGGCCGAGGTTTGTCTCGACGTCGTCGAGCACGCCCGTACGGTGACTGCGAAGGGGACGCCGGTCGCCGTCCCGGACGCAACTGTCGGGGTGCTGCTCACGGCAGCGGCGCTACAGGCGTCGGTCTCGACTGTCCGGGCCAATCTCGACATGATAGACGACGAATCATTCGTGGCAGTGCTGAAACAGCGGGCAAACGAGGCAGAAGCGGCCGGCGAAGCGGCGCTCGACGAGGCGGTCGCGAACGCGAAGCGGTGAGCGGCATCCGATCGTTGAACGTTGAGCGGCGTCCACCGGAAGTTGAGGCGGCGAAACGCGAACGCTGGAACGCAGGACCGGTCCGTCAAAACAGGCCCGAAATGTTGCCGTCTTCGTCGATGTCCATGTCGGCCGCTGCTGGACGGGCCGGTAGGCCGGGCATCGTGAGCGCGTCAGCCGTGAGAGCGACCAAGAAGCCCGCGCCAGCGGACGGGTACACTTCACTGATTTCGAGTTCCCAGCCTTCGGGCGCACCCTTTTTGCTCGCGTCGTCACTCAGTGAGTGGAACGTCTTGGACATGACGACCGGATAATCGTCGAAATCGAGCTCGTTCATCTGCTCAATGTCGTCGAGCGCGCCGCCGGTGTATTTCACGTCGTCGGCGCCGTATATCTCGGTCGCGACAGTGTGGATCTTCTCCTTGATGCTGTCATCGTCGTCGTACAGCATTCGGAAGTCCTCCTCGTCGCTCTCCTCGGTTGCCTCGGTGACGTTCTCCGCGAGGTCGACACCGCCCTCGCTCCCGTCGGAGAACACATTCGACTCGGCCGCTCTGACGCCGAGGTCCTCACGGCAGTGGTCCAGTACAGCCTGAATCTCCTCATCGGTGTCGTCCGGGAAGCGGTTGACCGAGACGACGACCGGGACGCCGAACTTCTGGAGGTTCGTCGCGTGCTTGTCGAGGTTCGAGAAGCCGGCTTCGACGGCTTCGACGCCCGCATCGTCGATCTCGTCGTAGTCGACGGGCCACTGGTCGAGTCCGTGGTATTTGAGCGCGCGAACCGACGCCACGAGTACGACGGCGTTGGGCGTCATGTCGCCCTTGCGGCAGACCACGTCCATGAACTTCTCGGCCCCGAGGTCCGAACCGAAGCCGGCCTCAGTAACGAGGTAGTCGCCCATGCCGAAGGCGGTCTTGTCGGCGACCAGTGAGTTCGTCCCGTGGGCGATATTCGCGAACGGGCCGCCGTGGACCAGCGCCGGCGTGCCCTCGATGGTCTGGACGACGTTCGGCTTGATCGCATCCCGGAGGAGCATGGTTGCTGGGCCGGTGGCCTCGATATCCTCGACCGTGACCGGGTCGCCGTCCTCGTCGTAGGCGACGATGATGCGACTGACTCGTTCTTTGAGGTCACCCAGGTCACTTGCCAGACACAGCACGGCCATCAGTTCTGAAGCGGCGGTAAGGAGGAAGCTGTCCTCTCGCGGCGTCCCACCAGTTTTTCCGCCGAGGCCGACGACAGTCTCTCGGAGCGCGCGGTCGTTCATGTCGATAGCGCGCGGCCAGGAGACGTTGTTGATGTCGATGTCAAGGTCGTCGCCCTGCGAGATCTTCGCATCGAGCATCGCGGCGATGAGGTTGTGTGCGGAGGTGAGCGCGTGGAGGTCGCCGGTGAAGTGGAGGTTGATGTCCTCCATCGGAAGGACCTGCGACCGGCCCCCACCTGCTGCGCCGCCTTTGACGCCGAACACTGGGCCAAGCGACGGTTCCCGGATGGCGATCATCGCTTCCTCGCCGACGTGGTTGAGCGTCTGCCCGAGGCCAACGGTCGTTACTGTCTTCCCCTCGCCTTTCGGCGTCGGCGTCATCCCGGTTACCAGAACAAGGTTCTGTTCCTTGTTCTCGGCCTGTTCGCAGAGGCGCTCGATGGCGTGTTGTTTGACTTTCGCGGTGTATTCGCCGAAGTACTGGAGGTCGTCGAGTCCGAGTCCCCACGGCTCGACCAGTTCCCAGATCGGCTCCATGTCGGTCGATTGGGCGATATCGTAGTCCGTAGGAATCGGCTCCTGCGTCTCTTCGGCCGCGGATTGCTCATCCTGTGAAGACATCTCGGCTAGCCCTTCCCTGCACCGTCGTAATAATGTTAGTGAACCTGACACTACCGGGATAGGATGTGTTCGAGATGTCGGTACATCCCCCGGAGGCCACATCATGTATCTCGGCTTACGAGATTGGGTCTCAGCCTCGAGTGTAGACAACACGGTAGCGGCCGCGAAGTCGGGTCGTAGGAGATGACTCGGTTACGGCCTAAGGTTCAGTATTAGGCGTTTTCACCTGAGCTGGTAGCATTACAGCGGAACGCGCGAGTAAGCCAGATTCGCCCTGGCGATACATTAATCAGGCCACCGGTGACCAATTATGGTATGCAGTACCACGAGTCGGCGGACTACCTGCAGTCGCTACAGCGTCGTCGGCCCAAGTTGGGAACCGATACGACGGCGCGGATGCTCTCACATCTCGGTGACCCGGACGACAGTTTCGACAGCGTGCAGATCGCCGGATCGAACGGAAAGGGAAGCACCGCCCGGATGACCGAGAGTGTGCTCAGAGCCGCCGGGCTAGATGTCGGCCTGTTCACGTCGCCAGGGTTGAACGGCTTCCGGGAGCAGATTACTGTCAACGGCGGTCGGGTACCGAAAGAGCGGGTGACAGAGTTCGTCGAACAGATAGCGCCCTGTATCGACCAACTGGCTGCCGAGGACGACAAACCGACGCATTTCGAGGTCCTCACCGCCCTGGCGCTCTATCACTTCGATGTCGAGAACGTCGACGTCGCGGTGCTGGAAGTGGGCATCGGCGGCCGCTACGACGCCACGAGCGCGGTCGATCCCGTCGCAAGCGCCGTCACCAGCATCAGTTTAGAACACACCGACCTGCTTGGCGACACGATCGAGGAGATCGCCCGTGACAAAGCACAGGTCGCGCCGCGGGACGCTCCGCTCGTGACGGGAACGACCGGGGCCGCTCTCGACGCGGTTCAGGAGACGACCGATACCATCACCGTGGGCGGCGACGACGCCGATGTCACCGCCATCGAGAACGGCATGCGCTCAGCTATCGAGAACCGTATCTCTCTCACTGGGCCGGACTGGGCCCTCGAATCGAACCTCAAGCTGCTTGGCCAGCATCAGGCGGAGAACGCCGGCGTCGCCGCGGCGCTGGCCCAACAACTCACCGACGTGGACACCGAAACCATATCAGAGGGGCTTCGGGCCGTGACACTGCCGGGCCGGTTCGAGATCCGGTCGACGGACCCGATGGTCGTCCTCGATGGCTCCCACAACCCCGGTGCGATGGAGACGCTGACAGCACTCATCGAGCGCTACGAGTACGACGACCTCCACGTGGTCTTTGCCGCGATGAAGGACAAAGAGTACCAACGGATGATTGCGACGCTCCCGGCCGTCGAGACGGCCTTTACTGCGCGCCCGGAAGGCGACCGAGCCGCGAGCACCGAATCGCTTGCTGGCGCGTTCACGGGCCAGGCAGCCCAGATACAGCAGGTCGAATCCGTTCCCGAGGCCACCGAACGGGCGATAGCTGCGGCCGGCCCGGACGACTTCGTGCTCGTAGCCGGGTCGCTCTACGCAGCTGCCGAAGCTCGGGACCGATGGAGCCGGTTGGTCGTTCCCAAAGAGAACCTCACGCGGGCGCCGACAGGGGAAATTGCTGGAGCCGAAAGTAATCCGGAAATCCGTCAGCAGGTGCTTTCGGTCACGTTGCGGCGCGACCAGGCAGGCGTCGTCAAACAGGAGTTCGAGGACTGCGGCGGCACCTGTACCTGTTCGACTGTTGGCATGCCGGAGAAGCTCGTCGATACGACACTGTCGGGGACGCAGCGACAGCTCCGACAGCTCATCGAGCGGCTGTCTTCGGCGGGGCTGGGGCTTGGTCGGCTTGCGACACAACTCGAAGGAAGGCTGTCTGAGAGGTCGTTTCCGCCGCCGTTCGACACTGAATCAGCGGCCGTGATGGGAATTCTCAACGTCACGCCGGACAGTTTCTACGACGGCGGCGAGTACAACCGCCGCGACCTCGCGGTCAATCACGCGAAACAGATGATCGAATCCGGGGCGGATATCGTCGACATCGGCGGTGAGAGCACGCGCCCCGGGGCTGACCCCGTGTCCATCGAAACGGAGATCGACCGCGTGGTGCCCGTTATCGAGGCCGTGTCCTCGCTCGACACGACTGTCTCCGTAGATACCCGAAAGGCCGCCGTCGCTAACGCAGCGCTGGAGGCCGGTGCCGATATCGTCAACGACGTGTCGGGGCTGTCGGACCCCGAGATGCGGTTCGTGGTTGCCGACCACGATGCGTCCGTCATTCTGATGCATAGTCTGTCCGCGCCAGTGGACCCGGATCGAACTGTGACCTACGACGATGTTGTCGATGACGTACTTCGAGACCTCACGGAACAGATACTGCTCGCCGAGCAAGCCGGCATCGACCGCGAGCAGGTCATCGTTGATCCCGGCTGTGGGTTCGGAAAGAACGCCGCCGAATCGTTCGAACTCGTCGACCGCCTCCACGAGTTCCACGCGCTCGGCTGTCCGGTGCTGGTCGGGCACTCCCGGAAGTCAATGTTTGCCGATATGAGCGGCGCAGGAGCGGACAGGCTGCCGCCGACGCTGGCAACGACAGCGCTGGCCGCCGAACGTGGGGCTGACGCCATCAGGGTCCACGACGTCTCCGAAAACAACGCCGTACTCAGGACGGTTTCAGCGACGGCAGTTCGGACATCTAACCTTCGACAACAGTGATACCTGTGCAGCCCCAAGAACGTGTATGGTACAGTTTCCGGTTCAGCTCGGCTCGGGTCTGCTCGAGTCCGTCGGGCAGGTGGCAGCAGTCGCTGGAACCGTCGTCCTCCTGCTGATACTTGTCGGTCTGGGTGCCTTCGCGTACAAGAGCCTCGTCGGAGACGGCATTCGCTGGCCCGATGAGCGAGACGAGGCGGACAGTGAGAAGGACGACGGCGTCGTGCAGGGGAGCCGTGAGGACGACTGGAAGTATTACTGACGGCAGAATCCCACTGGCGTGTTGGAACTGGATACGCTATTGATTTCGTAGTCGTTTCGAAGCAACGCACAGCCTGCCGAACGGCCGCAGTGTGATCGGTGTAACCATTGTCTCAATCGGCACCAGTGTCGTAGGAGTGTTCGAACTCCCAGTGGTACCGACAGTCCGTACAGGTCGCCCACTCGGGGATGTCGAACCGCTCGGGATGTCGCTGACCGTGTTCCATTCGGCTTCGACAGACTGGGCACGTGAGATACAGGAGCTTCAGGTCGGCGAACTCGTCGTGGCTGTACTCGCCGATACACCGCGGGCAGTCGATGCTGTCACGCGCGTTGTGCTGGAAGATCTCCGATTCGCATCGCGGACATTCGACAGTCGCCGGCGGCCGTCTTGCCCATCCGATGTCACCGTCGTACGTCGTCGTTGCCGTATCCATGCTCGACAGCCTGAATTTGTTCGGCCCGTCGCTCCGCCGAAGTGGTGCGGCGACCCGCTTGCCGACCCAGACAAGCTTCGAGAGCAGAACTGCGAGCCATCCAGACACAATATTATAGTAGTTTTCTGACGGCTTAAATTTCCGGGCAGTGCCGGCGCTGACCCGGTAGTGTACGGTCGATAGGTTTTCACGGTGACCCACGGTATGTGGAGTATGAGTTGTGACGCAGTTGCCAGTGTCGCGCCGACCGTCCCGGGACTGGCGGCAACCATTTGGGACCCCGTTGTGGGACAGCTCGTGCCCGGCGTTGGCACCGAACTGTCCAAGCCGATTCGCGGGCTCGTCTCGTTCGTCCTCGTGCTCATGGGCGGTGCATTGGTACTCCGGCTACGGCGGAACTACGTCGACGAGTCTATCAACGCGATTTTGGACAGCCCGGCGATGGCTGTCCTCTACGGCATCGCTGGATACGTGATCGTCGCTATTGTCGGCCTCTACGGGGCAACGACGCTGGCCCGTCTCAGCGTCGCTGGCGGGGTGTTCGTCCGTATTGTGATTCTCATCAGTAGCGCGTTCGTCTTGGTTCTCACAAGCTTCGGGTTTCTCGTCGTCGGCACGCTCCTCACTGGCATTTTGCGCAACCGACAACCGGCGCTGGGGCTGCTCATCGGAGCATCTCTCAGCGCTGTCTCATGGATACTGCTTTCACCCGCCGGCAGTATCGTGTCTAGCCTTGCCATCGCCGCGTTCGGAATCGGGGGCTCCGCCCGGGTCTGGATACACTCTGAACGGACGGTCGAAACAGAACTGGGTGGCCGGTAGCGTGAACGGTTTCACCCGCTATTGGCGATAGCGTCCCACCGGTCGCGTCGGAAAACGCCAAAACGAGAGCGCTTCAGTCGGTGCCTGTCGCCGTGTCGTCTCCCGGGTCGGAGATATCCGTTACCATCTCGTCGCCAGAGGTTACGACGTCCACGTCGTCCCGTTCAGAGAGGTCCTGAATTGTCTCTGCGAACTCTTCGGATTCGAGTATCTGGTACTCGTTGTCAAGCCCCAGATACACCGTGTAACACATCAGACACAGAATGAGCGCGAACGGGAGCCCTGTGGTGATTGCAGCTGTCTGGAGCGCCGTCAGCCCACCACCGATGAGCAAGATCGACGCGACAAGCCCCTCAGTGAGGGCCCAGAAGATCCGCTGCGTTCGTGGAACGTCGTGTTTTCCGCCTGAGGTCAGGTGGTCAATGACCAGTGATCCGGAGTCGGACGACGTGACGAAGAACGTGATGACCAGAAGCGTTGCCAGCAGTCCACTCACCACGCCAAGCGGGAACTGCTCCAGCAGGGCGAACATCGCGACGGTCTGACCGACCTCGTTGTACGTCGCCAGTGCCTGCCCGTTGCCCGCCAGAGAGTTGAACATCGCGCTGCCGCCGAACACTGACAACCAGAGCGTCGAGAACATCGACGGAAGGAACAGGACACCCAGGACGAACTCCCGGACGGACCGGCCCTTCGAAATGCGCGCGATGAACATCCCGACGAACGGCGACCACGCAATCCACCAGCCCCAGTAGAACACTGTCCATGCGGTGGGGGTCCCGTTCGCCGCTTCGTTGAGCGTCCCGGTGAAGAACCCGAGCGCGAGGATGTTCCCGAAGTACGCGCCGAGCCCCTCGGTCCACGTCCCGAAGATGTACACCGTCGGGCCCACGATGACGAGGAACCCGAGCAGTGCGAACATCAGGTAGAGGTTCAGCGTACTCAGCCGCTTGACTCCGCCGTCAAGCCCCGCCGCGACCGAGAGGGTCGCGATGAGCGTGATCCCCGCGATGAGGGCGACCTGCGGCCAGGTCCCTGTCGGGATACTTACCGCACCAAGCATGTCACCGCCCACGTAGGAGAGTCCCGTGTTGACCTGTGCGACACCGAGTCCCAGCGAGGTCGACAGCCCGAACAGCGTCGCAAACACCGTCACGAGGTCGATGATGTGGCCCGGCCAGCCGTAAATCCGCTCGCCCAGCAGGGGCCAGAATATCGACCGGAAGGTGAGCGGGAGCCCCCGGTTGAACGAGAAGAACGCGAGGCCGAGTCCCACCAGGCCGTACACCGCCCACGGGTGAAAGCCCCAGTGGAAGAACGTCTGTGCCATCGCGGCGGACGCCGCCGCGCCGGTTCCGGCTTCGGCCCCGAAGAAGCTCGGGGGGTTCTGGAAGTAGTACAGCGGTTCCGAGACGCTGAAGAACATGAGGCCGATGCCCATCCCGGCGCTGAACAACATCGCCATCCAGGAGAAGTCGCTGAACTCCTTTTCGGCCTCGACGCCGCCGATTCTGATATTGCCGTACTTGCTGAACGCGAAGTACAGCAGTGTGATGATGAACACGTTCACCGCCAGCAGGTAGAACCAGCCGAAGGTGTCTCCGATAGTGTTGAACAGCCACGTGTACGCCGAGGCTGCAGTGTCTCCCAGCAGTATCGTCACCGCGATGAACAGCGCAATTATCACTAGCGCCACCGGGAATACTACTGGATGGATGTCGAAGCCGGCCGCCTGGATGTTCGTATCACCTGGCTCGCGGTCGGACTCCGGGTGGAACAACTCGACCTGAAGCCCGTCCGACATTTCGCCGGTCTGCTCGTCACTGTCTGCCATACGTTACCCCTCTCGAACGCGGTACTGGTCTGTGTTGTCTCATTGTCGTAGTCGCAGTCTTGCGCTGTCGTAGTCCGCCGCCACCGTCATGCCAGCGACATCCCGGCGTAGCACGTCTGCAGCGTTCGTGTCCTGTTTGACTCACTGTACTCGTCCGGACGGGCACGGCATGCCCACAGTTCGACGGATTTTATGTGCTACTCAGTCTCATACTTATGCAGTAATGCAACTCTAATAAA
Source organism: Haloarcula argentinensis DSM 12282 (assembly GCA_000336895.1). Taxonomy (GTDB): domain Archaea; phylum Halobacteriota; class Halobacteria; order Halobacteriales; family Haloarculaceae; genus Haloarcula; species Haloarcula argentinensis. The sequence goes on along the minus strand of AOLX01000005.1, from coordinate 115,912 downwards.
ACTTCACCTTAGACCCGAATATATGACCGAATGAAGCGTTGTACTGTTGTTACCTGCCAAATAGTTATGCAATATAACATATTGTGGTTTCCCGGTCACTGTTTACCTGTTCGGTACCCTCCCAGCGTGGGACGCGCGTATTTATTTCGGATTCCTACATACAGCCAGTATGGCACGGCTACTGGCGACAGGGGCAGCCGCGGTGGCAGCACTGCTGATGGGCGTCGGCCTGGTCGGAATGACAGTCGGCGACTTCCGGCTCGCAGGGTTCAGTTTCCTCAGCGCCAGCCTGGTGATCTACATACGTGAGACGCGACTGATAGACGCATAGCGGGTGTCAAATGTCGTTGACGCTCATCCGCTGACTGATGACCGGAACGCTCGACGTCCGGACCACTTTATCTGTTGTCCCACCGAGCAGGTTCCCGAGTTTCCCGCGGAACGCCGATCCCAGGACGATCGCGTCCATGCCTTCGTCTTCGGCAAACTCGACGATTTCCTCGCTTGGTGCGCCGGTTTTGAAATGCGTCTCGTAGTCGACGCCGTGCTCTTCGGCGACGTTCCCGAGATTCGCCAGCACCTCCTCCCCGTAGGCCCGATACTCCTCACGCATCTCCTCCTCGTCGTCTCTGAGGGCGAGTGCGCGCGGCGTGCCCGGCAGGTCTATTACGTACAATGCATGGACTGTCGCGTCGAGCGCAGCGGCGAGTTCGATGCCGTGTTCTGCCCCTCTCCGTGCCTCGTCGCTGCCGTCATACGGGACGAGTATATTGTCGTACATGCTACCTGACTCATGTGTAATTCCCACACACACCTGTTATAGGTTTCCTCGCTCATAGCGTTGATCCGTCGGTCTGGACGCCGATTCCGGTTATACTGCGCCGCTTTTTGCCTCTCGTGCAACGTTGTCGACAGGATAGCCCGCATCGCGTATCGCCGCGATGATACCCTGAGCGTGCTCGGCACCGCTCGTCTCGACGTTGAACACGAGATACGCTTCCCCGATCTCGAGATTCTCGACGGACCGTTCGTGCCGGACGTCGTGGATATTGGCCCCTTGCCGGGCGATAACGCCCGATATTTCCTCCATCACGCCCGGCTGGTCGTCGATGCGAACCCGGAGCTGGAGGAGTTGCTGGCGTTCCGTGAGCGCGTGGATGAGAACCTCACGCATCTGTGTCATGTCGAGGTTGCCACCACAGAGCAGCGGCATCACCGTTTCACCCGATACGTCGAGGCCGTCGCTCAGAACGGCGGCGACGGAGGCGGCTCCGGCACCTTCCACGACCTGTTTGGCCCGTTCCATCAACAGGAGAATCGCCTGCGCGATATCGGTATCTGAAACCGTCACGACCTCGTCGACGTTTGCCTCGATGATGTCGAGCGTGGTCTCCGAGATGCCGCCGGTGGCGATGCCGTCGGCGATTGTATCTACCTCGTCGAGCACGACCGGAATCCCCTTGTCGAGGCTTTCGTGCACCGTCTCCGCGCCGGTCGCCTGCACGCCAACGACGCGCGTCTCCGGTGAGAGGTGTTTGACCGCTGTCGAGACGCCACTGATGAGCCCACCGCCGCCGATGGGAACGATGACCGTGTCGACATCGGGGCAGTCGTGGTACATCTCCGTGCCGAGGGTCCCCTGGCCAGCGATTATGTCCAGATCGTCGTATGCGTGAACGAACTCGGCGTCGGTCTCCTCGACGACCGCTTTGGCGTGTGACATCGTCTCCTGAAAGTCGTTGCCGACCAGTTCGACGCTCCCACCATAGGCCCTCGTGGCGTCTATCTTGGCCTGTGGCGCGTTTTCCGGCATGAAGATCGTCGATTCCGCCCCACATTTCGTCGCGGCGAGGGCGACACCCTGTGCGTGGTTCCCGGCACTGGCGGCGACGAAGGACTCCACGCCGTCGGCGACATCCTGCGAGATTTTGTTGAACGCGCCTCTGGTCTTGAACGACCCTGTCCACTGGAGATGTTCCATCTTCAGGTACACCTCGGCGTCGACGAACTCGCCGAGCGACGTACTCCGTTCGACTGGCGTCTTCTTGACGACTGTGTCGTCGTCCAGACGTTCGCGGGCTCGTTCGATGTCTGTGTATGTGACGGGGAGCGTGTCAGATTCAGTTTGAGTCATATGTTCGTATCGTCGCGGGCCTCATGTCAAAGTTGGTGGGTCAGTGCGCTGTCCTGTCATCTGGTGATGCGCTCCCGAGTCGGATCGAACAGTGGCTCGTCACGCACCGTCGCGTCGTATGTCTCGCCCTCGCACTGTATCTGAACCGACGTTCCGGCTTCGGCGTGTTCAGTCGGGACATACGTATATGCAATCGACTCGTCGATACTGTAGCCGTAGTTCCCGGCCTGCACGTAGCCGATCGCGTCGCCGTTTTTGAGCACTGGTCGCCCACCCAGCATGATATCCGTCGAGTCATCAAGCGTGAGCGGCGTGATTTTGCTGTCGATACCTTCCTCGCGTGCAGTCTCCAGAGCCGCTTTACCGATGAACTCAGTGTCCAGGTCCACGGCGAAGGGGAGCCCGGCCTCGAAGGGGTTCGAGTCCGTGTCGATGTCCGTCCCCCAGAGGCGGTAGCCTTTCTCTAACCGCATAGAACTGAGCGCGCCGCCACCCATCGGTCGGACGCCGAGGTCCTCGCCGGCGTCTTGCAGCGTCTCCCAGAGGCGCTGGCCGTACTCCGTCGGCGCCCACAGCTCCCACCCAAGCTCGCCGACGTAGGAGACTCGTAATGCGATGACAGGAACGTCGCCGACGTACATCTGCTTGGCGCTGAAGTACGGGAAACCATCATTTGTCACGTCCGCGTCAGTACATCGCTGGAGGAGGAGCCGTGCGTTCGGTCCCCAGAGGCCGATTGTGGATTTTGCACCTTCTTCAACATGGACCGACACCGTCGCAGGAGCCTCGTCTTCGAGATGGCCGCCGTGGATACCGGGAGAGTTCCCACCACCGGTCGTCACCATGAACTCCTCGTTATCGAGTTTGACGACAGTGATATCGGCGAGGATGCCGCCGCCCTCGTTCAACAGCAGCGAGTAGCGGACCTGTCCAGTTTCGAGGTCCATATCGTTGCTACAGACCCGCTGGAGGAACGCCTGGCTCCCTTCCCCTTCGACCATGATGGAGCTGAACGTCGTCATGTCGAACATCGACACCTTCTCGCGGGTGTGGAGATGCTCCGCGGCCTCGATTTTCGAGCGGTTGATGCCCTGCCAGCCGTCCTGGTCGGGAATCCGGTCCTCGTACTTCTCGACGAGGTCGGCGTTTGACTCGTACCACTGTGGTGTCTCCCAGCCGCCGCTCTGGTAGAACTCCGCGCCGAGTTCCTTCTGCTGGTGATAGAACGGACTCGTTCGGAGCGTCCGGTGGTCATCGGGTTGCCACCGCGGGTCGACGATGCTGTACACCTGCTCGTAGCGCTTGGCCCCGCGGTCGACGAAGTAGTCCTTCTCGCCCGCGTGGGGTTCGAACCGTCGGACGTGGATACCGCCAGTATCGACCGGACCGGAGGGCAGCCGTGGAACGCCGTTCTCCATCCACTCCGCGAGGATGCGGCCGTAACCCCCGGAGTGGGTCCACCAGATAGCCAGCCCTGTCCAGAGACCGTCAACCTGTGCCGTCTCGCCGACGGCCGGCATCCCGTCGGGCGTGAAGACGAAGATGCCGTTCTCGGTGGCCTCGTATTCCACGTCCTGTGTCGCCGGTAGCAGTTCGTCGAAGGCCTGTTTCGCGGACTTGTCCCGGCCACGGTGGGTTGGCGTCTCCCAGTGTTCTTTCGTGAACCCTCTAACCGATGCCTGGTGTTCCTCGGAGTTCTTGCCCATCGCCTCTGGATCGACCGAGAGCGTCTCGTGGTTGTACGACCCCATCCCGAGCGCGTCACCGTGAGTCCGGAAGTACAGCGAATTGTCCTGATCGCGACCGACGGGCTGGTGTGGCCCTTCGCTCATGTACTCCGCGATAGAGCGGTCCCCCGGAACCTCCAGCCCCGTCGTGTTGTCGCCGACAGAGGACTCGACGCCGGCGAGTTCATCCATCGGCTCGGTGACCACGTACTGATGTTCAACCGGGGCAATCGGAAGGTCAAGCCCAGCCAGCTGGCCGGTCTGGTAGCCCCAGTTGTTCGTCGCAATAACGGCTCGCTCGCAGTCGATGCGGCCCTGTGCGGTCTCGACAGCGTTGATTTCGCCCCCCGAAACGTCCAGATCCGTGACCTCCGTGTTCCCGTAGAACGACGCCGTGGAGTGCTCCATGTACCACTGGAGCGCGGCGATACCGTCGACTCGCCCGTCGGTCGGCGAGTAGTAGCCGCCGAGGATTTCGTCTTCGTCGACCAGCGGGAGGTGTTCGGTAACTTCCTCGGGAGAGAGCAACTGCGGTTCCGGCAGCCCGTAGGAAGTCGCCCACTCGACGCGCCGGCGGAGGAAGTCCATGCGCTCCTCGCTGCGGGCCACTTCGATGCCGCCGACCTCGTCGTAGACACCGGCGTCGGAGAGTAGTCGGCTGGTGTAGTGTGCGGTCTTCGTCTGTATCTTCGACGGCGATGTCTGGAACATGATGCCGGGCGCGTGGACCGACGAGCCGCCGGTGACCGGGAGCGGTCCCTGGTCGATGACGACAACGTCCTCCGCGCCGAGTTCCGTCAGGTGATACGCGACGCTACACCCGACAGCCCCAGCACCAATTACGACAGTATCCGCCTGAGACGGGGGAGTCTCTGTGCTCATGTATCTCGTTTGGGACTGTTTCTGTCACAATCTTAAATACACCGGTGAGCAGACCCGCTTGTAGAAGAGATGTCCGGTTAGAGCGGCCAGAAACCAGCATTTCGCCCGGAATTGGAACGTCTGCTGTCCGTCGGGCAGGGAGCGTAAACGTCGATGCGGGACTGAACCACAGCGTGTTACAATTGCGATAGAACCAGCCGCAGGTCGGAGACCGCTCTCAGACGAGCGGTTCCTCGCGGACAGTCGCGTCGTATCGCTCCCCCTCGTAGAGGATTTCGACGCTCGTCCCCGGTTCGGCGTACTCGGGTGGGAGGTACGTGTAGGCGACACAAGCGCCGACGGTGTAGCCGTACTCGGCGCTGTGGAGATAGCCGATAGTCTCGTCGCCATCGAGAACAGGCTTGTTGTCGAGCACAACGGCGTCCTCGTCGTCGAGAGTCAGACAAGCTACCTTGTGGTCGATGTTGTCGCCGTCGGCGGCCGCCGCGACCGCCTCCTTGCCGATGAAGTCGGTTTCGAGGTCGACGGCCCAGCCGAGGCCGGCCTCGTACGGGTTGTGCTCCGTGTGGAGATCCTTCCCCCAGAGCCGGAACCCCTTCTCGATACGAAGCGAGTTCAGCGCGCCGTTGCCGTACGGGCGAATACCGTACTCCTCGCCGGCCTCCATGATGTGCTCCCAGAGGCGCTCGCCGTACTCCGAGGGCGTGTAGAACTCCCAGCCGAGTTCACCCGCATAGGAGACGCGGAGTGCAGTCACGGGGATGTTCTTCACGAAGAACTGCTGGCTCGTGAAGAACGGGAAGGCGTCGTCGGAGAGGTCGATGTCGGTGACCCTCGACAGGACTTTCCGGGCGTTCGGGCCGGTACAGACCATCGCCGCGAGGCTGGATGTCACGTCGTTGACGACCACGTCGTCGGGGGACTGTTCGCGCACCCACGCGACGTGGTTGTTCCCGACTTCGCGACCCGTCGTCAACAGGAGATAGCGGTCCTCGCCGGTTCGCGTGACCGTGATGTCCGCCCGGACGCCACCGGCCTCGTTGCACATCAGCGTGTACTTCACGTCGCCCACGTCGATGTCCATGTCGTTCGTACAGAGGTACTGGACGAACTCGCCGGCGTCGCTCCCGATGACCTCCATCTTGTTGAATGAGGTCATGTCGTGGAGGCCGACGTTGTTACGCACGTTCAACGCCTCGGCCCCCTCGATTGGTGACCAGTACTTCGCCTCCCAGCCTTCGCGGTCGGGAATCCGGTCGCCGTACTCCGCCAGCAGGTCGGCGTTGGAGTCGAACCAGTGTGGCGCTTCCCAGCCGGCTTCGGCCCACAGTTCAGCGTCGTACTTCTTGTGTGTGTGGTACATCGGGGTTCGGCGGATGTCCCGTTGTTTGTCGGTCCAGACCCACTTGGGGTGCATGATATTGTAGACGATGCGGTATTCCTCGCCGCCGATGTCCCGGGCGAAGTCCCAACTGCCCTCGTGCTCGTCGAAGCGGTTCACGTCGCAGTGTGCGAGATCGATCGGGCCCTCGGGGAGCCGCGGAACGCCGTGTTCCATCCACTCGGCCAGCGCCTTGCCAGCACCGCCGGCGTGCGTGACCCAGATGGCCGCCGCCGTCCAGAGACCGTCGTACTCCTGCACGGGACCCATCACGGGGAGACCGTTCGGTGACTCCGCGAACATCCCGTTGTACTTGTGTTCGAGTTCCTTGCCGGCCGTCGCGGGGAGCAGTTCGTCACTGGCCTGACGCGGCGCCTTGTCCGGCCGGTCCGGATGGGTCGCGTTGTTCATGTGGTAGTCAGTGAACTCGTGGACCGATCCCTGCTCGCCGTCGGGGTCGTTGCCGCCGAGGTCCTGCGGGTCGGGCACGATAGGGTCGTGGTTGTACGAGCCGATACCGTAGGAATCCCCGTGATTCCGGTAGTACATGGCGTTGTCCTGATCGCGGAGAATCGGCCGATCTGGCCCGATGAGCAGTCGTTTTGCCTTCTCACCGGAGACGTTCTCGTAGTTCTCGAACAACGGGTGGTCGGTGATGTCGACCGCGCTGTCTGCCAGTTCATCGAGAGACTCTGTCATCGTGTACTGGTGCTCGACCGGCGTCACCGGCAGGTGCACGTCAAGTTTCTCGCCGAGCTGGCGAGCCCAGATGTTCGTCGCCACCACCACCTCGTTGCACTCGATGCTGCCGTTCTCCGTGACGACAGCCTGTACCGAGCCGTCCTCTGTCTCGACGTTCTCGGTGCGCGTGTGTGGGACGAACGTCGCACCCCTATCCATTGCTTCCCTGGCCAGCGCATCGCAGGCGACGACACCCGAGACCTGCCCGTCCGTCGGGGAGTAGTAGCCACCCTTGATCTGGTCAGCGTCGACCAGCGGGAGGTGTTCGGTGACCTCTTCTGGCGAGAGTAACTGCGGGTCCTCGATACCCCAGGCGTTCGCATACTCGACGCGGCGCTGGAGGAAATCCATGCGCTCATCGCTCCGGGCGACCTCGATGCCACCTGTTTCGTTGTAGGCCTGATGTCCGTCGGCCCCTTCGAGGTCCGAGTACAGCCGCCGGCTGTAGTCCGCAAATTGGCTGAGGACCTTCGGTTCCGCGGTTTGAAACATGATTCCGGGGGCGTGCGTCGACGATCCACCCGTGGTCGGCATCGGCCCCTGATCAACCACCACCACGTCCTCGCGCCCGAGTTCTGTCAGCTGATAGGCGATGTTACAGCCGACGATTCCAGCACCGACGATGACGGTATCGGCCTCGGTCGGCAGGCTATCGGTAGGCTCCATAACTCTGGGTAGAACGTGCTATGGCGTGGCAATATAGTTACCGCCTGGTCCGCCTCCTTTGCAAACTGACATCGAATTATCACGTAGTGTTTCAAAATAACAGGAGTACCATTGTTAATAGATTTGGGCCCCCTGTGGTGATTGTCAGTTCTATTCGAATCCGTCTCATTTCTCGCAACTGTCTGATTGTACTGTCAGTTTATGTGTTAACAAATGCCTACAGCGGTTTCAGCACGATGCTTTCACACCGCTGTATCGGGCAGTGCTGGTATTCCGAAAGAGCATCACAGCATCGCTCCATGCGGCACAGCGGCGCTCCTACTCCCAGCGTTTTTTGTCTGCGCACCGCCAGATACTGCTATGGACTATACCGCCGTCACGCACACGACGACTGACCGACGGCTCGGGAGACTCCCGTCAGGACGAGACGTGTCCGTGGCTGTCCACCAGTACGTCGGCGGCCCCGGACCGACAGTGTACATTCAGGCGGCACAACACGGCATCGAACTCAACGGCCCAGCCGCGCTACGGCGACTGCACGCCCGTCTGACCGACGCAGCCATCGCTGGGACAGTACTCGTCGTCCCGGTAGTGAACCAGCTCGCATTCGACCATCGGTCGTACATGACCCCCGGCGAGTACGACGTGATGAACCCGAACCTGAACCGCGTGTGGCCGGGCGACGAGCGTGGAAGCCTACAGGAGCAGTTTGCCGCTCGGCTGTGGGAACTCGTGAAAGATGCGGACGCAGCGGTGGACCTCCACACCGGCACGGCAGATATGCTGGAACACGTCAGATGTCGGGCGGGCGACCCGGCCGCCGAGCGCCTCGCCGAAGCGTTCGGGACCTCCTACAGGCTTATCGACGGGTCCGAGGACACAGGCGATGACGGCTCTGACGGGACGTTCCGTGCTGCGGCTGCAGAAGCTGGGATTCCAGTTATTACTGCAGAACTATCGAACAGCCGCCGGATAGCACAGGACGCGGTTGCGGCTGGTGTCGACGGGATACAGAACCTCCTGCGCGAGCAGGCAGTCCTCCCGGCGGAGCCGGAGTCGAAGGCGACACAGACGGTACTTCGAAACGATGCGGAGCCGGTCACTGCATCGGAATCGGGACTGTTCGAGTGTCGGCCGGACATCGCCGTCGGCGACACCGTCGACGCCGGGGAGCGACTGGGAACTGTCTACGAACCCTCCTCGTTCGAGCAACAACAGGTCGTCTCAGCGACAGAACGAGGAGTGATATTCTCGCTTGCCAGGGAGTCTGTCGTCGTGAAAGGAGAACGTCTCGCAGGCATCGCAACACCACGATAACCGAGATGTATCCGCGAAGCCGCCCGCGGGCACTGTTTCAGATGTGTGTCGCCAGCCGTAGTTTTGTGGGAGTTTATAAATGGGTTCGGTATTCCACACCTATCTCTACACCATAACGTGTCATAGTCACTCAATGACATGGGACTTCACACCGCTTTCACGGCGCTCGCGGAGGTCATCGATGCGTACGAATCCCGCGGACGGTCTATCAAGACCGTCGAAGCCTCGCCGGCCGACACCGGTGATGCAGTCCTTGATGCGACGGTGGCGATGCCGGTCTCGCTGCGTTCCGGCGGCGGCGCTGACGAGGGTCTCACGCCGGAGACAGCGAGGCTAACCGGGAGTGGGGACCTCGAAGTCACGTTCTCACCGTCGGCCACAGAACTCCCGTCGACCGCTGGTGCCGCACTGTCGATAGGTGATGCCTCAGCGACGGTCACTGACGACGGCTTGCTCCTGACGGTACAGCTGACGATCGACGCCACAGGTGCGCCAGACGAGGCAGCCAGCGTCGACTGTGGGCCTGACCAGGGTGACTCTAGCGATACAGCGACAGCTAGTGCAGTGAGTTCGGCTGGTACCGACGGTGGGTCCTCACTCACCGATGCTGATATCGCGGATTCAGAACCTGTCAGTGAGGGGGGCGAGGGTTCACAGAAAAATCCGCAGTCAGACGGTGCGGCTACCCAGTCTGGTCGCGGGAACGACTCTGGATCCGACCCGTTCGCCGCCGTCCGCGACGACTCCGTGCCACCGTACGAGGACACCGACTACCTACAAGCACTGTACGACGAGTGCGACAACTTCAGAGAAATCGCCGAGCAGATCCAGATGGACGTCTCATCCGAGACAGTCCGACGGTACATGATAGAAGCGGACATCCACGTCCCGAACACGTACGACACCTCCAGTGACGACGAGGAAGAGCCGTCGGTCAACTCAGAAACCTCGGACGAGGACACGAGCCAGTCTGAGGCTATGGATCAGGACGGACAGGTCGATCTGGTCGAACCTGTATCGGCCGAATCAGCCGCGTCCGTCGAAGAGTCGGTCGGTGAGCTTCCAGACGAGCAACTGGTCACCGACGGGATTGGACTCCCGGCTGCTGTCCAACTGCAAGACGTCGCGGACGCAGTCGTCGAATCAGACACGGTGTACGAGGTCCAGCGACGCCTGAGTCTCGACCGTGGCCAGACTCGGGACCTGCTGGAGGAACTCAATCTGTTAGATCTCGTCCTGTGCCGGCTTGCAGACGAACCGGACCACGCTGTCTCCTACGGGACTGTTGCCAGTCGGATCCAGCAGTGTGCGCCTCACAGCGCGTGATAGAAGCGATATCTTATAAACGGGTTCGATGCCCCACCCACAGAGAAAAGTACAGGTACGCCTTATCTCTGGCAACTCATGGCCCTCGAAACACGCACTGTCTCAGACAGTCAGGGTGTCCGGACGCTGCTGACGAGCGCCCGGTTCGAACTGATGCCGTTCGAGAGCTTCGACGAGGAGATTACCCACCTCCCCGACGACGCGACTATCGCGATCACGACCTCGCCACAACTCGGCATCGAGAAGACCGTCGAAAAGACGGAAGAAGCCGCTGCAATGGGGTACGACGTCGTGCCACACATTGCAGCCCGCTACGTGGAAGACCGGGCGCAACTCGAATCGATCGCCGAGCGACTGGAGCAGGCAGGCATCACGGACATCTTCGTTCCAGGTGGCGACCGGGAGGAACCGGCCGGTGAGTACGAGTCAGCACTCGATATGCTCGAAGCGCTTGCAGAGACCGCGTACTCCTTCGAGGAAGTCGGCATCACGGGTTACCCCGAGGGCCACGATTTCATCGACGACGAAACGTTGGCGGAGTCAATGGCACAGAAAGCACCGTACGCGACGTACATCGTCACGCAGTTGTGTTACGACCCGGATACCGTGTTAGAGTGGGTGGAAGACATCCGTGCTCGCGGTATCGAACTCCCGGTCGAAGTCGGTATCCCGGGCGTGATGAACTACCAGCGCCTGATGCAGATATCTCAGAAAGTCGGCGTCGGTGACTCGATAAAGTTCCTCAGAAAGACGACGGGCATTCTCGGGTTCGTCAAGCAACTGGTTGGCTCCCGCGGGACCTACAAACCAGACGAACTCATCGATGGCCTCGCGCCCTACGTCGGGGACGACGAGTACAACATCCGCGGCGTCCACATCTACACCTTCAATCAGACGCCCGACACGGAGAAATGGCGGCACAATCGTCTCGACTCCTGACACCGACCTGCGTACTGTCTAGACTCGGGACACCCAGCTACAAGTAGCCTGTTTTCGACCGTCTCGCTGCCAGAGACTGCCAGCGAGCAATACTGTGGCCAGAGATCACCGGCGCAGTCCGGCACAAAACGTGAATTAATAGTTTCCGGGCAGCAGCGCCTATACGGCCGCGAACTCTAGGAGAGAGCGGCATAGGGCTACAACTGTATCAGTGAAAGCCGGGCACGGCAATCGGGACCGTAAAACAGCGGCGAACGAAAGAGGGGTGCGTTGCTGGGACAGCAGGAGTGAGGATTAGTCGTCGCTTTCGGCCTCTTTCCGGGCGTTGAGCTTCGCCTGCTCACGGGCGCTCGGGTTGACAGACTCCTTGAACGGCACCTTTGCGGCGGTGGCGAACACCGGTTCGCCGGGTTCGTCGGCGTACTCGTCGGGGAGATGGATCTGGAACTCTAAGTCCAGCTCCTCATCGTATATCTCGTCGTTGAGCGGCGTGTCAGTGACTTCCTGAATCTTCTCAGCCGGGACAAAGCCCATACCGATGTTGGTCTCCAAGTCCGGGTTCCACCATGGAGAGGTGAGGTAGCCACATTCCTCGCCCGTGTCCGGGTCGGAGATGAGCCAGAAGTCGGGGGCGTAGTCACGGATCGGTTCGCCAGCGATCTTCAGGCCGATGAGTTTGTGTTCGAACGGATAGTTGCCGTTTTCGATCTGTTCTTTCTGTTCTTCGAGAACCTCTTTGCCGATGTAGTCGGCCTCCTTGTCGTCAGGGACGTGATAGCCCAGATTGACTTGGAACGGCGAGGTCTCGTGGTCGAGGTCCTGACCCCAGGACATGATGCCGGCGGCGATCCGGCGGTGGTGACCGGGTGCGATCTGGCGACCGTCGTGGTCTTTGACGGACTCCATGACGGGGTCCCAGACCCGTTCGGCGTTTTCCATCGCGTCTTTGACGTAGATTTCGAAGCCCTTCTCGCCCGAGAAGCCGGTCTGGCTGATAAGTACGTCACAGCCGTCGATCTCGGCCTCCATCAGCCCGTAGTAGGGCACGTCTTTGACTTCGTCGCCGACGACGTCGACCATCACGTCGAGCGCCCTCGGGCCCTGGATCTGCATCGGCGCGACGTCGATCTCGTCGATTTCGACGTCGAAGTCGTTGTCGACGTTGACGCCCTGCAGCCACTGCATCAGCGTCGAGTCCGAGATAGAGAACCAGAACTCGTCTTCCTCGGGACGGAGCAACACTGGGTCGTTCAGGACGCCACCGTCTTCGTTGCAGAGGATGACGTATTTCCCGTCCATGGCGTCCATGCCCGTCACGTCCCGAGTGACCACGTAGTTCGTCAGCGCCTCGGCGTCGGGCCCTTTGACCCGAATCTGTCGCTCTACGGCGACATCCCAGAGGGTGACGGTGTTTGTCAGTGCGTCGTACTCCTTCATCACACCGCCGTCCTCGGGCTCGATGAGGCCGCGCGGGTGATAGAGCCGGTTGTAGACGGTTGCCCGCCAGGCACCCTCCTCGTTGAATGACTTGTGGAAGAAGGGGGACTTTCGAACGCGCGTTGACACCAACATCTCGATGTTGGGGTCACCAGTCTGGCGGAGGTTACGGGGGACGGTCCGGTCTGACTGGTCGACACTGGGATGGTTAGGATGTTCCTCGTTACCGGTCATGCCTATGAAAGAAGATGTGAAATACTAATAAAGGGTATTGTTACTTGCTTCTGGGATTTATATAAGGGGGAAACTTTGCCGACAGTGACGATACTCTGAACCGTTGTTTAACAGCTCCAGAGCATGAATATTCACTGGAATACGGTATCGCGTTTCTCGGCTGAGACTGGTAGCTGTCGTACGAAACAAACAGCACGGAACACGACCGAGCGGCCGCTGTGACTGCTCGGAAAAATATCAGTCCAAGTTACTGTTGGTTCGGGTGTATGTGACGATGTCGAAGTCGCTGTGTGTCGTTCGTTCCGTCTCGGACCAGCGCGACCAGTCGACCGTCGGAAAGACCGTATCGCCGTCGAAAGCTGCCGTTAGCTCGGTGAGGATTAGCTCGTCGGCCTGTGGGAGAAACTGCTCATACACAGTAGCACCACCAATGACGTAGGTCGTAGATGCTCCGCTGTCGGCCGCTTCGGTCAACGCCGCCGTCGTCGAGGTGACAGCTGTGACGCTGTCAGGAAGGTGATGCGGCGTCGTAGTCAGAACAATGTTTACTCGCTCCGGCAGTGGGCCGTCGAGATCACGGCGGATGCTCTCGAAGGTCCGCCGCCCCATAATCACGGGATGACCGATAGTCGTCTGTTTGAAATGTTTTAGGTCCTCGGGATACTGCCACGGAATATCGCCGCCAGCGCCGATCACGCCGTTAGCTGCGACGGCGGCAATCAGCGAGAGTTTCATACGTACCCCTTTGTCGGGCTGCTGGTAATAAGTCCGTCCCACCGATGAGCGAGGCCACCGCACGAAACCGACGTATCAGTCCCGCGGCCCGAGACGAGGATACGGTTTCAAGCGACAGCAGGTCGTGTTCAGGTACTGTAATCCTGCCGTTTGGATCTGAATCAGTGGGATGTCGCTGTACCAATTCCAGCCCGGACCTTGATAGCGTATCTCGCGCGCGACTTATGGGGTTCAGCCATATAAAATGCTGTATGGATACGATTCACCTGTCGCCCGGTCCCGCCGCTGCTCAGGCGTTTCGCCTGGGAATCATCGCGAGCGCAGTCGGTGGACTTGCCGGGATCGCGACGCTGTACTGGCTAGACGTCCTGACACTGGTGTTTGCTGGATACGCACTCGTTCTTCTGTTCCCCGTGTATCTGGTCTTCGCTGCAACAGCGTTGAGCGTGTGGTTGGGATACAACAAAGACGCGACAGCATTACGACCGGTCTACCGGCAAAAAGATTCGGGCGGACGATCCGAGTGAACACCACCATTAGATAGGACCAACATCTGTCCCAGTGACTCTCTTTTGGACAATTTTATGCACATACTCTAGAATTCAATTTCAAACGCGGTTCGATGTCATGAGAGTTGCTTAAATCGGCAAAACGATTGGAAGCGCCTTCCGAGCGCTTCCAGTGGTGGATCTGTGAACTCATTCCTCTTTGTCAATTATTGTTGCCGCAATGAGGTTCCGCATTCCCCGCCGGAGCCGGCCGCTCATTGCTGTCGAGGACAGTCCGATTTCGTCGGCGACTTCGTTCAAGGAGATATCTCTGGGTTCTCCGAAATAGCCGTTTTCGTATGCGGTTGTCAGCGCGATCCGCTGTTCGTCGGTCAACCCGTACGACGACTCACCGCCGGTGTCCGTGTTTCCGTAGATTTCGATAATATCGAGCGAGATGTCGTTCTCGTTGGCATACTCCCAGATCGTATTGAGCGCTTCGCGGTCAGGGAGCAAGAGTCGGACGAGCCACCCGTTGCCCTTCGTCTCTGTATGGACGAGAAATCCGTTGACATCCGTGACGACAGAACTGATGAGTTTCGTTTCGGGAGTGTGTTCGATGTAATATATACCGGTCTGGTCGGTCCAGTCGACGAGTTCGTAGCTCTGGACCGTCGGATCAGCATCGAGCATCTCTTCGAGTCGGTCTCTGTCACGATACTCGATGAGGAACGGAAACACCGTGGAGCCCGGATCGGTATTCCCCTGCGTGATGACACGGATCGCTATGTCTTCGAGGTTCTGTAACGTTGGAACCAGAGCGAGGCGTTCGTGTTCGATGTGTATTTTCGTTGTTATTGACATTTTGTGGGGCGGAGATTACAATCGAGGCGTCAAAGACGAATACTAGTTCGACAACGGAGCGTCATCATCTGTGAACTGCTGTATGTATGCGGGGTCTCCACGTCAATGTTTACATACACAGGTGCACACACGAGGGTAAAAATAAAAAGTTGACTGCAGTCGCAGATAGCGCCTGTCGTTTTAGCCAACTGTATTTTCACTAATGAGACCGATTCGACGGATACAGTCGAAGCGACGAAGAAACGTGAAACAACTCAGAAGCCTTCTGTCAGTTACCCACTCAATTCGGCGATCAGCACATGTCTCTATCAGAATTCGTATTAACAATCGTTTATAATTCTCTGTAATAAATACCCGTAATTATCCCACGATGAGCTTAGAAGGCTGTACCCAGTATATTGTATTGATATGAGTGAACCACAAAACCATTCCACCACGGATAGCAAGTTCTCAAACGACGATTTCTATCTACCAGCAGTCGCACTGCCACCGAATTTCAGTCGTATCGAGGCGGCTGTTTCCGACCTCTTCGACTTCCACGGCGTGGTGCTGATTCCGGAGAGTTACAACAAGTAATTCAGCCGCGTGGCATTGTATCGTCTATTTGAAATCCGTCTGACTGATCGAGGTTAGTCTGTCAGTTTATCCGCGACCGCTTCGACAGCCTCAACAGGAACGTCGTACTCGTCGGCGACCGCTTGTGCCTGTGCTACCGAGAGTGTGCCGTTTCCAGCGACTGTATTCTTGCTGGGTTCTCGAGGCTGTGACGGCGATAGGGTCTCGTCACTGATCGACAGGCCGACTGCGTCCCATCGTGTGTAATGCCCCATTGCGTCGAAGTACGCCTTTGTCGCCCGCCGTTCGTCGTCCCGGAACTCTGCAGTCAGGAGCCCCTCTTCACCGACTAGCGGACCTGCTTTGACAATCCCCGCCGGATTGATGAGCATGCTCCCGCCCGCGGCGACGTTGAACCCAAGTTCGTCCTCCGAGAAGCCGTCCGGCACAGCGTCGCTCATGTACGCCGAGCACGCAGCGACGAACGACTGGGTTTCGAAGGCGTACTCACGCATCGCGGGATAGATATCACAGGTATTCATAGCTTCACTCGTCTCCGCCCGGGTCTTGTCCCCCGGATGACCGTGCTGTTCCCAGAAGCCGGGCCAGACAGCGGCGTGTATTTCTTCTCCCATTGTAGTCAGCGCCGCCTTCGAGAGCGTCATGTGGTTCTCATAGCAGATGAGTCCGCCGAGTCGGCCGACATCCGTTTCGTAGGTGGCTAGGCTCGATGGGTCGCCACGACCCCAGATGGCACGCTCCTCGTGGGTCGGCATCAGTTTTCGGTGGCGACCCATCAGTTCCCCTGTACTGTCGAAATAAAACAGCGAATTGTAGAGCGTCTCGCTGCCCTGCCGGTCGCTGCTTTCGTTCGTCCCCAGCACCAGCGTGAGATCTGCTTCCGCGACTGTCTCACCGAGTATCTCGATAGCCTCGTCGTCGACGTGGAGACTGTTCTTCTGGAGATCCACCATCAGGTCAGTCCACCTGGAGATAGAGACGCTACCCCGCCAGTATGGATACCCCGGAAAATACGTCTCTGGGAAGACGACAATATCTGCGCCGTCCCGGCCCGCCTGCTCGATGTACCGGCATGTCTTGTCCAGCGTTCCCTCCTTGTCGTGGTAGACGGGTTCTACCTGCGCGGCCGCGAGTGTGAACGATTCGGCTGGCATTCGTTTCCAATTCACAGGCCAGCGACAAATCAGTTGAGCCGATATATTGGGTCACGGTCTTAGAACCGTATCGTGAGAGACGGGGTTGAGCGCCCCATCTACTCGCGTCCCGGTTCTGGAGCCTGCCAGGCGACGATTATACCGGCGACGGCAACCGCGCCTGCCAGTAGAAACGCCGGCTCGAATCCAGCTCTGTTCACCACGGCTCCACCGGCGATCGGTGCAACAAACGCCCCCGCGAGGCCGATACTAGTCTGGAACGCGACCGCCGTTGCAGCAACACGCGGGTCAACGAGTTCGCGGACGTACGTAAACGAGAGGCCAAGCGTCAACTGGACCGCAAATCCGATCAACAGGAGAACAGCAACGAGCAGGGCCAGCGAGCGAAACTGCGTAAACCCGAAGAGAAGCGGAGCGGCGAGGCCGAACGACCACAACACGACCGGTCGCCGGCTTCCGTCGAACACCCGGTCCGAGATAAGCCCGCCGCTGATTCGAGAGAGCACCCCCACAGCTGGGAATACGGCAACAACAAGCCCGCTCACTGCCAGCGAGAAATCCAGTCCCTGCGCGAGGTACGACGAACCCCAGCTATTCACGAACAGGTATAGCGCGTAACCGAGAAAGCCGAGGATACCGACGAGCCAGACGCTTGGGCTCCGGAGCACCGCCCCGAATTCCCGCAGAGATGGTGCATCGCCGCGACTTCCTCCGTGCCCGCGGCTCGCCGGCCAGAAGACGACCACTCCCACGATGGCGGGGCCAATGAAAGCCAGAAAGACAGCCGGCCAACCGAACCGCTGGGCAATGAGCGGCCCAGTTCCCTGTCCGAGTGCGAAGCCGACCGGCCCGCTGGCGGTGAAGATGCCGACTGCTGTTGCGCGGTGCGAACCATCGACCGCCCGGCTTACCATGTCGATGCCGGCGTTCCAGACGACGACATACGCGATGCCCCCCAGTACGCGTGATGCGATGATTGCCTCGTACTGGCCACGCCGACCGGCTCGCCAGCCCCACACCCCAGCGATGACTAATATGCCCACCGCAAGTGCCATCGCGGTTCTCGAATCGGTCCGGTCCAGCGCAGCACCGGCAGGGAGGCTGACAATGACAGCGGTCCCGAACATGACTCCGACCAAGAGGCCGGCAGCTGTTGGCCCGACCTGTAGTGAGTCCTGAATAAGCGGTGTGACGCTTGCGGGAACGATCTCGTAGGCTGCCAGTCCCATCGAAATCAGGCTCGCACCAGCCACGAGCCACCACGTCGAGTTGGCTGTGCAGACGGATGTCTCAACAGTGGTATCCGGCATATCGGAGTCAGTAGCCTGTGGGGTCATTCTGTCGGCGGGGCGTGTTTTGTCATCGCAGTATAGTGCTGGTATCGGAACTGGCAGTGAAAAACTCAGTCACTTTGAGTAGCGACCGTTTGGCAAGCGGTTCCCGAACCACACGGGAAGAGCTGTACTGTGTGGAGCAGCACCAACGGAGACTCACTACGTACAGATGAGATAACAGGGCGTATTGAAACCACAGGACCTGAATCAACCAATACAGTAGTTTCCAGCCGTGGCCTGTTATGAGTGTAAAATCCACACGACGCCAGCGTACAAACAGTGCGAAATGTATACACATATCTCCAAATGTAGATGCAGATGATTAATCCAGAGTTGATGTGTTCTTATTTCATATTATCTTTCCATTTGTGTCTATATCTAGTCCCAGTTCGCCAGTACTCTCCAGTATCTCGACTGGAACAGTAGTCAAATATCGGTATTTAGACATAGAACAGACAGAGGAAAATGGCCATGTAGCGAAGTTCGGAGACGAACTTACACCAGACTGACGATGCTTCCTCTTCTATCTGTGGTACGTATCGTACAGTATCGTATCCCAGTCTATCCGTCTATAGTACTGTATTCGTAGTACTGGCTTCGAACTTCGATTTCGTTTTTCGTATATCGAAGCATCTCTAACAGATTTGCCATATACCTAGAGGTGAATCTATCCCTGGGGCCAGTGATACCAAGCGAGACCATGACTTCCTGTTCGTCGTTGAATATCGGAACGGCGACACCTCGAACACCCCGGAGATGCTCCTCATCATCTATCGCATAACCCTGATCACGAATTCGCTCGAGGGCCGCTTCGAGATCAGACCGGGATGACAACGTGGTATCAGTCCCTTTGGGAAGGCCATGGTCGGCAACGATTTCGTTTCGTTTCTCCACCGGCAGATGCGCCAGAATAACCTTGCCCAGCGATGTCCAGTGCATCTCGGTATGATTACCGATCGGGATTTCGTCGCCCGCAGCTTTTCCGCCCGAACTCCTGTAGAGGATGACCCGCTGTCCGTTCTCCTCGATGCCGGCACCGGCAATCTCGCCGGTTTCTCTGCTGAGTTCTTCAACTTTATTGCGAAGCAATCGGCCGATATCTAGTCGCTGCCGAACACTGCCACCGAGCTCCAGAAAGCGGAACGACCGGCGATACTGCCCGGATTCCTTGACAACGTAGTCCCGCTGGACAAGGGTATTGAGATGAATAAAGACGGTACTTGTAGGGATGTCAAGATGAGACGCAAGATCTGAAAGACCGATTGGTTCGAGTTTTCCGAGGGCAGCAAGGATATCCAGCGTCGTCTCAACCGCGCTGATTGTTTTGTTGTTCTGTGAGGGCATGGGTGCGCTTTTTTTTGCAGAGTAAAATAGATTCCGCCGAGGGACAAAATATTTCCAATGATGTTGGAAGCAGGTGTTGTAGCCTGAGATAGTCTTTCCTAACAAGGGTACGGATGTTATTTTCATCAATCTCGCACTTCGAGTCGAGTGACAACATATCACATGAATTTGGGGGGTTCGGTATCCAACACCAGAATCAGCAGTCACAGGCACTCTAGCGTCGGTTTGAGTTGTTCGTGTGTCTTGCGAGAGCTCGACGATCGGCTTTCAATCTCATTGAAAGAGATTGGAGACGCCCTGATAGCCCGTTTTCTACAAAGCAATAAGTCTCTGCTCCGTATTTTGCATCACGGTATGAGATCGTACCTATCGGTGTGATTTTTGTCCTCAGTTCAGAACCGCTGGCTGCCAGGCATACCGGGCGTTACCCGACAATCGCCCTGCGGGTTTCGATGTGATTGGTCTGCCCGGCTGTGCCAGTACTACCAACATTTATTAATGATGATTGCGATGCTTCTTCTACTCGGTATGAGCGAAGTTACACTATCAAACGTCAGCAAGGTATACGACGACAACGTCCTTGCAGTCGAAGACCTTTCTCTGGCCGTCGAAGATGGGGAGTTCGTCGTCGTTGTCGGACCATCCGGGTGTGGGAAGTCGACCACGCTTCGGATGATCGCCGGGCTCGAAACAGTCACCGACGGCGAGATCGCCATCGGTGGGGACGTAGTCAACGACGTTCGCCCACAGGACCGGAACATTGCGATGGTGTTCCAGAGTTACGCCCTGTATCCGCATATGACCGTGCGGGAGAACATGTCTTTCGGGCTACAGCTATCAGGCGAGTACGATGATCAGATCGAGCAACGCGTGACAGAGGCCGCCGAGTTGTTGGAGATTTCGGACCTCATGGAGGACCTACCGAAGCAACTCTCGGGCGGCCAACAACAGCGCGTCGCGCTTGGGCGGGCTATCGTCCGTGACCCGGAGGTGTTTCTGATGGATGAACCGCTGTCGAACCTCGACGCGAAGCTGCGAACCCAGATGCGCACGGAGATCCAGCGGATCCAAGAGGAACTGGACGTGACGACCATTTACGTCACGCACGATCAGACGGAGGCGATGACGATGGCCGACCGGATCGTGATTCTCAATCAAGGCGAACTCCAGCAGGTTGCGCCACCGGAACGCTGCTACGATAAGCCCAACAACAAATTCGTTGCGGGGTTCATCGGATCACCGTCGATGAACTTCTTCGAAGTGAGTGTGACTAACAGCGGTGGGCGCGCGACGCTGCACTCGGCGACTGTCGAGTTCACGGTCGACGTTGATATTCCGGACGGGGAGTACACGCTGGGCGTACGGCCGGAGGATTTCGTCGCCGGAGACGCTGGGGAGTACATCGAGACAGTCGTCGATGTCGTAGAGCCCATGGGCTCTGACAACTTCCTCTATCTGGAGACTGCAGGCGGATCGAACGAAGTCGTAGCCCGGGTCGATAGCGAATACCGTCCGGAGCGGGGCGACGAAATCGCGCTCGGGTTTCATACAGAGGATATGCATCTGTTTGGTCCCGATGGCGAGCGAGTGGAACTGAATCAGCCACAGCGGACAGAATCAGTGTAATATGTTGTACGATACTATCGGTCGGAAAGAGAGCGAGTGGGCTGGAATGACTGCGAGTCAGATCCGAGATGTCGGCGAGCAGCCGGGCTCCGTCCTCGTTATTCCCGTTGGAAGCGTCGAACAGCACGGGGACCACCTCCCGGTCGTCACCGACACACTTCTCGTCGAGGCGATGGTCGACACTGCGGTCGACCAACTGGACGACGTTCCTGTCGTCGTGACACCGCCGGTCTGGAGCGGGTTCTCACCACACCACCTGTCGTTCGGTGGGACTCTATCTCTCGAATTCGCACATCTACGGGCGACACTCGAGGATATCGCCCACGCTGGCATCCAGAACGGATTCGATGCGGTGCTGTTCGTCAACGGCCACGGCGGGAACAGCTCACTCATCGATGCCGTCGTGAGTACCGTGGGGGCCGACACTGATGCGGAAGTACTCGGGACGACGTACTTCCAGCTAGCATCGGATAGAATCAAGGAGATCCGAACGACCGAGACAGGCGGAATGGCCCACGGCGGCGAGTTCGAGACGTCCCTCATGCTCACGCTCCGACCAGACCTCGTTGGCGATCCGGCGGTCCGCGACGGTGAACCGATGGACGAACACTACAGATGGGGCGGACAGGACTTGCTTGACGGGGGCAACGTCGCCGTTTATCGATCGTTCGACGAGTATTCCTCGTCTGGGGCCATCGGGACGCCGAAGCAGGCGAGCGCGGAGACGGGTGAACGAATCCGCTCGGTTATCGGCGAAGAACTCGCGGCCCTCATGACTGCGATTCACGAGCACAATGCGTGACCAATGAACGACACAACACAAAGAACTATGTACATGGAAATAGGTGACATTAATGATGCAGCCCGATAACAACGACAGGTCTGTCGAGGACAGTATCGACCGCCGGCGGCTCCTCCAAGCACTCGGCGCAGGCGGCGCTATCGCCATCGCGGGGTGTAGCGGCGACGGTGGAAGCGGCGGTGACGGTGGAGATGGTGACAGTGGGAGCGGCGGTGATGGCGGCGACGGCGGTTCGCAGAGCGTGCAGTTCCTCACGATGGGCGTCGGGGACAACATCAAGCAGTTCTTCGAGGAGAACAACACGGCCTTCGAGGACGAACACGACGTCGACGTAGAGTTCACCAGCGTTACGTGGGACAACGCACGGCAAACCGTGAACAACCGCGTCGACGGCGGCGAAGCACCCGATGTCAGTCGGTGGCCTGCGCGCTGGATCCCCCAGCTCGTGGGCAAAGACGCGCTGGAACCGCTCGATGACATGATGGACGGGGAGTTCGGTGAACAGTTCTACGACGGCGTGGCCGAAGGGACGATGTACAACGGCTCCCACTACGGCGTGCCGTGGGCCGCCTCGAACAAGTGCCTCTACTACAACAAGGACGTCTTCGAGACGGCGGGGCTCGACCCCGAAGACCCATCGCTCGATTCGTGGCAGGATATGCTGGATGCCGCAACGCAGATCCGCGACAGTGACGCGAGCGTCCCAGCACTGGGCCTTGCGGGGGCCGACGCGATCGAAACCGGGTCGCAGTACTACCACTACCACTGGTCACACGGTGCAGACCTCATCGACGACGAGGGAATGCCGGTCGTAAACTCCAGTGAGGCTGTCGATGCCCTCTCGTTGTACACCGACCTCCACCTCGAACACAACGTCACACAGTCGTCACCGCTCTCCTCGACGCGGCAGGACATCCGGCAACTGTTCGAGAACGGTGACCTCGGGATGGTCATTGGGCACGTGTACACGGGACTCAACATCACCGCCGCGAAAGAAAACGGTGACGTCGACTTCGACTACGGTATCGTGCAGGTGCCGCGTGGCCCAGAGGGCCGGTACAGCCTGTTCACCATCGACACGCTAGCCGTCCTGAGTCAGAGCGAACACAAGGACCTCGCCCGGGACCTAATTCGGTTCTACTTCGACGAGGAGCGACGGTTCCAGTACTCGAAGCAGAAAGGGTTCCTCCCCGTCGTCGAAGCCGTCGGCGAGCGCTCGTACTTTTCAGAATCGAAGAACTGGGGACCGTTCGTCGAGGCGGGGCAGTACGCCCGCGCCCGACCGAAGCTCGGTAACTTCAGCGAATTTAACGACCGGATGGTCCAGGCGATTCAGGAAGCACTGGCGGACCGGAAGTCGCCGCAGAAAGCGCTCAACGATGCCCAGAGTGATCTCGAAGATGCTATGGAGTGACAGACAGGGATGAGTTTGGCAGAGGAATACACCGAGGCGTCCGATGGCTCACGTCTCGAACGAGGGCTCGCGTACGTCCAGCGCAATAGCCGCGCGTACCTCCTCATCGCCCCTGCAGCGGTGTTCCTGCTGGCCGTCGTCGGATACCCGATTATCGAGACGTTCCGGCTGTCGCTGTACCAGTCACCCGCCGACTCCAACATCGAGACGTTCATCGGACTGCAGCACTACGTCGAAATATTCAACAGCGACATCTTCTACCGACTGCTCTGGCAGACCGGTCGCTGGGTCGTCGCCGGTGTCGCGGGCAAGACACTGCTGGGACTGCTCATCGCCGTTCACCTCAAGGGAGATATCCGCGGTCGGAAGTTCTTCCGCACGGCGTTTCTCATCCCGTGGGGGATTCCCTACGCGATCTCCGCTGTGGTGTTCCGGTGGATAGAGCACCCGCAGTTCGGCTACCTCAACGCGATCTTGCTAAAACTCGGCATCATCGAACAGGGTATCGGTATCCTCGGAAACCCGAGTCTGGCGTGGCTCGGCGTCGTCGTGGCTGATATCTGGATCGGAACGCCGTTCATGGCGATCATCTTCCTTGCGGGGCTGCAATCGATACCGCAGGAGCTGTACGAGGCAGCAGCTATCGACGGTGCTGAGAAGTGGCACCAGTTCCGGTACATCACACTGCCACAACTGAAAAGCGTCGTCCTGATCGCCACGCTCCTATCGACGATCTGGACGTTCGTCAGCTTCGACGTCATCTGGACGATGACCGGTGGCGGACCGATCAGTTCGACGGCGACGCTCGTCATCCACATCTATCAGGTGGGCCTCCAGAACGGGAACCTCGGGCGCGGAGCGGCCTACAGTGTCATCGGGTTCCTGTTCCTGTTGGTCTTTGCCATCATCTACCTGCGCATTTACACGCGCGGAGGTGACGAGCTATGACGATGGCAGGCCACGACCGGAGCAGTCTCCGCAAAGTCCGCCTCTACGGCGTGCTGATCGGACTGCTCGGGCTCATGATGTTGCCGTTCTACGCGATGTTCTCGAGTACGCTCAAGCCGGAGTCGGAGATTTTCGCCGCGCCGGCGACACTGGTCCCCAGCGACCCCAGCATCCAGGCGTATCTGCAGGTCTGGACACAGACCGACGTGTTGCTCTGGGTCGGGAACAGCTTTATTATCTCGGTGGGAACGGTCGTGTTGACGCTTCTATTAGCGATCCCGGCCGCGTACTCGTGTGCCCGGAACGACTTCGTGGGGAAGCGAACCTTCCTCCTCGCCGTGCTGGTCGTTCAGATGTTCGCACCGGTCGTGTTGATCGTCGGTCTCTTCGACGTTATCACGCAGCTGGGGCTGTTCAACACCTATCTGGCTGTGATCGTTCCAGCAGCGGCGTTCACGCTGCCGTTCAACGTCTGGATGCTGTACGGGTACTTCAAGACGATCCCCGTCGCGCTCGAGGAATCAGCCCGTATCGACGGCGCGAGCCAACTGCAGATCCTCACGAAGATCGTGCTCCCGCTGACGAAGCCAGCGCTTGTCGCCAGTATCACCTACACGTTCCTCTACGCGTGGAACCGACTGCTGTTCGTGCTCACCTTCCTCACTGACAGTGCGAAGTACAACATCCCACGCGGTGTCTTCTCGATGGTCGGTGCGTTGCAGACCGACTGGCGGATGATGCTCACCGTCTCTGTCCTCGGTATTATCCCGCTATTGATCCTATTCGCCTTCTTGGAGGAGTATATCGTGGCTGGCATGACGGCTGGCGCGGTCAAGGAGTAACCGCCTCTACTTTTATTATCACCGCGACAGTGGTTCGCGTATGGAATTCGCGATGTGGGCGTACCCGTGGGACCTGCTCGACGAGGGGCCAGCCGAAGTAGAGACGCGACTGCGTGACATCGGCATCGACGAGCTGAACCTCGCGACGAACTATCACACTGTGCAGGCGTTCACGCCACACAATCCGGAGCGGCGAACGCTGTTTGCCCGCGCGAGTTCGTATTTCGAGCCAGGCCCGGAGTACGGGGACCTCGAACCGGTTCCGTACGAGCGGATGAACGGAGACTGGGTCGCGGATGTCGCCACCAGCTTATCGGAGCTGACACTCAATTCCTGGACGGTCGGCTGCCACAACTCCCGGCTCGGGATGGCCAGCCCCGAGTATACGCTGGAATCAGCACACGGTGACGACCTGATCTTCGGCCTGTGTCCGTCCCAGCCCGCAGTCCAGACGTATCTCTCGGCACTGGTCTCGGATCTGTCGTCCCGCGATGAGTTCGCTCGGATCGAACTGGAAACGTTCGATTACTTCTACGGGACGGGGTTCGGGTGGCACCACCAGAAGATTCACGCGCAGTTGGGCATACTCGGAGAGTTCCTACTCGGAGTGTGTTTCTGTCCACAGTGTCGCGAGAATGCGACAGCCGCGGGTGTCGATACTGAACGGGCGCGCGAAACAGTAGCCAACACGCTGGACGATATCGTCGCCGGCGATTTGTCACACAACCGCGCACCGGAGGCTTGGCTTGCGGACCACAGTACTGTCGCTGCATACGTCGATGTCCGCGAGCGGACGCTGTCGTCACTGTACGCCTCGCTGGCTGACGCCGCGGGAACGACACCGCTTGGCTACTACGTCGGCGCACCGGAACCCGGCCGCGAGTGGATCGTCGGGGCCGACCTGCAAGCGCTTTCGGACCACGTCGATTACTACTGTCTGCCGGCATACGAGTCGACGAGCGAAGCGGTCATAGATGCGTACAACGCCGTCGAGGAGGTGATCGATGACGTGCCGCTCCACGTTGGTCTCCTGCCGGGCCATCCGGCTATCGACGACGAGGCTACCGTGGTCGATATCGTCGAAACCCTCGACTCGAAGGGAGTGCCGCGCCTCTCGTTCTATAATTACGGACTGCTTCCGGAGCAGTCACTGGAGTGGGTCGAAACAGCCATCGAGACAGTGGCCTGATATTGTCAGGTGATATCCCGTCAAGAGCGGTGCTGCCACGGCGTAGCGATATCCTCACGCGGATACACCCAGCAGTACGAGCGGGGGAAGCGGTACTTTGATATCGGTTCCCGAATGACAGGAGTGCATGGAGATAACCGGCGTGTCAGCGGTAACTGTAGATGTACCGTTGGCTGACTTGGATGAGCATCTCGGCATCGGGCCGTACGTGACCAACCACGGGAAACTACACTCGATGGAACGCGTCCTCGTCCGTGTCGACACGGATGAGGGGATCAGCGGCTGGGGCGAGAT
The DNA here is from genome assembly GCA_000336895.1 of Haloarcula argentinensis DSM 12282. Classification (GTDB taxonomy): domain Archaea; phylum Halobacteriota; class Halobacteria; order Halobacteriales; family Haloarculaceae; genus Haloarcula; species Haloarcula argentinensis. The sequence continues at coordinate 89,518 of AOLX01000005.1, read as the reverse complement.
GCGCGTCTTCCTGTCACCATCGGCCACCGAGTCGATTATCGAAGACGGCGTCGGACCGATGATTCAGGGCCAGTCACCGTTCGAAATCGAGCGACTCCGTCGACAGGTGTTCGTCGAGTACACGAACGTCGATATGTTCTTTGCCGCCGTCGAAACAGCCTGCTGGGATATCGTTGGAAAAGCCCTCGATAAACCGGTGTACGAACTGCTCGGCGGATGGACAGCACCGACACAGGGGACCCAGCAACACCGACAAAGCGTCGATGGCAACAGTACTGCACCCGCTGACGTTCCCGTTGCCTTCTGTCTCGGGATCCTCTCTCCCGATGAATCCCGTATCAAGGCGCGAGAAGCGCTCGAAGCTGGCTTCACTGTCCTCAAAACGAAGGCTGGGCGGGACTGGCGACAGGACGTCGAGCGAATCAAAGCGATGCACGATGAAGTCGACGGGCAACTAGAGTTCCGACTCGATCCGAATCAGGGCTGGACACTCGACCAGGCGGTTCGGGTCGGCGCGATGCTCGAAGACGAGGGCATCTACTTACAGTACATGGAACAGCCGATTCGGGTCGATTCACACACGTCACTAGCTCGGCTCCGTCAGCGGCTCCGTCAACCGATCGCGCCGAACGAGGACACCTATATTTCGCATAATCTGCAGTCGCTCGTGGAAGCTGGTGCGATGGATGTCGGCGTTATCGACCTGACCCCGGCCGGCGGCATCAGTGGGATTCGACAGCAGGCCGCTATCCTCGAAGACGCCGGAGTTCCCTTTACCCACCACTGTGCATTCGATTTGGGGATTCGGACTGCGGCGATCCTCCACGGGGTCACCGGCATTCCGGGCTTTTCACTGCCCCCGGATTCGACGTACTACGGCTGGGAAGCGGACGTCATCGAGGCACCGTTCGAGGTCAGCGACGGCTGTCTTCCGGCTCCGGAGGGACCTGGCCTCGGAGTCTCTATCGACATGGCCGCCATCGAGGAGTATCGAGTCACATGAGCGGCCAAGAGCAACTTTCAAGAGGGCAGCTTACGTGGGTGACCCTGTCATGGTAGAGCTAACATTAGCGGACCGGCCGGCCATTGTGACTGGCGCGTCGCGGGGTATCGGGCGCGAAATCGCAGCCCGGTTCGCCGAAGCGGGTGGCGACGTCGTCGTCTGCTCGCGTACCTACGAGGATGTGGAAGCGGTTGCGACGGAGCTAACCGAGACACACGAGGGCCGCGTCGTCCCGGTCGAGTGTGACGTTACAGACCGGGAGGCAGTGCGGAATCTCGTCGACACGGCCATCGAAGAATTCGGGGACATCCGCGTGCTTGTGAACAACGCTGGCGGGGCAGACGAGTCCGCCAACCTGTTGCACCGGTGTGACGAGGAGACCTTCGAATCGATGGTCGACCTGAACCTGAAGAGCCAATTCCTCCTGAGCAAAGAGGTACTGCCAGCAATGGTCGCCGCTGGCGGGGGCTCGATAATCCACATGGGCTCGGTTAACGGCCTGTTCGGTATCGGTCTCTCCGGCTACTCCGAGGCCAAAAGCGGACTCCTGACGCTCTCCCGAAACATCGCCGCCCACTACGGGCAACACGGGGTCCGCTCGAACGTTATCTCAGCGGCGACCATCGAAACAGCGAACAGGCGTGCAGAGATGGAAAACACGGAGGAACGGACCGGTGAAACGAGCGCCCGGGAACGCTGGCTCGACCAGTATCCGCTCGGGCGGTTCGGCACACCGCGAGAAGTCGCTGATACGACGCTGTTCCTTGCCTCCGAAATGTCGAGTTTCGTTACCGGTGAGAATCTGGTGCTCGACGGCGGATTGACGACGAGCCTGCCAACATCGTTCATCAACGAGGTCTACGATGCGGACGAAAAGCCGACACCCAATTAAACAGCCATGGAAGAACTAACAACTGACGACGCACCTGATAGTATCGGCCCGTTCTCGCAGGGAATCGCTAGCGGCGACCGTATTTACGTGTCTGGACAGGGACCAGTCGACCCGGATACCGGTGAGGTAATCCAGGGCACGGCCGGTGAACAGACTCGGCGCACACTCCAGAACATCGCTGCCGTACTGCAGGCCGGTGGCGCTTCGCTCGACGATGTGGTGAAATCGACGGTGTTCGTGAAGGATATGCGGTACTACGACGAGGTGAACGAGGTGTACGGTGAACTCATGTCTCCACCCTATCCCGCTCGCAGCGCCGTGGAGGTCGTTAAACTGCCAGTGGATATTGACGTTGAAATAGAGGTTGTTGCGGAACGGTAGTATGCCACAGCTGGTAGTGTTCGACCTCGACGGGACGCTCACTCGACAGCGCGGCGGGTTCGAGCTATTGCACACCCTCTATGGAACGACACCCGAAGCTGAGACGCTGATGGCCCAGTTCGAGGCCGGAGAAATTACGTTTGCAGAGTGGTGTCGAGGAGCGGTCGATGTGTGGCGTGCGAACGATGTCACCAAGTTGGACATTGAGCGCGCGACACAGGCTGTCAAGCCGAAAGCAGGTGCTGTCGACCTCCTCAAACACCTCCAGGGAACGGATGTCCGATTCGGCATCCTCAGTGCCGGCGTGGCAAACCTTGCGACACAGTTCGAACCGTACGAACCGGCGTTTATTCGTGGAAACTGGCTTCGGTTCGAGGATGGACGTGTTTTGGATATCGATGTCGGTGTCGGTCCAGACGAGAAGGGTGAATTACTGAGAAAGATTCGAATCAAGCAGAACCCCCCATCGATCACCTATATCGGCGATTCACACACAGATACGGAGGCGTTCGCTGAGGCAGATACCGCGGTGTTGTTCGACCCGGACGACCGCGTTCCTGAAACAGCAATTGACGCAGCGGATACAATCATCGAAAGTGCGGATATCAGAAAGTTACAGAGCCATATTCGGACATTGTAGCCCAATACCCACTGATGGGGGCATATACTTTCAAATATACACCTTCCTCATTATCTTCTGCGATATATGTCCCCATAACCGAAATATGCCACCCCATATGGCATAGATTACATCCAAATACCCATTCTCAAGAAGGCTTGGCTTTCGGTGTGTGAACTGGGCCGCTATCGACGTTACTCACTGACGTTCCGGTCTCGACCGTGTATTCCTCAGACGGCTCTATTGAAATATAATCTCCTTGATACCTTTTATACTGGCCCACGGTTGAGAACTGATATATCTGCCATGTTGAATAGTGACCTCTGAGTTACGGAGAGACGGTAGCGATTTTGAGACCACCAGCTGCAACTGCTAACAAGCCGGCTCAAATTTCGACAGCCTCCGCCAGCACCGCTATTCAACAAAGCAGACATATCGAAGGCTATATTGACAGTCTAAGAGACAGATTGCGTATGCAGGTCCGCTCCAGTCGTGACCCGTTCCAGACGCCGGAACAACTGGACAGACGGTTCAGTCTTGTGGCTGGAGTCTACGTCGCCGCGCTGCTCTCACCAGCGCTATTACTCATCGTGGTACAGCGGCTGCAGGTGGTAAGTTGGCCAGCTACGCTCGGCTCGCTTGGAGCAGTGGGGGCAGTCCTCACCGTCACTGTCACATGGATAGTTTCCCGGCAGGGCGAACTCGTTGCGTGGTTTGACTCGGTCTGGATTGCGGTCCTCATCCCCGCTGTCGGCATCCTCCCAATGGGTCTATATTCCTTTCACTCTCTCCTGTTCGTTGCGTTCGCCGTTACCGATCTCCAAGCGGACAGCGCGGCCAATCTCGTTGGATTCATCGGCTTTTTGCTGGGGGTCGTGGCCACGACACTGGGCGGGTACCTCGTCCTCATGGCCCGCACTCAGCTGGCGAACGCGACGGTAGACGACGCCGACATCGCCGTCGAGTGGAGGGCAGGGTGGCCGCAACGCGCTCGGCTTAAGCTCATGGTTGGCACGCTTGCGGTTGTCGGCCTTCTCGCTGGACTGGCCGTCTGGCAACTGGGATGGAGAGCGGCAACTACCGTCCTGCCCGGTGGGATTGTACCCGTGTTTATGCTCAGCTCAATGGTTACCGAGCGCACGTATCGCGCGACATCGGCGGGCCTAGAGCAACGTCGAGAAGGGCAATGGTTCGCTTCCCGTCGTCTCATCCCATGGTCAAGATTTGAAAGCTTCAGCGTGACCAATAACGCAATTGTCCTCCACCGGACAGTACCTTACATCGACATTCGATGCCGACGCTACCTTATCGACGACGAGGCAGTCATCGCGGCACTCGAAGACTATCTTGAGCGTCAGGGGTCATAGCATCTGCTCCCTCGATTAGAATGCCCGGTCAAGGTTGTGAGTAAGACAGATGATCGTGACCTCTCTAAATTGTTTCCACGAGTGCCTTGAGCGGATGAACGAACCGTACCTCCGTTTGAGGCAAGAGTTTCGATCGAACGCCTTACACAACGTCGAGAGTGACGGGAGTTCCTCGAGATCAATTGTTCTCCAAATCCGAGTCATCTCAATAAGTTCGTCAAGCAGCAGCCGGTCAAACTACTGCTCGATCCAGTAATCCTCTGAGGATTTCAACAGAGCCCTAGACAGATGCCGCCCGGCCATCGGCACTGCGTCAAGTGGTCGCTGGCGCAGTGGCAACATCTAGCAACTTGCGACAGCTTCGACGGCTCTTTTACTGTCGGGTAGTGACAGACAACTGAATGAGTCGCTATCGAACGACCGGTTGTTATCTCCTCCTCGCTGCAATCTGGGGTACTGCATTCATGGCGACTGATGTCGGCCTCGCCGACCTGCCGCCGGTACCGTTCGCTGCCGTCCGCTTTGACATCGCCTCCGTCCTCCTGTTTGCCGCGTTGGCCATCACAGGTTCACTAGAACGGCCACAGACCCGCGACGACTACGTGTATGTCCTCGCTGGTGGGACACTTATGATTGGCGTGCATCACGTATTCCTGTTCACCGGGCAACAGTACGTCACCGGAGCCGTTGCCGCCGTCTTGCTCGGTCTCGTTCCCGTCGTAACGCCCGCGCTCACAAAACTCGCGTCCAGCGATGACACGTTCACCGCGAATACGGGAGTCGGCGTGGTACTCGGGTTCGCCGGCGTTATCGTCATTGCTGACCCCGACCCGGCGAACCTCCTCAGCAGCACGATCGGAATCGCGCTCGTGTTCGCGGCAGCGCTGGCGTTTGCCATTCCGGCCGTCGTGACGCACGACACCAGCCCGTCGATATCGTTTCTGGCCACACAGGCGTGGTTGATGGCTATCGGAGCCGCTGTCCTCCATCTCACCGTACTCGTACTTCCCGGACAGTCGTTTGCGGACGCATCGTGGACGCCGTCCGCGCTTGCGGCGCTGTTGTATTTGGCTGTCGTCGCCGGTATCGGCGGTTTCCTGCTGTACTTCCGGTTACTTGACCAGCTAGGTCCAATCGAGATGAGTTTCATCGAGTACATCATCCCCCTGTTCGCCGCGCTCGCCGGCTGGCTTGTGCTCGGTCAGCAGGTCACGCTCGCCACCGTCGGTGGGTTCGCGTGTATCCTGCTGGGATTCATCGCGGCGAAGTGGACGGCGCTGCGAGCGGAGCTTCGTCGGGTCGTCGAACCGAAAACCAGTCCACCGGCCGACTGATCGGGAACAGAGCCTGCAGGCTATCACTCGGTTGCCGATGCTGCCGGATTCAAGAAATCGACAGTGGAGCGAAAGGCGGTAAGAATGACCGTCAGACCGGAGTGGCAACGGCGTCGCACTTCTGGAGACAACTGAATTGCAACCGCTATTTTGCTATCTTTTCAGGGGATCACTGGCAGTACTTGGCATTTGATAATATACCCGGCTCCAAACGGAATCTTGTAAGAGCAGACCGCATCATAGCCGCGTGCACATACTGGCAGGGCTAACGGGTTTTTATAAGACCGCCCGTTGCTGTGTAATATGATACAACCCATTCGCACGCTATGGAGCCGGTATCGATCTATCCCGCTCATCTGGCGCATCTTTGTCGCCTTCATACTGGGCGCAGGTGCCGGTATCGCGTTCGGGGAACAGATGGCTGTAGTCAGACCAGTGGGCGACCTCTTCCTTCGTCTGCTCAATATGCTGGTCATCCCGATTATCGTCTTCACACTGCTGACCGGGATTCGGCAGCTCTCCCCTGCGAAGCTCGGAAAGATCGGCGGTGCGACAGTCGGACTCTACGCCCTGACGACGACCCTCGCAGGCATCATTGGCCTCGCGGTTGCAAACGTGCTCCAGCCGGGCCGTGGGCTCGAATTCGGCGGCGGTGAAGCGCAATCGAAAGCGCCGCCGTCGTTGCTTGATGTCGTTCTCGGAATCGTGCCGAACAATCCCGTCGCGGCGCTCGCGGAGGGCAATCTGCTGGCAACGGTTTTCTTTGTCATCGTCTTCGGAATCGCGCTGACATACGTCCGCGCCCAGCAGGACGCGCTCGCAGAGAGTGTCGATTCAGTGTTCGAGGCCTTCGAAGTGGGTCTGAAGCGATGTTCGTCATCGTTCGAGGGGTGCTCGAATTCGGTGTGCTCGGCGTATTCGCGTTGATGGCGTCCGGAATCGGCACTGAAGGTATCGGCCTGTTCTCCTCGCTGGGCGAACTCGTGCTGGCAGTCACTATCGCAATCGCCATTCACATCGGCTTCACTTATCTCGTTTTCCTGATGGGCGTGGTTGCCGATGTCTCCCCGATTGCGTTCCTCAGCGGGGCGAGAGATGCGATGGTGACTGCGTTCGCGACTCGGTCGTCGAGCGGAACGCTCCCCGTCACGATGCGTAATGCGGACGAAGACCTGCAGATCGCAGAGCGAGTGTATTCGTTCACGCTTCCAGTCGGTGCAACGGCGAACATGGACGGGGCTGCCATCCGGCAGGCAGTCACCGTGATGTTCGCCGCGAACGTCGTCGGACAGCCACTGGTGCTTACTGAACAGGTTTTCGTGTTGATTGTGGCCGTCCTCATCAGTATCGGAACCGCTGGCGTTCCGGGGGCGGGCATCGTCATGCTCACTGTGATTCTCACACAGGTCGGCCTCCCGCTGGAGGTCGTTGGGTTCGTTGCCGGCGTCGACCCGATCCTCGGACGGGTTGCGACGATGAACAACGTCACTGGCGACCTCGCAGTTTCGACCGTTGTAGGGAAGTGGAACGACGGACTCGACCTCGGTGAGGGCGTCTGGTCACGAGACCTGAGCGGAGTCGCCGAGTTCGTTCCTGGTGATGACTAGAGGGCAGCGGTAGGAACAGACCCTAATGCTGGTACAGTTGTTATTCTAATGTATAAGTACAGTGATCGGTTTCGTGATGGACTGAACAAACGGCATTATGAGTGATTCGGGGGCGCTTACACTATTCAGAACTGTTCTTCCGGCCGATTGGTAGTATCTGTGCAGTCTCAGAACCCGCGCAGTACCGGTTTCAGTGTTAGTTGGTTCGTTTCCGTTCCTGCGTCGGGTGGTCCGTGACGTACACCTTCGTATCGTCCGGAACGTCGTCAGTGACCCAGGAGTTCGCCCCGATGCTGACGTGGTCGCCGACGCTAATAGCGCCCAGAACTTTCGTGCCCGCGCCGATGACGACATGATCGCCGATATCCGGATGCCGTTTGTATCCCTTCTTGAGTCTGTGTTCGTCGCTCTCGTCGGCCTCGAAGTGGAGCGCGCCAAGCGTCACGTCCTGATAGAGGCGGACCCACTCCCCGACAGTGGTGGTTTCGCCGATGACGACACCGGTTCCGTGGTCGATGAAGAAGTGGTCGCCGATCTCGGCACCGGGGTGGATGTCGATGCCGGTCTCAGTCTTTGCGTATTCGGTGAGTTCGCGAGCGTACTCGGAGGCCCCGGCCTCGTAGAGGGTGTGTGCGACCCGTTGTACGAGTATCGCCATGAACCCCGGGTAGGACCGGATAATCTCCATGTACGTCTTCGCCGCCGGGTCGCCTTTGAACGCGGCCTCGACATCTTTTTTCAGGCGAGCGCGAACAGTCGGGAGTTGGTCGATGACGGTAGCGACTGTCTCTGCGGGGTCCGCCCCCGAGTACGGTCTGATGCCGGAATAGAAGAGCCCACCGAGGGTGTCGAGCTGGTCCAGAACAGCGAGTTCGTCCCGGACCAGTGCAGCGGCGTTCCAGCAGGTCGGAAAGAACAGCCGTTTGAGGATGTCGACCTCCGCTCGGCGGTGCTCTCGCCGCGGGAACTCCATCTGAGTCTGGGTGGGGAAGGGCGCTTCGTCGCCCTGGTACGCCGCGAACAGTCTCTCATGTGTGTCGCCGGTATAGCAGTAGTCCATATCAGACGGTTGGGCTGAAGCATCTTAGTTTTGAAACAACAGTTATATTATTGTCTACATGTTGTGTTCTCGTTGGCACAGTAGCACTGAAAACGAGCAGAATCTCACAGTGAGAGATAGCTATATCATATTGGCTTGTCATCGATTCTGTATGAACGGTGAGTGCTACTTCTGCCATGGCATCGTTTCAGCACCGGAGGAAGGCCACATCTGGCTGCGTGAGCACGATAGCCATGAAGTGTACATGCACGAACAGTGTGCCAGCGGACACAACGTCATTGAAGGAGGGCAAAACCCGGCCGGTGAACTCCTGATTACGTGCCCGGAATGTGGCGAAGTCGAGACAGTGTAGCAGCACAGGCAGGCTCCCGCTAAACGGGCAGTCCAGTCTTACGGGAGTGTAATATCGACGCCTGACTGCAGGCTAGCCGCTTTCACAGTGTTGTACATCAGCATCGCAATGGTGAGCGGTCCGACTCCACCGGGAACCGGCGTGATGGCGTCCGCCTTCGCTTTCGCGCTCTCGAAATCCACGTCGCCGACGAGTTCGTACCCCTTGTCCGTGTCAGCGTCAACCCGGTTGATGCCGACATCAATGACCGTCGTGCCGTCCGAAAGCATGGATCCGTCTATCATTTCCGGAACCCCAGCGGCAGCGATTACAATGTCGGCGTTACGAGTCTTTTCCGCAAGGTCGTCAGTCCTGGAGTGACACACGGTGGTCGTCGCGTTCCCGCCAGGCCCATACTGGATGAGCAGGTGCGCCATCGGCTTGCCGACGATGTCCGAGCGGCCGACGACGACGGCGTCTTTCCCCTCCGTCTCAACACCCGTTTCTGCCAGTATTTTCTGTATTCCGTGGGGCGTGCAGGGTTTGTACCGTGCGTTTCCCGCGACGAGCCGGCCTACGTTCTCGGGATGGAACCCGTCGACATCTTTCATCGGGTCGATGCGCTCTAATACGTCGCGCTTGGTAACGTGGTCGGGGACCGGCATCTGGACAAGGATTCCGTGAACTGCCGGGTCATCGTTCAGTTCATCGATGGTCGAAAATAGCGTTTCGGCCGGTTCGTCCGCGCTAATTTCGTGATGAAATCCCTCGATGCCGATTTCCTCACAGGCCTGTTGTTTCATCGAGATGTACGTTTCACTCGCGCCGTCGTCGCTCATCAGCACAGTCGCCAGCCCCGGCGTGACACCCTCGTTGATGAGTATATCCGTACACGCCGCGACGCCGTCTGTGATCTGGTCGCCGATTTCGTTACCGTCGATTATTGTAGTCATTATTGCTGGGTTCGTTCTGAGCCCGGAGCTTCCCGAGAAGGTGTTCGGGAGTAGGGACCGCTACTGTCAGTCAGCAGTCGGGACCGGGCAAGCGTTCGATACCTCTCTCAAACCCCGCAGGTATAGTGGGTGATGCGGAATAGTCCAACCGTTGAAGTCCCACCGGCTATTCGTCCAGCGGGCAACCACAAGCGGTCTACAATTCAACAGTATATCGGCCGGAGGCGCAAGGGACCGAAAGTTTTTGTTCCGACCCATGCTTGCTCTACATAACCATACCGGGAGGCATGAGCCTCTCGTCCGGGAGCAACTGCACTATGACTGATATCCGGTTCAGCACCGACAGAGAATCGTTCCTCGAAACTGCAGAGCAAGCCCCTGACGGCGCTCGCGTACCGGTCGAAGCGCGCGTCACAGTCACCGATCCGTTCGAGGCGTATCGCCGCGCCCGCGATGGGAATGCAGACGGGTTCTATCTCGAGACGACCGGCGGACAGTCCGGCTGGGGATACTTCGGTGTCGATCCGGTCGAGCAAATCGAGGTCGCTGCAGGGGCGACGCCTGCACAGGAGGGCGGTAGTCCGAGTATCGAGACCATCGACGAGCTACTCGACCGCGAACACCTCGAACGGGGCGACTGTAGGGTTCCGTATCCCTGTGGCGCGTTCGGCTGGCTGTCGTACGACGTGGCACGGGAGCTCGAAGACATCCCGGAGACAACTGTTTCGGACGGTCTCCCACGGCTCCAGTTGGGCGTATTCGATTGCGTCGCTGCGTGGGAGGAACCACATGACGGAGAGGTCGAAGTACACGTGACGGCCTGCCCCGTAGTCGACGGGTCACCAGAAGCGGCATTCGAGCGCGGCCAGGAGCTGGCCCGCGAACTGGCCGAGGACGCCATCCACGGCGAGCGACACATCGAGACCCAGCCGACTGCTGCGACGCAGGCCACGTTCGAGAGCGAGTGCGGCGAAGCGGCGTTTGCCGACCGTGTCCGGCAGATAAAACAGTACGTCAGAGACGGCGACACGTTCCAGACGAACGTGTCCCACCGGCTGACCGCCCCGGCGGCCGTCCACCCGGTCGACACGTTCGACGCCGTCCGCCGGGTAAATCCGGCCCCGTACTCTGCGCTGCTGGAGTCCCCCGGCGTCGACCTCGTCAGCGCCAGCCCGGAACTCTTGCTGGATGTCGACGGCGACCAGTTACTTACGGAGCCGATTGCCGGGACGCGGCCGCGGGGCGATACACCCTCCGAAGACGAGGAACTCGAGGCGGACCTCTGCAGCGACGAGAAGGAGCGGGCCGAACACGCGATGCTTGTCGACCTCGAACGGAACGACCTCGGAAAGGTCAGCGAGTACGGGTCCGTCGATGTCGCCGAGTACCGCCGCGTCGACCGGTATTCGGAAGTGATGCACCTCGTCTCTCTCATCGAAGGGGAGTTGCGAGACGAGGTGAGCATCGCCGACGCGGTCGCCGCAGTGTTCCCTGGCGGAACCATAACGGGTGCGCCGAAACCGCGGACGATGGAGATTATCGACGAGGTGGAACAAACCCAACGGGGGCCCTACACCGGTAGCATAGGGGTGTTTGGCTTCGACGACCGGGCGACGCTGAACATCACAATCAGGACGCTGGTCCATTACGACGGGGAGTACCGGCTCCGGGTCGGGAGCGGCATCGTCCACGACTCCGTTCCACAGGCGGAGTACCGAGAGACGCTGGATAAGGCCCGGGCGCTCGTCACTGCTGTCGATGAGGCCTTAGGCGAACAGGGGTCGTTTGCGGTTGAGTCCGGGACCGAGCCAATGGAGGGGACGTGATGATACTCATCATCGACAACTACGATTCCTTCGCCTACAACCTGGTTCAGTACGTCGGCGAGTTCGAGGAGGTCACGGTTCGCCGGAACGATGCTATCGACGTGGACGGCATCCGCGACCTCGATCCGGATGGCATCGTCGTCTCTCCTGGCCCCGGAACACCAGCGGAGGCCGGCGTGTCAATCGACGTTTTTGCCGAAACAGAGTACCCGGCGCTCGGCGTCTGTTTAGGTCATCAAGCACTCTGTGCAGCCCACGGAACCCCTGTGGGCCACGCGCCGGACGTAGTCCACGGGAAACCATCAGAGGTCCGCCACGACGGGACGAAGCTGTACGACGGGGTCGACGACCCGTTCGAGGTGGGGCGGTATCACTCGCTGGCCGTCGAAGCGACAGCGCTTCCGGACGAGTTGGAAGAGACGGCCCACACCAACGACGAGCAGGGGGTCGTGATGGGCGTCCAGCACGCCGAGAAACCACACATCGGCGTCCAGTTCCATCCGGAGAGCATTCTCACCGACGCCGGGAAACAGCTGGTCGAGAACTTCTGTACCGGGATCGCCGAGGCCTGAAACCGCACCGTCGGCGCGACTTACTTTTCTTCGGGTGGGTCCACGTCGTGATGGGTCTGGATGTCCGGCAGTTTCCTGACGGCGTGCCTGACGAGTGACGTATGGTCCCGCTCGTTCCGGTACCAGGTCACGGTCAGCCCGCCGACCGCCACGAGAGAGATCACGGCGAACGGGCCGCCAGTCAGGACGGCCAGTGCCTGTAACGTTTCAGCACCACCGAGAAGCAACACCGAGACGGCGACCGCGCCCTGGAAAATGCCCCAGAAGACGATATGCGTCGCCGACGGCGCGATTTCCCGTCGCGTCGCCAGAACTGAAACTACGAGTGTCGAGGTGTCCGCCGATGTGGCCATGAACACGATGATGAGCGCGAGAAACAGGAACATGAGGAGCTGTCCCAGCGGCAGCGACGACAGCAGCGGGAACCCGGCGACAGCCTCCGAACCACCGCGTTGTGCGATAGCGGCGAGAATATCGGCCCGGCCCGTCTGCTGGACGAACAGCGACGTGCCACCGAGCAACAGGAACCAGACCATCGTCGCCGCCGAGGTCGCGACGACGCTCGTGAACACAACGGTCCTGACCCGGCGACCGCGGGAGAGTGCGGCGATGAACAGCCCGGCGAAGGGAGCCCAAGAGAACCACCACGACCAGTTCCAGACGGTCCACTCCGCGACCCACTGCCCGCCGGTGTGAAGGCTCATCGGGACGAACTCTACCACGTATGTCCCGAGGGCCTGCGTCCCGCGCTGGAGGATGAACGACCGCGGCCCGACGGCGACGACGAGGAGCGCGAACAGGCCGAACAGGACGATGTTCAGACCGGCGATGCGACGGATGCCGCGGTGAATCCCGGTTGCACTGGAGACGACGAATATCAGCGTCAGTCCGCCGACGAACAGGACCGGGCCGACCTCGCCCGCCGCGACGCCCCACTGGTAATTGATGCCAGCGAGGAACTGCTCGCTCACGAGCGCGACCGAAGTGGCGATGCCACCGATAGTAGCGAAGACAGCCAGCGTGTCGACCAGTTTGGCCCATGCCGAATCCAGCCCGTCAGTGCCCAGCACCGGTGCTAGCACCGTCGAGACCCGGAGCGGTGCGCTTCGCGTGAACGCGAAGTACGCTATCGGGACGCCGATGACAGCGTATGCGCTCCAGGCCGAGACGCCCCAGTGAAAGAGCGTGTACACCAGCGCGCCGTTGATAGCGTCCGGCGACCCAGCGGCGGCACCGAAGTAGGGCGGCGGCTGGTCGAAGTGAAACAGAGCCTCAGTGGGCCCCCAGAACACCAGCCCGGCCGCGATGCCGGCAGTGAACACGAGCGTGAAGTACGTCGGGTACGTGTAGCTGGGCTCCGTGTCCGGACCGCCCAGTTTGATGTCGCCCCAGGGCCCCACCAGCAGGAACAGGCAGTAACAGACAGCGAGGAAGACAGCAGCGAGAAACAGCGGGCCGCCGCTACGCAGCACCGTGGCCGCCGCAGCATCGACAGTGCCCGTCGTCCGTGTCGGGAATGCAACTTGTAGGCCGAAAAACCCGGCGAACACGAGTACCGGGAACACGAGGATAGCCGGCTCGTGCTGGGTGAGAAACTCCCGGACGGCCTGCCGGACATCGGTCTGGCGGACCCGGAGGAAAACATCGGCCGCGGCTGGCGCGGTGGCGTCCTCGGAGTACGGAAGCAGCGCGATGTAACACAGTCCCGACGTGAAGAATACGAGGGCGACGGTCAACCACGCCGGGCCGGTCACGGCCTCGCCGACGAGGGTCGGAAAAAAGAACCCTGCGAGTACGAGCGCCCCGGACGCGGCACAGAGTGGCACCAGTAGCCGGCCGACGATCTCCGAAATGCCACTGGCGTCCGAGGTGGCCATACCTCGATATTCAGTGTCGAATACATATATTACTATCCCAGAACGCCACTGAAACTGGGACTGTAGCTGTGGAGACCAGCGTCGCTGAAGGTGGCTGGGTCACTCGGAGTCAACAGGGTCGCTCCCGTCGTCGGTCTCGATTTCGGTTAGTAGCGACTCGGTCGGCCCGCGACCTAGTACCGACTGCCCGAGGAGCCGCCCACCGATAGAACGGGGGTTGATAACCTCGTCCGCCCCGACCGCGCGGAACTTCTCGACGTGTTTCTCGTCTGTCGCCGCCGCGACTGTGCGGATGTCCGGATTGACGTTTTTCGTTGCGATGACGGCCAGCACGTCGCGTGCGTCGTCGTTACTTCCCACCACAACGCCGCTCGCAGTCCCGACGCGTGCGTCTTTGAGCACCTCCTCGTCGGTGGGGTCGCCGGTGAGCAGGTTCACGCCTTCGCCCTGCAGCGACGCGACCGTTCCCTCGTCGGGCGTGACCACAACCACTTCGGTCTCGTCACCCAGTTCCTCAAGTAGCGATGCCGTAACGTCTCCGTACCCCAGGACCACGATATGGTCCTCAAGGAGTGTGAGTTCTGATGCAGTCATGACTCCGAACGCTGTCGCCATTCTGGATTCGATAGCCGGCCCGATGAGCGCGCCCACGGCGACAGTGAACGCGCCGGTGCCGAACAGGATAATCGAGAGCGAAAACCACCGTGCCTCCGCCGTCACAGGTGTGATATCGCCGTAGCCGACCGTGGCGATAGTGACGACGACGTAATACACGGCATCGCCCCAGCTGTCGAGTTCGAGGAACTGGCCCCGAAGTCCGTACGCACCCACAGTCCCGTAGAGAACGACGCCGAAAATCGCCGACAGCGACGCGATCTGGATCGGCGAGAGGTCAAGCGACTGGTCGAACCGGTGTCGGTTTCGGACTACCAACGGGTACGTGACCAGCGTCATCACCAGCAGGGGGATGTCCGTAGGCTGAAGCGTGGTAAGCGGCAGTACGACCAGACCGAGAAGCACGACAGCTGCCACACGCCAAGCAAGCTGTTTGCGCCGCTGGAGCCCGACCGTCACGATGCCGAGGATGAACGCGAACAGCACTCCGCCGAATCGGACGAAAGGTAACGGAAGGTCGACCACTGCGGTCAGTGGACCATTGAGTGCAAGCGACGCCTGGCTGAGATTCGAAAGGCCGGTCACGAACGCCAAGAGTGCGACCACGCCGGTCAGGACGACCGTCGGCTTCGCACCGGATAGCTCGTCCCACTCGACGAACGGAATCCTGTCGGCAGGGTAGAACACGTCCTCGAGTGTCCGTTCCGACGAGTCTTCTGAGACGTTAGCCATTGTCACACTCTTGTCGGAGTCGATATAAAAAACACGCGGCAAGCGGACATCGCACTCAAGACAGCTGGTCCCGTACAATCGAATCAATGCGTCGATTGCACGCGGCCAGATGTAGCCATTCGCCAGAGGCGCTCAGAAAGAGTTGGAACCGACTCACGCGGAGGTCGGACAGATGAACGCCGCCGTCCTGTTCGGCCTGGGAACGATGATAGCCTGGGGGTTCTGGATCGCGTTTGGGAACGTCGCATCGACTACAATGGACCCGGAAACCGCGGCGTTCGTGTCGTATGCAGCCGCGACAGTCGTCACTGGTATGTATGTCGCTATCTCTGACGCGTCTCTCGTCGTCACGAACCGGGGGCTACTGTTCGCGTTCGCGGCTGGTGTCGCGGCGGCCGTTGGCGTGGTTTCGACATTCGTCGGCGTAACTGTCGGGTCGACGTCGGTAGTCTCCACAATCGGCGGGATGTACTTTATTACTGCCGCAGTCATCGGTGTCATCGCATTCGGGGAGTCGATGACACTGAGGAAAGCCGCGGGCATCGGACTGGCGTTGACCGCGATTGTCGTCATCAATCAGTGACTGGACACAACTGGTAAGCTCTCGAGAACGTTGTGTGAGTGTGACCGGGATTTATGCAATGAGGGCAGATTTGTCCGGGTATGAAGCGCGTAATCAGCACCGACGAGGCACCGGCCGCAGTCGGGGCGTACAGTCAGGCAACGTCGAACGGCGACCTCCTCATCACCGCCGGACAGCTCCCGCTAACGACAGACGGCGAACTGCTCGACGACGAACCGGTCGCCGAGCAGACGCGACAGTGTCTCCACAACGTCGAGGCGATTCTGGAGTCCGACGGACTCTCGCTCGACGATGTGCTAAAGACGACTGTCTACCTCGACGACATCGACGACTTCGACGCGTTCAACGAGGCCTACAGCGAGTTCTTCGAATCGGACCCACCGGCGCGGAGCGCCGTCGGCGTGGGTGCGGTCCCGAAAGGTCCAGCGGTCGAAATCGAAGCTATCGCCACCACCGACTAGCCGAAGGCAGCCGTTCCGTCTCCTACCGTAGCTCCATCTGATCGGCCCGTTCAGCGGCCAGGGCCGTCAGTTCGTCGACGCTACTT
Source organism: Haloarcula argentinensis DSM 12282 (assembly GCA_000336895.1). Classification (GTDB taxonomy): domain Archaea; phylum Halobacteriota; class Halobacteria; order Halobacteriales; family Haloarculaceae; genus Haloarcula; species Haloarcula argentinensis. The sequence goes on along the minus strand of AOLX01000005.1, from coordinate 73,219 downwards.
TCCGAGCGGTCAGCGAGGACGCGAAGCAACATTCCGAGCTGTATGGCCGCCGCCTCGCGGAGTTCAGCGGCCTCCTCGGTGTCGTTGCCGAAGTAGTACTCGTGACGGCCGTCCTCGTGGATGATGCCTGTGTACACTGAGCGCAGGTCGTCCTCAGTTATCGCGGCCGACGCCTCCGTCTTGACTTCCTCGAACCGTGGGTTCATCGTTTCGATTGTGGTAACGTCCTGCTGCCTCATTGTTTCGACGGAACGATCCGACTATCGCTGCCCCATCAATGTATAAGCAACTGATATGTTCTGCGGGTCGACGACTCGACTATAGCCGATGGCACTGGGGGCATTCGGCTGGGTTTTTAATCGTTCAGCACGACGCACAGAGTATGACACAGGAAACCACGGCCCTCGGTCATTCGACCGTCGTCCGCGTGTCGACGGATGACCGGTCACAGAGCGGGGACCGGGTCCACTCTGCGGCACGGACGGCAGCGGACTCGGTCCCGGTCGTCAGGACGGGGCCGACGGGCATCACAGCGGTCACGCCGCTGGTGATGCTCACGAGTAGCGGACGGACAGCCTTCTACGGTGCCCCGTCGCCGGCAACCGTCCGTGATCTCATTGACGAGATGGAAGGGGGGACAGTACCGACAGCCGATGCGGACGCCGTCGTCGACCACAACCCCGAGACCGCATCGCTTCCCCTTCCGGAGCACGGTCCGCTCTCTGTCGGCCGCCGCGACGTACTGGGTCCCTGCGGCTGGGTGGCCCCGCTCGAACCGGCCGACTGGTCGTTCGTCTCGTCCGAGCAGACCGCCGACGCTGCAGCAGCAGTCGGGCTGCTGGGCCGGGGCCGCGGGGACGCCGCCGCTGACGAACCGGTCGCCGAGACGTGGGAAACGGCCAGTACAACCGACGGTGACCCGGTGGTCGTCTGCAACGCCAACGACGCCAGCGACCTCCCGACGGGCGACGACACGCTTCTCTCTGGCGCACCGATGGCAGTCCTCGACGGGATTGCAGCAGTCGCCGAGCACGTGGACGCCGGCGATGCTGTCATCTATGTGAGCGAGTCGCAGACAGACCTGCAAGCGGACCTCCGAGAAGCAATCGACGCAGTCGGCGACAGCCTGCCAGTCGTTCCGCAACTGGTGGCCGGCCCGAACGAGTTCCGTGCCGGCGAACCGACGGCGGCGCTCGAAGCACTGGAGGGGGCCGACCGCATCGAGCCACGGCTTCAGCCACCATCGCCAGCTAAACGAGGCTTGTACGGACGCCCAACAGTCATCCACACGCCGCGAACGTTCGCGCACGTTCAGCGGGCCATCGCCGAGCCAGACAGCGTCGACGCTGACGCCGCAGACCCCGGAACGCGAATCATCGCAGTCACCGGCGACGTTGTGGCATCGTCGACCGTCGAACTCGGGTCCAGCGCAAGCCTCTCAGCGGTTCGCGAAGCGGTCGAGATGGATGGTTCGTTCAAGATGGCCTGCGTCGGCGGCGTCCTCGGCGGTGTCACCCGAAGCCTCGATATGGCACCGACTGCGCAGTCGCTCCGGGCGGCCGGTCTCGGCACCGACGGCGTCGTCGAACTGTTCGACACCGGCCGATGTGCCGTCGAGACGGTCGGAAAGCGGGCGCGGTTCGCGTCGATGGAGAACAGCGGCCGATGCGTCCCCGGTCGCGAGGGGACGAAACAGCTCGCTGAACTCCTACGCGATATATACGACGGCTCGTTCGAGAGCGACAAGATACGCGAACTGTCCCGGGTGATGCGCCAGTCGAGTAACTGCCAGACCGGCGCACACGCGCCGCGGCCGGTGACCACAGCTATCGACGAGTTCGAACCCGAGTTCCGAGCCCACACGAACGGCCGTTGTCCAGCCGGTACCTGTACGGAGAAACTATGAGCACAGACAGATCGATTCCACGAGTTCCAGACCTAGACGACCCACAGCCGGAGACGCCAGTCACCAGCGAGTTCGAGACCGGCACCGCCAACGACCCTGACGTGGGGACCGACACGGACGACCCGACAACGCTGACCATCGACGGCGAGCGGGTCACAGTCGCCCCGGGGGCGACCATCATCGACGCCTTACAGGACCTCGACGACGATATCGTAAGCGTCGACCCCGGTGCCGAGGGCGTCGAAAGCGACGCCGACGTGCCCGCGCTGTGTTACTATGACCGCGACGGGGACTGCAGCGACGAGGTCGGCCCGCGCAGCGAGTGTCGCACCTGCATGGTCGAGACCGAGGAACACGGCATCGTCCCGTCCTGTTCGTTCCCCGCCGAAGACGGCCTCTCCGTCTCGACGGACACGCCCGACGCCGAGGAAGCCCGCAGCGTCAACCTCGACCTCGTCCTCTCGAACCACAACCTCCGGTGTACCACCTGCAACGGCAACGGGCGCTGTGAGTTGCAAGACGCCGCCATCAGCGAGGGCGTCGACCACCCCCGGTACGGCGTCTTCGACGAGCGCGACCAGTACGAACCCATCGACGATACCTCCTCGTTCATCCAGATCGACCGCAACAAGTGCATCCTCTGTAACCGCTGTGTCGACGCCTGCAACGACGTGCAGGTGGAGGGCGTCCTCCGAATCGAGGGCCACGGCGAGGACACTCGCATCGGCTTCCAGTCCGACGCCGAGACCATGCACGACTCGGAGTGTGTCTCCTGTGGCCACTGCGCCACCGTCTGCCCCACCGGCTCGCTGACCGAGAAAGGTATCGACGGCGCGGCGACACTCCCGCTCCCGGGCTTTACACAGCGAAACTCCATCGGGAAAGTCATCGAACACGAGGACGCCGAGACCATCGACGACACCACCGCCCCGAATCGTGGCTTCGAACCCGACGACCCACGAGCGGCGAAGGGGAAGCAAGGCCTCGCCAGATTCGCGTCGCAAGCCAAGCGTCGGGCCGGCGACATCGCCAAGGACTACGGCAAGAAGGCATTCCTCGCCGGCGAACACACCGCCGAGAGTATCGCGGCGAACACGATGCCCGAGGGTCGACTGTTCGACATCGCCAGCGTGGTCAGCGACTACCGGCTCTCGAAGATCGACAAACAGGAGACGACCTGCGGATTCTGTGCCGTCGGCTGTCGGTTCGAGATGTGGGGCAAAGACGGGGACTCGCTCGGCGTCGTTCCGGTCGATGACCCCGACGACGCGCCCGCGAACAACTTCTCGACATGCGTGAAAGGGAAGTTCGGCCACGAGTTCGCCAACAGCGAACAGCGGATTACTGAACCGCTAATCCGCAACGACGACGGCGAACTCGAACCAACCACCTGGGACGAGGCGCTGGATTATGTGGCCGAGCGCTTCACCGAGATTCAGGACGCCCACGGCGTCGACTCGCTGGGCTGTCTCGCTTCCTCGAAGGGGAGTAACGAGGAGGCGTACCTCGTCCAGAAGTTCGCCCGCCAAGTGCTGGGCACGAAGAACATCGACAACTGCGCACGGCTTTGTCACTCCTCGACGGTGGCGGCGCTCCAGCAGACGCTCGGCTACGGCGCGATGACCAACCGAATCAACGAGGACATCGGCGAGGCCGATGCCTACCTCATCAGCGGCTCCAACACGACGGAGTCCCATCCGGTGCTTGCCACGCGAATCAAGCAGAACGTCCGGGACGGAGCCGACCTCGTCGTGTTCGACCCGCGGAAGGTCGGCATCGCCGAACACGCCGACCAGTACACTCGGACCAACCCCGGCTACGACGTGGCCTGGCTCAACGGCCTGATTCGATACATCATTGAACACGACCTCCACGATGAGGACTTCATCGAGCGCAACACGAAGAACTTCGAGGAGGTCAGGGAGAAAGTTCAGGCGTTCACGCCCGAGAAAGTCGAGGAACTGGCAGGCGTGTCGCCTGAAGAACTCGCCTCGGCCGCCGAGACGCTCGCCGAGGCTGACAGCGTCGTGTTTGGCTGGGCGATGGGCATGACCCAGCAGAGCCACGGCACGGAGAACCTCATCGCGATGGCCGACCTCGCGCTCGTCCTCGGGCAGGTCGGCAAACCCGGAGCCGGCCTCTCGCCGTTCCGCGGGCAGAACAACGTGCAGGGCGGCGGCGGCGACATGGGAACGCTCCCGGGGAGCCTGCCGGGCTACCAGAACCCGGCAGACGACAAGGTCGGCGAGAAGTTCGCCGACGTGTGGGGCGAGCGCCCGCCTGAGGAGCCAGGACTCAAAGTCCCGGAGATGCTCGCTGAGGCCCACGCGGGGAACCTCCACGGGATGTACGTCGTCGGTGAGAACCCGGCGCTCTCGGAACCCGACATCCAGCACGCCGCCGAGGCCCTGGAAGACATGGAGTTCCTCGTCGTGCAGGACATCTTCATGACCGAAACGGCGGAGTACGCCGATGTAGTGCTCCCTGCGGCCACTTCGCCGGAGAAACACGGGACGTTCACCAACACAGAGCGACGCATCCAGCGGGTCCGCCCCACGTCCGAACCGCCGGGCAAGGCCCGCCAGGACTGGGAGATCACGCAGGCATTAGCCCGTCGCCTCGGCTACGACTGGGACTACGACCACCCGCGGGAGGTCATGGACGAAATCAACTCGCTTGCGCCCATCTACGGCGGTGTCACCTACGACCGACTCGAATCCGGCGAAGAGCACGGCCTGCAGTGGCCCTGCTGGGACGAGGACCACGAGGGCACGCCGTACCTCTACGACTACGATGAGGGGAACTTTAATTTCGAGGACGGGAAGGCCCGCCTTGTTCCCGCGGATGGCGGACACCCCGGCGAGATTCCCGACGAAGAGTATCCGCTGACGCTCACTTCGGGCCGCGTGCTGTATCACTGGCACACGGGCCAGATCACCCGCCGCGTCGAGGGGCTGATGAGCCACGTCGGCGAGAGCTTCGTCGAGGTCCATCCCGAGACGGCCGAGAAGCTCGGCATCGCCGATAAGGAGTACGTTCGCGTCGAGTCCCGACGGGGCGACATCGTTGTCAAGGCGCAAGTGACTGAGCGCGTCGGCCCGGGGACGCTGTTCATCCCGATGCACTTCGCTGCCGGCGCGGTCAACAAACTCACCGGCGAGACGTTCGACCCGACCGCCGGCATCCCCGAGTACAAAGTGTCGAGCGTCCGCGTGGAAGTTCTGGGGCCGGAAACGGACGAACAGGTGCTCCGGACGCCAGACGCTGGTGGGAAACAGATCCGGAAGCGGGGCGCTGGCGACGACTGAGTCGGCGCGGCCGCTTTCAGCCAATACCCGGGAACGCAAGCTGTATCAGAACAGATCCAGACATTTACGACATATGCACGTTTATCTAGTTACCATTTAGTCCTAATATACACTTTTGAGTGCTATTCATCCCATATAAACTCCAATAAAGATATTTACGAAGAAAGTAGATATGAACTATCTCAAGAAGTATCCAGATAGCGTATTTTCAATAGAATATAACCGCTTTTACCACAACTCTCACTCACGCGGTCCGGCCGGCCGATCCGCGATTTCATCGAGGAGGTCGACGAGCGCGTCGGTCGCCAGCTCCAGCAGCGTCTCCCCACGTTCGGCGCTGCCTTCGCGGGGGTCGCCAACGACGCCGTTCTCGGTGAACTCGTCGGAATCGAACGCGAGATTGACGCCGCTTTGCCACTCCCCCCAGCCGTCGCTGGTACCGTCAGCGGCCTCGTCCAGTCGGTCCTCGTGGACTATTTCGGGATTCGTGTGCTGGAGGAGCGAAGTCTCCAGCGGCCCGCCGTGGCCCATGTCGGCGCTGTGGTCGCCGACCGCGTTGAACCACGTGAACGGGACGGCGAAGGCCTCGTCGTGTCGGACTATCGTGCCCGACACTTCACGCAACGCGTCAATGTTGCCGCCGTGGCCGTTGACCAGCACCACGTGGTCCCAGCCGTGGCTGGCGAGACTACCGACGATGTCACGGACGTAGGACCGAAACGTTGATTCCGAGGTCCACAGCGTCCCGGAAAAAGCCCGGTGCTCTTCGGCGACGCCGACGGGGACTGCCGGTGCGACGACGACTGTGGCGTCGTAGCGCTCGGCACCGCGTTCGGCGACTGCCTCGGCGTCGAGCGTGTCCGTTCCGAGCGGTGCGTGTGGCCCATGTTGCTCCGTGCTCCCGACGGGGAGCAGCGCCAGATTCGTCTCCACGTCCGCCATATCAGTCCAAGTTTCCGTCTGTAGATCCATGGGTACGTTTCTGTCCGAAGCGAAAATAAAGCCCAGTTTCTCCCCACCTGTCACCGTTGGTTTCCACTTAGCCACAGAATCGGACACGTAGTACGATCCGGCCCATCCTCACAGACAGAGAGAGCAGTCAGTCCCCGGTTGAGGCGTGGTTGTTACCTTGTGACCAGATATGCGGCGTCTCAACAGGTTCTACCACCCGAACAGTCAGGTAGACCAGCGTAACCATGATAGTGTATTCGAGCACGCTGACCACCAGATGTAGCTCAGATGGGACGGTCACCTTGACGAGGAACGGCGGGTGATTCATCGATGCATGGAACAGCGCGACGAGCCAGAGGTTCCCCGAGAGCGCGTACACGCTCCCGTAGGCAAGACCCATGAGCGCCAGTCCGAGGAGCCTGACTGCAAGCCCGGAGCTAACGCCATGCCCCGATGCGAGAAACCACCGCGGGAGGTGAAACAGGGCGAACAGGACCGCAGCGACGCCGATACCGGACAACACTGTGCGACGAGTCGTCTCACCGGCCAACCGCGTGAACTTCTGCTGGAGGTACGTACGGAAGAGGAACTCTTCCGGGATCGCGGTGAACAGAAGTGAACTGAAAAGCGCCGCGAGATACAGCAGCGGGTGGGCAGCGGTTCTCGACAGCGAGGCTTCGAACCCGGAGATGCCACCCATCGCGAGAGCGACCGCAGCAAGGTTGTACAGTCCCCAGAACACGGTTACCAACCCGATCACGGGGCCCAGTGTGCGAACAGACGGGAGCAGAGAACGCGGTGAGACGGTCTCTATTCTGAGCGTCCCAACCGTGAGTGCGACGAGGAAGACACCCCAGATCATTCCCAGGACGGGCGGTGGCGATGCGCCGGGGGAGATGGTCACCAGTCCGGAGAGGACGACAATTACCAGGAGGTACGTTACAACGGGAACCAACGGCCCGCCGCTGAATCTCGGCAGGCCAATGTCAGGGCGCAACATCCAGTTGGAATCCGATGGGCGACCCAAAATTATCTTTCATCTCGAAGTCCGGTACAAACCCGTCGGCGACTAGTACCGAGATGTGTGAGTTGGCTACAACCCAAATGCATTGAGATTTAAAACCAGTTTTTAGTCTTTGATAGTTTTAGTATGCTCCCGTCCGACGTTTCAAACGCCGGCGACCGCCTGAGACGGTTCCCGGCTGCCAGCGCCCTCCCCATGTGCCGCCGGTTTCCCCGAATCGGAATCCATCCCGGTCCGGTTGTCCACACGACAACGGGCACAACCCGCCCACCCCGTTGTCGATTGCTCGAATCAGAGTCCGTTGGTCCTACAGTCGGGTCTTGCCACATCACACAGACTGAAAGTAACGATGAAACGACGTGTCCGCTGGGTAGACTGTTCCTATGTGAATGTACGTGTGTCGGTTTTTACAAACGACGTATTCCGCGCTACGTATGCCCGAGTCGCCGAACGTCTCGGTACAGCGTTCGATACTCACCCTATGTTCGTTGAGAGCCCGTCGCTCTACGTTCCGGTGGTCGTATCGCGGCAGGTGGTCAGCAGTGCGTGATCGGACTGTACTGCTACTGGCCGTCGTCGCAATCGTGTCACTCACCGGTAGCATCGCACTGCTCGCAGTGACGGGGCCGACGGACCCCCGCCCAAATAGGGCCGATACCGCATCAGTATCAGTGTCAGACGGATCAGCCGGCCGGTTCGAACGTCTCCACGCGGCCGGGGTTACAGGTTCGAACGTCTCGGTCGGCATCGTCGATCCGACCGGATTCGACACAGAGTCAGAAACGATTGCCGGACAGGTCTCCGAAACACGGAGCTTCGGCGGTGGGTCCGTAGATGATACCCGGGAGGCACACGGAACCGCGACGGCCGCTGTCGTGTCGCGGACCGCACCGGACGCCGCCCTCTATCTCGCCCGGGTCGACAGCGTCAACAGTTATCGGCAGGCAGTTGACTGGCTCGTTCGAGAGGACGTCGACGTTATCGTCGCACCCGTTTCCTTCTACGGACAGCCCGGCGATGGAACCGGACCAGTCGCTCGGAGTGCGACGCGAGCGGCAGAGCGTGGGTCAGTGTTCGTCGCCCCAGCCGGGAATCTCGCACAATCCCACTGGTCAGGACAGTACACCACCGAAACCGTCCAAAACCGGACAATCGATTTTACCAACAGGAGCAGGCAGAATTACATCCGGGGCGGGACCGAAATCACGGTCTGGCTCTCGTGGGACCGGGGCCATGCAGACGAGGAGTACACAGTCGAGCTGTATCGAACGAACGGAACCGATTCCCGTCTCGTCGCCCGCTCACAGCCCTATCGCGGCGACGACGTACCAAACGAGCGAATCGTTGCCGACGTCAGGCCCGGTGACTACTATCTCGTGATTCGTGGGCCCGCGTCGCCGACTGGTGCACGGTTACGGCTTGTCTCACCGACACACGACCTCCAGCACACATCAGCTCGAAACAGCATTGTCGCTCCAGGGACGGCCCGCGAAGTCATTACTGTCGGGGCATACAACAGCCGTGTCGAACGGCTTGAACCGTTCAGTTCCCGTGGCCCGACAGTCGATGGACGGACCGGTGTCGACATCGTGGCTCCAGACAGGCAGTTCGCCGCTGCCGCACCTGACGGCTTCGTCGGCTCTTCGGCTGCAGTCCCGTACGTCGGTGGAACCGCGGCCCTGATGCTAGAGGCGAACGAGTCGCTATCACCCCGCGAAACAGAACGCCTGCTGGAACAGACCACGAGAGACGTGGGACGACCGAGACTCGACAACGAGACCGGCCACGGGGCGGTCCGTCCAGTCCATGCAGTCCGGAGTGCACAAAACCGCACCGACGGTTAAATCTAGTTTTAAGTCAGCCACAGGGCTTTGATGGATCCCGTATTACGTATCCGACAGTGACGCTATGTCGAGCCTCATCGAACGGATACAGGAACGGACTGGGACTGCCGATGAATCACCGCGGGTACTCGATGTTGCGGAGAACGAAACCGACGACGTGCTCGATGCGCTCGCCTCGGACACCAGTCGGTCCCTGTTCCGTACGCTGTACGACGAGCCCGGAACGCCGTCCGAGATAGCGGACCGATGTGACACGTCGGTCCAGAACGTCCACTACCACGTTTCGAACCTCAAAGACGCAGACCTCATCGAGCCGGTCGAGACGGTGTACTCCTCGAAGGGCAACGAGATGACCGTGTACGGCCCGGCGAGCGACCCAATTGTGCTGGTCGGCGACCACGACCTTGCGCCGCGCATCCAGCAATCGATGAACAACGTTATTACAGGAATAGGACTCATCGGCTTTGCGAGTCTCTTCATCCAGTGGGGCGCAGAAAGGCTGGCGGACGCAACCGCCGGATCCGAGGTTCTGGCCCCCGCAAGTCCGCATGCAGGGCCAGTCAGTGGAACCAGCACGCTCGCATGGTTCGTGTTCGAAGTCGTCGAGCCGGGCGTGCTGTTTTTCTGTCTCTGCATCACCGTTCTCGGTATCGCTGCGCTACTGACTGACGAGTGACTCTGGCGAACCGCTGTCATAGGAAGGACCGCTCTGCCGTGGTGATTTGAGGACAAAACCCACAGAACTCGGTCTCAAATCGCAACATGCCAGCCGTGGGTAAGGCAACGAGATCAGGTCTCAGACGAGGGTAGCCCGATCGCCAAGCCCGAGATGGTCTCAAAAACCGTGCGTATAGCCCACTGTCGCGGCGTCAGTCCATGACGGACCGAAGACCGGTGCCTACGCCAACGATGGCGAGCATCCCGCCGACAGCGAGAGCGCCGACACCAACCCCGAAGTCCCCAGCCTGTGACTGCTGCGCGGCCGGCGTTTCGCCGGTAACTGAATCGACGCCGTCAGAAGACGCGTCTGTAAATGTGGTTTTCCCATCTGTGATGCGCAGCGAGCCGACCGTATCGGGCTGCCCCTCGGCCACCTCAGTCCCACGGTACAGTGACAGCTCGTAGGTGTCCGTGGCGAGTTGCGAATCGAGGGCGACTTCCGAACCGGATTCGACTGATACGGCATCGGCGTCCGCGGCGGTTTCAAGGGTGGGTTCGTCGTGGCCGGCCGCCGTGGTATCAAACAGGAGGGCGACACGATCATCGTCGTTCCCGTCACGGACGGTCGCATTGATCTCGTAGTTGACGTCCGGGCTCCCGATAGAAATGGTGGCCGCGTCAGCGGTCGCGAGAGCTATCTGAATTCGAGCAGTCTCTCCCTGCCGCCCTTGAACCACGGTTTCCTCCAGCCCAAAGTCGGCCGACTCCTCAACCTCGAATTGCTCGCTTGTCGTCCCGTTGGCTTCGATGACGATCGTTCCGACAGTCGGTCTCCCGTCAGTCGACTGCCCATCGAACATGCGGTACGAGTACGCAGCGGCGGCGAGCATGGACGAGAGGTCTGGCTCCGATTCGGTCACGGTCAGCGAGTCACCGTCGTCCGCCACGCTGAGCGTCGCTCCGTCTGTGCCGGCGGCCGCAGTATCGAAGAGAACCAGCACTTCGCCGTCATCGTCGTCGTCACTGACGGTCGCGTTGATCCGGTAGTTAGCCGCCTCGCTGCCAATGGAGAGCGTTTTGGTTCCTCCATCAGTCATTGAGACCGGAATTTCGGCGGTGTCGCCCTGGGAGACCTCGACGACGTTTTCGCCATCATCAGTCGGTTCCGGGGTCTCTATCTCCGGTACCGGATCAGTACAGTTTCCATCACACGGGGCGATGGTCTCAGTACGTTCAAACAGTGTGTCGCCGTCGACATGCGCGGACAGTTCGTAGGCTGTGTTCGCTGGCACGTCCGACATGTCGAACTGGGCGACGAAGGTGCCGTTGGGTTGCACTCTGACCGGCCTTTGGTAAAGGAACGGGTTCGACGCGTTCTCTGACACGATTCTGACCGTCATCTCCGTCCCAGGGTCCAGCGTGGTCTCTCCAGTGACCACCTGTTGTTCGTCGGCGTGCAGCGGGAGGCTGTCCTCTGAGACCGTGGGTTCCTGCTCCGTAGCGGCAGCCTCCGGGTCAGTACAGTTGTCGTCGCACGGGGCGATAGTCTCAGTACGGTTAAACAGCATGTCGCCGTCGACATAGCCGGATAGGTTGTAGGATGTGTTCGCTGGCTGGCGAGACAGATCGAACTGGGCAGCAAACGTCCCATTGGGCTGTACTATGGCTTCCCTTCGGTAAACGAACGGGTTCGACGAGTTCTCTGACACGATTGTGACTGTCATCTCCGTCCCAGGTTCCAGTGTGGTTTCCCCAGTGACCACCTGTTGTTGGGCGGCGTGCAGCGGGAGGCTGTCCTCTGAGACCGTGGCCTGCTGCTCCGCAGCGGCAAGCCCCGGACCCGTCGCCGCTGCGGCGATAAGCACTGCGGCCAGTGCCACCGACCGAACGCTCACAGAATCACCTCCTGTGGTGCGGGCAACTGTCCGTGCGTTTGAGAGCGATGCTGCCACCAGTACCGCGTCGCAGATGGAGGGCAATTCGCTGGCATACAGTCAGCGGTTACGCCGGGACTGAAAAAGCACCAGCGATAGGTTAAAGCCGTCTTGAAGACGGTAGTGCTGATCCGATCAGTATGCCGGCAAGTCCGTCATAATGTACCGGTTATATCTGTGACACCGTTTCGGCGCCGACCACATGGCATCCATGTACGCACCCAGTTTGTAGTAAGAGACGATATACCGCAGGAAGATGCAGTAATTTTATGGTAATTTCGGGATTATTGACCAGTATGCGAACGGTCCTCGCAAACCAGCTCTCCAACGTCCGGGTCGTGAGTACCGATGGCCGCGAAGTCGGCACACTGCAAAACATTACGATCGATACAGCGACGGGCGAACTTCAGACAATTGTCATTAGCAGCGAGGTTCAGGAAATATTCGGCGTTGAGCAGGATTCCGACGGCGACATTCGATTACCGGCGACTCTCATCGAATCGATGCGGGACCACCTGACCATTCAGCCGCCTGCAGAACAGAGTGTTACAGGCGGCGATACCGTGGATTCATAGGTAACCGTCGGGTGTTCAAGCGGGCCGGTCGGGATGCAATTGCTAGCTGTGCATTTGCAGCGGCAGAGTTCGGTTCCGCCGCGACGATAAGTCGTCATTTTTTTGAAAGTATGCAGGCTAGACGCCGATATGGCCCCGCTTGCAGTGATAGCTGCTCCCCTCCAGAATAGCGGCGCAGGTAATATTGTACTGCTCCTGTTCAACCTGTTGATTGCCGGTATCCATATCGCCGGGATGTGGATGGTGTTCGAGAAAGCCGACCGCGCAGGTTGGAAGGCTATCGTTCCGGTATACAACCTCTACGTCATGCTCCAAATCGGCGGGAACGCGTGGTGGTGGCTAATGTTGTTGCTGATCCCTATACTGAACATTTACGTGTTGTACAAGATTCACGCTGGCGTAGCTAGAGCGTACGGTCGGGGTATCGGGTTCGGGCTCGGACTCACGTTCATTGGACCACTCTTTTTCCCGCTACTGGGCTTTGGCGATTACCAATACCGCCAGTCCGGTAGACTCGTCTGAGAGTGGCCGGCGCGCAGCGACACGGGCCAACCTTCGAGACGTAGACGAGCCGAACACCGGGAGTTGATTCATCACCACAACCACGGCCCGAAGCCGCTGTATCCCCAGTTCAAAGGTGAGACAGCGCCAGCGTTCCAAGAGGTTACTTGAGTCAGACTGTTCGCCTTGCAGGCACTCGCAAACGTCCCGGCTATTGTGGCGGTGGTTGGTCTCCGATTAACAGGTTGTGTTGGCTGTGGGATCAAGGTTCAGACAACCCACAGTTGGTGTTATCGGGACGGCCTGAAACAGTTACAAGACAGTTGACCACTGGACGATTACTGTAACATGGCGTCGGCGTACTCACTCGCCGTCTGCCGGGCCGTTTCGAGTTCCTCGGTATCGTCTAGCATCACGGCGCGGGTCCGGGCACCGTCGATGATTGTCAGCAGCGAACGAGTAACGTGATCCGCATCGACGTCGGTGAACACACCCTCGTCGATCCCATGATTGATGACCGCCTTGAGCAGATAGCGAATGTACTCGTCGTTCTGGCGGAATCGGTCACTGAACGCCTCCTTGTACGGTGCTTGACTCCGCATCTCTAGCAAGGCGACCGAGAGATCAGGGTTTTCCTGTGGTTTGACGAGCAGTTCATCGAGCAATATTTCCAGTCGGGCTTCGGGGTCCGTTGTCTCGACGTCGTGGATCGAATCGACGAACCGCTCCAGTAGATAATCGAGAAAGGCCGCAAGAAGGTCGTCCTTCGTGTCGTAGTAGTAGTGCACTGCGGCCGTCGATTTGCCGTACTCGTCCGCGATTCGTTTTATTGTGAGATCAGCATACCCATGTTCGCGCAACGCCCGGTAGGTTGCCTGCATTATCTCCTCGGTCTGTTCCGAGAAGGTGCGGTCCGATGGTCCACCCATTGGCTAACAGTTTCGCCCATGGTTGGATAACCGTTGTGACCTATATGCTATTACGGACTGAATTATTAGTTAGTAAGTCTGAATTCGGCCGAATATATCTAATTATCGCCTTTATCTCAGATTGTGTACTTCAAAGCGTTTTTGACTAATCGGTTAGTAAGTTTTGTCACAGCCGCCATGGATGACGATACAGCTACCGAAATTCTCGAGGCGACGTACCGCGCCCTCTGCCAGCACGGGTACGCCGCGCTCACGGTCAAGGACATCGCTGACGAGGCAGACCGGAGCAAAGCGTCTATTCACTACTACTACGACAGTAAAGAGAACCTCTTTGCGGAGTTTCTGGACTTCTTGTACGAACGATACACTGCAAAAATAGCGGGAGTAGACGGGAACACGCCGCGGGAAGAACTCGATTCGCTGTTGGATACAGTTCTCACCGATGGGCGGCGGACGCCCGGTCAGGAGTTCAGAACAGCGTTACTCGAAATAAAGGCACAGGCCCCGTACAACGACGCTTTCCGGACACAACTGGCCAAGTTCGATGCTGCTCTCTTTGACCAGTTGCGGGAAATTATCGCGGCCGGCGTCGAAACCGGGGAGTTCGATAGCGCGGTCAAGCCGGCCGTCGCAGCGGAGTTCCTCGTGACGGCGATCACAGGTGCCCATACCCGACACGTCGCCACAGACCGTTCGATAGACAGATTCAACGAAACGATTACGCGATACGCTGAGACCCATCTCCTGACGGACACGCCAGTGGAGGCGACCCGCTGATGGGGATTCGAAGTCGCGTTGGTGCTCTGTTCAAGGGTCCCGAAGAGTTCGACCTCACGTCGGGTGGCATCGGGAAGCCGCTGTTCTTCCTCTCGATGCCGATTGTCATCACAAATCTCTTCCAGACCGCGTACAACCTCGCAGACACGTTCTGGCTCGGCCAATACAGCACTGATGCGCTGGCGGCAATCAGCTTCGCGTTCCCGATGGTATTTCTCCTCATCTCGCTTGGAATGGGGATATCCGTCGCCGGCAGCGTCCTCGTCGCGCAGTTTACCGGTGCGGGCGAGGAGCGCGACGCTGAGTACGCCGCCTCACAGACGGTGACGTTCGCCGTCATCGTCTCGTTCGTTCTCGGCATCGCGGGCTATCTCGGCGTCGATACGTTTCTCAGCCTGATGGGCGCGTCAGAAGATGTCCTGCCCATGGCGACCAGCTACATGGAAGTCATTTCGCTGGGCCTGCTGTTCATGTTCGGCTTCTTCGTCTTCGTCGCGCTCATGCGGGGCTACGGCGACACGATCACGCCGATGCTCGTCATGTTCGGCTCAGTAGTCCTCAACATCATCATCGACCCGTTCCTGATATTCGGCTGGACCGTCGTCGAAAACGCGCCGCTCGTCGGGACAGTCTCGTTCCCCGAGCTCGGGATCGAAGGGGCCGCCATCGCGACCGTCTTTTCGCGGGCGCTGGCGCTGGTCGTCGGGCTGGCGATCATGTTCCGAGGAAACCGCGGCGTCCAGATTCACCTCCGTGATATGGCTCCAGACCTGTCGTATCTCCGCCGGCTCGTTCGCATTGGCCTGCCCGCCTCCATCGAGGGGACGGGCCGTGCACTGTCGATGAATCTGCTGCTGGTCATCGTCGCGATGTTCCCGGACACAGTCGTCGCCGCCTACGGCATCGGGACGCGCGTGTTCTCGGTTGTCTTCCTGCCAGCTATCGCAGTCGCCCGCGGCGTCGAGACGATGACCGGTCAGAACATGGGGGCCGACAAACCGGACCGAGCAGCGAAAGCGGCCGGCCTCGCGGCGACGGTGCTTTTCGGCGTGCTCACCCTGGCTGGAGTCCTCGTCTGGTTCACCGCTGCACCGATAGCCGACCTGTTCACGACGGACCCCGAGGTTGTCGAAATCACGACGCAGTTCCTCCGTTACGTCGCGCTTTCCTTCGGCTTCATCGGCATCATGCGGGCCTACACCGGGAGCTTCCGTGGTGCCGGGAAGACGCTCACCGCCGCAGCAATCTCGGTGTTGATGCTCGGGATCATCCGCTTCCCGATTGCGTGGTTCGCCGCTGTGCCGCTCGGCGAAACCGGCATCTGGATATCGTTCGCCGTCTCGAACGTCGCAGGGGCGCTCATTGCCTACGGCTGGTATCGACGCGGAACGTGGCGAGACAGCAACCTCACCGAAGCCAAAGTCGATATTGACGAAGCGGGCGTCGAGATGTCGGCGGATGGAGACTGACAGCAGTGGGTGGCGAGCGCGTGTGATACTCTTCGAGTGAACCAATGCTTTCAGGGGAGCCACCGGTACTACTGCTATGTCCACAGAGCCGAACGCCAGTCAGAATCCCTCGTCGCCGCTGTTTGCAGCGATCTACGATCCGGCAACGACGCTCATCGAACGGACCCTCCTACGGCCACATCGTGAGTATCTGGTAGCGGATCTGGATGGAACGGTGCTGGACCTCGGCGCTGGAACCGGCGCGATGTTTCCGTATTTCGATAGCGT
Organism: Haloarcula argentinensis DSM 12282; assembly: GCA_000336895.1. Lineage (GTDB taxonomy): Archaea > Halobacteriota > Halobacteria > Halobacteriales > Haloarculaceae > Haloarcula > Haloarcula argentinensis. The sequence goes on along the minus strand of AOLX01000005.1, from coordinate 57,074 downwards.
GGCGACCGCCTCGACGGAGTTTCACGCTGTCGAGCCGGACCCACACATGCGGCGGCAGGCAACAGAGAAGGCGACCGCGCAGGCCACGCCGATCCATATCGAGTCGTCACCGGCGGAAGCTCTCCCGTACGACGACGAATCCTTCGACATCGTCGTCGCCTCGATGGTGTTCTGTACGATTCCGGACATCGAATCCGCGATGAATGAAATCACCCGTGTACTCAAACCCGGCGGCGAACTGCGTTTCTTCGAGCACGTCATCGACGACGGATGGCGCGCTGGGCTACAGTCAGCGCTCACACCGCTCTGGAAACGCCTTGCCGGCGGTTGTCATCTCACCCGGCAGACGGGGACGCGACTCGTCGCGGACCGGTCGTTCGACGTCGTCGAAATCGAACGACTCAACCTCGGCGTCACACCGATCCGTCCGTTCGTTCGGGGACGGCTCCGCAAGCGCTCGGTGTCTTCGACGTGACAGCACAGCGGCCGTTAGCTCTGGCTCTGTGTGACAGACCCTTCCTCGTTCGGCTGGATGACGACGAAGCCGTCGTCGCCGGTGAACTCCATCTGGATTGATTCCCCGGAAGTCTGGCCGATTTCGAACGTCTTGTTCATCTCGATAGACGGTGAGAGGTTCGAACTCCACGCAACGGTCGCATCCGGGTCGGTGAACACCGGCGGCGTCATCACCAGTGGGTCGCCGTGTGTCGTCAGTGCGACTTCGCCGGGGCCGGTGAGGTAGACGTTCGTCAGCCCACCGGCGGCCATGCCGGAGAGACTACCGACTGTATTGATTTCGTAGTCGATAGTTGAGTCGAACGCGAGCACGTCAGTCCCGTTGACCGATATCGATTCCCCGTCAGCGAGAGTCAGCACCTGTACCTTCTTGCCGTTCTCGGCCACGTAGAGATGGCCGTTTCCTTCAGCCTCCATGACTGGCGTCCCTTCGCCGCTCACGGCCTCCTTGACAAAGCCCGTGATGCCGCCTTCCGCCGAGGACTTGCCAGTGAACGTGACCTCGCCGGTGTACGCGACCATCGACCCGGCTTTGACCATCACCGTTCCGTCGAGCGGGATGTCGAGCAGCCTGTTGTTCTCTTTCTGGAAGCCATCGCCACCATCTTCGGGGGCGTTGGAGCGGACAAATTCCTGTAAGTCCATAGTTACATCGGGACACTCGATAGGCCACCGTGATAGACTTCGTGAAGGATTAAAACACATTTTGTGCGACGGGCCCACACATTGCTTTGGCCATACAGCTGTTGATAGGGAAGAAGCGAGATATTGGTATAGCCGAATAGCTGTTCCGAATAGCTATACAATTGGTGACGCCGGCTTTGGTTTTGAGATAGCGCCGTTCCCCGCCAGACATCCGGACAACCGGGGTCGTACACGACACTGCCCGGGAGGTACCACCGGTCGCTATGTGAGGGTCGAATTTCTTCGGGCTTTCCGCCGTCTATGGCTTCGATGGTCGAGACACTACTCAGAACGCCCACCGACTCACTCATGTGCGACAGCGATATCCACCATTCGTATATCTGTGTTATCCAGAAGCGTAGCCGCGTCCTGTCTGGGACAACGACAATGTCACACCCAATCGACGGAAGGCAATCGTCTGCGGTAGGTATTCAGCCTGTAGATTGCAGTTCAATGCGACTCCGAGAGCGAGGCGTCAACCCTCAACGGCATCTCTCGTATGTTCAGCGTCCAGCCCGAACAACAGTCCGGCAAGAAACAGCAGCTCGTTACCCTGGTAGTACTGTTCGAGCACGAAGTTTATCAGACCGATATCCGGTGTGGTCGCCCCCAACAGTACCAGAACGAGCGCGAACGCGGCAGCGAGACCGGCGACCCACCGGACGACGACACCCGAGAGCAATCCCACCACGAAGACGACAACGGCAGTAAAGAGGGTCATATCTCGCTCCAGTGTGTCGCAGCCTTTGGCCTGCCAGCGGTTCCCATAGGGAGCACAACACTTCCGCCGTATATAATTCTACTAGCAGCAGAAAACAGAGCCACATCACTCGATTTCGGCAACGACACGCGCCAGACAGCCCTCACCCGGTTCGAAGTACGAGTAGTGATCGGCAACGAGATCAGAGACGTTCACGTCTTGATAACCGCCGGGAAGCGGCCCCGCATCACGAGTCCCAGCGTGGCCGACGGCGTGGGTCCGGTCCGACGCTCGGTACACCCACGAGAGGACCTTGTCGTTGTGGCTGTAGAAGTTCGACACCGGGACGTCAACAGCCCCGATAGCGTCGCCGTATCTGCCACCCTGAATCACACTATCGTAGGGAATAGCGCCACCGAGCAGTGATACCGAGGCGAGCGCGTCTGTCATCCCTTGCTCTGCAAGCACGCGAAGTGTTTCACCGGTCACCCGTGCGCCGAGTGAATGCGCGAGCAAGTGGACGGGTCGCCCGTCGGTTTCGGCCCACTCGACTAACCACTGGGCAAGGGGAGTACTGTTCGCCGCGGCGTTGGTCTTCGCCTGCTCCCATTCGACGTCGGACTCCCAACTGTACGCGACGACCGGTGTGGGCCGTGTTCCGTCAAGCGCTACCTGAGCCGTATAGGCGTTGTCGCGCGCCCTCTCAGCGTCGGTACTGAATCCGTGGACGAACAGGAACACCGCCGACGCATCGTCGAACGCCCACGTACCACTAGTCTCGAAGGCCGGCCCCTCGGCTGTGTTGAGGAGTCCACGCGTGGTAACGACAGGGTGTGAGAGCGGCGAGGTGTACCCGCCAGAATCGCCCTGTAACGACCAGTACACGTAGGCACCACCGCCCCCAAGCAGACCGAGGCCGCTTCCAAGACCGATGAGCAGCCGCCGCCTGGTCACACCGGTTTGACTGGCCATAACTGGTAGCTTGTATGTGGGTCACAGGCGAAGGGATAAGTCAGTTGAGATTGTCACGCTCGGAAATGGGAAGCAACGCAAGAGCGGTGTCACAGCCCATAGCCTTCATATCTCAGCGGGCGGTTAACGCAGGCATGACGACCTGGGATGAACGATACCGAGCGGGCACGTACCCACAGCGCCCGGACCCACATCCGGTGTTAGAACGATACCTGCCGACCTTCCCGCCGGGTCAGGCGCTTGACATCGCAACCGGCACCGGGCGCAACGCGCTGCCGGTCGCAGCGGCCGGGTACCGCGTCGACGCGGTCGACCAATCACGCGCGGGGCTTCGCATCGCTCGCGAAAACGCCCGGGAAGCGGGCCTCGAAGACGACATCGAGTGGATACAGGCGGACCTCGACTCGTTCGCGTACTCGACGTCGACGTACGACCTCATTACGATCAGCTTCTATCGCCCCGTCGACCGCCTCCCTGATATCATCGAGGCGCTGGCCGACGGCGGCTGTCTGTTCATCCAGCACCACCTCAGGACGACCGACGACGTGGACGGCGGCCCCTCCGGGGACCGGTACCGGTTTGCCTCGAACGAACTGCTCAGGGCCGGGCTCGGGCTGACAGTATTGCATTACGACGAGCGGACCATGACGACGGACAGAACGACCGCTGCCACCGCTCAACTGGTCGCCAGAAAGTCGCAGGGTAGCCACCAGTCATATCCCAACATCGCAGAGTGAGTTGGGAAGCGAGCTACCCCCATCGACCACAGGGCACGGTCTCACTGCGGACGAAGCCGTTCGGGACCGGCACTTTCCGTGGTGTGGCCAAACTCACTCGTATGAATCAACAGCGAGGAGAAGTAGGACCGCTCAGTTGGCGCGAATTGTATCGACTTAGTGTGACGATGCACCCACAGTCGTTGATACCGCAACTTGGAGGGACTGAGCGATGACAGCGACCGATTTCGACGCCGTCCGGGAATACGACGACGACCAGTTCTCGGCTGTCGAAGTGTTCCGCAACGACCGGATGAAAGTCGTCTGTGGCTATTTCGAACCCGGACAGTTTATTCCAGTACACGCACCCGCGAGCGACGTCGCGATACACGTCCAGTCCGGAACCGGTGTCGTCCGTGATGGGGGCACGGAGCGGATGGTCGAGCCGGGCGACGTGGTGGTCGTCGAGGCCGACACCGACCGCGGTGTCAAAGCGGACGCGGACAGTCGGCTAGAGGCGTTACTGGTGACCGCACCGCCGCCGACCGATGCGGAACACGAACCGGTCCGGAAAGGGCTCAAAAAGGGCAAGTTCGACCCCTAACGCCCGGCCGGGTTCGTCTCTCACCCCAGACAACATGACCGAAGTCACTCGACGACGTACGAGCGGTGTGAGCCGCGGGTTCGCACGTCGACGAAATGATGGCGTGTCGCATCGCCCACGTTACCGACAGCGGAGTGGGGTGTCTCGTCGTCACTGTACACGCTCTCGGCCGGGCGCAGGTCGCGGTCAGCTAGCTTGTCAGTGACGGCAGCGGGGAGGGATGCGCCGTCCCGGACGTCGACGATGAGTAACCGGTCCGTGAAGCTCTTTGCGAGAAACGCGTCGGTGATCGGCTCGTAATCGGTAAGCTCCCCAGCTAAAGTGCGGAGGGCCGCCTGCCGGTCGGTCATCAGTATTCGATAGGTCAGCCGCACCGAAAGCTGTCCGTACGAACATCTTCCCACCGACCGTCACAGCTCGTCGATGATTTCGTTGGCGAAGGTCGTTATCGTCGCTTCTGGCTCCGCGGCGCGTAGGCCGACGATGACGTGGTCAAGGCCGTAGTCTTCGAGCCGTCGGAAGTACTCCCGGAACCACTCGACACCGGCCCGATACCCCTGATGGAGCGGTTCGGGTTCGGCTGTGGGATCAGCAGCAAACTCGACCTGAAGGGCAATCGTGAACGGTTTCTCGGGAGCGTGACTCCGCCACGTGTCGAGGTACGACTCAAGCGTCGACTCGGGGAGGTGATAGAATATCCAGCCGTCGCCGTTCTCGGCGATCCACTCCGTCGACTGTCTGGCGTTACCTGTCGGAAAGAGCGGGAGCGTGTCCGTCGTTGGCTTCGGGAGAACATCCAATTCGCCGTCGATCTGTCCCCAGGAGCCGTCAAGCGTCGGGTATTCCTCTCGCCAGAGTGCGCGGAGCGCGTCGACGCTTTCGCGGACGAGTTGCCCCCGGTTCCCGGGGTCGACATCGAACGCCGGATACTCCGGGTCGCGGTCACCGGAGGCGACACCCAGCACGAGCCTGCCGTCGGAGAGCCGGTCGACGGTTGCGGCCGACTTCGCCACGTGGATGGGATGGCGCAGCGGGAGGACGATGCTTGCAGTACCGAGTGTGACTGACTCGGTGTGGGCGGCGACGTGGGACAGCAGCGACCACGGGTCGAAGGCCCCGCCGGCGTCCCCGAACCGTGGCCAGTACGTCGGGACGTCTCGCGCCCAGAGCGCGTCGAATCCGACGGCTTCAGCGTGGCTTGCGAGCCGGAGTTCCGCGTCGATATCCGGCGTGGACTCCTGTTCGCCCGTGAGCGGAAATCCGAGACCGAACGAGAGGCCATCCTCCCCGTACAGTCGCCGATAGCCGGCGTTCGCGTGGTCCACAGCAGTCATCAGGGTCCTTTCACGCTGGAGCCGTATTTGTGCACGGGTGGATTTCCCACTACGGACTGTCGTCTGGAGTATCGACTGGCACAGTCTCCGACGCCCCACTCCGGGGAAGCCGCCACTCGATATCCAGCGCGCGGTTCGGGAACGATGGCTTCGCAACGACTTCCAGGGTCCGATCCTCGGCCGCCGGCGTGACAGGTGAGGCAATCATCAGTCGGGCCACGTCAGCCCGCGAAACACTCCCCCAGAGTTTCGCACCGGGCTCGGCAACGGAGACGGTGTCAGTTCGAGGCCCGTTCGTGAGCACGCCCGGTCGGAGAATGGTGTGCCGGACCGGGGCGTCGCGGATCGCGGCTTCGGCCGCCGCCTTTGCGCGTTGAATCGGCTGAATGACGACGTCAAAGGCCGCTGCGAGCGGACTGGCTGGCTCGTCACCGACGCCGATAGCGGATTCCATGACGAACGCCTCGACGCCGGCGTCGACGGCCGAATCGAGGAGGTTGATCGTCCCCGTGCCGTCGACGTACTCGTCCCGAGACCAGACGTCCGTGACAGTCGAGCCGACGGCGCTCAGGACGACATCGACATCTGACAACGCCTCTGTCAACGCAGTCGGATTCAACAGGTCGTCGACGACAACCTCGTCAGCACCGGCCGCCTGCAGATCCTCTGTCTTCGACGGTGTGCTGGTCAGTGCCCGGACCGTCGGCACGCGCGAACTGAGCAGTCGGAGCGTCGCTCGCCCGGTTCCGCCGCTGGCTCCGGCGACAAACACTGTCTGCACGTCAGAAGGGTCCATGTCACAGCTAGGGGCTGCCCGCACATGATTGGCCGGGCCTGTGTCACCTGTCGACTTGCTCAGTCGTCACACGGTGGCGTCTGCTGGGACGTCGATGGCTGGTTGAACCGGCGATAAAGCCGGCGCAGTTCCATGCGGATTGTCACACGCTCGATGAGAGCGAAGCCTGCAACGACGACGAGGAAGCCGACGAGCGTCCACAGTGACACCGACGAGCCGAGCAGGACCCAGCCCATGAGTGCGGCGAATATCGGCACGACGTACGCGACCAGATTCGCACGAACCGGGCCGATGCGATTGATGAGGCCGAAGTAGATGGCGTACGCGACCGCCGTCGACGGGATACCCACAGCGATGATGCTCGCAATCGTTTCAGGCCCGATGCCGATTACGGCTGTGGGCGGCTCCCCGACCAGCAGGCTCGCTACGTGGAGGAGCACCGCGCCGACGGCCATCGCCCACGCAGTCAGTGGTGTACTGTCCATCTGCGGGCCGACACGCTGGAGGAGTACACTGCCGAGTGCGACGGCCGCGGCCGCGCCGAGGACCAGCAGTTGCCCGATAGCGCTCGCGTCGGTGAACGTCGACGGCGACGGCTGTACGATGAGGATAACGCCGCTCAGCGCAATACCGATACCGAGCGCACCGAGCCACGAGAGTCTATCTCCCAGCAGCCACCAGGCGAACACAGGGGCGAGTATCGGGTTCAGACCGTACATCACGGACGCCGCTGCGGGCGTTGTCGTACCCTGGCCGAGGAACAACAAGCCGTTGTTGAGCGCGATGAGGAACAGCGCCGCCATCCCGATTCCAACGAAGTCCCCGCGAGTCCGCGGTAACCACGTCGACCGGGGCCGAGTAACGACGATGTAGCCAAGCAGCGTCACCGCCGCCAGGTCGAACCGGAGGCCGGCAAACAGCACCGGCGGAAGCTCACGGAGCCCGGTTTTGATCGCGACGAACGAGCCGCCGAACAATACCGCGAGCAGGACAAACAGCGCGCTGTCTCGGTACCGAGCCGGGAGTGAGGGACGGTCAGTGAACGTGGAGGGCAACATAGGCCAAGTCAGTTTGACCACCAGTTAGAGCGAAAAGATCTCATTACCTGTTCAACGGGTCGAAATGTGAAGAGGGCTGTGGGAGACGTGGTGTCACGGACCGACAGTCGCATCGGCAAATCCCACCGGGAAAGCTCGAAAGCGACTCAGTCCCAGGCGGCGGGCGACCAGTCCGGATCGACGCGTCGGTCGACGGTATCGATCCCGTCGATACGGTCGATTTCGGCGTCCGTCAGGGACAGGTCGAGGCTCGCCAGGTTATCGGTGATGTGGGCTTCACTCGTGGCTTTCGGGATCGCCGTCACGCCCTTCTCGCGGAGCCATGCGAGGCTGACCTGCGCTTCGCTCGCGTCGTGGTCGTCGGCGATGGCTTCGATGACATCGTGACCGAACACTTCACCGCGTGCCAGCGGCGAGTACGCGACCAGTTCGTAGTCCTGTTCGGCCGCGTGCTTTCGGAGTTCCGACTGCTGGAGGAACGGGTGCGTCTCGACCTGATTTGCGAACACCGGAGCATCGAGCACGTCCATCGCCGTTTCGACGTGGTGCGGTTCGAAGTTCGAGACGCCGACGTTGTCGATCAGGCCGCGGTCGACGAGTTCGTCGAACGACGGGAGCGTCTCCTCGGGCTCGTACTCGCCTGCCGCCCAGTGGACGTACAGCAGGTCCACCGAATCGACGCCGAGTTTGTCGAGGCTCTCCTCAGTCGTCTCGATCACGTCGTCGTGTGAGAGATTCGAGATCCACACCTTCGTCGCCAGGAAGATATCGTCGCGGTCGACGTCAGCCGCGGCGATACCGTCACCGACTGCGCTTTCGTTGTCGTAGGCCTGTGCGGTGTCGATATGTCGGTAGCCGGCTTCCAGTGCCGTCCGAACGCTCTCGGCACACTGTTCTGCGTCCTCGTTCTGCCACGTTCCGAGACCGAGCATCGGCATGCCGCTTGCTCGTGGACCGCCATCTGTTGCGGACTGCTGTTGGGTCATTATCGGCTACTGTCGCTTGCGCCTTTAAGCCGTTTGGGAGGCGGCGGGTAGCGCCGACTATCGGATAGTCTGCAGAGACGCCAGCTATCAGTAGCAGGACAGAGACAGTCAGAAGCCGTACGACCCGAAAATCCAGAGCGCAACCAAAGGCGACACAGCGAGGAACGCGCCTAGGACAACCGTCCCAGAAACTGTCTTCCAACCCAGCTCCCGAATCGGTTTCTCGTACCGCCACAGTTGAACGATAACGTAGACACCGGCGATGACTACCCCGCCGAGCAACAAGAACGGTGGAAACCCGAGTGCTGGAAACGACGGGAGGCCCACCGCTGGAAACGGCTCCGAACCACTCGAAGCCGCGAAATCGAGACCGATGCCGACAGCGCCGACGGCGGTGGCTGCAACGACATACGAGATCCCGGCGACGACGTGCCGGAGTACTCCAGCCAGTGCGAGCGGCTCCCCATCTGCTGACAGGACCGATGGGGCTGCATAGCTGCCGAGTCCGGTGTAAAAGAACGGAACAGTTAGAACGCCGACAGCGGCGGCATACGGAAGGACCGACGAAATCGCGACGATGAGAACCGCCGCGGTCAGAGCGTATGTGCGCCCGGTCGCGTCCCCGAGAACCAGCAGCGGCACCAACAACACGGCAGCGCCTACCACAGTAAACAGACAGATCGGGACAGAGTAGGGACGGAACCGTCCAACAAAACGGGATAAAGACATGCTGGTGTCGTTTCGGACCCAAGCGCATAGGTTTTCGCCTCCCCAGTGAGAACCGGAGTCGGCATGCTTTTACTCTCCGTTGTTGTATCGTGGCAATAGGATGTCATTATCGCGGGCGAAACGCGCTATCACCGAGTCCTGTCCGGACCGCCTCTACCCGCTGATTACCGGACTCTATCAGACCGCGTTTCCGCCCAACACGACAGAGGGAGCCGCAGCGGCGACCATTCTAGACCGGAAGCAAGCTGTCCCGGAGTCGCTCCCGGCAGCAGAGCTTGAAGACGTTGAAATCCTCCCCCATCGGACGCATCTCCTCGAACAGCTGCCGACCAGCGGGACTGTCGCCGAGTTCGGTACTGGAGACGGGTCGTTCGCCGAGTCAATCAGCAGGATCACACGGCCGGAAACGCTCTCGCTGGTCGACCGGTGGGAAAGCGACGAAGATCGACAGGCTGTCAAGCGACGCTTCAGCGGGCAGGGAGACACTGTTCGTCTGCGGGACGCTGAGCCGATTACCGTGCTCCGTGAGACCGACACTGGCTCGCTCGACTGGGTGTATATCAACAGTTCCCACGAGTACGAGGCCACGCTGGCCGAACTCAGAGAGAGCCAGCTGGCAGTCGCAGATGACGGGTACATCACGGGCGACGACTACAAAATCGTGAACGGCGTCATCCCTGCCGTCCACCAGTTCTGTTCGGAGAGCGACTGGCGGCTGGCGTATCTCACGCTCGAAACCCATGGGCGATGGAGTTACGCGCTCCGCAAGCCCTGAGCCCGTATCCGGCACGAAATCCAGTGACGCGAGCGGCATCGTCGGCCAGACGGTTTATACGGCCGGACGGAGTTGACTCTGTATGGCAGACTTCGGATTACAGGTGCGGATGCTTGTCGTCGGCGCGATTCTGTTCGCGTTCTACGTGTTCGCCGGCACGGCCCTGTCGGTGCTGTTAGGCCTGCCGCTCGTTCCGGTGCTTCTCGTCGGAATCCTCGTCGTTCCAGCGATCCAGTACAAACTCGGGAAGTGGCTGGCGCTCCGTGGCGCGGAGGATATGCCGGACGACCAGCGGTTCGGCTACGTCCACCAGATGGTTCGGCGGCTCTGCAGAGATATGAATATCGAGGAGCCGCGGCTGATGGTGATGGACATGGGCGTGCCCAATGCCTTCGCGGTCGGCCGGAAGGGTGCAGGTATCGTCGTCGTGTCAAGCGAACTGATGCAGCTTCTGGATGATGACGAACTGGAGGGTGTCATCGCGCACGAACTGGCCCACATCAAGAACCGGGACGTCATCACGATGGTCGTCGGGCAGTCCATCGGGATGCTCGTCGGCTACGTCGCCTACTTCGCGGTGCTGTTCGGCGGCGAGCGGAATATCGGCTCGTGGCTCATGGCAATGGTTGCTTCCTCGCTCGCGAACGCGCTGGTCATGGTGTTCGTGCTGGCTATCTCGCGGTATCGTGAGTACGTCGCCGACGCTGACGCTCGCCGCGCTATCGGTACCGGTGAGCCGCTGGCCCGAGCACTCGAAAAGATCTCTCGCGGCGCCGAAGGGCGGGAATCAGCAGTCGATGACAGCATGAACGCTCTCTGTATTTTCAACGCCGATAAAGGGCTGTTCGAGAAGCTGTTCTCGACCCATCCGCCGACGGAGAAGCGCATCCAGCGGCTCCGGTCCTGAATCGAAAGCCGTCTCCACCGCTCTGTACGGATATGTCCCAACAGACACCCCGTACAGCTCTCTGCTAACTGGCCGCTTATCCGCGTCGAGCCAGAAGTATCACTATGTCAGACACAATGCAAGCGGCGGTCGTGCCTGAGGCAGGGGCAGACTTCGAAGTCGTCGAACGAGAGGTCCCCGAGCCGGCCCCCGGCGAGGTACGGATCTCGGTCGACGCCTGTGGCATCTGTCACAGCGACGTGTACGCGAAAGAAGGGACCAACCCGGTCGTCTCCTATCCGCGGGTCCCCGGCCACGAGGTGGCAGGCCATGTGGACGCCGTCGGCGACGCTGTCGACACCTGGGAGGTGGGTGACAGAGTCGGCGTCGGCTGGCATGGCGGCCACTGTTCGACGTGTGACCAGTGTCGACAGGGGAACTTCCTCCAGTGTGAGAACGGCGAAATCACCGGACTGAGCTACGACGGCGGGTACGCCGAGTACATGACCGCTCCGTCGGAAGCGCTCGCGAAGATTCCGGAGTCACTTGATGCGGCGGCCGCAGCGCCGTTGCTCTGTGCGGGCGTGACGACGTTCAACGCGCTACGGAACAGCGATGCGAACGTCGGTGATTTGGTCGCCGTGCAGGGCGTCGGCGGCCTCGGTCACCTCGGCATCCAGTACGCTCACGCGGCCGGCTTCGAGACAGCCGCCATTTCCCGAACGCCGGAGAAGGAATCGCTGGCGAAAGAGCTGGGAGCCGATCACTTCATCAACGCGGCGGAGACAGATGCCGGTCAGCGACTGCAGGAACTCGGTGGGGCCGACGTCGTGTTGGCGACAGCACCGTCGAGTGACGCCATCAGTTCCATCGTCAGCGGCATCGGTGTCGATGGCTCTGTCGTCGTCGTCGGCGTCCCCGGCGAGCCAGTTGAAGTGAGCGCACAGCAGCTCGTCCAGAACCGTGGCGCTGTCGAGGGCTGGGCCTCCGGACACGCACGCGACTCACAGGACACGCTGGAGTTCAGTTCGCTCCGCGATATCGCGCCGGAGATAGAGACGTACCCGCTCGAAGACGTTGACGAAGCCTACGGCCAGATGATCGAGAACGAAGCGCGGTTCCGAGCCGTGCTCGAACTGTAGTCGGGCCGGCCACGATACCGACAAAAGCCTGTCTGTAAGCGACAGTCACAGTCGAAACTACACTCTCCCGCTTTGATACCACGGAGAGCAACGCCTTTGTCTGTGGGTCAAGAACCCGTATTCAATGGACGGCCCCGCCGAGGACCGCGTCTACTACGTCATCAGCGACCTTCACATCGGCGGCGACGAGCAGCTAGAGGAGGTGGAGTTCCTCGACGAACTGCTCGATTTTCTGGCCCGGTTAGAGACCACCGACGAGGACGCCGAGTTGCTCATTAACGGTGACGCGTTCGGGCTGTGGGAGTTTACCGGGATGTCGGGACTGGAGAAGTTCGACGCCCTCGAAGAAACCTACCCGACGCTGTTCGAGCAGCTGCGAAAGACCGGCGAGAACATCGAAATAACCCTGATCCCGGGGAACCACGACCACGAACTCGCGGCCTACGACGAGTACGTGGAGCGGTTCGCGGCGTACAACGTCACTCTCGTCCAGTCGAAATCGATTACCCGCCCGGTTGGAGACGCGGCCATCCACTTCGAACACGGCAATCAGCAGGACCCCAACAACCGCATCGAGGACTGGGGCGACACCAACGTGACGCCGCTCGGTTATTACTACAACACGCTCGTGACGAGTCGAGCCGGCCAGCTCTCGGACCGGGGCCGGTACAACTGGCTCAAGGACGTGCAGGCGGTGACGCCGACGGAACGGGTCCCGGTGTGGATGCTCTCGAAGTACTTTTATCGAGAAATGAACCCCTTGCTGCGGTACGCACTGGTCCCGTTCCTCTTGCTGTTCAACATCAGCGCGATCCTGGCGGTTCTGGCGGCGCTGAACCTCCTCGGCGTCTGGTCCGCTCCGGTCGAAACGACAACGTCGTTTCTGGGCCAGTTCGGTACGGTCGGGACCGCCATCTGGGTGTTGCTTGTCGTGAATGCATCTCTGGCCGGGCTCCTCCTGCTCGTGGGTGTACCGTTGTACCTCCTGCGGCGGGACATCAAGAAGACGATCAACCGTTTCGGGGTCTTCGAGACCGATCTTACGGTCGATACCCAGACGACGTACACGGAAGCCGCGCAGGAAGTATTCGAACAGGAAGACGACGTGGTCGTCTTCTGCTACGGTCACACGCACCGACCGAGTGTGCAGTCAGTCGACGGTGGGCTAGTCGTCAACACCGGGACCTGGCTCAAACGGCTCCACCGGCGGGACGGTGTCATCGGCCTGCTCCCGCCGGTGTTTTACCCCTCCTACCAGCTCTGTGCAGTGCGCATTACGGCCGAAGACGGGCAAGTAGTCGTCGACTACGAGGAAGTCCAGAAACCGAGCCCCAGTCCGGAGGAGTTGACACTCACCGAGCGCCTGCTGACTGTCGGCCGGAAACCCGACATCGAACTGCCAGAGCGTGCGGTCGTAGAGACCGAGCAGTCGGTACCGGCGCCGGAGCCGGCCGAGTAATGGGTGGACCGGTCCGACGGGCGCGTGATCACTGTCGGCGATGGGCCGCAGTAGGGAAGTTGAATACAATCGTTGCCGGTACGTCTACTGGGAAGTCACATTACTGCCTTCCTGTGTGATTGAGACATATCGAGCGTCAGACGGAGAGAGCGGTTGCTCCCGAAACAGAGGTTAGTGCAGAAAAGTCTATTACATACGACTGTAATGGCTACGTATGAGCAATACCGCGGACGATGGTCGGGCTGACGGGTCACCACCGTCCACGGCAGAGTTCACACCGGAGCGAGTGCTCTCGGTGTTTCAAGACCGGGTGGATCAGGCGAAGCCGTTGACGGCAACCGACGTGATGGACGCACTCGGCTGTTCCCGGAAGACAGCACACAACAAGCTCGACGTACTCGTGGAACGAGGAGATCTGGAAACGCGGAAGGTCGGGGCACGGAGTCGAGTCTGGTGGATCCCGTTCTCCCAGCTCGTCGGGCCGGGCACGGAACCACAACAAGACCGCGAGCCGCCGGTCGAGCACAGTATCGCCGATGCGGATCTGCCGGGGACGGGGGACGTACTCGACGACCGGCGCGCGGCGCTGCGGGCCGCATACGAATATCTTCGCGAAAACCCTGATACCGATGCCGGGAAACTCATCACCGAGGTGTTTCAGGAGCACCCGGCGGGCTACAAGACCGCTGACGAGTGGTGGGACGCTATCGGGCCCGCCCTCGAGGACCTCCCGCAGGTCGATCTGGCTGCCGACCACGAGCACGTCTGGCACTACGTCGGTGGGTGAGTTCATCGATGCCAGAGGAAAAGCCGACGGAACAGTCGGAGGTAGCGGAAGAGACGGAGTCAGAGACAGCAGAGGTGTACGCCTCTCGCAAAGAGCAGCGGTATCCGATCTCATCGTACACCCCGGTCGCGTACGACAACCTCGAGGTAGCACCGGAGAGCGATGCCCATCCGGACACGGGGTCGGGCGGGCGGTTCAGAGAACTCTCGTTGCCGAAAGTGCCGAAACTCCGCCACGTCGTCGGTCCCAGCGCGATCATGCTGGGGGCGTCGCTCGGCAGCGGTGAGACGCTGTTCTGGCCGCATCTGGTCGCCAGCTACGGGTGGGGACTGTACTGGCTGTTCCTCACGGCTGTCTGTCTCCACTTTGTCATCAACACGGAGATACAGCGGTGGACACTGGCGACCGGTGAGAGCGTGTTTCGAGCGTTCGAACGGGTCCATCCGGTCCTCCCGCTGGCCATGCTGGTCGGCGGGTTCATCAGTCTCGGCTGGCCGGGGTGGGCTGCGAGCGCCGCGCAGATCGGTGCACAGGGTCTTGGACTCGGAACGTATGACTTCGGCGGTGTCGACATCGTCGGCTGGCGACTGTTCGGCATCGGGCTCATGGTGTTCATCTGGGTGACCTATCAGGTGACACCGCTGATGTACAACGTCGTCGAGAGCCTCCAGCTCGTTCTGGTGGCGCTGTCTATTGCGTTCTCACTGCTGCTGTTCGTTCTCATTGGGTCGGTGGATGTGCTGGTCGGCGTCCCGGGAAGTCTGACGGAGGTTGGTGACTATTCGCCGGTCGGAACCATCGCCGTGCTGGTCGGGGCGCTGGCCTACGCCGGCGCGGGCGGCTACCTCAACCTCTCACAGAGCCTCTGGATACGCGAGAAGGGCTACGGAATGGGCCGGTATCAGGGTCGGATCAAGAACCCCTTCGCCGGCGACGACCCCGAGACAGTCCACGAGGACGGGTTCACGTTCATTCCGGACACGCAGAACCTCAAGCGGTGGCGGGGCTGGTGGCGCGTGACACAGCTCGAACACCTGTTGACCTTCCTGCTGGGTCTTCTCCTCGTTACAACGATGCTGGTCGTCATCGCGGTGTCACAGGCGCCGGGTGCGACGAGCGACGCGGTCGATATGTGGCTCATCGAGATTGCACCGTCGGTCGGCGGGTTCACGACGGGCGTCATCTACGTCACGCTGTTTCTCGCCCTGTTCACGACTGAATACGCAATCATCGAATCGTTCGTCCGGAACAGTTCAGACATCATCTACGAGCTATACGGGCGGGAGGCGGGCTGGAGCCTGCCGCGACTGTTCTGGGGATTGCTGACCGTCTTCTGTGGCTGGGGCGTGCTCATCCTCACCCTTCCGATATCAATATCCGATCCCTTCGGGCTCCTAGTCGTCGGAGCGGCGATGTCCGGGCTGTTGATGTGGCCGTACATCATCATCGTCCAGCTCGTCAACACGGTCCGGCTGCCAGAGCACACGATGCCTGGCTGGGGTCGGATCGCCGCAATGTGGATCGCCGCCGCGTTTTTCGGCTACTTCAGCGTCCTCTTGATCGGAACGGGGCTGACGACACGGCTGGGATTACGAGCGTTCGCCGTCCAAACGACCATACTCGGCAGTGCACCGGGCGGGTACGCCCTCTGGGCGGTCTTCCTGCTCGTCCAGGTGTATACGATGTCTCGGGTAGGACGTGCGAAGATTGCGGCAGACGGAACGGTCGCTGACGCTGCCACTGCAAAAGGGTGGTTCTCGTGACCGACGAACTCCGCGTCCACTTGCACTACACGATGCGTGGGTCGTACCCGCTCCGGCTGGTCGACGTGTTGTTCTGTACGGAGCGGGCGTACTTCGTCGAATACGACTATCTGACACCCGTCGACCTGCTGTTCGGGTCGCCGGATCAGCGGGCCGCCGCATTCGCCTCACAGGTGGTCGAGGAGGGCGTCCCCGCGGCAATCGAGACGGCCGAACAGGTCGAGACACAATCATACGACACGCTCGACAGCGTCGATATCCACACTGGTGGTCGAGTCGGTCGGCCGAAAATCACCGCACAGCCCCGGGCAGACTCCGCGACGACGGTTCGTGTCCACGGCCAGTTCGACCCCGAACCGTTCACACAGGCGCTTCGATCAACAGTTGACGGGCACGACGTCACGGTCAGACAAAGAGACGGATTCGGGTTCTGACCACTGCCGGGAGGTGTCGCCGGACCCGGTTACCGTATCGCCGCCGCGACCATCTCGATGGGATGTGGCGGCTCCACGTCACTGTCGCCGAAGTCGTCAATCTGGGACCGGCAGGACGCGCCGGGCGCGACGACTTGCCCGGCGGGCGAGTCATCTATCTGTCCCAGCAGGAGGTCCGCGATGCCCTCGCTCATCGAGTAGTGTTCGGCCTCGTAGCCGAAACTCCCGGCCATGCCACAACAGCCCGAATCGAGCGGGTCGACTTCGTAGCCGGCCCGACGGAGGACGCCGACGGCGTGGTGATCCTTCTTCGTCGCCTTCTGGTGACAGTGGCCGTGGTACGCCAGCGAGTCGCCTGGCTCGTCGAAGGCGATCGTCTCTCCCAGCCGGTACGTGTCGAGGTACTCGCAGACGCCGTACGTGTTTTCCGCGACGGTGTCGACATAGTCGCCGGAGAGCAGGTCCCGGTAGTCGACCTGGTACATCACCGCGTCCGAGGGTTCGATGGTGACCACGTCCCAGCCGTCGCGGATTCGCGGTGCGAGCGCGTCCACGTTCGCCTGAGCTGTCTCACGAGCGTGGTTTAGCATACTCTTCGAGAACGCGGGACGGCCGCTGTCTGTCACATCGTCGGGCACGACGACGTGGACGCCCGCCGCCTCCAGCACTTCTACAGCCGCTTTCCCGACATCGGGGTGGCTGTAATTCGTGTACGGGTCAGCGAGCAAGAGCGCCTTCCGGTCAGCTTTGCTCGCCGCGACCATTGCGCCGCCGCGGTCAGCCCACCAGTCCCGGAACGTGGTCCGGTGGAAGCCGGGTAGCGTCCGCTCTTCCGTGATACCGACCGTTTTCTCCATGAGCAGTCCCGACCCCGGCAGGTCCATCAGCCAGTTCGATACCGGAGCGAACGTGCTCCCGAGGGAGAGCACGGTCTCGACGTTAGCGAACAGTCGGTCCCGCAACGAGATGCCCTCGCGCTGGTGGTGTTCGTGGACCACCTCGGCCTTGAGCTTCGCCATGTCGACGCCGCTCGGGCAGTCCTTTTTACAGCCTTTACAACCGATGCAGAGGTCAAGGACTTCCGTGACGAACTCCTCCTCAAAGGGATCATCCGGGAGATCACCGTCCATCGCCGACCGGAGCATGTTGGCCCGGCCGCGAGTGCTCGTGATTTCCTCTTCGGCCGCGCGGTAGGTCGGACACATGACGCCGCCAGTCGTTTCCTGGTGGCCGGTACAGCCCGCACAGCCGTGACAGAGTTCGACCATCCCCTGGAACCCGTTCTCGTTGTCCCAGTCGAGTGTCGGTTCGAAGCCAGCGTTGAATTCGTATTCCGGGTCGTACCGGAGGCTCTCGGCCGGGTCGTGCTCGCCACAGATGTTCCCCGGGTTCAGCCGCCAGTCGGGGTCGAACGCCGACTTCAGGTCGCGGAACGTCTCCCAGAGGTCGTCGCCGTAGAGCTTGCGGTTCCACTGGGTTCGGGCACGCCCGTCGCCGTGTTCGCCCGACACGGACCCGTCGTACTGGACGACGAGATCCGTGATAGCGTCGGAGATGGTTTCCATCGTCTCGATGCCGTCCCCGGATTTCAGGTTCAACAGCGGTCTGATATGCAGGACGCCGGGGCCGGCGTGGGCGTAGTAGGAGGCGAAGGTGTCGTGCTCGTCGAACAACTCCCGGATGTCGGCGACGTACTCCGGGAGGTTCTCAGCCGGGATAGCCGTGTCTTCGACGAACGGCCAGTGCTTGTCGTCGCCCGTCCGCGACAGGAGAATTGGCAGCCCGGCCTTGCGCATCTTCCAGAATTTTGCCTGTCGGTCCGCGTCGTAGGCTTCCAGCGCATCGACGGCGTGGACGGGGGCATCAGTGAGCGACGCCGCCCCCTCGCTTGGGGACTCTCTGGCGTCGTATCCTGGGAGTCGGTCGGCGAGCAGATCGGCGACCTTCTGAGCGCCCTCCTCGGCCGATTCGGCGTAGAACTCGACGAGGAGCGTCGAGTCCGTCTCCTCGGGGAGCATGCCGACGACGTCGGCAAACTCCGGTGTCTCCGTAGCGAGATCAAGGAGCACGTCGTCCATAACCTCGACGGCCGAGGGGTCGTGGTCGAGAATCGGGGCCACGTCCCGCATCGCCGAGATGATGTCGTCGTAGGTCAGCATGGCGACAGCCGTGGCCTCGGGAACAGGTTCGAGCGAAACCGTCGCCTCCGTCACGACGGCCAACGTTCCCTCGCTCCCGGCGAGCAGGCGTGCGAGGTTGACTTCGCCGCGCTCCCTGGCGTTATCGACCAGTTCGTCCAGATTGTACCCGGAGACGTTGCGTTTGAGCTCCGGATATTTGTCGTCAATCTCCACGGCGTCTTCTGAGAGGATTTTCGAGACTTCGGCGTAGATCCGAGTTTCGAGGTCGGCGTCGGGGCCGGCCTCGGCCGCTCGTGCTTCGAGATCATCAACGTCTACCCAGCCGAATGTCGTCCGGGTTCCGTCCGCGAGGACGACCTCACACTCCTCGATATAGGCGTCTGTTTTCCCGTATTTCAGCGAGTGTGCACCGGTCGTATTGTTCCCGATTGCACCGCCGAGAACGCTCTTGTCGCCCCAGGCCGGGTCTGGCGCGAACTTCAGCCCGTGAGGTTCGAGCCGGTCGTTGAGGCGAGCGATGGTGATGCCGACCTGCGCGCGAGCCTGCTCGGCTTCCGGGTCGACCGACAACGCCTCGTCCATGTGCCGTTTGAAATCGAGGACGACCGCCTCGTTGACGGCTTGTCCGGCGAGGCTAGTCCCGCCGCCCCGTGGGAGGACTGGAATGTCCTCCTCGGCGCAATATTCCATCACCGCGACCACGTCATCAGTCGAGACCGGGGAGACGACGCCGATCGGGAGCTGCTCGTACGCGCTTGCGTCAGTTGCGAACAACTCCCGAGTGTACGTGTCGAAGCGTACATCACCGTCTACACGACGCTCCAGAGCCGCCACGAGATCCGGCCTGTGGATGCTATCGCCCTGATAGTCGTAGTTCGCGTTCGGGTCTGTCGCCGGGTCACGTTGCTCGGAGAGTCGGGAATCGTATGCCATGAATGGGAAGTGGGTAGAGGTAGGTGGGAAGGTGAGTCGGGTTAGAAGGCGCCCGGGGCCACGACGAAGGCCAGGATAAGCGTCAGTATACCCGTGAACACACCGTAGTACAGCACCGGAATCAGTTCGAGGCGGATGACGCGTCCCTCCTCGCCGATGAGGCCGACCACCGTGAGGGCGGCGACCACGTTGTGAATGGCGATGAGGTTGCCGATTGCGCCGCCGACCGCCTGTGCGGCAACGACAATCTGGGTGGGGGCACCGATCTGCTGGGCGGCCTGGAACTGGAACAGCCCGAACAGGATGTCGCTGACCGTGTTCGAACCGGCGATGAAGGCACCGAACGCGCCGATGAAGCCCGAGAAGAACGGGAACATCTGGCCGGTCCCACTCGCCGTGATATCTGACAGCAGTCCGAGCATTCCGGAGTTGATCGGCGCGGCCTCCAGCACAACGGTACTGCCGGTCCGTTGCATAATCATGACCGTCGCGACAGCGAACCACAGCGCCACGACAGCCGGCGCAATGTTTCGGAGCGCCTCGCTCCACGAGGACTTGATTTCGTCGGTTGACATCCCGTGGAGCGCGTAGGTAATCACGGCCACGAGGACGAAGAGACTCCCGGGGAGGTAGAACAACTCGACGCCCTCCGAGAACGGCGTGCCGAGGATGTTATTCCACAGCAGAACGCCGTTCGTCGAGAGGAACTCCTGAATCGGACTGACAACGCGGGTCACGACGAGCAACGCGGCGACGAGGAGGTACGGCAGCCAGGCCATACCCAGCGACATATCCTGCGAGTGTGAGTCTTCAAACGTTGCCGTGCCACCGTCAGCTGCGACCGTTCCTTCCCGGCTGCTTCCCGATGTGGTGCCGACACCCTCTCCGGGCTCGATACTGCCGATCCAGTGGTCCGGCCACTGGGCCTGCGGGCCGAAGTCCCATTCCTCGTCGGGGACGAAGTAACCGGCCCGTAGCGTGGTCGTGACCACGAGTAGCCCGACCATCGCACCCAGCAGTGCCGGGAACGTCGGACCGAGGAAGTACGCAGTCGCGACGTATGGGATTGCGAAGGAAGCCCACGCGAAGAGGCACAGCGGCAGGACTTCGAGCGCCGGCTTGATGGACCGCTCTTCACCGAAGAAACGCGTCATCATCGCCACGCCGATGAACGGGATGGCGATGCCGACGATAGCGTGGATGAGCGCCGCCCACACGCCAATCTGGGCGACGTACGCACCGACGCTCTCGAAGCCACCCTGTTGCAGCACCTGCTGTGAGGCACCCGTACCCTCTGCGAACACCACGTCACGCAGCCCGATGATCAGCGGTGTTCCGACTGCCCCGAAGGTGATAGCGAGGATGTTCCCCGTGAGGGCGACGACAACAGCGGCAAGCGGCGGGAAGCCCAAGCCGACCAGCAACGGGCCGACGATGGCCGCAGGCGTCCCGAAGCCGGCCGCGCCCTCGATGAACGATCCCATGAGGAACACGAGCAGAATGACCTGCACACGCCGGTCGTCGCTGATCGACGAGAACCCTGCGTTGATGACCTCGAACGCGCCTGACTGTTTCAGCGTGTACAGCAGGAGTATCGCCCCGAAGACAATAACAAGGATTCTGGTCGCTGTCAGCGCCCCGCGTATCGACGCGGCGGCGATCAACTGGGGGGACATCTGCCAGCCAACGAAGGCGGCGATAGCCGCCACCGCCCACGCAATGGGCATCGTCCGTGTTGCCGGCTGGTACAGCCCGACCATCAAGACCGCAATCGTCGCCAGCGGGAGCAGTGCCATGAGCACCAGTGTGTGCTCAGACATCGGGCCTCACCTCTGAGCACCTGTCCGGACAGGTCGCACTTTCACCGATGATCCGCTCCGGGAAACGGTGTCGTGCTCTCATTTCGGAACCACCTCGGTACGTGGCTCTATCGCTCGAAACCATCCGATACGGCGGTTTCTGATAGGGTGCATCAGTCACGTCGTCTGGCAGGGAGTATTTATACCTATCTACCGTTTACATTATAGTCTATACAGAATTTTGCCGGAACGGGAGCGAGAAGCGTTGATACAACAAAAATCAGGGGTTATTTTGTACGAACTAACGGAACGGGATACAGTCGTGTGTAACCGGTATAGCAGTTCTTTACGCGGCGATTTCACTCGACTGTACTCCCACTGAAGAGGGTTACAGTCGTCTGTATTCCACAGTGTCAGGGCAGTATTCACGGCCCTGTGGATACGGCTGGATATCGGGGCGTATCGGCGTTCAGCGTTGCGGCTGTCATAGCCACTGTGTAGCGACGCTGGCGCGCGGTGGACCAAGCCGGACCATCCAGCGCTGCATCACACAAAACGGTATCTGAGACAGATGAGGGTATGTGAATGAATACCCGGCAAACATCCCCGGATAGGAAAACGTGTCGCACTCTCTCGTCGTACGGATTGCCGCTTGGCGAACGCCGTTACGGCGGAAGTTGAAACCACGAGTATGACACGCGTCACAGTCTGGAACGAATA
Organism: Haloarcula argentinensis DSM 12282; assembly: GCA_000336895.1. Classification (GTDB taxonomy): domain Archaea; phylum Halobacteriota; class Halobacteria; order Halobacteriales; family Haloarculaceae; genus Haloarcula; species Haloarcula argentinensis. Next base: position 35,140 of record AOLX01000005.1, on the reverse strand, counting down.
CGTCCACGAGCAGGAACACGAAGCGGTGGCAGACCTGTATCCCAACGGGATTCACGGCGCGATCGCCTCGGCACTGGAAGAGCGCGGCTTCGACACGGAAACCGCGACGCTTCAGGAGCCCGAACACGGCCTCACTGAAGAGGTACTGGCAGAAACTGACGTTCTGACTTGGTGGGGCCACGCCGCCCACGATCAGGTCGCTGATGAGGTGGTCGCCCGGGTGAAAGGCCGGGTCCTCGACGGGATGGGGCTTATTGTCCTCCATTCGGGCCATTACTCGAAGATTTTTCGTGAATTGATGGGGACGACCTGCAGTCTGAAATGGCGCGAAGCCGCCGAAACCGAGCGGTTGTGGGTCGTCGAACCAGGCCACCCCATCGCCGATGGTATCGACGAGTACATCGAACTCCCGGAGACCGAGATGTACGGCGAGCGCTTCGACATCCCCGCGCCGGACACGCTCGTGTTCAACTCCTGGTTCGAGGGCGGCGAGGTGTTCCGTTCAGGGTGTTGCTACCGCCGCGGGGCGGGCCGAATCTTCTATTTCCGCCCGGGCCACGAGACGTACCCGATTTATCATAACTACGCGGTCCAGCAGGTCCTCGCCAATGCCTGCGAGTGGGCCGCGGCCGGGGACGGTCCGGAGCCATCGTTTGGCAACGCCGACCCGATTGAGGCTATTGACGAAAGCGACGAGCGGTCGGTCCACTGATTTCGGCGTGGTGGTTTAGCGGCATCGTACTTAATCGAGTTGGGTTTACATTCTATTACAACGCATACGCACTGCCGTTGACCCTACGCAGTCACTGTGGGAACACGGGCTGTGTCTTGTGCCGCCGTCGTTCACCGTTTCCCAGATGGTCAACATCGAGCTGTACCCCAGTTCGGAGTGTTGATTCGAGACGATCGACCAACGGATCGAGCGACGTTTCGACCGGCGACAACACCCGCCACCGATACGTACCGCTGGTGCGTTCCGATTCGAAGACGACACCGTCCCCGATGTAGTCGGTGACGATAGCAGGTACTGCACAACACCGGTCGATGTGTGCGTGATACGTATATACAGTTCTGGCGGCCGGTCGCCGGTCGAGGACCTGATATTCCCGCGTCCCGGAACAGCGGTGCTCGTCGAGACACTCGTTACAGCGTTCTTCGTCGAGAAACACCTCATCGAACGCAGAGATGGCGTCAGCGGGACCGTCTACGTGGTCGATACGCCACATAGCGTTTTCGGTCACGGTACACATGCCGTTCCGGAGTCGTAGCGTCGGGTACTCGTGAAACAGGTCCATTACCGGGTCGGTCCCCGCAGTGAACCGGAGGGTGAACGCGAACTCCTTCACAGAGAACAGATTCGGCTGTGGTGCCATAGTGAATCAGACGATAATACAGTCAGCCGGCTTTCGAACGCCGAAACGGTCACAGTGACGCGAAAAGGGCACTGACGCTTCGAATTACGTACCTGCTTAGCATCGACCGGCCAGAACACTCCAACAGCGGACCCAGCCTGTACTCGCCACTCAGTGGCCAGTAAAACCGTGTTTAGTGGTTAACAATGGGATAGGCGCTTCCAGAGCCGGTTCGGAATCTACTCCTCGGGACCGAACAGCGCATCCGCGTCGGCGGGCGTATCGAAGTCGTGGAAGTGCTCCCCTTTCTCCTTCGTGAGAATGTTCAGGGCCGCCGCCGCGCCGTCGCCGGCGGAGATGACGGCCTGCCACTCCTCGGCTCGGACCATCCCACCCGTCGCGTAGGCGTCGTCGACACTCGTCTCCATCGTCACATTCACGTCAACGACATCTTCATCAGTCATGTCACAGCCCAGCGTCTCAGCGAGGTCACGGTTAGCCCCAGTCGCGAGGATGAGATAGGAGGCTTTGTACGTGTCATCCTCGGTTACAACCTCGAACCCGCCGTCGGTTTGCTCCACGTCGGTCACTTCTGTGCCCTGTTTTCGGTCGACGCCGAAGCTATCCACCTGCGACCGGGCTGTCTCCATGAACGCGGACCCATCCTGAGAGCCGACCCCGAGATAGTTGAACAGGTGAGCTTTGTGCATCCAGGTCCCATCAGTGTCGAAGACTGTCGTTTCCAGCCCGTTTTTCTGTGCAAACAGTGCCGCGCTCAGGCCGGCGGGGCCGCCCCCGACGATGAGAACGTCCGTCATGTTTCTGCAATTATGTTCCATCGCTGGTAATTGTTTCCATCCAATAAAACGTTCAGTCGGATGTGGCAAAGGCATGAGAACGGTTTTGCACAGCCGCCCCGAAGCGATCATATGCGCGCAGCCATCTATCGCGGCCCCGGTGAGATTACCGTCGAAGAGGTCCCGCGGCCGGAAATCGAATCGCCCACCGACGCGGTCGTTCGCGTGACCCACACCGCCGTCTGTGGCTCTGATCTGTGGTTCTATCGCGGCCAGAGCGACCGAGAGGAGGGGTCCCGCGTCGGCCACGAACCGATGGGTATCGTCGAGGAAGTCGGCGACGATGTGCGCTCAGTCGAGCCCGGCGACCGGGTGTTCGCCCCGTTCGTCATCAGCTGTGGCCGGTGTGAGTTCTGCCGGAAAGGACTGCACACGTCCTGTGTCAACGGCGATTCCTGGGGCGGCGACAACGGCGGCGGCCAAGGCGAGTACGTCCGAGCAACGGAAGCCGACGGCACACTCGTCCGCGTTCCTGACCGTCACGCCAACGACGAGGATACGCTCGAAGCGATTCTCCCGCTGACAGACGTGATGGGAACCGGCCACCACGCAGCGGTGAGTGCCGGTGTCAGTGAAGGCGACACCTGTATTGTTGTCGGCGATGGTGCCGTCGGACTGTGTGGCGTGCTCGCGGCCCGCCGTCTTGGGGCGGAACGCATTATCGCAATGGGACATCACGAGGACCGTCTCGAACTCGCGGAGTCGTTTGGTGCGACAGAGACCATCGCCGCTCGCGGCCAAGAGGCCGTGGACGCCGCAGACGACCTGACGAACGGCGGTGCAAACCACGTTCTGGAATGTGTCGGTGCGGCCTCGGCGATGGAGACCGCTATCGACGTCTGCCGGCCGGGCGGGACTGTCGGCTACGTCGGTGTCCCGCATGGCGTCGACGACTCCGGACTGGACGTGTTCTCGCTGTTCGGCGACAACATCGCGCTCAACGGCGGCGTCGCACCGGTTCGCGCCTACGCCGACGACCTGCTGAACGACGTGTTGCAGGGGACACTCGACCCGTCACCGATATTCACGAAAACCGTCGACCTCGACGGCGTACCCGAGGGCTATCGGGCGATGGACGAGCGCGAAGCGATCAAAGTTCTCGTCAAACTGTAGTCGGTCTGCGCTGGCTGTCACCCACGCAAACCGCGAAAGAACTCGCTATACGTTATGCGACCGGTGCTGAAGCAATCTGTACGGACCAAGCGCTGGAGCGTTCAGTGCGCCGTCCTGTGGAGAGCCAGTTATAATCCACAGGTGCTGCTATACTAGCTTTCCGCACGACCGACAACGAGGACGGTCAGCCGACGGGTCGTACGCTAGCGCAACGTCGTTGCAGTGACGGCAATATCGGTCGGAGCCAGTGGTGTAAGAGTGCGTGTTCCCTTCGTGTACTAACATATGTGAGTCGATGTCACGGTGGTATAAATTCTTTCTGGACAAACAGAACACTATACCCTTATATACCATATATACGAGCAATGACTGCTATAGTATTAGATCGTTCATCCAGATATAGAGCTTGATATCTCAATACTGCTACGTAACCTATTGTGAGAGTGGGCAGACAGTGGTTAGATTTCTCCGTTGACGATGTCTGCGACGCCCTGGCGGTCGAACAGTTGTTCCTTGGACGGAATCTCAGGATACGGCCCCTCAGTGTAGGTCGGCCACTCGCCGAACTGGTCGGGATACAGTTGCTTTGCGGTCATCTCCAGTTGGAAGAGATGGAGGATCGGTCCCTGGTACCTCGCTCCCTGTGGGTAGATCCGGTCGTTCTGTACGGCTGTGATTTCTGATCCAACTGGGTCGGATTTGAACGCCTCCCGTCGCTCCGGAAGGCTTGTACTCGGTTCGAACCCACCGAGGTGCAGGATTACGTCCGGATCAGCCGCAAGTAGCGTCTCGAAGTCGACCACAGAGTTCGTCTCGACCGACCCCTCGAAGGCGTCCCGTGCGCCGAATGGGCGAGTATGCGCGGTCAGGAACCCGGGGTTGTCGAGTGTGTACGCATAGATCTCGTCTATGTCAGCCGCGGCGAGCATCACTGCCGACGGGCGTTCCGACTCGGGCGGCAGGTTCGCATCGATGGTCGAGCGCATTTCGTCGTGGATAGCCGCGAGCGCCTCGTAGCGAGCCTGTTCCTGAAACGCTTCGGCGACGAGTTCGAACTGTTCCCAGAGGGTGTAGTACTCGTAGTCCGTCCATCCGGACGGCGGTTCGGCGTGTCGGTCACTCAATGAGTTGCCGAACCAGGGCGAGACGTTGGTAGCGATCTCCTCGAAGTCCTCCCGACCCCAGTTGTCCTGTTTGGCGATCCAGGCCGGGTCAGCGAGATGGATATCGCTATCCAGTTCGTACAGTTTCTCCTTGCTTGGTTCCCACGAGGAATAGAGCCCGGTCCAGTCCAGCGACACCCCCGGCAGCCGTTCGACGAACTGATTCCACAGCCCACTGTAATAGTCCGGTGCGTGCATTGCCGTGACAGTGTCCCCGCGACCCAGGGCGAACGCCATGTCTGCGTGGTGTGTGAGTCGCGTGAAGACAGTCTCCGGTGGCGAGTCGAAGGTCACCGCTCCCATCGGCGACATCGACACGGAGTACGAACCGTTCCCAGTGGGTGTGTCTGTCCCCGACCCGGACTCCGTCCGTCTGGCCCCGGCTTCCCCCTCAGCGTCACTGGTGCATCCCGCAAGTAGCCCAGCGCTGAGAACCGTTCCCCCGTACTTGACGTACTCTCTCCGCGTCGGTGACTCGCTGTCAGTGGTGTCGTCAGCCATTATTTTAGGCTAGCCTAAAAATTGCATAGATGTTCCGGTTCACCGACCCGGAACAAGCCAGTATCAAGCGCTGAATCGGGCGTCTGTATCAAGAGTTCGTGGGGCAGAGCGCGATTTCGCGGTGGTCTTACGGCCCCTATTCGGCCACGACTTCCTCGGCGCGGTCCGGTTCGGCAGTATCGTCACCAGTAGTGTGTTCATCGCCGTCGTGGCGGGCACGGATTGGGTTCACACGTGGTCCGTGTGGCGTGGCCGAGACCTCCGCCTCGATTTCGAAAACGTCCGCAAGGAGTTGCTCCGTCACGACAGCTTCGGGTGGTCCCCGAGCCTGTATCTCGCCGTCGTTGAGTGCGACCATCCGGTCGGCGAGGCGGGCCGCCTGCTCGATGTCGTGCAGGACGACCACGATGGTAATCTCGCTCTCATCGCGGAGCGTTTCGATTATCTCCATCACCTCAAGCTGGTGGTGCAGGTCAAGGAACGTCGTCGGTTCATCGAGCAACAGCACGTCGGTGTCCTGTGCGAGAACCATAGCGATCCAGGCGAGCTGTTTCTGGCCGCCACTGAGGCTACCGACTTCACGTTCACGGAGATGTCCACAGCCGGCCAGGTCAATCGCCCGTTCGACGGCTGCCTCGTCTTCCTCGGTGACGCTGTCGAAGAACCCCCGGTGTGGGTACCGACCGTGATACACCAGATCCTCGACCGAGATACTGTTTGGTGACGTACTCTCCTGAGAGAGCAGGCCGAGCTTTCGAGCGATCGCTTTAGTCTCTAACGTCTGGATGTCTTGCCCGTCCAGCAGTACCGATCCCGCGTCCGGTTCGAGCTGATTGGCGAGGCCTTTCAGCAGCGTGCTCTTGCCCGACCCGTTCGGGCCGACGAGTGCAGTCACGGCCCCGGGTTCGGCGGCGATCGATTCACCGTCGATGACCGGGTCATCCGTCCCCGAGTACGAAAGCACCACATCGTCGCCGACCAGCGGCCGGTCCCGGCGACCGGACTGTGACCCAGCAGCGATGTCGTTGGCCGTAGCGATACCATCCGAGTTAGTGTTGTTCTGTGACATTAGATCTCACCCATCTGTTCCTGTCGCCGCATCAGGTAGAGGAAGTACGGGCCACCGACGACGCCGGTGACGACGCCGACCGGAACCTGCGCGGGATTCAAAGCCAGCCGTGCGCCGACATCCGCGACGACCATCAGTGCCGGACCGACGAACACACAGCCGATGAGGAGGCGGCGGTAGTCGCTCCCGACAATAAGCCGGACGATGTGTGGAACTACGAGGCCGAAGAACCCGATGATCCCCGCAACGGAGATTGCTGTGCTGGCCGCCAGGATGGCAACTCCAGACAGCATGAACCGGACCCGCTCGACGCTCATCCCGAGCGAGCTCGCGGTCTCTTCGCCGAGCAGGAGGAGGTTCAGTTGCCGTGCGCCGGCCAGCGCGAGTAGCGTCGCCGCAAGCGTCGGGATGATAGCGATGCGGAACTCCTCCCAGCCGACGCCCGTGAGCGACCCGGTAATCCAGGCCAGTGCTGACTGGACAACGCCCAGATCGTCGGCGAAGAAGAACAGTCCCCGCTGGAGGGACGTAAACACCATGTTGACGATGACACCGGCCAGGACCAGTCTAACCGGACTCGTTCCGCCCTTCCACGCGATCATGTACACGAGTAAGAAGGCGATAGAGCCACCGACCGCGGCAAACAGCGGGAGGAACGGGGCGAGACTGCTGAACAGAACGAGAGTCAGCAGTACGGTGAGTCCCGCCCCTGAGCTCACGCCCAGCACGAACGGACTTGCCAATTCGTTACGTGTCACGGCCTGGAATATCGCCCCGGAGACGGCGAGACATATCCCCGCAAGTACGGCGACGATTACCCGTGGCATCCGGATGTTCCAGACGATAAGCGTCCGTTTCGGCAGTTCGGGAAGCTCTGCCCCGAAGAAAAACGACTGCCATGCCTGAACGCTGAACCACACTTTCGGGTCGAACACGGCCTGCCACGCCTCGAGGATCGTCATCGAGTACGCTCCGAAGCTCACCTGAAGCAGACCAGCCCCGAAGGCGACGGCAACGCTCGCGACACAGAGCCCGAACAGAGACCCGTCGAGAGTCCCGAGCCAGGATCTAGCCCGCGACCACGCATCGGTGGCGCCCCGTGTCTCGCTGGCCATTACTCGCTCACCTCCGCATGTCCGTCGCTCGCGCCGAGGTAGTCCCGGATCGTTGCGTCGTCCATCGCATCGAGAACGGCGGTCTGATCGAGCCCCGAAACAACCGCCACAGGGTCCAGGTAGCCAGCGAGTGCTTCCTGCCCTATTTCGGTCCGGTCGGCTTTTTCCTCGGGCGTGATATACGACGAGCGCCGTTCGTCGATGACCGCCTCACGGACCCGCTGGAACCGATCCGAATCCGGCTCGACGGGGGCATCCTCGGCGTACCGGTTGTCGAAATATTCGACCCAGGTTGCTCGTTCAGTCCATTCGTCGTCTAGCTCGGCCTCGCGACGGACCCAGTCCACGCCGTCAGCGACAGCCTCCCACCACCCGTCGTCAATTCTCGCGTCCGCAATCACCCGGCGTGCGACTCGCGCGCCTCGGCCGGCCGCAATAATCGCTTGCATATCCGCCGCTTCGGACGGTGACGCAACGTAGAGACCCGGAACCGGTGTCGTGCCGTCCGCGTCGGCATACTCGCGGTCGAAGGTTTCGCGTTCCTCGCCGTCGTGTTCGTCCGTCTCGAACATCGCCGCATCGTCGTCCAGACCCCGCATATACTCGCCGTCGTAGCGGGTCGCGGCGATAACGCGGCGAGTTGTGGCCGTCTCCCCATCCTGCGTCTCGACGACAAACCCCTCCCCATCATCGGTTCTGTCGAGCGAGTCGACCAGCTTGGAGACGATGGTACAGCCGGCGGTTTCGGCGTGGTCCTGAATGCGGTCGTACAGCGTCTCGATGTCGATTCCGGCCGGGAAACCGAGGTAGTTTTCGAGGTAGGCACAGCGCTTAAGCGACGAGCGGCCGCGGTCGTAGATGGCCGTATCGAGGTCCGCTCTGGCCGTGAACACACCCGCCGCACAGCCGGCCGGACCGCCTCCGACAATGATGACATCATGGTCGAACGTCGTCTCCGTTCGGTTCCCTACTGTCGCCATAGTCACGACGCTCCGTCCGGTGTCTGTGACACTGACAGGCGGTGTACCGGTTCAGAGGTGTCCATCGAGTCGTTCAACATACTATTTAGGCCAGCCTAAATGGATAAAGCGTTTTCGAAGTTTAGGCAGACCGAACATCATGTAAAAAATCTGCTGTTCCGGTCAGAGCGACACTGTCTGGGTGGACAAATCTGAGAAGTGATGAAGTCGTATTAAGAAGGGGTCCCCCCGACGACTCAGTCGCCGGCCGCCACTCGGATCTCGGGGAAGTATCGGCCGTGAAAGTCGAACGGGGCTGCGTGGGGGAGCGATGCGCTGGCGCGCTCTTCGAACGTCTGACCGTCGAGGACGAGTAGCCGGGACCGGTCGGCGTCTGCGTCCAGCGCAACGACCAGCACCACGCCGTCAGCCTCGGTGTCGCCGTCGGGTGCGGGGACAAACACCGGCTCGCCGAAGTAGTCTCCACCGTCGTCGAACGTCTCGACAGCGCCCGTGTCCGTGTCGATTTTCAGGACGCGTCGGGCCCATTCGGTGACGGGGGTATCCATCCCCATCGCGTACACGTAGCGGTGTGGGCGACACCATCGAGACGGTGAGACAGTCGGTAGCGCGCTACCGTCCAGGTACAGCATTTCGCGTGACACCGACGCGTCGGCATCGCCGTATCGCGTTACATCACTTCCGGTACCGAGGTCCACGGTGAACCGCTCGATGCGGCCGACGATAGCACCCATCTCACCTGCACGGAGGTTATCCAGATACAGCGAGTCGATAGTCGTCGCGTCTGGTACTGTTTCGAGGTCGAACACCAGTTCCCTGCCGCCGGCTCGTTCGAACGCATTGACGTGGTGGAACCCGAACACAGCGTCGATGACCGGTTCAGCGACGATGGTTCCAGTAGTGCGGTCCATGACGATGATTCGGGTCCCGCGGTCTGGTTCCCACTCGAACTGCTCGATGAAGGGTGCCTGTCGCCCGGGTTTGAGAAACCGTCGCGGGTCGAGTCGGAGCGGGAATTCAGTCAAGACGACGTACCGGGGCGTCAGCGCGAAACTGTGCATATACGCCGGCTGGTCGGTGTCGACGCTCCCGACGTGTCGCCGAGTCCCGTCGAGCGACATGGCAGTGACGTGGTACTGGCTGGTCCGTCCGAACGCCGTGTCGACGTTGACGAGGACGCCGCTCGTCGGGTCACGTTTGAGATGGGCACAGGAGAGTTGCCCTGTCGGCACATCGTCGTCGTGTTCGAGGTGGCCCGTCGTTTCGAGCGTGTTCGGGTCGAAGCGCACCTTCCGGGGCGATTCGGTCAGGGCGAGGTACTCGCCGCCGAACCGCTCGGCGATGATGTTCGTGTTGTCGTAGGGGTCAGTCAGGAACGTCGCCAGCCGCGAGCGAAGTGTCGTCTCGCCGGTCGCGAAGCCACCCTCGAACTCGCCACTCGTCGCCGCCTCGTACGCGTCCGTCCTGAGGAAGCGGTTCCGATAGTGTACGGCGTCACTGTTGGGGTCGAAAGTGAACCGGTACAGCATCGCGAAGCCGTCGAACCAGTGGTCGACACTGCTACCGTTCGGAAGGGAGAACGCGCCGGGTCCGTTCCGGATGAGACTGCCATGGAGCCAGTCCGGGAGGTCACCGGTCACGGAGATGGATGCCGCCGTCTCGTCGTGGAGCGAGTGGAACCCGGGATGTGAAGCCATACCGTCACAATGGGTGACAGCGGCTAAGGCCTGACGCCCATGCTATCAGGGCATCACTCGCGTGTCGTGTACGCGTTCCCACTGATGACGACGCAGTCGTCCTGTGGCCCGTACGGTCGGTACGACGGCGAGTTTGTCCGGCGGCGGCGTAGCGACCGGAGCACGTCGGCTTTCACCCACGCGAAGCCGACCACGATGACAGCGAAGCCGGCGACGGTCACCGGGCCGAGTGTCTCCCCGAGCAGGAGCCAGCCGCTGATAGCCGTCACTGCTGGCACCACGTACGAAACCAGACTGGTTTCAGCGGCACCAACTGTGCTTATCAGGCGGAAGTAGAGGAGGAACCCGATTGCGCTGGCGACGATACCGAGATACGCGATCGCAGCTAGCTGCTCAAGCCCAACGGTGACGGTTCCGAGTTGCTCCGAGGGCAGCCCTACGCTGACGGCGTGCAGGATGGCAGCACCGAGCAGCGTCATCCAGGCCTGCAGGCTCACGAGCGGGAGCGAACTGGTGTAGCGTTCGGTCAGGACTGCACCGACAGCGAAGGCGACAGCGGAACTGATGAGGAGGGCGACGCCGAGCAGTCGACCACCGACCGCTCCCGGTGTGGGGTTCGCAATAATAACCACGCCGATGAACCCACAGACGGTGCCGATGAGTTCGTGCGGTCGAGCCCTGTAGCTCGGAATCAGTGTCGATGCGAACGCCGGCGTCACAACCGGCGTGAGACTGAGCAGGATTGCGCCGAAGGAACTCGGGACGTACTGCTGGCCGAGAAACAGGAGCGCGAAGTGTGCGCCGATGAGGACAGTGCCGCCGATGAGAATCAGCGACCAGTCATCGCGGGTCTGTGGGCGCAGTGACCGGCCGCGCCAGAGGGCATAGCCAAGCAGGACGACTGCAGCAATATCGTGTCGGACAGCTGCCAGCAGCACCGGCGGGACGCTTTCGAGACCAGTCTTGATCGCCACAAAGGAAAGTCCCCAGATGAGTGCAAGCGCAGCAAACAGCAAGCCAATATGTCGTGTCGAGCGTGTCATTCCAGTAGAGATCAACTATATGTGCTGGAGGAGTATGAAGCTTCTATCGCCACTGTGACGCACACGCACGGCCTCTACGGCCACGTCTGCCGTTCAAAAATTCCTGAAAAGAGTGTGTGTCCGCGGTGCTATCGAAGCCAGTTGTACCGAGACGTATTGTTCTCCTCGACTACATACCACGGAGTTCTCATTCGGTCACCGAGCGATCCATCAGCTCACTGCCAATAGCGTCAAAAACGAGGGTGATGCCCACGTCGGCAGACCCAGACCAATACTCCGGGCCAGCATGCGAGTGTCTGTCCCGGGTCAGGTCGACATCGTGTCGAAATGCCAGCCCGGGTCGGTCCCGGTTTCGTCAATGTGCTCGGACCGGCACGCCGGACAGCAGTCAGGGACAGCAGTTTCGGACCGGGGAACGTACACCGCGCCGTCACACTCCACACAGGCGTCCGCGACGACGGTCACGCAGTCCGCACAGAGATTGAAGTCGTCGACTGTGAGGTCTCGCAGGGGTTCGAGTTGTTTGTCCAAGAGGTACTCGTCGATAGCCGCCTGACAGTTTTGGCACAGTTGCATAGCGATCCAACTTGACCCATGATACCGTGACACAAATAGTTGCTGCCCGGTTATCGATTGTGAATGTCCCGACGGCTAGCTGTTCGATGACGGCACCGCCAAGAAATGACAGATACAGTGAAGGCTACGGCGCGCGGAACACGCGAATGGTGTCCCGGGACGTGGGTTCGCGGATTAGCTGCGCGAACCCGTGTTCCGAGAACACCTGCTTCCAGTTGCGGTGATACAGCGGGAACTCGTCGTTGACGTAACTCACGTCAGTGTCTTCGCGTCCGCGTTCGGGGCTGTTGCCCTCGTTTTCGGCAATGACGAGGAGGTCGCCGGCGATACGGGCAATCTCTTCGAACACCCACGTATCATCGGGGTGGATATGCTGGAGCGTCTCGACCGAGTAGACGACATCGAAGGCGTCGTCTTCGAACTCGGTGACGATGTCTTCGAGGGCACCGGTGTGGAACGTCCCCGAATCCGCGAGCCGAGGGTAGTGCTCGGCCATCACGTCGAAGGATTCCTCATTGATGTCGATACCAGTGAGATTCCCGTATCCGTTGGTCTGCAGGTGTGCCAGATGGCGGCCCGAGCCACAGCCCAGTTCGATTATCCGGGCATCGTCGTGGACGTAATGGTCGAGCACGTTGACCAGCGTCTCGCTCACCTCGTTCGGTCCGATCTCAGCGTAGTACGCCGGCGAGAACTTCCCGGAGCGGGAGGCCCAATCGTCGCGAACGTCGTCCGGGTCCATACCCACCGTACACCGTTGCGGAATAAATGCACCACGAAGTGCGTGCCGGACAGTCGGTGAGCGCACGCAGGGGGTCACAGTGGACAGTGCTACAGGAGACTCCTTCCCGGACTGCCAGCGGATGGAACTGCCAGTGTCGGGCTATGACTCGTACTGGAGCAATCGGTCAGCCCGCGTTTCGAGCTCCGTCGCGTCAATTTCGCCCGATGCGTACTGTTGTTTGAGCGTCTCCAGCGAATCCGGCTCGGCGGTCGCCTCGCCCTGTAGCTGCACGTACAGCAAAGCACCGACCGCCACAGCAGCGATGACGAACGCTACGAGCAGTAGCCACCAGCCGCCGGGGGCCATGACCATTCCCGTTGCCCCACCGTGGGGCCCCATCGGTCCGTGCTGGAGTAGCGCAGTTGTTGGCGAAAGCATCTGGGACACCTCTGTTTGTAGATACGGCCCTCACGGCATAATTACGGTCGCTGGTTCCCGCAGATTGAGAACGCAAACCGCGACGAAGAGAAGCGAACACAGCGCTACAAGGGGTTCGATGGACGCCACCGCTAGTGGCTTGTGGTACGGGTTTCATCCGACTCGGAATTCACGTCCGTCCCAGTCGTCGATTCGAAGTTCGTACGGCGTCGTGGTCGATGTGTCGTCCCAGCTGACTGGGTTGGGGGCGAACTGTGTGTTGCTGGCCAGCGAGGCAAGGGCTGGCTCTACCTCGTCGTAGGTCGCCTCTACTAGCTCACCCGAGACTACCACGCTTCGCCAGACGGTTTTCGGTTCGGTCTCCTCGTACACCGTGAACCCGACGGTGCTGTCCGCCGTCAAATAGCGGTGTTTTTGACTCTCGTCGCTCTCTGACAGGTGAAACGCCAGGCTGTCCGTCGCCGGGTCGTACCCGAACGCGACCGGGAACGGGTATGGAGCCGCGCCTGTCGGGCCGGACAGCGCTAGCACACCGATTCCGTTGTCAGTAAGGACATCGACGACCGCTTCATCACTTAATTCTCGCATCCCGAATGCAACGTTGCCTGGTAACTACTTGGGAAGCAGACCGCATTTTCACTCGGTGAGAACGTGAGAGTTACTTTTCAAATAATGGGTAACAGAACTGGTATGGGCACAGATTCGACGGGGGAGTTCGCCGAATGGGATGACGAACGGTACAGCACAAATATCGAGCGGTTCGACGAACAGCACAAGCGCCTGTTCGGGCTACTGAACGACCTCCATACGGCGATGGACGAGGGGCATTCCGAGGAAGAGGTCGGTGACATTCTCCGAGAACTGGAACGCTACACGGAGTACCATTTCGGTGATGAAGAGGAGTTCATGCAGAACTGTGGCTACGCCATGGACTGTAGCGACTGTTTCTACAACCATCGTGAAATGCACGAGGAGTTCGCCGACAAGGTGCGAGAACTCCGCGAGAAACACGAGAACGGGGAGTACGTCACGATGGAGGTCCTGACAGTTGCCCGGGACTGGCTCGATGCACACATCGCCGCCGGCGACGAAGACCAGAACTACGCGGACTACTTCCAGACCGAGGTCAGCGACGACTACGAGTACGAACCCGGGCAACTCTATCAGGACCGCACGGCTTCGGACGACCCCGTCCCAGTTGACCGCCAGAGCGAAGCCGCCGGCGTGCGCCTCGACAGCGACATCTATGACGGGGGCTCGCTTTCGGTCCCGGACGGGTCAGTAGCGGCCTGGTTCGAAGACATCGTTGCGAACCACGGGGACCGGACCGCAGCGCTCGTCCGAGATGACGACGAGTTCGTCGAACGGAGTTTCGAGGAGCTGGCCGAGCGGGCGAAGGCAGTCGCAGGCGGACTTCTCGCAACGGAACTGCGCCCCGGGGACCGACTGGCAATCAGAGCACAGTCTCAGTTCAAATGGTCCGTGCTCGACCTAGCCTGTCACTTCGCCGGGCTGGTCCCGGTCGCACTCTACCCGTCTGCGAGCGACGACCGAGCAGCCCAGATTATCGAACGGACCGGGGCAACCGGACTTGTGGCAGCAGGAGACGTGGCCGAAGACCTCGCGATGGCTGTCGGGACCGTGCTCGATTTCGAGGACTTACCGACCGAGGAGGCGAGAGTGCTGCCCGGCCTGCAGACTGACGGCGACGGGGTTGCAACAGTCGCGTTCGACGTGGCTTCCCCCGCAGAGAAGGCCGGCTGTGCGCTGACACACCGAAACCTCTTGGCTGCCGCAGAGAGCCTCCGCGAGGCGCTTCCTACCGGCCCCGAAGCGACTGGGACCTGTTCGCTTCCGCTGGCGCACATCTACCAGCGTGTTTCGACGTACTATCTCTGGGCGACCGGGAGCGCCGTCGCCTACCTTGGGGCCGAGGACTTCGTCGACCAGCTCGCGGCCGTCAACCCCGACGTGCTCGTCGGTGTCCCGAAGATGTACCAGCAGCTCTACGGGACGATACAGGACCGTCTCGGCGACATGGGCTGGATGAAACGGAAGGTCGGCGGTCGAGTGGCGTCCTACGGGGAGGGGATCGTCGGGGGACGGGGAACGCCGCTGAAATACAGAGCCGCCAATCGGCTCGTGTACAAGCCGCTGCGGCAGGAAATGGGGTTGTCAAACCTCACTTATGCGCTGTCTGGGACAGGCCGGCTAGACGATCATCTGCTGTACTTTTTCCGTGGGCTGGGCGTTCCGATATGCGAGCTGTACGGCTCGGTCGGAACAACCGGTGTCGGCGCACTGAACCCGGCGGATTCCTACGTCGAGGAGTCCATCGGCGACCCGATGCCAGGTGTTGAGATCGCTGTCTCCGAAAACAGAGAACTACTGATCCGTGGGCCAACCGTCCTCGGTGGATTCCTCGACGACAGCCAGACTGGCTCACAAACGCTTCGGGACGACTGGTATCACACCGGCGAAGTCGGTGAAGTAGGATCGGACGGCAAACTGTCGCTCGCCGAGTGAGCGCTGCCTGTAAACAGGTCCGTTTGTAGCGGTATCGAGCGGTATCGCGGCCAAACCGAGTCAGACGAACCGAAACCCGAGTGCGACGAGTGGCACGAGAACGAGCAGATACGCAGCTGCCGAGATCGCCCAGTCGCGTCGGATGCCTGCGATCCGGGCCGACGGCAGTCGGGAACGCGGGAGCACGACGAAGACGAAAAAGACGACCATCAGCGTGTACAGAACAACGGCAGCGAGGACCGCCGTGAGTATCGATGACCCGCCCAACAGCCCTTCACTGGTGAAAAGCACCCAGACGAACAGCGGGCCAGTTAGCCAGCCAGCGACGTAGTGGACCACACTCGCGAGCCGTCCGGGGGCGTCCTGCGGGGCGCTATCGGTCAATACACCGGAGGCAATGAACGGCGGTGTTTCGCCTTCCGGTAGTCTGGCCATCACCAGGTCCATCACAGCCGTCGCGACGACACCGGCGGCCACGCCGATAACGAACCGGAGTGACACCGTAAGCGCCGTAACGAGGGGAACCAACTCCATGCAACACAGAGAGGGCGGACCCGTATTCTGTCTGACGGTTCGAGTCAACAATGATACCGATCTGTTGGGTGAGAAAGGCTGTAAGGCCGTACTTCATAAAAAACGCATGCGCACACAGGATGCGGGACACCGAGCGGCGGCGATCGCCGCCATTGCTGACCGTGAGTATCGGCGAGCCGGCGACGAATACACGCGGGCAGGGTGGCGTGTTCTTGCGGACCCACGAGAGGGTATCGAGCCGTTCGCGGCCGACAAGAAGGGCTGGGTCGGTGACGGGCTCCAGTACCTCGCGACGAGTGCGGTCTGTTACCGCGTCGCTGGAAAGGATACGCGCGCTACCCGTCGCGGGGTCGAGGGCGTCGCCGTTGCGAAAGACCTGACGAACGGGCTCGAACACCCAGTTCAACACGCCTGTCTCAAGGAATTCGTTGCAGACTTCCGAGCTGCCGGGGGACTCGACGGAATCGAGTCGGCGTACCGTGAGGCGGAGGCGGCATACAACGACGCCGGTAGTGCCGTCGACAGCCCGCAGGCGTGGGGGACAACGCCGCTGTTCGAGGCTGCTGCGACGCTTCTCCAGCAGGTCGCCCGTGGCCCCGCGAACGGCGAAATCGCTATTCCCTGGGAAGACCTCCACGGCGCGGACCCGGGCGACCCCGGGAGCTTCCTCGCACAGCGGGCCGTCGTCAAACGCCAGCGGTTCCCAAGTCTCATCGAGCAGGTGATCGACGACGGCTTCCTTGCGACCCCGCGCGGAACGACGGAGTACGACACCGACCACCACCGCTGCCCACACTGTGGTTCGACAGATGTGAACTGGGTCGCAGAGAGCGTTGTGTGCCTTCGGTGCTCCCGTCCGACAGCCGAGACGAGCTAATACGTAGTGTCTATTTTTGTGTAGTAAGATACTGGAATTATATATTCATATCCCGGCCATTCACTATTATATTACTTCACGAAGAGTTATCCGCCATATTTTCTCATCTATTCAAATATAACTGCCCCTATATTAGTCAATTATGTATTTATAAACCCGGTAAGAGCTACGGATTGGAGAGAGTAGAGAGCTATGCGGACTGGCTGTACTGCTCACGTCGTTGGTTCGGTCGACTCTGGCAGTGAAGCCGAGTCAGTGCGTGCTTCGATCAGCAGTCGCCGGTTAACAATGTGATCGACGACAGTCGTACTGTCGAGAATTTCCGTCTCACCGTCGTGAGTTTCTGGGTCGCCGACGTACCGCCGTATCTTGAACGAATCCATCGCGTTCCGGTTCTCCGAGACCGGTTCGATAACGTCGAGGTACTCGTCAGTGGTGGTGTTACGATAGGTTTCGCCCGTGGCAAAGCCGACAACAGGGACATCCGCAGGCCACTCCCACGAGAACTGCCGGAGATACTGGTCGAACTGCCAGACGAGATGCGCTGGGTCGAGATCGTCGTCAAGTGCTCCCACAGCAGCGTCGTCGAGTGTGCGGTCCCAGTAGTCGACGACGCATTCTTTGAGGTTATCTTGCAGACAGTCCTCGACCAGTTTCTGCTCGATCGGATAGCCGATTTCGATGGCAACGATGGCGTGTCGGTCGAGATGGGTGAGACAGCGCTGGCATTCGATCTCGAACACGGACAGGCCGAGTGGATTATCAGCGGTCAGGTGGGCTAGTTCGTTCCCGCAACTGGGACACCAGAGAAACAACACCCCGTTATCCGCACCGGACAGCTCGCCGAGTACAGTCAGGTCATCAAACGGGGTGTCGGGATCGTTCGTCAGAGAGTCGGATTCGGGCTCCGGTACGGCCTCTGGGGCATCGTCCGCGTATTTGGCCAGCTTCCGGTCTTTCAACAGCGACTTGATAACCGAATCGTGCGAGGAGTGAGACTCCGTATCACGTATCTTCTCTATCTGTTCTTTCGTCCAATCACGTACGCGTATAGTTGCCATTTGTCACACATTCAAACCGGGCTACAAAAACATTTTCCTTTTATAATGAAGGATTGTCTTCGCACACGACCACCACGTAGAGAGCAGTTAATGACTGGCAGCAGTAATACGGCGCTTTATTTCCGCGTTCGAGACACGTATCTGGGTGGCTGCCAGCCGATGGGTGACGAGGTCGAGGAGATCTAACTCGGACAGTAGCCTCCGGGCGTGTGTCTGGCTCAAATCGAGACGCTGGGTCACCTCGTCCAGAGAAGTGGACTGAGTAACAGTCTGTGCGAGGTCGGCCACAGTCACGTCCTGAGAGATACCGAGTCCATCCGCGACGAGATTGTCGTCGCTGTCCTGCGAGTCCGCCTCAGCGAGCAGGTCAGCGACAGATCTGGCCCCCAGTCCGTCCGCTTCGTCGGGTTGGCTGTTGTCACCCGCCCTGTCGTCAGAAGAATCCGATTCGGCCGAGGAGCGTGCGTCGGTGTCGGTCTCGGAATCTGTCTGCACGTCGGCAAGGCTGAGTCCGCCTGCCTGTGGCGTCGTGTCAGTCGGGTCGTGGATATCGTACTCCACCATATACCGACGCACAGTTTCGGAGGTTACGTCGGCGTCAAGCGCTTCGGTCATCTCCGGGAACGTATCGCAGGCCTCGTAGGCCGCCTGAAGTGCCTCGGGGTCCTTGTATGCTGGCACGGAATCCGATTGCGAGAGGCTCTCTGCCAGTTCATTGGACGCGTCTCCCTGATCGTCTGATGGTACCGGTATGTCAGTTCCGACAGGGACGGTAACCGTCACATCAATCTCAATCCGCTTATCAGTCACATCGAACTCCTCAGCACCAACAGAGACGTCATCGTGTATCGATACGCCACCGAATACCGGCGTTGCGAGCGTCAGGTCGGCACTGATTTCGTCGTTATCCGCGGTCGTCTGGCCCCTGACTGAGACCGATTTGACCTCAGTGTCGGACGAATCCAGGCATTCGAGTACCTGCGTGAACGTCTCAAAGGCGTCACTAACTACCATATCACACCCACGAACACAGTCCCACTATTACATATGGGAACCAGAAATATTTGCTACAAGATACGGAATAGACAAATTTGGCCCCTCTGCTACGCTGCAGTCGTATTAGTGTGTGTACAGAGTGTGTACATTACCACCGATATCAGAATTTCAACTAATATTATACACCCTAAGGGCGTAATTTTAGATCCTGTCTGAAGAGGGTGCAGTGGGGGGGGTTGCCGGCAAAAAATTTACGCACTTAGGGTGTTATCTGTACAGCCCCATTGCCACGGATGAGGAGGACACCTGTGGGGAACTGACCTACAACCGCTCCCAGAGTTCGGCACTCGCATCGCCGACAGCAGTCATATCCGAATCATCGACGCCGGTGATGCCTGATGTCTGATCATACACAGGCTCTCCATCGATAATTGTCCGGGTTACATCCGCACGGCTTGCGGCGCTGACGACGTAGTAGGGCGCGCTCCCGTCCAACACTGGATTCGGCCCCAGATCCAGCGTGACGAAATCACCGCGTTTGCCGACCTCGATACTGCCGACAGCGTCGTCCATCCCCAGCACCGCCGCACTGCCGATTGTCGCCCATTCGAGGGCAGTCGCCATGTCGAAGCCGCTGGGGTTGCGTTGCTTGAGTTTGTGGATACCGACGGCTGAGCGCATGGTCTCGAACATGTCCGGGTCCCATCCGTCGTCACCGAGTCCGATCGTCATTTCGTGGGCTTGCATTGTTTCGACATCGGCGATACCGACGGCGTTGTTGATGTTTGAATAGGGGTTGTGAGCGACGCTGACATCGTTATCTGCGAGAATTTCGATTTCGGACTCGGTGGAATGGACGCAGTGGGCGGCGATGACCTCGGCGTCGAAAAAGCCCATGTCTTGGAGCGCTGGAACCGGTCGTTTCCCGTAGTCGGCGATGGATTCGTGCACGTCGACCAGTCCCTCTTCGAGGTGTATCTGGATCGGGCGGTCGTCGTCGATAGCCTGGTCGACACACTCTTCAACGATGTCTTCGGTGTTAGTAAACAGTGTATGGAGGCAGTAGTGGCCGGATACGGTGTCGTACCGGTCTTCCGCTTCGTCGATGAATCGCTGATTCTCAGCGATTCCGTCTCTGGCCTGAGATTCGGAGTTTCTGGCTGTCGTCTCGAAAGTAATCATCCCACGGATCGGCGTCTGTGCCACCCCCTCGGCAACGGCGTCAAGTCCGCCCGGCAGCGTGTTCGGTCCGGAGTAGTTGTCACAGAAGGTGGTGACGCCACTCTGAAGCATTTCGGCGCAGGACCCCAGCGCGGACAGGCGAGCGTCGCGCTCAGTAAACGCCTCGTCGACGTTCCACCAGATGTCGACGAGCGATTCGTAGAAACTCTCGGGTGACGCAGCGAGCGGCGCGCCGCGAATCGGGAGCGCGTACATGTGGGTGTGGCAGTTTACCAGTCCCGGGATGACGACTTCGTCAGTGGCGTCGATCGCGTCAGGACCGGACGCGTAGCCGTCCTCGATAGCGACGATTTCACCGCCCTCGACCACGACGTGTACTTCCGACCGGACCGTGCGCTCATCGTCCATCGTGATGAGCGTCCCTGCGTTCAGTATCACAGGTTGGGGGAAACCGTCAACCGACTAAAAGCTACTCCGCCCCAGAACGGCCTTACCAGCCACTCTATCACAACCACGGTGTGCGACGGATGTGGCGTCTCACACACCAACTGTTTTCGTCGTTCGCCCTGGCCATACTGGTATGACAGACATTCACATCAAAGGTGCACAGGTGGTGACGGCATCGGGTGTCCACCGCGGTGAGATTGCGATTTCTGACGGAACGATAGACGCCGTTGGTCCGGCAGCCTCGATCCCAGCCCCCAGTGACCCAGACACCGTCATCGACGCAGACGGCATGGTCGCGCTCCCGGGCGCTATCGACGTGCACACGCATATGCACGACGACGAACTGTTTCCCGAGGGGATTGACTTCGCGTCCCAGACCGCGAGTGCGGTCGCCGGCGGGGTGACGACGGTCGTCGAGCTACCGACGCAGACATCCGTCACAACTCCCGACGCACTGCAGGAGAAAGCAGAGACGTGCTCGGCGCTCGCACACGTCGATTTCGGCCTCGTCGCAGGTAATATTCAAGATCCCGATATCGACGTGGCCGGCATCATGGACGCCGGAACGGCGGATTTCAAGACATTTACCGCAGACCCGTACCTCGCGAGTGACGCATCTATCGCGGCGCTCATGCGGCGTGTCGGCAATGCCGGGGGGACGGTTCGCGTTCACTGCGAGACGCAGGGACTGCTCGACGACGCGCGGTCGACTATCGACGGCGACGAGCCCGACGTATACATGGACTCACGACCGCTGGAAGCCGAACTTGACGCGATATCCCGCGCGGGCTACTTCGCGGAGTACGCCGACTGTCCGCTGCACGTGGTCCACATCTCCAGCGGAAGCGGCGCACGCGAGGCCGGGCGCTTCAAATCACGAGCCAATGTACCAGTCACGCTCGAAACCTGTCCACAGTATCTGGCCTTCTCAAAGGGTGACGTTGCCGACAAGGGGCCGTTCCTGAAGGTCAACCCCAGCCTCAAATCGGACGCTGAACGGGAGCGGCTCTGGGATGCGGTGCAGGACGGGACGATCGACCTCATCGGTACGGATCACTTTCCGACGTACCGCGAGACGCGGGAAGCCGGCTGGGAAGATATCTGGGAGCCCTACGCCGGCCTCCCGGGCGTCGAAACGATGGTCGAGTTCCTCGTCAGCGAGGGCGTCCACGAGGATCGGATATCCTGGCCGCGGCTCCGCGAGCTCGTGTGTACAGCTCCGGCACGGAACGCCGGAATCTATCCACGGAAAGGGTCGCTGCAGGTCGGAACGGATGCGGACGTGATGCTTGTCCGGACCGAGGAGTACGAGGTCACCGCCGACGACCACACGTTCGTCGGTGGCTGGACGCCGTACGAGGGACAGCGCTGGAGTGCGCGTGTGGACACGGTCGTCGCTGGTGGTGAGATTGTCGCAAAGGATCACGAGGTCCGGTCAACGGCGGGCCGTGGTGAGTTCTTGGACCGCCCGCTGTAGCGGTTTTCGCAGCCATTGATCTGATAGTTAAACCACAAATAGATGTGTGGCGTGTGCTGTCTGTGTGTGAAGGTGTGGCAGCCACGACAGAGGAGGGTCACCTCACAATCGATCTAAAGCCGCAGTACGGTTTTATACCCGGTTGTACTCAGAATGTAGTATGGGCATGACGCAAGTGACGACCCTCGAGTGCACACTCTGTGGGGCAGAGTACGACCCGAACCAGATAATCTACACCTGTCCCGAACACGAGGGCGTGAAGGGAATTCTCGAAGTAACGTACGACTACGACGCTATCGACGACGCGTTCGACGGCGACCTCGGTGGATCGATTGCGAGCCAGTGGAAATACGAGGCGTTCTTGCCAGTCGCAACGGACGCTGATATCGTGACGCTCAACGAGGGCGGGACGGACCTCTTCGACGCCCCGAACCTCAGCGACGCACTGTGCGTCGAGACGCTCGTCAAGGACGACGGGCGGAACCCGACTGGCTGTTTCAAGGACCGCGCCAGCGCTGTCGCTGTCACGAAAGCCAGACACGCCGGTCGCGACATCATTACCTGCGCCTCGACCGGGAACGCAGCCGCATCGCTGTCGGGCTATGCCGCCCGCGGGGGGATGGACTGCCGTATTTTCGTCCCCGGAGACGCCCCGACGGGGAAACTCGCACAGCCGCTCGTCTACGGTGCGGACGTTCTGGCTGTCAACGGCAGCTACGACGAAGCCTACGACCTCAGCGTCGAAGTCACCGAGAAGTACGGCTGGTACAACCGCAACGCGGCCATCAATCCGTTCCAAGTCGAGGGCAAGCGAACCGTCGGTCACGAACTCGCCGACCAGTCTATCGCTCGCGGACACGTCCCCGACTGGGTCGTCTTCTCGATGGGTGACGGCTGTACGATTGCCGGGGCATGGAAGGGGTTCAAAGAGTTCTACGACCTCGGCTACGTCGACGACCACCCGAAGATGCTCGGCGTCCAGGCCGAGGGGGCGTCGGCCATCCACGATACTTTCCACGACCACGAGGACATCGACGATATCGCCGAAACGCTGGCCGATTCAATCGCTGTCGGACGGCCACGGAACACGATCAAAGCATGCCGCGCGCTGGAACAGAGCGGGGGGACGAGCGTGCTGGTCTCCGACGACGAGATTCTGGACGCCGAGAAACTGCTTGGCAGCACCGAGGGAATCTACTCCGAGCCGGCAGGCGCAACGCCCGTTGCCGGCGTCCAGACGGCGCTCGACCGGGGGATAATCGAGCAAGACGAAACCGTCGTCGTGGTGTCCACCGGCTTTGGCCTGAAGGACACGAAAAGCGCCGAGAGGGCGACCGGCGGGGTGGATCGAATCGATCCAGAAATCACGGAGGTTGAGGGTCTGTACGGCACGGCCGAGGAAGCCGCAGCCGACGACTGACGCTATCGGACATTTGCGCGACACGGACCAGCACGCTGTCTTTTTGCGATCAGTTTCGACACACTGTCGAGTCGGGGGAGCTGCAGTTCCAAAGTATATCAGGTCGCACATCCAACGAGTATCAGGTTTTAATGAGACATACGGATAGTGATATCGGACAGAGTTAAACACATATATTGGTATAAGGATTCTAGTAGGTGGATTGAAAAGATAGGGGATTGGATGGCATCCCATGAGCGGTCCAGAGACAGACCAGCAGTCAGTCGTACTGTACGATATCGAAGACAAACCGCCGTTAGGGAAGGCAATTCCACTCGGCATCCAGCACGTGCTCGCGATGTTTCTGGGCAACGTCGCGCCCCCGCTCATCCTCGCGGGGGCCGTCGGCTCTGTCACAGGGGAGACGACGTTTCTCGTCCAGATGGCGCTCATCGTCGCCGGTATCGCGACCATCGTCCAGGCGTATCCGGTCGGTCCCGTCGGCGCGCGGCTCCCGGTCGTCATGGGGACCAGTTTCGCGTTTCTCGGGCCGCTTATCGGCATCGGCAATCAGTTCGGTATCGCCGCCGTCTTCGGCGCGTCACTGCTCGCTGCGCCGGTCGAGGTCATCATGGGCGTCTCGTTCGACCGGTTCCGGCGGTTCTTCCCCCCGCTTGTCACCGGCATCGTCGTGATGCTCATCGGACTTACCCTCATCCCCACGGGAATGAACTACGCCGCAGGGGCCTCGGCCGGCCCGTCAGCGGAGGGATACGGCTCCTTCGTGAACCTCGGCCTCGCGGGGCTTGTTCTGATCGTCACGGTCGGGCTGAACCAGTTCTTCGAGGGCTTTCTCCGCGTCATCAGCGTGTTCGTAGGTATCATCGTAGGTTACCTCATCGCGCTTGCACTGGGCGTGGTTGACCTCTCAGCGGTCGCTGCTGCCGGATGGGTGACGGTTCCCGTTCCGCTCAAATACGGCCTCACCTTCGAGCCAAGCGCCGTCGTCACCGTGGCCTTCCTCTACATCATCACCGGCATGGAGACTATCGGGGATATCTCGGGGACGGTGTCCGCGACCGGCCGGGACGCCACCCGCGAGGAAATCCGCGGTGGCCTCGTCGCCGACGGCGTGATGAGCGTCTTCGGCGCAGTATTCAATGCGCTCCCGAATACGTCGTTCTCGCAGAACGTCGGGCTCGTGAACTTCACCGGCGTCGCCAGCCGGTACGTTGCTGGCATCGGGGGCGTTGTGCTGCTTGCACTCGGGTTCGTCCCGAAGGTCGGCGCAATCGTCTCGGCGATGCCCGACGCTGTGCTTGGAGGCGGCGCGCTCATCCTGTTCGCGATGATATTCTCCTCCGGCGCACGCCTCATCACGCAGAACGTCGAGCTAGACCACCGCAATTCAACCATCCTCGCGATGTCGATGGCGCTCGGCCTCGGCGTCGCGTTCCGCCCCGAAATTCTCCAGAACTTCCCGTCTGAAGTACAGACGCTGTTCGGGTCCGCACTCGTCACTGGGGGGATGGCCGCTCTCATTCTCAATATTGTGTTCCCCGGCGGGAGTGTCGGGACGGGGCCGACCGAATACACTGCTGGGCTAGAACCGAGTCCGGCCGAATCCGGAGCAGGTGCGCCGCCGGTCGACGACGATTGAGAATCGATCCAACGGACTACAGGTAGCCGTCCGCGAACTCGTCGATCATCAGCCGCCGGTCATCGCCAAGCGGATAGAGAATCGGGCACTGACAGCCCGTCTCTGCGTACTCCCGGACTTTCTCCCGACACTGTTCGGGCGTGCCGCTGGCGGTGAGTTTGTGCACCACGTCGTCCGGAATGAGGTGCATCCCCTCTTTGATATCGTCCTTGTCGGCCGGCCACCCGCCGATAGTCTCGCCCACCTCGTCGATGAGGTCCTGACTGACGCCGCTGGCTTTCATAATGTGGGGCTGTTGCCCGAGGTACTGCGTGATGAGTTCGCGGGCGTTGTCCAGGGCTTTCTCTTCGTCGTGGTCCATCGAGCAGACGACCAGTTGTGGCCGGTCGATGTCGTCAAGCGAGCGGTCGCCGCGCTCCGCCCCGGTCTCCAGTGCGTCGAGGGCCTTCTCGTTGTACTCCGGGCTGACAAGGTAGTTCAGCAGTGCGCCGTCGGCGAAGTGGCCGGTGAGTTCCAGCATCTTGAACCCGGTCCCACCGACGTAGACGGGAACGGTTCGCGGCCCGTCGTCGCCGTGGACCACGTCCAGTTCTACGTCCCGCATCTGGACGAACTCACCGTCGTAGGTGACGTTCTCCATGTCCAGCAGATCCTGAGTTACTTCGACACACTCACGCATCGCCCGCAGTGCGCCGCTGCGGTCGATACCGACTTTTTCTGCCAGCGGGTCCCACCACGCGCCGATGCCGCACATGATGCGGTCCGGGCCGGCGAGTTCCTCCAGCGTGCTCATCGACTGCGCGATCAGCGCCGCGTTCCGCGTCCAGTTGTTGATGACGCCGGTGCCGAGTTTGATGTCATCGGTGACTGCGGCGTACGCACCGAGGGGGGAAACGGCGTCGCGTGCCAGGCGCGATTCGGCCTGCCAGATTTCGTCGATGCCCTGCTCTTCCGCGTACTGCACAAGGTCCACGTTCTCTTCTAGCGAGTGTTTGTCCTGCAAGTAGATACCGACGCGGTCGCCTCTCTCGAAGACCTGATTGGCGCTCATGAGACATACTGGATTCTCCGAATACCGATAAATAGATTTGGCCACACACACGGTCTGTGGGAGGTGTGGCCGCCAGTATTGGCCTGCGTCGCGGACCACTCAGTCCGTCTCGCGACTGTAGGACTGCAACAGCGCCGAGGGAACCGCAAGCTGGTCGCTCTTGGTCCGGATGACGGCGTAGGCCAGCACGATAATCGTCGCCAGATACGGGTACGTCCCCATGATCTGTGGCGTCATGAGGAACTCGACCATGGGATTAATAACCCCCGCGAGAGGTGCATCAGGGCCCAGCGTCAGCGAGATCGACTGGGAGCGAATGCGGAGCGCGTCGAGTAGCCCGAACAGGTAGGCTCCGACCAGCATCCGGCGGGGCCGCCACTGTGCGAAGATGACTAGCGCGACGGCGATCCAGCCCCGACCCGCGGTCATGCCGGGGACCCAGAGCTGCGAGAAGGCCAGCGAGAGGTGTGCGCCGGCCGCGCCGGCGAACCCGCCGCCGATGAGCACCGCGAGGTACCGAAGCCTGAACACGGACACCCCCATTGTATCCGCCATCTCTGGGTCCTCTCCGACGGCGATCATCTCCAGCCCGAGGTTCGAGTGGTACAGGAAGTACCAGACCACGACCAACAGGCCGAGAGCGAGGTAGTCCGTCGCCGTACTCCGGAAGAAGGCCTCACCGATGACCGGGATCCCGACGAGGTACTGGCCGACGAGCGGGAACGTCATCTGCGGGAAGCCGCTAATCGACTCTTCGACCCAGCCGGAGCCGAAAAAGGTCGTCAGCCCGGTCCCAAGCAGCGTCAGCATGACGCCGCTGATGACCTGATTCGACTTCAGCGTGATACAGAGGAACGCGTGGACCAGTGCCAGCACCATTCCGAGGAGGATGCCGACGCCGAATCCAAGCCAGTGGCTCCCCGTGACGACGGTCGTAATGAATCCGCCGAGTGCGCCGACGAGCATCATCCCCTCGACGCCGAGGTTGAGGACGCCCGCCCGCTCGCTGATGAGTTCGCCCATCCCAGCGAGGAGTAGCACCGTCGCCGCCTGAACAGTCGCATCGAGCAGGCCGGCGATGAAGCTCACCATCAGTCGTCACCTCGCTGTGGCTGGGCTGGTGTCTCCGCTGGCCCGCGTTTGAGGTCGATACCGACACGGTAGCTCTTGAAGAACTCCGCCGTGATCAGGAAGAGAATGACCAGCGCCTGGATGATCTCGACCAGCGCCGCAGGCACACCGAATGCCACTTCCATACTCGATCCGCCGACGAACAGGACGGCGAAGAACAGGCCGGCGAGCATCACTTTGAACGCGCTGTTGCGACCGAGCAGCGCGATCGGAATGGCCGTGAAGCCGTATCCGGGTTCGAACCCCGCGCGGTATCGACCTTGCGCGCCAGCGATCTCGCTGATGCCGCCCATGGCCGCGAACGCGCCTCCGACCACGAACACGAGGAGGTACACGTAGAACTTGCTCATGCCCGCCTGCTGGGCGGCCTCGTCGTTCGAGCCAACGAACGTGATTTCGAACCCGAGCCGGGTTTTCGTCATCAGGACGTACGTCGCTATCACCATGCAAACGGCGGCGAGGAGACCGGCGTGGACGCCGCCGAACAGTTCCGGAATCGTCGCAGCCTCGGAGAACCGGTCCGACTGTGGGAAGTTTCCGGCCCCGCCCTGCATCGGTCCGCGGAGCAAGTAGCTCTGGATTTCGAGCGCGACGAACGTCAGCAGGAGCGACGTGATGATCTCGTTGACGTCCCACTTCGCACGCAGGTACGCTGGGATACCAGCCCAGATACCGCCGGCCACGGCTGCGGCGACGAACATCAGCGGGACCAGTGCGAGCCCCGGCAGCGAGACGTTCAGCCCGATCCACGTCCCCGCGAGCGCGCCGGCAACGAGTTGCCCCTCGGCACCGATGTTGAACAGGCCCGCTTTCAGTGGGAGATACACTGCCAGGCCCGTAAGAATCAACGGAATCGCCTTCGTCAGCGTCTCGCTGATACCGAACTCGGTCACGAGCGTCTCGACGAACATCGTCCTGTACGCCGCGACAGGGTTCACGTCGAGGACGACCAGTGCGATGGCGCTCACTGCCAGCGCGGCGAGAACCGTGAACACGGGCGTCCCGTAGGCCAGCCAGGCCGGACTGTCCTCGCGTGCGTCGACGGTTACTGCGACGTTCATTAGCTCTCACTCCCCTGTGTGACTCCTGACGGGGGCGGCGACGTCTCCATCTGGCCTTCGTCGTCGCCACCACCAGTCATCTCCAGCCCGATCCGTTCCCGGTCGGCTTCGGCCGGTGTCGTCTCGTAAACGAACTCACCCTCGTACACGACGAGAATCCTGTCGCTCAGGTCGAATATCTCGTCGAGGTCTTCGGAGAGGAGGATTATGCCGGTTCCCGCTTTCCGCTGTTCGAGCAGCGTCTCCCTGATAAACTCGATCGCTCCGACATCGACACCGCGGGTCGGTTGGTTCGCGATGAGCAGGTCCGGATCGCGGTAGATTTCCCGCGCCAGAATGAGCTTCTGGAGGTTCCCTCCGGAGAGGTCGCCGGCCTTGGTCTCGGTCACGTCGCTGACACCGCGGACATCGAACTCTTCGACCAGCGTCTCTGCGTATTCGCGGAGTTCCCCGTAGTCAAGGAACGGTCGGTCGCCGAACCGGCTGTCCCTGAAATCCTTCATCGTGGCGTTGTGCATCACCGAGAGGTCCTCAGCACAGCCGTACTGAAGCCGGTCCTCAGGGACGAACGAGACGCCGCTATCGACGAACGTCTTCGGTTTCGCGCCGGTGATGTCCTCGCCGTTGACGACGAGCTCGCCGGCAGTCACGTCTCGGATGCCGGCCATGACCTCGGCGAGTTCCTTCTGGCCGTTGCCGCTTACGCCCGCGATACCGACGATTTCGCCTTGCCGAACCGTCAGGTCGATGCCGGAAAGAGCTTCGATATTTCGGTTGTCTGTGGCCTCGACTCCGCGTGCGCGCAAGACTGGCTCGCCGAGGTCGACCGCTTCCCTGTCTATTTCGAATAGCACTTCCCGGCCGACCATCATCTCCGCGAGGTCTGCCCGAGAGACTGACGATACTTCGGCAGTACCGACGTTTTGCCCCTCCCGAAGCACCGTTACCCGGTCGACGATAGCGTCGACCTCAGTGAGCTTGTGCGTAATGAAAATTATCGAAAGCCCCTCGTCTGTCAGCCGTTCGAGCGAGTCGAAGAGCCGCTCAGCCTCGGTCGGAGTGAGAACCGCCGTCGGTTCATCGAGAATCAGGAGGTCAACGTCCCGGTACAGCGCCTTGAGTATCTCGACGCGCTGTTGCTGGCCCACATCAAGCTCCCAGATTTTCGCGCTCACATCGATATCAAATCCGTACTGGTCCGCTAGATCCTGAATCCGCTGTTCAGGCACGTCAAGACCAAGCGAGAACTGGCCGGCAAGCGACTGGACGAGGCTGTTGTTCCGGATGGCCGCCGGAAGCCAGCTATCCGCCGCATCGCTACGAAACGCTGTGGCCGGTTCACGTTCGCCAAGCACAACGTTCTCGGCGACGGTCAGCCGCGGTATCAGCATGAAGTGCTGGTGAACCATCCCGATACCGGCGTCGATGGCGTCCTGTGGCGACCCGAGGTCGAGTCGCTCGCCGTCGAGATAGATATCGCCGTCGTCCTGCGAGTAGAGCCCGTACAGAATCTTCATCAGCGTACTTTTTCCCGCACCGTTTTCACCGAGGAGGCCGTGTATTTCCCCGCGCTCGACGGAGAGGTCGACGTGGTCGTTGGCGACGACCCCGGGGAACTCCTTCAGAATCCCCTCCATCCTGAGCGTGGTGTCTTCGGACATGCTCTCTGATCTTGAGCGGGTATCAACAATGTAGTGGCATAATTGTTTTCAAAGGTAGCTATATTCGCCGTCCAGAACGGGAAATGGCGGACATTTGCCAAGTATCAGTTGTCGTGTGCTAGCGTCCGTTGGCGATCTGGGTTCCGTCTGTCTGTACCAACAATAGTATGAACATATGATTCAAGTAGTTGCCACAAGTTATGATATTAGCCCATATCTATAGCATATATTTGGACAATGTTATAGAGAAAGCTGCGTGAACGGAACGATTTAAGTTATTGTTTCTGCAATGACTACCCGGTTAGTTAATGGTTGACAAGAAACATACCAAATCGAGACGGGAGCTACTGACAGCACTTGGGGCAGCAGGAATTACCGGGCTCGCGGGTTGTAGTGGTGGTGACGGGGGTGGTGGCGAGGCGGCCACCGACACCGCCGATGGCGGGGCTGCCGACGGTACTGCGACCGGCAGTGATGGCGGGTCCGGAACGGATTCGGTCACCGCTGCCTGGGTGTACAATTCGGAGGTCGGCGACCTCGGTTGGTCCTGGGCCCACAACGAAGGGCGGAAGGCGGTCGCAGCGGAGTACGACTGGCTGGAGACGGAGTACACAGAGGCTGTCGCTCCCGCTGATTCCGAGCGGGTGTTCGAACAGTACGCGCAGGGAGACGCCGATATCATCTTCGGCTGTACGTTCGAGTATCAGGACCCGATGGCGTCGGTAGCGGAGCAGTACCCCGATACGTACTTCGAACACAACACCGGCTACCTGACGATGGAGAACATGGGGCGGTACATGGGGCGGATCTATCAGCCCCGGTACCTCGCCGGGCAAGCAGCCGGGACCGTAACGGAGACAGACACGCTAGGATACGTAGCGGCCTTCCCGATTCCGGAAGTCATCCGTGGCATCAACGCCTACGCGCTCGGGGCCGCGTCTGTCAACGACAGTGCGACGCTGAAAGTCAGATGGACGAACTCCTGGTTCGACCCGCCGACCGAGAGCGAGGCGGCGAACGCCCTGCTGGACGAGGATGTCGACGTGATGGCCCAGCATCAGGACTCCCCCGCCGCACTCCGTGCAGCCGCCGATGCGGGTATCTGGGCGACCGGCTACGACGCGCCGATGGGCGACATTGCCGGCGAGAACTATCTCACGTCGCCGATCTGGCACTGGGAGGAGTTCTATGGGCCGACTATCGAATCTGTCAGGGACGGCACCTGGGAATCCGACGCGTACTGGGAGGGCATCGAGTCGGGCATCTGTAGTCTGGACGACTGGGGGCCTGAAGTCCCCCAAGCGGCAAAAGACACCGTTTCGGAGGCGCGGTCGGCGATACTCGACGGAGAACTGAACGTCTGGGCCGGTTCGGCATTCGAAGGCGAGGGCGACGAGTTCCTCTTTCAGGAGATGAGTAGCTACGTCGACGCCGTCGAGGGCGAGGTCCCGAGCTGACCCCGCCATCGGTCTTCGACGACATTAATCGACTGTGTGTTGCTGTGGCTCCCGGGAGAATATAACAACGTTCGTAGTATTATTGAGCTATAAATAGGAATCCCGGCCAATTATGTTCCAATGTATTCCTTCGCTGCAAGGTCAAGAATGGTATCGCTTAAGTAGGAGTTTCCGCTACCTCTACCCAGTTCAGTAATGGTGAATACCAACCGAACGATATCGCGGCGGGAGATGCTGGGTGCGCTTGGGGCGACAGGAGTAACGGCACTAGCCGGCTGTAGTGGCGGGAGCGACGACACAAACACGGCTGACGGCACGACGACCGGCGAGAGTGGCTCCGGGTCCGACTCCGTCACCGCTGCCTGGGTGTACATCTCAGAGGTGGGCGACCTCGGGTGGTCCCACGCCCACGACGAGGGGCGAAAGGCGGTCGACAAAAAGTACGACTGGCTGGAAACCGAGTACACGGAAGCTGTCGCGCCGGAGGACTCGGAACGCGTGTTCGAGCAGTACGCACAGGGTGACGCCGACATCGTCTTCGGGACGACGTTCAACTACCAGGACCCGATGTTCAACATTGCGGAACAGTACCCAGACACGTACTTCGAGCACGCGACCGGCTATCGGACCCGGGAGAACATGGGCCGGTACATGGGTCGGATCTACCAGCCCCGGTATCTCGCCGGCCAAGCAGCTGGGATGGTGACCGAGAACAACACAATTGGCTACGTCGCCGCCTTCCCAATCCCCGAAGTTATCCGCTCAATCAACGCCATGGCGCTCGGTGCACGGTCGGTGAACCCGGACGCGACGTTCAAAATCCGGTGGGTCAACGCGTGGTTCGACCCACAGACCTCGAAGCAGGCAGCCAACTCACTCATCGATGATGGCTGTGATGTTATCTCACAGGAGCAGGACTCCCCTGCACCGGTCAAGGCTGCAAACGAGGCAGACGTGTGGGCCTCCGGCTACAACGCGCCGATGGGCGAGTTCGGCGGCGACAACTACCTCATCTCCCCGGTGTGGAACTGGGAAGAGGTGTACGACCCGACCATTTCGGCGGTTCGGGACGAGACCTGGGAATCCGATGCCTTCTGGGGCGGCATGGAGACGAACCTCCCAACGCTCGACGAGTGGGGGCCGGAAGTCCCGCAGGAGGTCAAGGACACCGTGGCCGAGACGGAAGAGAAAATCGTCAACGGCGACCTCGATGTCTGGGCCGGTTCGATGTTCGAGGACAAGAGCGACGAGTTCCTGTTCCAAGAGATGAACAGTTTCGTCGACGCCGTCGACGCCGAAGTATCGGAGTAGAGCGGCCTAGGTTCGCCGTTCGTTTCCGCTTCGATACTGTCCCGCCGGTAGCGAGCATTCGTATAGGCAACTCACCGGACAATCTGTCAGAGCGGACAGATAAGCCAATCAGTCGTCAACGGCGCGGTCAAGTTCGGGGCGGGTCGCACCGCCCCACTCCTCATAAGAGCGAAGCACGTCGCCGTTTCGCTCGCCGGTCAGTTCGCCATCTCGGACTGCAATCTCGCCGCCGACGAGAACGTATTCCATCCCGTCGGAGAACTGAAACGGGTTCTCGTAGGTCGCGTTCGCCGCCACCGAGTCGAGGTCAAAAACCACGAGGTCCGCGATGTATCCCTCACGGACGTAGCCGCGGTCCCTGAGGCCGAGGATATCGGCAGGGTTGCCTGCGGCCTTGTACGCCATCAGTTCCGGTGAGAGCACGTCCCGCTCCCGGACATACCGTTCGAGGATGCGACTGAACGCGCCGATGGCCCGAGGATGGGGCTTCCCGCCGAAGATGCCGTCCGTACAGAACGTGCCGCGGTCGTCGGCGAGAAACCGCTCGATGTCTTCCTCGGCCATCACGAAGTCAGCCATCGTCACGTCCAGTTCCTCCGCGACGAGCAATTCACACATCGCGTCGACCGGCTCGCGGCCCATCTCGGCAGCGATGGCCGCGATGGTGTCGCCCTGATAGCGGCCACTCCCCGTCCGCGTAATAAGGATATTGTCCCACGACCCGGCGGCGTACGCGAGGTTCTCCCAGTCACCCGGCTGAGAGATGTCAGTGGCGATGCGGTCGCGAACCGCCGCGGAGTTGAGACGGTGACGGATGGCCTCTGAGTCGCCCTGCCGTGCCCACGGCGGCAGCAGTGCGGTGAGCATCGTCGACCCGGCGGTGTACGGATACTGGTCGAAGGTGACCCGCTGGCCACGGTCGATGGCGTCGTCGAACAGGTCGAGCACGGCCTCGGAATTCCCCCAGTTCTGCTGGCCGCCAACCTTGAGATGTGAGACGTGGGCGTGACAGCCGCCGCGTCGGCAGATGTCGAGATACCGGTCGATAGATTCGACCACGCGATCTGTCTCGTTCCAGACGTGAGAGATCATGAACGAGTCGCGCTTGGCGAGGGTGTCCGCAAGCGCCACCAGTTCGTCGTCGCGAGCGTACGAACTCGGCGGATATATCATTCCTTTCGACATACCGAACGCGCCTTCTTCTAGCGCTACTTCGAGTTCCTGTCGGATCGCGTCGAGTTCACCGGGCGCTGTGTCGTGGTCTGACTTCGGTCTGTCCAGCCGTTGATCGGTGACTGGTCCGGCGGCGACGACATGTTCGTCGCTGAGTGGGCGGTCCTCGAACCCGGCCAGCATCGACCTGATGTTGCCGTGTGGGGCGTAGTACGCACAGTTGACAGCTGGGTCGGCGGATTCAAGCGCTTCGAGATAGCCGGAGACGGTGTGCCAGGGCCACGTTTCGCCGAGCGTGCCGTCAAGTGATTTGACCCGCTCTGCCCACTCGTCGGTGAGGTTCGGCGGCACCGGGGCGACGCTAACCCCGTCCTGGCCGAGGACTTCCGTCGTGATTCCCTGCGTCAGTTTCTCCTTGGCACTGGGATTCTCGAAAAGCCGCAGCTCCGAATGCGCATGCATATCGATGAATCCCGGCGCGAGATACGACCCGTCGAGATCGATAACGCGGTCGGCGTCGAGCGGGGCCTCGCTGATGGCATCGATTCGACCGTCGGCGACACGCACGCTCGCAGCGAACGGCGGACGACCGCTTCCGTCCAGCACCCGCGCGTCTCGGAACGCGATAGACGCGACACTCGGCTCGGTCATGTCTGCCGACTCGCGGAACGGTCGTTTGGCTCTTTCGGTGGTCTCAACCGTGTGTGACAGCGGGCGAGCGCGTGCCACACATGTCTGTCAGCCTGTGTGGCGCTACCCCGACGCAATCTTCAAGACGACACCGCGGAACAGCTATCCAATGCCATCCATCAGTCTCGATAGCGAGCGGTTCAGACGGCGTTTCGATACGTTCAACAAGATCGGCGCGACGGAACGGGGCGGCGTCAACAGGCCGAGCCTGTCCGACGAGAACAAGGCAGCCCGCGACACACTGGTCGAGTGGTTCCGCGAGGCCGGGCTGGAGGTCCGTATCGACACGATGGGCAATATCTTCGGTCGCCGAGACGGGACAGAGGGCGACGCCGCGCCGGTGCTGTTCGGGTCACACATCGACAGCCAGTACAACGGCGGTCGGTACGACGGCGTTATCGGCGTCCTTGGTGGATTGGAAGTGATCGAGGCGTTCAACGACGCCGGCGTGACGACCGAACGGCCGCTGGAGGTCGTCGCCTGGAGCAACGAGGAGGGCGTCCGTTTTCAGCCGGATATGCTCGGCAGCGGTGTCTACTGTGATATTTTCGGCCTCGACTACGCGTACGAGCGCGAGGACAAGGAGGGCAGGCGGTTCGGCGACGAACTCGAACGCATCGGCTACAGAGGAGATGTTCCCTGCGAAGCCGACGACATCCACTGCTACTTCGAGATGCACGTCGAGCAGGGGCCGTTTCTCGAACAGCAGGACATCCCAGTCGCCGCTGTCGAAGGCGTGTTCGGCTTTTCCTGGCTGAACGTCACCTTCGAGGGTCAGGCGAACCACGCCGGGCCGACGCCGATGGATATGCGCCACG
>AOLX01000004.1 GCA_000336895.1 Haloarcula argentinensis DSM 12282 | reverse complement strand
AAGTAATGCGGCATGGGGGTGTGGGTGGAGGATGGACCGGGAGGAATCAATCGCCGTCATGCGGTTTCGACTTTCGACGGTTCCGGCACGCCGTCGAGATGATTCCACTCGCCGGATTCCCACTCTTGTTTGCGGTCGGTCGCCCACGAGCTACTGAATCCCTGTTTAGCGGCGGCGTCACCCTGCGAGATGCCGCCGTCGCACCACGGCTGACAGTCGAGCAGGTAGGCGCGCACGCGCTCGGCGCGCCGTATCTGTTCGGGGTCGATTTGGTCGGCGTCGTCGTCGCGGTCCTCGTCGAGGACGACGCGGAACGGCGCAGGGTCGTGCTCGGAATAACTCTCCCGAGTGTCGGTGAGTCCGACGAACTCCCCGATTTTCTCGCGCTTGTCCTCCCCGCCGGGCGATTCCCAGAGGATGACGCGACCGGGGTCGGCACGACTCGGTTTCTGGATGACGAGCGTCGTCATCTCGCGGATGGGTTTGTTCATCCCGCTCCAATTGTGAGCGACCAGCACGAGCGACCCACGCTTTGCGTGCGGCCCGTGGCGGTCCTCTTTCTTGCGGATGAGAGTCGCGCGCTCCGCGAACGTCTCGGCTTTCTTCGAGTCCGCACCGCGGCCGGTAAGCTCCTGCATTGCTTCGTCAAGCACGCCGAGCGATTGGCGTTTGTGTGACGCCATCGCCTCTAGCATCTCCACGTCGGACCGCACCACGGCGTCGAAGCCGTCCCACGTCGTCTGGCCGTAGAGCGTCCCGCCGGTTCGAGCGCCCCACGCCCGCGCAACGTCGAGGGTCGTCGCGGTCTTACCCGCGCCGGGTGGCCCGGTGACGACCGCAATCGTGCCCTCTTGCGCGAGCCGAGTCACAATCTCGGTGAGGGCGTCACTCGCCTCACGGTCCTGATTCACGATGCCGACCATGCCCTGCAACTGACTCACGTTCCCCTCACGATAGGCGCGGTCTACCATCGATGTCGCCGCCGACCGCACGATTTGTTTCCCGACGTGACTGTCCAGAAAGTCCTTGCCGCGCTCCTCGTAGATGCCGCAGTACCGATTCAGGAAGTCGAGCACGTCGGGGTCGTTAATCATCCCGGCGAACTCGCGGACGAACTCGTTGGACTTGTTCTCAAGTTCGTTCCGAAGGAATTCGCGGCCCTGTGCGGCCGAATAG
>AOLX01000003.1 GCA_000336895.1 Haloarcula argentinensis DSM 12282 | reverse complement strand
AATCGATGATAATCCAATCAGGGTCTACTGTGAGTTCACGAGTCTCCGTATGAACTACTTCATCAGTATCAGTGCGTTCTATCCGTAATTCCACTGGGACTGTAGTAGATCCTGTGTTTACGAAGCTGAGTTTCTGCATCGTCGCATACCCCTTACTACCAGTAGAGGAACAGCCCGCTAGTAGACCGATTCCCCCACCCGCAGTAACATGAAGTAGCTCCCGTCGCTTCACGACTAACCTCTCCGGTAACTCCGGTAAGTGCTTTCCCCGTACTGACGGATATAGACGAGAGAATAGTTGATCATAACAGCTTCTAACTAACCAACACTATGCCGCTGCTACCACCGTATGTTGGTTAGCGAGCCACCCATTTGGAGGTCCAAGAGGATTTACGCATCAGTCGCTCGTCAACTACGAATACATACTCACGCCATCGTGGGCCTTTCTAACAGGCCCCGGCACGTAGTCGCGGTCGGAGTGTGGGGTGTAAGAGCAGCGGCGTGACAAAGGTCTATATGATGTCGAGGTGACGCTCAACCAAGCGTATGGATATGGTTTAGGGATGCAATAGCAAAGGGCCTCTCCACGCTATTCGTGAAGCCGACCCGGAGAAAGTACCCAACTGGGGCGTATACGACCCAGATGAGGGTCCATGTGGAGACCGTATAGCCACGCTTACTGACGATGGAACGCCCACCCCTAATTCGAGTCCCATACCCAGTGCATACAGCTCAGCTTCGGCCGGGATTTGAATCCAAGTCTCGGTCCAGTACATTCTCGTTGTCGTCTGTGTCTGCTTCGCCCGTTGCTTCTGGAGCATGAGGACACCGGACACGTGTGTTCTGAACCGCTTCGAGTGAAGGATGTTGTTCCTCACACGATTGTGTCACAGCTGGACAACGTGGGTGGAACGGACATCCTTCTGGTCGGTCTGCTGGGTCAGGAGGAGCACCGCGAAGCGGCATTGGTGGGGTGTCTCGTGGGTCATCACTTGGAATCGCACGAATTAATGCTTCAGTATATGGATGGTTAGGGGACTGGAACAGTTTGTTTGCTTGCCCGAATTCGACGATCTCGCCAGCATACATTACCGCGACCCTGTCGGCAAGGAACCTGACGACATCGAGGTCATGGGAAATAAACAGGTAGCCGACACCAAACTGCTGTTGTACGTCCGCAAGAAGTGACAGCACTCTCGCCTGTGTTGCCATATCGAGTCCGGAAACCGGCTCATCGAGGACGATTACGTCAGGGTCGTGCGCGATAGCCCGGGCAAGAGCGACGCGTTGTATCTGTCCACCAGAGAGTTCTCTCGGATACCGATCAGCGATTTCTGGAGTGAGGTCGACGCTACACAAGAGCTCAGCAACGTCGTCAGGCCCAGTTCCATGTATCGACGCCGTGGTTGCATCGCCAGTGGCTTCAGCAATTGACCGGCCGACAGGCCACCGGGGATCAAAGCTCCCCCGGGCGTGTTGAAACACGACGCCGACTCGCCGCCGTTGTGCGGTGGAACGCTCTGAGAGGTCACCGACACGGGTTCCATCGAGACAAACTTGGCCATCGTCCGGGGTGAGCTGCCCGGTAGTGAGTTTCGCGAGCGTTGACTTCCCGCAGCCACTCTCACCAACAAGCCCCAGCGTTTCACCATGTTGGACCGCCAGAGACACATCACAGACCGCTTTCGCCGATGGATCTCTGCCACGCAACCGGTCGAGGATAGATCGCTTCGGTGAGAACGCTTTCGAGACGTTCTGTACTTCAACCACAGGAGCACCGGTCTGTGCATCGTCTGGAGTCTGGCTACGCTGTGTCATGCTGTTGCCCTCCGTCAGCTGCTGGTCTCTCTTGCTGTTCGGACACTGACTGGGCTTCAGAGACTGGCGCTTCCACACAGGCCAGTCGGTGATCCGACGCGGCCTCCGTTGTTTGAATCGGACCCGAACGACACGCGTCGGTCACGTGCTGACAGTGGTCGGCGAGCGGACAGCCCTCGTGACTGCCGGTGTGGTCCTGTGGACGTGCCATGGCAGAGTGCCCTCGCTCGTCAGCGTCGCTGTTGCGGACCGAACACGAAAGCAGTGCTCTCGTGTACGGGTGTTTCGGTGCGGTCAGTATCCGCTCAACCGGGCCAGCCTCCATTACCTGTCCGTCATACAGCACCACGACGCGGTCACAGGTCTGTGCAATCACGCCAATATCATGGGAAATCAGGAGAATGCTGGTGTTTTGCTCGTCACGTAGCGAGCGCAATCGCCTGAGGATATCTGCCTGTGTAGTCGTGTCAAGCGCTGTTGTCGGCTCGTCGGCAATTAGTAACGCGGGCTCACTTGCGAGTGCAGTTGCGAGAACGGCTCGCTGCCGGAGCCCACCGGAAAGCTCGTGGGGGAACGACGACACGCTTGCATCCGGATTCGGGATGCCAACTTGCTCCATCAATTCGATAGCGCGCTCGCGTGCGTTCTCCCACGCTGACCGATCCCGGAACGGTGATACACCGAGGAAATCTAGCAGACGCTGTTTCCCACTCGATTCGTGTATTCGAACCGATTCAGCGATCTGTTCACCGACCGAAAACACCGGGTTCAACGTTTCCGTCGGGTCCTGAAAAACCATCGAGATACTGTTTCCACGTAGTCGACACAGTGTCGCTTCAGAAGCAGTTGTCAGCTCTCTCCCAGCAAAGGTAATCGATCCGTCAACGATTTTTCCGGGGGCCTCAAGTCGGCAAATTGATTGGGCAGTAGCGGACTTGCCGCTACCACTTTCGCCCAGTATGCCGACAATTTCGGCGCGGTCAACAGTGAACGACACCCCGTTGACCGCGTCAACGGTCCCTTGATCGCTGTCGAAACGAGTATGCAGGTTCTCGACGCGAAGCAGTGATTCGCTCATTGTTATAGTTCCTCCATCTGGGCTGTTTGCGTGGGTGAAAGCATATCTCGAAGACTGTCTCCGAGAAGATTGAAGCCGAGCACGGTGACCATGATACAGAGGCCCGGAGCGTTGACAAGCCACCATGCCTGTCTGAGATAGTTGCGTCCGGATGCAAGCATCGTCCCCCATTCAGGTGTGGGTGGCTGTGCGCCCAGCCCAAGGAATGAGAGTCCCGCAGTGCCAAGAATGACGCTGCCGATGTCGAGCGTTGCCAGAACGACAACTGGTGCAACGACGTTCGGTAGTAAGTGGCGAGTTGCGATATGCATCCG
The DNA here is from genome assembly GCA_000336895.1 of Haloarcula argentinensis DSM 12282. Lineage (GTDB taxonomy): Archaea > Halobacteriota > Halobacteria > Halobacteriales > Haloarculaceae > Haloarcula > Haloarcula argentinensis. Next base: position 149,660 of record AOLX01000003.1, on the reverse strand, counting down.
CGACCGGCCGAGTAATCGTGCGGTGGTCACAAACTCGCGTTCGCGAAGCGAGAGAACGCTACTCCGAACTAACCGTGCGTACGATGCCCACCCGACGACCGCCAGTGCAAGCATCACGTTCACCAGACTCGGTCCCAGAATCCCAGCGATGACGAGTGCAAGGACGATTCCGGGGAACGCAAGCAGCGTATCGACAAGTCGCATCAACGCCTCATCGACCCAGCCACCGGCGTAGCCGGCGACAAGACCGACTGCCGTCCCCACGAGAAGGCGCACAGTGGTTACAGCGACGGCGATACCGAGCGAGAACCGCGCACCGTGAAGAAGTCTGGTCAGTACGTCTCTACCGAGCTGATCGGTCCCGAACGGATGGGACAGCGACGGTGACTCAAGCCTGTTCGAAAGATCCTGTTCGGCTGGATCGTAGGGCGAAACAACTGGTCCAAGCGCCGCAAGAACGAGTAACGTGAGCACAACTCCGATCCCAAATTGTCCGAGGCGGTCAGCTGTGAGTCCATCAGTCCACCCCTGTCGCTTGTCGGCCTGCCGTTTTCTTCTGTTGGCTGCGCGGTCGCTCATGTTGGGTCACCTCCGAGATCGATTCGTGGGTCAAGTCGGCTGTACGTCAGGTCAACGGCAAAGTTCATCAGGACAAAGATGACGCCGATTAGCAGTGTCACGCCCTGCACGACCGGGTAGTCACGAGCAAAGATTGCATCAACAAGTAACGTCCCCAGCCCCGGACGCTGAAAGACCACCTCGATGACGACTGCGCCGTTGAGGACGTAACTCAACTGTAACCCAATAATCGTCACGACGGGCACAAGCGCGTTCCGGAGCGCGTGTTTGTAGATGATAATCCGTTCTCGCAACCCTTTCGCTCTGGCGGCCTGAATGTACGCATCGTCCAGAACATCGAGCATCGCTGTTCGGACCAGTCGTGCGATAACCGCAGCCATTCCGGAGCCGAGTGTCAGTGAGGGGAGAATCAGATGTTCCAGTCCAGCCGCGCCGGCCACCGGAAAGAGGTTGAGTCGGAGCGAACAGACGATAATAAGCAGATAGCCAAGCCAGAAGTTTGGCATCGAGACCCCAATTAGCGAGCCGATCTGTGCGGCGTAGTCAGCCTGACTTCCCGGATTCCTCGCGCTGGCGATTCCGGCCGGGATAGCTATCACAAGCGCGACGAATATCGATGCAACAGCGAGTACGATTGTATTCGGCAACCGCTGGATAATCATCTCGGAGACAGACCGGTCGTTGTAGTACGAGTGACCGAGGTCGCCCTGCAGTACGTCCCCCATCCAGTGGGCGTACTGAACTAGGAATGGATCGTCAAGCCCATTTTCAGCTCGGAACTGCTCCACCGCTTCCTGAGATGGGATCTGTCCACCCATCTGCTGGGTCAGAATCGTTCGTGCCGGATCGCCCGGCGTGATGAAGATCAGTCCGTACGTGAGAAGCGACACACCAAGCAGAACGATTGCCATCGTCAGCAGTCGCTTGCATAGTTCCTGCCCGTTCATCGCTGCTATGTGACATCCTCCAGATGGTAACAGGATTCGATAGGATGGGGCTGATAGCCCTCAACGTCGGCACGTGTCCCGATGACGTTTGCGTAGTAGGTGAGCCAGCCGAGCGGGAGGTCGCGTTGAATACGCCGCTGGACCGCTGCGTATCGCTTGAACCGTTCGTCACGGTCAGCTATCCGTCTGGCTGCTTCGAGGTGCTGATCGACCGTTTCGTTCTCGTAGCCACTGAACATCGTCGCCGTCTCCGAGTGAACGAAGTCGGACAGTCGATCCGGGTCGGGATACCATAGCACTGAACTCGACCATAGAACGGTGTCGAACTCCCCGTTTTTCGCTTGCTCTTTGATTGTCGAGGACTCCATGACCGAAATATCGACATCGAAGCCAACCGCCTGAAGCTGTGTCTGTATCACTTCGGCAATCGTGGGCAGTAATGGACGGGTGTTGTACGTCCAGATCGAGACAGACAGTTCCTCGCCATCGCGGATACGGCTGTCTCCATCTGCTTCCCATCCCGCTTCAGCGAGAAGGCTCCGTGCCTTCTCAGGCAAGTGTTCGTACGGTTCGAGCTCTGCAGCCCACTCCGTTACGTCTGACGGGAACGGACCAACTGCTTTCGACCCCAGCCCATTCAACAGCGACGCAACGATGTGGTCCCGGTCGATAGCATGCATCACCGCTCTGCGAACTTTTCTGTCCGAAAACGGTGCCGAGTCGAGGTCGAACACGAGGTATCGGGCTCGGGGGATCTTGTACGTGTGGGCAGTGAGATCGGGATCGGATGCAAGCGTATCCGCTGCCTTGTTCGGCAGAATACGTGCCATGTCCAGTTCCCTGTTTTCGAGTTTCAGCCGCCGAGTCTGGTCGTCAGTGATCCCTTCATAGATGAGTGTGTCAATGTGCGCGCCCGAACCGTAGTAGTCCGGGTTGGCGGTTGCCGTGATTGTCGAGCCTGCCTCCCAGTTTTCGAATTGAAACGGTCCAGTACCGATCGGCTCATTGACTGATCCATCGTCGTCGATTGCGGCCGGTGAAACAGGGCAGGTAATCCCACGGGTGCAGTGTGCTGGTAGTGGCGAGAACGGAACTGCTGTCTGAATTGTAATCGTCCGGTCAGCAGTGGCTTCAACTGCATCGACCGGGACTGCAGCCATCGAACTTGAGTCGAATGCTCGCGTGAGTGATGGGAGAACAGTTGCTGCGGTCACGTCGGTACCGTCGTGGAACGTAACTCCCTCACGGAGTGCGAACTCCCATGTCCTGTTGTTGACCATGTGCCAGTCCGTGGCCAGGCCCGGTGACACGGTCCCGTCGTAATCGACGGTAAGCAGTGGCTCAAGCACGTTGATGCGTCGCCAGAGCCAGCCGTTTGTCACGGGGTCTATCGAATCCGGTGTCCAGGGTGAGCCAACTCTGAACGTGTCATCGTCTTTGCTCTCGCTGCCTCGTAGCCAATACCCACCGAGACCGGAAATGCCGGCCGCGGCTCCAAACAATGCCTGTCGTCGCGTGAATTTATACATACGATATCACACACTTTCTCCATCTCACTCGATTGCTCGTCAATACCATCTGGCTTGGTCCACTGGCTGCTGGCGGTGAGTATGTCGACCCCAGATCGTGAATCCAGTCTAGACCTGAGCTGGAACGCAGGAAACCCACGCTCATGCTATTCCTGTTCATTGTTCTCGCGTGAGCCCGGACCACTCGATCATGTTGTCTACTGGATGGCCGTCGATACCGGCGACATCCGCCTGCCGGCCGAAGACGGACTCGTTGTAGTACAGCGGAATGACCGCTCCGGTATCGACCACGCGTCGCTGGACTTCAGCGTAGTAGTCTCGTTTTGCTTCCAGCGTTTCTGCCCGGTATCCCTGTTCGATGAGACGGTCGACTTCGGGGCCAGGATTGTAGATACCGGTGCCATTTTGCTGGTAGCGTTTCCGGTTGTCACTGCCCTCTGAGTGGAACATTGCTCGAATAAGATAGTCACAGGCAGCGCTGTTCGATCCGAAACCGACGAGCGTCAGGTTCGCTTCCCCGGCGGTGAACGTGTCGTTGAAAGATGCTGGGTCGACCTGCCGAATCTCGCTTGTGACGCCTATCTCTTCGAACCACCCGGAGAGCGTCTGTGCGATCGTTCTATCGTCGGTGTTTTTGCTGTTGATCAGAATCGAGAGTGTTTCGTTGTTGTATCCGGATGCCGCAACAAGCTCCCGTGCCCGATCCCTGTCTGGTCCGTAGGTCGGGAGGTCATCGTGAACTGACCACGGAATAGTAGACGAAATCGGCCCACGTGCTGGCTTACCGATGCCGTTGAGGACGCTGTCGACGATCCGGCTCTGGTCGACAGCCCAGTTGAGTGCCTTTCGCAGTTGCTCGTCATCGGTCGGGGACCGATATAGATTCACCGCAACGAGACCAGCTTCAGGTGTGAGATACGTGTCGACCGCTGTCTCCGGCGCGTCGGCAAGCGCCGTAGCCCGACTTTTCGGGATTTGCTGTGCGACATCAACTGAACCTTTTTCAAGAGACAGTACGCGCGTGTTAGGGTCTTTTATCCACTCGAAAGTGAGCTCTGTGGGGTTAGCCGTGTCGTCCCGATAGCCAGCAAACGGGGTAAGCCTTATCGACTGTCCCGGCTTGACCTCATCAACCTGATACGGGCCTGTCCCAGTCGGCGTCTCGCTTTCATCAGGGTGCTGAATGCCAAAGTACTGGTGTGATATTGTACCAGGAAACGCGGGGAAGGGCTCCGTTGTCTCGAACCGAACAGTGGTGTCATCTACTGCCGTGACGCCGTCAGACGTGACACCGATCCAGCCCGGGACCCACGCCCACTGCTCAAAAACCCGGTTGAAGGAGTGGACAACTGCGTCTGCTGTCAGCGAGGCTCCGTTGTGGAATGTGACATCGTCGCGTAATGAAAACTCCCACGTCGTCTCGTCAACGGCCTCCCAGTCTGTAGCAAGCAGCGGTGCGGTTTCCATCTCCGCCGTGGTGTCAACGAGCGGCTCAAACACATGCGTGTAGTAGGGTGTGATACCGTTGTAGACATCCCATTTCTCCCGTGTTGGATCTCGCGTCAACGCAACAGTAAATGAGTCGTCGGCGTCGGCCTCTGAGCTGCTACAGCCTGCAAGCAGGCCAGCGGCACCGGCCAAAGTGCCGCCTAAGAGCTCCCGCCTCGAACAGAGTTTAGGCACTGGCCGTCACCTTGCTTCTGAGCCGCATGTGGACAGCATCAACACAGATAGATGGATCTAATTCCACGCGGCTGCTTACCGGGAAATATTGTACAAATATCGACATCATGTGAGATATACGGAGGGGTAGCCAGTAAAACAATTTTGGTTTAGCTAACTAAAATGAGTTTGTGTAAGGTGCACCGGATATTCTCTTTTCTCAGACCATATAATAAATGATGCTCTAGGAAGAGATTTCACGGTGCCTATTGGCACAGGCCACTTCTTATCACCAGTTTACACCCTTCCATTGATAATGTCAGCGACCCGCTGTCGGTCGAATAACTGGTGTTCAGTGGGAACGTCGCCGACAGACCCAGGCCACTCGCCAAACTCATCTGGGTACAATTGCATCGCAACCGCCTCCGCCGAGAAGAGGTCAATGATCGGCCCCATGTTTGTCCCAGCCGACCGTACGAAGTTCTCGTTTTGGACTGCAGTCAATTCACTCAACGTTTCGTGATTCTTGGCTGCCTGGAGCGTTTGCTGGAAGGATTCGTTATTCCCCGTGGTCAGATTATCGATCAGTCCGATGTATTCCGGGTCAACGTCAAGGAGCTTTTCGTACCCGATCTCCTTGTACCGAACGTAGGTATCTCCCTTGAACGCACTGTTGACGCCCAGTTTACGCAAGGTTCTTGTATCGTTTCGGAATGCGTCGATCTCCGCCGCCCGCAACGTTTTTCCTTCAATATCGAAGTCTATGATGAACGCGCCGACGGTCGGTTTGTCATCCGGAAGTCGCGACTGTATCTCGGCAAACACCTCCTCTTTGAAAGCGATCCATGCATCGTACCGGTCTTGCCGCTGGAAGATTTTTGCTGCCTTCTCGACGGCATCATACAGTGTATAGTACGGGTCTCGTTCGTATGGAAAGCGGATCATTGATCCCAATATTGGACCGACGTTGCGCTCTATCTCTTCGAGATCCTCATCATTCCATCCCGAGTACCGCTTGAGAATCCGCGGATCCATCAGGTGTACATCAGCATCAACCTCGTAGAACACTTCCTTGTCGAATTCTGAGTCACTGGAATCCAGAAGGGACTCTACAGAATCCAGATCAATAGCAACGTCAGGGAGTGCATCGTAGTATTTCAGTTGCTCTTCCTCAAGGGACATCATCGCAGATGGCTTGATGCCCAATGCCATCGCGATATCCATCCAAGCCCCGGGAAAACTTGCATAGGTTTCGGGCACTGACTCGAACGTATATGTGCCGGCTGGTTTGACCGTCACTTCGTACGGCGTTGGGTCGTCGGCTTCTGTCATTGATTGGTCGTCCGACGGGGACGTAGCTGTGGTGTCATCCGACGACGAGCCGTTGCTAGTGCCGAGACAACCGGCAACTATCCCAGCGCTAACGATACTACAGCCAGCTTTTAGAATATCCCTTCGACGGTGACAGCAGTCTAAGCCATCATCATTCTGCATATTTTAGGCTGCCCTAAAATAAACTTATGTCTTGTGGTTTTAGCTCAGTACCGCTGAAAAATCCCAACTGGCTGGTGGTTTGTGATGAAATCACGGTGAATCACAGGGTCGCTCTCTTGATCACAGCGTGTAATGTCGACTAATACACTACGGCCTACCCTCGCCTCACGAGGATTGCTGTCACTCTCTTTCCAGTCCTCCAGCGTGAACTCAAGCGTCTTCAACTCGCCGTCGGTACTCTCGAAGACAGCTGCAACCGATGGAGTCCCATGGTTGTCAGCGACGTAGGCCACTTTGATAGTGTCGTGGTCGGCGTCAAGTTTCGTCCAGCCATCGAGTTTGTCCGGCGGGTCCTCAGCAAACTGCTCGATCTCACGCTGTGTCAATTTGGCCTCTGCTGCATCCCGCCACGCTTGTTTGGTATCCTCTGCTTGAGACTGCTCGATCTCCTGAAGGGCGTCGCTGTCGATACACTCACTGGCCCAGGCAAGCACCGTCTTGGCTTTCTTGTGCTTTTCGTCGGGTTCGCCGGTTAACTGCCCGAAGTTCATCTCCTTGGGAGACATCAAGAGAACGTGCGAGCGCCAGTGGCCGGGACCAGCCTCGCAATTTTCACCGGCATCGGGAGCCCACGACTCCATCGAGACCCGTACTTCCTCGTGATGACCGAAGCCGGTTCGGACGCCGCCGGCGCGCAGGATTCGTTCCGCGAGGTCGATAGTTCGCTCGCGCTCGTCAGCAGGCGCTTCGTCTGGACGGTCAACGTCGGCGTAGAATGGCAAGCCGACGTTGTCGATGATCGTCTCTTTGTAGTTGGGACTGAGCGGCGCTTCCTCGACGAAGATCGGGTCGAACGGTGGGTCGGCTGTAGGCAACATACTGGAAAGCCTCCAGTCAGTGAGGCCGCACAAAATCGCACTGAGGCGGCGTCAGGTCTAGAGGTATTGGTCGGCAGTGTCGCCGTGGTTCGCTTCCATGGCTTCCCAGTCAGCCATTGAATCGTACTCTGGGCGGATCTCTCCGTCCGAGAGCATATCCTCAACGAAGGCTTGGACTTGTTCGTCGACGGGCGCGGCCTGCAGGTCGCGCTCCTGAACGATGAACCGGATGCCACAGAATGTGCGCCCGTCTGCTGCAAGCTGCCAGAGCAAAAGCTTTCGGTTCTGGTAGGTTGCGAGTTCGGTCAGCAATGGCGTCGTCTGTTGGATTGGACATCGTCTGGAGCCTCCGGCTGAGGTGGCTAGATAAAATGAACATTGTAGATAAGGTGAAGTAACAATACAGTGCCCGAGAAGGGCATTGAGTGGAGTTCTGCTAAGTACGAACAGATAAGATTATGACTCCCGAGAGTGGTATTTATATTGACAGTATGTATGACGTGAATAGCTTCAAACGCGATATGATGGTCGTTCTTGCGGGCATGGACAGTCCGATGGGGACAGAACTGACTGCGGAACTACAGGAATACTACTCCGAAGAAATCACAGTCGGACGTGTCTATCCGCAGCTGGATGATCTGGTTGCAAAGGGACTCATCAAAAAGAAGGCTAAGAACGGGCGAGAGAACGAATATCAATTGACGAAGCGTGGCGTGCGAGAGCTTCAGGCCCATCGAGAATGGGAAGACCAGCACTTGGATCCGATTAGTGAGCTATCTCCATAGTGAATTTTTGAAAAAGATAGACAGGATATCTCCGGAGAAGCGCCCCTGCTTGACAGCACGGTGTAGTAGACTCTCTCTCAATTGTCTCACCTTCGCGCCACTGGAGATAGTAGCACTCCCAATCGTCGATTATCTTCGTCGTCAGCGTCCCCTTCGAGCGCGCAATCTCCGCCGCTTCATTTACTTTCCCGCCCCACTCCTCGGGCGCGTCGACGGCACCGCGTCGTCGGTCTCGCTGTCCTCAGTGAGCGCAACGGCTAGCTCATCAACGGCGGTGATCGCCTGTCGTGGGCATCGCGAGCTTCTTGGTTGAGCACGTCGAGGTCGAACTGCTCCAGTGCCGACGGTGCTTGATGGGCGTATTCTTTGTGGCTCATATGCTAACCAACACAGCCCGGAAAATAGCTGTCGTGTTAGTTAGCCCGAATACCCCATTATCGATGTGTATCTACCCTCCGTTTCAGATTGGCACTATTAGTTGCTATTAACTCCAATGACTACTATCCCCTACTAATGATAATTACTACTATCCCCTACTAATGATAATTACTACTATCCCCTACTAATGATAATTACTACTATCCCCTACTAATGATAATTACTACTGTACACCACATACGTTAATAACAAACGCTACTAATACACGTAAATTATTAGTAGTAACAACATGTGGTAATAACATATGCTAGCGTATACGACGTATAGCGAGGCCGGCGGCGTCGGCAAGACGACGACAGCAGCGAACCTCGCACACGCGCACGCCCAAAACGGATTGAAAACGCTCGTCATCGACCTCGACCCGCAGGAGGCGTCTATTTCCTACATCTTCGGTGTCGACGAGGATCGCGACGATGGCGGCGCGGATAACCTCGTCCGGCACATGGTCGGTCGTGGCAAGGGCCCGTTCGAAGACCTCATCCGTGAGGATACCGGCGTCGAGAACCTTGACGTGATTCCAGCCCACAACATGCTCTCGTCGCTGGATACGACGATGCGGCGGGCCAAAGAGACCGAGGAACAGATGAATCCTGATGTCGAGTGGGTCGAAGAGGAACAACTGTACCAGCTCCTCGGGCGGAACGGCGTCCACGAGGACTACGACGTCATCATCTGCGACCCGCAGGCCTCGGAAGGCCAGGGGCTCTACAACGCGGTCATGGTCACGCAGACGGTCCTTATTCCGGTCGAACTGTCGGGCAAGGGATCGCTCAGCATCGACGGCCTAGAGCAGCTCGTCGACGGTCTGGAGGACAACCTCGGCATCGAAGTCGGCGTTCTGGGGATCGTACCCGTAGCGTTCGGCGACACGACCGGGCAACAGCAACACCTCGCAACGCTCGAAGAGGATGTCGACTACGACGTGCCAGCCGTGTTCCGGAAACGCGAGTCGCTCATGCAGGAGATGTGGGACGCCCGTGCGACTGCCTATCAGGTTGTTAAAGACGCCTACAAGGACGGCGAGAAGGGCGTCCGACGCGTTCCTGACCGCGAACACGCGACCCTCGAAAAGTACGACGACCTCGCAGCGGAAATCGAGGGAGCGTTTGATGCATGAAGTCTGGCGCTGGCTCTCCGTTCGAAGACGATTTCGACGATGATGAGAGCGCTGAAGAAACCGAGACGGCCGACGAATCCCAGGATGCCGGTAGGGCCCACGCCGGCCCCGATAGTGGTTCGTCAGCTACTGACACCGCCGACACGACCTCAAATCTCCCATACAAGTACCGTCGAGACGGTGTGCAGGACGACCGTGACCACGGGAACATTTTCCTCCGAGATGTTGCCCAAACTCACGTTGACGAGTTGGTCGACCGGATGGACGAGACCTTCCAAAACGAATCGGTGTATAAGATCGACGTTCTTGAGGCGGCCATCCTCGCGGCTGGTGAGCCCGATAAGACCGTGGAAGACGAACTCCGGAAGATGGGCTACGGGATGAAATAACTGAGCCGTTTGTTTTCGATAGTCTTGCGCTGTTAAAGCCGTCAGTCGCTGTTCACAGTGGCTGTCGCACACTCTGACCGCTCGCCGATGGATGTCGAAGCCGCACTGGATGACCTCGTTAATGACGACTGTCGAGAACCAAGACGAGTGCTACCGCCTCACCGTCGACGCCGGCTGCTGGAGACTGGTGTTCCTCAGTGTTATATCGCCAGCGTTCATGCCATCTTCACGGTTCACAGCGAAAACTACTTGATTTCTGAATCCACCAACGTAGACAGTGTCTGTGCCGACCGTCGGCGTTGTTGCACTGGTGATATCGAACTGCCAGCGTGTTTCGCCAGTCCTCGTGAGTGAGTACAGCCTGATTGTGTTCCGGCATACACTCCATCGTTGGTGAGGGCAACTGCTGTGCCCTTTCGGGAGTGCCCACGTCAGCCCGCCAAAGCTCACTTCCATTTGTTGCCTTGACTGCATATAGGGTGCTTTCACTGTTGGTGACGTACACCGTCCCATCGAAGACTGTCAGCGTAGTCTCGGCCGGCGAATCCAGCTACATGTGCCAGACTCCACTGCCATCGGCCAGATCGAAGGCTCTGAATCTCCAGCCGAATGAACAGATAGTTGTCGTCGACTGCTACAGACCCCACCAGATTTGTCTCATTGACTGGGACCTTCGTTTGCTATTGCTGTTCTCCCGTCGAAATATCAACTACGAAGAATTCGGCCGGCGAGTCTGAAAACGTCCCGTTTGCGAGGCAGGCAAACTGGTTAGTAGGTAACAGCCACTGAGATCAGTTGAATTCATATTATAGTACTAAATCCGACAGAAAATACTCTAGTCGCCATATTGGTATCCAAAACGATTTTTCAGATATATGGGGTTTATTTATATCTAAAATATTGATATCGATACACAATATACTTGATATGGTTCTAGTTATTGGCCGAATTTGAGATCCAGAAAATTTCGTACAGAAAGCTGACATACAACCAGAATCACGAAAAGAGCCGAATCCCGCTTGATCAAACAGTATTCGGATCAACGACCAACAATTCTAGTTGTACGCCGCCACTGACCATCTGTAGACTCTCCTGAAAACGGTCTATTTTCCCATTCAAAGCGACGGATGTTTATTAGTTCCAATGAGGTGGTTATTAATTGACGGTAGATGAAGCCCCGACAGAGCGGGTAGAACTACCGAAGGTCGACAGCGATGCAATCAATGATTGATTTGACTGGTTCGTTAGCCTGAGAGAGTAACCGAACGATGCCAAAATGTGAGTGGCCTGCCCGAACCGAGCCTTGGATGGGCAACGAACATCCGTAGCCACGTGGACGAGTGAAAGGAGGCACTCAGATCTTGAACATGCTTGAGGGATACGTATATTTTGTGTACGATTATTCGGTGGTCAAGGGTCGCTCTCGATCCAGGATTTCAGTACGATCCCTAGCGTGGGTTCCTTGGTAACACAATCAGAATGATACTTGTACACTTGTTATTTAAAGTGACGCATATTTGAACTTATACTATAAAGCACCATTCACATAACAGACAGGTAGGAGTTCCAAGGGCGAGATCCGTGATTACTGACTGCCAGCTTCTTCTCCGAATTCTCCGCATACACACGATTTTAGTGGTGATATGCGTCGAATGCACTCGGTTCACCCGATCCTCAGCAATGAAATTGCTACGATAAGGATTATGGCCTCAATTATGTAATCGATCCCGTGTTGATTTAGTTAGTCCAAACCGTGACTTCAGTTGCTTGGAGGAGTTCGACTTCCCAGTGTGATCAATAGAGCTACGTGATAGTAGTCACGCCGCATTTATTTCTGTCAAGGTTCGTTAGTACAGACGGCACTCTTCAGTCTCCACATTACGGATCCCAACCAGGCGGAAGAAGAGAGTGTTATGTGGTGCGGTGACGTACTGATCTTGGTTCAGTCTAGTAGTTCTAACTACTGAGGCATAGATGTGTGACTAAGCGGAAATTCGCCGATGTACGACGAAAACGCGCCCCGCGTGACCCACCGCTGGGGCGCACGGTTGCTCTCTCTGTGACCACTAGAGAGCGCACAACGGACGATCCTAACTCCGGAGAGATCACCCGTGTAACCAAGGATTCAGATTACGAGTTCATACGGGTCCCGGTTTATGATACGTGGGCTGATAGGTGGCAGAGGGTGTCCGTCCGCGATGACGATGGAGTGAAGCAACATGGACTTGGACGTACCCGATGTAACGGACGAATCGCCCTCCGAGATTGGGATTCTCATCGACAAATACGATGACAAGCGCGTTGACGAGCGCGTCGATGAGATAGAAGAACGTCCCGAGGAGATCCAGGGAGAAGCGGTTCATACCGCAGCGGTCGAACGGGTTCTCAAAAATTCGTTCGACAGCGTTCTGATTTCCGTGGTGACTCATCCCAAACCGGAGTCCAGTCCGTTGCAGTGCAGTTTGGATGTGTTGAGTGTCGTAGACGAGAAAGACGGCAGTTTCAACATCGTGTTTGTGCCGAAGTTAGTGTAGGGAAATTTCTGCAGGGGGGTAGTAGTCGTCCCAAAGAGTCGGACGTGAAGCAGTTCGTGTGACTGTGGATCGGCAGCGGCGTACAGCCGGAATTGCTGATCGTTGATGCGAGTCACTGCTTCGTCCAGCAATTTGATTGGAAGATTTCACAGATTCTGGCTGTAGATTGGTCTTCTGAACCCAATCGTGGACGGCTTTGCGGCTGCGTTGGACACCCCAATCTTCGAGTAATTCGACGGTATTCGACAACGTCGGTCCCGCAACGTGCGATTGAATACCTAACGCCATCGCCGACTCGGGTGTACGTTCACCCTCCACAAAATCCAAATTAATCTACTCTATATTCGCTGAGGCGGCTGATTTCTGGATAGACACCAAGAAATCAATCCGCCTCACTTTTTACGCTTAACTAAACACTGCGGCTGTATCCCCTCCCCACTGCGTTTCTTGTCCGTTTGCACGGACTGTGATACTCCTTGAGGGAGGGGACCGCCTGCAAGTAGCTAGGTCTTAGAGGACCGACGTAGCCCCACAGCTGAGGCCGCAGGTGAGTCCGCAGTCTCCGAGTTCGTTGATCTCCTCAGGACGACGATCTTGATCCATTGGGGAGGGAGGCTCAAAATCCTCGTCGAGATCGTTTTTACGACTCTCATCCACACCGTCTGCATGGCCTACTATAGACATGCAAATGACAATTAGCCGGTTAATTATAAAAAACCTTGCATAGAGAATGCAATAGACGGCTCTGTTAATAATGAGGATATAGTATGAGTACTGATGATAATCTATTGTCTATCCGGCTATACGCCTGTCACTGCGCAGGAAATTCCACACGCCGTTGCCACACAACTAGCGCCGCAAGTAGCGACACACAGTTCTGCTGGATCACAGTTGTTTGCCTTCTCATTGATCTCAGGGAGTTGTATAGTCTGATTAAATTTGGTGTCATAGCTATCCTTATTCGACTCCTCTATTCCTGACTGTTGAAGTGCAACAGACATGGATATTAGTACGAACTCCATAAGTTAAATTCTTTGATATTAGGTGCATGATATATAGGGTTGTCATACTAAGCCGGTGGTACAGAAGTGTTCCCATAGCATGATGATGGGGATAGCAACGCCACTTTCCCAGTGGTGATTGACGAGTCAATGAGTGGAGTCATAAGGCAAGGGAGACGTGTACTTGAACCCTCACTGCATCTCGGGTCCCCGCGGCCCGAGGCCAGGATTCTTGCGGATACCGATCGCTGTTTCCACACGTGAGCGCTGGATACGTTTTGTCGCGTCTCTTTTCTGTAATCTAGCGGAACACGTGACGGCGATACAGTCAACCTCCCACGAAAAGTGTCCCTGTAACATTTAGTGAGCGGAGGAACCTGTACGTACGAGCGGCCTGCTCCAAGACCTACTTGGGTAGCACAATAAACTCGTTGACGTGGCTATCGTGACGGTAGCTCTGTATAATCTGAGAAACAACGACGAACCAATCGACTTCAAGTACAGGATTGAAGATCACACCGAGAACCACATAAATGATACCTGGATAAGATAATCAGTGTATGATGAGACGTACAATCGCCGGACACAAGTTGAGTGAGCTTCGTGGAGCCGCGCTGGCTGCACTCGGCCGGATTTTGCTTACAGATAGTCTCAAGTGTTCGTCAGAGTCTTTCTTTTGTTGTCCGTTCCTAAAGCATGGGTATAATGTTCGCGAGTACCGTGTAAATACCGTTATATTCAAGCAAACGGCCACCGGCGGCTTGTCAATTTCGACGGTTCGGCCATACACTACCACCTGCCTTTCCTTATAGCTCCATGGGGAGCTGTTACTGCTGTAGAGTGAACAAAGAAATCGGAAGAGATGAGAGCCGAAGGATTCCTAATGTATTTGCTTAGTGTCACTATTGGAAATCGAGTGATAGGATACGCATCTATTCGTGCCCGAACCACATTTCTCCACGTGTTTGGAGCGAAGTTGTTCATAGATTCATGTTACTGGGGTGAATGAATCAAAAACTGAGTCATTGGTTAAGAACGGCGAACACTACCGATCTTCCCTAAGTACCCGACAAAATTAGCAACTATGTCAAATCACGGACTCTACTCTGATATCACCATAACTCACTATCGGGTTAAAAAACGGACGTCCAGACACACGTCTGGGCACAGGTAGTGTGACACATTTCAATGATATCATTGGAAGGACGGTCTACGCTACTGTGCTCATTATTCGTCGGGTGAGCGCTAAATTCGGCATCGTAGTGGTCTTTATTCATTGTCTCAACCTCATTTTCACCAGTTACTACAGACATGTGTGTTGATTTTGGTTCTTACTATTAAGAACTTTTGATGTCTCCCATACCTGCAACGAACCATTCTTTCCATACACTTTGTTACTTCCAGGAATATCTTCCAGATTATACTAACCATGCTCACAAATATAATTCTGGGAGGCAGTTATAGCAACAGTGTGTAGAATTTCCTGCGCAATGACAGACATGTGGTTGGATATAGTATAAATTATACTTCTCGCGGCTAAGGTCGTCGCCCCACTCAAAGTCGGTAATTGCAATGACGAGTTGGAGACACAGTGCAGGGAATGCATATGCTCTGCAGGGACTTGGTGCTGGTGGACACAGTTTCCAAACCCTGCCGCCTCGCACGTGACGCTTTCTATGACAGGCTCACATCAGCAGGCTTCCCATGAAGTCATATGTGAATATGAATGAAACGACAGTTATTATATGGAGTAGTATGAACATTCGAAATATAAGGATGATATCATAAATGAGTGAGTCAGATAATGGACCAGCAGTCTATGTTGAAAACCTCCAGAAAACGTTCGGAGATGGGGAAAATGCTGTGACTGCTGTCGACGGCCTGTCGTTCGAAATTGAAAGGGGGGATGTTGTCGGACTGCTGGGTCCGAACGGAGCTGGAAAGACGACAGCAATCAAATCCATGCTAGGATTAGTCATTCCGGACGCAGGAACCGTCAAGATTGCTGGAATCGATGTTTATGATGATCCGAAGATCGCGTATAACAACATAGGGGCAATTCTCGAAGGTGCGAGAAACGTCTACTGGCGACTGACTGTTCGAGAGAATCTTGCCTTCTTCGCTGGTCTTGGCGGCGATAATCCCACTGACTTGCGAGAAAAGCATGAAACTCACCTAGAACAATTTGGCCTCACTGACTGTGCTGATACCACGGTTAACGAACTTTCGCGTGGAATGAAACAGAAAGTGTCATTGGCGTCAACGTTGGCGCGTGATGTTGAGGTGATCTTTCTGGACGAACCGACGCTTGGCCTTGACATCGAGACATCGCTAGAACTACGCTCTGAGTTGAGCCAACTGGCTGATCAGGAAGACGTAACGATTATTCTCTGTAGCCATGACATGGACGTAATCGAGGATATTTGTGATCGTGTAATCATACTTAATGAAGGAAAGGTAGTTGAGTACGATACGGTCGACGCCCTGCTGGAGTTATTCCAGACGAGCCAATACGAGATTACTGTGAATGCTCCTGATAAGAAGGAGATCCGCCGGAAATTAGAACGATATGACGGCGTCAATTGTACTAACGAAACGAACCATCTAATCATTACTGTAACAACAAATAGGGAGGCTGAAATATTCGATGTAATGAACGCACTCGAGAAGCATGAACCAGATATCCGAAACATCAGAACTGTCGATCCGGACTTAGAAGAGGTGTTTCTTCGACTGGTCGAATCCAATTCCGGGCACTCCAATTTTAATGGTAAACGCAGCAGTTCTAACCTGAAGAACAGTGAGACGAAACCGAAAGGGAAAAACGACAACGTTGACCAATCCGACAAATCATCATCCGTAAACATAGACACACATGGCGACTTCTGATTTCGACTCGTCCGACGCCGATCCTTCGTTGATTGCATTACTCAAGGTAATCACATATAAGAAATGGATTCTTCTCGTCCGATATCCGGTAAATACTGCGTCAGAGTTCCTGACACTGTTTATATTCTTTTTACTGATATTCTTTGGTGGCCAGGCCATCGCTGGCCCTGCACTTACTGACTCGCTCGACGGCATAATCGTTGGTTTCTTTCTATTCTCACTTGCCATTACATCGTATTCAGGATTGGCTTGGAGTGTTACCCGCGAAGCACAGTGGGGAACGCTTGAACGACTCTATATGTCTCCACATGGGCTTGGGACTGTTATGGGT
The DNA here is from genome assembly GCA_000336895.1 of Haloarcula argentinensis DSM 12282. GTDB lineage: Archaea > Halobacteriota > Halobacteria > Halobacteriales > Haloarculaceae > Haloarcula > Haloarcula argentinensis. Next base: position 133,087 of record AOLX01000003.1, on the reverse strand, counting down.
GTAATGACGGTTGTTAACGTCTGTTTTAGCTTCCTGTGGGGACTGCTACTCCTGATATTGATGATGGCCACCACTGGTCGGTGGTTGACCTTTGATCCATTTTCAGTAGTTCCACTGGTATTTTTAACACTGATGTCTGTCATTGGACTCGGCTACCTGTTTGGGGGACTCGCCCTCATCTACAAACGTATCGAAAATGTATTTCAGTTACTACAGTTTGGGTTCATCGGGCTAATCGCAGCACCTGTAAATGAAATTAGGTGGCTGATGCTTCTGCCAGTAGCACACGGAAGCTACTTCACTCGAGTTGTCATGGAAGATGCAGTTCGCATTTGGGACCTCCCTGCAGCGGAACTCGCTATTCTCGTAATAACCTCTACGACCTACCTTCTAATAGGCTACTATTGCTTCTACCGCGCGGGGAGGATCGCACGAATGCGAGGTGTGATGGGGCATTATTGATAGGATAGGCTCTTATTATTTGGCAATCTGCATCAGTTGAACAATTCTGTCTGGTTGAATTAATAGGAATGTCACACGCATTCGAGTTTTGCGGCTAAACCAGCCGCTATCTGTTGATTCGATATCAGCGCAAATACTTGGCTGAGGACCTATTAAGAAGTGTTACTCACAGCCCATCGGATTCGGTCGTAGTTGAGCTATTCAAAGGGCGTGTCCTCCCAATGCATTGTGCGACTGCACGGCTGAAACCACATCGGACGACGGTTTCAGACCCCCAAAGCCAGGACTGACCGTTTCTATACGATCTGTGTGGGTACAAACTTTCGCGGAGCTTATATTGATAGTGCTAGACTTTTAAAAATGGCTGTGCCCAGATATATCAATTAGATCGTTAGCCGATTTAATTGCGCCGATTACCACAGGTTTGATGTGCTGTGATCAGACACGTTGGACCACAAGACATATTGCACGAAACAAATTCCTCGCCACCATTCCCACTACTCGTTGACTGAGCATTGGAGTCGTTAAATTTGCTATCGTAGAGCTTTTTATTATCTGTATCGGTTTGATATTCACCAATTGCTACGGTCATGTATTGTGTTAGCTACCCTTAATATTAATAGCTTTTGATATTTTAGTATGAGTTCTGCCCGGTTGATTTCGTGACTGTCGCGTAGACAGAGACATGTGAAGAACATATCTCGCGGCATTTTGGGATTTGATATGCCTTTCAGGGATAGTCTCCGAGCAGCAGAAATCATCTCGTCAGACCTGCTACCACCGTTCTGAAGTGGGGCCGATGAGCTGAGATAAATTCACCAAGGGTGAACTCCTCTCACGCCTGCACAACGAATTCAGAGCTAGACCCCAGTTGTGGGCAGAAGTTCATTGCTATTTATATTCTGGATCTTAACCTCCGATTTGTGCGTGGAACGCTCTTACTGAAAATAACGGCTCTGTTGAAATTCTAATATCTAGATACTATTCACTGTGCATCAATCGTGCGCACCGAGCCTTAATCGCTAGGGGACGATTGCGAAGTAGATGGTGCTTCGTTATTGGTATTGCTTGGGAACTCGTGTGCAAGTGCTACACCAGCATACACGCCGCCGAGCCAGAGACAACCAAGGAAAACCACTATCGACAGATCATCGGCGAGAAGCGTACTGTTTGGGGTAAGAAGCATCAGCGTGGGTGCCAACACACTAACGAGAGTGTACCAGAATTTCGAGTGAGGACTAGACCATCTAGTTCGATACTGGGGATACGCAAGAAAACCGCACCCTGCAATTGACGACGTAACTGCAATACTGCCCCCAATCCATAAATCTCCACGCTGTATTCCAAAGACATAGCCAAGTACGGCACCGCTTCCGATACCGACCAACGCTGAGGACCAAGACTTCATGATGGACACAACAATTGGATCGGCGATAAATTATTCCACTGAACCTGCTAATTGGAGTGATCGGTTGATGTTATGGGTGAAACAGACGATGGTGAGTTCCCGAAACTGTTTCCACCAGTGCCGTGAGCGGACGAATGCGCCGTATCTCTGCTTGAGACGTGAGTGCACTGTCTCGTTTTGACTGCGCTGACCGTAGAGATCGGCATCCAACCGAGCATTCCACGCCTTGTGAAGTGACGAGAACGCTCGATGCTTGATGAGCGACGGTGCAATTTGCGAGTCGTGTTTTCGTGTCGTCGTCACGTGTGCGTCGATGATTGCGCTCGACCACACGTCTACGAGAAGCGTGACTTTCAACTGCTGAATCGTCAACTTCGCTCGCTTTGTGTAGTGTTTTGAGGCGTGGCTGCGGTCGAACCCGGAGGCATCGATACCGACGACACCGTTGGTCGGAAGGATGCGACCGAAAGGCTGAGCAGGAGACACCATACGGCCATGTCAAGGCGATTGAACGCCTTACACAGTGTCGAAGGCGTTGGAAGTTCCTCAAAAGGTCGATGGCTCTGCGAATCCGAGGCATCTCGATCAGCTCGTCGAGAATCATCCGGTACGTCGTATTCTTTCGCACCTTGAGACAGAGCAAGACGATGTGCTGGTGGAGTGTGTACCGTTGTTTCGAGAACTTCGACGAGTAGCGAGCACCGCACGACGAGCCAAGTGGTACGCCCGCTCAACGAACCGAAGCAACTGCGACTTTGGGAAGGCCTGCATTCAGTCGCACTACCGCTCGCATCTGTAATTCTTTGAGGATTTCAACAGAGCCAAAATAACGACACTACTGAGACGGCGGAGGTGTCTCATATTAATTCCTGTTTTCAACCTGTAATCCGGATGGTGCCGATACCGTCCGATCGCTCGATTGATGTCCCATACATCGTTGATAAACGTTCCAGATCATCGAGTATATTGATTGCTAACTCCTTATCCGCGAGTTGTGGACTGCCACGCTGGTAAACCGGCTTGTCCTTTCCAAGGTCAAGGGGATACAGCTTGACTGTGAGCCCATCATCGAACGTACATAGTGGTAATATGCTCTTGCCGAGTTTGGATTTTGGAGCCATTGTGGCAGGGAATCCGGAATCCTCCTCTAGCATTTTGACAAATGTACCAGGCATTGTATCAGGATCCGTATCATGGATTGTGTACATTTCTGCTGGGAATTCCTCAATTGTTTGGTGTTGCATGGCGAAATCTCCGAGGCTATAAAATATCGGTGCGTCATTGAAGATTTCGATACCACGGAGGACATGTGGCCCGTGACACATCACTACATCTGCACCGGCATTAATACACTTGTGTGCAACTACCTCTAGAAACTCCGGCACAGACTGATCGTTTATACGTCCATTAGCACCAGTATGGACATGCAGGCTGGCGACAGTAACATCACTCCGGTGAGTAGCCTGTTCAATTTGTTTTAGGAGAGCGTCAGCATCCACGCTACTGAGTTGGTATGTCACGCGGGGTTCTCCCTCTGATGCCATAAAATGGATGCCCTGTCCATGACCTAGGTCCAGCATTAGGTGTTTTCCGTCATCCAAGCTCATATTCAGACCCGATTTAATTCTTTCCAGACCAATCGCCTCACTAATTGATTTAAGCTGAGCAAGCTGCTCATGGGAAACCCGATAGACAGGGCTGGTACGCAATGGGGCAACTCCTGGTCGGGGCTCACCTCTCGGAACCGATGTCCCTGCATGAGTCCCCGGTTTTAATTCATTTGATGCTGCAACTACTCCAAGTCTGCCAGCAGAAGTGTCGAGGTAAGCAGGGGCTCGAGCGGCCTCGATATTCCGGCCAAGCCCCGCGTATGGGACGTTGCGCTCTTCGAACGCAGTCATCGTGGATATCATGCCTTTCCAAAGAAAGTCTGCACTATGATTTGATGCTGCAGTAAAGCTGTCGAAACCAGCATTTAGAAGATCCTCAAGTAGACACGGTGGTGTGCGGAGGTACATTCCGTTATTGAACCCCGCCGGGGGGCCACACGCTTCGGTGATTGGCCCTTCAAAATTGCCAACAGTCGCGTCCGCATCTTGTAATATATCTATTATATCCTCCTCTGGGAACAACCGCCGTGACGGTGCGATATCCCCTGTCAACACGAGTGAAAACTCGCTTTTAGAGCTCGATATCATCTTAGCTTGTTTCTTAGCAAACCACATTTGTTGCTCATCTCTCTTGTCCTTGAGATTTTACCTAACAATTTGGACCTCATTACACTAGTGCAGTTTGAACTTTTGAGTACAACAACAATATAATTTGCGACAAACCGGCGCTAAGGCTGGTATTACGCCAGCGTCTGATCCGACTAAATCCCTTTCCATGTAATCATACCACATGCCGAAAGAAATAAATACAGGATTCGTCAAACGGGGGTGAGCCGCTACCTGAACACGGTGACGACACGAAGAGCTAGCTTCGTAGTGCGTCGACTGGTTCTTTACTCGCTGCTTTCCATGCTGGATACAGACCGCTAACCATACTCATCAGTACGCCGAAGGCGAACGCAGCACCGACGTACCAGGCGTTTGGCAGCCTGAAGACAGCTATCGCGTTTCCAACAGTATAGTGGTTGATTGCCAGCCCAGAACCGATGCTCAGGATAACGCCAGCGATGCCACCAAAGAGCCCAAGCAACATTGCTTCCATCAGCATTACCTTGAGTACATCCCGTTTCTGGTAGCCAACAGCTCTAAGCACACCTATCTCTTCTCGACGTTCGACAGTGGACATTAACATCACGTTGAGGATGGAGATGCCGGCTACGAACAGCGAAATCGATGCAATACCGGTGAGAACAATGTTGATTATCTGGAATTGCTCTTCGTATTGTTCGACAACCGAGCTCATTTCTTCGACAGAGACTCGCTTTTTTCGCTGATTTAGCGAGTCACGAATTTTCATGGCGGTTTCATTAGCTTGTGTTCCAGTTGATTCGCTGACGATCACCCCCGAGTATTCACGTTGTCCAAATGACTCGATAGGTATGATTATCCGATTATTAGGGTTGGTTGGAGAGTACCCCTCCTCGTTTAATACGGCCTGAACTCGAACAGTGCTCCCATTGATAATAATTTTACTCCCTGGGTGAAGGTTGTGCTCCTCTGCCACGTTTGACCCAACGAGAGCACCATTCCGGAACGGAGTGATCTGACCCTCATCGGCTTCGTACAGTCTCTTCGGATTCTGAATCCCCCATATTCGTTTTTGCCCTGGTTCCCCACGGCCATATGATACCGGTTCCATACGGTTTTTTACTGCTGTGACAGTTGCATCAGCACTCACCTCTCGGCGGATAGTCTGTACGTCGCGCTCAGTGAGGTCTGTGACGTTTTCTTCCGAATTTGGAACAACTGTGATATCACTCCCGACATTCGAAAGATTCTGGCTAAATGAGTACTGGAGCGCAACGCCGAACATCCCCAGCGAAGCAATGGCGACAACACCAATGACAATACCGAGGGACGCCAGTAGTGACCGCATCTTCGTCCGCGTGAGGTTGCGCCGTGCCATCAGCACGGCTGGGAGGAACCTACCGGCCATTTTTGCCCTCTTGTCCAATAGTGCCATCAACCAGATGGACAGTCCGATCGACGTACTCGTTGACCAATTCGTCATGGGTGACCGCGACGATAGCCACGTTGTCTTGGTCAGCGATGCGCTTGAACTCATCAAGTATCTGCCGGCCAGTATCGCTGTCTAGGGCTCCGCTTGGCTCGTCAGCTAGGACGAGCTTCGGGCTGTTGATAAGTGACCGGGCAATGGCGACGCGTTGCTTCTGACCACCAGAAAGCTCGTCTGGCCGGTGGTCAAGTCGGTCGCCTAAGCCTAACCTCTCTAAGAGTTTCCTGGCTCGGTTTGTCAGTCCCGGGTCGTCGTTGAGCAGTCGTGGAACTTTGACGTTCTCGACAGCGGTCAACGTTGGTAGCAGGTAGAAATGCTGGAACACGAAGCCGATAGTCTGCTTACGGAGCGTGGTCCGTTTACGATCGTTGAGGCCGGTCACGTCTGTACCGTCTAAAACAACCTTCCCTTCCGTCGGCGTCGCCAGTAGCCCAAGGATATTGAGCAAGGTTGTCTTGCCACTGCCACTGGGTCCCATGATAGAGACGAATTCCCCGGGTTCAATTGCAAAGTCGATACCCGCTAGCGCGTCCAGCGTCTGGCCACCCGTGCGATAGCGTTTGACCAGCTCTTGTGTGTCGATAACCGTCATACCTCGATGTCGTCATCACCGCTGCGGTATCTGTACACGAGCGCGCCAACAGCAATCAACAGCACCACCCCGCCCACGGCGAACATTGGGAACATGCTGCTCTGCTCTGGTTAGTGTCCTCGACACTGGATTTTGGAGGCTGTGCCGCGCTTCCCGGCTGCTCAACTGCTACATCGAAGGTCTGTGTCTTTCGCTTGCTGTCGACGAGATACGTTACTTTCAGCGGGACCTCGGTGATATTCTCTTTAGTCCGCGCGTGCACGTCGAACGAGACGAAATCACTGGCTGGGACCGTCCCAACGAAGTACTCGCGGTTTGGTGTCGCTGGGGTGACTGCCTCAGTGTCAACGACACTGACCAGCACACTGTCGGTTGCTGTTTCTCCAGCGTTGCTCGCGCTCCCGGAAATTTGAACTTTTCCGTCCTGCTGAATCACATTTAGTCCGGCGAGATGTATTGTACCCGGGACGGAGCGAAGCGACGTCGTCCTGTTTATGCTTTCTGTCTTAGTGCCGAGTTTGTAGTCGGCAGACACCGTGATATCTGCCTGCGGCTCATCCAGCGTCGCGTTCAGCCGTACTTGCCGGGAAGAACCGGCTGAGAGGGTCTCCAAGGTGATTGGCTGGAGCGACGCATTCTCTGATGTTCCGCCGACAGCGACGTTCGATATCGGAGCATTCGCACGATTCGAGACTGTGACCCGGAGCGCGCGGTCGCTGCCGCTGCCCACTGCAGTAGTGTCAAGTTTCACACTGTCGCGGAGCGGGTCCGGGGTAATTACCGTTGTTTTGGTGATATTCCGTGTAGTTTTGTTATCGACGGTGTAGCGGACAGTGGCAGTGAGGGTTTGCTCCCCGACTTCAGTTGGTCGAAACTTGAACGGAGCAGTCACTGAATCGTTCTGCGCGACGCTCGCCTGTACTATCCGGTCTTGAGTCATTTCGATGCCCTTGCCGTCCATGGTGATCTCAACGTTCGAGATTTTGGTATCGAGGCCGTTCGCAACAGTGACGTGACCACCAGATTCGACACCAGCGACTGAGTCATTCACCGTGATGTCGACTTTAGGATGGCGTTCCTGAACTTGTATCTGGACTGGGTATTTGAGCAGGACATTCTCGCCAGTGCCACGATCATGGCCGTAAACGATGGCACGGAGGTCTTTGTCTCCGGAAGAACTAAACGAAGCGGTCAGGGGCACGTCTAGCGTGCTGCCCGGCGATATTGAGCCCAAATCTGAAACACGTTCGTACTCTGTGATACCTTCTCCACCCGACTTCCGGATCACGATGTCGTTGATTTCGAGCGGGGCGTCACTGCTTTGGAGGTTCCGAACGGTTGTATCGAACGTGACCGTCTCGCCCGGTGCTGGCGATGGTGGTGACACGGTAACATTAGTGATGGAAGCGTTCACGCTGGCGCCCGCGACTGAGAGTGGGATCGAATTAAGTACTACGAGACAGGCAATTACAACCGCAAACTTCCGAATCAAGTCTCCACCTCTATCCGCAGTGGTTGTGTGTCAATCCGACTATTCAACTGAAGAAAGACATTAGCAACTGATACCATATAGATGTGTCTGGTTGGAGGAATATTAAATATACTGCATGTGTTTCTCGGTGAGAAACTGGGCGGCCAGTGAGCATCGTAAGACAGTCCAACCTTGCTAGCTATCTCCGGTGCTGAGTGATCAAAATGTCGTATTAACACATATCGTATGCGAAACTCAGTACCAAATAAATCGTCCACGAGTAACTGTTTCTGACGAGCGAGTCTACCGCCGAAACAGTTGTCTGGACGGTACTTGACCGCAGCTTCTGGCAGTCGAAGCCACGAAGATGTCAGCGTCGGCGGCAGCCTGCCGTCGACATGACAGTGTTGCTGCTCTCGGAGTAGCTGATCCAGTCAGCGATTACCGCTCAAACCGGTTGTCAGGTGGCCGTTTGGGTGAGACCGTCCACCGAAACGAGAGTGTTTCCGTCGGAGGTGACAGAGGATGTCCGTACTGGATGGGCTATCTTCACTCCGATCACACAGTGTGAGAGCGAGGTCGATATCAGCGTTTGCGGCGAGACTCACACCAAACGCACTGAGAGAACGTTGACGAGAAAGTTAAGCAGCGGGTCCTCGTAGATTTCATGGTCTGCTTACTGTTGTTGTTTGGGCACACTTTAGCAAGCAGACATCTCAATCACTCCTCCTTCTATGTGGGATTCTCTCCCCGCACAAGGATTGGTATCTGGTAGTCATCAAAATATATTAATAGCTCCTATGTGAAAGTACAGAATGCTTATGATTTCCTCAAATAGCGACCAAAATCTGACGAACCGCCGATCCATCCTCCTCGGTTTCAGTGCCATGGTCGCTGGAGTTAGTGGTTGTTCCTCCCTCAGTGAATCCGCTGGTAGTCTTCCAATTGGATTAGAAGACATCACTATTGTTAACGCCTTGGATGGTCGCTGCATTGGTTCAATCGAGGTAATCAATCCCGATAGCGAGCGTGTACTCAACAAACAATTCGATGCCGAGGGGGGCGCTGATCTTCCCCCAAATGGTGATATTGACGAAAAGCACGTCGCACAATACAATGATGTACTTTCCACTAGTGGGACTTACACAGTCTCAGTCGCAATAGACGAGGAAAGCAAAGTTGAAGGTACCCCTGAACTCAATGCGGACATCAGTGTGAGTAAGCCTGATAAGGAGAACCTGATGATTGCTATTGGTGGCGAAGAGCCAGCAGAACCGATAGCTATTGCAGTTGTTGAGAAAATTGGCGATCTCTCTGATTGGAACTCCTGTGCGGCAGGGTGCCAATAACCAAACCGCTCCAAAGTATAATCTTGTAGCTCCCTTGAATCACTCAGCGGCGTCGGTGTGGGTCGGTAAACCAAGAAACTGAAACGGATGAGTAGCGGTTTGGATGAGCCTTACACTTACTTCACCGGTGGAATAGTATCGTTGGCAAAAAGTTATTACGACAACTGCCCTCGACAGAGTACAGATTTTCCTCGAGGACACCTATGAAATGATTATTGAACAACTAGAAGCATGCCGCCAATTCTCTTCTGGAGTCCCCTCGGTTTGAGTCCGATCACATCCATCAACGCTGAATAATCGGCCTGATATGATCATGATGAACGTCCAGCGAGTTCTGCTGCATCATCTTGAGTAACATCGTCGAACTCTTTATACGTGATTGCAGCCACCAAACACTTCGACCCAGCAGATTCTTCGCCTGTTCCACAGATTGTATCGCGTGAGCTCGCTTTTGACCTCCACTGAACTAGAACGGATACGGAGAACTCATAAACTAAGTCCAAGACTGGCAGTTTGTAGCTACAGAACGATCTCTAGGACATCACACCTATCTAACATAACACATGTGCCTGATAATATACATTAAGAAATTATACACTTTATATAACAGGTGTACACTCGTCATTCTGTGTTTGTCAGCAGGAAACCTACACTCGAGATCATACTGTAATCCTGGGTCGAAAGTGAGTCGCCTGACAAACGCGACTACTCGCCCGACGCGTCTAGCACTCCACTGCTCATCAGCCAATTCCTGAGTTATTCGATTCTATTAAATTCTCGGATGCCAACCACAGGGAACCACCGAGTTACGTAAATTATCTCGGGTCAAGCCACATGACATCCGTCTCGAACCCCTGTGAAACCCTCCTATCCCAATACTCGGGGCTACCTTTGTGTTTACGCAGGCGAATACCTCAAAATGATTGGACCATTCCTCTTCAGTTTAAATCTCTCCTGTCGGTTGCATCGCGGTAGCGGGCTTCCTATGTAGGGTTTGGCATTCTCGGTGAACGTTGTGTACGTCGAAGAGGGGTCATTTGAGCAATGGCAGTGATGAGTAACCGAGAGACTAACCAAACCGGTGAAGGATAAGATGAGTGTGCGGCCACACACCCAGCGTTCTGGTGGAAACACGATCTCCTCATCAGCGTGTTCGATCAGCAAATTGAGTAGTACATGACTCACCAGTGGGAAAACAACGCAGTGTACAGCAGTATCTTCACTACGTACTTTTTCGTAGTGTCGAACTTGTCCAGTTCGTATTGCGTATTCAGTTCACGCAATAACCTCCGTCTCCCACCGACAGCTGTAGTTCGTCGCGACATCCTCAAAAAAGCTTCTCTCGGCAGATTTATGCTGTATAACTAGTATTCATCGTCCTCGTCGCAGATGCCGACACCGCTGAAACGTTTGCCATCACGTGATTACATACCCCGTAATCACGACTGTCGAACCCAGCTTTGACCCCAACGTCGATATACTGACGATACATACCGTCCACCATATCCTGTATCTGGGTTCCTTTCGAGAGAGTGGCGTCGCCACGCCAATCCCGTAATTCGCTGTTATCTCCGGGCATCCGTCGTTTTTGAGTGGTATAAAAAAGTAGTCCATTCTCGTCGATCAGCACGAACCGGCGGTAGCCGAAGTACGCGCGATCAAACAGAACGAGATGGCCCTGTAACCAAGGTTCTATTTCAAACTCCGTATTGTTATGTGTTTTCTTGTGTGATGCTGTAGTCCTCTATTGATTGCTCGGTTAGATTGTGATCTGGTGGAGTTGTGTTCCCCCTCTTTGTGAGCTTTGAACTCATCGGAAAGAAGTTCATGGAACCGAAGAATCGCCTCATCAGCACTGATAATTTCACGAAATCGGTTGAAAGCCTCTGAAATCATGTCCAGAACAGCAATCTTGTCGGGTCCGTGTTCGAAGAGGTCGCGCATGTACATGGCTAACTCTGGCGCCATCGGTTGGTAAAGATCACTAGGACACAGTGCCTAGTCACCACTAGTAGCGTTGTAGCACCGGTAGTAATCGTCCAGAGAACGGCTGCGCAGAGAGGCAGAATCAGGTAAATTTGGCTTAGTTCACCGCTAAGCAGAACAAATGAATCGACTCCCACACAGGATTCGGTGGCGTCGTTCCCACGCTGAACTGCGGTGATCCCACTGTTAGACTGTAGCATATATCTAACAGCCGACAATAATAAGCAAGGATTTATCTACTACTGCTTAGACAAGTATGAATATGGAGAGCTACTCCATAAATAGTATTGGTGAACAGTTGGACAAAGACACATACGATGCTGAATTCGACGAAGTTACTCTATCACCGGAGTCTGATAATCAAGATATTCCTGGTGTAGCAAAAGCGGACGATGATAAATGCTGGGTTTTGACGTGCGGTATTACCGTATTTCCGAGTGACGAGTAGAAGAGATAGCATTCAAGTTCCATAATTTTTCAACTTCACCCCCATGAGTGATATATTTACAGAAAAAGAACGGCGTGAAATTGCCGGTAGAGCGCGTACTCTTCACGAACGGCTGAACGGACCAGGAAACGACCCTATAACAGAGCCTCCTATAGAGCCGGATCAAATGCTTCGTGAGTGGAAAGAGTTGTTTCCGGATGAAGAATCTTTCCAAGCCAGATTAGAACGAGAGGGGTTTACAGAATCTCGGGTTCACGAACAGATGGCTGCAACCCATTGGCCTGCCAATGAGCCCCTTCCTGAGTGGATATTCAGTGTGGAAGCATTAATCGAGTACATTGAGACCAACCCAGATACTGATGAAGAACAGATCTCTGTCCCATCAGACACTCCGTTCAGAGAATTACTATCCCCAATCACTAGATACGCGTGCAATCAGTTGCCAGAATTGACCATTCCCATGGAAGCGGTTTCACCGATGGTTCAAAATCTCATATCGCAGCTTGAACTGCTTTGTACACGGGCACTGTACGTCGAATTCAAGAGTTTTGTCGAGTATCACGATCCGGAACTGGCTGCCGCCGATCCTGACGAATTTACCGATCCACCGACTTCGTACTACGAACAGTTCGTCGATGCAATGTTCAAACAGGGGTTCAGGAATCTTTGTATAGAGTATCCGGTACTTGTTCGACAACTGGTACAGATAATCAACCAATGGATTAACGCCACAGACGAGGTAAGTCGGAGAATACAAACTGACCGAGATGCCCTGAAAAGCCGATTTGGAATTTCAGGTGACATAATTTCACTTGAGCCACTCTCGGATGACGCGCACAATGGTGGCCGACTCCCAGTTCTTGTCTCGTTCGAGTCAGGAAGTGTCGTCTATAAGCCACGATCAGTCGATGCCGGAATCAGGTTCTACGAAATTCTCGACCGACTCAAAGATTACTTCTCGATTCCGTCGATTCAGACACCCAAGTTTTGTTCCCGAGACGGTTATGGCTGGATGGAACGAATTAAGTACCAAGATCTTCCATCGGAGGATGCTACCAAACGTTACTACGAGCGGGCGGGAGCGATTCTCTGTGTTGCATACGTATTAAACTTCACCGACATTCAGCTCGAGAATTTAATTGTTCAAGGAGAGCACCCTATGGTTGTTGATGGGGAGACAATATTTCATCCACATATTGGCCCGGATTCCTGGCCAGTTCCAACAGAAATTCCCGCAATAGTAAATGATTCAGTTCTTTCCACTGCACTCATTCGTTTTTCTGCCGGTGATCCACGTAAGCCTGATAAAGAAGGATTTGCCGCATCGCTTGCCGGGCTCGGACGAAACAGTGATCGAACGAAACTCTCCAGCCGAACTCGTCCGATAATCAGTGCAGTTAACACTGATGTAATGTCCGTCGAAATTGAGCGCGTCGAAGTCGGGCTCAGAACGAATACACCATCTATAGGTAATACGGATCAACCACCAGAAGAATACATTGATGCGATCACTCAGGGATTCGATGAGGCTTATAACACAATCCAGAATCTGCACGCGGACGAGCGGTTTCTTACTGAAATTGCCAGCCCCGAAATAGTTAGAGATGTCGAGAATCGACTAGTGTATCGGTCGACTATACAATACGTTTCGATCTTGCGCTCAGCTGTCGGACGCAATCCACTTCAAGATGGTGCCCGTTTGTCTCTTGAGTTTGAGTCGCTCGCAGTGCCGTTCTTTGACGGACAGATAGGGACCGACAAGTACTGGCCGCTGTACGAAGCCGAACGACAGGCACTGCGCCGACTGGATGTCCCACGGTTTTCTTCCCGTATTAATCAGCGTAAGGTGTTTCATGATAATTCTGAAGTCGATGTTTGCGTCGACAATTCAGGATACGAAAATGTCCGGAATAGACTTGATTCGATGGATGCAACTGACCGGCATCGGCAGATATGGTTGATCCAGCAATCCCTGGATAAGTCAGTCCCAGAGAGGTCGGTACCGTCTTCGGTTGAACCAACCGAAAAGCAACTTCTTCTCGAAGCGGAGGGTTTATTCGATAAAGCGATTGATGTAAAAATAGATACAGCGAACAGTTGGGTATCGATCACGCCTGATTTCTCTGGAACTAACCTCTATCCGGCAGACCACTCACTATTTTGGGGCAGAGGAGGAATCGCCCTTACCGCAGCGGCACTGTATGACGCTACCGGGCGTGATTACTACCGACAACAGGTCAGTGACATACTTAGCCCAACGGTCGAGAGTCTTTTTGAAGGAACTCTTAAATGTGGTCTTGGTGGGATAAGAGGAATCGGTTCCGTAATATATGTGTTCTCAGTTGTCGCGGAGTTATTAGATGAAGAGTATTACCGAAAGTACGCCGAAAAAGCTACACATTTGGTGACCGAAAATCGACTGGCGGCTGACGACACCCTTGATATCATGGAGGGCTCTGCTGGGACATTGTTGGGACTTCTCGCCTATTACGATCGATATGGAGATTCAACCGTTCTCGACAGGGCTATCGCCTGTGGAGACCGATTGCTAGAAGCTCGTACCAATATTGGTGGACATCAAGTATGGATTACAAGTGACGATAAGTACCCGTTGACTGGATTTTCACACGGAACAAGCGGGATTGCGTATTCCCTCGCTAGCCTTGCAGCGGTAACCGATGATGGCCGGTATGCTGAAGCAACTCGAGACACTATTGAATTTGAGTCTGAATTATATGATCCTTCTCTGGTTAACTGGCCGAAATCAACCAAGAGTGACAAATATGTGGATAGATGGTGTCACGGTAGGTCCGGGATGGCACTTACACGGATTGGGATCGGCGAACAACTCAATGACGAGACGCTGATTGACCAAGCAATGTCTGCCCTGTCAGTCACTGCCAAAGCGGATCCAGCGAGTTTAGATAACGTCTGCTGTGGAAATGCTGGTCGTGCAGAGGCTCTGCTTGTCGGTTCCCGTTACACCGATATCAACCGATCCAGGGCGCTTGAGCTAGCAGGGAGGATGCTCGCTCGCCGGAACGATGACGGAACGCTTTCGTTGCCTGGTCACTCGGAGTGGTTTGTCAACCCGACATTCTTTGATGGCGTCGTCGGCGTCGCTTACACACTTCTTCGGGCCCGTAGTTCCGACACCCTTCCCAGCGTCCTATTACTCGAATAATGATTTGAGAGTGACATCGTGGTTTGTTCGACTCACCCTCTATACTGGGCAGTTGGACGAATACTTGAACGTCCTGTGGTCAGCTTCTCGTCGTGACCCCGACACGTGAGTCTCGCCGCACTGTCTTCCGTCAGATTTCCCAGTTATCCGACGCGGCTGGCCAACGTACGAGTCTAGCCCGCTGTTCAATCGCTCATCCCTCCCAGCGTTGGAATCAGATGTCTGCCTCGTCGCGGAAACCTAGTTCCACCACGACGAACACGAAGGCGTCGAAGCATTTGTCCACGCAGTGCCGCTTGCATACGTCCAGTTCGATACCCACGACCCCGAAGGATTTCCGTTTGCGGTTCTTCTACTTCGCGTTCGCATGTCTGTTGTACTCAATCTGGCGAGCGGTTGATCTGCTCGTGCAGGTAGAGTTGACCGGTGAGTATGAACACTCGCCAATTGTGACAGCGGACAATACGCTAACGCTGTTGAAGAAGAAAACTGGAATCGGGTAGAGAGCCCCCTCCCCCGTAATTGAGCAACTTTGAGTGGCTACGCTGCCGGGAGTCGTCGAAATTCGCGTGTATGGTCGGTGGTTCAACAAGATTGGGTGTTTGGAGAGCAATCTGAGTCAGTTTCCGTTCACTGAATCGGCCGAAACCACGCATCACAGCCCCGCTGAACCCCTTGTAGTCTCATCTTCCAGCTGGCGCGGATTTAGTATAGCATCATATGATTTATTACATACGACATATGAC
This sequence comes from Haloarcula argentinensis DSM 12282, assembly GCA_000336895.1. Taxonomy (GTDB): domain Archaea; phylum Halobacteriota; class Halobacteria; order Halobacteriales; family Haloarculaceae; genus Haloarcula; species Haloarcula argentinensis. The sequence goes on along the minus strand of AOLX01000003.1, from coordinate 117,754 downwards.
GTTATCAGGTCGTTCAGGTGGCTAAACGTCGATATTCTGGTTTTGGGATTAGGTTTGTACTACAGCAGTAAGCACCATCAGTTTTACCCGGGCCGCCGCTGTATGGGAAGCATGGATCGGCTTCCGCCTGAGTACGACGCTACTCCCGGGAGTGACGCTCTCGAAGCAGCCATCGAGAAGCGACTTGTCGATATCGACTCCGGGCGCTACCGAACGAACGTCGCGAGCGTGCTGCGGAAGTTCGCGGCATGGAGTCGAGACCAGTATGGCATCACTGACCCCAAGGACATCGACGACGATCTCTGCCGACAATACGCTCGTGAGCTGGCCCGAGCCGACGACCGGGACGATATCTCGCCGGAAACAGCACGGCGGTACTTCGCCTACGTCCGCTCGTTCCTTACATGGGCCGTCTACGAGGGCCTGATTCCGACGAACCCGGCCAAGACCAACCACGCCGAAGGCCCGCTTCCGACCGACGAGACTGAAACTGACCAACAGTACTGGACCACACGCGACCGGGAAGCCATCTGTGCCACTGCTACTGCTCGCGTCGACGAAGCCGGCGAAAGTGGTGACGTCGACCGCACGGCGGCCTACCGCGACCAGGCACTCGTCTTCTTATTCGCCTACTCCGGAGCCCGCAGCGCGGAACTCGTCGCCGTCTCCGATGACGAGGAACGGAACGGCCTGCGGTGGCGTCACGTCAACCTCGATGCTGGCACGATGCAGGTGTTCGGCAAGAATCGCACCCGAGAGTCCGCACCCATCCTTGACGATGCACTTCGTCCACTTCGGCGCTGGAAGCAACTCCGAGAGCCTGACGAGAACGAGGCCGTGTTCCCCAGACTCGACAACGCGGCGAAACCAATGGACCCGACGCCGTCGATCACAACCCAGTCAGCCCGAAACATCCTCATCGATCTTTGTGAGTGGTCTGAGTATGACTTCGAGGAACCGCTGAAACCACACGGCGCTCGCCGTGGCCTCGGGCGAGAAATCTATCGCGAAAACCCACAGCTAGCACAAGACGTACTGCGGCACAAGTCCATCGAGACAACCCATGAAGGCTACGCTCAGGAGGCCGCTAAACGGACTCGTGACGAAGCGAACGACATTATCTCCGGCGAGTAGCTTGCGGACATCTCTTCACAAGGGACCAGACAGACGACGCCCCAACTGAGCTAATTAGCGAGGTGAGAACGTATCGTGTGTTCTGGAACCGCTCCTACAACCGACGGTAGATGATGATCCCACCGAGAACAGCGACGATCATGCTCCCGGGAATAAGCAAATTCGTCGGTGCGCTCCCAGACGGCTCGACATTGTCTGTGGCCGCGGTCTGAGACGGTGTGATTGCTGGCCCACCGCTGCTGGTCTGGGTCGAGGTTGATTCCTCGGTGTCCGTTTCGGTCGAGCGTTCAGTCACTGCGGTCGTCGTTGTTGTTGGGATGTCACTCGGCGTCGTTTCCGTTCCTGTCGGTGTGTCCGTCGCTGTTACTGTGTCACCAGAGTCACTGCCGCTGGAGTCGCTATCCACACCCACCCTCTCCATCGAAACGAACGGTTTCGCCAGAATATATGTCGATCGCGTAGGGCTTAGCCTCCAGCAGGATATCGACGGTGATGGGGTGCCTGATCATATCGAGCGAGGCTTCAAGACTGGGACTGGTGAGACGATTCGGACGGACCCAACTGACCCGGATACTGACGGCGATGGGGTACCGGACGGTGAGGAGATCGGAGACTGGATTCGCCTCTCAGTAGAGAACGAGTCCGGTAGTTATGAGCGGTCCTATTATCGACTCAATAGCGACCCGACCGCCGTCGACACCGACGGGGACGGACTCTCCGATAAAACTGAACAGGAAGGTTGGAATGCACACTTAGCTACAAGTCCTGACCAAGGTGAGCGATATGAGAATGCAACAAAAGACGAGAGTCGGGATTCAGTTAATAAGCTGACGGAAGTCACAGTCTCGTCTGATCCACTATACAAGGATACAGACGAAGATGGCGTAGATGATTTGCTAGAACACCAGAGTGGGATTGACCCGAGACAGCGTGATTCTGACGGCGATACTATCCCTGATAAGAAGGAACTACAGGAAGGGTCTGACCCAGCGATTCATGATCACTCTGCGCCAGTCGTCTATCCGCTCTCGGTAAAGACGAATAACGCTCAAGGAACCAGCTATACCGTCTCATTCAGCGTCGTAGATGACAGTGGGTACACCAGTGTCAATATCTACAAAAACGGAAAGCGCCAGATCCAGGTTACGGAAGTCAATGAAGAAGCGGGGACATATCCTGACCGGACATTCAACGTGGACCGGGAGGCGGTGGGGACCATCATCACAGGGACAGGAAAATTCTTCTCACCCACCACAGTTGACATCGAGACGACCGATATTCACGGAAACAGCAAACGACAAACCATCAGTGGCCCAGACACCTACGGTCAGGCCGCTCGTGAGTATGAAAAGCTGCCCACTGTAGCTTCAGAGCGTGGATTCATCTCCTTCATGGGGTACGTCTCAGCGGGCACTACGGTTGGGAAAGAATCAGTCGTCGGCATAGTCGAAATGGTCGCTCACCCGCTGCAGTATGCCGAGCAAATGCACCAGCTCGGAAAGACGATCATATCGAATCCGGCGATTGTCACCAAAATGCCGGGAATGATGGCTGACCAAACCCGGCGGCAACATGAAACCCGGAATCCATTCGACCGGGGTGAGAAACACTACAATACATTCGGTGGGGCATGGTCGCTTGGATACTCGACTGGAATCGTTCTCCCGGCAGCTGTAACTCGTGGTGAATCGCTCGGTGTCCAAGCAGTCAGCTACTCCCGCAGACTGCAGCGTGTCGTTAACGCGGTCGACTCGGCAATTCCATCCCATGTTCCAAATGGAGTGCGGCCCGGTGTGCTCCGACAGGCAGGCAAAATCGATAGTACGCTTCCAGATACGAACGTCCGGACGGGCACACTGAGCGCGAAACTCAACAAGCTACCCGGCCCCAAGCGCAAGCAGGTTACTGAGCAGTTTGATGAACTTGATCCACAAACCAAACGATATCTCAGCAAAACCGATGTTGACGCACCGGCGACAAAGAGTGCCAATCTGTTCCGGAACGCCGGGCCGAGTGGACGCAAGACGCTGAACAAGCTTGCCGACACCGACCGGAAGGCGGCAGATGCACTACTGGAGATTGATGATGCGGCGACCCAGCGGCGGTTCACTCGAGCCTACGACAGCGGCGAGGTCGACAGTGGCGAACTGTCGACAGCGCTCAGACGCTACGACGAACTGGACGCCGATGAGAAAGCGGTGGCTCGGGGGGCTATGGCGCGGTCTGATACGGACGCGGTCCGACTCATGCGTACCGATGTCTGTAATAGTCCCTGCGATGGGGTCCTGAAATCCGTTGAGGACTTCGTCGACAGTCGCAGCGGACTGGACCAAGACGCCTCGGACAAACTCGTCAGAGCGTTCGAGGATTCGGACGATGTGCCTGACGGTGTCCCAGGCGAAGAGCCGGGCAAAGTCATGGAAGATCTTGAGTCGCTTGACGACCAGAACGTCGACCGTCTGGATGATACTATCAGTAGGATATCTGGTGACCAGTCCGGCTACACCGGGCTCGCAGGTGAGACCCGCACTGCACGGCGTGTCTCCGAGAACAACGACGACGCAAATGTCGAGATGGATGCGACGGTTGATCCCGACAACATCGCCGACGAGGACCTTCCGGATGGTGTCACCAGAGACGACCTCAAAGATGGTCCGACCGATATCGATGTCAACGATCGTAACGGGGCCGCATACGAGTCGAAGAACACCAAGGAATTCACACCGCTGTACCCCGACGAAGCTGAGTATGAAGCACTCGGTGGAAGACTCGACAGCCTCCGCAAAAAGCTAAATACACAAGCTGCGAGCGGCCAAGATGAAATTGTCGTCGTTATGCGACAGGACCAACTCGACGCTGAGTACAGTGACGAAGTTACCGGTGAATTCCCGGACACTGTGGATAGTGTCGAAACTCCCTCTGACGTTGGCCAACTCGTTGAGGACAACTTTGATGACGTTAGTGTCGAATTCAAGAGTTACAGCGATCTGAACAAGGGAACATGAGTAATCCGATCAAGCAGGAAGGGTCAGTGTTCGCCTCTTTTCACAGCAATGAGCAGCCAATCAGAGCGAGAGTTATCGACAGAACACTTTCGATCTGTGCGGAGATGGGATTGACAGAACACGCGACTGACTCGGAACCATTGAGCCCGGAAGATGTGACTCTCTCTGAAAAAGGCCGAATCTCGGTTCATTCCGAGAACAGAGAGATACGTCTCAGATTTCGTCTCGATGACTGGAGCGGACCGATTGACACCATGCTAAACGTGTCTGTAGATGCAAACCGACTGGTCGAAGTAGACCGTAGCTCGGGTGATGCGTACACGGGCCCTGCGCAGCTATTCGTCGAACTGATTCGCCGACTCGCGGTCGAGCTCGATCCGTTCTACGTTTCGACGTTCAACAGGGCGATAATGGACGGTGAAATCGCTCCGACACCTAAAACGGTGCTGCCAGTCGAGACCCCGTTCGAACTGCGGCGACTCCCGTGGCTGGGTATCTACTCAGAGCCGTTGATAGAACGGTTCGGTGGTTGCGAGCGGGTTCTGGATGCTCCAGCCTGGAAGGTCGAAAAGCTCGAAAACGGCAGTATCCTCATCGTCACGACCCGGATACCCTGGGATGACTACGGCAGCAAACACCCAGCAGACCGGTATCTGTTGGATGGGATGGATCGAGCGGACGCCGTTTCACCGCCGAGTGACGTGACACTGTCAGATCCGTTCGCGAGTTTCGACCCCGATGCGATCGGCACCGACGTCTGTGTCCACCGAGAGAATATCGCCCCGGAATTCGCCAATGAGGACTTAGAGCTCGTCCCTGTCCGTGTCGACGAGCACCGGAACCTGCGGCATCTCGATACCGGTACGTTCGTGCGGAACGTTGTCACTGATACCACGGGAGACAAGGCAGATATCGTCAAGCGAATGCTCTCAGATATACCTGCCACTGCTGAAGACGATCTCTACGTCTCGGCCTTGCTTCGGGACGTAATCCCGCCGTCGTTCATCAGACTGGACGACCCCGAAGCCGAGAATGTCGTCACGAAGGTAATGGACCTCGACACCACCGTGAGCAAGATCAAGCTCCTCGTGAGTCTCGGCCGCGTGGCCCAACAGGACGACTTCACCGCCGACGACCTCGACTCAATGGAGGGCGCACTGGACACGCTTAACGACCTCGACGACACCGAGAACATCGACCAGTATATCCGCAAGCGGCTTCTGTGACTGCAGTCTCTTTCGACACTCCTCATCATAAGCGCTGAGACGGACTAGGACGTCTCTGACGGGCTGCTGGAGATTGATGATGCGGCGACACAGCGGCGGTTCGTGAAGGCCCACAAGCAGCGTGAGGTGTCGACGGACGAACTGTCGACGGCCGTCAAGCGCTACGATAGCCTCGACGCGAGCGGCAAAGACGCTGCCGACGATGTCCTTGCTGCAACCGGCGACGACGGCGCCGAGCTCATCGCCAAAGCCGACGGCGAAACCGTCCGCATCCTCGCCGACGGCTCCGGTGACCTCGACCAGTCGTTCCGCCGGGGCGTCGCTCGCGCGGCTGATGACGACAGCGTCGACTCCTTCGACCAGATCGACAGGGCCGTCAAAAAGGTCGACAACCTCGACAGCACTCAGCAACGACGGGCCAAGCAGCTCATCGCCGATACGGATGGGGCTGGCGTCAAGCTCGTCGACGAACTTGGAGACGATACGCTTCGGAAACTGCTTGGGGACACCGATATTGACGCCGTTGACCTCTCGCGTGCGACCCGGAAGTATGGGGACCTTGACGAGGGAGAGGCCAGGCAGTTCCGGCGTCTTCTCGACGATGACGATCTCCGGAAGTCCTGGATCCGCGCTGCAGGCGATCCGGATATTTCCAAGCAATCGGTAACAACGGCGCTCAAGCAAGTCGATTCCGTCAGCGACGACGTCACGATCACCAGCTTCAAACCAGCTTCCGACATCGACGTCGATTCGGATCCGTACTACTCGTCGTGGTACGACGGCCCGGAAAGCCCGTACGACGCCGATACTATCGTCATCGACGGGAAAGCCGACGAATCTCTCTCGGTCTATCGGTTCTGGGATTCGACGAGAAACAACCACGAGGCCGGACCCTGGGCGACCGACGCCGACGACATCGATCGGTTGCGTAGCGACGCTGATGTCGGGTCGGACGAGATTGTCGACCGATACGCGCTTCCCGGCGACGCCGACAAAGTTACCAGGCTTGATGTCGATGAAGGAACCATCGTCCGCATCAGCGAGGCCGGGGAGAACTTTGGCCACGATGGTGGTGGGATTCAGTACGAGATTCGTGGTGAAGATATGATGGACGAAAGCAGGGACCTCAAAATGAAAGATCTACCAGCCATTAGGGATGGAAAATGGGATGTGGATACGTTCCTTAGCGGTGATTCTCCATGACAATTGAGGTTGACTGGGACCGAATCTCGATTAACGGTGAGGAGATCGTTTTCCAGTATCCTATCGGAGATTCGATTGTGGCTGATGAGCGTGTGATTCTCCGGACAGAGTACCAAAACCGCAATATAGAAGGATTCGATTTTCACATCAAAGACCAAACCCGAAATGTTATCTCAGTGACTCCGTCTGGAGAACGTGAATGGGTAATTGAGTCGGTACAGAGTGACGAAGAAGATGCCCACCATTACGATTTGTGGACACTTCTAGATCGCTACCTAACTCAGCACACCGAAGGGAATTTCGAATTCGATCCCGAGACTGGTGACATTCTCAACAAATGGCCACATAACCAGTTACCCATTGCCGACAGAACTATTGAACTTAGCGGCGAGATCACCCGAGTTGTCGAATTCGATACCGCCATCTTCCTGCGGTGTAAACAGGCCACTCACACTCTCTATGCCTTCGAGGCCGATGGCACCGAACGCTGGCGTTCGGATGCTGGCGAACGACGAGGCACCATTTTCGTCGAAGATGGCGAACTCTGGGAGCAAACCGCAGTCAATCGCACCACTGACCACCGCTACCGACTCGACCCCGACACCGGCGACAGATATGATCGAGAGGTCATCGACACTGGTCTGTGGTGAGCGGACGAAGTCAACCAACACTCAATTACAACCAATGGCAAACCCATACGCGGACGGATCCATCGTCATGGACGCAACGACCACCGATTCGACTGAATACCTCCAGTTCGACCCCGACGGCCTGCCCGGCGAACGCTGGCTCCACCGCCGTGACCAGTTCGATGCTACCGCCGACGAAGAAGAAATCCGCGACGAGTACGCACTTCCTGAGAGTGAATCAATCACAGTCGCCATCGTTGACGTTCCAGCCGACGTGGCCATTCGAATCGGGACGATCGGCACACTTCATGGTCGAACGGGTGGGGCAGACTTGGTGGAACTTCGTGAGTTCGAGTCCGTCCCAGAGGCGTGGATTCGTGACTCGGTCCCGCTGGACACCATGCTTGAATCTGACTAGCTCTCGGTTTGATAAGTGAAACTGTTGGTGGCATTGGATTCCCGTAAGGACCGCGTTCTTAATGCTACTATGCTAGCCTCTGGACTGACCACCATTGTACGATCAGTTCCAATGGGGTTGGAAAGATTGTCGTGGGTGGAAAGAGCGTCATCCGACCGACCACGGTCGATGTCGAGACGGTCGACATCCACGACAACAGTAAACGGCAGACGCTGAAGGGGCCGGATACATTCGGTGAGGCCGCTCGAACTACGACAAACTGCCGATCAGCGCCGGCGAGACTGGGTTCATCGGCCTGATGTCGCTTTTCTCGGGGACGACGACGGTGATCGGGATCTCGCTCGTGGGGATCGTGGAGATGATTCTCCATCCCAGGCAGTACGTCACGCAGATGGTGGGGATGGCGACGATGCTGATCAACCGGCCGTCGATCGTGTTCAAACTGCCTCAGCTGAAGGTGCATTCGTTGCAGGATCAGCACGAGACGCGCAATCCGTTCGAGGCTGGCGAATATGCCGGGGCCAAAGCGACAGGCCGTCGTCGACGAGTTCAACTCGCTGTCGCCCCAGACCAGGCGGTATCTGCGCGACTCGGACGTGGATTCGCCGGCCAGTGAAGCGATGGATCTGTTCAAGCGAACGGATTCGCGTGGTCGGCGGTCGCTGAACGGTCTAGCAGATACGGATTCCGATGCAGCGGATATCCTGCTGGAGAGGGACGACGCGGCGACCTAGCGGCGCTTCACCCGGGCCTACGACTCGAGTGAAGTCTCGTCGGACGAACTGGCGACGAGTCTCAAGTGGTACGACGAACTGGATCCGAACGAAAAGTCGACAGCCGACGAGATGGTGGCGCGTGGCGGTGACGACGGCGTTTCACTCCTTGATGAGCAGGTCTGTAACAGTCCCTGTGACAGTTTCACTGAGGCCTGGCATGGACTCAAACAAACCGACTCAATTAGCTCTTACGACGCAACGACGTTCCATAACAAGCTCTTGGATGCTGTGCGACGAGACTCGATAAGTGACGAGCGAGCAGCGGATCTGCTCGGGGACGCAAAGAAGCTCGCCACTGACGAGGGTCGTGATGCCACGAATGTCATCAACAGAGACGATGTATTCTCACGAAAACTCATTCAGCGGTACGCTGACTCTGATTCTACAGGCGTAGACACGCTGCGAAAGATGGACGAACTGGGGGAGGTTGATCTGCCAGACAGTCAAATCGATAGCAAGTATAAGCATGCTGATGACTTCGGTGTAAACGGGAACAAGAACCCGGAGAACAAAGAACGGTTCAAAGAGGCTATCGCTGAGCACGCGGTTGACCCTGATACCGAGGTAATCGAAGGGAAGTACAAGCGACTAGAAGGCGATCAATCAGTCACGCACATTTACAATTCGAGAACCGGTAACAACGTTATCGTGGACGATGGAGAGTTCTTGACTGGATACAAGCTGACTGCTGACCAACGTCAAAATATGGAAAGTACCGGGATTATTGATGGTGAATGACTATGAACGCTAATGAGAGAGCGGAGAAATATCTGGATCTCATAACTTCCTATACAAATGGCGAAATGGAATCGTCAGAATTTATGCATAGATACTTGACAGAGTTCAAAGAGGATTATCACGATGTGCCTGCAGACGAACCATACGAAGTCCTCGAGCCGCTGTTCTTTGCATGTGATAGGTATTGTCCCGATACAGACCCTCAGAAGGTACGGGGCGGTATCGGTGAAGAGCAATTCTTCAAAGAAGCGGCCTATGCGCGGAGGAACTGGAGGAGTTGCTGGACGAAATGGAGGAAAGCGGGTCCACCGAATAATGGACGAAATGAGCGATGACAACTCGATTACGCTCGAACTGACCCGGAACGGGGCGATTGTAATGCTGGAGTGATTAGAGCGATTTGACCTGAAAAAGACAGTGATCAAACTCCGGGAAACCTCCTGCCGCCAGAGTCATGGCGGGAAGGTGGATTCTGCGGATTGTACTATTGCGTTGATCAGTGCCCATTCGATCTTGACTGGTGATTATACGGTTCTGACTAAGCGCTTTGTATTCAGCAGATTGTTTTCAATACTCTCTGTGTCTGATGAAAGGCCCGAAGTCAATACGCGGATCCACTGAACGGTCGTTCCACGCCTTCTCGGTGTGACCAAAGCCCATCCGCACCCACTACGGCACTGGGACCGTCAGGTTAAGCGGCGATGAGACCGACGCATCGCATGGCCAGTACTCCCGCCCCGGTCCCTCGCCATCACGCCCGAGCAAGTCGTACGCAACGAGTTTCATGAGCTTCGTTCGCCGTTCTCGCTTCGAAATCGGCGTCTGTTCTCACGCTCATCGGTCTGTCTGGGATGTTGCTGAGGCCTGAGTGACTTCTATCGGTTGCTTGTACGCACTGCCAATTTTGTGACCCCCTGCCGGGCGAGGGATTTCCCGATCATGAGCACTGACCAGCAGTCCGTCGGCGAACAGCCTTCAGATACCGAAGCCGACGACCAGCAAGACGTCCTTGCCCATCATCGACAGGCACAGGAACGCGGCGAGGTCTTTCAGGGCCGTCGCCGGGTCGAGATCGAGATCGAAGCCAAGCGAGTCCCGCGCCCGGATGGGAAACTGCCCGACGCCTGACCGGGCGCCGCAGCGTGTTTTCTGAGCCTCCAGTCGGGTGAGAGGTATCTTCTCAATGTCTTCACAAACTGTCCAGACAGAGCTGTTTGCAGTTGCACAGGGCTGTCCCGAGTGTGGCGGCACGCTTGATAGCAGCGGACGGGAAACGCACTGCAAGAACTGTGGCCTGGTGACCGAACAAGACCAGCTCGACCACGGGCCGGAGTGGCGAACGTACAATCGGGAGGAACAGAAGCGGACGGGTGCTCCCCGGACGGCCACTCGCCACGACCGGGGCCTGTCGACGAACATCGGCTCTGTTGAGAGCTCAGATATCTCTCCGAGACGGCGTCGACGGCTTGCTCGCCAGCGTCGGCTCCACGGTCGGTCGAAGTACTCCAGCAAGCGCGACCGGAACCTTGCTCACGGGCTCGGTGAAGTCCGACGCATCGCGAGTGCGTTGTCTGAGAGTCGGTCGGTGAAAGAGCAGGCATCCACGCTCTTCCGTGAGGCCCAGGATGCGGACCTGCTAATCGGACGGTCGATTGAAGGCNAGGCATCCACGCTCTTCCGTGAGGCCCAGGATGCGGACCTGCTAATCGGACGGTCGATTGAAGGCGGTGCAGCGGCCGCTGTGTACGCTTCTTGTCGATGCAACGGGCTCGTGACGATGGATACAGTCGCTGACGTTGCTCGGTGTTCCGACTCACATATCTGGAACTGCCACCGGACGTTTTTGATGGAACTCGAACTTCCGATTCCAGTATCGCTCCCGGTGGACTGGGTGGCACGGATTTGCTCGGATCTCCCGCTTGATGTTGCGCCGGAGGTTCGACAGCAGGCACTCAAACTGGCAGAGCAGGCAACCGAGTCTACCGAGGTCAACGGACGACCGGATGGGGTTGCAGCCGGCGCTCTGTACCTCGCTAGTCGGGAGTCAGATATCCGACTCACACAGGCGACGATCGGCGAGGCGATGGATCTGAACCCGTCGACAGTCCGTCAGTGGTTCCAGCAGATCGAGGAGCACATCGTTGACTGAAGCGTCGTGACAGGCTATTTTGTGTGCCCCGATGGGGTGCAGGGCGGGCAGAAAGCGCGTCCTGAGAGAGAACGTATGTCTGTAACTGATACTCCCGAATCGGCGGCACAGCACGACTCCGAGACTGCTCTTGGGTCGGTCCCGGCGCTACGGTCGCCAACGAAGGTCGTATCGTTTGTCGAACGAGTTCTCGTCGAGCTTCACCACGAAGCGCTGGCTGCTCGATATGTGACCGATCTAGGGCAGGAATGGGAGAAGACAATCTGGTGTCGGGTCAAGCACACGCAACTGGACGTCGACGCGGAGTATGTTCAGATTCGGGACGATCCACGAGTAGGCGTTGCTGTGGAACCGTGTTCGCAAGCGACGGTTCGGAGGCGACTGTGCCAGTGTCTTGACCACGACCGGACTGGGCGTGTTGATGTCCGACCACTGACTGATGTTACGGTGAGCAGCGACTGATGACGATACACTATTCGGCAGAGTACTCATGCTCCGCACAATAGGTGAAGAATTATACTACACCAGCGTATAGCATATGTATATGTCTGATGCAGATAGCGATACTGGAAACGGTGGTCCAGAGATGGTACAAATAAACCTCCGATTGAGCAAATCCTTTCTTGAGGATATCGATGCGACGTGGCAAGAAGAGGGGTTCAACTCACGGAGCGAGTTCCTTCGCCACGTCGCTCGGGATGCAGTGAAACATCCCGAATTTAGTCGGAGTGGGTGGAAACAGATCGCCGCGAGCGAGCACGATCTCCGCGTGGGTGATGCTGAACTGGTTTCGCGTGAGGAAGTCCGTGCCATGATGAATCAAGACGGTAATGACGAGTGACGAGGAGTGGACGTGGAAGTTCACTGAGCGTGCCACTGGGCAGTTCAGTGATCTTGATACGCACGTTCAGGACCGAATCGTTTCAAAACTTGATGAGGTTGTTGACTCAACATGGCGGGAGCCAAAGGATTTCCTAGAGCCACTGACTGGCGGGCCGTTCTGGAAGCTTCGGGTTGGTACGTACCGTCTTGCGTGTGTACTCGCACACGATGCTTCGGTACTTGAAGTCCACAGAATCGAACACCGGAGTGGTGCTTACACAGCAGACGACGACTGACTATCGCTTATTCGTTCCGGAAGGGCGAGATCACCGAGAGCAGCGTATTGACGAAGGACACAGAGATGTGGACAGACGGTGGTCGTCTGGAAGGCCTCGCAGCTGCACCAGCCAGCGTGGGTCCCGTTGGGATGCTCAGCCAGCGAGCAATTCACGGGACAGTCGTCGTCGACGGAGACGAGAAACAGATCCGGGCGACTACCCTTTGTCACGTCGACATCAGCATCGAGGGCGGTGTTCCACGTCGCTGACTGGCGCTCTCGAATCTGCTGGAAGTCAAGATCACGGGCCCCGCTGGGCTGGCGGGATATCCACTGGTCTGGTGGCGAACCCTCGCTAGTCGTGGTGGGGGACTCGGCTGTTTTCATAGTGAGTCCTCGTACTAATCATTAGATTCTCAAACAGCAAAAAAGTTGTTCTAGAGGCTACGAAAAGCGAATTTTGCGTTTCTCTAGTGGCTGAGAGAATCCAATAATGAGCAGTAAATACCGACATCGCAATCGCGGTCAGAAAAGGCTAAAATGGCGCTGGAAAGATGAGACTGATAACCGGTCATTGCCCCAATCGTGGGCCGACAAGGGTCGCACAGAATCTCCCGAAGAAGACGAGGTGCAACTGTATGCAATCCAGTGTCGGGCTGGGCTCTTACTTGAATGGCTGGTCAATACACGAACGGGGAAACTGCTCAGGGGTCCGCTGAGCGAGAAGCCGGGGATTCGTGTCCTGTACGTTACCGCCGACGGTGAGTACGCACTCGTCAAAGAGTCCGAAGCCCGCGAAATTGACGATAGTTGGAAGCCGCCCAAGCGGTTCGCCAGCATCATCGCGAAGGACCCGGAGGAGGCTGACCCAGTTCCAGACTCCAGTCAGGACTACTACCGACGCTCGGTTGAAGACCTGTACGACTCGCCGTAGCCGCTGTGGAAACAGTTTCTTTGCTCATGAACGCGATTGAAACGACCGCTCAGTAAGCCTGCGAATTTAGCAGAAACCACATATGGCAACCACGATGTAGCCAGAGTATGGACAAGCAAGTGCAAAATGTAACCTGTGTCCTTGTATTGTCACTACTTGTCGCGGGGTGCGTTGGAGTCCCTGCTTCGAATCCACCGTCCCCTGACCACTCTCTCTATCTTGAAAACAACTGGAACGAGAGTGCAACCTTCGAGATTACCGTCGTGAGACAGGCGTCGAATGAGACAGTTCACGACCGGAGTTATGTGCTCGATGCGGGCGAGGAGCGAGAGGTCTACAATACCAATAGTTCGTCACCTGACGGTATCGAAACCTTCGAAGTCCGATGGATGGCACGAAACGAAACCGGGCAGGTAAATATAACCACGAGCACCTGTTACGGAAGTGCACATGTGATTATTGAAGAAGACGGGTCACCGGGAACAATCTATTCTATTTGCTGAGTCAAACTCCTGTGTTAATCGATTCATCAATCTCATGCATTGACCAGATCACTCAGCGAGTAGAGCTACTGTAGTGACGATAACTGGCAGGCCAGATTTTGTGACTCTCTGGTGGCCGAGAGAGCATGGCTTCGCCACAGATCGACGTCGACGAGATTGTTGAAACGCTTGAGCAGATCCGTCAACGAGGGCACAGCGCCCACACGGTCTTCCGAGATTGGGTTAATCTCATGCTGTTCGCACTGCAACGCCGGGACTACCCATATCTGGAGATCGTCGACGACCACCGCGAGCGCGGCGATATGGACCATCCCGAGGGACAACGGTCAGTCGACCTCTTCTCGAAAGCGTTCGGTCACCTCCAAGAGCGAATGGCAGCCACCGACGCGGACGTTCTGGGCGCTGTCTATGAGGAATACGGGATGTCGAGCGATGCCTTCGGCCAGCACTTCACGCCACACAATGTCTGCGAGACGATGGCCGAGATCGCCGGCGTTGTAGATAAAAATGATACCGATGACCGGCAGACGGTTCTTGACCCGGCCTGTGGGAGCGGTCGGATGCTACTAGTCGCCGGCCGAAAGCAGCCAGACGCGCTCCTGTTCGGGCAGGACAAGGACCCGCTGTGTGCCCGGATTACAGCGCTGAACTGCTGTTTCTTGAATCTGGACGCCTACGTTATCTAGGGCGACTCACTGACTGTTGAGTTCCAGCGAGCGTGGCAAACCTCGTACTCTGTGTTGGGTGGGAGCGTTCGCGAGCTAGACGACGAGGAGGTCTCTGAACTTCGTGAGTGGGTGACCGACGCCTTCGAGAATCCGGTTGAGGAAGGCAACTACCCCAGTCCGGAGCAGCAGACAGATGCGGGCTCGGAGGATCGAACAGCTCCAGTTACGGCGTCTGTTTCGAGCGAGCAGGCCGGTCTGGATGCGTTCAAGAGTAGTGATTAGCGGCTGTTTTGTGTCCCCCAGTCGGGTGAGGGGCGTTCCAGTGAGAGCGTCCTGAAAAGAACCATGTCAAACGAAACAGACGAAGATCAAGACACGGCTCCAGACTCAGTTGAGAAGGTAGAACGAACAGACATCGGCTGTAGTATGGAGGCCCGGGTGAAACGAGGAACCGAAACACGGGACGAAGACAGAATGACGATTGAAGCGGAAGGTGAGACTGCTGAGGAGACGATTGCAGAGTTCTACGACCTCTTAGAAGAGTACGAGCAGGAGATCGGTGGTCGGCTTCGAGATATTCAGCCCGAGGAAGACGACGAGGTGGCCGACGAGTAGGATTCTCGGCCTTGTTCAGATGTGGAGCAACAACCCGCTCATGTTGCCAGTGACATCCTTTACCAGCGGTAACGGCCTCTCAACACAGCCGCTTCGAACGGTTCCAGGTTCTCCCTATCATCTGGTTTATCAATTCGCTCTCAACTGACTTTTAGAACGGGATATCAGTAATTCCTATGCTCTTAAATCGATAATCAGCATACGACACGCCTCTTACCTTCAATAAATTTGAATTATAATATACTATTGGTGAATAATGTAAAGCACTTTATGCATAAATTTATGTAAATAGCCTTCCTGATAATGCTTGTGAATAGGAGAAAAGTTATTGCAGGTGTGGGAGCGAGTTGTGCAATCAGTCTTTCTGGATGCCTCGGAATACTCCAAAGCGGCGGTCAAATAGCAAATGTTGAGATTGTACGAAATTCTATAGAGGTGGAAATAAAAGATAGTAGCAAAGTATCAAAAATCAATATATTCTACCAAGATGAAGTAGTCAAAGAATCTGGGGTTAGCACCGGTGAAGACACGGCCTCTGTCAGTCTACTGCTAAGTGATGATTATGATGAGTGGGAATACCCTGACAAGGACTTCGGTGAGGGCGACTCGTATCGGGCGGGCGACTACCGTATTGTCGCTGTGGGAGAGGAAGATGAACAAGTGGGCTCAGCGGAGCTCTCACTAGAGCCCGAACTGGAAGTAGTTGATATAGGCCTTGCGCGGGAGTTCGAAAACAACGGCAGTTTCCGTGACGAATTTGAGGTTAGCGAAATGGGGGACAGAGATCAGAGGAGATTCCTCGATGCAGCCGTTGTCCTCCAGGTGGAGAATAAAGGCAACGCGCCAGAATTGGTTGGTCCGTTCACTTTAGATAATGCTGAGACTGCAACTGTTACGTTTGAAGGATTTGGGATGAGTGATGACGAAGAGGGTGACGTAGGCTTCATCTCCCGGCCACGCGGCGAAGCAAATTTCTCGCTACCAGTAGAAAGGTGGGTAGGAAAAGGCGGCGAGGACTTCGATCCAGCACCTGATGCGAACATCCTTGAAAGTGGGAAGACTGGATACTTTGTTACAGAGCCTTTCCTGCATGAACGCTCTGGGAAGGAACCTACGATAGAGTCGTTGAACGACGCTTGTTCGGCAGGCGTTACCCTGCAAATGTCTGGGGGTGTTCATGGAGCAGCAGGAGATTCTGCCGAGGTAGAATTCTCAAGAAAACTTGCAGGGGACCCTCAAAAATACAGAAAGGAGGACGCGAATTACGAATACTGGTGCAAAGGACAAACACTGTCCATGTCTGACTCCAGTACCTCTGAACAGTGATCTCTTGAACCTAGCATTTCCCGACTCTTGTGATCCGTAGAAACGTCGATTAGTATATAAATATAGAGTCTCGCTTGGGATTAAGCAGTAAGGCAGGGTAAGATGCTGTGAACTGTCCGTGGGTGATTACCCGAACAGGAGGTGCGGGAACGGAAGTAGCCGGCCTCGATCAACGAGATAGTACGGGCCTCATCGCCGAAGTGACCTCGCTCCTGTTTGACTATCTTCAGTCTCTTCCGGGGGTTGGGCATGACGATCAAGAGGTAATGTTCAGAACGATGGTGGAGAACGATACGATAGACGAATTCAAGTCCATGATTGAGGAATCCGTGACTTCCTGTCATCAGAAACACAGCTGATGTTCTGAGCAGCGTGACGAATACAACACGCGAATCGGCCGGTGGGAGAGTTCCGGTACAAATCTTTATATTGGGCAGGTTGTACTTGTAACTACACTAACATAGTTTGGTCAACGTTCCGATGTTGCTTCCGCCATTCCCACCGTCCGAATGTGGAAGATATGAGGTGGAGGGAAACTGTTCGGACGAACGGGTCGGTTTCCTCAACATCGGACAAACTGAAGCAGAAGCATTCGAGCTTGAGGTTAAAATCTCAGTCAGAAAAATCCATGCCCGGTGATACCGTTGCAGTCACGCTGTTGATGCCCGAGGAATCGACAGCGCTGGTCGATGGGTTGTGAAGGTTGTACACCGAACTGGTCGGTGAAGTGCCTGTATGAGCTTACTGACCGATCAATTTAATGACCCGGTTGAGTACTTCTGAGCCATCTCTGATTAACTCTTGAATCGTAGCCTCAATGTCGCTGGGAGTATTAGATGATGGGGTCCCCAGATTTTCAACCGTCGCTGGTTCGCTTGGTGTCTGTTGTGGTGTTTCAGTTTGCATACGATTCTCGGTGGGTGACTGCGTAGGCGTTGATGTCGGAGTCGGCGTACGGAAATCATCCTCTGAACTACTATCTAATGTGTAGTACTGCGGTTCAGATGGGATTTCAGGGAGTCCAGACGAGCGAATATATTTATCCAGCCAATTCGTTATCTCTGAATCTCCAGAGAACCTAGTTACTGCGCTTTCAAACCCCTCGTACGTTGACAAATCAGCATCCTCGACACCCATGACATCAATCAGTGTATTCTGACTGCCCGAGCGAATTCGAATTTCTGCATCAAGTGCTGCTAACACATGTGCCCCCTTTCTATAATCCGCAGCTCCAGATTCCGATGACGAATAATTTGATAGATTCACATTCTTGTATCGCTCCGTCCGGATATTGCTGATAAACTGCTCAAATGTTATCAGTCCTGCATTGAGGTTGAGTAAGTGGCCAATATACTGTGCTATACCTTCTTTAAGCCAATACATCTCTTCTCCGTCAAAAACGCCATAGATTGTATGAGCGAATTCATGTGGAGGTGTATATTTCCCGGCTTGGGCTACTTCCTCAGATAGTAGTATATCCGTCGCTATCGCTCTTCCACGGGTGTAGTTTCCTTGCCGCACAGAGCTAAACACGAACGCCGTATATTTTCGCCTTTCAAATCTTGGCTTCAAATTATTCAGTCCCAGCTGGAGTACATCAAGGATATCGGTTCCATCAATTGGCTTTGTAACCTCTTCCGGCACGATAAGAGCCAACTGTTTCCCCTCTATATTTCGCAGCTCTCTGTCGTGGGGTCCTAAATAGACTGTCTCTGTTCCTGCATACCCCTCACCGTTTACCTCAGATTCTCTGACAAAATCTGGACTTTCAGTAGAATATCGCCATGATGGGTCAGTACCGATAGTGCTGACTAGTGCAGACTTTTTAGATGCATATCCAAAAAAGCCGTCTGATAAATTGTCAGATTTGTAGGATATATCAATGGTTATCTTCGGCGGGGAACCACCGCTCCAAACATGTGTATACTTGTCTTCCTGCTGGAGATTTTTCGTGTCCACTGAGACACGCTCAAACTCTTCTGGAACCGATCCGATTGTGAGTTCGGTAACAGACGGCGGTAGCTGATAGGACAGTTCGACTGTTACCTTCTTACTTTCCCCATCATAGCTAAAGTTACTACGTTGAACAATACTATTGTCAAGATTTGATATTGATGACGCGGATCTGGCTGCTGTTTGCCGACTTATCATTCCCGCTCCGACAGGAGCAGCCCCTAAGACTCGTAAAACATCACGGCGACTCTGCATAATTCTGCTGCATTTCGTACCTTTATAAACCAACCCCCCAAATTATCATAAATAAGTCTGCATGGTAGCTGCAGGTTTACAGCCTCTTCCACCAGCATGTCCTGCTATGTCTGCAACGGTGGGTTAGAGTGGCTGAGATATTCGTCACGGCCACGGGCCACATAGACGGTCACCGGCGATGGGTAAACGATGGGCGTGCGGGCAGGGCCTTGCTGCGCATGGCTTTGAAATCCGGCGTTCAGTAGTGAGTGGGCAACAGAGCGCGAGGAATATGAGCTGCGGTGTGGCGAAAGTATCGATGATGTTGATGAGGCCCTCAACCGAGCGTATTGATATTGCTCAGAAATGCAACAGCGAAGAGCTTCACCGCACTGTTTGTGGACTCGATCCGGAAGAGAGTACCCGACTGAAAGGACCTATACAACCCCGAGAAAGACTTAGCATGGAGCATATTAGGGGCCTGACGCCCCACGTTCATCCAGCCCTCGTTCCCCTTCGCGCCGCTGGCTAGTCGGCCTGATTAGCGTGCAACGAATACCCTCCAAAATCCGGAACAACTGTCGAAGTTATTATTTATTGCTCACAAACTTCTATATTACTTTCTGTGGCGATTCGACCCATCGTATCTAAATTTAATACTGTCGCAAATTCTTTGGCTGTGTCTGAATTTTCAAACGGCACAGCTATCTCTCCATCCCAAGAGTCTGATTTTATCGACTCTCGAAGTCTCTGATTAATACCACCTTCAAAAATTGTTTCCTCCCTAAATTTGACCCGGATTTGAGAATCGCTCCCCTCATCGAAAGCTCCTTGATTTACTAGTTCTTGGAATTTGTCCAGAGCATCACGGGGGAGGGATAATACTACCCTTGGTCCGGTCGATTCATAAGTTTCAAACTTCCCACTTAGATCAGATTGTCTTACTGTGATTGTTTCGTCGCTACCGACTTGTATATGAAAAGCAATGTTTCCGAGCGAACTAGGGAATGGTCCATCCTCTAGAGCTGTTATATCTGCTGCTATCAAATCTGCAGATGAATCATTCGTAACTACATGAAAAACCGAAAAATCCGAAACTGATTGAGTTCCTTGCAATCTAGTATAAAGAATTCTTCCAGTTCGGATTAAGCTCAATCTACTGACTCCAGCAGAATAGCTATTGATTCCATCGTATTGGTTTACAAAAGATCCCATGTCCGATTCTTGATAATTACCTTGGTTAAACTCTATTAGGTATCCCTCAGAAGACTCAATTTCGGTCACTTCAGAGGGATTTATTGCTGTAATATCGTCGGCTTCTAACCCATTGACATCGTTGATAAATGATTCCGCAGTCTGACGATTGGCAGCTGTTAGAGTGTAGCCTTGTGGAGTTACAGTTAAGATATGTGTACCGGTAATATTACCACATGTTAGCCTTTCTGATGTTTCGCCAATACCTTCGGAGGAGCTTTCACTTTCTGTTGAATTTTGTGGATTGTTCGAACTTGAAGTGCAACCTGCTAAGAATATAGTTCCCGAACATCCTGTTTTCAGTATGGTACGTCTACTTACCATGACTCCATCTAGTAGTAACAATATCTAAATTTTTTCCTTTAAATTATTCCTCACGTTCAGCATAGCTAATTCTATACAAAACTGAATGCTCTGAGCCAGCCGTCGGCCGTTTCTGCTTCAGCGTTACTGAGACGGTTTGAGAAACAGATGCCCTAGTCTTGCATCTACCGGCAACAGAAGCTGAATCTGGCCAACATTATGTCATACTTGCTTCTGCACTGAGTGAGAGAGTCCGGTTCAGAAGAGCTGTAATGGTACCCTCCTCTGTTTTGCACTCGGTATCGGTTGCTCGAATCGCGTAAGGACAGCTATCATATTGGAACACAACAGTCATAGGGAGTAGTCGTGGCAATCATTTCCAGGTAGTGGGCCTCTCACTCCATGTGACTTTGAGCGCAGCTGCCGGTATCTCTCTCGTCGCTCCACTCGGTCAAGATACTGGGATAGCAGTCCAGATCAGGACTGTACGATCAGTACGGGGGATTACTCTAAGACACGTTCGCGCTCGGTTGTCTGCTGTTCTGGTTCCTCTGTCTCTATGAGTTGGTCAAGACGCCGCTCAAATTCTTCTTGATCAAGTTCACCTTCTGCATACCGTCGTCGAAGCGTTTCAATTGGCGTTTCGTTTGATTCGTCTAGCTGCTGCCCGTCCTGTAGACTATCCGCAGGGGACGCGTTCGCCTGGCGAATGACCCCTCGTATCAATTGTCCGGCGACACTGAGTGTGACGGTGCTGAGCAATAGAAACAACACCCCTGATACGACGCTTCCAGTCAGCGCAAAGAGCCCGAAAACGAGTGCTGGGACACCAATCAAACAGGCCACGATGGCAATCGCAGTTCGACCAGTGGGGCTTTGGGGGGCATATCGGTGGATCAATTCGAACACACCTACGTTATTACTATTTTACAACTTAATAACCCCGGAAACAGAACATGATTTCTCTGGTCGGCTATCAATATTTTATACTTTTACATCGGCCGTGTTCCGTATCCCCCACAGCAGCACCACAGATACTAATCTAGCCGTTTAGCTGCTGTAATAACTATTTTATATCAACAACGTGTATCTGAACATGAATGCCCTCCAAAGATATCCGAACAGGAGATAATCATGCGTAATCGGATAGTTCAGCTCATCCCTGAAAATCTGCGGCCCCAGGCAACTCTGGCTGTATCGAGCTTCGTGCTCGGCGTGATATTTCTGGGTAGCTGGCTCACTGCAGCCAGAAGGCATCTTCTCCATCCCAGTTATGTGTCAGCGGATGTGCTTGTCTTGTTCTTCCTTGGGGCCGGATGCATTCTGAGCTCGCTATGTCTGGTCTACGCGATGATCGAACAATCACTCACGACTGACCGAGGTGGAGAAGACGAAGATGCCGATTCAGCGATTGAGATACTCCGCAAGCAGTACGCAACGGGAGCAGTCACCGATGAAGAATTCGAACGTCGGTTGAATACGCTGCTCCAATCAGAAGACACTGCCCAGCGTGAACAGGCAGAGTCCCCAGCATTTGACGATTTGGTAAACAACCCAGCCAACGCTGATGCTCCATCAACAGCGGAACTGAACATGGATCGAAGTCGGTGATATCGATCCCCTTTGAGACCGCGGCCTGCGACAGCTTCGACGGAATCTCGTGGTTTCGGGCCACCACCCGTTTTCGGGGCTGTATGGATATGCTTGACTGAACCAACCAAGTTTCCCATAGTTGATGGCTGTACTTCTTGACTCATATCTACTGCTACTTCTCAGGGGGATCGGTCTACGATCTTCGAGAATCGTGACCAGCCGCTGGAGCAGAAGCGACGCTAGTTTGTAACCGAATGTGATCGCGGCTCTACGACGCTAACCAACACAACCGACAACTACTGGCAATGCGTTGGTTAGCGTATGTTCAGCCGCTCACATGCTAAGATAGCACTCGAAGAACTCCGAGCAATCGACCGTGACTCGATCCCGGCAGAGCTGACAGCAGCTGTCGACGAACTCCCGGATGAACTGTTGAGTGAGCGCCAAGAGTAGTTTTCACCGATCAGGCTCCCGTCGTTCACTTTCGACCTTCGAATCTGCAACTAATATTTAGTAGACAATCTCACCGCTCTCGTCCTGCTGTCGCACCCAAATGTTGATTCCGATGGAGTGTCAACGCTGTCAACAGGGATGTCACATCAGGTTCGTCTGGAGGACGATGTCTACGAACGGATCAAAGCAAACAAGCGTGATGACGAGTCGTTTAGCGACGCCGTGGAGCGGCTTATCGGTGGGCACTCACTCAGTGACCTACGCGGCGTGTTTGACGAGGACCAGACGACCGAGATGCGGGACGCTATCGAGCAGGCTAACGAGGATGACCGCGACAAGGTTCGAGATGTCGCTGAGCGATTCGAATGATTGTCGATACGAGCTTTATTTTGGATATCATCGACGGTGTCGAAGCGGCCGTCAAGAAGGAACGGGAGCTCGAAGCAGCGAACGTTCCGCTGGCGATTCCATCAATGACAGTCTTGGAATTGTACATTGGCGTTGGGAAGATCGCGAATACTCGCGAGGAACGTCAGGCAGTAGAAGCCGTGCTTGACTCGTACCCACTGATCGATATGACCCCGAGCATCTCTCGTCGCGCCGGTCGGCTACTCGGTGAACAGATGGCTGATGCGGATGACAGTGAGGGGCCAGGTATTGGCAAAGGAGACGCGGCAATCGCTGCAACCGCTATAGAGCGTGATGAGCCTGTTCTCGCCGGCGACAGCCACTTCGGAACCATTCCCGGTGTAACCCACGAAAGCTATCGGTAGCGGGACTTCTCACAGTTCGAGTTCTGCAAATGCTTCATCGATAACGTCCTCACTTGGGGTGTTCAGGGAGGGTTCGATAGCGGTGAATGAATCCCAGTCGCCGACAGTCATATACGGCCCGTATTCCTCGTCGACACACACTCTTGGGCGTGCCTCTCATCGGTCAGAGGCACAAGCTGCTATCGGAAGCTAGCGATCGCGGTCGATCCAGCGACAGAAGGTCTGGAAGTCCTTTGCTCCAGCTTGTTCAGCAATCTCCTGAAGTATCCCTGTATTGACTCTATGTTGAGACTGATATAGCGACGCTCACCGACTATGGAGCGTCCATTTCTGATTTGGGTCCCCTTCCCAGTGCCACTGGTGGACGTTCGCGCCGGGTTGTTCTCCGTCGAGCACGCGACCGCTGTGTTTGTTGATGAACGCGTAGCGGCCGTCTCCGACTGATACAGCGTACCACCGCTGGTTCGCATTCCCGGTCCAGGGCCACTGGATAATGTCGACCGCGTCGTCTGTTCCTTCGTTTTCCACATCGAGCACCTTGCCGCTGTGTACTGCGTCGAGTCGATACGTGCCGTCGTCAGTCGGTTGGATGCTGAACCGCTGGTGGTCACTCTCAGTCCAGTCGGCCTCAGCCGCGCTCGCGCCGTCGCTGGTATCTCCATCCGTGATTTCGATGACGTTGCCCGTCTCTACTGAATGGACCGAGTAGACTCCTTCTGAAATTGGCGTATCACTTGTCCCATCCAGCCCGGCGACACTCAGTCGGCGGCATAGCGGGACGATGTCGGACGTTTCGTAGTAGTCGACACGGATAAGGTTCGGATTCAGTTCCGGGGCGACGCTGACGACTTGCTCGTATAGGGGTAACATCGCGTTCGTCTGCTGTGCGCCGCTGTAGAGATCCGTTGGTGCGCGGATGATCCACTGGGTCTCGCCAAGCCGGTCTGTTTCAGTATGGTCGTTCCTGACGCCGTTTGCCAGTACATCTCCTGGGGTAGCTGTGTCTGGATAGGAACTCGCTACCCAGTCGGCCCACGGCGCGGTGAAATCAGGCAGTGAGACTGGATCGTCGTGCTCCGTGAGCGTTCGATAAAAGATCGCTATCTTCGGCCCGTCGAACTCGGAGAGTGTCGCGTTGAGGAGGGAATCAGTGCCACTCACCGCACCGAGGTCGAACGCGTACGCCCCAAACGTGTCGGTCAAGAGCGTTGACAGCGCTTCCCAGTCGTCAGCCTCGAACGCATCATCGCTGAACGGCCTGGAATCATGGAAATGCGAGAGCTTGAGCAAGACCAGCTCCGAGGCCCCGGCGTCATCGACCTCTGAGAGGTACTGTGCGACCTCTGGGAACACCGTCTCATCGAGTGACTGGCCGGCTTCATCGGCGTGGTGGCCGTAGAACACGGTTCCGTCGCCGTCGTCCTGTGACTCGACGCGCACGTCCAGAAACCGGATCCCATCTGAGAGTTGCGTGTAGACATCTCTGGTCTGGCAGTCGTAGTACTCTGGCGAGTCTGGCTCGTCGGTCACCATCGCAGCGTGATGGGTCCCAGGGAAACTTAGTTCCCGAATCGGCGTTTCAGGGACAGCCTCGGTTTGCCACGTCTTCGTCTGGAACGTACTCTTTGCTGTTGCTGTGTGCGTCATCACTGTCTCTCCGAGTGCCGTACCACCGACCGCGAGGCCGGCCGTCTGTAGCACTGCGCGCCGACTCGCCGGGTAGTTGCCGTCTGAGACCTGTTCGCCCCTCGTGTGGCGCCTGTTCTGCGTGCTATTTACCATTGTGTTGTCTGAAATCTCTCATTCGCCTGTCCATGCTGTTCGCAGTATGCCGAGTTCTACCGATGGTATGTTGCCACATTTTACGGCCGGCTACCGGTGGGAACGGCGGTGTCTGTAGATAGCTCAGTCTGTCGAATCCGCGCTCCCGTTTCGACGTCGAACACGTAGGCACGCTCGCCGGAGATACCCAGCCAGATGGTGTCACCCCGTGTAACGCCCACGTCAAACGGAGCTCGAACTGCAATCTCTCTGCCGTCGCCGTCGAACTGGACCGTGAGCAATTGCTCGTCGCCCATCGGTTCCGTTACTGTGACCTCGGCTTTGGCTGCGCCATCGATTGGTGACTGATGCACCGAGAAGTACTGGGGCCGGACGCCGAGGACGAATGGTTCGGTGTCGCCAACAGCGGTGGGTAGTCTTTCGACGCTGAAGGAAAACGTAGCGTCGTTGGCAGCCACGACTCGCTGTGAGCCGGCCGCCTCACGGCGGACCCGCAGGAAATTCATGCTCGGGCTGCCGATGAAGCCGGCGACAAACTGGTTCGCGGGGTCGTGGTACACCTCAGCCGGCGTCCCGACCTGTTGGACGGTCCCATCGTTCATCACGATGAGCTTGTCGCCAAGCGTCATCGCCTCCTCTTGATCGTGGGTGACGTACAGCGTCGTAATGCCCAACTCTCGCTGAAGCTTCTTGATTTCGTTTCGCATCTCGACTTTCAGCTTGGCATCCAGACTCGCCAGCGGTTCGTCCATGAGGAACACGCTCGGACGACGGATGATCGCCCGGCCGATGGCGACCCGCTGGCGTTGACCGCCGCTGAGTTCGTCTGTCTCGCGGTCAAGCAGTTCGCCGATGTCCAGCGTCTCGGTGACAGCTTCGACTCGCTCCCGCCTAGTCGCCTTGTCGACGCCTTCGACTTTGAGCGGGTAGCCGATGTTTGCTGCGACACCCATATGCGGGTATAGGGCGAGCTCCTGGAACACCATCGCGATGTCGCGGTTTTTCGGATGCCTGTCGGTGATGTCTGTCCCGTCGATACGGATCTCTCCCTCTGTGGGGTCAGTAAGCCCCGCGAGACAGCGCAGCGTCGTCGTCTTGCCACAGCCGCTTGGGCCGAGCAACACGGCGAACTCGCCGTCATCGACGGTAATATCGATGTTTTTCGCACCGATTTCGTTGCCGTACCGTTTCGTCACGTCGTCGTAGCGTACGCGTACCATTAGTGTTCCCTCCGCTTGTCGCTAGTTATTGACTGTACTCGGTGCCGTGTCGTCGTCATCGGACCGCCCCCATTGTGAACCCACGGAGCAGTTTCTCCCGGACGAGGAACGCGAACAGCAAAACGGGGGCCATCGCAATCGTCCCCGCCACGGTCAGCAGCTCCCACTGGATCGCGTAGGCCGTCTTGAACGTCGCGAGCGCGACTGGGAGGGTCTGTGCCTCGGTGTTGCTCGTAAGAATGACCGCAAACAGCAGCTCGTTCCAGGCGTTGATGACAGTGAAGATGGTCGCCGCGATCAGCCCCGGGCGTACCATCGGCAACACTATTTTGAAGAACGCGCCGAGTTCCGTGTGTCCGTCGAGAACGGCAGCCTCAACGATGCTGTCCGGGAGCTCGGCGAAAAAGCCCTTCAGCATCCAAACGACAAAGGGGATGTTGAAAGCGGCGTAGGCAAGCACGAGGCCCAGCCGCGTGTTGAGCAGGTTTGCGGTATCGAAGATGACGTACAACGGGATGACCGTCACGATGGGCGGCAGAAAGCGCGTCGTCAATACGAGGAAAGGCAGGTGAAACCGCCCTAGATTGTACGGGAACTCGTAGTTCACGAACCCGTAGGTCGCGGCGGTCCCGAGCAGCACTGCGAGGGCTGTCGAGCCGACCGTCACGACGACGCTGTTAAACAGGAACTCGTAGAACGCCGGGCGCTGGACGAACAGTTCCGGATAGTTCTCAACCGTGAGCGCGGTTGAGACCAGCTTCGGCGGCGTCGCGAGCAGGTCGCTCCGGGTCCGGAGCGATCCGGATACCATCCAGTACACCGGAAACAGCGTCCAGACGACGAACAACAGGGCGATGCCGTTCGTCACGGTCGGGACGAGCCCGTAGCTGTCGAGGGTTTCGTGGATGCGCTCGACACCAGCAAGCAGTGTTCTGCCGACCTCCCGGCTCGGTTGTGTGTCGGTCGCCATCTCAGAACTCCACCTCCGATACCGTTGCGAAGGCGTAGGTGATCGCCAAAGCGATGAGCAACAGGAGCAGCGCCATCGTCGACGCCCGGCCATAGTTCCCGTAGCTGAACGCCTCCCGATACATCGCCATGCTGATGACCTCCGTTGACTTTGCCGGGCCACCTCGGGTGAGGACGAACACCTTCGCAAACACGCGCATCGTCCCGATGACCCGGAGGATGAGGACCAGTACGACGAGTTCCTTGATGTACGGCAGCGTCACGTCGACAAGTCGCCGCATTCGTCCGGCACCGTCCATCATCGCTGCCTCCTGGACGTGGTCGGGAACCGACTGGAGGCCGGCCAGTACGATGAGCGTCACCAGCGGCGTCATCTGCCAGACATCGGGGAGGACGAGCGCATACAGCGCGATGGAGGGGTCGCTCAGCCACGGGACCGGACCGTTCGTCAGCGGGGCGACCAGCGAATCGAGGACACCGCCGTTCTGGTACAGCAACTGCCACAGCAGCGCGACGACGGTCGGTGAGATGACAAGCGGGACGAGGCCGATAGTCTGGATCAGCCCTCGGAACCGAACCTTGCTGTTAAGGACGAAGGCGATGGCGATTCCCAGGCCGACCTCGAACGAGACGGCGAAGAACATGAATTTCGCTGTGATCCACAGCGACTGCCAGAACGCGCCCGCCGTCAGTATCGCCACGTAGTTCTCAAAGCCGACGAACTGCCGGCCAGCCGCGTCAAACTGGTACAGGGACAGCACCAGCGCGCGGCCGACCGGATAAACGAAAAACGCCGCAAGCACGGCGAGCGCCGGAAGTGTCAGTATCCACCGGAGGTGGTCCTCAACCCACAGCAGCGCACTTTCGTAGCGGCCGCCGACAGCTGTGTCGGATTGAAGCGACATGGCTATTGGCTGTCCCGATCCGATTCAGTAGCCATTCTCATCGAGAATCGATTCGATTTGTGACTCGGCCTCGGTCATCGCCTCGTCAACGGATATATTGTCGACGAGCGCGGCGTTCAGCGGCTGCCCCTGTGCGGTCTCGATCTCGCTCCACAGCGGTGTCCGGGGTCGCGGCTTCGCGTTCTGGAGGCTGCCGTACAGCGCCTCGAACCACGGCTGGGCGTCCATGTTCTCCTCAAATGTGTCATGGCGGAATGGCACGCCACCGAGGTCGACGTACTGCTCCTGGGCCTGCTTCGAGACGAACGACTGGAGCACGTCCCCAGCAGCACTTTTTGTCTCCGAATCGGCGTAGTTATTGATGCCCAGCAGCCAGTTCCCTTGGACGGGGGCCGCTCGCTCCTTGCCTTCAGGGATCGGCAGGAATGTGATATTCTCGTACTCAGTTGCCTTGTCCTCGTTCAACAGGAGCGAGGTCCCAGAGGGCCACTGTGGGGTCGCAGCGATACTTCCGTCGGCCAGTCCCGAGAGCACCTGGCTGTTATCAAAGGAAGCAACCCCGTCTGGGCTGATAGAACCGAGATCGTTGAGGAAGAAAGATGCTGCCTCGATACCGCTGTCGTCGGCCCAGTCGTAGCCCCAGTTCTCGTCAAACATATTCCCAGCCATGCTCATGCCGACGCTGAAATACGAGGACATGATGGGGTTCCCGCTCTTGCCGCGCATGGCGTACCCTTCTGCACCGTCGACCTGCTCAGAAATCTTCTGTCCAGCGCGGTAGACATCCTCCCACGTCTCAGGCAAGTCCTCGCCAACCTCCGAGTATAACCGCTCGTTAACGACGAAGATGTGTGAGTTCCCGACTGCACACAGCGCCTTCAGTTCCGGTTCGGCATCCTGTGCGTTCGGCGGAACTGCCTCACCGGGCGTCGGCCAAGTCCCGATGTCGAGGGTCTGCTGAATGATCTGGTCGGTCGGCAGCGAGTCGACGTGGTCCCGGATCGGCGCGAGATGCCGCGCGAACTGCGGCATCCACGGGTCGTCCATGGCGACAATGTCGTAGGTCGCCTTCTCGCTTTGAAACATCGTCGAGAGTTTTTCAAAGAGGTTCGCATTCGGGAGAATCGTCGTCTCCGTCGTCACGCCGACTTCCGATTCAACGTGGTTCTTCAGCAATCGCTTGATCAACTCCCCGTCACCGCTGGACACAGCCAGTGTGATCGTCTGGGTCCCCGACCCGCCGCTTGAATCGCCGATACACCCCGCAAATGCTGTCGCCCCCGCCGCACCTGCAGCGGTGATGAACCGTCGCCGCGTCTGTTGGGCCTCACCCTGCGATGCGGTGCTGTTCCGTGTCATCAGCTGAGAGAACTACAAGTATATAAAAAAGATCTTATAATATTATGCTATACGTCGCTATATATCTACAAACCAGGGTATTTAAACTGGGTTGATCGTTACGGGCTACTAATTTTTGCCCTCCTTGCTCCTACCGACCGTCCATCTTGGGGACAGTCCCAGCCGACACCAGTGCGACGAGATCCTGATGGATGGCCTCATTCGAGGCCAGGACCATCTCGCTGTTTTTTCCGTCGAGAGCTTTGATGCGGGTCACTTCGCCGCCGGCCTCCTCAACGATTTTGACACCTGCCGCAGTGTCCCAGACGGAGAGTTGCCGCTCGAAGAATGCATCGAACTGCCCGGCGGCGACCATCGCTAATTCGCCAGCCGCCGAACCGAACCGCCTGACGCCCTGTGTTACATTGAGGATGGTGCGGAAGTGGTCGTATTCCTGTGCCTGCATTGACGCTGTGTCGAACCCTGTCACCAAGAGTGCCTCGGACAATTCAGTCGTTTCCGACAGTGACAACGGCTGGCCATTGGCGTATGCACCGCTACCCTCAATAGCAGTGTACATCGTCTCTGAAGGGACGTGATAGACAATCCCGACATCGGGTTCACTAGCGCCCTCAAAGGCAATAGAGACGGAATAATGCGGGATGCCGTTGAGGAAGTTCGTCGTGCCATCGATTGGGTCAATGATCCATCGTGGTTTGGTCGTGAACTCCGGGGCACTCTCCTCGGAGACGACAGTATGCTCGGGAAATTGCCCACTTAGTTCCGCTAGTATCGTCTCCTCGACTGTGCGGTCAGCCTCGGTGACGATATCCCCGTTATGTTTCACCTGAAACTGATCGACGGCCGGTTTGACGGACTCAAGCGTGCGTCCGGCTTTCCGTGCGGCCCGGACAGCGGCCCACAGTTGCGGGTATGTTGTCTCTCGCATACCGAGCGGTTCCGGGCAATACTAAATTGGATTGCTATGAACGCTATACAGACCTCGATACCGCTCCCTACAAGGGATGTCTTTGTACGATGTCAATGCGGGTGAGAAAGTCGCCGGTGCCACGAACCAACTTGATGTAGGTTGCGTCGTGCTCGCGTATCAGGGAGTACTCTGTCTCTCTCACCGTTGGGGGAGCTGAGGGCGATAGAGACCGAACAGCCACGATTAGTAAGGGGGTACTCACCCTTGAATAGGTCTCGTGCGCGTCACTCCTGCTGGCCGGGGCTGCCACTTCCTCGCTGTAGCATCTCAGATTCATTCGTCTCATTCTGAGAGGGCTCCACGATCGGATCTAAGGGGACCACCACGGGCCCGTGCTCGGTCTCGATGACCTCCGAGTCGATATCGAACACATCTGCGAGGAGGTCATCGGTCACGATCGCCTCAGGCGGACCGCTAGCGTAGATTGTGCCCTCTTTGAGCGCGACAACGTTGTCGGCATAGCGTGCCGCCTGCGAGATATCGTGGAGGACGAGCACGACCGTGGTGTCACTCTTATCACGGAGCATCTCCACAACTTGCATTACTTCCAGTTGGTGGCGGGGATCGAGGAACGTCGTCGGCTCGTCCAAGAGGAGGACATCGGTGTCCTGAGCGAGCGCCATCGCGATCCAAACGAGTTGCGTCTGCCCACCGCTGAGCGTGCCAATCTCGCGGTCGCGGAGGTGATCGACGCCAGCCATTGCGATCGCCTCGTCAACGGCTTCAGCGTCGTCATCGGTCTGAGATTCGAAAAACCCCTGATGAGGGTAGCGCCCGCGCTCGACGAGTTCCTCAACGCTGATCGTGTCCGGTGCAGTGTTCTGCTGGGAGAGCCGACCGAGCTTCCGTGCAAGTTCCTTTGATTCGAACGAGTCGACGCGGCGGTCGTCCAGGAGGACGCGGCCGTCGTCGGGCTCCAGTCGGTTCGCGAGCGCCTTCAGCAGTGTCGACTTGCCGCTGCCGTTCGGGCCGATGAGCGCTGTCACCTCGCCATCAGGTACAGCGAGCGTCTGTCCGTCGATGACTAGCTCGTCGGTACTTGGATAGCCGACCACGAGTTCATCCACATCGAGGGCTGTCTGCGACGCCAGCTCGTCTGTGCCGTCATTCGCCGCTTCGCGGCTTATTTGGCGCTCGTGTGATATCTCATTCTTTCGCATTAGACTTCACCCAGATTCTCGGTCTTCCGCATCAGATAGAGGAAGTACGGCCCCCCAACCAGTCCCGTGATGATACCGACCGGGAGTTGGATGGGGCTGAGTGCAAGGCGCGCGCCGACGTCCGCACCAACCAGCAGCGCTGGCCCGAGAAACAGACACCCGAGCAAGAGCCGCCGTGAGTCGCCGCCAACGACGTTCCGGACCATGTGCGGGACGATGAGCCCGACGAAGCCGATGAGCCCCGCGACCGCGATGGCCGCTGCCGTCGACAACACGGCGATGCCGGCGACCGCGAACCGCATCTTCTCGACGGACATTCCAAGGGAATCTGCGGTCTCCTCGCCGAGCGCAAGCACGTTCAGCTCCTTGGTCACCACGAACGCAAGCATGATTGCCAGCACTGTGAACGGGAGCGCGATGCGGACCTCCCCCCAGTCGGTGTTCAGCAGTGACCCAGAGAGCCATGCCTGTGCAGACATCACGGTATTAAGATCGTCGATAAAGAAGAACAGTGCGCGCTGGACGGACCCGAAGAAAGTGCCGACGATGACGCCCGCCAGCACCAGCCGGACGGGACTAGTGCCGTTCTTCCACGCGATGATGTATACCAGCAGGAATGCTGCCCCACCCCCGATTGCCGCGAGTACGGGCACAAGAGGAAGCAACTCGGAGAACGCCGTCAGGACGACCAGCACGACGAGCCCAGCACCGTCGCTAACACCAAGGATGTAGGGGCTGGCGAGTTCGTTCCGGGTAATAATCTGGAAGATTGCGCCAGAGACGGCGAGGTTCGCACCGACGAGCACGCCGACGAGGATACGCGGCAGGCGAATGTTCCAGACGATGTGCTGTTGCTGAGTGAACCACTCAGGGATATCAGCGCCAAGCAGGAATGCCTGCCACGCCTCCAAACTGAACAGGATTCTGGGATCGAAGACTGCACCCCACGCTTCTTCTAGCGGCAGCGGGAATGCGCCAAAGCTCACTTGCAGGAGTGTCGCCCCGACCAACACTACGATGCTTCCGAGTGCGATGCCCGTCAGCGTCGAGTCAGCGTACCAACGATTGGCCGCCGCTCGGCGGTCCGCAAGCCGGTCGAATAGTTCCACCATCGCTCCTACAGATCTCCATTGACGATGTCAATGAGGCGCCGACGGTCGAAGAGCTGTTCGCTCTCTGGAACGTCACCGACGCTACCGGGCCACTCGCCGAACTCGTCGGGATAGACTTGCTTTGCGACAGCCTCAGTGGAGAACATATCGACGATGGGGCCCATGTACTGGCCGCTACTCCGGACGACATTGCCGTTCTGAACGGCGCGGAGCTGCTGGCCGTTCTCGTTACTCTCAAACGGTTCGATGATGGTGTCCACGAACTCCTCGTGGGTCGCGGACGTGAGTGCGCCGACGGCGCCGATATAGTCGGGGTCAGCGCGGAGCAGTTCCTCGTAGCCGACCGGGCCGTCCGGGTACTGTCCTTCGAACGCATCCTGCATACCGAGTCGATAGTAGGACTTGGTATGGTTCCCGAAACGGTGAAGGGGAGCGATACGGAATCGGCCGGAGTCGGGACTGATGCCGCGCCAGATAGCGGCGACCGTGGGGCGTTCGTCCTCCGGCGGGAGACCGTCCTCTATAGTGCTCATGAGATCGGCGTGGAGAGACTGCCAAGCTTGAAACTGCTGTTGGCGCTGGAAAATTTCTGCAACCTTCTCGAAGGCTTCGTACATCGTGTACGGATTCGGTTCGTCCTGCACGGCGGCTTGGGGGGCAAAGCGAAGCGTGGTGCCGAGGAAGGGGCCAGTCCGGGTCTCGACGTCCTCAAAGTCAGAGTCGTCCCAGCTGACGTAGCGCCCGATGTTTTTTCGCGAGATGAGCCAGATATCGGCGTCAGCGGCGTAGAAGTTCTCCTTGTCGTAGCCAGACTCAGCGTCGCTGGCGAGCTTGGTGATTTGGCTCTCGTCGAATCCGAGGTTGAGGAGGTCATAGAACTTCAGAGGAGCACGTTCTAGGCCGGTGGTCGCCGTCGGGTGGATGCCGAGCGCCATTCCCATGTCGATGAAGGGACTGGTACCGACGCCGTATGTCTCTGGAACTTCTTCGAACGTGTAGGGATCGTTCGGTTCGATCTGGACTGTGTACGGCGTCGTATCTGATGTCGTGCTTTCTTCGGTCTCGTTTGCGACCTCTGTGTTTGTCCGGGTCTCTGTCGACTCTCCTGTGCTCTCCGTCGAGTTGTCGGTGTTCCCGGCACAGCCGGCGAGACCGGCGGCAATCATACTGGCACTACTTGTAAGCAATTGGCGTCTACGTACCATGTATTTTTAGCCCGGCCTAAACAACTTAGTGATTCCTGCTGTTCACATTAACGCGGTTGGAGTGATGTTCACGGCGTGTTACGGACAACACACTCTGTTCACGCTTCCCAATTACTTCGCGTCACTCACTTGTCGACTGAGCGGCATGGCGAGATCACGGTACTCGCTGATCACTCGGTCGGCCCACGCCACCACATCGGGGTGTGTGCACGAAATGATATCGAAGCCAGGCTCCTGTTCTCGGTCGACAGTAAGGAACACTCTCTCGTCGTCAATGAGATCCACCGTACAAGGGACCTGTTCGTCGAGGCTGTAATAGATCGTCGAGTCTGTAGCGTCCTCGATTGCTTGCCACTTGGCCCGTAATGACTGATCCTCCAGCATCGTTTCGGTGACGACCGAGTCGAAAACGACGCACATGTCGGTATCACCCCCAGTGCGGACATCCTCCTCGTATGCGTGCATCGGAAGCGATGTGAACGTTCCAACGAGCGCCCTACAAGAGGAGCCATCCCTGATGGCGTTCGCGACAACGCGAGCGGCCGCTAGTGGATCTGCGCTCTTCCCGTGGATCTGCTCACCGTCAACGAGACACCGGGGCTCGAAGTCGAACCAGTCAGTTGGGAGTCGTGAAACCAGCTTGGGGTATTTTTGTCCGACCGATACCGTCCCCAACAGTCGAGCGAAATCTCGGTGGACGAGTTCACCGAAGGTGGACAGCTCGTACAAACTATCGGTGTGTGTTTGTTGGATGAATTCCTGATCTTCGAGGTCACTGAGGATACGGCTCAACGTTACTCGAGTCACGTCCATTCGATCGTCCAATCCCTCACGGGTGCGGGCACCATCGGCCAATAGATCGAGCACTTGGAAGCGGTGCTCAGAACGGGCGAGAAACGCCACGGATTCGACAGCGCTCCAGTCCACTCGTTCGTCCCCTTCAACCATCGTTTACACCTCTAAACACTCGGTTTTCATGATAGGCTATTTTTTAGGCCGACCTAAATAAATTTTCAATTCGATATCTGTCTCAGTGACAATCCCGGTTGGGTTGTCGTCTGTAACCACAATGACGCTCCCAATGTGCTCACGGAGCATCATTTCGACTGCCGCCCGGACGGTTCCATTAATATCTACCGTAGCGACATCCGTATTCATTAGATTTTCAACCAGAATACGTGTGAATTGTTCGACCACTTTATGTAGCAACCGGTGATTCATTAATCGACCGAGAGAATCTCATCTTGTGGGTGGTTCACTTGTCCCTCGTAGCGAAGAACTCTTTCGTGAAATATAATTGCTGAAAGTATCATTGAATTGTATGGACTGGTCCTTCAGAATCCGGAAAGATGTCCCATCATGGCTGCTGAAAGTTGTCTTGATTGTTTCTATCCTGCTGATTGCTAGCCTCCAGTATTTCAGTGTGATATAATAAGTCGTTGCTACCGACGTCGCCTTGTTTCAAGCTTGATCGAGCAAAGAAACTGCTCACTGTGCGTGCGAACTGGCCAGCGTCATGCTCCCTTCCCAAAGGGTCATTTCGGTCCCCCGAGAGAAATCGTGTTCCGTTTCCGAGGTTATTAAGTTGTCAAATAGTAATAAAATAAGTATGTTTGAATTGGTCCACCGATATGCCCCCCAAAGCCCCGCTGGTCGAACTGCGACTGCCATCGTCGCCTGTTTGATTGGTGTCCCAGCACTCGTGCTCGGACTCGTTGGGCTGACTGGAAACGTCGCGGCAGGAATATTGTTCCTCCTGCTCAGTACCGTCACACTCGGTGTCGCAGGACAACTGATACGGGGGGTCATTCGCGAAGCGAATGCGGCCCATGCGGATAGTCTACAGGACGGGCAGCAGATAGACGCAACAAACGAAACCCCAATTGAAACGCTTCGGCGGCGGTATGCAGAAGGTGAACTTGATCAAGAAGCGTTCGAACGGCGTCTCAACCAACTCATAGAGACGGAAGAACCAGAACAGCAGACAACCGAGCGCGAACGTGTCTTAGAGTAATCCCCCGTACTGGTTGATTCACGGCTCTGATGTCGTTGAGCGGGCCATCGACAGCCTGTCGATTTCCTGTCCACGGTATGGGTTCGAGGGCACAGATGGGATTTCCTTTGAGCACTGATTCTAGCTCGTGGGAGGGCTGAGCGATCGAACCGGGCTAGACTCGTACGTTGGCTAGTCGACGGAGGATAGGCGGGCGGTCTGGTGGACCCTTCATATCGAGGCCACGGAAGAATGCTGACGACGGGATATTCAATTATCCGTCCAACCGCTCAATACAGGACACTTATGCAATTGTAACATTGGTGCCCTCGACTGCATCAGTGATCCACCGTGGATGCATTGGTAGTATTCTATTCGGGAGTCGGTCCGTGTCGGCAAATCTGACATCAAGTGCCTCATCTTGATCTGCTTCGAGCGTGCCGCCGTCGACGCTACATAAGAAACAGTTCGTCACGAAATGGACCGTCTCTCCGGACGGATACGAGAACACCTGCTGCTCCGGGTGGGAGTACACTCCAGTTAGTCGGTCGACCGTGATTTGAAGACCTGTCTCTTCTTGCACCTCTCGCAAAATTGCCTCCTCAACCGCTTCACCTCGTTCAACTGTCCCCGTCGGGAGCGCCCACTGTTCTTTGTCGGCCCGCTTCAACAGTAATACCTCTCCTGACTCGTTCAAAATGACCGCGCCTACCCCTGGTCGGATGTCCGCTGGCCACGAGTACTGGGGATTGTCCCAGGGAGTCACTGTGTGTGAAAACAGACCCGAAAGTGATCGAATCACTTCATCAGGGTGAGTGAAATCTTGGGACGAGGCTGCGATTGGCGCTTCATCTGCGACCAGGATTCCTGTGAGCCCTGCGCGATGTGCGCCGAGGATATCCGTTGCTGGATTATCACCGATGACGACTGCATTCTGAACGACATCGGTGCCTTCGAGAGCCATCTCAAACATCAGAGGCTCGGGTTTTCCGACGACAGTAGGCGAGGCTCCTGTCGAAGTTTCGACTGCGCGAACGATTGCTCCTGCACCAGGCGCGGGACCGTCAGGGGTCGGAAATGCACCGTCCGGATTCGTCCCGACGAATTGCGCCCCCTGATCAATGTGTCTCGTTGCTCGTCTGATATCTGCATACGTTGTTTGTTCATCAACTCCAACAACGACTGCATCCGGGGATTCATTCGTGACGGTGATTCCCTGCTGACGGAGCTCTGTCCGCAACCCTTCACTTCCTACTGCTGCCGCCGTGGTGACTCCTTCACGACGAAGGTGAGCTGCAGTCGCCCAAGCTGCCGTTACTATTTCTTCTTTATCGACTCTAATTCCGAGTTCACGAAGACGTGACGCGACTGCCTGTCGCGTCGGTCGTGGATCGTTCGTGAGAAATCGGATCCGCTTGTTCTGCTCGTAGAGCCGATTTACACCGTCAACAGCATGCGGGAGCGCTTCATCCCCGAGGTAAATTACGCCATCGAGGTCGAATAGAAACGTTTCGAACTGATCAGCAATCATCGAAATCATGTGGTGGTATTACTTACCTATATTTATGTCTGCGGTCCAGAATATGGCGGTTTGAGTGACTGCCAGTAACGCTCCTGAACCACGGAAAAAACGAGCCCGAGTACGGCAAGCAGCAGGAGCGGAACATTCATATCCGCCAATACACCACCAATGGATCGGAAGGCGATTACAGATACGCCGCTTCTCAGTGAGAAGCCATTTAGATTTGACAGGGCCCACAGTTCGCGGAGATCGAACCGTTCCTTGAGTTGGTCCAGACGCACAGCGAACGCCTCCCCGACGCTGGGTGTGAGCCGTTGGTAGCGTCTCGGCGTGATCGGGCGGCCCTGCTCGCTCACCGCGGCTAATCGAACTTCGACATCGGTGCCAAGTCAGAGATTAGTGCTGGGGTCGACGCCGAGAAAGAGCGGTCGGCCCTGGGTAAGTAGTTCAGGCAACCAGGAGTGTATTGATCCGATCGACCTGGTAAAGTGTACTAAAACTTGATAGATGTATTTAAATAAAGATCTAATGAACTATCCTCACCTTTATGTCTAAATGATTATTTATGGTAACTATCCTTAGAATGAGAAATGTGATTATTACAGTAATTGTATCCTCACTCGTACTAACCGCAGGGTGTGGAGAATATCTGGGCGGCAGTAGCAACAACGATATAGAGGAATCGACTCCTGCCCAGACAGCCACATCAGAACAGCCATCAACTGAGATCTCACCAACTAAACAAGCCACAGATACTAAAACAGAGCCACCGACAGAGGTGGTGACTGACTCTGATGGCGATGGCCTAACTGACAGTCGAGAACAAGAATTGAATACTGACCCTAATGATAACGATACGGATAGCGACCAACTGAATGATTCTGAAGAGGTAGAAGTCTATGGGACAAACCCAACTGAGAGTGATACTGATGGAGACGGTCTAACGGATGGGGAAGAAGTCAAGATCTACTCAACAGACCCGCTTCGTGCCGATTCCGACGAAGACCGTCTAAACGATAGTACAGAGATAGAGGAATACGGTACCTCTCCTACAAATAACGATACTGACAGTGACAATCTTACTGATGGAAGAGAGGCGCTGGAGTTAGACACGAGTCCCCTCTCAGCTGATACTGACAGAGACAACTTATCTGACTCAGCCGAAGTCAAGAGACTGGAAACTAGTCCAACAAACATTGACTCCGATAATGATGGTATCGCAGATGGCCCAGAGATAAACAAGAAGGATCTATACCCGGGTGCTGATCCGATGAAGAAGGATGTGTTTGTCGCTGTCGATTACGTAGAGAAAGTTGATGCACAGAAACGTGAAGAAATAAAGGAGAAATTCGCTGAAGCACCGGTTGAAAATCCCGATGGATCTACTGGGATTACCCTCCACATATATTGGGACGACACCTTAACCTGCAAAGATGCGGTTGAGCGGACGTCAGGCGTTGGACCTATAGATTACAGTTGTGTTACTACCGGTGATACGAGTGACCTCGAAGGGTGGGAAACCAACCCAGACGTCGTGTTTGGAGATACACACACTGGGTACTACTCAACACGAATAGTATCAGATATTGAGGGAAGTACACAAGAAGGAGCATCCATCGCGGGATTTGCCTCCGAGGGAGATACAGCCTTCGTCGAAGCAAATACACAAAATTTAGGAGCCGTGTTCACTCACGAGCTTGGCCATCAGCTCGGGATCGGAGATGTACCTGGCCATGGGAGTTCAGTGTCTTACAATCAGTACTCTAGTGTGATGAATTACAACTCACCGTCGGGAACCATACGGTTCGCCACAGATTCTGGACCGAATGCCAAGTCGGACTGGGAGTACATCAACGAGTCAATCAGTTCGAATGGTCGACCTGCAGAAACTGTCGTAGCTGAAGACTCCCGTTGAATAGAGGCGTTCAACGATTCAAATTTTATTGTTCACATAGGCTAAGATACTATATTTATAGGCGAGCGACTGAGTGTTAGCACCTCTGAGGACCCTCCTCGAGGAAAGTTGTATAGTATTGATGCAGAGACTGGCACAATAAACTGGTCACAATACTTTACAGAATGGATAACTGATTCACCAACGGTTGATAGTAAGTCACTTTATGTCTCAGCGGAATCAAAATTCTATGCGGTTAGCCGCGAAAAAGGAAATATACAGTGGAAATTAGACATTGGAAACATTACAAATTTTGGTGCGCCAGTTGTTAATTCGCCGCTGGTAGATGATACACTCATATACTTTGCCGGGCAAAAAATGGACACTGGAAACTTCTATGTATTTGCTCTGAGAAAGTCTGATGGGCATATAAAGTGGAAAAAGAGACTGAAGTCTGTAGTTGGCCCTGCATTCGGTGAAGGAGTATTGATTGTCCCGTCATACGCTGAGCAAAAAGTATATGCATTATCCCCAGATGACGGGAGTGAACGATTTTCTATAGAACTCCCCGTCTCAGGAGGTGCCTTCTCACCAATCACAGTTAGTGGCAACAAGGCTTTGATTGGTACAACTGAGTTAGCCTCGTTTGGTGGGGAAGACAACGTCGAAAAAATACGCATCACTTGTTTTGCCTCAATATATCTGAACAAAATAACAGTATTGCTTGGAAAAATCGGTTCACACAGGTAAATAGTAGCGTCGGAACGATGGGGTTGACACATCCTCCGATAATAAATAATATGCAAATCAGGCCTATATGATAACGGTACAAGGGTTTTTATATTCTACAGATATAGAATCTGGCAGAAGCGATTATTTCAATATCGAGGGCGAAGCAGATATTAACCCTACAGGTACACCTGCGATGATAGGAAATCATTTATATACACCACTGTACTCAGGAGGCATCGCAGCTTTAGAATTTGATAAAACCGTGCCAAAGCTGGCCTGGGAAAATAGTCTGTCTAGGGAGCTGACAGAAACCTTTGGTGTGATTGAAGACGATAATCGGATTCATCTGGCCGATAAGGATGCTCTCATCACCCTTTCTTAGTAAGGGCAAACTCAGACGAACTCCCCTTTCTAGTGGTGTCGAAATCAATATCTGATATTTTGATTGTCTCAAATTCGATTAAATTGTGAGTACCGGGGAAGTCCGTGCGAAGCCGATCAATCTCCCAGCAGCCTCGTCGTTTCAGCGAAACAGGTGCCTGGGAGCCTTGGCTAGAATTCGTCGTCAAGGGGATTCGCTCGCAAGCTGCCGAGGCTGTCACCCGAACGAATGATCTCCGAGATCTCCGTCGGGAGTATGAGCGAACCTATGGACACGAAAAAACAGCCGCCGACCGGCTGGCGATGCGCCTGTTCAAGCAGCCATACGTGACCACGAACGACATTGCCGAGCTACTGGACGTAACGCAACAAACAGCACGGAACGCGATTCAGGAGCTTGAGGGACAGGATGTCCTGACCGAAACGACTGGCAAAAAACGGTATCAGGAGTTCAAAGCTGTCGATATCTTCGACATTCTCGACCAACCTCTGGAGTGAGAGCGGGTCATACGAACAAACCGCTCGAAAGACAGTGGGCAGATTGTTAGGTAGCAAATGAGCAAGCGAACACGAACTGCTCACACCTCAAACTGGCGCAACTGTACGGTCCCGGTTATATCGAGCGGGTATATCATATCTGTTCGCGGGCATCCCGGACCTCGGCAACAGCGTCCACATCGACATCAACGGCGACTGCGGCGAGGGCGTCCCCAAGTCCGAGATCTTCATTATCAGTCGGATCTGAACGGGTAAACTCTTGAAAACCATCTGTCGTGAGACTTATATGTATCACTTGCAGTGGCGGTTGAGAAGCTGTGTCGAAACTGCCTGCCGATTACCGCCGGGTATTACTTGTTCGTCGATGGACTGCTGTTCGGTCCTCATGTTCCGGAACCCCTCAGATGAGGGGGACTCACAAAATTGGCAGCTCGTGCAAGCAACCGATAGAAGTCACTCAGGCCTCAGCAACATCCCAGACAGAGAGATGACCGTTAGTAGAGACGCCACCGTAGCGTCCGACAGCCATGTAGGCCTGTTCCGTCGAGACACGCTCTTGGGCGCGCCTCTCGTCCGTCTAAGGCACACAAAACCACTGTCGGAAGCTAGCGATTGCGGTCGATCCAGCGACAGAAAGCCTGGAAGTCCTTTGCTCCAGCTTGTTCAGCAATCTCCTGAAGTGTCACAGTACTAATTCGGTCGTAATACGCGCTGGAACCGTTCGCGCATCAGTGTCGTGGTCAGCAGGCGGTTCCCAGACTAGAATGTAGTGATTGTCACGAATTCGGTCTAGCTCATAAGTCCCCACGTTGCAGAGTACTTTGACTACGTCTTCTCCGCTGAAATCGCGTGATACCATCGTCGTAAGAGGATTTATTTCAAAACGTCAGGCAGTTCGCCACCGGACGTATTCTCGTCCGGGTCAATACCCACCTCAGCGAGCTCTGCTTCGGTCGGCTCCCGGCCGGCCCCGTGATATCCTTCGACCGCTTCATCAAGATTATCGAGGGCCTGTCTGCGGGTTTTTCCCTGGCTGGCAACGCCCGTTTCGATGTCCTTGGCGACCCAATACTCACTCTCTGGGTCCTCAGTAAGTCGAATCTCCCGGCCAGAACTCATGGGTCTTGACATTGTGTTGTCCTCGGTAAGTAGTTTATCTGAGGGACGACCCCCGCAGCCCAAGGGGCTCACAAAACGAGGGGCGAGTTCTTGCCGTCAGACTAGGATTGCTCTAGCCGCTCGACCCATTCAGGAGCAGCGTCGTGGGTGCCACCGTAGATCGAGTTCTCGGGATACTGGTCGTCCTCAACCTCGACAGCAACAACCACGTTGCCACCGGAACGCGAGATACCTGATACGGTCCCAATGACCACATCGAGTGGGCTGCTGCCGTCTGTCCAATCAACCCGGACGCGGTCACCACGGTCAAAGTCGTACTCCTCGAAGGAAGGTGTACTACTCATGATCGCCTCCGGCTACAAGGAGACACAAAACCGCTCGCAGGCAGCCAGAGCGCTGATGTCGTTCGCCGACATAAGAAGAACTAATGCCCGAGTTGCGGGTCCGGAAACCCGATGGTTGGACGACTATCTCGTTTCCCGACGCAGTTGCGTCGATTTCGGTTGCTGGTGGGAAGGTCGACGGCCAGCTGTGCCTGACTCTCACCGGTGAACGGGAGGACGGTCCCCGTATCGTCGAAACCGGTATTCTCGGCGTTGACGAATGTGACGAGCACCTGTTGGAGAATACAGTTCCCCGGACTGAGGACGGAACGAGTATCGTTTTGGATCGGCTATTACCGGAGTAACAGCCGTTGTGAATACGGCTTCTTTTTTCACCAGTGAGTGTGAAACGGCCGTTTGGTACGTGGGCGTATTGACTGCTATCCTGTATCCACGCTACTACTGGGAATGGTATTTTTTCGAGTCAGGCCAATTCAGCCGGATGGGCTACAATAAACATAACAGTACCTAGAACGACGATCCAAACTGACCACTCGGGGATGTCATCGAATTCACCCGAGAGGCCTCGGACTATCTGATATGATGATGCACAAAACATCATGATGCTAGCTATAGATGTGACAATTATTGAAAAGCTCAGATCACCCGTGACGATGGCTAGTACCGTACTATATCCGAACATTATGCCCCACATTGCTAAGCATATATAAAACACATAGAACCGTTTCACAGTATCATATTATCCTCAACTGACAAAAGTGGGCAGGATACTTCAAAGTGACATTCCAACCCCATGAATATGATATTCCAATCTGATATACTATTTTACACGCGCTTATTACGACCAGTGAGTGGTTCACCAGACAGATCAACACCTCCGTCCTCCGCTCTGACAGCAGAGCCGTGACTAAGATTGCTATTCCACCATTCCAGCCGACGGAGTCTACACTGTACGGCAAGAAATAGTGTAATCTCTCATTCTGTGTTTTATATTATTGAAGAGTGGCTAGCTCCGCACTCAGACAGTTCTACTTCTGTTCCGTCCTAACCACGAAGTCTTCCAAGATCATGTCCAGTACTCTAGATTTACGACCACAATTCATAGAGTTCGGTGATGAATCAGACCGGACCACTGACAATTCGGCGGAAGAATATGTACGGCTCTCCCCACAGAGGCGACGGGGGTTCGCGGGAACACTGGAACTAACTTGAGTGGTTAAACGATGGTCAGTACAGGTAGTCTATGAATCGGATGTTACCGGAACTCAAAACGTCATCGTAGGACTATAATCGTATATTCTAACAGAGGATCCTTATCTTGGAAGGTTTTCAGAAATATGCCTTTCTGATGATCGACAAGAGCCAAATTATTGGTACGAGAGCAAGTATCAATCCTAGTGTGCCTATTAGATAGTCTCCTTCCAATAGTCCTCTTGCCAATCCACTTCCGAGCCTAACAATCAGGAAGAGAAAGACAGCTAAAAGCAAATTGCGGAGCGAAAAGTTCAATCCTTCAGTATTGTAATCGGTTGGCGACATTTCGTAGTGGTTCTTCCCATCTGACAAAAAGTATTTCCCCACTGGGTATACAAATGTAGCGCTCGGTTATTGTCGTTTAGGCTGCTGGGTAATGAATACGATTTTCCCCGCGAGTGAGGAATATCTAGGTACGAAAGCGACCGACGATGCAGAATTGGACACAGATGCATTAGAGTGGATGTTCTCGCTCGCAACAAACTATGCGAGAATTAAGATAATACTGTCGCGTACCGTAGAATAGGCACCACGATCTACGCTGAGTAAGCAATACAGCAGACTTACGAAATACTAAAGCAACTTGCTGTCGTCGCTGAGTTCTGAGTCCGGCTTCACCGAGCAATACGCCCGATTACTGTCCGGATAACTCAACGAGCTACCGATGAATCGTACTTCGTGAGAGAGTTTTATGACGCGCTCACACTGTCCTACTCTCACCCAAGAACCGGACACATCCTTTCGGCGAACAGCGATACTGACCGTTCACCGAGAACCACAATGGAATCCGTTAACGGCTCTACAGCACCCTAAATAACCGTTACGCCCTACCGACACGATAGCTACCGCTTCCATGGGAAGAAGCCATAGCGCTCGCGATAGGCTTCGATCTGGTCCTGAAACTCCTGCTCCTGGAAGTCTGGCTTGTCG
Organism: Haloarcula argentinensis DSM 12282; assembly: GCA_000336895.1. Lineage (GTDB taxonomy): Archaea > Halobacteriota > Halobacteria > Halobacteriales > Haloarculaceae > Haloarcula > Haloarcula argentinensis. The sequence goes on along the minus strand of AOLX01000003.1, from coordinate 73,419 downwards.
CCGTGGATGTCTTCGGGAGAGACACCGTCGGGGAGGTGCTCATAGTCCGTAGCCTCCTCCGTGTCGTCCTCCTGCTCGGGCTCGTGGCGGTGCTGTCCACACTCCCTGCAGGTCCAGATCATACGGTCAAGGTGTGAGTGACACTCGAACCCGTCGAGCCCATGTGATTCGTGTCCCGTGACGGCGCCACACTGTCGACAGTGGAACTCAACGCCAAGCGTCCCCAGCTCGGATCTCGCCTGATGGCGCTGTACGACACCGGGAACAAGCCAGTACGTACCGTCGTCTTGCTGGAACTCATCTCTGAGCCGCTGGAACTCCGAGCGGTCGGTGACCGGCGACCCATCCTCAAGATAGATTCATGGCTGGACGTCTGATTCATCCCAATCGGTCTGCTCGTCGGCCGTCTCCAAGAGTGTCTGTCCGCGGTCCTCCCCGATCGTGGTCTCGGTCGGAAGCTCGGGCTACCCTTTGGTGAGATTGGAGGCTGGCTCACTGCCGAACGCTGCACGGCACTTCACCGTTCCGTGAGAGGTGACCTCGCCGTTCGCGATACTATCAGAGGCGGAGAAGGCCGCAGCGCCGGTGGCTCGTGCGTTGAAGGTAGTGTTCGCCTCGACGAGCGCGAGCACGACTCGGCCGAATGTCCACTCTCCAAATGGACTGTCGTCTTGGTCGTCGGACGAAGTCTCTGAGATACCGGTTTGAGTGCAGAATGGGCACTGGCGTTTATCATGGGGGATATCCTTCCCACAGGTCCGACAGATACGGGTATCATCCTCGGTACGGTCGGGATACCTAGTGGATTTAAGCACGCGTTCCCGCCCGTTCCCTCTCGTTTCAGGGTCGCAACTCGCTGCACCGAGGATATCAGCAGGATCGTACTCAGGATTCGGGTCGGTTACACGCATGGTTGCGTTCGTCATCGTATTTAAACCTCGGCCCTGAGGGAAGCACAAACCGACAGAGAGCGAGAGTCTTGCCTAATCCAGTGAAACAGCTGTCGACCTGATGATGTTGTCACTGGTTGCCGTGCAAGATGTAGAGGGTGTAGTCAGCACGCTGAGGCGCTTTATATCCGGTCACTGGTGATGAAACGGAAAATTGGAACGGGAGCCGGCAGCAACGGAGCCGATATGAACAGACAAGAGGACTAAGCTAGTCGTTGTCGCGATTTTTGAAATAATAGGTGAAGACTCCGAAAGCCAACCCCCCTGCTGCCCCCGGAATCGCAGCAGAAATCACACTACCGTCCCCGAGAAGCGCATCTATCGAAACCCACAGCAATATCCAAACGACGACGCTCATCGGAATATATAGCCACGAATTCGTTAATCGACTCCGTACGCTTTCAGCCATCTTTTCGCTCTCACTTCGCTTGTTACGTAGTTCTTCTGTATGTGTGGTGACTCGTCAAAGTCTTTCAGTTGGAAACTGGTGACCGACTTGCGCTGTGCATCTTGCACAGCCCGATCTACCAACCCCGATACAGATACCAGTGTTTCGCTGTCTTTGGTAAGAGCCGAGACCAAGACAGGACGAGTTGGCTACTCGTCGCCCCGTGCTGTCCGTCACTTCTGCCATGAACGTGTCTGTTGAGGTGTCCAGATCGTACTGATGAGTTCGAGGGCAGCTAGTGCTGCGTCTGTGTCTGCGAGGTCTGCGGCGAGCAACTGTTTGAAACGAAGGGCAGCCTTGTCGGCACGGTCGAAATCTGAACCACGCATCTGGGAAAACTCCATCAAGAGGCGTCGCCAGGCGGTCGCCGAGCCGGTCACCGTGAGATTCCAGTCCGAGGCTTGGAACCTTGAGGACGACTGCCGGCGGTTCCGAAGAGGACACCCACAGCCTTGTGTAGACGTAGAACAACAGTTTGTTCGTTTATATGGTGGCGCGAATCGATAGTCCAAACCTCCGCAAGTTTTCAGGCGCATTGTAGATCTTCATCTCAAAACGGTTTTGATATAGACGTGTAGATACAGAAACATGAGTGAGACACCAATCAAAGTAGTAGAATACAATCCGAACTGGCCCAACCAATTTAAATCTGAACGGCAGAGACTTACCACCGTTTTAAACGAGTATACGGCCCGAATCGAGCATATCGGGAGTACAGCGGTTGAAGGGTTAAGGGCGAAACCAATCATCGACATCACGGCAGTTGTGACTGACTTAAACGGACTATGGGGAGATATCGACAAACTTAGCGCTGGTTTTGGATATGAGCTGAGCCATATTCCATCTAATTGGCTGTTCCTTCAACGTACAGAAGATAGTGGTCAATCATACAACCTCCATCTCATCAAAGAGTCAAGCAATCAATGGAAAGATGACCTCCTTTTTCGAGAATATCTGCGTTCTTATCCAGATGTACGCAACGAGTATGCAACAGTAAAACAGGAAGCTGCGGAATCTCACCCAAACAACATCACCGAGTACAACGCCGCAAAAAACGACTTTTGCGCATCAGTACTTGAGCGAGCAAAGGATGACGACTCTATCCAAATTTCAACTCGAGAATCCTGACTGGTATTCTACCCGTACTGACTGAAATTAGGAATTAAACTCGACGTTTCTTACGGTCACTTAGTACAAGTTCACGAAATTGTCTGAACCACCTCCCTCGTCCTCAGATCCGCGATTGATGATCTAGCGCATTCGTTGACGGGATATACCCCGATAACTGGTCCACGAGCGAGGGGTCAAACTTGTCAGAGACGTGGCGCACGTTCCACAGCCCAGATTGGTACACCTCAGATTTCGGCGAGTGGTACCCGAGCCAATCGAGGTCTGACGATCCTGCGGATCGACGATGATGCGATACCCTCGCGATTGTATTTGGCTCAATCACCGCTCGGTCACACTCGGGTCCGGGGTCGGCCGGAACGTCAACCCAGAGAAACGGCAGATCCCGAATATACTCCGACACACGCTGTTCAAGTTCGTGTTCCTGCTCGCGAACAGACGTTGTTTCGGCGTCCGGATTTTGCTCGCCCCAGTGAGGATACTCGTCGTGCCAGCCGTGCTTCTCGATCAGTGCCCGTCCAACGTGCAACCTGAAAATCGAGCCTCAATGGTTGCCACCGCCGGCGTACTTCCCGCTTCAGTTCCTTTGATTTAGCGGCCCACCTCGCTGCAGTATGGCGATTCAACACAGCCGGGAATACCGTATTAGCACTCGTTGGCTGCTTCTCAGACGGCGTATAAACCCTTCGCCGATGTTTGCCAGCACGCGATCGATAACCCGGTATAAATATCGCCCGCTGTCATCGATTACGTACCACGATGGTTCCACCAGACGACACCTCCCAACCGACGCGTCGCTCGATGCTCCACCGCGGCGCGACGGCCGTCGCGATCTGTCTGTCCACTGCTCTGAGTGGCTGTACCGGTCTCCCGCCACTCGGCGACAAGCCCCAGTACGGCCGCGTCGATATTCCCGACCCCGGCCCGCCGGAGTACCGCCGCTGGCTCCCCGCAGAGTGGGACAGCGACACGGACGAAGTCTGGTTCCTCACCTACGTCGAGCCCGGATCGTTCCACGGCCCCGTCCCCGAAGACTTGGTCTCCAGCCGGGCCACCCAGCGTCGGGACCTGGAGTACCTCGGGATCGGGTACGAGAACTACGACAGCCTCACGCGTACGACCCTCGCCACTGTGCGAGAGGGGACGTTCTCGGCCGACACGGTTCGGTCCGCCCTCGCAGAGACCGGCTACGAGTCCGACGGCTCGTACCGCGACTACGATCTGTACGCTCGCTCGGACATACCACGCCGCGTGGCCGTCCGGGACGGTGTCGTCGTCTCGACGAGCGCGTCGCTCCACAGCACGCCGGATCTGGAGGCGACGATCGACGCCGGACACGGAGACACCGAGCGGTACCACGAGGTCGATACCACGTTCGAAGCGGTCACCGATGCGGTCGGTGCCAGCCGACTGGTGTCGATCGGCGATCACCCGCTCCTCAACCCGACCGTCGCCGAGCTCGGTGTCGACGCGTTCCGAGTCGACGACGAGGCCGCGTATCCCTTCGTGCTCGAACGGTACCCGGAGACGGTCGACCAGCCCGGCGAGCAGATGAAAGATGCCATCCAGGACCAACACCCTACCGGCATGGCGGCGGCTGATACCATCGACATCAGGGTCGACGGCCAGCTGGCGACGGCGGGTGCTCGCATACCGTTGCAGCCGGACGAACCTCGCGATCTGATCCACGATCCCCCCAGATCACCTGGGGCGTGGCCTTCGACGCGGAGAGTGAGACGGCCACGCTCCGTCACGAGCTCGGTCCGGAACTCGACGCCGACCGCCTGTGGTACGATCTCGTTCCCATCGACGCGATCAATCGGGTCGAGAACCGGTCGCTGTGGCCCGGTCGAGACACCGTCGGACCGGGCGACGAGACGACGGTCGACATGAGTGACCATCCGGACGCAGACCGCGTTGACGTGCGCTGGGGCCCGAAAGATCATCCCTACGGACTGCGGCTGTTCAGCTACGTCCCCGACCGCGGCGAGTGATATCGGGAGCTATCCGGCCGTGACGTATTTTACCACCTTCAACTGACAAATATCGCGACGATCGTCCCAGCGGGCGATCGATCACTTCTACATATATATCTGTCGCCGATGTTTGCCAGTGCGCGGCCGACGGGCCGGTATAAAGATAGCTGGCTGTCATCGATTACGTACCACGATGGTTCCACCAGACGATCCCTTCCGGCCGACGCGACGCTCGTTTCTCAACGGCAGTGCGACGGCCGTCGCGCTCGGTCTGACGACTGGGCTCAGTGGCTGTACTGGCAGCTTACCACCGCTGAGCAGCAAACCGAGGTACGGCCGTGTCGACGTTCCCGACGCCGGCCCACCGGAGTACCGCCGCTGGCTCCCCGCAGGATGGGAGAGCGAGACCGACGAAGACTGGGTCATCACCTACGCCGAACCCGGGCGCTTTGACGGCCCTGTCCCCGAGGAGTTCGTCGCCAGGCGCGGTTTCCAGAAGATGGAACTGGACTACTTCGGAATCGGGTACGAGAACTACGACAGTGTCACGAGCACGAACCTCGCCACGGTGATCGAGGCCGAGTTCACAGCCGACGACGTGGCGTCAACGCTCGCAGACACCGGCTACGAGCCTGACGGCTCGTATCGCGGCTACGACGTGTACGCCCGTTCAGACGTACGCAGACGGGCTGCAGTACGGGACGGCGTCCTCGTGTGGTCGAGTACTCGCGATCACAACGCACCGGACATTGAGGCGACGATCGACGCCGGACACGGTCACAGTCGACAGTTCCACGAAGAGAGTGACGCGTTCGCGGCGGTCACCAACGCGGTCGGCGCAAACCGGATGTTGTTCATTGGCGGCTCTCATCCGGGGATCAACCCCGAGGTTTCCGAACTTGGTGCCGACGCGTTTCGAATCGACGATGATGTCGCATACCACCTGTTGATCGAACGGTACGAAACCGAGACCAACCTCTCTGAAGAGCAGATGAAGCGTGCCCTCGGACAGCAGCGACACGAACTCACGAAAGAGGCACAGACCGTCGATGTCAGGAAGGACGGCCGATTCATGACGGTCTCTGCTCGAGTACCGGCCCGGCCGGATCGTGAGCGTGATCCGATGGACGATCCGCCACACGTCACGTGGGGTGGAGTGTTCGATGCCGAGACCCAAACCGTCACGCTTCGTCACGAGGTCGGCGAGTCGGCCGACGCGGACCTGATCTGCTACGACATCGATACGCCCGAGGATAAGGGCCAGGTCGAGAAGAAGCCACTCTGGCCAGACCAGAACACCGTGAGTGCCGGTGACGAGACGACGATCGACCTGGGTGACACTCCGACTGCGGAAGGGATCAGTGTGGTGTACGGCCCGATGAACGACGTTAGCTTCCGGATACTGTTCGAGCTGCCACTGGAGGACGACCGATGAGCGCCACGGCCGTCCCTCGTTTCAGCACCTCACAGACGCCACGACCTCGGCCAACCGAGGGCAAGATACTTGTTCCACGTATGTCAGATGACGCTGTGGACGAGGACCCCGACGTTGCCGACGTCGTCGCTCTGCTGGACGACGAGCACGTTCGGTCGATCCTCGTCGCGACGAGTGCGGAACCGCTGTCGGCCAAGGAACTCGGCGAGCACTGCGATCTCTCGGTGTCGTCGATCTATCGTCGGGTCGACGAGCTCTGTGACTGTGCCCTCCTCACCGAGCGGACGCGACCGCGCCGCGACGGCCACCACGAGACGGTGTACGTCTCGACACTCGATCGGTTCGAGCTGACGATCCGCGACGGCGAACTGGACTGGACGATCGACCGGACGGAGAGCGACCCGGCCGACGAGCTCTCGCGGATGTGGGGACAGCTCTGAGATGAACGTCTTCAGCGCGCTTACCGACTTCACCGGCGTTGTCGGTCTCGCGGCCGGGGTGGCGGCGACCGGCTCCGCCCTCGTTGGCCTCTACATCGGCGGTCAGGCCTATCGCGGGCTCCGACGCAACGACGACCCGTCGATGCGATATCTCTCGATCGGGATGATCCTGCTCTTCGGCGTGACATACGTCCTGGCGGTGGCTGGACAGGGGCTCCTCACGTTCCGCATCGTCCCGATCCGCTACCAGAACGTATTCCGGCTGATCGTCCGCCTCCTCCAGTTCGGCGGGCTCCTCCTGATCGCCTACTCCCTGCGTATCGCCACCGACACCTAGACGACGCCTCGATAGCTTCCCACAACCGCTGACGCCCCCTCCACCATGTCCCGACCGACAGCCACTCCAGATGGTCCCTCACCGCTGACTCTCCGAGCCGTTCGTCTTCGCAGGCGACGAGGGCAGAACGCTCCCGACGATTGCATGCTGTACTCGTCGCTCACACCGGCCGCGGCGATCGCCTCGATCGCGATCTCCATCTCGACGCCTTCAACGTCCCAAGTCTTGCGGTGACTGTCGTCGACGGCCGGCTCCGCTTCGTTGGCGGAGGGGAGGTTCGCCGCGGCGCCGCCCTTCGCCACGGCGCCGTAGAACGTGGTCACCTCACCGACCGGAACATCCGGCACGTCCGCGATGGGCACGATCGCCCTCGGCGCCGCTTTCAGTTCTTCGAGCGTCTCCAGCACCGCCTTCGTGACGTCCCGCCCGCGCTGCACCTTCTCGGACAGCTGCTTCGCGACGACTGCTCTCGACCAGCCGCCTTTCACTTCATCGCTGATCCGCATTGCCTGCTCGTTGACCTCCGCGAGTTCGTCTTGCGTCAGTTTCTCCCGGGGATCCGTGCGCTCCGTCGGCGCCGGCTCGTCCCGACCACACAGCTCGCTGACGCCCTCCCGCGTGCGCTGCTCGCGACCATGAGTCGAACACGTTCTTCTACGGGGAAACGAACCTCGACGGCGTCCTCGATCTCGTGACGCGCTCGAAAAAGCCCGTCCAAGAGCTCGCTGATTCGACGACGGGGAAACTGAGAGACTACTGTTGAAATGTGATAGGGGGACACCGGGTTTCCGGTGAAATCTGAGAGATACTGAGACTTCGCACGCACACCGGGTTTCCGGTGAAATCCAAATCAGCCAAATCACCGCTGAATGGAACCACACGCACACCGGGTTTCCGGTGAAACAGAGAGCCATAGCAGTAACCAAGAACGTTCCGGATCAACTACTATTGCGTCAACTGGGGAGCGTAGACAGACACACCAGATTTCCGGTGAAATTGCCCAATAGAGACAGTATAGCTGCTAAACCCATTGGTTACAAAAGGAATATTCCTACGCTATCTGCAGATTCAGGGAAATCTGCAGGAGGAAGAACATAATGGAACTCACATCAGCAAGGAAATGACCAGATACTATCTTTATTGCTATGTCTGACATAGTTTTATATACAATCCTAGCGTGATATTCCATTAGCTGAATCGCTTTTCATAGATTAGAGCGAGATTTTCTCGCTTATGATTTTCATCACTCCAATCGAAAACACTCCACAGAACCGTTCTATCCTATCTATCTCGGGATTTCTATCTCTGCCCTACTCTGGTATTTCCTTGGCTATCCCGCCAATGCGGCTGAGGTAGATCGCAGTTGAAACCATGTTTCCGGTGCATCCTAACCCCCGTTTCATCTGGACACTAAACACCCTCTAGACGCTTTTCACCGGAAACGTGGTGTGTGTGTCTCGGGGAAAGTATCAAGACGTTTCACCGGAAACCCGGTGTACAAGCAATGTCCGACTCTGACGATCTCTTCATCCTTGAAGATCCCATTTTCGTGAACAAGGAACTGCTTGAAATCAGCCATCTCCCGGAGGAGGATCGCATCGTTGGTCGAGATGAAGAAATCAAGCAACTGGCTAATGCGGTAAATCCCGCCATCTTTGGCCAGAGTCCTAGCAACATCCTCCTGTATGGAAAGACTGGAACAGGGAAGTCTCTCTGTGCCAAATACGTTTCTCGTCAACTGGTCGATACCGCATCTGAGGAGGGTATCAACGCTGTCTACGCATACGTGGATTGTGCCCAGGACAGCACCGAAACCCAGTCTGTGCAAACGATCGCGGACTCAGTAAATACGGAGGAGAATGATATCTACATTCCCGACAAGGGAATTAGCACTGCAACCTACTACAAGCGTCTCTGGCGGATTCTCGATATGCGTTATGACGTCGTCCTCATAATCCTCGACGAGATCGACAAACTCGAAGACGACGACATCCTGATGCAACTGTCACGAGCTGGAGAGGCTGGAAAAATTGAAGACTGTAAGATCGGTGTCATCGGGATTAGCAACAAAATCAAGTATAAGGATCGGATGGACGAGCGGGTCAAGTCCAGTCTTTGCGAACGAGAATTTGTGTTCCCACCCTACGACGCTAATCAGCTCAATGAAATCATGAGTGCACGGGGCGACGCATTCAGAGAGGGAGTACTCGAAGGTGGTGTTATCCCTCGGGCAGCTGCACTCGCAGCTCGTGAGCACGGCGATGCACGAAAAGCGATTGACATACTTCGATATGCAGGTGAAATTGCCCAATCATCGGACATGAAGACGGTTCCAGAAGACTTCGTTGTTCAAGCTCGAGAGCGGGCTGAGACTGATCGGTTCCGTGAGCTCATTAGCGGCTCAACGCCACATTCTCGATACGTACTACAGGCGTTGACTATCCTTTCGGTTGACAATGCTGGCGATGGAGCTGATGATATCGGCTTCCGAACAACCCGAATCTACGACGTGTACGAAGAAATTTGCCGTCAGGAAGGCTCTGATCCTCTCTCGTTACGACGAGTCCGTGACCTTCTCAAGGAACACGCTTTCTTAGATATTATCGAACAAACGCGCCACAGTGGTGGTAGTGCAGAAGGGAGCTATACAGAACATCAGCTTCTGGAAGATCCAGATGTCGTGCAACAGGTGCTCGAAGATACAATCAGCTGAATCGATTTTGTAAAGCAGCGTACTACCACTGTTCCGCATCTCTGCGATGCACTTAGTTTCATCAGAAATCCGGTGTCTCTCGTTAGCTGATAACCACTAATATTTGACTGTAGTCTCCTGATTTCATCGGAAACATGGTGTGTTGCGTCTGAGATTCCAACAGTCTACCCCTGTGAGATGGTGGCGCTTTTTTCACCGGAAACCCGGTGTGGGTCGATGTGCTGACTCAACACTGTTAACCAACACTCTACACTCACGCAAAGCGCCAGTTCGCTGAAGCATGGCTCACGCCCGGCGTGCGCCAGGCAACACAGTTGCTGTTGATCCTCACGCTGTTTGCTGGCTCTGTGATGGGCCAGACCGACGTCGGAAACATTTACTGTGACACTGCTGTCGAAGATGGTGTTGACGTTGTCTTTGGAGCACTAGCTGGCCTTGGCCTGCCGGCGACGATGGTCTTCGTCGGCCGCAGTGGACTCTCATACATGCGATGCGTCGGTCTCATCGCCGCTTGACCTGACGGTCCCAGTGCCGTAGTGGATACGGGTGGGCTTTGGTCGTCGCGAGCAGGCGTGACACGACTGTTCAGTAAGACTGCATATCTTGTACAGAGTCTCTACCTGAGTCAATCAGATTGGATCGCCGGATAAACGCTCTGTATCGAACAAACCGCTGTTCTATTCGACTTCTGTCACAAGCGACGTGCAAGACTCTGAGGATCTATTACATTGCCGTCGTTGCTTCTGGCCCTCTCCTGCTGAATCAGCTGTTTAGTGCGAGATCAAAGTCGGCCTGACCCCGCTGGAGTGGCATCGTCATCTGTGCCGTGCGGTAGCTTTTCGGGCCGGGAAGCCGAGTTCCTCCGCGACCGTCACGATGTTTTCATCCGTTTGCGTGAGGCCGACTATTTCACCGACAGAATGTTTCTACAACGAGAGAATGGCCGAAAGGCGTGCCCAAAGTTTTCAACTGTTGCTTGTCCAATCGTAGACGATGCGCCCTCCAATAAACTGGCAAGTCATGGGACTAGTAGCCATGATACTCTTGGCCGGTTGTATTGCCCCGGAAGTCGGTACTGACATCTCAACACCGGCGTCCACTTCCCAATCTCCCGGTACTGACATCTCAACACCAACGTCCACTTCTCAATCTCCCGGTACTGCCACCTCAACACCAGCGTCCACTTCCAAATCTGCCGGTACTGCCACCGGTGTGGTCGCATCTGAGAACAAAGAGGTGCGACTAATAAATGACTGGAACCAGAGCGCCGACGTACAACTCCGTATCATCCGACTTGCAACGAACGAGACTGTCCGCAACGAGAGCTACGCTCTGTCACCTGAGTCACGCCGGACCGCCTATAATATCAGTAGCGCTGACACCGATGGCATCGAGTCCTTCGAGGTAATCGTCACAGCCCGAAATGTGACGACACGTGACACGTTTAACAACGATGCGTGTTATGGTGATATTCACGTGCCGGTCAACTCCGATGGGACGTTCGAAGGCCCCCACTACGGTGGTATGTGCTAATCCTGTACTGACCAGTAGCCGTGACTGCGGCCGCTGTGCAGTCTATCCTTCCACACCGGACTGAAGCTATAGCCGACCGACACTAGAGCGAACACGATACCTACATATTGATCCGTTCGGACCAGCGGGTATGAGCGAGTGGGTCGTTGACGCTCGTGGGGGTATCTGCCACCAGTGCGACAGCGAGTATCAGCGCTTGGCACAGCACTGGTCCCGGAGCAAGCACTGTTCGTTCCGTGATCTGAGCGATGCCCAGCACGAGGCGATCCGAGGCTGTCTGGTGGGTGACGGGAATCTCGACAACCCCAACGACGGGCCGCCAGCGCTGCGGCTGTCCTCGATGCGGCGGCCCCATCTCACATGGGTTCGTGACCAGCTCGGCTGGCTCGTCCGCGAGGATTGATTGGCTCATGGAAGACAACGACCTCATCGAGCGCTCTGAAGTAGCTGAGTAGCTCGTGAAAGCCGTCTTCTACAACCGACGGTAGATGGTGATCCCACCCAGAACAGCCACGAGAATGCTCCCACCCACAAGCAGATTTGTCGGTGAGCCGCCAGACGGCTCAACACTGTCGGTCGCTCTGGTCTGAGACGGTGTGTTCGTCGCGTCCGGCGTGATGGCCGGCCCACCGCTGGTCTGCGTCGAGGTTGACTGCTCGGTTGCCGTCTGTGTCGGTTGTTCAGTTGCCGCTGTCGTCGTTGTCGGCGTGTCACCAGGTGTCGGTTCCGTTACTGTCGGTGTGTCCGTCGGTGTTGCCGTGTCACCGGAGTCACTGCTGCTGGAATCACTGTCATCGTCACCGTCATGGCTATCGTCATCATCATCATTACCATCGTCGGAACTGGAAGAGTCTGACTCGGTTGGTGTCTCTGTCGGAGTTGGTGTTGGCGTTGGCGTCTCCGTTGGGGTTGCTGTGTCATTTCCGGATTCGACTGTCAGTGTTCCGGCGCGTACGCTGGTGACATTGTATGCGTTCCCGGATTCGTCACCAACGGCTGCAACAGTCAGCTCGACATCGCTTGTCCCGACAGCCTTGCCGGTGAGCGTGACCGAGACAACAGGCGNNAGAGGTCTGGACTGTGTCTGGATTCCCAGCAACAGTCGTGTTCGAGACTGTTGCAACCGACCCGTTGGTGCTTGCAATATCGATATCCAGCGAGCCGACTCCGTCTGTAGCAGACGTGACCACAATATCAACAGTGGTTGTGTTCCCAACGGTAACGGTATCAGTCGAAGGCTGGACCACCACACGGGTCGTTCCCGCCCCCATCGCGAGTCCCGCACAGAGGGACAACGCTATACAGAGGCCAGCTACTGTCGCAAGTTTCCCCATTAAATATACTGTCTAGATGGGTAGGATTAAGTATTCTGATTACCGAATCAAATTGACAACAGTACCTCTGGTGGGGGGTTTATATGGCAAGTTCAACGAGAAAATTACAGGCGTTGTTTGGTGTATTACTATTAGTGACTGTCGGTCCGGCTTCCGGGATGATGACTGGCACTGGGGCTGGCCCGTTGCAGACGGCCGGCAATGACGCGTCTCTCACAGGTGCCGGTAACCAGGCTGTCACCACCGCCGGAAACGAACCAGCACAGACACGACCGACCCAAACACCCGCCGCAACGGCCGGTAATGAACCAACACGGACACAACCACCGACACCAACCGCAACGGCTGGGAACCAGGCAACCAGACCACTTTCAACCAGTTGGAATGACTCAACAGAACCGAATGCGAGTGAAATTGAGCAGTTAGCGCCCCGAGAAAACGACTCTCAGCCGTACCCACTCGTCGGTGACCACCAACCTACTGACCCAGATGGTGACGGAATCTACGAAGATGTCAACGGCGATGGCGCTATCAATATCGTTGACGTTGACGCACTGTCGCGTCATCTGGGAACCACAGCAGCCGGTGCTAACTGGAGCGCGTATGATTACACAGGTGACAACCGAACCGACGTGGGGGATATTCAGTGGCTCTTCGTCGCCACACGCTCGACGGCCTCGAACGACACTGATGGCGATGGACTTCCGGATGCATACGAGCGGAATGTCACTGGGACCGACCCTGTCATAGCAGACTCCGACGGGGATGCTGTGATTGACGGTGCAGAAGACTGGGACAACGATACGCTACCGGCATACCGAGAATACCGACTTGGCACTGACCCTCGAAGCAACGACACAGACGGTGATGGACTCCCTGATAAGGTAGAATCACGACTCCAGGGTGTTGATCCAACCGACCCCGACACGGATGGGGACAACCTTACTGACAGCGACGAACACAGACTCACGAAGACGAATCCAACCAAGAGAGACTCTAATGGCGACGGGTTCACTGACGACCGTGCAGACCCCGATGACGATGGGCTCACACACAGAGAAGAATTGGCTGCCGGAACTCACCCGCTGTACGCCGATGTGGACAACGACGGCCTGACTGACCCCGAGGAACTCGAACTTGGAACTGACCCGCTCTCGCCTGATACTGATGAGGACGGGGTGACCGATGGTGACGAGCGAACTGACCCGTTCAACACGGACCCACTGAACCCTGATACTGACGGAGACAGTGTCACAGACGGAAACGAGACCTACACCACGACCGCTCGAAATGAGAGCCTCGGTGCCTCGGTGAACATCACTGGTGCCGGAAACGTGAGTGCGGAGACAACGGTGGATGAGCCAGTCAACGTTCGATATCAGGACAACTACGCACCCACTGGGACTGTTGCTCCGTTCGTTGAGTTCGAATCCGACGCAAATTTCTCGCAAGCGGAAATCTCCATCGAGTACAACGAATCACAAGTGTCGGGAGCAGAGTCAAACGTCTCTATCTACTGGTTCAACGAATCGGCGAACCGGTACCAGCAGGTGCCGTCGTCGGTCAACACCACGACAGATACCGTGACGGCCAATACCACACACTTCTCGACGTATACCGTCTTCGACAGCGATGCCTGGACAGAGTACCTCAACGAGCGCAAGGACATCATCTCCGAGAGCCCGGACCGGTCGAAGGTCGGTAAAATCGAGTCGTGGACGTTTGAGGATATGCCGGACTCGATTGTACAGAGTGACTGGACGTGCGATGTCGAACCGCGTAGTGGAGGCTACAACGACGAACCGGCCGACGGGAACTGCGAGGTCGAAGAGGACCGTGACGCGATTCGTGTTGGTGAACGGACCAACCGTGAACGAACTCTCTCACGGTCGATTACGCTGCCGGATCACCCACAGGTGTACGTCATCGCAAACGTGACAGCCCACGTCCAGAGTTCGTGGTCCCACGCGGCAGCGACGCTGGCGCTGACGGACGAAGATGGGGAGACCGACATCTACCGGCTTGAAAACGACGACAGCAGCGGCTTGCGGACGGAAAACGCGGTCCGGCGGGTGAACATCTCCGAACATGCGGGCAAGGAAGTGACGGTGAAACTGCGGGCGGACGCGCGCCACACTAACGGAGACTATTCGTGGCTTCGTGCCCACAACGTACGGTTCGTCTCACCCTCGAATGAGACTGTCCGCGTGGACTCAGACGAGGACGGCATCTCGGACTTCCGCGAGGTGACCGGCATTCCGCTGGCCAACGGGCCAACGGTGACGCTTGACCCGAACGATCCAGACACGGATGGCGACGGCATTCCCGATGGCGAGGAAGTTGACATGTCTGAAACTGTCGAGAATGAGCCACCGAACGAGAAATCGCTGGTAACTGGCTACCGCTGGACCAGTAACCCTGCGAAAGGGAACGCAGACACTGACGGCGATGGTCTGGCCGACTCGCTTGAAAAGGAGGGCTGGACTATCCAGACAGTCAACAAAAGCGGCGAGGTGCATCGGTACGACTACGCCTGTGAAACAGACGATGGGTGTGAAGCAGAGTCGGATTCCATCCGTGTGACGTCGGACCCGACATCGCGGGACTCGGATGGTGACGGTCTGACTGACCCCGAAGAGAAGAATCTCACGCACACCGATCCGAGCGCGGAGCGAACGTACAACATTACTACCGAGCGGTCAGAGACGTTCGAGCAGGTGTTCGATGGGAGAGGATCCTACCCACGAACGAACCTGCAGAACCAGATGGGACTGGACACTGATCGCATGCAGGGCGTGGACGACCTCTCGGATCCGGAGTTCACGGACGCAAGCGATTCATTCGACTTCGTAACGACCGACCAACGCGGGCTAGATCAGTTCGTCTTCAGAGGGCTGGATGGCACCCCTCAGACGGATCACTGGATTTCGAACAAGAAAGAGATCCGCACGGCGAATCCGGATCATCGGCAACCAGATGCAGATCCGGCCTTGGGCTCTGAGACTGATCCCTGGGACCCTGACACCGACGATGATGGACTCACTGATGGGCAGGAGATCGATGGAGTGCAGGACGGTTCGTCCGGCTCGGTCTACAAAACAGACCCAACGGACCCAGATACGGACGGTGACGGCTACTGGGACGGCTGGATCGGTGTTTATGATGTTGGGCATACCGATAATGTCGTGCTATACCGTGAGAACCTCCGTGACGATGACGATGGTGACGGTCTCACTATCGTTGATGGTGATGATGATGGCGGAATCTCCGGGGACGAACAAGTCCCGGCACAGGCAGGTATCCACAAGGTTTCCGGAACGGCTACCGACGGAGCCGATCTCTTCGGGAACGGTACTGAGTTCCACTCCAATACCCATCTTGGGGAATTGCACTGGGAGAGTGATCCCAATAAGGCCTCTGCCACTCCTAACCCATCTCTCAGCGTTGAGATCGATTACTACGCCGGTGCGAACTATGGGTCGATGAATACGAAGTCTTGGGAAAACGGCCTAGAAAACAACTATGCACTCTATGGCATTAATGTCGATATTATTCGGGATGAGAAGATTCAAAATAGTGACTTTTCATCTTGCCTGGATCTGCCAGTATCACTAGCTTGTGTCGATCCGACTGATGGCTTCGGATACAGGGAAATTGTCACCACAGGCATTGAGCACAAATCAACTGGAGCAGATGAGTATGTATTAGTGGCGAATAAAGGAGCAGGTCTTGTCCCGGGAGGCGACAGTCAATCGGGAGTGAACCTTGTTGGTGTTCCCTACCAAGCAATCTTCGTGCAAGGGAACCAGAAAGCAACAAATAACGTGCCTGCATCCGTAATACAGCGTTCACCATACAGCAGCGGATTAGGTGTGGTCACAGCCAAAACGGAGATTCACGAGATTGGGCACTCCTTCGGAGCGGGAGAACTTGACGATCGAAGTCTGACAGAGGACCCAGTCCGGAAATTTAAACGTAATGGCGAAGTGTATAGTGGGAGTGGGAGTGATAACACGCGGGAGCCGCTTGGTCGAGATCGGAGATGGAGTGTCATGGCATCAGGATATGATACGGACATGACTAATCTCCCTATGGGTGGGCAATACTTCGCCTACAGTATTGAAGAATTACTGTCTACCGAAGAACCATGACTGCTATACACTCCTGGGTTCCAGTCCTTATATTGACAGTAGCAATTGGTTTGGCCGGATGTACCTACCCAACGGCGTCAGGATATGAAGTAGATCTTGATGGAATACCCGAGCGAAACGACGGAGGGTTTGAAATGCATGGTGAAGTAGAGGTAGCGGATACGACCGCACCAGTGAGGAATTTCACTGATGTAAGCCTCAAATTCTACGACAATGATATGTCGGAAATAACGCAGATCAATCTCGGGCGCATGTCTACAGATAGTAGTGTGGCCCCCATCCGACGGTCATTTAACATCTCGCTCGATCAGCAGCCTACGTATATCATACTCGAATCACCTGACTTCTGGAACAGCGATGTTTCTGTAGGAGCGTATCGATGGAATGGAGGGTCTTACACGTACTACTTCGTAACTAGCAAGGACGAACGGTTCCCCGAGTGAGTATTCGTCCCAACGTCGACGGAAGGAAATCGATTCGCGCTCAGCATTGAGGAGTTATCACCGATGGACTGCAACGATATCCCATCAATAGATGAGTGATAAATTTCCCGGCGGCGGCTACTTGGGCTTCTTCCAGTAGCAATGGGATCACTCAGCGGGTGTTTGGTGAATAATACCCACTCAAGCCTCGGTATGGAACTCTATAATGTGACAGAATCGAATAGGACATATTCGATTGAGATAGCACCGTCAGTCGGAGTTGTGGGAGACTGGGAACCGTTCCACCACGTCTCAGTACTGGCAAAAAACAAGAATGGAGAGGTTAGTTGCCGCAAACACATTGGTGATCTCACCAAATCTGGCGATTATGAACCTGTGACGTTCACCTGCAACGAATTTCCACACACCATTACCTACGAGATCGATCGTGATCCCTGTAGCCAAGGCACCAGTGTGTCTAAGTATGTATATAATCCAGAACAGGACTTGTGGCAGCCAGAGAAAGTTGAGTGTGAGAGCTCATCCTGGCCGTGGTGAATCGCCGGACAAAGCGTGATTGTCCGGTGTCACGGCTATGTCTGACAACAGCACCTGCAGTTCATTGACGAGATCGGATAGAACGGAAATATTCGACTGGCCCGCGATTTGCACATCGTTCTCGACGGCCAGCAGCTGTCGAGCGTTCGTCTGGACGACTGGTCAGACGATTTCGATTTCGTGTTGACGGACGGCTCGACGCCGCAGGACCGGGCTGTGTTCACCGCGCTGGATGGGGAAGACCGGACCGATACGTGGTTGGCTAACGCCGAGGAATGGGATGCTAGAACAGACCCGTGGGATCCGGACACGGACGACGACGGTCTCACTGACGGCCAGGAGACGCATGGCGTTGATACAGGGGTTATCAAACCCACGTACACGACCGATCCGACGACGCCAGATACGGACGGTGACGGCTACTGGGACGGCTGGATCGGCGTCTACGACGTTGGACACACCGATAACGTTGTGCTGTATAGGGAGCATCTACAGAGTGGCGACGGGATCGAAGGTGTCGAGATCGTCGAAGAACAGGTCGGCGTGCACAAAGCATCGGTCGTCCCCTCTGCAGGGGGTGCTGACATTGATACTGATGGCGTGAAAGAGCACTCGAACGTTCATATTGGAGAACGTCAGTGGGGTAGCGCACCGACGGACGGGAATCCACCCAGTCTGACCTTTGGAGTTGAGGCGGACTACGTCGATGAGCTCCCAGAGAACAGACTCGATAACGAAAACTGGGTTACAGCCATCGAAGAAAACTATGCGCTGTACGGCATCACACTCAATATTGAGCGCGATGATACGGTAGTCACCCTCACGGACGCGCTTGCGTCGAGTAATGACGAGAATCAACACTTGTATCTCCTCGTCTCCTCGGAACGCGCCAGTGGTATCGGAGGCAATCCGTGGGGATTCAACGCCGACGAATCCATCGGAACCAGTTTGGAACTACCCGCAAACGGCCATATCATCTATGCCGAATCTATTTCAGAGTCGGCAACGGAAGAAAACGCTGTGCCTGCAAGCGATGTAACCAATTCGCCCTACAACAGCAAAACAGAGGTGCTTGCTGGCTCTGTGGAGATGCACGAACTTGGCCACTCCTTCGACGTAGGTCGGCTTGATGACACCGGTGCGTTACCATTGGGCGAAGTCTACAGTGGGTCCTCAAGTGACCAGAACTCTGAGAGACATGAGACATCCGGTGCCACCCGATGGAGCATCATGCGTCGAGGGTGGGACTCAAATTCATTAGCCAGTCACAATGGGCATTCATACTATGTCTTTAGTATCGAGGAGCTGTCAACAATCGACCAACCATGATATTTAGACGTTATTCTCTCTGTTTGGTGTTGCTGATTCTTATCAGTCTCAGCGGGTGTCTGACACCCGGC
Organism: Haloarcula argentinensis DSM 12282; assembly: GCA_000336895.1. GTDB lineage: Archaea > Halobacteriota > Halobacteria > Halobacteriales > Haloarculaceae > Haloarcula > Haloarcula argentinensis. The sequence continues at coordinate 54,594 of AOLX01000003.1, read as the reverse complement.
CCGGGAACGGCAATCACCTACAGTGGTGACCTGAACCCGACGGGCGAACAACTCCAGATGAACGGGACAATTCACGATACCACCGGTAGTGGGCCATTCCACAATGTGACCCTTTACTTCTACACCGAGGAGGCCAACCTGCTAAACGAAACGGCAGTCGCTACGCTGACCGGACAGCGAGATGTCTCACTGACAGTCTCGCCATCACCCAAGTACATCATCATCGACTCACCGGATTTCTGGGAAATAAATCAGATAGATGTGGTCTACTTCGTACGGCAAGGCGACGGAACGTATGCAGAGGAAACTGCGACGGCCCGCGGAGAACTACCTGTAGAACCAGAGTGAATCCCAAAAAACCTAGCTGACGACGGCCTGCCTGACGCGACCGAAAGGGGCGGCTTCACGCGGTCGTCACTGCCGATGACAATCGAACCGCTCACGACTGATCCGACCAACAATGATACCGACGGCGACGGCTACTGGGACGGCTGGATCGGCGTCTATGGTGTCGGCCACTCTGACAACGTGGTGCTGTATCGTGAGAACCTCCGTGACGATGATGACGGTGACAGCCTCACTATCGATGATGGTGATGATGATGGAGGGATCAAAGGAGGAGAGATTGTCGACGAACAGGTTGGTGTTCACGAACGATGGCAAGTGAAGAATGTTCCAGATAGCGTTACAGCGGCAACTGTCGATTATGACAACGATGGGCGTGTGGAGCGTTCCAATCTTCAGGTCGGGGAATTACAATGGGACACAGACCCAACAACACAAAGTAAGACAGTTGACCTATCCATTGAGACCGACTCCGTGGCAGGATTGCCGAACCAGCGCCTGAACGACTCAGGTTGGGAACGTGGTATCGAAGACAACTACGCTCTCTATGGGATAGACATTGATATCGTTCGCGACGAACGACTATCTGATCCCCTCGCAAACAGTGCACCGCTTTCGAAATCTACCGATGCCGATCAGTACATGGCAGTGACCACAGAAAGCATCTTCTCTGGAACCGGGTTTAACGCCTACGCCACGACAGAATCATATATATCTGCTCAACCGGATACTGGAATGTACGTCTATGCAGAGTCACTCGTGGATATAGGTGCCCCTAGCAAGGTAGACCAACGTCATCTGGCTCAATCCCCCTACAATAATGAGACGCAGGTGGTAGCTGCACACGTGGCGATGCATGAGGTAGGGCATTCGTTCGGTGCGGGGGAGAATGATGACTCGTGGAAGCCCTTACCTTTCGGTGAAGTGTATAGTGGCTATAGCGGTGAGAGGGACATAGATGATCCTACTACAGAGGAGCTGCCAAGGCGCGACAATGACTGGAGTATCATGAGACGCGGCTGGGAAAGAGATGACCCAGTGTTTTATCATGATAGAAAGTTGTACTATGCATTCTCTATTGAAGAGATGATTACAGTTGGAGAACCATGACAGAAATTGCAAGAATTATCGCCCTCTTTGTAGTCGTATCCACGGTTCCTCTCGGGGGATGTGGAGATGCAGGTGGGAAAGTATCCTATAGCGGAACAATCGAAGTCCAGAATGAAATGTTCGTCCTGAATGGTTCGGTTGGGGAGGAATACTTCTCCGGACCCGGGCGATACGAAGATGTTGCGATACACCTCTATGACAAAGATGGTGAGGTATTTCGCACGATATCCATCGGTGATATCAATGGTTCGGAAGATGTATCCATACGCGATGAACGGATTCCAGTGTTCGTCGTTGTAGATTCACCAGATATCTGGGGGGAGGAAAACAGTGATATCGCAACGTCGTATTATGAGCGGAAGCCAGTTACTGACAGGGAGTATCTGGCTTACGTTGGAAATACCATTTCTGAGCGGGATGAATTACCAGTCAGTCTGCCCTAAATGCGTTTGCTCTGTGGTTTCACTATCCCAAATAACGACACTCCGCCGGCACGGATTACGAGTGCCAGAGCAACCGCCCGGAGTAGAGTTCGTTTAGGTTGGACAGATGTGGGATTTATTAGTGAATTTACTGTACAGCGGCAATACGGGGGCGAAGCTTGACAGCAGTAATCCACCGGACAAAACACCAGAATTCGTCGAAGTCTATGACCCTAAAAATAATGTGTGGGAGGAAAAGCGAAGGTGGTCAGTTATGAGCAAAGCCCGCATATCCCTCAGATACCGCTTTTCGCGTCCAACTAATGGTGAGTACGTCGCCTACAGTATTGAAGAACTCTTCACAGCTACAGACTGATCTCGCATGAAAAAGAGCTACTACGCGTTGTTTGCCGTGCTCGCGCTCGTTATCGTTGCCGTAGTCGCCGCCGTAGTTGTCTACCCAGAACCTGGGTTTCATCAGGAAGAGGACACGTACACTCCTCCAAAAGGAGATGTGTATTTAGGTGAGGACCCACCAGGAGGGGGTATCGTCTTCTGGAACGTCACTGCGACCGTTCACAACGGTGAGTACGTTCTAGAGTTTGATGTATTTACGAGTTCTCCACAGGCCTTTGACCCGGTTGAAGTACCGAATGCGTCGGTACAGGGCTACTCCGACCAGTGTGACCTACGTCTGGAGAAAGAACTCGGGTCGTTCGAGATCGAAGCTGACAGCCCACGCCACACTAATCTGACGTTTGAGGAGCCGCCAGCGTACATCTTCCTACAGACTCCAGAAGAAATTCACCCGTGGCTGAATATGGACGTCTCTGGATTACGGTTAGCGGAGCAGACTAACTCAACGGCACGCTATATCCAGAGTAGGCGGATCAACGAAACTAGTCCGTGTCCGCCAATATCGAACGAGCGGAAGACTGCGACTGCAACCCACCGTGGGAATCAGACTGCGAATGGGACTACGGAACTGTTGACGCCTACTTGACGAGGGCAGACCTGTGAGGCAATCCAAGGAACACAGACACTCCAGCAGTGGAGTGCGATGTCAAAGACATGGAGTCCCATGCCGTGATACATTATTGGTCCAGTTAGTGGCCGGCACGTACCGTATAGCATTGAAGAAGTACTGACACTCACAAGCTGATCAAATGCCTAAACAGAGAATCGTAATCCTCGGACTGGTGGGTATGACTATTCTGGCCTTCGGTACCGCAGACGTTGCCTTAAGAATGGGCTATGAGGACCCTCCGTGTCCACAGACACCTCAATTTGCCGCAGATTTAGACCAAGTTGCCCGTGAAAATGGGACATCTGTTGTTGTTAGACACCTTGGTGGTGATACAGTCGATCCGGACAATCTGACAGTCTCTGTAGCTGGGAGTAATCTGACGGGCAACGAGCTTGGCCTTGACGGACTATTTACTGCGAACGATACCATCAGTGTTGACCAACTCGCTCCTAACCAGACCGTGAAGGGTATACGCATCAGCCCGAATCATCAGACGAAGGATTTGGTGGCCCAGAGTGTAGTGCACATACTCGCTTGATTGAAACGTATACAATCAACTAACGCAGATGTCACTATCGAAGTGGTTGATGAAAGCTCTTGAATGATCATCACAGGATAGACTGGAGGCTGAATATGGAAGATTACGACACAATTGAGATCGCATATGTCCTAGACGGGGAACCATCTATAGCGATATATAAGTCGTTATTCGAGGTGTTTACTGAGTATCTTGGACTAGATTATGAAGAGGACGTCTATTCAATTCGAGCTCGCCAAATTAATGGGTATAACAATAATGTGGATACGACTGGCAAATATGATGACGTAATCCAAACTCTATCTTCCTATCCAAATTGGTCGGTTGAAATTCCGCTCAGTTATGATGAATTAACCGTCACACGTACCATAGATAGTCATAATCTTACTTCAAAACCTTCATGTGAAAGTATATATTTTTCTACTTGGATTTACGGACTTAAAGATACCGACGACGAGGAACTTCTCGAAACAGTCAAACAATACCGGCGCAATTTTGCTGAAATCCACGCGCAGGCCGCAAACACCCTCGAACCGAAGTGGGGCTTCGGTCGACGCGGTGGCCTCGCTATCGGCGAGGACGAAGCCATCGAAGAACTCGCAACGAAAACTAGGCCACCGCTGTACGAGTACAACGTTTTTCGCGCCGAGACAGTGGAGGCGATTGGCCGCGAGCAAGTCCTGTCGGCACCGGCCTACTACGTCGAAGAACTCGATTGGGGTGGCGTTTTCATGNCCCCAAAACAGTGCGGACATGAATGCCAGCAGTGTGACGAAGTCGCCGACCAACTCGGTCTCTCGCTAGCGAAAACGGAACGCTATCACTGACTGCTCTCGTGTTCGATTCTTTTCGTTTGAGTGATTCCCCTGCCTGACGGATTGTCAAAATCGTCGAGGGTGGCTAAACACGACAAGTGAGATGGACAGACCTGCACCCGATGCCGACGTACCAACCGAGCAGATGCGTGCGCAGAACGATTGGTGTCGAATCAAAAACCGGGACTATAAGCACGCCGCGATCGGCCGACTCGCGGAAGACGATATCGACGGATAGCGCTAAGTTCCCGCAAGATTCCAATAAATACATGGATGAACTGCTCACGCAGGTCCGATACCTGAAGCCTGGTGATGGTGGTGGGAGCTAACCGATGGTTACACAGAGCGAACTCCGGGACCGAAGCGAGGAAAAAAAGAGCGACGTTAACAACTCATACTGGGCGATAGAGAACAACCGGGAACGCGGAGAGCCCTACCACACAGCATTGAGGGCCCTCTCCCACGATACGGAAGAGATCGTGTCCTGCGAGTTGCTGCTGGGGAACGTGACCGAAGCGCGCCAGTGGGCAGCCCGCCTTGCACTGGCGAACCGCTCGTTCATCCACCTGATAGAAACGCGGACTGACGAAATTCCCAAATCAACACTGGGAACCGGAGGTTCACGAGCAATGTGGGGAATTTTCGGGGCCGTGTTAGCTGGTGACGAGCGGCTGATTGCGACGCTGGCTGCTCAAATGCACTCGTTTGAGTTTATCGATCGCTACACCGATCCAGAGGAATTCTACTGGTGTGGGAGCTTTCTGGCAGCGCTGCTGGCCGACGAACCAGCGGGCGCCAAGCGCGCTCGTGATACATTCGAACAGGTGCTGGATAACCCAGGAGACCACTGGCGCGGAACACGGGATGTCCAGACCGGGCTTATCGAGCATGACTCAGACCGAGTTACCAACGGTATCGAACGGATACTCAACTACCACAGGGAGCATGTCGAAAATCTGCCACGCTGGCGGGAACTGCTTCCACTCTCGGCATCTGTGTACGTCCTTGTGGCACGAGATTACGGGCTCGAAATCGATATCGAGAGCGAGTATCTGTCCGACGCTATCCGAGAGTACAGTCTCGATGAGCGGATTTCGCTTCCCCAGCCAGACTATCTGAAAGACCATCTTCGGGTGCCGGCTGAGTCCGCCTCAGCGGAGTAGTACATATGCGCGAACTCCTGAATGAAGAAACATATATTGTGCGGTTCGAAGGGATATCTGACGGGTACCGGGCAGAATTCAAACATCCAGAAATGTTAGAGAAAAAGAGCGAGGATGTTGCCCCATACGAGTTTTGCGACGTTGACTACACACTGTTACCGATGGAGGGGCGCCACAAGAACGCGCTATACTCGATCCGGCTCAGGCTGAGTGCAGAGCCGACTGACACACCAGACGAAATCGGCGATACCGTCTCCAGCGCTGTGCTTGATCTTGAAACCCTTGACGAGGACAAGCATATTCTTGTTCGCGGCTGGGACGACGAAGAGAACCTCCTCGTCAGGGACCTCCATTTTTCCTCATGGTGGGATGGCCACAACGCCTCCGAATACGAGTATCTGACCATCGAACTCGAATATCTCCACCAGACACGGAGCAAACCCGACCCAGACCCTGAATATATCGAGGACTGCCGACAGTCGTTCCAGAAACAGATCGACCGCTTCGACGGGATTGCTGTCGACGATACTGCGTTTTAGCGGCGCTCGTACACATTGCGACGATACTCAGTGCCATCAACACCAAGAGCAGGCTCTGGAAAGGCCATTCCAACGTGTCCCCACCAACTGAATCGATAGAAACGATGCTGGAAACTGTGTTATCGACCACTTGAGTGTGAGACACAAGAATATAAATTACAGCGGATGAGTTTTGAATATAGANAACTGTGTTATCGACCACTTGAGTGTGAGACACAAGAATATAAATTACAGCGGATGAGTTTTGAATATAGAAATATATGTCTACAAACATGATATACATGGAAGATTTCGCCACGGTAGGAGAAGAAGAAGCCGGAGGAAGGTTTTATATCCCGACAACGGCTATGTCGCCGGTTCAAATGTCAAAAGAGTTCTTACCAAGCAGAGGCCGATACATCCGAGCATCGTACCGGCTCTCGCTCTCGATCGAGACCAATTCAGCCAACAAGAACACCGAATTGGACATTGGCCCGCGAACAGTCCTCCTACGACTCTGGGGAGACACTTGGAGAAAGAATAATAAAATATACCTCTACTCTGATGCTGATAGTGAAACTGTTCGTGGATATGTCAGTCTTGAACCGTTTATGCTCTCGTGGACTGGGGACGACGACATGGAACGCGTACCAGACGAGTGCCAGATTACACTTGCGATCGAGTACGATCCCGGCAAGACACTGCATCGGATGTCAGGACATGAAACGATAAGAGAAGCGGTAAAAGAAGCGGATCCAGATATCGGCTATCGAACAGCGCTTTCGGAGACTGAAATCACCGCCGATTACAGAGGCCAGATTGAGGGAGAAGGCTGGAATCACCGATTCCCTATGGATATTGAATACGCGTACCCGATCGACGACCGGCTACTTGTCTTGCTCCAAGAGGACACTGAGGGCGTTAGTAATCCGGATATAGCGTGTGATTCCGCCCGAAACATCGTCTGTTTTGACTCGAACGGTGATGTGTTATGGAGAGCGCAACCGAGCACAGCCGATGATGGCGACCACACTTACTACCGCTACCTCTGGCGGTACGACGACCGGCTTATGACGAGAACGGCCGCCCAATCGTACGTAGAACTGGACCCCGAAACCGGGTCGATCATCCAGACCACTCCCATGTACCCGGATTAGGGCGGAAAATGAGTACAAAAGAACTGCTGACGCTGTTCAAACGCGAGACTGTCGCCAGCTAATATACATGGCATTTGCTGAGTTCACATTTATTACATGGAAAGAAGAGGACGCGGCTGGCCACTAAATGAGATGCTGTATAGACTCACTGTCCCGGGCTAACTCCGATTGCTCAGGCGAGGCGTCTGTATCATGCTCGGAGAACGACTCTGGTGACACAGCCTGTTGCATTGCCTCGAGCTTTGACCGGAGTTGGCCGTTCGTCGAGCGCACCAGCTCATCATCAGGGCAGGAATGCACTTCGAGCCCATCGAAGCGCGTCGCGACCTGTTGAACCGTTTCAATTGTGCAAGCGCGTACTCGACCCAATACTGGTGACTGTCTTGCATCTGCTGGAGTTCGGTAACAACATCATCGTACCCGGCTTCCTTGGCAGCGTTGAGACATTGCTGGAAATTCGCGCCACGGGGATTGATTGGCTCATGGAAGACGACGACCTCTCCGAGTGCTCTGAAGTAGCTGAGTAGTTCGTGAAAGTCGTCTTCGTCCATCGTTGGATATGTGGGTGACATCGAGACGAACACTGACACACCGGCCTGCTGGAGCGTATCCAGCGCCTGCCAGCGAGTCACCGACGGCGGCGCGTGCGGCTCCGTCAATGACGATAAATCTGGACCAAATCAAACAACTCGCTTGTGGCGACTTTCACTCGCTACCGGCAACGATGACACCGTAACTTCCCTTCCAGCCCCGACCGTGCGTACGACAGCTATACCAGAGTTTGCCCTCTTCTTCGAGTGTATAGGTGAAACTGGTATCATCTCCTTCTACTCGGTGGATGTGGCTAAGCCGATCGCCATTCTCGTCTTTTAGACTGTGTTCTTCACCATCTGGCCAGACCCACTTCACTGTCTGTCCAACATCGACCCAAACGGCGGGTTCAGACATGAACCCGAAGCCAACGCCGTTTATAATCTCAACAGTCCCTTCGCCTCGTGCATCAAGGAACCCACCCTCGAAATGCGGGCTGTACTCCAACGTGTTCTTTTGCCTCTCCGTTAACTGCTTCCAAGGGTATGAATCCTTACCGGTGTAATCCCCACTAGGCGTTGCGTTTTCTGTGGTTGTCGGCGTTGCTTCTGGAGTCTGACTTTCGGTAGTTGCTTGGGTTGCTTCAGGTGTTGTGGCTTCTGTTGCCGTAGGCGTTGTACTGGAACGAGCCTCCGTTTGAGTACCTCCAGAACTGCTGTCTGAACTACATCCAGCAACTGTACCCGTAATGAGGAGTCCACCGAACTGCTTCATGAGCGACCGCCTATTCATTACACTTGAATATTCGAGTATGCTGTTTGTAAAGTCCACGTTCTATTTTGAGTTTACTATTAAATCTTCTACACTATAAACATATACATAAATATAAATATGCGTAAATCTGATAGTACTCTGACTGGAAGTTCAGTATCCTTGTTCGCTAAAGTTTGTTGTCCTCTTATCCACGCTAAGTATCTCAGTGGGTTTCTTGAGCAATCAGGTGCCAAATGCATATTAGACCCATGCATAATTCAACATAAGTATCAGACTTGTGAATGGACCGATCTCACTCCTTCCTCTCGAAAGATATTCTCAATAAGTAGTCGCAGTCACACGGTTCGTCTCTGATCTTAGGACGAATGAGCAAGCTATATGTACCTTTTGAATATATTTTGCGATATGAATCAGCTTGTCGAAAAAGCTGAAGGCGACTCCGTGACGGCAGACAAGCTCACTGGAGACAAGAAGTACTTTCCTGACGCTAGCTTTCTGTTTGAAGAGGATATGCAAGGCGAGAACGAGATCCCCCATCATATAGTCTTGCTAACAAACTCTGGAGCGTTCTCCCGAATAATCCAGGGTGAGCTAGTTGAAGATAATTCCTTGTTCGGCCGCACCGAGATGTCGCTGGTATTCACCAACAAGGGGTTGTACCTCGTCACAACCTCAAATGAATTCTTCCTCTTCCCTTACGAACAGATTGAGAACATTGCAGCTAGTGGCTTGGAGTCCGCTGGCCATATTCGCATCTCTTCTGGCAGTGGAATTTATGACTTTGAGTTAGCTCGGAGTGGCGATGGCCAGGCAGTTGTGGAGGCCGTTAGTTACCTCCGTTCTCAGATCACATAACGCTCTCCGAAGCATGACAGTGGCACGATTTGCGGGGAATGCAAGGTAGACAACCACTCAAACGAAGGTTTCTGTAGAATCTGCTTGCACTTCTAAAACTCGAATCGCTCCCCCGTAGAGACAGCCGTACTCACAATATGTTCTCTACGGCTTTTGTAATCGTCAAACTCAGTTGGTGTGAGTATAATCAGGTCCGCTGTAGGGTAGTTTTGATAATCCCAATCCCACCCCCAATGTTTTCGCCGTTCATAGAAGCCCTCACCTTTCACATGCGGCGTAACAACGACGATGTCTACGTCGCTTTCTGGTGTAGCTTCATCGTTGCTGTACGACCTGAATACAATGACGATAGACGGTTGAACGTCATTTTCTTCACCGATATGGTAAACTTCTTCAGCAATCTCTCTGGCCGAAGGCAAAGACCTGCGGTCTCGTGGACCAAGAGATTCATCACTCATAATTATGATTGTGTAAGTGACTAAGCAATTCGTCAATGATAAATTGCTTTTGCTCAAGCAAAACTCCTCCTGTAGTCTCCAGCTTGTAATATTCCTTGCTACGGTGTATAGATAGTCGGTATATATGTTCATCAGTTCCTGAACTGAACCGATTGGACGGGGCTTTGCCAGATCTCATACTGGTCGATTGTCTCTCAGAAACCTCGTCTTCAATCCCGAAACCACCCTCATCGGACTTCGTGACAAAACTGAGGCCGATCACATTACTATCATACCTCTCTAAAACAAAAAGTTATTATGATGGATTAATATACTTCCTTTATCATGAAGGGTGGACGAACTTTTTCGAGGCGTTGGGTGCTTACGACGGTCACAGTTAGTGGCCTAAGCGCGCTGGCTGGCTGCTCCGAGACCGGCACGGTCATAGATGACGGACCAGAGCCGGAGCCTGACGAACCACCCGAACCGCTCCGGGATGGTGTCGATGTCGATGCGCTCCGGGACCGCACGGTCCGGGCACTTGGGGAGGAGGCGTTCAGTGTGGAGGGCAGCGTATCCTACTTTGAGGACGGCACCGTGCAGGAAAGTCAAGCGGGGTCGGGCCGGGGCGATCCCGAGGGCGAGATAGCACGCTACATAGCGGGGTCGAGCCGCGAGACAGAACTCGAAGACCCGGCTAACGGCGACGTTGTCAGTGAGCAGTTCTACAACGACAACGAGGTGTACAGACGACAGATAAGAGAGGGAGACGTCAATTTCGGGCGCGACAAAACCGATTACGGAGCGTTCGTGGATCAAGTCAAGAGAGACCTCAGAAGCTTCCATGAAGTCGGCACGTCATTCGAGTTTGGGGATCCGGAGTGGGACGAAGACCGTGGTAGCTACGTCGTAGAGGGAATCGGACTGAAAGAGGAACTGGAGGCAGATGTTGAAATCGAAACCTGTCAGTTACAGGTAAACTCTGACGGAATTGTCGTCGGCGTTTCGGCGACTCTCTCAGTCGAAGGATCTGAACAGATTCGAGCCGTCGTCGACGGTGAAACGGACCCCGGAATCACCGTTGAAGAACCGGCATGGCTGGACGAGATAGACGCGAACCTACCGCTGTGGTCGGTCCAGGTTGGTGGGGATCCCTCCACCACCGTCCAAGATGAGACGGTTCTCGTCTCCAGTGATGAGGTTATTGCCCTCAGCCGCAACAATGGTTCTCCGCGATGGCGATTTTCCATCGACTGGAAGGATGATACGTTGACAAACACCTCGTCACACACCGTCAGAGGTGAGACCGTCTTCGTGGGAACGAACGAAAACGACGTGTATGCCCTCAATCTCAAGGACGGCTCCGAACGGTGGTCAAACACGGTCGACACGCGCCTCCCACACCCGACGGTAGTCGACGATATCGTCGTCTTCGCCGGGCTTGGTAGAGTATACGCCTTTTTCACTGATGACGGATCAGCGGCGTGGACGTGGAGTCCGGACCAGTCCGCCTACAACCGGATGTTTCACGATGAAACCCTCTTTATTGGAGACACCAATGGTGTCGTAACCGCAATCGATGTGACGACCGGTTCAGAACGCTGGCATATCGACGCTCCGACCCGGAACTGGATATCGCCGTCCGTGGTCTCACAGAACCGACTCTATGCAGGTTCTTTCCAGGGAAGCGTCTACGGGTTTGACGCGGACGACGGGACCATCGAATGGCAATACTCGACCGACACCACAACTGTCTCTATCACGCACCGGGATGGAACCGTGTACGTGGGCGACAGATCCGGGAAGGTGTATGCGTTAAAAGATGTCGATGGGGCAGAACAGTGGACTTTCGACACGAGTGCTGCCGCCCGTGTTCATCCCGGCAGCGAAAGTATCTACGTTGGGTCACACGATGGTTCGATATACCGACTATCAGCAGAGAGTGGCGACCCGCACTGGAAGTTCGAAACCAACGGCTGGGTCGAGCAACCCGCAATCACTGATAGCGGCATCTACGTTGGCAGCAAGGACTCAAATCTGTACGCCATCGAGAGAGAAACCGGCGAGAAACGGTGGCAGCGAGAGGTAGGCTTCTGGGCCCGGTACCGCCCGACGGTCCGCGACGGTGTGGTATATGCGACGGACCTCGGACGGAGTCGTGGGACCGTCTACGCCTTCGCTACCCACCCAGATAGGGACTGATTGCCAGCACGAGGGGATTCGGGCTGTCTGGCGGGTGTCAGGAATCTCGACAACCCTAACGACGGTCAGAAAGCAGATTAGGGTTATCCAGCCTACAATCGAAAGCTGCAGTTGGTTTGCGTCTTTCTACTCTACATTGTCGCCGCCACGTGCTCATACCCGACTTGCGACGGCGTCGGTTGCAGTCTCTACCCGGCCAGCGCTAGCTCACGCAACACCTCTGGCGGACACCCTCAGCGTCTCGAAGCCCGACGTCGATCGCCGGGACAGTGACTATCGACATTGTGGAGTTTAGCTAAGGATTATTTGTCAATCGCTATGGCGGTGTCCCCATAATCCACCGATAACGAGTATAGCTCCCCCAACTCCGCTGAGAGAGCCGGCTCCGACAGATACCGGGTTCATCGCAATGACAACCTTAACCTGAAGGATTGACTCGTTATAGCTGACAAAGTACGAATTCACGATATCGTTTCGATAATTGAAGTGGGTCCCACTATCGGATGCTCCACGGTCCGTGTACGTCAGCTGCGATGACTGGCTGGCACGTGTGATGGCCGTCTGCTCTGGTGCTGAGAGGTTTGAGAATGCGATAGGTTCAATTTCGGACGCAGAATATGACTCCACCGCAGTTGCCATTGCCTCTCTATTCGGTTCCTGTGCAACTATCGAGGTAGTATATGCTGGATAGCCCACATAAACTAATCCAGCACCTGCTATCAGGAAGATAACACCAATGTACAGAATTATGTGAGACCGGTCTAATGGAGGGCTGCCCATGTAATATCGAATGAGTTGATATTTCACTTATGGGTTATGTATCGTAGCTCGGCTCCTGCTTGCGCTAAATGCAACTCACTGGTTGACCAGCGAAGAAATCGAGGTTGTTGAGGCAACAGTTGAGGAGTGGTGCTTAGCACCTAGCGTACTCTTCAGTTACGGTCGCTTGTCGTTCCACTGAGGCGGGTGACGGATTTTCTCGGCTACATGAGTCTCCGAATCTGCTCAGATTCTTCTGCTAACCTGCCTGAGTAGATAATTCTCGATAATCCTGTCCAGAAAACGACTCTGGTGACACAGCCTGCTGCATCGCCTTGAGCTTCGACCGAAGTTGGCCGCTTGTCGAACGCACCAGCTCATCACCTGGCCAAGAGTGGACTTCGAGTCCGTCGAAGCGCGTTGCGACGTGCTGAACCGTATTTAGTTGTTCAAGCGCGTACTCGACCCAGTACTGGTGGCTGTCCTGCATCTGCTGCAGTTCGATAACAACGTCGTCGTAGCCGGCTTCCTTGGCCGCAGTGAGACACTGCTGGAAGTTCGCGCCGCGGGGATTAATCGGCTCGTGGAAGACGACGACCTCACCGAACGCTCTAAAGTAGCTGAGTAGCTCGTGGAAGTCGTCTTCGTCCATCGTCGGGTATGTGGGTGACATCGAGACGAACACCGACACACCGGCCTGTTGCAGTGTCTCCAGCGCCTGCCAGCGAGTCCTCGGTGGTGGAGCGTTCGGTTCCATCGCCCTGACGAGCGTGGCACCGAAGGAGGGAATCGACGAGCCCACAGTAATCCTGTCGCCGGCGGCCTGGAAGAGATCGAGATCCCGGGTCACAGCAGGGCCTCCACACTGTCATTGCTGTGCCTTGATGGAATACAATCGGAGATAGACAGCCTACGTAAGCAGTACGATGTTCCCCATCCCGCGGCGCTTGCGCTCGACGAGATTTTTGGCTTCCAGACTGTCGAGCGTACGACTGACAGTCGCTTTCGAGAGTTCTGTCCGGTTGACGATTTCGCTCTGTGGCAAGACACCATCAGCGTCGAGTACCGCCTGATACACCTGCTCCTCGTTGCTCGCAAGCCGTTCCGAAACAGTCTCCCACTCTTGTCGACGGGCCTGAAGGAGCTCGCTACTGGTGCTGTCGGTGGACTCCTGTGTCGATGTGTCCGAGCATGTAGTATCCGCTGACGTTGCCGACGACGAACCGATCCCATTGAGGAGCGCTGTGGTGCTCGCTCCGACGGCACACGCCGCAACAGCGATAACGACCACGTCATGGAGACCGAACTGCCAGCCGACGGTCCCAAGTCGCGTGCTCTCGTCGCCAACCACGACAGCGGTCGGTGTCGCGGTCAGAAACTGTGCGACGAGGATTGCTGTAGCAGTGACGAGGACACCTGCAGCGAATAACTCGGAGCGGGGGCGTGAGCGTATCTGTGTCATTGATCTTCACCGAATTGAGTGGTAAGTGCGCAGTACTCCCCGCACGCTGGGATAACGGCGTAATGGACGGCAGCAGGCAGCGGGTTCCACATTGGATCACGGACGACGGTCCTGCGGTGGGGCGAGCCGTTGTCTCTCATAGGCCACCTCTGTTGAGCCGGACGAGCGATTCCACTGTCTCAGTACGGAGGTTGACCACGGCACTGTACTGGACTCCGGACTCGTTGGGCGTCACGATGACAAGCACGCGGTCGTCGCTCCACCCCGACTCGCGCCGCTCGAAGACGATTGTATCTTCGTTCTGTCGAACGGTGAATGCTGACGCATTGGGGGCAACTGTCTGCCGCAACGAAGTGTTCGGTGTGGCCCCAATTGCTGCCGCACGGTCACTGGAGAGTCGTGCTGGAATCCGACGCACAGCGTACACTGCACTGTCCGTTGCCGGAATGTTGCTCCCGACTGTCTCAGCGGAGGTGGCGACTCGCTGCGCTCGACGACGCGTCCGTATGTCTACTGCTGTGGGCGCACGGTCGACAGTGCGGACAACGTGATAGCTGTCTTCGTGAGCAATCTCGATTCGGTTGACCGTGCGGATGTCGTTGACCAGTACGTGCTGTTGCCCGCCGTCGGTCGTGGCGACGATGGCACCGTCCTCGATATCGAGCTCGTGGGGTTCATCGGGAACGACACCAGTGACACTGCCAAAGACAGCGAGACTGCCACCGAGGAGGACCAGCGAGAACACCAATGCCAGCCTGGAGGGAGGGACTGGGAGCATAGTTCATTCTCAAAACATCCACAGTATGAATCTGATGGTTTCCAGGGCGTGAAACGCCTGTGAAACGCGTTTCAGTCGTGTTTCACAGCCCTTTCCAACGGTGATTTACAGGGGTTTTCATACAAGCCATGGCCACAGCAGTCGGCGACGGCTGACCTACTCGACACGGACCAGTTCTACGCTGTCCGTAGTCGCCCTGCCGGTCCTCGCCCGACTGCTGCCAGAGCAACCAATGATACGGCACGATCGAAACGAATGGAGTGACCGTAATGCACCGTGACTATCGATTCGCGATGTACGCGCTCGGCATCTCAGCTGTATTGCTCGTGGCCAGTGGGGCCGTCGTCACCACAGGGGCCAGCCTGTCTTCTGGACCGACAGACGATCCCGGCAACAAGACGAACATCACAAAACTGGACACAGACCATCCCCAGCAGGTCAACAAGACGCTGACCCAGACTGAGAATGGCACATACACCCTGCAACAGGCCCACCGCACGTGCAGTGGGGTCCTCCGGCTTAACAGTTCAGACCGCAATAGCACCACTCATCAGGTCAGAGACGTGACCGTCACGCTGGTCTCACACCACGATAGTGCGAAGATCGATGAGATCGGACGACAGAGGTTAGCCGAACTCGTCGTCGAAGCAACGGACGACCGTGCCGGTCTTGGTGAGTACAGCCAGCTCGAAGTGCAGGTGAATCAGTACTATGAGTCAACGGCACGTGACGAGCCGCTGGACACCGCTGGCATTCACGTTCGGCCCGCCGACGACTGCCTTCCGTCGGTTCGTGGAACGGTTGACCTCACCAATGAGACAGTTGATGTGCGGACTGCTCGCCCGGATATCGAGGCGGTGAGCCTGAACTACACCAACGAAATTGGCGCGTTAGATCAGAACGAACGCGAACTGATTGAGCGTCTTGTCGTGGCCGACAGGCAGACGAGCTACAACGTTCGGACCCACTTAGATGCCACCGCGCTACAGGCGACTGTCACGGAAGCGACCGCCGATGGACACGTCGATATCAAACTCCGGCGACCTGACAGGAACGGGAGTACGGTCATGCTGACCGTCGATCTCGATGCGGAGACTGTCGTCCACTCGTGGGCCGTAATACAGATCGACGAATCAGACATGGAAGTGGTCGAAGTTCAGAACGCGTCTCGGATCGATGTCGATGAGTCGAACGTCACAGTGGTAAACAGCACGAGCCGATAAGGTCAGCCAGCATTGTGACGGGCTTTTTGCTCACAGTAGTGGGACTCACCAGCAGCTTCGTTGTCGGTGAAGCACCACAGTGAGCACACTCGGCCATAGCTACAGATTCACCGTTGTGGGTAATTAACGTAGGGGGCTGGAATTCATTCAAAAAGAACACTCACCGTGTGCTTGGAGTATCATATCTACTGGTCCGTTGTTTGGACAGCACCGACAGTCGACCAACAAACGGATGCGGATGCTGGCAGCACGTATTCATCCGTTCGAAAATGACTCTTCGCTTTGGTTCTGGGGGTTAGTTCAAGACGACAATCTGGATACTGACCCAGTCGAATTATTGTCAAAATATGAAACAAGTGAGATACCGAACTGTACGGTGGTAGCGAGAGTAGAGACAATTACAGAGAATCCAGACGACGAAGAAGACGATAACGAAGACCAGGAGGGTATTCAGTTCGGGACGTTTCACCACTTTTCAGACGCCATAGCCTCCGATTTTGGCTTCAAGATGAGCTATCCTGCCATCTCGATCTCACCGATTGCTATCTATCGATAAGATACCGGAATCCATTCTCACTGAAAATCATCGATGCTCACTAAAGAGTTTTCAGGAGCTAGAATCGAAGAGATATGACCCTGCCGTTCGGATCGGTCTACAGGATTCGTGCCCTGTATCTCGCACGGCTACCGAAACATCTCTTGGAAATAGTACATTCCTTGGTTTTCATTGTTCACGCTTACTGAATGCTTTATTCAGGAGGGAGACAGAAGAATAAATGGTTGTCAGAAAGCGAAGGTGGAACTGACTAACCAACAGTCAAACCTTATATCCACTTTCGTTGGCTAGCCTTCTGCTCACCTACACCGTCGCTGCCACGTGCTCGTACCCCGCCTGCGACGGCGTCGGCTGCAATGTCAATCCGGCCAACGCCAACTCCCGCAAAACCTCTGGCGGCACACCCTCCGAACCACGTAACACAGCATCGAGCGTCCATTCACCGTACTGACTCGCGCTGGGCGCAAGCACATCCACTGACTCGGTCGGAAGCTCTGCTTGAATCGCCCGAGCAGCCCGCCGAACACGCTTGCGCTCTTCCACGGTACAGCTCACGCCTCAACACCTCGAACGAGATCACCAACCAACGACCCGCCGACGTGCGGACCAACATCCCAGCCACGCTCCGAACGAGTGTACTCACACCACTGCGATAGCGTCTCGAAGGGCGTCTCCGACAACTCGATTTTCTCAGCATCGCCATCAGCCGAAACAACGGCCACGGCAAACTCGTAGCTGTCCCAGTAGTGGGCCCCGCCTTCGCCGTCGACGCCCAAGAAGAGCGGTCGGCCCTGGGTGAGTAGTTCGCAGCGATTTAGTCGGTTCAAGAAATGTAGTGATCATCGAGATTCTCGCCGATCAGGAGTTCATGATACTACAGTGAAAGATACGAAGCGCGTATTCAGCGCACAATCACGCGTTGACTTCTCAAAGGAGAGTGCTCAAGTTCGGATTGATGCCAGCTTGTTAATATTCCTGATGCTGCCGGTGAAATCGCCACTTATGCGCCGTCGCGCATTCCTCGCGTCCGCCCTGACCGCCGCCTCCACCACCGCTGCGGGGTGTAGTGCTATCCCCTCGCAGACCGAACACACGGACCCGACAGTAAAAACCGACGACAATCCCCGGGATGATGGGAAATATCTCGAATTTCGAGAAGACGGTAGTGATCTGGCTACCGTGGGCGTTGATCCCAGATTTGCCCCCTTGCCGAACCATTTCCACACATCGATTTCGCACCCTGAAGATACCGAACTGCGGTGGCTAACACAGCGATTTGTGGCACTGGGCGGTGACGGCACCCCGCCACAACTCTCGCTCGAAGGTCCGTTTATGGGCGACCACAAACCCCATCCATCCGTATCACTGTTCCGAGAGGGGACGGCTGCAGTCGTCGAAGTCCACCGGTTCGGCGAGATCGCCAACGAGACCGTATTCATCGACCTCCCGGTCACCCGATGGCCGGAGTCGGCCGTTCGATTCGTCGTTGAAAGCACTGTCAAACTTGTCAAGCCAGGGCTACCCGACCGAACACACGTCCTCAACGGACAACTCGAATTCGAGGTCCCGGCTGAGACCGAAGCCGGCGAATGAACCGCTCAACACGCACGCTTACCGGGCAGTTGTTTCAGATACCAATCGAGAAATAAAGTATGGTGGTTAGAAAGTGTATTGGTAGCTGGCTAACCAACAGACGCAAGCGCTCTTCTCACCGACACCGTCGCTGCCACGTGCTGGTACTCTGCTTGCGACGGCCTCGGCTGCAATGTCAACCCGGCTAGTGCTAACTCTCGAAGTACCTCAGGAGGAACCCCATCAGCGTCCAGAAGCACGGCATCAAGCGTCCATTCACCGTACTGACTGGCGCTCGGCGAAAGCACGTCCGCGGACTCAGTTGGCGACTCCTCTCAAATCGCTCTCGCAGCTCGACGAACTCGCTTCCGTTCCTCCACGGTATAGCTCATGTCTCACGCCTCGAACGAGATCACCAACAAGTGACCTGCCAACGTACGGCCCAATATCCCACCCTCGTTCACCATGGCGTCTACCATAGCATCGAGATTTTAAAATGCCTCGTCGCGGGTTTCCCTTTGGGCTGATTCCTTGACTTCGAAATCGCGGCACGTCCACGTTCTGTCCTCGTTGTGAGTGAGCGTAATCCGTGGTTCCAGACCGGACCCGTGCTTGGAATCGATGCTCATTACCCGAATGCACATGTGGCAGACGGGTAATTTCGCGCCTGAAACCTGATACTTAACCCATTATATTACAACAGGCTACTATGGCAGCTGAGACGCAGGCACGTGACGGAATCGTGTTGGATACTGGAGTGATTACTCAAGCAATCAAATACTATGCGATCATTGGGGCTGGCCTCGGAGTTCTTGGGGTCGTCCTCTTACTCCAACTTGGCGCTGGTGAGGAAGGCGGCGGAATCATTGGGGGCATCCTTTCGATGGTCGTCTTGGCATTTGCTGTCCTGAGCGGTCCGGTTATTGCAGCGTTCATCGGCTATGCCACTGCCGGGACGGGAATTGGGGATATTCGGACCCGGGCAGTGAACAGCGGCATTGCAAACGGCATTGGTTTCGCGATTTTTGGAATCATCGTCGCCGCAATCCTCTGGACCGGTCTTGCTGTGGTTATGGGTAGTGGTGGTGACGGTGGTGCAGCCAGCGGTGGTGGTGGCAGCTCCGGGCCAATCGAGATCACC
Source organism: Haloarcula argentinensis DSM 12282 (assembly GCA_000336895.1). Classification (GTDB taxonomy): domain Archaea; phylum Halobacteriota; class Halobacteria; order Halobacteriales; family Haloarculaceae; genus Haloarcula; species Haloarcula argentinensis. The sequence continues at coordinate 35,209 of AOLX01000003.1, read as the reverse complement.
AAACTCATCACGCTCATCATCCTGATGATGATTCCAAATTCGCTTGTCGGTGGTGCCATTACCTTCTTTCTCGGAGGGCGAGGGCGAGCCTCGCCATAGCGAGTCTGCACACGCACAAACTGCAGGACAAGAGACTGTGTCGGGTCATGCGTCGTCCGGTGCCGGCATTAGCCGACGCACAATTGGTGTCGTGATTATCATCGGCCTCTTCGTGTTCATCGGGGGCATGGTCGTGTCTGGGGCCCTGCCCGGGCTGGATAGTACTCCACTTGCTGGGACAAGTGACCCGGCTGCGGAAGGTGGTGTTCCCGATGAAGCATTCGGGCCTGAGGTCAATTCGACGGCGTTGCGCCAGGCACATGCTGACAGACTCAACGAAGCTGGCTCGTTCACATTTACTGAGGAATATAGCGCCGAAAGTACCAGCTCGGACGCCCCATCAAGTGATGAAACGCTTACTGCCACATTCGATCTCGAAAGCGATCAGTCACTGATTGAAATCTTGACTGCGGACTTCCGGCGGGCCGCATACGGAACGGGTACTGAAAGTTACGAACGGATTGAGCTTCCCTCGCAAGAACCACAGTATCGAGTTCCCGACCGAGATATCGGACCCGACCCATACCTCGATTCAGGGCTACTGGGCGAGTTGGAGACAATGGAGACAGAGCATCGAGAAACCGAGACAGGCCACGTGTATACGGCGAGTGGTGTTGATGCCGTCTCAGATGGGTTCCTTGACGCAGATGTGGACTCGTTCCGATCGTTCGAATTCGAGGCTGTCGTGTCCGACCAAGGCGTTCTCAAGGAGTTCTCGTATCGAGTTGTGCTTGAGGATGGCGGTGAGGTAATCACCGTTACACGATCGGGAGAAATCACAGATATCGGATCCACTCAAGTGCGCGAACCAGGATGGCTTGATGATGCCCGTGCGGCCACGAGCTAACAGCTAATCTACAGTCTTATTCTCCGCAGCACTGTTTTCGGCGGCTTGGCTAACCCGAATTTGAGTACCCCGCCAAGAGCCACGCTAGCGAAGCCAGCGACTGCTATGGAAGCTGGAAGTACTCGCTGTCGAGGGCTGGAGAGTGTAGTGTCGAATATTCGGCGTTGGAATGAAAAGTCGTCCATGCCGGGCCCATCCGAAGATATCTAGTGTAGAGTGGGGGGTGAAGACAACAGCGTACGTAGCGGCCAACGAAATCGTTCGACAGTGTGTTTCTATTTGCCGAGATAGGATTCATTCACTACTGTATCTCGTATGATCGATAGTCTCCCGTCCCGTAGATATGCCCAGGCTGCGACAAGGAGATAGCCACAGATCAAAACTGGAACGATAACAAGCGGGTCAAGCGACTGGAACTCAAGCCGTGCTCCAGACACAGCGTGTTCCGTCCGCACGATGGCCGGTGCAACTCCTTCTGGAGGGCCGAAAAAGAGGTTTTGCTCCCCGAAGTTGATTCCTACATGCATGCCGATTGGGAGTGCGAGTTCGTTCGAGAGAAGATATGCCAATCCGAACAGGCCGCCCATCACAGAAGTCATGACCAGAGCGTACAGTAACGAGGTTCCCTCTGGATTCGATCCCAGTGGACCGTGAAGGAACCCATAGACAAGTGAACTGCTTAGCCACGCGCCGAATGCTGCCGTCGTCGGAGATAGCTCTCGAACAGCTAATCCTTCCGCGGCGTTTTTAAAAAAAAGGCCACGGAACAATGTTTCTTCCCACAACCCAACGAATATCCAGCCAATCAGGACGACTCCGAGCCCCGTCAGGAGTGTATCTGCCGTGCCTGTCGAGAATGTTCCCACCGTAGTCACCGTGCCACGTTGGTGAGCGAGGCCGAACGCGAGGCCAACCAGCCCGATGCCAATAGTGGCACCAACGACTGCTTCAATTCCCCAACTGAGGGAGAGAGAAAATCCATAGGCAGAGAAGCGTCTGTGGTCGATGTAGCGAGCAAGCAGTCCGGCTGTTGCGAGAACAGCAAGAACGGCACCCAGGTGGGCCACAAGCGGGACGAACAGGTCCGGTATCGTGACCTGCTGTACTAGGAGTGCGCCGCCAAGAGCACCAGCAAGTGTGAGGCCAACAGCGATGACAATCCGCCAAGAAGCACGCAAACGGTTATCGACTGTTCCACGTAATATTTGATTACTAACAGCAATCAGCCGACTGTCCATATGCTGGGTGCGATTAGCTTGTTTATTAAAATTTTACATGTCTATCAGAACTAGTGACGCCGGTCACTTCCACAAGATGCCCTTGAATCAAAGGTGTTACGTGGCATTCAGAAAATGCGAATGAGTTAGTAAGAACTTCAGCGGTAAGTTCGCATGCCTACCGAGCAGTAAATGACTGTCAGGGATCGGATTTGGGATAGCTAACCAACAATCGCGGCCATTATCCATTCTCTGTTGGTTAGCTGTCTGCTCACTGACATCGTCACTGCCACATGCTCAGACTCGGACTGCGACGGGGTTGGGTGCAGCGTCAACCATGCACAGGACCTGGCCAACTGGGTGACTATTAAAATTTAATCCAATTCTCCACCGGATGACAAGCCTCAGTTGATATCCAACTGCCGATGGTCGATAACGTGTTCATGGAATTGTTCAACCCAGTCTTCGTATGCTTCCATACCTGACGGACTCAGATTCATTATCTTATTGAAAAATGATCTTGAGTCTGAAGCAGACGATATATTCCGCCTTTCCCCTCAAATGCCGCTGTCATCCCCTTTTCAAGCGCCTCATCGAATGCATCATCTACCATCTCGGCGGAATCATGGTAATCTTCTATCTTCTCCAACCGGACTGCCCAATCGCCTATATTACCATCCCCAGCTTGGCATATTAGGTAGGCGAGATCGATATACCACCGACAGACTGCCTGACTATACCTGCCTGTGTTAGCACTAATCGCATCTGATAGCATATTAGACCACGTCTCCCGGAGAACGCCCGGACTGAGTGGCCATTCTTCGTTTCGGCTATAGTAGTTCAGGATATACCCAATGACTTCGAGGGAATATCTCCGGTAGGTAAATAGCATATTGTAGGGCGCTATGCCCTCTGCATCCATGGACTGTGTTCGATTGTGCCAATCGACATCTAACTCACTGATGTACTGCCCATACTGCCCAACGGTCTGTTTGTGCGCAGGACCGATACTCCGTCTGAAGAACTCCTCTAATTCGTGCCTATAAACCCACGGCTCACGATCACGTATCAACAACTTCCGAAATTGTGATGAATAGAGGCTAAGAAGCGTAAATACATCTTTTGAGTACGGGTATTCCACAACTGTGGTCAATAGATTTGAATAGACCCTCAAACACCGCCGTCTGATACTGTCACCATCCTCTCCATCGGGTGCCTCGCGTATGATTCGGCTAAGACCGCTTGTTGCCGAGCTGATGATTAATGGATAATAACACTTCAGTCCAGTCTCCGTTATTCGTTCAATGGACTGCACAGCTTGCCGTGCTAAATCGCTCTCACCATCTTCAATTGCTTGAGCAGTAATTCGAGGCAGGTACTCTTGGATTGGGGTTTTGAAATAGTGTCCTGCCAGCGCATCGGTCCTCTGCAGGTCCCCCCTTCCTGCGAGTTCTTCTATGACTCCTTGTGAAACCCTCTCAAATTCGATGAGTCCATTTTCGGCAGTCGCCCACTCCCCATTTGACAGCCCCGACATTACAAACGAATGGAGTTCATGCATCGGATGGAGGGCCCCATCTTGTTCCCGACTGTTGATGACCTGGTCTCGGTGACTATCTGCTGTTAGCTGGTTTGTGTATGCTTGCAGGAGTCCTTCGGGGGTACTCCGTTCCAATGTGGTTTCGACATATTGTACAAGCGCGATACCAGATGCTACAGCTAACCCCCCGGTAACGGCTAGCCCGACCATTGTCGTCTTCGGCGAAAGAACAGGCAGTTGCAGTAATAACGGTAAGTCGAGTCCAATGGAAATGCCAAGAAAGAGAAGCGTCCGCTGAAACGAAATTGATGAGGTGATGAGAGTCATCATCCGGGCGGAGTACCGATTTGCGACGAGCTGGACGCCAGGATACTAACCGAGAATACAATTGCTACGATACTGGCTTGGGCGGTTACTAACGTGGCGAGGACCCGATCAACCTGAGACACGTCGTAACTGATTGGGAGGAACCACAGGATAGCGGCTACAACGGCTCCGGAAGCGATGCATCGCCGCTCCCATACTGAGTGATCGATCAGAATGTCTCTGAGTCTGCTCCAGACGGTTCCCAAATACTGGCCCATCGCTTGTATTTTCTATAATGCGGAACTCGTACATCAAACTCCCCTATCGGATCTACTGCTGGCACATTCAAATGTATAGGATTTCGAACATTCATTAATGAGTGAGGTCGAGATCACTGCCGACGTTATAGAATTGATCGACGAGGCACGGGAGGAGACACTTCACCATGCGAGAGAGCAAGTAAGAACAGCGATAACGCTATTTTCGTCTGGGGCTTATGAGCCAGCTTGCTTCTTGGCTATGACTGCCATCGAAGAGGCTGGAAAGGTTGGCCTGCTTCAGTTCATTCGTGGTAATCAATTTTGGGGTACTCCCTCTCGGATCAACACCGACGAGCTTAGATCAATCCTTTCAGATCACCAGGGGAAGGCCCTCCGCTCTGCGGCATCTGCATTGTGCGTCAATAACAGAGCAAGACGCATCTATGGGACCCATCCAAATTCAGATCTTGAGCTGAAGGATGGGCTGCTATTATTGGCAAGAGCAGGGAATGAATGGATGAGGATTAGGGGTCATTGTGTGTATACTGATTTAGACTTACATTCAAAGTCGCTTAAGACACCATCTCGCGAGATTGACTCTAATTACGCATACTATTTTATTTGTATGGCTGGTGAAACAGTAGCAGAAGAGGGAACGAGGATTTGGCTCTATCATAGAGAACCGAGATCCGGAGGAAAGCATCCAATTCTGGAATCAAACTAAGGGTGAGATTGACGACTTTGTAGAGGAATACGGATCTGAATTTGACCCTTCCGAATTACAATTCTTTACTGATCCTCGTTTTGATCATATTCGAGAGAGCATATCTCAACCAATGGACCTCACAGATGAACAAATTGAGACGGCTATACAAAACTCAGTGGACAATTTTCGGATGATGGCTCAGGCACAGGGAGAGTCTGAGGAAGATATCGAAGAAAGGGCAACTATACTTAGGGAATCGCTTGAAGAATCCTATTCGGAAACTCTCCCTTCTGCCGAATGCTCTCGTGAGTTTGAGCGTTTAGCCGAGGATGTTAACGCAGTCGTTGTGAGTGAGTGGGAGTGAATTTCAACCCCGTCTGCACGACAGAGTAAAACTAACCTCCTTTGTTGGTTAGCGTTTTGCTCATCTATACCGCCGCTGGCACGTGCTGATACCCTGCGTGTGACGGCGTCGGCTGCAACGTCAACTCTGCTAATCTTGAATCACTGGAAGGGCGCAAGTACGCTCACTCATTCTACATGCCCTCACAGGAAGTTTCGAATGCGGTCCAGCAGTCCGGGTGGCTCGTCTGGCACACGCCGGAGACGCTCATGAACATCCTGCCGGATACCCGGGTGTGCCTGCAGATATTCACTGAGTACCCACGTTGAGCCGGAAGGTGCGTATTTGAAGACACCGTTGAGGCCACACTCGTCGCAGATGTACTTGCCACGGGCCAACGCATCAACTTGCGAGGTCTCTTGTCCGCCATCAAGTGATGCATCCCCGTCAGTCACGATGAGATGGTACGCACCGCCCTCGGTAGCCTGTTCGACAACCACACCCGACTGTTCGATAGTCGCGAAGTCCGCAAGACAGTCGTCACAGTAGTGGTATTCACCATCAGCTTCGTTGTCGGTGAAGGCACCACAGCGAGCACACTCGGCCATAGCTACGGATTCACCGTTGTGGGTAATTAACGTAGGGGGCTGGCTCATTGGGTGGCATTGAGAGAGTTGTAAGGATCGCCGACATCTGTAGATTCGTGTGAAACGACGCTATTGATTGGATATCTCCGAGTCTGACGCTGTTGACGACGTTCACGTTGGATTGGTGAGCTGTATGGAGGCGAGGGATTGGGGGCGAAGATCAAGCGGACCAACGGGTTCATCGACCACGTCGCCTGTGAAGCGCACGGCTGACTGATGAAGCTCCAACAGCCACCAGAGGTCGGTGTAGAATCGTTGCACCGCCATAGTTGTCTCCGTGTGGCCTGGATCGTAAACATCGACGTTCCAGGCATAGGTGGTCTGGCCGTCGCGACGGTCAAGCCACTCGCTCATCTCCTGCGTATGGTTGCTGATTGTCGTCGTCGAGCAGTCGAAGCGGTCAGCAAGTTCCTGTTGGGTGTATTGCCGGTCGGGGTTGGCGTAGAGCAACTCAGCGATGCCGAAGAAGGTCTCCTTCTTCGCTTCGAATTCCTCCTCGAACTCAGACGGCACCTGCGCCATGCCGCCCCGTTGGATAACAGGACAAATAAGGAGATGAACCATGCGTTGGCGACGATACTGGGGTCCCTTGATTGCTGTCGACCCCCAGTCGCGGCTCTATATCGCTGAGCGTTGCTGAATAGAATCGGCGTGTTTTCAATTACTGGTATTACAGCAACTCCAGAGAGGCTATCCACAAGTCTATTGCCGAGGAGGTTGGTGTCGCTCCTGCAACTGCTTGGTCTCATCTCCGGACAAGCGAAGCACAAGTGTTTGAAGCGCTAGTACGATAATCATCCTATTCACCTCAGCCAGCCAGTAGTGGCAAGGCGGTAGTGAGAGAAACGAAAATCCCGTGAACAAGCGCTGGAACGACGATATTATCTGTTTTGGCATAGATCCAACCAGCAATCATGCCGAAGCCACCTTGGGCCATATAGAAGAGTAGGTCACCGAGAGCAAGGGCGGCGGGGTCAGCATGAGACATTCCAAAGAGTATACCACCAGCAGCGATAGCTGGCCAGAGACCGATAACGTCTTCGAGTGACCGCTGGATGATACCATGGAAAATCACCTCCTCGGCTGGGCCGACAAGCACTAACAACGTCACTACCCGGACGATTCGGACACGCTCTGGGAGTGTTAGTAGCATCGTGCGCTCCAGTCCAAGGACATTCTGAATCAGAACGAGTGAACCGAGCAGCCAGATGAACGACACCACGACGCCCAGAAGGATATACGCCCACTCCCAATTCTTCGGACGGCGTACACCCATCCATTCGAGTGGGGATGAAATATCGAATATTCGTACGGCTAGCAGTGTGAGCCCGACAGCGAGGAATCCACGGAGGAGTTGGGCGCTCACGTCACGGACAACTGGGAACTCGCCAAGCAGGACCGGTCCTGCCCTCGGGGAGTGACCGAGTAAGATGGCAACGAACTCCAGATATATCCACACGGTAACGGTTATAATTACGGCCACGCCAAGACGAGAGCTGACAGTGCCACGATTTTTTCGAGTGGACTGTGTGGTACTCATTTCATCGATTACTATCCACACAACTGACAAAAAAGAGCCGCAGCACTTCTGGGGAAGAAGCCAGACCGAATATTTAACAAGCACTATTGTGGGGACAGTAATACCGAGTACCCGGCAGGCGGGATGAATCGGCTCAAACCGTGCATAGAGTCTCTATTCTTGAAATGCTGCGTGGGTGTTCATTCAATACGTGTTTGGAGTAAGACACAATGCACCTCAAACTGTCACAGGATGAATCTCGGTAGTGTGTACAATAATGCAGTTGTACGATGCGGTAAAACACCTCCTCTTTCTGCTTCCATTTCACCGGTAAGTTCGCACACCTATCGAGCAGTAAACGACGGTCAAAAAACGGCGTGGGAGAGGCGGCTAACCAACCGGCGTGAGCTTTACTCATCGCTCGTTGGTTAGCGTTTCACTCACCTACACCGTCGCTGCCACGTGCTCATACCTCGCCTGCGACGGCGTCGGCTGCAACGTCAGCCCGGCCAACGCTAACTCCCGAAGTACCTCAGGAGGAACCCCGTCAGCGTCCCGAAGCACGGCGTCAAGCGTCCATTCACCGTACTGACTCGCGCTTGGCGAAAGCACGTCGACGGACTCAGTAGCCACTTCGTCTCGAATAGCCCGCGCCGCACGCCGCACCCGCTGCCGTTCTTCCACGGTGCAGCTCATGCCTCAGCACCTCGAACGAGATCGCCGGCCGTCGGCGAGTAGCCGTAGTGTGTCGCATACCGATACCTACTGTGTTGGATCCGGTCCCAGATTCTGTGACAGGGGACGACGCACAGCAGCGTTAGATCATCGCGGCACGAATGACACAGCGGCTGGCCCCGGCGCGGCAACGGAGGTCGAGGCCGATGACTGACCCGAAACTACTGGTCGAGACCGAACACCCTTTTATTTTTACGACGGCCGGTCCTGCCAGCCTGGCCGGTGGGCCGAGTGGCCTTGATCGGGCTGAGCGGACAAAAATGTCCACTCGTTACGCGCGCGCGTTTCAGGAAGGAACGGAAGGAGGGACCCCTGTTCGAGGCGTGATCGACAGCTGGTGAGGAAGTGAAGGACTCGATCGAGTGCTCAGCAACGACCCAGCGACGTGAGACGTACTTGATCACTGAGAACGGGTTCGAGGTCTTGGCTGGGATGCGAGCGAGTGTTGAGCAGGCGCTGGAGAGAGCTGGCGGCTAAATTTCACCCACTCTACAATGTCGTTGATCAAGAATATTCTCAGACAACTGTATGCACCAGTCGAATATCGACTGAGTTGCGCTGAGTGGGCTCTCAGAGCGTTTCACAGCTGGTGGGCTCAGGGACGTATCGGCATAGACGGCGTCGAGCGTGCTGTCACGATAAGCAAAAATCGGCCCAGAGCACAGACCAACTGGGGGACCGACAAGCGACCAATCCATTGCGGAGGCGGGAGCTGTGCTGGTTCGAGGTTGACTCTCAGAGTTTGTTTATTCCTTATTCGTGATCGGGGGCGACGACGTCGTGTTGGTCTCCCCAGACAGGTAGTAGACGATCGGCCCAGCAAAGAGCAGTACTGTCCCGATAAGAGCACAGTACAGTCCGAGCAGGGGCGTGATCGTGGTTCTCAGGAAGAACAGCACTGGCAGCCCGATCAACAGGGCCCCGATGAAGCGCAACGATTGCTTCCATCGCTGGCTGAGACGGGGAATAGATGTTACTGCAACAATCCCCATTCCAATTATTATGTACCCAGGTCCAACGTTCTGTATACTGTAATATGGAGTTGCGACGCCAACTGTGTCGCCGACACCCCACCTGAATTGGAAGCTCAACCAGACGAATAGTATCCCAACAATGGTAATTTTTCCATACCGATCAGGCGACGGTATCCATTTACTTTCCACATATCTGGGTCTTATCAGACATAAAAAGTGGTTGTGGTCCGACACAGTGCGGTTTTTCATCAACGACATCGTTATAATCCAGAGGCCTCTTGCTATGGCTGATATGGGCTATGACTCGCTCGCAGACAAACTAACGATCGACAACCGCCTGACTAACTCAGCTGGGCCGCAGTAGTATCGACTATGTGCCGGAGTGTCAGACTCAGTCGTATATGATGCTTCAGCCGCTGTACAAGGAGACATATACCGAATACGAGGACTTTTACAGCCAGTTCAACCACTTCTTGGTGGTTTCCAATCGCTCAGCTCGCCCGTAATGCAAGTGGAGGAAATCAACTGATTCCATGATCAGGGGACAATTCGCACAGGCTATGCTGTATCTGCTAAACTGTGTTCTGTCTCCGCTTCCAAAGAGGGGTTCATTGAGGAATTCTATGGGAACGACATTGTAAAAGAAGCCGTGACAGAGCAAGGTGATTTAGCCCAGTTCACGGACGAAACGCCTCTCGGAACGTGTTCAGCTAGTCTCAGAAAAGCGGATTCGACAGGTGGACAGCTTAGCCACTGATATTTTTCATTTAATCTGCGAAAGCGTGTGCTACGACCTCTAAGTATGGCAAGAGATTTGTGTTAACATGAGACATGTTATGGTAGCAAGTGTAACAGATTATGGATCGAGAACCCAGTTTGAGCACGAGGAACCGACGAAGGTTTCTAGCGTCACTCGCCAGTGCTGGAACTGTAGGCCTTGCCGGATGCGCGGGGTCTGAAATTTGGCTGTCAGACAGCTCTGAGAATAAGGAACAAACAACCACTGAAGCCATAGTTAGAACAGATGAATCCACAGCCGTCCAGACGACCACAGAAGGGAAGTCAGTCGAAGTTCCGACGGTTGTAACTACAGAACCAACACCGACACCCACGCCAACACCAGCACCGACTGAGTCATCCTCATCAAAATTGGTATCGTGCGACAGTCGGGACCCAGTAGATATCCAAGCAGGGGAGCTCCCGGTACAGTGGTCAAAGGCTGTCCCACCCCGCTGGGAGTCACAAAGGGTTGAGGATGACGAATATACAGAGTATGAGGAGAGCAATGTCGATCCAGGTATCCATTCGAGGACTTATCTTGAGGGCCATCTTGGCGGTGACGGGGGTATAGCGATGAACGCCGGTACTAATCAGGGGTGTCTCTGGGAAGCGCCAGAAACTGGTCACTACGAAGTTTCAGCAACATACCACGGATGGGGATCGTACACCTTCGGTCCGCCAGAAACCCAGAATCACAAGTACACAGCGTGCTCTGAAACGAACATCGCGGCAATCCGAAATTGCGAGACAGTCGTTTCCTCAGATACACGACCTCACCTCCGTGTGGGGCGAGCTGGCTTGGCTACTGAGGTTGCCGAGACACTCTTAGAAGAACTTGCCTCTCGGCTGGTTAAGCCATTTTTGGGGCTTGTTGGGAGTATAATTGCTGATCTCATTATTAGTTGGGCAATAGACCTCAGACTCCCAACTGAGACTCAGGGCGGGTTCCCCGGAGACATTTTGGAAGAGTACACGATAAGTACAACATTCTCCGCAAGTAAGGGTGAAATTTACAATCTACAACTTACGACGTCGAGCGGATTCTCCGCTAAAACAGATATTGACTGGAATATGTTCGGAGCAATAGATGCTCACTATCGCCTTTTGTCAATGGAAATCAAGCCAGTGTAGTATTACACCGTCCGTCACACTGCGTCGGCGAACAATGTATTCAGTCTGGGTGCGAAGTGACCGTAGTTCAATCCAATAACGATGGAGGCTAGCACACCAGCTATCCCAACGCTGGAGCTTGTCGGCGGCTCAATGCTTGATGCTCTCAACGTACTATGTCAGATTACAGAACGCGGATTCAAGACGACCTAGGCTAACGCGGCGTTTTGACACACTGACGTTCTTTAGACCGATGCTGAGTGAACCTGAGGCAGCTGTCTTTGTCCGTCTGTGCGACGTTCGGTCGGAGTCGGGATTCTCCAATATCGCTACTTTCGCTCACCGCTACCAGCACCGACCGGCAGACCGGTCTTGGGCGTTTCGCCAGTGTACCACGAATCGTCGACACACGACTCGTCGAGTACAGAAATCCGCCACTCACCAGGGCGTTCCATTTTTACGAGCAACTGAACGTCGGTATCTGGGGCCCCATCCTCAGCCAGCAGGCCACACATCTCGAGTTCGTCTTTCGGAATCGTCACCATTCCAGAACCGCCACGGACGGAAAGCTTGTTGATATTTGGCATGCGTCTGTCACCGCCATCGTCAGTTGATGGCTACACTCTTGCCGTTCGGTGGAAGCCAGGGTAAATACCTATCCCATCTTGACATTATTTCATTGATATGTTTGTCATGCTTAATTTTTTCTGATGGTGTCAAACTATCGCCACTTAGGGCTGGCAGTAGGCTACTGAGATCCAAAGAATTGTGCGATACGATGGCTGATTTTTCGAAGTGGAGATTTATTCTCATTCCCAAATATTTTTGTCATTTGAATAGACTAACTGTGATATGAAAGCACAAACTGTAATCGTAGTGATTATTACGGCTATACTGATTGGGACTGTCCCGATGACTGTATCAGGTGATGACTGGCCTGATGCTGAGGCTGCTCAATGCACTTCAGAGACAGAAATTATCGGGGAAGGTTCATATTCCGGCACATTTGATGCACGTGGCGAGACGGATACATACAAGCTAGATCTGTCCAGTGGAGAGCCTGTTAACGTAGATTTTTCTACCGAATCTAGTTATCCTGAAATCACCTACGGTTCAGAGGCTATAACAATAGACAATGCTGATGAAAATGCTGATCCTAGAGCGGTGCGTGGGGGGTGGCGCGTAACCTACAATGGGGACGGTGCAACCGCTTCTTGGCGAATATATCCAGAAGAAGATACCGTCGTATGTGTTAGAATGAGTATTCCTAGCGACGCAACCTTCCCAATCGACTGGAGCTTGGACCTTGATGGTGAACTGGCAACGCCTACACCAACCCCAGAGTCTACTCCAACTCCAGAGGATTCCGGGGGGGTTGCGGAAGTCAGCCTACCAAGCCAAGATTCTACTGGTACACAGGTGATTGTCAATTCAGCAGTCGTTTCTGAAGGCGGCTATATCGCTCTCCACAAGGGCAGCGCAGCAGGACCTGTTGTTGGTCACTCTGGATACCTTGAGGCAGGTTCCCATAGAGAGATCATGATTCCAGTGGACCAACCTCTGTCTCGTGGTGAACATACTATTGTGGCTATGCCACACCTCGATACCGACGATAATATGGAATATAATTTCCCCTCCGCTGATGAGCCATATACCAGCGCTGGGGACCCTGTTACCGATTCTGCGACTGTAACGAGCTTTAACGAAGATACACCGACGCCAACAGCTACACCGACCCCAACACCCACGCCTACACTAGAACCAACCCAACAACAACCTACGGATACTGAAGATGCTCTTCAGGACACTGACGGCGATGGTGTGATTGACTCGGAAGACTACGCACCACGCGATCCGGATGTCCAACGGAAAAGTGATGTTATAACAACTACTGGTGGATCAGGTCCCGGATTTGGATTTGGGATTACTGTTCTGAGCGCATTGATTGTAGGGGTGCTCACTCGCCAACGGTCGTAGCGGCTTGAAACATCGCTTAAACTCCTGAACCGACGCGAACGGAGAGCTTGTTGATATTTGGCATGAGTCTATCACCGCCATCGCCAGTCGATGGCTACACTCTTGCTGTTCGGTGGAATCCAGCGTAAAAACCCGTCCCATTTTGACATCATTCTTCTAACACGTGTCACAATGGGCTCGCATTTTACTAGCGATGCCAGCCCACGCTGACCCATGGTATCGGCCGTGACCTGTCAGAACTGCGGAGCGCGCGTCGACGCACAGTACGCCCGTGTGTTCGGGAACGACGACAACGAGGTCCATGCCTGTCGGAACTGTTCGACCCAAGGCGCTATCGCGAACGGTGCCGCCGTCGACGCCGATCGAGATGGAACGCCGCTGGTTCACCGTCCTGATGCCGACGAACCCGTTGAGGATGTTTTCGACGAGACAGATTCCGACACTGACGCCGTTGAAGATTGCCTCACGCTCGAGGAGATGCGTGAACAGCCGGCGACCATGCAGGACTCAATGACCGACCCTCACGACGATGCGTTTGCTGCGCTGGTCGCCGAGTAACGACACCAGCTGAGTTTTTTTCGTCTGACCGCTGGCGGCCCCGTGATTGACACCAGATAGCCCTGGTGAAAATGTGGATGGCAACTGGGGGTGAGTGCCGCTGATGGACCACTTTCACTCTGGCAGTGACGAAAAAGTCCGTTCGGTACGCGCGCGTATCTGGAACAGAGTCGGAAGGGGGGGACCCCCCGTCACCCCAATTGAGTGGCTCCAGTCTGGTGGGCGCGCTCCCGACAGCGGTGACTAACTCACGTCTGGATGATACGATCGGCGGAAGAATCTAGAGACTGCAGACACGAAATCCAGTAGGGCTCATGCCAGTGAAAGAGTCAGCAGATGAGTTGATGGGCGTCGATGAGGCGTCGCAAGTCAAACCATATCTCGCACTACCACCATCGCAACGAGTGATGCTTCACGAGACAGCAGCAATGGATGGGTCGCCGTGGGGCGGCGCAATCATCTCCTCGGCGCTCGAGAGTGGGGCTGATATCTCGGAACGACAGGGCTACCGGGCGCTGAACACGCTCACAGACAAGGGTATTCTGAGAGAGGTAAATCCCGAGGGAGCAGCCAACCAGTATGAGGTGACACAGAAGGGTAGACAGGCTATGAAAGCAATGCGCAAGCATGTCCAAGAAGCTCTGGCTGTTGTCAACGGGAACGCCAGCAGCAAGGGACGGACATCTTCATTCCGGTAGTCAATCCGGCCCGTTGACTGCAGGCACAGTGGGTCAACAGCGTCCGCAGTCAGAGGTCGGCTTCCGCGAAGGCGTCGTCGATCACGTCCTCGCTGGGGGCGTTCAGGTACGGTTCAATGGCGGCGAAGCTGTCCCACCCACCGACAGCCATCACGACGCGGGGGTTCATCTGCTCGTCGACGAGCAGCCGCTGGGCGAACCGACGGCGAAGGTCATGTGTTGACACCTTCTTGAAGTCGTCATCGCCGTTCGCGTCGACAGCTCGCTCGGCTGTCCGTCGAACAACGGCTCGGACGCCCGGTTGTGACAGGTCGATGTAGGGGTTTTTCGGTGCGATGTTGTGTTCGTTCTGGAAGCGCTGGAGATCACACTCCACACTGTCAGGGAGATAGGCATCGCGGGGCTTCCCGCCGTTCCCTGATGTGTCCTTCCCGGCTTTGACACGTAGCCTGTACTGTCCGCTGTCGGTTTCCTTGACATCGACAGGTCGGACCTGTGGGATCTCGAACGCCCGAAGACCGACGAACGCTCCGAGTTGAATGATGATATCGTCGCGTTGGCTGTTGCTTGCTCGACGGAGATCCTCTATCTCACCATCGGTGAGCCAGACTTTGTGCTCGTTTCCAGCGGTCGATTCAATACGCATTACGATTACTTTATTTTCCGTTATCCAAGAGGGTTCTGGTAGGTCGAATACACCACGGTTTCCGCTGTTATCAGGGAACTTTGTTACGACTTACACAACAAGTCGTTACTACCCCACTGTTAGCTTAGACTAACGCTTTTACTGTTAGGGTACAAACTAACAATTATCGATGGGCGATGATGTCGTGGTGCTGGAAGATGAGATTCAGGCCTACGATGACGGGACTGTCGCTCGAGTACGCATCCTCGAGGTTCCCGAGTCTGACCAGTACCCAGACGGCGTCAAATACGCGTTCCACTATGGCGTGGCTGGTGCTGCGGACCCCATCATCCGTTTCGACAATCATCACGGACCACACGAACTGCACATCGCGGGACAAGTCTTCGAACTCGAATTCGACGGACTCCAGCCACTGTATCACGCGTGGCGTGCTGCACTCCCACCCGAGAAACGTATCGAATGGTAGCAACCTCACACTCACACACGAACCCATGACCCGAACACTCCACATCACGATTGGCACGCGTCCCGACCGGAGCGGCCTTGAGGACACCCTTGCGGCTATCGATGAGGGCGAGGATGTCGAATCGAAGCCGTCTCGACTGAGTATCGAGAGCCTCGCGACGTTCGGCCGCATCTTCCGGCCGACGAATCTGAAACTCTTAGAGGCGATAGTCGAACACGAACCGGACAGCATCCGTGAACTCGCACGTATCGTGGACCGACATCCACCTGAAGTGACTGAGAACGTCCACGAACTTGCCGACTACGGGCTGATCGAGCTCACGGACGAGGGACGAGCGAAACGGCCCACTGTCTGGTACGACGAATTCGAGTTCTCTGGTGATGTCCCGCTGAGGGGGCTCGACACCGGCAATGATACGCCAATTGCGCCGTAAGACCAGCTCTTGTACCGTAGCACCTTATTTTCAGCATTCGAATATATGGCTGGTCTTAGAACCCGCCGGTAGCGGCTTCGAACTGCTGACTCCCAATCCTGCTGCATACGCGCGCGGTGATTAAGTGGAATCGAGAGGGGAGGGGATAGTACGAATATTTGTTGCCGCTATTTTGATGTTGCTCTTCTAGGCTGTGTCGCCGAAACACTCTAGGAAACCCGGCTAGTTAACTTGAGATATACGGCTATGACTGACCCCAATTCACAGGCACGATGCAGGACTGCCGGGCCGAACTCGTCGCTGCGCTGGACTTGGATGACTTCTCAGTGGACGCCTACACGTCTGCATCGTATCTCGAAGCGGCCCTCGAGGCTGGCTTCGATGTCGTCGACCTCGCCACCGCACATGATGTCTCGAAGCGGTCGATTTACCGAGCGCTGGACCGCCACGATATCGAGTATGAAACGCCGCCGAAGAACGGCCCTGCCCGGCGGCTCTGGAACGCTCATCCGGACACGGTGCCGGTAACCAGGCTGTCACCACCGCCGGAAACGAACCAGCACAGACACCCACCGCAACGGCTGGGAACCAGGCGACCGGGCCACTTTCGACCAGTTGGAATGACTCAACAGAACCGAATGCGAGTGCGATTGAGCAGTTAGCGCCCCGGGAAAACGATTCTCATCCGTACCCACTCGTCGGTGACCACCAACCTACTGACCCAGATGGTGACGGAATCTACGAAGATGTCAACGGCGATGGCGCTGTCAATATCGTCGACGTTGACGCACTGTCGCGTCATCTGGGAACCACAGCAGCCGGTGCTAACTGGAGCGCGTATGATTACACGGGCGACAACCGCACCGATGTCGGGGATATCCAATGGCTATTCAGGAAAGGTCAATCAACGCTAGTGAATGATACCGACGGTGATGGGTTGCCAAATTCATACGAACGGAGTGTAACCCAGACTGATCCGACGCAAGCGGATAGCAACGGTGACAGTGTTATTGATGGTCTTGAGGACTGGGACTCAGACGGTCTGGTAGCGTACGCAGAATTTCGGGAAGGGACCAACCCCCGAGACAATGATACTGACGGCGATGGGCTTTCAGACGGGTTTGAGAACCCTATAGAAGGCTTAGACCCAGCTAATCTTGACACCGATAAAGATGGAGTCACAGACGACAAAGAAGATCTGGACGGAGACGGGCTAACGACCGAAAACGAATCAAGATGCAATACCTCTGTTCGGCAACCAGACACGGACAACGACTCTGTCTCCGATGGGAATGAAGTAAACAAATTTGGGACAGATCCACGAACTCAAACCTCCGACAACGATACGCTGACCGACGGCGAAGAAATTCAAATAGGAACAGACCCGAACCAAGCCGACAGTGATGACAACGGTATCCGTGATGGCCAAGAAGACTTTGATGATGATGAACTCATCACTCGTACGGAACTTGATGCCGGGCTGAATCCGTTTGAGGCAGATACGGATGGTGATGGGTTACCAGATGGATTTGAAGAGCCAATAGGTGCACTCAATGCTACGCACAATGATACGGATGGTGATGGAACGCTGGACGGAACAGAAGACATTGATGGCGACGGATTCACTAACCGCGCTGAATTGGATAATGGGACGTTACTGTCGTTCAATGATACAGACGGTGATGGTCTCACAGATACAGAAGAGATCAAACATTATGAGACCGATCCATTGGTAATTGACACTGATAATGACACCGTCTCCGATGGGCTTGAAATCAAGCGAGGGACTGATCCCCTGTCAAGAGACGCAGATGGAGACGGAACCCCAGACCGAAATGAAATCGTCACCACAACCCTCTCTCCAGAGAGTTCAAACGCGACGGTAGAAATTCGCGGGACAATGGGGGTTTCCCAGGACGTTTCTGTGGAGACACTTTCTTCTGATGTTAACGAAACTAACAGGACTGCAGGACCTATTCTTCACGTGAGAAATCAGACCTCATTCGAGTCAGCGACGGTGACGATGCCGATCAACTCCTCAATTCCAGAATCGGATCTCCAACGAGTGACAATGTTAAAATGGAATGGGTCTACATCGCAACCGTATCAGCCAATCAATTCCACAGTGGATGCTGAAAATAGAACCATTTCGGCTACCGTGCAGAATTTTTCTTTCTTTGTGCCTGCACTATCTGCCAGTATTCAAGGGGAGTTTGTTGCGGCAGATAGCATTGCCCCGAAGACTCCACTATCGCGTTCAAACCTCACCTCATTTGACTGTTCGGGAGAATGCCACTGGGATTCGACACCGGCCTCCCCTGTTATATTCGATAATGATGCACCGGTGTCCTATGATGAGACGGAGCTGCGACTTGTCGCTGGGACGGAAGATCAAAATTCAGATAAAAATCCATGCTATGAGGAAGGGCCCCCAACATCCGGGGAAATACTGCAGAACATCTCCATAGAAAATGGCTCTACCAACGGAAATCAGACTTTTTGCATTCGGCCAATGAGTCTCCCGGGACCACAACAGAGTCCAAATACGGGCCGACAGTATCGGGTCAGGTTCCGGCCACAGTCTCAATTGAAAGCGAACACTGGAGGTGCTCGAAAAGGTTCTGCTTCAGGAAATCTGATACAATCTAACACTGTGAGTGAACGGAATACGACAAATGCAATATTGGAATTCCGTCAATCTGATTCTGAAAAGCTTGAGCTTTACCACAAATCAGAACCAATGGGAACAAACCCATCGCTTACTGCCGAGATATCAGCTGTCAACAGTGACTGGACTCGAAAACTACAATTAGACACGAACGGGAAGAATACTCGAAGCATCGACTTAGAGTCGTTGCCCGGAGACCAGTTTCGAATTTCGGTTGAAGCACATAATGTTGAAGCGAGCTTCCGAACGAGGGTGTACGCGGATTCAGATGATGATTCTCTGTATGACTACATAGAACGACAAGAGATAATCGCGATGTTTCACGGATTCCATCTCGTAGATCTTGACCCCTACGATGCCGACACAGATGGGGATGGAGTCAACGATGCTCAAGAAGTCTCGTACGGGCCACTGGGTGTCGCGGATCGGATGACGATTACGTCTTTCCACAGTGATCTCTCGGACCGAGATACAGACCACGATGGCTTGTCAGACGGGACCGAATTTGAAACTCGGACAATTCAGGTCGGGCCTGGCGCTGTGGCTGGTACGAACAGTCCCCGGGGTGCCTCAATGGATAATCAGGCGCAGTCTAAACGCATCAAATCGAGTCCACTTGACGCGGATACTGATAATGACGGACTATGGGATGGAAGAGAGCAGAACTTGGGTCTAAATCCGTCTAAGGCATCGTCTGGAGATCCGCGGGTTAGACAAAGCGAAGCACTCATTGAGTCTTTCACACCCCGTCAACGGCGGGTTATTGGATTCACGTCGACATATGGCCGGGTTGATATTGACGATGGCAGCGCAGATTTTGACTTCGTGATCGACGACTCTGCTTCGAGTCCGCAGGACAAACTCGTCTTCACAGCTCTTGATGGCTCGGACCGGACAGACACATGGCTTGGAAACGAGCGAGAGGTCACCGAAGGGACTGATCCACTTGACCCAGACTCTGATGATGACGGCCTAACAGATGGTCAAGAGGTCAAGGGGCTGACCCAACAGACGAGTACATGGCGCACAACAGCTATCGTTGAAGATTCTGATTTGTCCTTTGGGACAGATCCGAGACACCCTGATACGGACGGCGACGGATACTGGGACGGCTGGATTGGCGTCTATGGCGTTGGCCACACTGACAACGTGGTACTATACCGCGAGCACCTCAACACTGGAAATGGGATTGAAGGCGACGAGATCGTCTCTGAGCAGGCCGGGTATCACGACACTTGGGAAGCAGCGTCACCAAGTGGCACTGATATCGATGGTGATGCATTAGATGAACATTCAAATCTCCATATCGGTGAACTTCACTGGCTAACCGTTGACAAGAGCCAATCTGGCAATCCAACTTCATCCTCTATTACCCCATCACCAACCCTCTCAGTTGAGGTTGACTACGACGATGATGTTGACCCTGTAATGATTAATGCGGTTAAGGGAGCCGGAAACAATTATAAGATGTACGATGTAAACGTAAAATACCATATAGATGATAAACTGACACATGACGATCTGACCCATGCGTCTGGGTCTTGGTGGACGGATTTCGACAATGAGTATCCACCAACGACTCGTGATGATGCAGACGAGATTCAAGAGAACTACCATGACGACACGGAAAATAAAGTATACCTCTATCTGACACCCAGTGGTGGGGACGGCCTAGGCCCGATTCCAGATTGGACAGCAGTCGGTGGAGTTGCGTCAAGCGACGGCGATGGCCAGTGGGGACGAGACTTTGGAATTGTTATTTTTCAGGACGACGCGGAAGATGCGAATCGACTGCCACTCAGAAAAACGATCATGCACGAGACAGGACATATCATTGGAGCTGGACGGAATGACGATGGCTTATCAGAGGTCTATAGTGGAAACCGTGGTAGTGATTCGACCTTGGAAAATACAATCATCGAGAACCCCGAGACTGATTATTCATATTCCGAGGTCCAGTGGAGTATTATGAGCTCTGGCTTCAGTGAACCAGTTAGATACAATCCCTATGGAGGTTACACAATTCATCTGAAGTTCAGCATTGAAGAACTCCTCACAGTAGAGTTCCACCGAGCGGTCAGAGAAACTCACGAGTACAAATAACTGCTTTGTTGAATAGATGCTGAATCATAGTTAGAGCGGTTCACAGAGTGGCCATATATTTATGATGGCGAGTATGTAGAACTAAACAGTGCGCCCACAGTTACGCCCGCCGTGACGAGACAGGGTCACTCAAGCTTCCACTGCCCCACAGATTTTATATGCGGTTATTTTCAACATGGCGACTAGTGAAAATATGGTCGGTCTCAGTCTCCCATCATTTGCCGATTTCAGTCTGGCTCTCGGCGTGATTAGCATGGTGTTGCTGGGCATCTCTGGATTTGTCCTCGGCGTCATGAAGATCCGAACCTGGGCAGTTGGGATGCGAGAAGGTCACGAATCACTACTAGCTACCGACCCACCGGCTGATCCCACTTGGACCTTCGATGAACACGTGTCGCTTAAGGAACTCCTCGGTGCTGTCGCCCGGCCGACGTGGTTGACCGGGCTACTCACTATCGTGACTGTGGGCACTCTTCAGTCGGTGATGGTAACGTCGACTGCGGGTCAATTCGGACAGTATATCTGGCCGCTCACAACCTACGGGATGTCCGATATCGGCGGATTGTGGTCCGTTGTTCCGCTCGTTCACTTACCGAATTTCGTGGTCGGGATGCTGATTCTCTACACTCCAGCTCGGTACACCGATGCTGCTGTTCGTGTACTGGCGGCCCACAAAGATATTCCGGTCACGCTTCCTGACGTGGTACCAGTGGCCGAAACGCGGCGGGTGTTTGCAACCAGGTACGTGCTGCTTGTCGGGGTAGCAGGGCTGGCCACACCTGTTTTCTATCTCGGATTGCTCGGCACAGTCCCGACCGTACTTCCGGTTATCGGAATTAACTGGGTCCTGCTGGGGTACACCCCCTCTGGAAATATCACCGGCTTGCTCGACGCATACGCACTTATTGGCTGGTACCTTATCGGGAGCGTCATTGCACGGTGGCGGTCGTGACTCCGCTGTGAGACTTGGTGCCGAAGTTGAGATGGAACCTGGTCAGAATGATGATTACGATATGGCTGTTACGGAAGGTGAAGAGACCGAATATGTCGAAGTGAAAACCGGGCGGAGGACGATGTGAATTATAAGTACATTGACACCCAAATATCTGATATGAACAAGAAGCATAACAATGCGCTTGGCGACACGGATGTAGATGTCTCCGAGAATCCACAGGTGCTAGAAATTAGGACGAGGTCACCAGCTGATGAGTTATCATCGGCCCAGTCTACCGTGGAGACTGTACTCGGTGATAGGGTGACAGCACAGGTAGATGAAATTCGTTGGGTCGCTGATAACGGTGACACTATCACGGTCGAACCATGACTGAAACCAATAGACCGGAAGTTCGTGTATCGATGGCAGCGGGGCTTACATGGGAGTTTGTCGTGCCATCATCGGCGACGACCTGTGCCGAACAGGCTAAGGAGATGATCCAGTTTTGTGACCAATTGTACAAAGCGCTCGGCGATTTTCTTGTTCCGATTGAGATAAGTTATTGCATACATAAACTTGGTAAAGATACAGAAATTAGACCAGACGGCGATACTGGTGAGGGCGTGATTCAAGAATTGCGTAACGAAGATGGAATCCGTGTATCAGAGTTCATCGAGTCCACCGATGTTGCTGGGCCAAACGTACGTTGGATTCCACGTGTTCCGTTCGGCCGGAACCGTTACAAAATTCACTTCGATGGTACAGATTATACTATTGAGCGGAGTGACTGCACACCATACCGGAATGGTAAATGTCGTCAAGACATGGCCATCCCAGATCCACTGGAGCTGACTGTTACCCACCGACCAGCACAGAATATTCAGTCAGTGACTACAAACCACGTGTTGACCGTCTCAGTCGCGATGCACAGTGATCTCTGGTTGCGAAACTCTGAGAGTGGCAGAAAGAATAGAGCGTATCTCCTTGATTTCTTTGCAGACATCGCTGACGCCATCTCGGCTACGTCGGTACAGCGGGACAAGTACAGGACCAGTGATTTCTGGAACGACCTGTCGGTGTACAGTAGTGACGACGATTACATCGAGTTAGAGCCGGAGGCAATCTACTGATGGCTCGGATATCTATGTGTCTATCTGTTAGTTGCAGCGAGTATCTATCCGATAACAACCTTCTCATGCCGCTGTCCCCGGAACTGAGCTGGTCGATGGCCTATCTCGAATAGAGATTTTTGAGACTGACTAACGTAAACTGGGCGAATCGCTGGCCCGGCATCGGCGAGGTGTGACTCCGACTTCATCATCCGGGGTGGCGACGGCACCATCCGCGTGGTGGTGCCCGACAATGTCAGGACAACTCAGTGGCACCTGCGCAGAGCCTACGAGGACAGCGCCATCGACAGCGACGAACTTGTGGCCGTCCAGGTGAACTGCTGGATGAGGTCGCAGATAATCCACGGCAGGTCCGGGGCTAGAGTGGTGAAGCAGCGAGTGCCATTCGCTACGCCGACGACGTGAATCGTGTCGAACCAGAACCAGGGAATGGAGCCTACGACCTCAAAGTCACTAACGGTGGAAACAAAGAGTTCGTGGAAGTGAAAACGAGAACTGCTAGCGGATTCACAGAGAAATGGGTCGGCGAGAAGATTGAAGATATTAACGACAAGTACAGTAGCGCGCAAGAGGCAGATGTTATCGGAATCACGGAAGACAACAGTGTCTTGGAACTGCGAGCGAGAGGCGAGGCGACCAGTAAGAGTTCAGCAAAAGAAGCAGTGCGGGATGCTGCATCGGAAGCAGATGAGGTAAACGCAAATGAAATCAGAGTCGTGTTCGAAAACGGCGACGTCGTCTCGGTCAAATCATGGTAATGACTGATCAGGAGATTCGAGTGTCAGGGGAGATCGGTGTTGTTTGGCATTTCGATGTCCCGTCATCGGCGTCGACCTTCGCCGAACAAGCGGTGGAAATGGAAAATCATTGCGAACAGCTGTTTGCGTTGTTTGGCAATTTCATCACGCCCACTGAATTCTCCTACTCTCTCGATGTGTATCCTGATAACCAGCCCATCGAGTCTCTCAGCCCTGGTGGCGGCAACGAGAAATCCGTGAGGCGCGAACTGGCAGATGAAGACGGGATTTCGTGGACGGATTTCGCCGAATCCATGACGATCGACGGTTCTGGAACACGGTTTATCAGTGGTCTCAACTTCGATCACAACCGGTTGCGCGTTCGATTGGGTGACGAAGACGTGTACATCGAGCAGGAGGACTGCGTAAGGTATCACAAAGGGGAACCCGATCCATCGAATTTCACACCGCCAGATCCACTCTCACTCAGCGTCTCGTTTTGGCCTACCAGCGAAGACAGCCCAATAGAGTCAGAGTACATGTACACCTTCAGTGTCGGACTCCGGAGTGACATCTGGATAAAGAAGTCCGATACCGAACTGACCGATACTGACCGGGCAAACAGAGCGTACCTCGGGGAGTTTCTCTCGGAACTGGATGAGACCCTTTCACCAGTAATTGTGAAGTGTGAAGAAGACGGTGGCGACTTCTGGTATGACCTGTCACTGGATCCAGGTTCGGGAATAGGGACTGTACCCAATGACCCGGCCGATGAGTTCGAGTCACCATTTATCGACGAGCGTAGGTAATAGATCCGCAATAGGATTACAATATACACTAAAACCATCTAATAATGGACATAATTGTGGTATTGAGTGCACGAAAGTGATCGTGAAAGATGATGGGTCGATTCATACCGCTTACCCGAAATCGGGTGGGTCAGTAGAAAAATGGTCTTTCCCTGCTGGTGATTGGGTATGACTAAGGTTTCGTTAGTCTTTGACTTCGACGATCGAGCGCATGATGCCTTTCAACAGGGTAATGTAGATATTTCGGTGGGCGCACGGCTGCAAGTCGATCAGACACATATTCTGGGAAGCTCTGATGCCTATACTAGAGATTTCATTGAACCCTATGTAATCGGCCTCCTCGAAGGTGCATTAGCCGCTCTCACTCAGGAAAGATATGTCTATGACTATTACATCGACGCGATGTATCTCGTGTTCGAACCAGCCGGCGATGGGCGGACGAATCTCGCGTTCTGCTACAGCGAAGAGGCCGTCGAAAACCCCGACTACCGCGGGGAACAATCACCGAAACTCCCCGAGCCGGAAGCCGTCGCGCCGACGCAAGCGCTCGCCGAGGCCATTGCTGGCGCGGCCCAGACATATCTTGATACCATCCGTGAGTACGATCCCGATGCTGGTTCTGAGTACGTCGAACCGCTGTTAGATGAGTGGCGTGAGAGACTCGGCGGCACCGAGAAGTAGCTGATAGGTCCTCTCTTTTGACGAATTTCGCGACTGATTGCCCGTCCGCCAGCAGACGACTTAGCAGTTGCGCGAGATGGACTCGGATACCTGGAAGTGAATCAACGACAACGGTGCCAAATCCATGTCGAAGACCACTCGTGCCATCCGGACGACCGGCGAAACGGGCCGCGAAGCGCTCGAATCGCTCGGAATCAACGTCAACGGCAGGGCCGCACTGCTGCAACTCTCTGAGGCGACTACGACCGTACGAACGTCGCCTCGGGCATAGAAACGCGGTATTCTCTCTGATACTGCACTTCGACTCCTACAAACAACTTGACCGGGCTGTCCGGAAAGTCGACTTCCTCGACGGTACTCAGCAACGCCGGGCCAAGCAATTCATCGCTGAGACTGACGGCGCTGGTGACAGCTAGTTGACAAGTTAGGCGGTGATGGACTCCAGCGGGTGCTTGATCTGGATGTCAATCGTGCTGAAGAACTACGGAGTGCCTTCGCACGGCAATACGACCGTGGGAATGCTGATCTGGAGGAGATCGAGAAATTCGCCACACTCGCTGACAATCTGGAAGGTGTCGATGGTCTGAATAGCGGTCCCGTGGATGATTTCATCCAAGCAGGTGACTCTGGGAACGTTCGCGGTGCGCTTGACGAAGTGCGCCGGGCTGACGAAATTGGTTCCGCGAATATCGAGCGGATGAATATTGAAGTCTATGATGGAAAAGAAAGAGTTGGAGAGTTAGACATCCAAGTCAAGGAGTCCGGCAAGATAGTCGAATCGAAAGGCTCGTTCGGATATGATGAACAACAAGTCAGATCCCAATTCAATAAGAAGCTCAGTGTGATGGAAGAGCACGATAGCGTAGCCTTTGACGGGAATACCTTGGAAGTACGAGCTAACAAAATAGGCGACGACGACATAGTGGCGTCCCAAATTATACAGATGAAAAAAGATATATCTGAGATGGATGAATCGAATCATTCGAATGTTGATATTAAAGTCGTTGATGAATCAAGCGACAAAATAATCACTGGATAGGTCATCAAAAATGAAAGATTACGACAGTATTGAACTCGGATTTGTATTTGAGGAGCCCCCCTCTCAGCAGGCATATGAGACGCTATTTAGTATGTTTTATAACCAAGGCGATGGATCAAATGGCGAAAAACATCATGTGATTCATTACCGTGATGGTGATCATAGAAGTACAATTGATGCCGACAACGAGGAGGCGGCTGAAATTATGACTACTGCTTCAATGTGTCACGTTTCTTTATCAACTGGCCATTCAAATATTGATCATACGATCGAAGTAGGATTCGATAATTCTGGGATGGGATTGCTGGCTACGTCACCATATCACCACTTATCTCTAACCACATGGATATATTCGCTGGAAGATCCAAAAAAGGAGACTTTAGATACCGTCAAAAATAGACGAATGAGGTATGTACGCGGCTTAGCAGAGATAGCACAAATATTTGGGCCCCTGTGGGGTTTTGGCCGTCGCGGTGGCCTCGCTATCGGCGAGGACGAAACCATCGAAGACCTTGCTACGAGGACCAAGCCACCGCTGTACGAGTACAACCTCTTCCGCACCGAGACAGTGGAGGCGATTGGCCGCGAGCAAGTCCTGTCGGCACCGGCCTACTACGTCGAAGAACTCGATTGGGGTGGCGTTTTCATGGCCGTAANCCCCAAAACAGTGCGGACATGAATGCCAGCAGTGTGACGAAGTCGCCGACCAACTCGGTCTCTCGCTAGCGAAAACGGAACGCTATCACTGACCACGATTATGCGCGAACTTTTGAACGAAAAATCATGCTTGGAGACGTTTGAAGAGATACCGGATGGGTACCGAGCAAACTTCTATCACCCAGAGATGCGTGAGAAAAAGAGCGAGGATGTTGCCCCATACGAATTTTGCGACGTTCATTACACACTGTTACCGATGGAGGGGCGCCATCACAGCGCTCTGTATTCGATCGACCTTCGGTTGAGTGCAGAGCCGACTGACACACCAAATGAAATCGGCGATACCGTTTCCACCGCCGACCTCCCTGTTGAAATACTTGATCGGGACAAGCATATCAAAGTTCGAGGCCGGGACGATAATGGACTGCTCCTCGTCAAGGACCTCCATTTTTCCTCGTGGTGGGACGGCCACGACGCCTCCGAATACGAGTATCTGACCATCGAACTCGAATATCTCCACCAGACACGGAGCGAACCCGACCCAGACCCGGAATATATCGAGGACTGCCGACAGTCGTTCCAGAAACAGATCGACCGCTTCGACGGGATTGCTGTCGACGATACTGCGTTTTAGCGGCGCTCGTACACATTGCGACGATACTCAGTGCCATCGGCATCAAGAGCAGGCTCTGGAAAGGCCATTCCAACGTGTCCCCACCAGCTGAATCGATAGAAACGATGCTGGAAACTGTGTTATCGACCACTTGAGTGTGAGACACAAGAATATAAATTACAGCGGATGAGTTTTGAATATAGAAANAACTGTGTTATCGACCACTTGAGTGTGAGACACAAGAATATAAATTACAGCGGATGAGTTTTGAATATAGAAATATATGTCTACAAACATGATATACATGGAGGGTTTCGCTGCGGCTGTCCTCGATGCGGCGGCCTCACCTCGAATGGATTCGTGACCAGCTCGGCTGGCTTGTCCGCGGAATTACTCGCGACGACACTGGGGCCTACCGACTCCGGACACTCTCACATCCCGTTCTCGGGCGGTACTGGACATGGATGGACAGCCCGCCGTCGGACTGGACGCTAACGAAATCGAGTGCACGCATCTGGTATGCCTGTGATGGTGGGCTAGTGTGGCCAAGGGACTCGACGCGGCCACGGGCCACCTAGACGCTCACCGACGATGGGAAGCGACGTATCAATATACCTGTCATGATGATCCAGAGTGGGACAAACCATACCCAGATTGTGGCGTTAGAGATTCTAAGAGAGAGCTCAGCGGCAGCTAATGAGTGATAGGCCAACTTTTTTTATATTCACCTGCGCTAATTTTGGACGTGAGAGGTTCTTCAGCAGTCATTATCGTTCCGGGTTTCCGGGGACTCCGTCGTCGAGTGTATAGTCATCTGGGAGGTCGTCCACCGACACACTGCCAGTTACTGCACTGTTTACGGTAAACTGGGCCATGTCGCCATCATACCCCTCGTTATGATAGGCTTCGTTGAGTCCAAGGAATACGTCTGGTCCGGTTTCTAATCCTTCGTGGTACTGTTTCCAATCTGCGACGGAGCTTGGTACCGGGATTCCATCGCCCATGATATTCCTACTCAGCTTTTTAAACCAGACTCCATCAGCCTCCTCGATATCATCATCAGTAACCTCCTCTCCCTTGTTTCTGAGATACTCTATCGCATTTTCCATCGCTTCATAGTCGTGTCCTGATCTTGTTGTTACATCGTCTGGGTCTCTTATGAATTGGAGTTCTCGTTGTATTCTGTCCTCGATGTCCTCTCCTTCGACCCTTTTCCCTTTGATGTGTGTTTGGTGTCTGTATACTTCGCCTAGTCCGGCGTTGATGTTTGTGTATTCTCCGTCCTCTTCTTCCACCCATACCTTGCTGTAGTCTATGTTATCCCCAAATGCTGGACTTTTTGAAAAGTCTTGCATGCCGATGACTTCGAAGTTCCATTGGTCGCCGTCTTTCTGTTCAAGTGTCTGATGGAGCGCGGAGAGGATGTGTCGGTGTCTGTTCTCGTAGCCTTCGTCATCTACTTTGTATTCTTGGCTGGCTGCTTGGAGTCCGTTTGCAATGGCTTGGACTCTATCGGCATCTTCGAATCCGGCTTCTAGTGCGTCGTCAATGGCGGTGAAGCTGATGCTGGCTGCATCCTGTCCGTCGCCCTGGACAGCGTCGAGTATTTGCTCGTCGTCGCCGTGTATCCAGTTGAAGTAGTGTTCTCTACCGGAAAGGTCTGGAGCCGGTGTTTCAGTCGGCGTCGGTGTTGGTGTCGGTTCTGGCGTTGGCGTTGGTGTCTGCTGGTATGCTGTGTTTGCCGGGTTGACTGTCTCCGGAGCTGGTGTCTCAGTTATCGAGTCCGTTGTTTCGGCGGGTGTCTGCTCGGACGATGTACTACTCGATAGTCCGGCACACCCAGCGAGAGCGCCACTGCCGACGAATGCGCCCATCCCAGTAAGGATCTGCCGTCGGTCCCACCCTCTAGTCATATGCATTATGTTTGTAGCGGGGAGTAAGAAAGTATCTCTGTCCGTGTGCTGTGTTACTGGGTCCGCTCGTGGCGGTGCGGAGGGGTAGAGGGCTCCCGACGGCGGGCGTATACGATCCCGAGGCAGACGCAGGATGGAACGCTATTAGGTGGCCTGACTCCCTACGTTCATCCAGTCCTCGTCTCCCCTTTCGGGCCGCCGGTGGCCGGTTGTGAGTAGCGTGCAAACCGACCAGCCAGTGAGATGGCTTTTTTAGATCACAACTGGAATTTTTATGCGTGAAACGTCGTGCCCTCCTCTCCACAGCTCTTGGGTGTAGTCCCATACTAACTGGTTGCCTCGGCTTTGACAGAGAGCAGAGTGGAGAAGGAACGACCGTCGAAATCATCCCACGGAACCACACCAATCAACAGGTCTCCCTTTCTGTAGCCGTCTACGCGACAGATGGCTCCCTGTTACTTGACCACACGTATTCGTTGCCAGGAGGGCACGGTGACGAATCACAGGGTGTCGAAAATCGCGTTGACCACCTCATTGTCTCGCGAGATGGTGGGGATGAGATTAGACACGAATACGAACCAGACGTGGACAACTGTTCACGCGATGGGGAAGACGTTCAAATCCTGGTTGAACCAGAAGACATCTGGTTCGCGTACTCGTGTTAATTTTCTCCCCTGTACTGACCAAGACCCGCGCTGGAGTTGCTAATCATAACGGTTTCTGACTAACCTACATATGCCGTGCTCACCACCGCGTGTTGGTTAGCGAATCTCCACTCCGGAAGTACAAGCCCGTTTTAATAGCCAGTCTCCCGTATCCGGTTGTATATGGCCGCAACAGAGGCCCAGACGGTCGAACTGCATGATGGGACTGAACTCGCCGTCCAGTACCTTGGTGCAACCGGCGACGACACTGCGGAGTTCGAAGTCGAACCCAAGGCTGAGGACGATACACGTCGCTGGCGGCTAGAAATCCAACGCACAGGCGGCTACGAGGTCGTCGAGGCGTGGGAGCACGGTGTTGCAGTTGACCTCGACGCTCCTGACTGGGTGCACGAACTCGTCGATCGGGCCGTTTGAGGTGGCTGTTCGAAATCGGTTATCCGGAAAATACGCTTTGACCAGTCGTTGCCAATCTGGGTTCTTTGGGCAGTCGTAGCGATGAAACGCCTGGTCAGTATGTCTGCATACTAAGCACAGCTGTTATGCATGTTGGGTCGAGCGGTATTTTCCAAACAAGTATATAAAGTAAATGAATGCCAGCGGGAAGAAAGAGAGCCCTCCCATTACTCCGCCACCAACTACAACTTCGAGTATCGAGCCTCCGGCAAGCACACGTCCACCGATGCCAACGAAAACAGGAATCACAAAGAGGGTTCGGAATATCCAGAGCTCTTGCTGTGTGAGCGGGAAGATAGCCATATTCAAAATTGTCTGCGTGGCATCATAGTTTTTATTCACTGTGAATCGCCCTCCAGAGCGCGAACCACACTCTTTTCATGCCCAATACTACAGTACTGACCGATATACACGGGAGGGTGCTGCCACCGCGTGTTGGTTAGCGAGCACTCACTCCGGAAGTCCAGAGGGAGTTTACGAACCAGTCGCTCGTCAGCTACAGCTACGTTTACCTCAAAAGCAGGATCACGGACCCATCGGTTTTCGATGATGATCACGTTTCGCCGTCGCTGAAACACCGAGACGGGGAAGGACCACAAGGTGTTGGCAAAACAGTCCTTGCACGGCACGCCCTCCAACGGATCACGCAGGAGGCGGACATCGACAGCGCCCACGTCGACTGTCTCGGACTCACGACCGCTGGCATACTCCGGACGGTGCTGTGCCAACTGCCTAGCGAAAATCCGAATCGGACGATGCCCAAAGAGGATCTGGCTCTCACGCTTCGCGACCGCGTCAATGATCCAGTCATTGCTCCTACACTGGTGAGAACCTCCATGGTGAGTATGTCACGACGGATGCTGACGTGGAATCGAAACTGGGGCTGTGGCTGCCGACCGAGGCGGTTTGAGTGTTGGTTGTGATCGCAGGTTCTATTGGCTATCGCGATGGGTAGTACATCTGGCCGGGCGACAGAATGTGTCCGGTCCTCGGGTGAGAGTCGGATAGAAGGCTAGTTAACTCGTCATTCTGAGTTAACTGGCTGAACCTCAATATTCCACTGGCTGTTTGTCTCAATTACTTGATCGAATTCAATGTTCTTTGTTGCTTCAGATTCAATATACAATGTATCTTCTTCTGTAGTCTCTATTCCAATCATTGGTTCATTATACGTGAATTCTACTGCGGCTCGACCCTTCCCTCCGGTATTTTGAATATTTGCACCATATGTTGCTGCTTGCGCCAAGAACTGGTAACCAATCGCATCATCTGGGGGTTGTGCGGTGAGCTCGACAGTTCGCCTTTCATCAGCATCAAAATACACCTTATTTATGCGCTCCCTGAGAAATCCATCTGTACCGGATGTGACACCCTCTGGTTCTATTGCTGATTCTTCCATCTGCCAAAACAATGCTACAGCAATCTGACCACTATTCCCGGTATTTTGTATCGTAGCAGAGAACGAATTCCCATTGTTATCGATTGAGACAAGCGCTGCGTCCGACTGCAATAATTCACGAACTTCAAACGACGGATCTTCTGCTGATGAACCTAATCCAGAACATCCTGCAACGAAAGTTGTAGTTATCCCACCTGTCACTGCAAGGAAATTACGACGACCTATATCCATTGTATGAAAGTTTTTTCGTGGGTATATTAGCATGCTGGTTACTGCTTGATAAGTATCCGTGAGAACCACCCTCTATAATAATAGAAATTCTACATATCTGTGCCCGAGAACCCAGCATTCTTGTGCACTCCTGTCCGCCTCTCGGGTGAGAGTAGGATAATATGAGCGTGTAATAAACCTATCTCGCGAATTTCGATTTATCGGTAACTGGTTGAATTATCTGACCAGTAATCGAGCATTACTTGCCCAGGCTGGACTCAGAACTCTGACTGTCAGAACTCAGCGACGACAACAAACTTCGAGCAAGTCCGATCAGCCCGATTACGAATGAGATAAGGACGATTACATGATTTTCACTGGCTCCACTGATTTCAAGTTTAATTACCCACAGCATGATCAAGATACTGAATAGGAGGGTATCTCTTGAGAGGGACACATCACTTCGATGACATCAAACGTCTTTAGTATTTCGCAAATCTGCTGCATTGATTACTCGGCGTATATCGTGGCGCATATGTTATGGCACGTTACAGTGTTTTCACAGTTCTCGCATAGTTTGGTGTGATCGAGAATTATACGTCCTATTGCATCCGTGTCCGCTTCTACACTGAAAGTCGGACAGATTCACCCCCGAATGGCTGGTGGCTGGGGTCGATCAATCATAGAGCCCTAGAAACCGTGGCCGCAAATCCAGATTATCGGATGTATACTTGGAGGGCGACAACGGTTAGGACAGAACAGAAGTAGAGCTGTCTGAGTTCGGAGACAGCCGACTCTTCAACAATGCTGGAGGCACAGTACGGCGGATTACGGTATTGCTTGTCGTACGGTTTGGACACCACCCCGTCGGAATGTTGGAATAGCAGCCCCAGTCATGACTCTGCGGTCAGTACAGACAAAGTACTCATCAATTAGTGATAACGATTAGTTGTGAATTCCGATATCACGGCTACGATCTACGTCGTGACGAGCTTGCTCATCATTGGAATTGCTGTGGCGACACTTTCACCAGTGAGCGAACGGACGATGGTTTCTGAAGTCGTTAGTGAAGGAGATCCACCGCCTGGTGCAACAGTAATGAACTATTCAGAGCTTCCTCAGCCTGCTCAGTTAGCAGTAGACGAAGTGACTCAACAAGGCGGTACGACTCTGTCGACTTACGATAACTACAGAGCTGTCGAGACGCTTCAAGGAGATCGATATATCCTCAAAGACGACAGCGTGTTCTATATCAGAACAACGTCTGCCGACGACAGCGGAGGGCTTTTTGAGGGTCTTGCCCGGGATTCCTTATTGGCCATCGGAGGCATACTGATAGGGACTGGAATCTTTAGACGGGATCAGAGAGGAAATCTCCTCACGGTGATTTCACTTCCGGCTGGAGCAATTGCCACGCTGTTGAGTGTAAACGCTCTTGAAGCCCCAACTCTGTCAGTCATCAGTTGGGCTGGAACGATCTCATTTGGTCTCGCGGCTGGAGTTCCAGTTCTAACGGGGATAGCACTTCAACAGCGAGACTACTACATCGGTGTAATAGCGTTGGCCACCTTTCTCCTCTCTGTGGCAGTACTTTTCTCAGGAAACGCACTTTCGGCGCTTTACCTCATAGCGCCACTAATTATGCTTGGGCTGCCCGGGGTTGGATTTGGCTGGTGGGTCGGAAAACAGGATGCTGAGAAGTCATAACCTCGAATTTTGCTGAAATACATCAAGGGCATCTGTCGTGGCCCGGGTCTAAACTGACTGAACGGGTCGTTCAATTCGCACGCCCACCGATCAGTTATTCCCACGCTCTGGTATATAAAGAAATCAGGTCTCGACTGCCACGCATATTCTCGCGGTGATGCAAGGGGGGTTCAAGTTATCACCGCCAGTACCCATCCGTGTATGCCAGCACAGACACACCGGCTGACACCACGACGGTTTGCTGGCTAACCGACCAAGCTAGAGTTCACCGACAAAGTGGTCAGTCGGAGCGGCTCCCCTTGCGCCGTTGTGGGGCCTGCCTCTAACAAGCCCCGGCGCGGGGTCGCGGTCCGTCGGCGGATAGAACCAAGAGCAACCGCAACCCATGCTTAGACAGGCATCAGTCTCTCAAAGGCGACGTGGTATCGGCCGTCAGTCCCCATGTACTCGCGGCCCGCGTCGATGATGCGGGCTGGCTACGAATTGCGGTCGATCCACGCACAAACCGCTTCAAAGTCGTCCGCACCGGCGTCGTCGGCGATCTCGCTCGCACTGAAAATGCGAATTCGGTTACGACTGATCATGTCGAACGCGCCTAGGAGCAGCTCGAAGCCCAGCAGAGCATGGACATTATGCGCGACCTCACAGAACATGAGCAGCTCACACTCTATGCGCTGACGACGCTTGTTGCAAGGGGGAAACACCTGCTCGCTCTCGAATCGTCTATCAGCGATACAAAGAGCTCTGCGAGTTCCAAGGTCAAGAGCCGCGAACTGCGCGCCGAATGCGTAGTTTCCTCTCAGATTTCGAAAATCTCAGTCTCACTCTGTCTGAGATGGAGCATCGCGGGCAAGACAGTGGCACGTACCGTCAGCATGAACTTAACCGTAATATTGCGACTGTCGTTGATGCTCTCCAGACGATTATCAGTGAATTTGGAGCCCATCAAAGTATAATCGAATATCTGCCCGACGCCGGAGAAGAGTTCGCAACGATGTGAAACCAGCAACACACCACTGTTTCCGGAGAAAACCGCCTTGTCACGGGCTGACTGGCGCGACGTACTGACTCGTGACCCGCCCGCCGTCGCGCCACTGCAAGTAGTAGTACTCCCGATCGTTGATTGTCTTCATCGTCAGCGTGCCCTTCGAATGCGAGATTACCGCCGCCTCGTAGGCTTCCTCTACCTTCTCGTCCCATTCGTCCTTGTCGTCGGCCCACTCCTCTGGCGTGTTGACGGCGACCGCGTCCTCGGTTTCGTCCTTGCCCGGGGCCACGGCCGTCTCGTCAACGGCGGCGACTGCCTTTTGATGAGCCTCGTGCGCCTCCTATTCGAGAGAGTCAACATCGATCCGCTCCAGCATCAACAAGGCTTGGTGGGCATAGTCTTCGTCGCTCATGCATTAACCAACACAAGCCGGAATAACAGCTGTTATGTTGGTTAGCCGTTACCAATACGGTTTCTTTACTCAGTGGAAGAGGTGAAATGCCTGTTGAGTAAGCGTGCGGACTAATCAGTATGACAAGTAGGGTTATCGATTGGACAGTCAGCGCTATGCACATAAAATGACGTTGTCTGGTCCTGGACTCCAGCTATGACACTTACACAGCCGTCTCGATCTTCTGTATT
>AOLX01000002.1 GCA_000336895.1 Haloarcula argentinensis DSM 12282 | reverse complement strand
CCTACACTGACTGGTGACCACAAGTCACCGCGAGTCGGCAAGCGCCGACTACTGCATGGGCCCGCTGGGCTCACAAGACCTATCCGAGGCGGATATCCCCTTACGGGGATGTCGGGTGCAACTCCCGACGGGTCCGTACTTCGTATCGCAACCGAATCCGTCCCCTTAAGTGTGGGACGGCATTCGGATGTGATACGACGACAGATGCACCAAGCCGGGTGAAACCGAGCTTGGGAAGGGTCGATTCGCCCACCATCTCCACCTTGGGGGCGAGTATGAAACCGTGTGTACGTGCGATCCAGGCGTCCACTGGACTCGTTCAGTTGAACGAGTCACAACGACGTTGGCTACTATGCCAGCTGGTGGATTGCTCGGCTCAGGCGCTGATGAAGGACGTGCCAAGCTGCGATAAGCCATGGGGAGCCGCACGGAGGCGAAGAACCATGGATTTCCGAATGAGAATCTCTCTAACAATTGCTTCGCGCAATGAGGAACCCCGAGAACTGAAACATCTCAGTATCGGGAGGAACAGAAANAGTAACCGCGAGTGAACGCGATACAGCCCAAACCGAAGCCCTCACGGGCAATGTGGTGTCAGGGCTACCTCTCATCAGCCGACCGTCTCGACGAAGTCTCTTGGAACAGAGCGTGATACAGGGTGACAACCCCGTACTCGAGACCAGTACGCTGTGCGGTAGTGCCAGAGTAGCGGGGGTTGGATATCCCTCGCGAATAACGCAGGCATCGACTGCGAAGGCTAAACACAACCTGAGACCGATAG
>AOLX01000001.1 GCA_000336895.1 Haloarcula argentinensis DSM 12282 | reverse complement strand
GAGTCCAGTGGACGCCTGGATCGCACGTACACACGGTTTCATATTCGCCCCCAAGGTGGAGATGGTGGGCGAATCGACCCTTCCCAGGCGCGGTTTCACCCGGCCTGGTGCATCTGTCGTCGTATCACAGTCGAACGCCGTCCCACACTTAAGGGGACGGATTCGGTTGCGATACGAAGTACGGACCCGTCGGGAGTTGCACCCGACATCCCCGTGAGGGGATATCCGCCTCGGATAGGTCTTGTGAGCCCAGCGGGCCCATGCAGTAGTCGGCGCTTGCCGACTCGCGGTGACTTGTGGTCACCAGTCAGTGTAGG